>JADCGS010000009.1 GCA_020248865.1 Burkholderiales bacterium | reverse complement strand
CGCACGCCGTGATCGGCGGCGCACGGTCGCGGCGCACCCAAAGGGTTAGCCGGGTTCATCTTCCGTTCGGTCTGACCTCGTTGATGCATCGATGCGCGTACTGCGGGGCCAAGCGAAGGGATGTGTTGTGTTTGATGCAACAGAGCTGGCCCCATTCGTCTGAACAGCGAACCGGGTCCGATAAGTGGATTCTCTGCGGTTAGGAAACGTCGAATTGGTCACGCTGCAGGGTTATGCACGGCCGGCCGGCTCGGTCGCTTGCGACGAACCGGGAACCGGCCGGCGGTGCATAACCCGTGTGGCGTGCCGCGATCATCGCTCGAGCCGCTTTCTTCATCGCCGACAGACTGGCGAAGTAGAACTCGTCCGGTGTCTTTCGATCATGGCTCGAGTGCGGCCGGCGTGTGTTGTAGAACTCGATGAAGCGTGCCAGCCAGGCGCGGGCCTGGCTGACCGACTCGTAGGCGCGCACCCAGATCACACGTGCATTCTTCGCCGCCGGCGCCACACACGCCTTCTTGAAGCCGCGCCGCTCGATCAGCGCGCCAGCCCAGCGACTCAGCTTGTCATGGCGGCGCGTCAGCGCCAGCAGCGCCGAGCGCGCGCCATGGATCAACAGCGTGCGCAAGTACACATCGCCCTGCCTGTTGATGCGCCCGAGCACCGGCTTGCCGCCGGTGGAGAACTGCCGCGGCACCAGCCCCAGCCCACCAGCCCCAGCCAGGCGGCAAACTGCCGACCATTCCTGAACAGCTTCGCATCCCCCACGCTGGCCACCACCGCGCTGGCGGTGACGGGTCCCACGCCGCAGACGGCCACGATGCGTTGCATGGCCGCGCTGTCACGCACCTGGGCGCTGATGCGCCGGTCGTAGGCCAGGATGTCCTCGTCGAGCGCGCGGCTGCGGGCGTTGACCTCGTGCAGCACCTGGCGCTCGACGCTCTTGATCGGAGCGAAGCGCATGTTGGGTCGGGCCACCGCCTCGCAGATGGCTTCAGCGTCGTTACCGTCGTTCTTCTGATTGCGCTGGTAGGGGATGATGAACTTGGGCATCATGATGCGCGGCTGGTGGCCCAGCGGCTGCAGGTCGCGGGCCAACTGGTGCGCTCCCGAGCAGGCTTCCATGCCGATCAGGCACCGCGGCAGTTGCGCCATGAGTTCGAGCAACGCGCCGCGGCCGACGGTCTTGCGCAGCACGGTCAGTCTTGCCGTGGGCGTCGACGCCATGCACACTGAAGACGTTCTTGGCCAGATCGATACCGACGGTGGTGATCTCTCCCATGACGGCCTCCTCTGAAGCGATGTGCAGGATTGGTACGCCAACCTTCGCACGACCCGCGGCGGCGCGGGGTGCGGCAGTCCATATCATTCGTTAGACCGCACCAAATACATTCCCACCGCGGCACTGCCATGGCCGCTTGCCAAGCGCCTTAGCATTCGCCGCAGCGGGCTGCTGCCCCGCTTGCCGAACCCCGCCCCCCGCCGCCCGATTGCACCCCCGATGCCCTTCTCGTTCGCAGACATCGAAGCCCTGTTCGCCCGCCTGGGCGATCGCGCCTACGCCGGCGAGCCGGTGAGCCAGCTGGAGCACGCGCTGCAAAGCGGACTGCTGGCCGAGCAGGCCGGCGCCGATCCCGCGCTGGTGACGGCAGCGTTCCTGCACGACCTCGGGCACCTGATCAACGACCAGGGCGAAAGCCCCACCCTGCGCGGCATCGACGACCGCCACGAGTTCGTGGCCATTCCGCGGCTGCGCGAGCTGTTCGGCCCCGCGGTGCTGCAACCGATCCGGCTGCACGTGGCCGCCAAGCGCTACCTGTGCGTGCGCGGCAACCGCGAGCATGGCGGCCCGCGCAGCGGCCCGCAGTACCTCGCGGCACTGTCGGCCGACTCCCGGCGCAGCCTGCAGTTGCAGGGCGGCGTGTTCAGCGAGGCCGAGGCCGACGCCTTCATCGGCCAGCCGCATGCGGCCGATGCCGTGCGTCTGCGGCTGTGGGACGACGCAGCCAAGGTCGCGGCGCTGCCCACGCCGCCGCTGTCGCACTACCTGGCGATTGCGGCGGCGGTGGCGCAGGCCACGCCCGGCGCAAAGGGGTTCCAGTGAGCCCGCCGGGCCGCCCCAAGGGCGAACTCCCGAGCGCGCAGCGCGAGGGTAGTCCCATGTTCCCGCCGGGCCGCCCCAAGGGCGAACTCCCGAGCGCGCAGCGAGAGGGTAGTCCCATGTTCCCGCCGGGCCGCCCCAAAGGCGAACCGCGGCGCGCGCAGCGCGAAGGTCTCCAGTGAACCGCCGCTACAGCGCCCCACTGTCGCCGGCCGAGGCGCGCGAATTCCTGCCTTTCATGCAGGAGCTGGTGCAGATCGCCAACGGCGTCATCCGTCCGCTCTTCATGAGCGGCACCGCGGTCATCGACAAGGCCGACGCCTCGCCGGTCACGCAGGCCGACCGCGGCGCCGAGGCGGCGCTGCGGCGCGCGATCGAGGCGCGCTACCCCGCGCACGCCATCGTCGGCGAGGAGTGGGGCAGCAAGGAGGGCAGCGGCTATCGGTGGGTGCTCGACCCGGTCGACGGCACGCGCGCCTTCATCACACACTGCTTCCTGTTCGGCACCCTGATCGCGCTGGAGCGCTGGGTGCAGGACGAGCACGGCGCCGGCTTTCGCCCGGTGCTCGGCTGCATCTCGCACCCGGCCGCCGGGCTGGCGGTGCTCGGCCACCTGGGCGGCACCACGCTGCACGCCGCCGACGGCAGCGCGCGCGCGGTGGCGCTGCGTCCCTGCACCCGCCTGGAGGACGCCACGGTGCTGCTGACCAGCCTGCCCGGACTCGGCGAGCAGGTGGCGCCGCGGCTGGAGCGGGTGCCGGCCCTGCTGGCGCGCGCCCGGCTGGCGCGCACCTGGGGCGACTGCTTCGGCTACTTTGCGCTGGCCACGGGCGGGGCCGACCTGATGCTCGACCCCAAGCTGGCCTACTGGGACGTGGCGGCGATCGTGCCGGTGATCGAGGGCGCCGGCGGCGTGGTCACGAGCTGGGACGGCGGCGATCCGCTCGCCTCACCGTCGCTCATCGCCTGCGGGCCCGACCTGCAGCCCGAGGTGCTGCGGCTGCTCGCCTGAGGCAGGTGGCGCCGGGCCGGCGGCCGGCGCGCGGCCAAGGAAGGCTTCGGTGGTCTGGCGCACCCGCTCCAGGAAGGTGGGCGCGAAGAAGCCGGCCACCAGCGCCACCGACAGCAGGCCGATCGGCTCGAACGACAGTTCGGCCTCGCCCGACAGCACGATCAGCAGAAGTCCGAGCAGCAACACGTAGACGAGAATGCCCACGGCGGCGCCGAACAGCGGCCGCACGGCGTACATCGGCGCCAGGCGGCCCGCGAACGGCAGCCCCGGCTCGTGCGCGGGAAAGCGCCGGCCGTCGCCGAGTTCCCAGCCGCGGCTGACGCGGGTGACCACCGACAGCAGCGCGGCGAGGCTGGCCCCAAAGGCACCACCCGTCAGGCACAGCACGATCTGGTAGGCGGACGAGTCGATGTCGTACGGCGCGTACAGCAGCGCCACGGCGATAAAGCCGGCCGCGCAGCTGGCCACCACCAGCCAGCCGACGAGGGCCGTGGCGGCCCAGCGCAGGCGGGCCAGTTCGGCGTTTGCCTCGGGCGGTTGCATGAACGATGCAGGCGCCGCGCAGGTGCGGCGCTGTGGCGGAAGAAGGAGGGCCTAGAAGGGGATGTCGTCGTCCATGTCGGCCATGTTGGGGGCCGGCTTGGCCGCCGGTCGCGCGCTGCTGCCGGTCGAGCGCGGCGCCGCAGAGGCCGGCGCATCGTCGCCGTCCATCGCCATGCCGCCACCGGCGCCTTCGCGCGAGCCCAGCATCTTCATCTCGTCGGCCACGATCTCGGTCGTGTAGCGCTCCTGGCCTTCCTTGTCGGTCCACTTGCGCGTGCGCAGCTTGCCCTCGATGTAGACCGGCTTGCCCTTGCGCAGGTACTCGCCGGCAATCTCCGCCAGCCGGTTGAAGAAGACGACCCGGTGCCACTCGGTCATCTCCTTCTTCTCGCCGGTGGCCTTGTCCTTCCAGGTCTCCGACGTAGCGATCGTGATGTTGGTGATGGCTGCGCCGTCGGCGCTGTAGCGCGTCTCGGGATCGCGGCCCAGGTTGCCGATCAGGATCACTTTGTTGATGGACGCCATGGCGCTCTCCTCGCGGGTCGGTCGGGGTCGATCGGCACCCGGCCTCCGGCAGGCGGCGCGCACTGTCGACCCATGCAGCCGAGGATCATAGCGCCCGCCCTGCCGGGCCGGCCCTGCGCTACGCGCTGGGCGCAGCGGCGTCGGGGCCGGCCGGCCGGCGCGGCAGCTCCTGCATGCGCCAGGCCACCACGAGCCAGGCCGCCATGGTCAACGCGCCCAGCAAGAACACGCCACCGGCCCCGCCATGGCGCGCCACCAGCCCGCCGAGCGCGCCGCCGACGAACAGGCCCACCGCCTGGGTGGTGTTGTAGACACCTAGCGCCAGACCCTTGGCGTGCGCCGGCGCGCGGCGCGACACCAGCGAGGGCAGGCAGGCCTCCAGCAGGTTGAAGGCGGTGAAGAAGAGCAGCAGCCAGACCACCAGCAGCGCCAGTCCCGGCGAGAACCAGCCGAGTCCCGCATGGACCAGCGCCAGCAGCGCGATCGAGCCCAGCATCACCGGCCGCATGCGCGCACGCCGCTCGGCGGCGATCAGCGGCGGCAGCATGAACAGGAACGAGGCGAACACCACCGGCAGGTAGACCCACCCATGCTGCGGCAGCGGCAGGCCGCGCTCGATCATCATGACCGGCACCACGATGAACAGCGCCATCTGCACCGCATGCAGCGCAAGGATGCCGAAGTTCAGGCGCAGCAGCTCCGGCGCCAGCACCACCTGGCGCCAGTGGGCCCGATCGGCCGCCAGGCCGGTGGGGCGCGGCGGCGCGGGCGGCACCAGCCACAGCACCACCGGAATGCCGACGAGCGCCAGCACGCCGGTCAGCGCGAACAGCCCGCCCATGCCGATCAGCGCATACAGGGGCGGGGCGGCCACCAGCGAAAGCGCGAACACCAGTCCGATCGACATGCCGAGTGCGGCCATCGCCTTGGTGCGATGCTCGTCGCGCGTGGAGTCGGCGATAAACGCCGACACCGCGGCCGAGATCGCGCCGCCGCCCTGCAGCGCGCGGCCGACGATGGTCATCCACAGGCTGTCGGCAGCCGCCGCGACGAAGCTGCCGAGGGCAAACAGCAGCAGGCCGGCGACGATGACCGGCTTGCGGCCCCAGCGGTCGCTCGCCGCCCCGAACGGGATCTGCAGCAGCGCCTGCGTGGCCGCGTAGATGCCGAGCGCCAGGCCCACCAGCGTGGTGTTGCTGCCGCCGGGCAACTGCTGCGCATGCACCGCGAACACCGGCAGGATCAGGAACAGGCCGAGCAGGCGCAGCGAGGCGATCACCGTCAGGGTGGCGGTGGCGCGGATCTCGGTGCCGGTCATGCGCGAGGGCCGCGTGCCGGCCGGCGGTGCAAGGGACATGGCCGCGGATGGTACCCAGTCGCCGCGCACCGGTCCGGTGCTGCGCAACTGGCGGTCGGTCCGGCAGCCGGCCCGCGCCGCCGGCCCGACGCACGCGCCGTCCCGGGCAAGCCGCCCGCAAG
Organism: Burkholderiales bacterium; assembly: GCA_020248865.1. GTDB lineage: Bacteria > Pseudomonadota > Gammaproteobacteria > Burkholderiales > Burkholderiaceae_F > JALHMQ01. The sequence continues at coordinate 40,485 of JADCGS010000009.1, read as the reverse complement.
CACCCGATCCCCTATAGTGCGCGGTTGGCCTTTCGCAGCAGAGCCGTGTCGGCGATGGAATCGATCCGCGTGCGCGGGGCGCGCACCCACAACCTGAAGAACATCGACCTCGACCTGCCGCGCCATGCGCTGGTGGTGATCACCGGGCTGTCGGGATCGGGCAAGAGCTCGCTCGCCTTCGACACGCTCTACGCCGAGGGGCAGCGGCGCTACGTCGAGAGCCTGTCGGCCTACGCGCGCCAGTTCCTGCAGCTGATGGAAAAGCCCGATGTCGACCACATCGAGGGCTTGAGTCCGGCCATCGCCATCGAGCAGAAGGCCGCCGGCCACAACCCGCGCTCCACGGTGGGCACGGTCACCGAAATCCACGACTACCTGCGCCTGCTTTACGCGCGCGTCGGTACGCCCTATTGCCCGGACCACCCGGAGCACCCGCTGGCGGCGCAGAGCGTGGCGCAGATGGTCGATGCCGCGCTGGCGCGGCCGGCCGACAGCAGGCTCCTGGTGCTGGCACCGGTGGTGCGCGACCGCAAGGGCAGCTTCGAGGACCTGTTCGACGACCTGCAGACGCAGGGCTTCGTGCGCTTTCGCGTCGATGGCGCGATCGTCGACGTCGACAGCCTGCCCCGCCTGGCGAAGAGCGAGAAGCACTCGATCGACGTGGTGGTCGACCGCCTGAAGGTGCGGCCCGAGGCGCGCCAGCGCCTGGCCGAGTCGTTCGAGACCGCGCTGCGCATCGCGCAGGGCCGCGCGCTGCTGCTGGACACCGACAACGGCACGGAGACGGTGTTCTCCAGCCGCTTTGCCTGCCCGGTCTGCGGCTACTCGCTCGCCGAACTGGAGCCGCGCCTGTTCAGCTTCAACAACCCGGCGGGCGCCTGCCCGGCCTGCGACGGCCTGGGCAGCAACGAGTTTTTCGACGAGGCGCGTGTGGTGGCGCACCCGGAGCTGACGCTGGCCACCGGCGCGATACCCGGCTGGGACGCGCGCAACCCGTACTACTTCAACTTGCTGACGGCGCTCGCCCGACACGACCGGCAGGACCTGGATGCGCCGTGGTACGGGCTGCCGGCGCGCTTTCGCGCCCGCGTGCTGCGCGGCACGGGCGAGGAGACGCTGCCCTTCGTGTACGCGAGCGAGAAGGGCCGCATGGTGCAGCGGCGGCACGCCTTCGAGGGCGTGCTCAACAACATGGAGCGGCGCTACCGCGAGACCGACTCGCCGGCGGTGCGCGAGGAGCTGTCCAAGTACCGCAGCGTGCGGGCCTGCCCGGCCTGCGACGGGACACGCCTGCGGCGCGAGGCGCGCTTCGTGTTCGTGGGCGACGGCGCGCACCGGCGCGCCATCTTCGAGATCGAGCGCGCGCCGCTGGCGCAGGCACAGGCCTACTTCGACGGGCTGCAGCTGGCCGGCAGCAAGGCGGAGATCGGCCTGCGCATCGTGCGCGAGATCGGCGACCGGCTGCACTTCCTCAACGACGTGGGGCTCGGCTACCTGTCGCTCGACCGCGCCGCCGACACCCTGTCGGGCGGCGAGAGCCAGCGCATCCGCCTGGCCTCGCAGATCGGCAGCGGGCTCACCGGCGTGATGTACGTGCTGGACGAACCCTCGATCGGCCTGCACCAGCGCGACAACGACCGCCTGATCGCCACGCTCAAGCGCCTGCGCGACCTCGGCAACACGGTGCTGGTGGTCGAGCACGACGAGGACGCCATCCGCGCCGCCGATCACGTGATCGACATGGGGCCAGGCGCCGGCGTGCACGGCGGGCGCGTCGTAGCCCAGGGCAGCCCGCGTGAGATCGAGCGCCATCCCGAGTCGCTGACCGGCGCGTATCTCGCGCAGCGCCGCCAGATCGCGGTGCCGACCGCGCGTGCGCAGCCGGGGCTGCACTGGCTGCGGCTGACCGGCGCGCGCGGCAACAACCTGCAGGCGGTGGATCTCGAACTGCCGGTGGGCCTGCTGGTGTGCGTGACGGGGGTTTCCGGCTCGGGCAAGAGCACGCTGATCAACGACACGCTGGCGGCCGCGATCGCGCGCAGCCTGTACGGCTCGGCGCAGCAGCCGGCGCCCTTTGCCACGCTCGACGGCCAGGAGCATTTCGACAAGATCATCACCGTCGACCAGAGCCCGATCGGCCGCACGCCGCGCTCGAACCCGGCCACGTACACGGGCCTGTTCACGCCGATCCGCGATCTGTTTGCCCAGACGCCGACGGCGCGCGAGCGCGGCTACGAGTCGGGCCGCTTCTCCTTCAACGTCAAGGGCGGCCGCTGCGAGGCCTGCCAGGGCGACGGGCTGATCAAGGTCGAGATGCACTTCCTGCCCGACATCTACGTGCCCTGCGACACCTGCCATGGCCGGCGCTACAACCGCGAGACGCTCGAGGTGCTCTACAAGGGCCGCAGCATCGCCGAAGTGCTCGACCTGACGGTCGAGGACGCGACCGCCTTCTTCGGCGCCGTGCCCGCGCTGGCGCGCAAGCTGCGGACGCTGGCCGACGTCGGCCTGGGCTACGTGAAGCTCGGCCAGAGCGCCACCACGCTGTCCGGCGGCGAGGCGCAGCGGGTCAAGCTGTCGCTGGAGCTGTCCAAACGCGACACCGGCCGCACGCTCTACATCCTCGACGAGCCGACCACCGGCCTGCACTTTCACGACATCGCGCTGCTGCTGAAGGTGCTGCACCAGTTGCGCGACGCCGGCAACACCGTGGTGGTGATCGAGCACAACCTGGACGTCATCAAGACCGCCGACTGGGTGATCGACCTGGGGCCGGAAGGCGGCGGCGGCGGCGGCCGCATCGTGGCGGCCGGGCCGCCCGAGGCGATCGCCGCGCATCCGGACAGTCACACCGGCCGCTATCTGGCGCCGGTGCTGGGCCGCGCCGACGCGCGCCGCGCCGCCTGAACGGGCAAGCGACAACGGCGGCAGCGCAGCCGCGCGAGCGACGGCGGCAGCCCGCGGGCCGCGCCGCTGCGGCTGCCCGTCAGCGCACCGGCCAGCGCGCCAGTGGCCGCAGTTCTCCCGCGGCCACGCGCAGGATCACGCCCTCACCCATCGCCGCGCCGGTATTGGTCAGCGCCGCGATGTTGACCTGATGCGTAATCAGCGCTGCATTGCGTCGGCCCAGTTGCAGCAGCCAACCGCGCAGCGCCTCGGTGCGCGCAGTGGCCGCACCGCGGTCGTCGAAGAACGAATTCAGCGCCTCCAGCACCTCGACCTGGCGGCCGGGAAAGGCCAGCCGCGCCGTGTCGACGCAGCGGCACCAGCGCGACGAACGCACTTCGTCGAAGCGCCACCGGCGCGCGCGCAGCTCCTGGCCCAGCCGCTCGGCCTGGGCCCGCCCCTCGGCCGACAGGTTGCGCTGGCTGCGGCAGTCGTCCAGACGGTAGCCCGGCGGGTCGCCGATGCCGGGCTCGGTCAGCGCGTGACGCAGCAGCAGCGCCACCCCACCGGCGGCAAAGGCCGCGTCGAGCGCGGCCGCCTCCTGCGCGGCCGGCTGCGGGACAGGTGCCAGCGCCAGCGGCAGGGCCGATGCAGCGGCAAGAAGGTCGCGGCGGCGCATGCTCAGCCGGGCTGTGTGAGGCGCTCCTCGGCGCGCTCGAGCGCTTCGGGGGCGCCGCGCAGCACCACGACGTCGCCCTCGGCCAGGACCATGTCGTCGCTCGGATCGGCGCCGCGGATGCCGCCGCGGCGCACTGCCGTGACCTCGGCGCCGAGCTCGCGCAGCGCCAGCTCGCCGATCGGCCTGCCGACCGCGCGGGCGCCCGGCGCCAGGGTGATCGAATGCAGGCGCGCGTGACCCTCCTCCTCGAACTCGGCCGGATCGTCGGCGCCGTGGAAGTAGCCGCGCAGCATGCGATAGCGGCTGTCGCGCGCCTCGCGCACGCGCCGCACCACGCGCGCCAGCGGCACCCCCAGCAGCACCAGCGCATGCGAGCCCAGCATCAGGCTGCCCTCGAACACCTCGGGTACCACCTCGGTGGCGCCGGCAGCCAGCAGCCTGTCGAGGTCCGCGTCGTCCTGGGTGCGCACGATGACCGGCAGCCTGGGCGCGATCTCGTGCGCGAAGTGGATGACCTTGAGCGCCGACTGCGGGTCGTCATAGCTGACCACCAGCGCGGCGGCGCGCGTGATGCCGGCCGCCCCGAGCGTCTCGCGGCGGCCGGCATCGCCGTAGACCACGCTGTCGCCGGCGGCGGTGGCCTCGCGCACGCGGTCGGGGTCGAGGTCGAGCGCCACGTAGGCGATGCCTTCCTGGGTCAGCATCCGCGCCAGGTGCTGGCCGCTGCGGCCGTAGCCGCAGATGATCACGTGACGCTCGGTGGCCATGGTGCGGGTGGCCAGCTGGGTCAGGGCGAGCGAGCGCGCCATCCACTCGCCGGCGCCGAAGCGCAGCGCGATGCGCTCGCTGTACTGGACCAGGAAGGGCGTAGCGAGCATGGACAGCAGCATGGCCGCCAGCACCACCTGCATCATCGCCTCGGGCAGCAGTTGCAGGCCGCCGGCCTGGTTCAGCAGCACGAAGCCGAACTCGCCGGCGGTGGCCAGCGGCAACGCGGTGCGGATCGCCACCCCGGCGGTGGCGCCGAGCCAGCGCGCCAGGGCCACGATCAGCAGCAGCTTGAAGGTGGTGGGCAGCAGCAGGGCGAGCAGCACCCAGCCGAATTGCTGCATCACCACCGACAGGTTCAGCAGCATGCCGATGGTGATGAAGAACAGGCCCAGCAGCACGTCGCGGAACGGCTTGATGTCCTCCTCGACCCGGTGCCGGTACTCGGTCTCCGCCAGCAGCATGCCGGCGACGAAGGCGCCGAGCGCCAGCGACAGCCCGGCGTGCTCGGTGATGTACGCCAGGCCGAGCGTCAGCAGCAGCACGTTGAGGATGAACAGCTCGTGCGAGCGCCGCTTAGCCACCAGGTGCAGCCAGCGCCGCAGCAGCCACTGGCCGCCCACCAGCAGCAGGGTCAGGATCGCGGCCGCCTTCAGGAACGCCCAGCCAAGCGCCGCCGGCAGGTGCTCGGGCTGGGTGGCCAGCGCCGGCACGATCACCAGCAGCGGCACCACCGCCAGATCCTGGAACAGCAGCACGCCGACAATGCGGCGGCCGTGCTCGCTCTCCAGTTCGCCGCGCTCGGCCAGCAGCTTCATGACGATGGCGGTGGACGACATGGCGAGCGCGCCGCCCAGCGCGAAGGCGCCGGCCAGCGAGATGTCGAACCAGTGCGACAGGAAGCGGTGGAACACGAAGCCGGCCACCATCGCGGCCAGGATGGTCAGCACGACCTGCGCCATGCCCAGGCCGAAGACGATGCGCCGCATGCTGCGCAGCTTGGGCAGCGAGAACTCCAGGCCGATGGAGAACATCAGGAACACCACGCCGAACTCGGCGAGGTAGCGCGCCTCCCGCGTGTCGGGCACCAGGCCGAGCGCGTGCGGGCCGATCAGGATGCCAACCACCAGGTAGCCGAGCATCGGCGGCAGGTTGGCGAAGCGGAACGCCACCACGCCCAGCACCGAGGCTGCGAGCAACAGCAGCGTGAGTTCGAGCGCCATCGCGCAAAGACCCGCGGTTCCCGGATGTCGCTACCGGTTGTCGTTGTGTTTGGAGGACCGGGCGCAGCGGCCCCGCGCCCAGCAAGGTTTGTGCCAGCACCCGGACCCGAGAGTATCATCGGGCGCTCCTGCGATGCAGCGCCGGCGCGGCGCCGGCTTCCGCAAGTTCTGCCGCCCCCCTTCGACCGCCCTCCGCCCTTGCTCATGGCCGCCGCGCAGCCCCTGCCATCCGCCCTCGACCGGGCGCGCGAGGTGCTGGCGGTCGAGTCGCGGGCGGTGGCGCAACTGGCCGAGCGGCTCGACGAGCGCTTCCTGCGCGCGGTGGAGCTGCTGCTGGGCTGCCGTGGCCGCGTGGTGGTCAGTGGCGTGGGCAAGAGCGGTCACATCGGCCGCAAGATCGCCGCCACCCTGGCCTCCACCGGCACGCCGGCGCTGTTCGTGCATGCCGGCGAGGCCGCCCATGGCGACCTCGGCATGGTCACGCGCGACGACGTGTTCATCGGCCTGTCGTACTCGGGCACGACGGCGGAACTGCTGACCATCGTGCCGGTGATCAAGCGCGAAGGCACGCCGCTGGTGGCCATCACCGGCAACGCCGCCTCGGAACTGGCGCGTCATGCCGACGTGCACCTGGACGTGCGCGTCGACAGGGAGGCCTGTCCACTGAACCTGGCGCCGACAGCCTCCACGACCGCCATGCTGGCCCTGGGCGACGCCCTGGCCATCGCCTGCCTCGACAGGCGCGGCTTCGGCAAGGACGACTACGCGCGCTCGCACCCGGGCGGCGCGCTGGGCCGGCGCCTGCTGCTGCGCGTGGCCGACGTGATGCGCAGTGGCGAGCACGTGCCGCGCGTTCCTGTGACCGCCAGCGTGATGGAGGCGGTGCACGAGATCTCGGTCAAGCAGATGAGCATGACTGCAGTGGTCGAGGCCGATGGTCGCCTCGCCGGCATCTTCACCGATGGCGACCTGCGCCGGCTGCTCGAACAGGCGGGCGACATCCGCCCGGTGGCGCTGGCCGGGGTATTCAACCGTCATCCGCTGGTGATCGGCCCGCAGGCGCTGGCGGTGGAAGCGGCGCAGTTGCTCGACAGCCGCCACCGCAACCAGTTGCTGGTGGTGGACGCCGGGCAGCGGCTGGTGGGCGCGCTGCACGTGCAGGACCTGATGGCCGCCAAGGTGATCTGATGAGCCCGTCCGAACGCGCCGCACGCCTGCGCATGATCGTGTTGGACGTCGATGGCGTGCTGACCGACGGGCGCCTGTACATCGGGCCGCAGGGCGAGGCGATGAAGGCCTTCGACGTGCGCGACGGCCACGGCATCAAGCTGCTGCGCGAAGCCGGCCTCATGGTGGCCTTGCTGACGGCGCGCCGCTCCGACATCGTGGCAGCGCGCGCGCGGGAACTCGGTATCGAGCTGGTGCGGCAGGGCGAGGTCGACAAGGCTGCCGGCTTCGCGCGCCTGCTGGCCGATACCGGCGTGCCCGCCGCGCAGTGCGGCTACATCGGCGACGACTGGCCCGACCTGCCGGTGCTGGCGCAGGCGGGCCTGGCCGCCACCGTGGCCGACGCCTGCGCCGAGTGCAAGGCGATCGCCCACTGGATCAGCACCGCTCCGGCCGGCCGCGGCGCGGTGCGCGAGCTGGCCGAGTTCATCGTGCGCGCCCAGGGCAAATACGACGATCTGCTGGCCCGCCACAGCTCCGGGGGACTGCATGCGTGAGTTGCTCGGAGTCGCGAGTCGGAATTCGGGATACGGGGCCGCCGCGGCAGCCGCGCAGCGCTCGCGGCACCGCGCCGGCCGTTGCGCTGCGCGCAACCCCTTGCCCTTTGAGCGGCGCGCAGCGCCGAGCCGCCCCGAGCGGCGCGCCCCAGCCGATCACTTGCCCTGCACGCGCGACCCGCGGGATCGCATACATGGCAAATGCAACCGCGCGTACAGCGCGAGCGAATCGTGCGCGACAAGCTGACCCTCCTGATCGCCATCGTCCTGCTGGCGAGCGTGACCGCCACCAGCTACTGGTACGCGCGCAGCCTGCGGTTGCCGGCCGGCATCACGCTGGTGCGGCCCGGCACGCCCGACTTCGAGGCGGACAGGATCGTCATCACGCAGTTCGACACCGAGGGCCGCGCCAAGAACAAGCTGTTTGCCGAGCGCATGCTGCACTTCGGCCAGACCGACGACGTGGAACTGCTGCGCCCGCGGCTGCTGAGCCTGCGACCGGACCAGCCGCAGGTCGAGGTGCGCGCCGACCGCGGCCGCGTGGAGAACGCCGGCGAGAAGGTGCATCTGCACGGCAACGTCGCCATCACCCGCGCCGCCCATGCCGCGGTGCCGGCGCTGCGCGTGGACACCAGCTACCTGCTGGCGCTGCCCGACCTCGACCGCTACTCCACCGACCAGCCGGTCACCGTGCAGCGGGGCGGTGCGCGCATCAGCGCGCAGCAGGGCATGCAGATCGACAACCTGGCCCGTACCGCGCAGTTCATGGGCAGCGTGAAGATGAGCCTGCCGCCGCGCTGAGGACTCGACCGTGCGAAGACTTTCCTCCGTTCTGCTGACCACGGCCGCCGTCTGGCTGGCCGCCCTCGCCCCGGTCGCGCTCGCCGAGCGTGCCGATCGCGACAAGCCCACGCTGCTCGAGGGCGCTCAATGCACCACCGAGGAGCTCAAGCAGACCAGCGTCTGCAGCGGCAGCGTGGTGCTGACGCGCGGGACCCTGCGCATCACGGGCGAGCGTCTGGAAGTACGGCAGGATCCGGAGGGCTTCCGCACGGCCGTCGTCACCGGCCCGAGCGGCGGTTTGGCCAGGTTCCGCCAGCGGCGCGACGCGACCCGCGCCGGTGTGGAGGAGTGGGTCGAGGGCCAGGCCGAGCGCATCGAGTACGACGAGCGCACCGAGATCGTGCGCTTCATCCGGCGCGCCAACTGGAAGCGGCTGGAAAACGAGCTGCCGCGGGATGAGGTCGTCGGCCAGCTCATCACCTACAACGCGCAAAGCGCCAGCTACAGCGTAGACGGCGCGCCGGCCGGCGGCGGCGACGGCCGCGTGCGCCTGATCCTGGCGCCGCGCGACAGCGGCACGGCGCCGGCGCGCCCGCCCGCCGCACTGCGGCCGGCGCCGCAGATCGAAGGCAAGAAGTAACCGTGTCCAGCGACTCCGCTCCGATGCAGGCTGCGCCCGCGCCGACGCCGGCGGGCGAGCCGCGCGCCGGCCGCCTGACGATCGCGCACCTGAAGAAGCGCTACGGCAAGCGGGTGGTGGTGCGCGACGTGTCGCTGGCGGTGGATGCCGGCGAAGTGGTCGGCCTGCTCGGACCTAACGGCGCGGGCAAGACCACCTGCTTCTACATGGTGGTCGGGCTGGTGCCGCTGGACGACGGCCAGATCGAGCTCGACGGCCACGACATCACGCACCTGCCGATCCACCGCCGCGCCCGCATGGGGCTGTCGTACCTGCCGCAGGAGGCCAGCGTGTTCCGCCGCCTGACGGTGCAGGACAACATCCGCGCGGTGCTGGAGCTGCAGACGGACGAGCGCGCGCAGCCGCTCGATGCCGCCACGCTCGGCCAGCGGCTCGAAGACCTGCTCGACGACCTGCAGATCGCGCACTTGCGCACCAACCCGGCGCTGTCGCTGTCCGGCGGCGAGCGGCGCCGCGTGGAGATTGCCCGTGCGCTGGCGGCGCGCCCGCGCTTCATCCTGCTCGACGAACCGTTTGCCGGCGTCGACCCGATCGCGGTGATCGAGATCCAGCGGATCGTGCGCTTCCTCAAGGACCGCGGCATCGGCGTGCTGATCACCGACCACAACGTGCGCGAGACCCTCGGCATCTGCGACCACGCCTACATCATCAACGAAGGCGAAGTCCTGGCCGCCGGCCGCCCCGAGGAAATCGTCGCCAACGAGAGCGTGCGCCGCGTCTACCTCGGCGAGCACTTCCGGATGTGAATGCGCCGATGCGACGACACCTCGTCATCGGCGTGGCCGCACTCCAGCCCGACTGGCGTCGCCTCGTCCCCCCTGCAGCGCGCCAGCGTCGCGTCGCCGCGCGCTGAATGAAAGCCTCGCTCCAGTTTCGCCTGTCGCAGCACCTGGCGCTGACGCCGCAGTTGCAGCAGTCGATCCGCCTGCTGCAACTGTCGACCCTCGAACTGAACCAGGAAATCGAGCAGGCGCTGGTGGAAAACCCGCTGCTGGAGCGCGACGACGACCCGCTGGCGACATCGATGCGGGTAGCCGCCGACGGCGCGATCCTTGCCGGCAGCCCGTCCGCACCGGCAGGCGACCCGGGCGGCGAGGCCGGCGCCGGGGAGGCGGGCCCGGAAGACGGCGCCAGCGGCAGCGACGCCCTGCTCGACTGGGGCGGCAGCAGCCGCGGCGAGCGCGACGACGACGACGACGGCGGCGGACTCGCCTGGGCGGCCTCCCCCCCCTCGCTGCGCGAGCACCTGCTCGGACAGCTGCACGCAACCTGTGCGGCGCCGCTCGACCGCGCGCTCGTGGAGTTGCTGATCGAGGCGCTCGACGAGCGCGGCTACCTCTCGTCCTGTCTGGAGGAACTGCGGGAGCTTTGCCCGCCGGAGGCCGGCGTCGAACTGGACGACCTGTCCGCCGCGCTGGCCCTGCTGCAGAGCTTCGACCCACCGGGCGTGGGCGCGCGCGACGCGGCCGAGTGCCTGCGCTTGCAGATCGACCTGCTGATGCGGCGGTGCGTCGCGGCGCAGCGGCCGGTCCTGGCCTTGGCGCGCCGCATCGTTAGCGAGCACTTGCCGCTGCTGGCGGCGCGGGACTTCAACAAGCTGCGCAAGCTTCTCGACTGCAACGACGAGGAACTTCGCGGCGCCCAGCACATCATTCGTAGACTGATCCCGCATCCAGGTGTAGGGTTCCTGGACGCGGGTGCCGATTACGTAGTACCTGACATTTTTGTCCGGAAGAAGGGCGCACGCTGGGTGGCGCAACTGAACCCGGACGTGATGCCGAAGCTGCGCGTCAACCCGGCTTACGCGGCGGCCGTCAAGGCGGCGCGCGGGAGCAAGGACACGGAAGGGCAAGCGTCTTGGTCGACCCGGTTGCAGGAAGCCCGCTGGCTGATCCGCAACATCCAGCAGCGCTTCGACACCATCGCTCGCGTGTCGCAGGCCATCGTCGATCGGCAGCAGAACTTCTTCGCGCACGGCCAGATCGCGATGCGCCCGCTGGTGCTGCGCGAGATCGCCGATACGGTGGGCCTGCACGAGTCCACCATCTCGCGCGTCACCTCCAACAAGTTCATCGCCACGCCCTTCGGCGTGTTCGAGCTCAAGTACTTCTTCGGCAGCCATGTGGCTACCGACGCCGGGGGCGCGGCATCCTCCACGGCGATCCGCGCGCTGATCAAGCAACTGATAGGAGCCGAAGACCCTAGGAACCCACTATCCGACAGCAGGCTGGCAGAGCTGCTGGGCGAGCAAGGCATCGTGGTGGCGCGCCGAACGGTGGCCAAGTACCGCGAGTCGCTGAAGATCGCCCCGGTGGCGATGCGCAAGGTTTTGTAGCGCGGCGCGTCCTCCTCCCGGGCCTGCCGCAATCGAGTACCCGCAACCGAAAAGGGGCGCTTCATGAACCTGATCATCCACGGTCACCACGTCGAGGTAACTCCCGCGCTGCGCGGCTACGTCGAAGGCAAGATGGAGCGGATTCGACGACATTTCGACCGGCTGATCGAGGCCGACGTGCTGCTGTCGGTGGAGGACAAGCTGCGCCAGCGCGCCGAAGTCACGCTGCGCGTCAGCGGCACACAACTGTTTGCCGAGTGCATCGATGGCGACATGTACGCGGCCATCGACACGCTGATGGACAAGCTGGATCGCCAGGTCCTGCGTCACAAGGACCGCCTGCACAACCACGGCGCGGTCGCGGTCAAGCGCGAGCTGTCGTCCTGAACGCGGGCTGGCGGCGCGCCGACCCGGTGCGCGCCGATTGCGCCGACTCCAGCGCGATCAGCGCTCCCTTGCGCGGCAGGCCCCAGTGGTAGCCGCCGAGCGCGCCGGATTCGCGGATCACGCGATGGCAGGGAATCAGCACCGACAGCGGGTTGCGTCCGACGGCGCTGGCGACCGCGCGCACCGCGTTCGGCCGGCCCACTGCCCGCGCCAGTTGCGTGTACGAAGCAAGCCTACCCTCGGGAATCGCCAGCAGCGCCTCCCAGACCTTGAGCTGGAAGTTGGTGCCGGCCAGCAGCAGGTGCAGCGGCCGGTCGGTGCGCCAACCGGCCAGCGCAGCATCGAGCCACGCCTGCATGCGGGCCTCGCTCGCCAGCGTGGCCGCGGGCCAGCGGCTGCGCAGGTCATCCAGCGCCGCGGCGTCGCTGTCGTCCACGAACCCGAGGAAGGCCAGCCCCCGCGCCGTGCGCGCCGCCAGAACGCGGCCCAGCGACGTCTCGGCGTAACCGTAGTGCAGTTCGACGCCACCGCCTGCGCGCCCCACTTCGCCGGGGGTCATTGCCTCGGTGGTGACCATCAGCTCGTGCAGGCGGCCCGGACCCGACAGGCCGGTCGCCAGCGCGGTGGTGAGCACGTCGGCCGAATCGAGCAGCAGCGCACGCGCGTGCTCCTTGGTCTGGTACTGCAGGAAGCGTTTGGGCGAGACGCCGGCAAACGCCGAGAACGCCCGCTGCAGCGTGGACTCCGAAGTCGACAGGGCCTGCGCGAGGTCGCCCAGCGACGGTTGCCGCCAGGCGTGGTCCTGCAGGTACTGGATTGCGCGGGCCACCAGGTCGTAGGTGGCCGCCGCAGAGGGCCGCAAGGCCGGCCGGCAGACGAGAACAGTCATGGCGGCATTGTCCGGTCCGCTGAGCCGGTGAGCCACCCGTTTCCTGCAGAGGATCAGGTACCGTCGGCCCGACCGCCCCGCAGCCAACGTCTTGTTGCCCTCGGGCAACGGCCAGGACGGTAGTTGGCCCGGGCCCCGACCCGGCTCGCTGCGACGCGCAATCGCCTTGCTTAGAATCTGGTTTTCGCCTTGGACAGCGCAAACCGGCGTTCGGGCATGAGGGTTCGCTCGACCTCCCCGCGGACGGGGAACTTGCCGAGGCCCTGAAGTGGCTGTCGAAGTCGGTGTCTGCGCGGCTACGCGCCGACGGTTGCGCTGCATGCCTTCGTTGCTGATTGCCCTAGCGTCTCAATGAACCTCATCTCGCGCCAGTTGCCGCCCGAAAACGTCATGCTCGACCTGTCAGCGTCGAGCAAGAAGCGGGTATTCGAGCAGGCCGGCCTGCTGTTCGAGAACAATCAGGGCATCGCCCGCGCCAAGGTCTTCGACAGCCTGTTTGCGCGGGAGCGTCTGGGGTCGACCGGGCTGGGCCAGGGCGTGGCGATCCCGCATGGCCGCATCAGGGGTCTGAAGGAGGCCGTCGCGGCGTTCGTTCGCCTGAGCGAGCCGGTGCCGTTCGATGCGCCCGACGGCCGTCCGGTCAACCTGCTCGTGTTTCTGCTGGTACCGGAGCAGGCCGCGCAGCAGCACCTGGACACGCTGTCCGAGTTGGCGCAAATGCTGTCCGACAAGCCGTTCCGCGACAGCCTCCTCACGGCGTCCGAACCGGCCAGCGTGCACGCCATGCTGTCCACCTGGGAGCCAATCCGGCCCGCAGCCTGACCCGCTGTCGGTGAACGCGAATCGGTGTTTGATTTTCCAGCCCAGGTTGTCGCGATGGACGCCGAAGGCAACATCGCGACACCCAAGTGATCGACCCTGCGCGCGAGCGACGCGTGCCTGACATGACCACCATCGCTTCGCTGTACGAAGACAACCGGGTACCGCTGCATCTGCATTGGATCGCCGGTGCAGCCGGCGGCGAGCGGCGCTTCCGCGAGACGGCGATTGGCGCGGGCGTACGCACGTCCGATCTGGTCGGTCACTTGAACCTGATCCACCCCGAGCGCATCCACGTACTCGGCGCGCCCGAGGTCGGATTCATGGCGCGGCTGGAAGCGGCGCGACGCACCCACTACGCCAGCGACCTGATGCAGGCCAGGCCGCTCGGCCTGATCGTGGCTGAGGGGCTGAGCGCGCCGGCCGAGCTGATCCAGATGGCCGAGGTGGTCGGCATCCCGGTGTTTGCCTCGCCGCTGGCCGCCGCCGAGGTCATCGACTTGCTGCGGATCTACCTCACCAAGGCGCTGGCGCCGCACTGCACGCTGCACGGCGTGTTCATGGACGTGCTCGGCATGGGGGTGCTGATCGCCGGCGAGTCCGGCGTCGGCAAGAGCGAACTCGGGCTGGAACTGATCAGCCGCGGCCATGGCCTGGTGGCCGACGACGTGGTCGAATTTGCCCGCGTGGCGCCCGACTCGATCGAAGGTCGCTGTCCGGCGCTGCTGGCCAATCTGCTCGAGGTCCGCGGTCTCGGGCTGCTCGATATTAAGGCCATCTTCGGCGAGACCGCAGTGCGGCGCAGGATGAAACTGAAGCTGATCGTCGAGCTGCGCCGCCTCGCCGCCAACGAAGTCATGGAGCGCTTGCCGCTGGCCGGCGCGACCGAGGAGGTGCTCGGCGTTCCGGTGTTCAAGGTGGTCATCCCGGTGGCTGCCGGTCGCAACCTGGCAGTGCTGCTGGAGGCCGCCGTGCGCAACACGATCCTGAAGCTGCGCGGCATCGACACGCTGGCCGAGTTTGCCGAACGCCAGCGGCAGGCGATGGGCGATGGTTGACGGTACGGCAGTCAACGGCCGCCCGGGGGCGGCGTTAGTGACCGAACGGGCCGGGCAAACCTGCGTCCGGTTAGGGTGTAGCCGGTGAAGTCGAACTCATGGAGGACAAGTCAATGATGAAGCACATGTTGATGGCCGCCTGTCTGGCGCTGCCGCTGGCGGCCGTGCAGGCCGAGGAGAAGAAGCACTCGCCCGCCCAGGCGGCGCAGCAGGAAAAAATGGCGGCCTGCAACAAGCAGGCCGGCGAAAAGAAGCTCAGCGGGGACGAGCGCAAGCAGTTCATGAGTCAGTGCCTGTCCGCCGCCGGCGTGCCGGCCGCCAAGGGCGAGCACAAGATGACCCAGCAGGAGAAGATGGCGGCCTGCAACAAGCAGGCCGGCGACAAAGCCCTGAAGGGCGACGAGCGCAAGGCCTTCATGTCGAAGTGCCTAAGCGGCTGAGCGGCTGAGCGGCTGAGCGGCTACGCCGGTGAACGCGCGCGCCGGCGGACCAGCGCCTCGGCGCCGGGGCAGTTAAGGGGCGCAATGCGCCCCTTTTCGCCGCCCCCGCCCAAACTCAGCAGCGCAGCTTGCGTGCCAGAATTCGTGCATGCGTATCGTCCTGGTGACCGGCATGTCAGGCGCCGGCAAGTCGGTGGTGATCCGGCTGCTGGAGGACATCGGCTACTACTGCGTGGACAACCTGCCGCTGCGCTTCCTGCTGGATGTGGCGCTGCACCTGGACCGCGCCGGTCACCCCGACCTTGCCGTCTCGATCGACGCCCGCTCCGAGGCCGAGCTATCCGAGCTGCCCGTTCTCCTGAAGGGCCTGCGCGAAGGCGGCCATAACATCAAGACGCTGTACCTGACCGCCTCCGACAGCGCGCTGGTCAAGCGCTACAGCGAGACGCGGCGGCGTCACCCGCTGGCTCAGCGGCTGCAGCGCAAGGACGTCGCGCGCGAGCCCACGCTGCTCGAGTCGATCCAGGCCGAACGCGAATTGCTCGCCCCGCTGGTGGGCCTCGGCCACAGCATCGATACCAGCGACCTGCACCCGAACACGCTGCGTCACTGGGTAAGGGAATTCGTTGCGGCACCGCGCGCAAACCTGACGCTGTCCTTCGAGTCGTTCGCCTTCAAGGACGGTATCCCGGTCGCGGCCGACCTGGTGTTCGACGTGCGCAACCTGCCCAATCCGTTCTACGACGCGGCGCTGCGCCCGCTCACCGGGCTCGATGCGCCAGTGGCCGACTACCTGGCCGCAGCTGCGGGGGTCACCACCATGATCGCCGACATCGGCGGCTTCATCGAACGCTGGCTGCCGGGCTATCTGGCCGATCATCGTCATTACCTGACGGTGGCGGTGGGTTGCACCGGCGGCCAGCACCGCTCGCCCTACGTGGTCGAGCAACTGGCGCGCCGTTTCCGCGGCAGCGAGCACGTGGTGGTGCGCCACCGCGCCATCCAGCGGCAGGCGCACTGAAACGGCCATGCGGATCGCGCTGTTTGCGCTGAACACGGTGCTCTTTCCGGGCGGCGTGCTGCCGCTGCGCATCTTCGAGGCGCGCTACATGGACATGGTGCGCGACTGCATGCGCACCGAGGCGCCGTTCGGGGTGTGCCTGATCAAGCAGGGCGCCGAGGTCGGCCGCGCCGCGGCCACGGAGGGCATCGGCTGCCTGGCCCACATCGGCGGCTGGGACATGCAGCAGCTCGGCCTGCTGAACATCCGCTGCCTGGGGGGCGACCGCTTTCGGGTGATCGAGCGCACGGTGGAGGCCAACGGCCTGATCCGCGCCGAGGTCGACCTGATCGATCCCGACCAGGACAGCGCCATGGCCGACGCGCATCGGCCCTGCTCCGACCTCCTGCGCCGCGTAATCGACGACGTAAAGGCGCAAAGCCAGCGCGCGGCCGACAACGACGAGGATGTCAAGGTGCCTTTCGAGCCGCCGTACCGGCTCGACAGCAGCGTGTGGGTGGGCAACCGCCTGTGCGAGGTGTTGCCGGTGCCCCTTAAAGCCAAGCAGAAGCTGATGGAACTCGATGACGCGTACACGCGGCTCGAGATCATTACCCAGTACCTCAAGCAGCACGCGGTGCTGAAGTAGGCCACGCCCGCAGCGGATCGGCGGATGCGGCCAGCTCGGCCAGCAGGCGCTGCACCGGCGTCGGCACCGCCAGTCCTGGCTCGGCCAGGCCGAACCACTGCGCAGCACTGGGCTCCGCCGTGGCGATCGGCGACTGCGGCAGTTGCACCAGCAAGGGCGTGTACTCCAGCGTGTAGTGCGTGAAGGCATGGCGGCGTGCCGGCAGCGGCTGGACCGGCGGCGCAGCCGCCGCCAGCCGCTCGGCCGCCTGCCGTGCCGCCGCCTCTGTGTCGAACTCTGGCGGCACCCACAGGCCGCCCCACAGCCCGCTGGCCGGCCGCCGCTGCAGCAGCACCTGCGACTGCGCCAGGGCCAGCAGCCACCAGGCGCGCCGCACGCGCAGCGCGCGCGGCGGCCGCGCGGCGGGCAGCGCATCGATCCGCCCCTCCCCGCGGGCCACGCAGCCGGCTGCGACGGGACACGCGGCGCAGCGCGGCCGCTTCGGCGTGCACACCGTGGCGCCCAGGTCCATCAAGGCCTGGGTGTAGGCCGGCATGTCGGTTGCCTGCGGCAGCAACTCCGCGGCCAGTGCCCACAGTCGCCGCTGCACCGCAGCCTGCCCCGGGAAGCCTGTAACGCCGAACCGGCGCGCCAGCACCCGCTTCACGTTGCCGTCGAGGATGGCGGCGCGCTCGTCGAAGCAGAAGGCTGCGATCGCCGCCGCCGTCGAGCGGCCGATGCCCGGCAGTAGCGCCAGCTCGCGGGCGCTGCGCGGGAACTCGCCGTCTTGCCGTTGGGCCACTACGCGCGCACAGGCGTGCAGGTTGCGCGCGCGCGCGTAGTAGCCCAGTCCGGCCCACAGCGGCAACACTTCATCGACCGACGCAGCAGCCAGCGCCTGGACGGCGGGAAAACGATCGAGAAAGCGCGCGTAATAGCCGATGACCGTAGTGACCTGCGTCTGCTGCAGCATGATTTCCGACAGCCAGACGCGATACGGATCGCGCACGCCCTGCCAGGGGAGCCCGCGGCGACCGTGGGTATCCCCCCAGGTCACCAGCGCGGCGGCAAAGACGGACATCGGCAGACAGAGGGACAAAGTGGCGACGGCCGCACAAGCGGCCCGCATGCGCAAGCCACCCGCACAGTGACGTTCAGACGCCCGCCGCCCCGACCGCGCTGCGCGGCTGCGACCAGCGGGCGGCCAGCGGCGGCGCCGGCTCGCTGGCAGCCAACTGACGGGCGCGGCTGGTAAGCGTGCTCAGCTCGTCGAGCCTTTGCTGCGCATCTTCCAACGCCGCTTGGAGCTGGCCGATCCGGTCGTCGAGCGACTCCTGCGCATCACGGATACGCTGCACACTCTCGGCGCGCTTCTTCAGTTGCGAGCGCTGCTCGCGCACCTGCTGTTCGATAGGTGGCAGCAGGGAGCGGACCCAGGCCTCGGTATCGCGCTCGGCCATGGAAAAAATCTCGCGCGACCTGCTGACGACGGTGTCGAAGAAACGCTCGATCAAGGACCACTTGTCGCGCGTGAGTACCGCCAGCGCGCCAAAATGCGTCCTGTAGGCGGCTTCCGCGCGCTCCAGTTCGACGATGTAGGTGTCGAGCGAGAACGGCATCGGCGGGCTCAGGCTCCAGCCCAGTTCCTCGGCAAACCTGCGCTGCACACCGAGCACCATCTGCTCGACTTCCTGCAGCCGGGCATCGGCCTGCTGCAGCAGCTCGCGCAAGCCGGCAAAGTAGTCACGCACCGCGCTGAAGAACTGCGGCGTGAGCCGGCTCTTGCGCATCCGTCCACGCGCCTCATAGACACGCCCGCGCAGCGCCTCCAGCCGCAAGTTGGCGAAGGCGAGATCCGATAGTCTGGACAGCACCAGGCGCGCCGCGATGATCTTGCGTACGTTGTCCTCGAAGTCGCGCTGCTCGGCCTGTGCGCGCGTCAGCATGCGCTCAATCGAGCTCTGATTCTTGCCCTGCAGGGCCTGCAGCTCGTAGAGCTGCTCGATCAGCCCGCGCTCGCGCGCGCCCAGTTGCTGGCGCACCTCCCCGGTCACACGGTCGAGCAGCGCCACGGACTGCTCGCGCACAATGCGCTGCTTGGCAGGCACCAGAAGGTCCACCAACGCGCTTTCCAGCGTGGGCAGGCGGCTGGCCGCCAGTAGGCGCCGGTCGCCGGTGACCTTGGCCACCAGTCCTTTCTGCGCCGATACCGGAAACACGCGCGCAGCGTCGAGGTCGAGCGTGCGACTCACCGAGCTGACCTGCTTGGCCACCTCCGCATCGATCTCGGCTTCGGTCTTCAGTGCATCCCACAGCCCGTCGATCTTGTTGAGCACGGCGATGTGGTTGTGGGTGACCCCGTCACCCACGATGTGCCGCCAGACCTCGAGGTCGCTCTTGGTGACTCCCGTGTCGGCGGCGAGCACAAACAAGACCGCGTGCGCACTGGGCACCAGCGATAGCGTCAGTTCGGGCTCGGTGCCGATCGCGTTCAGCCCTGGCGTATCGAGGATGACCAGGCCCTGCTTGAGCAGCGGGTGCGGGAAGTTGATGACCGCATGGCGCCAGCGCGAGATCTCGACCAGCCCATCTTGGCTGACCGCCAAGACCTGGGCCGGATCGTCGGGGTCGTACAGACCGTACATGCGCGCCTCGTCGACCGGCACGCGGACCGTGTCGGCCACCAGCTTGAATGCCTGCAGCATGCCGTCAGGCGAGTCGGTATCGACCGGAAACACGCGCCACTCGACGGCGGCCTTCTTGAAATCGGATGTTGTTCCGAGCCGCGCCCGCGTCTCGATGGGCAGCGCGCGAATACAAGGCGGCAGAGATTCGTCGTGCATCAACTCGGTCGGGCACATGGTGGTGCGCCCGGCCGACGACGGCAGGATGCGACGGCCGTAGTCGGCAAAGAAAATGGAATTGATGAGTTCGCTCTTGCCGCGCGAAAACTCGGCGACGAAGGCGATCACCAGCTTGTCTTCGTCCAACCGCTCCACCGCCAGGTCGAGCCGCCGCGCTGCATCGGCATCGAGCAACTGGCATTGTTCCAGCCAGCGCCGCAGCTGCATGATCGACACCGCCAGCGCATCGCGCCAAGCGCCGTATTGGTGAAAACTCGTCGCCAGCTGTTTCATCCGGATTACCGCATGCCGCCAAGAGCCGCGGACAAGATATCACGCAGTGGGGCGGCAAGACGGCAAGAAACGGCCGCGCAGCGCCCTCCCGACCAGCGCAAGCAGTCCCGCACCCATGGTCACCGCTGGCAGCGCACGCACAAGTAGGTGGCGCGCTGGCCCTGCACCAGCTTGCGGATCGGCGCGCCGCAGCGGTGGCACGGCTGGCCGGCACGGCCGTATACGTTGGCCTCGATCATGAAGTAGCCCTCCTCGCCGGCAGCCGAGCGGAAATCGCGCAGCGTGCTGCCGCCCACCTCGATGGCCTCGGCCAGCACGGCACGGATTGCCGCGGCCAGCAGGGCGCAGCGCGCCCGGCCCACGCGACGCGCTGGCCGGCGCGGATGGATGCCGGCGCGGTACAGGCTCTCGGAGGCGTAGATGTTGCCCACGCCCACCACCACGTCGCCCGCCAGCAGCACCTGCTTGATCGAAGCCGCGCGGCCGCGGGTTCCGCGATACAGCCAGTCGCCGTCGAAGCGCGAATCGAACGGCTCGATCCCCAGGTGCGCCAGCAAGGCGTGCCGCTCGACCGCGCCTGCGCCCGCCGGGTGCCACAGCAGCGCGCCGAAGCGGCGCGGGTCGGTCAGGCGCAGCAGCGCGCCGTCCACCGCCACGTCGACGTGGTCGTGCAGCCCGGGCGGCGGCGCGGCGCCGGTCGCCGCGTCCGGGTGCACGCGCCACGAGCCGGACATGCCCAGGTGGGAGATCAGCGTGCCATGGTCGAAGCGCCACAGCAGGTATTTGCCGCGGCGCCCGAGCGCCTGCACGCGCCGCCCCACCAGCTGGCGCGCCAGCCCGGGCGGCACCGGCCAGCGCAAGCGCCGCTCGCGCACCTGCACCGCGCGCACCTCGCTGCCCTCCAGCCAGGGCGCGAGCGCGCGGCGCGTGACCTCGACCTCGGGCAGTTCGGGCATCGGAAACCTCGGCTGGAAACCCCGTCTAAACTTGGAGACGCTCGTGCTCTTGCACTGGCCACTCACCCACGGGATGCGTCGGCCTGCGCACCCGGAGTGGCCCGGCGCACTGACCCTCTTGCGGACCCTCGATGACTGAACCGGTACGGCCAGCCGCGCAGCAGCTCTGGAAACGAGCCACGGCCCTTGGGCTCGCGGCGCTGCTGGGAGCGTCGATTGTAGGTTGCGCCAGCAAGCCGCCCGCGGTGGTGCTGCCGCCCGGCACGGCCGAGGAGCGCCCTCTGTCTGCGCCGTTACCCGACTTCGGTCCGGACGGCGTGCCCAACGTGAACGTGACCGGCGGAATCATGTTCCAGCTGCTGGCGGCCGAGTCGGCCTTGCAGCAGGGCGATGCGAGCACCGCCTACGCCACCTACCTCGGCATCGCCCGCAGCACGCGCGACCCGCGGCTGGCGCGGCGCGCCGTGGAGATCGCGCTGGGCGCGCGCGCCAGCCCGCAGGCAACGCAGGCCGCGCGGATGTGGGCCGAGCTGGCGCCGCAGGACGCCGAAGCCGGCCAGACGCTCGGCGCCCTGCTCGTCGCCGGCGGCGAGTACGCCGAGGCCACACCGATCTTCGCGCGGCGGATCCGTGCGGCCGCCAACCCGGCCGAGGAATTGGCGCGGCTGCAGCCCGTGCTGGCGCGGGCGCCGGAGCGCCAGCGCGCGCTCGAGATGCTCGATGAGCTGGCCCGGCCCCATCGCGACGATGCCAAAGTGGGCGCGGACGTGCGCCTGACGCTGGCGCGGGCCGCCGCAGGCGCAGGCGACTCGGCCCGCGCCGAGCGCGAGGCACGCGCGGCTCTCGAGCTGCAGCCCGGGCACGAGCGTGCCGCGCTGCTGCTCACCCAGTTGCTGGCCCAGCCGGACAACGACGGGCGCATCGAGCCCGCCAACCGCGCCAAGGCGATGGAACTTCTGGGGCCCTTCGTCGAGCGCAACCCGCAGGCGCGCGCGGCGCGGGAGGCCTATGCGCGCCTGCTGGTCGGCGATGGTCAGTACGAGGCGGCGCGCGCCCAGTTCCTGCAGCTCGTTCAAGGCGACCCGAAGGACGCCGATGCGCTGTATGCGCTGGCCTTGCTGACGCTGGACGACCGCAAGCGGCGCGCCGAGGCGCGCGAGCTCCTCGAGCGTTACCTCGCGCTGATCGGCGACGGCGGCGGCGGGCGCGACCCCGACGCCGCTTACCTGAACCTGGCGCGCATTGCCGAGGACGAGCGCGACTACAAGGGCGCGCTGCAGTGGCTCGACAAGATCGAAGGCGGCGAGCAGTACCTGCAGGCCCGCATGCGCAAGGCGCTGTTGCTGGGCAAGCTCAAGCGGGTCGATGAAGGGCGCAAGCTGCTGGCGAGCACGCCGACCGATGGCGCCGCCGAGCGCGTGCAGCTCACGCTGGCCGAGGGCCAGCTGTTGCGCGAAGCCGGACGGCACAAGGAGGCGTTTGCCTTCCTGACCGACGCGCTGGCCCGCAATCCCGACGACAGCGGCCTGCTGTACGACGCCGCGATGGCCGCCGAGAAGCTCGACCGCATCGACGTCATGGAGCGGCACCTGCGGCGGCTCATCGAACTGAAACCCGACGACGCACATGCCCACAACGCGCTCGGCTACTCGCTGGCCGATCGCAACCAGCGCCTGGCCGAGGCCTATGAGCTGATCGCCCGCGCACTGAAGCTGGCGCCCACCGACGGCTACATCATGGACTCGATGGGCTGGGTGTACTTCCGCATGGGCAACCTCGCCAAGGCGCGCGAGTACCTCGAACGCGCCTGGCAGACGCGCGCGCATGCCGAGGTCGGCGCCCACCTCGGCGAAGTGCTGTGGGTGGCCGGCGAGCGCGAGCGGGCACGCGGCATCTGGCGCGAGTCGCGCGCCATCGAGCCCGACAACGAAACGCTGCGCACGACGCTGCGCCGACTGAAGGTCAACCTGCAGTGAGGCGCCGGGCGGCGCTGGGCGCTCTCGGCGGCCTCGGCGCCCTGGCTGCTCCGGGCGGCGCGGTCGTGCTGCTCGGCGCCTGCGCCAGCCTGCCGCCACCGCCGCCGCTGCCGCCCGAACGCAGCCACAGCGGCCGCTTTGCCATTACCGCGACGCTGGACGGCCGTAGCGACAGCCAGTCCGGCCGCTTCGTCCTCCAGACGCGCGGCGCCGAGCTGACCCTGGACCTTGCCACGCCCCTGGGCACCACGCTGGCGCGGTTGCAGGACGGACCCGAGGGCGCACGGCTGCGCGCGCCGGCGCCCGACGGGCGGATGCAGGAAGTGCAGGGCGCCAGCGCCGAGGCGCTGGCCCTGCAACTGCTCGGCTGGCCGCTGCCGCTGGCGGGAATCCCATTCTGGATCGAAGGCCGGCCGATGCCCGGTGCGGCCGTGCAACTGCGCGGCGCCGACGGGGCTGACCTGCTGCAGCAGGACGGCTGGACCATTGCGGTGCAGGAACGCTTTGCCGACGGCCTGCCGCGCCGCCTGCAGATCACGCGGCCGGCCCTGGCCGGCACCGCGCCCGACCAGCCGCCGCAGCCGGCCCTGAACCTGCGCCTGGTGCTCGACGAGCCCGGCGGCGCGGCACAATGAACCGCTTTCGAGGAGCCGACATGTCCCTGCTGCAACACCCGACCGACCGCGCGCCGCTGTACCCGGGCCTGCTGCCGCGCCGCCGCTTTTTGGCCACCGCACTGGCCCTGCCTGCGGCACCGGCGCTGGCCGCGCTCCTCACGCCGGACGAGGTGCTGGCGCGCGACGCCACGTTTCCCGACCGCCCGCTCGACGTGCCCTTCGTGCCGACCCCCATGCCGGTGGTCGATGCCATGCTCGACATGGCGCGCGTGACCCGCAATGACCTCCTGTACGACCTGGGGTCCGGCGACGGCCGCATCGTGATCCGCGCGGCGCAGCGCTTCGGCTGCCGCGGCGTGGGCGTGGACCTCAACCCCGAGCGGGTGACCGAGGCGCGCGCGGCCGCCCGGAAGGCCGGCAGCGCGATCGAGAGCCTGGTGCGGTTCGAGGTGGGCGACGTGTTCACCTTCGACTTCTCGCCCGCCACGGTGGTGACGATGTACCTGCTGCCGAGCGTCAACCTCAAGCTGCGGCCGCGCATCCTGCGCGAACTGAAGCCCGGCACGCGCATCGTCTCGCACGACTTCGACATGGGCGAGTGGAAGCCCGAGGACAGCCGCACCGTGCAGAACAGCCAGGTGTTCCGCTGGACCGTGATGGCCAATCCACCGGCCAGCCTGCTGCGCTGAGACGGTGAGCGGCCGGCCCCGCATGGCTGCACCACGGGCGCCGCGCCTGTTCCTCGGGCTGCCGGCGCCGGCCAAGCTCAATCTGTTCCTGCACGTCACCGGCCGGCGCGCCGACGGTTACCACCAGCTGCAGTCGGTGTTCGTGCCGCTGTCGCTGGCCGACGTGCTCGACTTCGAACTCACCGATGATGGCCGGATCGAGCGCAGCGGCGATCTGGTCGGTCCGCTCGAAGGCGATCTGGTGCTGCGCGCGGCGCAGGCCCTGCGCGCGGCCAGCGGCACCGCGCTGGGCGCGGCGATCCACGTCGACAAGCACATACCCGCCGGCAGCGGCCTGGGCGGCGGTTCCTCCGACGCCGCCACCACGCTCATTGCGTTGAGCCGCCTGTGGGGGCTCGACTGGCCACGCCAGCGGCTGGCCGCGCTGGCCACCTCGCTCGGCGCCGACGTGCCGTTCTTCCTGGGCGCCGGCCCGGCCTGGGTCGAAGGCATTGGCGAGCGGCTGACACCGCTGGCCGTGCCGCCGGCCCACTACCTCGTGGTGCATCCGCAAGTGCATGTCTCGACACGGGAAATCTTCTCCGACCCCGGTTTGACACGGTCCACGAAACCTTTGAGAATCGAGGACTTTTCCGCAGCGGCCGGTGCGGTCGGTAATCCGACTGGCGTGCGCGCGCTGTTCGGGGCCAACGATCTTGAACCGATCGTGCGGCGCCGGGTCCCGGAAGTCGAGGCCGTGCTGAAGTCGCTCAGTCGCTTTGGTCCGGCGCGCATGACGGGCTCCGGCTCGGCGGTTTTCGTGCCGCTGGTCAGCGAACAGGAGGCGAGCGCGGCCCGGGCCACGCTGATGCAGGAGTCGCCAGGTTGGTGGAGCTGCATCGCCGAAGGCCTGGACGAGCATCCCCTCGGAGTGTGGTGACCAGCGGCCGTCGCGGACGGCGCACCACGACGGCACGAAAGGATTTGCAAGGTTTCGCGCTGGGGAGTCGCCAAGCTGGTTAAGGCAGCGGATTTTGATTCCGCCATTCGAGGGTTCGAATCCTTCCTCCCCAGCCATTGATTCGCAACTGCCGCCGCAGCGCAGGCTGACCTGCCTGCGGCGCAGTTCTTTGTGGCAACGGCCGCCGTTCGGGCCTTGGGTGCGGGAGCGGGAGCGGCGACGATGCGCGCGGACAGAAGCATGCCGATGGTGCCCGACAACCTGATGGTGTTCGCTGGCAACGCGAACCCCAGGCTCGCCCAGGGGGTTGCCGCCCACCTGAACATCCCCCTCGGCCGCGCGACGGTTGCGCGCTTTTCCGACGGCGAGGTCATGGTCGAGATCAACGAGAACGTCCGCGGCAAGGACGTCTTCGTGCTGCAGCCGACCTGCTTCCCGACCAACGACAACCTGATGGAGCTGATGATCATCGTCGACGCGCTCAAGCGCGCGTCGGCCGGACGCATCACCGCCGCCATTCCGTACTTTGGCTACGCGCGCCAGGATCGCCGCCCGCGCAGCGCCCGCGTGGCGATCAGCGCCCGGGTCGTGGCCAACATGCTGCAGGTGGCCGGCGTCAGCCGCGTGCTGGTCATGGACCTGCACGCCGATCAGATCCAGGGCTTCTTCGACATCCCGGTCGACAACATCTACGCCAGCCCGGTACTGCTGGGCGACCTGTGGAAG
Source organism: Burkholderiales bacterium (assembly GCA_020248865.1). Taxonomy (GTDB): domain Bacteria; phylum Pseudomonadota; class Gammaproteobacteria; order Burkholderiales; family Burkholderiaceae_F; genus JALHMQ01. Next base: position 15,125 of record JADCGS010000009.1, on the reverse strand, counting down.
CACAGCTACGACAACCTGATGGTGGTCTCGCCCGACGTCGGCGGCGTGGTGCGTGCGCGGGCCCTGGCCAAGCGGATGGACGCCGACCTGGCCATCATCGACAAGCGGCGCCCGCGCGCCAACGTGGCCGAGGTCATGCACATCATCGGCGACGTGGCCGGCCGCACCTGCGTGATCATGGACGACATGATCGACACCGCCAACACGCTGTGCCATGCCGCCGCGGCGCTGCGCGATCACGGCGCCACCAAGGTGATGGCCTATTGCACGCACCCGGTGCTCAGCGGTCGGGCGGTCGAGCGCATCGTGGACTCGGTGCTCGACGAGGTCGTGGTCACCGACACCATCCCGCTGCGCCCCGACGCCGCCGCCTGTCCCAAGATCCGGCAGGTCAGCTGCGCCGGCCTGCTGGGCGAGACGATCTCGCGCATCGCGCGCGAAGACTCGGTGAGCAGCCTGTTCATCGAGTAACAAACCCGGCGCTGGCCGCCCGGCGGCCAGCGCCTCAACCCCCGTCGTGGCTGGTCGCGGCCCGCGGGTTCAACCGGAGAGTGAAGTGAAAGTCACAGCAACCACCCGAAGCGCGCAGGGCACGAGTGCGAGCCGCCGCCTGCGCCGCGCCGACAAGGTACCCGGCATCATCTACGGCGGCAAGGCGCAGCCGACCGCCATCGAGGTCGAACACAACCCGTTGTTCCATGCCCTGCGCAAGGAGAAGTTCCACGCCTCCATCCTCGAGATGGACCTCGACGGCAAGAGCGAGCGCGTGCTGCTGCGCGACTTCCAGATGCACCCGTACAAGCCGCAGGTGCTGCACATCGACTTTCAGCGGGTGGCCGAGGACGAGGCGATCCACATGCGCGTACCGCTGCACTTCGTCGGCGAGGAGAACTCGCCGGCGGTCAAGCTGAACGCCGCCATCATCAGCCACGTGCTGTCGCAGGTCGATGTGGCCTGCCTGCCGCGCGACCTGCCGGAGTTCATCGAGGTCGACCTGTCCGGCATCAAGTCGACCGACGTGCTCAAGGTCTCCGATCTCAGGATGCCGGCCGGCGTCAAGCCGGTGCTGCGCGGCAAGGAAAACCCCGTGGTCGTCACCGTGAGCGTGCCGGGCGCGCAGGCCGAGGAAGACACCTCCGCCGCACCCACCCCCGCCGCCGAAGTGCCCGCCACTGCGCAAAAGGCCCCTCCCGCCGCGGCGCCGGCTGGCGCGGCCAAGGGCGGCGACAAGAAGAAGTAAAGCGCGCGGCACCCGCCAGAACGCCGGGCCGTGCCCGGCGTTTTTCTTGGCGCCTGCGGCCGGCCCGCGCACGGCCGGCACCGCTGTCCGTCGCGCCCCTTGCGTACCATTGCGCCCTCATGAGCCCGCCGGACCGTCCCAAGGGCGAATTCCCGAGCGCGCAGCGCGAGGGCAGTCCAATGAGCGAGCCACGCGCCATTCGCCTGATCGTCGGCCTCGGCAACATTGGCGCCGAGTACGCGGCCACGCGCCACAACGCCGGCTTCCGGTTTGCCGACGCGGTGGCCGGCAGGGCCGGCGCGCAGTTCTCGCACGAGCGCAAGTTCCAGGGCGAAGTGGCGCGCGTGCGGAGCGCCGGCAGCGCGGGGGCGCGCGAACTGTGGCTGCTCAAGCCGTCCACCTACTACAACCGCAGCGGCAATGCGGTGGTGGCGCTGGCCCTGTACTACAAGATCCTGCCCGACGAAATCCTGGTGGCCCACGACGAGGTCGACCTGCCCCCCGGCAGCGCCAAGATGAAGCGCGGCGGTGGCGCGGCCGGCAACAACGGCGTCAAGGACATCAGCGCCAAGCTCGCCACGCCGGAGTTCTGGCGCCTGCGCTTCGGCGTCGGCCATCCGCGGACGCTCGGCTTCACGCAGGACGTGGCCGACTTCGTGCTGCATCCGCCGTCACGCGAGCACCAGCAGGCGCTCGACGCGGCCATGGATCGCGCGCTCGACTGCGTGCCGGCGCTGGTCGAAGGCCAGTTCGAGCGCGCCATGATGAAGCTGCATGCGCGCGCCTGACGGCGGCAGCCCGTCCACGCCTGCGCCGCGCCCGCGGCCGGGCGCATGATCCCGCCGGGCCGCCCCAAGGGCGAATCCCCGAGCGCGCGGCGCGAGGGTAATCCAGTGAGTTCTTTGCTCCTGCTCGCCGGCCGCACGGCGGCCGACCACATCCAGCGCAACGGCCTGCGCCCGCAGGACATTGGCTGCGTGCCGGCCGCCGCCGGCGGTCCGAAGGGGCTGGCGTTGATCCCGCTCGACCGGCGCCTGTTCGGCGCGGGCGGCTGGCTGCGCGAGGTGCCGCTCGACCTGGTGGGCGCCTCGATCGGCGCCTGGCGCATGTTCTGCGCGGCGCAGGTCGACGCCGACGCGGCGCTCACGCGCCTGTCCGACGGCTACGTGGCGCAGCGCTTCGGCCGCAAGCCCACGCCGCAGGAGGTCAGCGACGAGTGCCGCAAGCTCGCGCGCGCCGTGCTCGGCGATTCGGGCTGGCCGGCGCTGCGCGCCCCGGCCAGCGTGCTGGTGCTCACCACGCGCGCCCGCGGCGTGCTGCAGGGCACGGCCTCGCGCACCGCCTTTGCGCAGGCTGCGCTGGCCAACGCCATGTCGCGCCGACGGCTGGCCGCGCACATGGAGCGCGTGGTGTTTGCGCACGGCACGCCCCGCCTGCTGCACGCGCAACTGCCGCCCTTCGATCCCTTTGGCCTGCGCGTCGTGCCGCTCACGCGCGACAACGCCGAGGACGCGCTGCTGGCCTCCGGCTCGATTCCGCTGGTGTGCGACCCGGTGTGCAATCCGGTCGGTGCACCCTGCGGCGACTACTGGGACGGCGGGCTCATCGACTATCACCTGCTGCTGCCTTATGGCGCGCCACGCCACGACGCCGCGCCGGCCAACCGCAGGCTGGTGCTGTACCCGCACTTCGTGCCGCACGTGACGCCCGGCTGGCTCGACAAGTTCCTGCCGTGGCGCCGGCAGGCCCGCGCGCACCCATGGCTGTCGAACATGCTGCTGGTCGCGCCCTCGCCGGCCTTGCTGGCGCGGCTGCCCAACGGCAAGCTGCCCGACCGGCAGGACTTCTACCGCTACGGCCTCGACCACGCCGGCCGCGAGCGCGCCTGGCGCCGCGCCATCGGCGAGTGCGAGCGGTTTGCCGATGAAGCGCTGGCCTGGCTCGAGCGGCCGGACCCCTCGGTGCTGCGGCCGCTGTAGTCGAGCCACTCCACCGTTCCAAGTACCCGCACACGCAGGTGCGGCCCGCAGTCGGACTACGCGTCCGGTCGGTCCCGCGGCACGGCGGCGAGGTAGGCGTCAAGCGCGGCATCGGCCACCGGCTTGCACATCACGAGCACCGTGTTGCGAAGTTCGCCCATCGCGACGCCCTCGCGCCGCCTGATCTCGGTGTAGCCCTGACGCTGCCAGAACCGGCGGGCCCGACCGTTTTGCTCCACGACGCCCAGGCGCAGCCAGCGGGCACCGCCGGCCCGCGCCCAGGCCTCGTAGGCTTCATGCGCGGCCTGAGCCAGTCCTCCACCGTGCCAGCGCGTGGCGACGATCAGGAGCCCGAGGTGCCAGACCCCTGCGCTGAGCAGGTCGACCGACACGGCCAGTACGCCCTCGATCTCTTCGGCATCCGACAGGATCACCAGATTGTGGTGGGCGCGGAAGGAAAACTCCGCGGGCGGCCGGTCCACCACAAACTCACGCCCCGCAGCTGGCTCGGGCGCCCTGCCCTCGCACTGGACAAAGTAGTCCGGATGAGCCTCGAAGAAGTGCTGCACTCGCGCCGCGTCGGCCGCGGTCGCCTCGACGACGCGGTACACGCGACCAGCGCCGCCAAACGAGAACGACACGCGCTGCGTCATATCCGCCGCACCATCCACAGCTCGCCGTCTTCTTCCGCCCCGGTGTAGACAAAGCCCAGCGAGCGGTACAGCCGCGCCGCGTCCTCCACGTCCTTCACATGCGTCAGGTGCAAGGCGTCGCCGCCGCGCGCACGCACCTGCTCGAAGGCCAGCGCCAGGGCGGCGCGGCCGAAGCCGCGCCGCTGCAAGCGCGCGTCGATCATGAAGCGCCACAGGATGAAGCGCGGGTCCTCGCTCGCCTGGACCTGCGATGGGTCCCACAACATGAGAAAGCCCGCCAGCTCGCCATCGGCATGGATGGCGCGGAACCACGCCTCCGGGTGGAAGTGGGCCTGCGCGATCGACACCGCGTTGGGCGCCACCTGGCGACCGCCGTCGCCGGCGTCGAGCTTGCAGACGGCGCGCACGGTGTCCTTGGTGATCTCGACGAATTCGACGGCCATGGTTCCTCGGCAGCGGGCGGTCGCGCAGGTCGAGGATAATCGCGCCTTTTCGAGGTGCGGGTCGGTCGTGTCGATGCCTGCGCCCGCGCCCGCCCTCCCGAAAGCCCCTCCATGGCCCTGAAATGCGGCATCGTCGGCCTGCCCAACGTCGGCAAGTCGACCCTCTTCAACGCGCTCACCAAGGCGGGCATCGCCGCCGAGAACTACCCGTTCTGCACCATCGAGCCCAACACCGGCATTGTCGAGGTGCCCGATCCGCGGCTGGCTGCGCTGGCCGCCATCGCCCGGCCGGAGAAGGTGATTCCGGCAGCGGTGGAGTTCGTCGACATCGCCGGCCTGGTGGCCGGTGCGAGCAAGGGCGAGGGCCTGGGCAACCAGTTCCTCGCCAACATCCGCGAGTGCGATGCGATCGCGCACATCGTGCGCTGTTTCGACGACCCCAACATCATTCACGTGGCGGGCAAGGTGGACCCGGTGAGCGACATCGAGGTCATCAACACCGAGCTGGCGCTGGCCGACCTGCAGACGGTCGACAAGCAGCTCGCCAAGTACTCCAAGGTTGCCAAGACCGGACAGGGGCCGGAGGCCAAGGAGGCCAGGCGGCTGGTGGAGGCGCTGGAGAAGATCGTCCCGGCGCTCAACCAGGCCCGGCCCGCCCGCAGCGTCGAGCTGTACGAGGAAGAGAAGGCCGTGCTGCGGCCGCTGTTCCTGCTGACCATGAAGCCCACGATGTACGTAGCCAACGTCGAGGAGCACGGCTTCGAGGGCAACCCGCTGCTGGAGAAGGTGCGCGGCTACGCCGCCGCCGAGGGTGCGCCGGTGGTGGCGGTGTGCGCCAAGGTGGAGGCCGAGATCGCCGACCTGTCCGACGAGGACAAGGAAGTGTTCCTTGCCGACATGGGCATGACCGAGCCGGGCCTGGCGCGCATGATCCGCGCCGGCTACGCGCTGCTCGGGCTGCAGACCTACTTCACCGCCGGCCCCAAGGAAGTGCGCGCCTGGACCGTGCCGCAGGGTGCCACCGCGCCGCAGGCCGCCGGCGTGATCCACACCGACTTCGAGAAGGGCTTCATCCGCGCCGAGACCATCGCCTTCGACGACTACGTCAAGTTCAAGGGCGAGGCGGGCGCCAAGGAGGCCGGCAAGATGCGGCTGGAGGGCAAGGAGTACGTCGTCAAGGATGGCGACGTGCTGCACTTCCGGTTCAACGTCTAGCCCTGGCGCGGCGGCCTGCCGGTCACGCCGGATGGACCTAAGCGCCCTGCCGCCCGAGCAGACCGGCCCCGCCGCCTGGCACGGGCCGCAGATGGCGGCGCGCAGCGACTGGATCGGCACGCTCGAGCCCGCCGACCTCGCGGATCTGGAGGCGGCCATGCGCCGCTTTCTCGCCGCCGGCGACGATCCGGCCCGCATCGGCCAGATGACGGCCGCGCAGTTTCCGCTGCCGCGCCTGGCGCCGCGGCTGGCCGCGCTGCGGCGGGAGCTGCTGCACGGCCGCGGCTTTGCACTGCTGCGGCGGCTGCCGGTGCAGCGCTACTCCATGGTGCAGGCGGCCACGCTCTTCATGGGCCTGGGCGTACATCTTGGAGCGCCGCGCTCGCAGAACGCCCAGGGGCACGTGCTGGGCCACGTGTGCGACCTCGGGTTGTCGAGCGCCGACCCCGGCGTGCGCATCTACCAGACGCGCGAGCGGCAGACCTTTCACACCGACTCGTGCGACATCGTGGGGCTTCTGTGCCTGCGCGAGGCGCGGCACGGCGGCGACTCGCTGCTGGTGAGCGCACTCACCCTGTTCAACGAACTGCGCCGCACGCGCCCGGACCTGGCGGTGCGGCTGCTGCGGCCGATGGCGCACGATCGCCGTGGCGAAGTGCCGGCCGGTGCGCAGCCGTTCTTCATGATCCCGGTGTTCAGTTGGCACGCGGGCGCGCTCACCGTGTTCTACCAGCGCCAGTACTTCGACAGCGCGCAGCGTTTTGCGCAGGCGCCGCGGCTGACACCCGCGGACGTGGCCGCGCTCGACGCCTTTGACGCGCTCGCCAACGACACGCGGCTGAACTTCGCAATGCGGCTGGCGCCCGGCGACCTGCAGTTCGTCCATAACCACGTGCTGCTGCACGATCGCACCGCCTTCGACGACGCGCCCGAGCCGGCGCAGCGGCGCCATCTGCTGCGCCTGTGGCTGGCCGCTCCCGGCGCCCGCGAGCTGCCGCCTGCCTTTGCCGCGCGCTACGGCGCGCTCACCGTCGGCGACCGCGGCGGCATCTTGGTGCCGGGCACGCGGCTCACGGTGCCGCTGGCGCCGGCCTGAGGGCCCGGCTGCCGCTGCATCCGGCACGCCCCGGCCCGCTCCGGTGCAGGTGGCGGCCGGTGCGTCGTCGCGTTGGCCCCGGGCCGGTGCCGGCGGCGCGCGCGGTCGATCGTCGCCAACCCCTGGCCGCGCCCGCCACCAGACCCGCGCCACGCAGCGGCACCTCTCATTACACTCGCGCACCATGGCGACGCTCTCTCAAATTCTGTTTTATCCGGTCAAGGGCTGCCGCGGCCTGAGCCTGAGCCGCGCCACGCTGGCTGCGACCGGCCTGGAAATCGACGGCATCGGCGACCGCGAGTGGGTGGTGGTGGACGCCGACGGCGAGTTCCTCAGCCAGCGCGAGTACCCGCGGCTGGCGCTGGTCGACACGCGCATGACCGGCTCGGCGCTGCGGCTGAAGGCGCCGGGCATGCTGCAACTGGAGGTGCCCTTCGCCTCCGAGGGCGACGTGCTCAAGGTGCGGGTGTGGGACGACGTGGTGCCCGCCGTCACGCAGGGCGAGATCGCCGATGCCTGGTTCAGCAGCTTCCTCGGCACGCCGGCGCGGCTCATGCGCTTCGACCCGGAGCACGTGCGCCACGCCAGCGCGCGCTACGCCGGCAAGCACGAGGCGCCCTTCAAGTTCGCCGACGCCTTCGCGCTGCTGGTGACTTCCACCGCCTCGCTGGCCGACTTCAATGCGCGGCTGGCCAAGGCGGGGCACGCGGCTGTCGGCATGGAGCGCTTCCGCCCCAACCTCGTGCTGTCCGATGTCGAGCCCTACGAGGAGGACTTCCTCAAGTCGATGCGGATGGGCGAGGCCACGCTCAAGGTGGTCAAGCCCTGCGCGCGCTGCACGGTGCCGGGCGTCGATCCGGCCACCGGCGAGGCAACCAGCACGGTGCCCGACCTGCTGGCGACCTACCGCCGCCGCGAGCAGGGCGGCAAGACGGGCGTGATGTTCGGCGTGAACGCAATCGTCACCGCCGGGGCCGGCGCTGTCCTGCGCGTAGGCGACGCGGTGGCGCTCGAACTGGCGCTGTAGGCGGCCCGCTTGGCGCGCTCGTTCGCGGGTTCATGGGACTGCCTGCGCGCTGCGCGCTCAGGGATTCGCCCTTGGGGCGGCCCGGCGGGCTCATGGGACTACCCTCGCGCTGCGCGCTCAGGGATTCGCCCTTGGGGCGGCCCGGCGGGCTCATGGGCGGGATGATTCGGATGCAGTCTGGCGTGGCCACGGTCATGAGAAGGCGACGCCTCCTGGCGCTGGGTCTTGCCTGCGCCCTGGCGCTGCCGCGCGGCGCGCGCACGCAGGAGATCGAGGTGCTCGCGCTGCGCCATCGCAACGCCGACGAACTGCTGCCGCTGTTGCGGCCGTTCGTGGAGCCGGGTGGCGCGCTGACCGGTCAGGGGTTCCAGCTCATCCTGCGGACCGGCCCGGCCAACCGCGCCCAGATCCATCAGCTCCTCGCCTCGCTCGACCGGCCGCCGCGCCAACTGCTGGTCGCGGTGCGGCAGGACCGCGCCGTCGAGGAGGAGCGGCGCGGCCTGGCCGCCGACGGCAGCGTGATCGTCGGCACGCAGGGCGCCGGCGGCAGCGTGCGCGTGCAGGGCGGCAACGAGCGCAGCCTCGCCACGCAGGACGCCACGCAGACGATCCGCGTCACCGAAGGCGGGCGCGCGTGGATCGCGATGGGCACCGCCGTACCGCTGACCTTCCGCCGCTTGGCCACCACGCCACAGGGACTCACCGAGGTGGTCGGCACCGTGTACTACGAGGCGGTCACGGGCTTCTTCGTCCGGCCGCAGCTGGCCGGCGAGCAGGTCACGCTCGACCTGGAGCCCGAGCAGGGCAGCGCGACGGTGCGCGGGCTGGAGCGCAGCGCACTGTCCACCCGGGTGCAGGGCCGGCTCGGCGAGTGGATCGCCGTCGGCGGCGCCGACGTGCGCGAGGACCGCAGCGCCAGCGGCCTGCTGTCGAGCGAGCGCGGCGTGGAGCGCAACCGCCGCGGCGTATGGCTCAAGGTGGACGCGCTGCCGTGAAGCCGACCGCGCGCCGTGCCGTGCATTCCGTGTTGCGGGCCGTCGTGCTCGGCGCGGTCGGCGCGGTCGGCGCGGTCGGCTCGAATGCAACCGGCGCGGCGCAGGCGCAGCCCTCGCTCGAAGGCCGCAGCGCCGCCGACGGGCGGGTGGTCGCCGACGCCTACGAGATGCTGGCCGGCGTGGCCGGTGCGCATCTCGATTGCCGCAGCATCGACCGGGTGGCGGTCGTCGAGTCGCAGCTCGACGGGGCCAATGCCGACGAGATCTGGATGGCCTATGGCTGCGGCCGCTCGGCGCCGTTCCAGATTCAGTTCCGCCCGGCGCCGGGCGGCGGCTACCACTTCACCATCCGCCGCGCCCCGCCGGGCGCGCCCAGCCGCGAACGCCGCAAGGCAGCGCCGGGCGGCGCCACGACCCCGTAGGCAAGCGCGCCCCGCCGGGCGCGAGCGGCCGCGAGCGCCGCAACGCAGCGCCGGGCGAGGCCGCCGGGAAATGGGCAAGCACGCCCAGCCACCGCTCGCGACGATGCGCGGCCTGGCCGTTCAGTAAGTCACGCGGCGCCACAGCGCCTCGATGGGGCCCTGGCCGACGCGGCCAATCCACCAGCGGCTCACCACGATCTGCACGGCAACGATGGCCAGCGCGAGCAGCGCGAGTTCGGCGCGCCCCAGGTGCGCACCCCAGCCCAGCCCCCAGCCGGTGAGCAAGGCGCCGAGGATGACCGCCTGCATCAGGTAGTTGGTCAGGGGCATGCGGCCGGCCGGCGCCAGCCAGGCGATCGCGCGCCGCATCCAGGGCGCGTCGCGCTGCGCCACGAACCACGCCAGATACAGCGCGGTCGCCGCGAAGCCAAAGCCCATCAGCAGGAAGCCCCAGAGCGCCGGGTCGCCGGGCGTGTCGACCATGGTGCGGTAGTTGAGCCAGGTGCCCGCAGCCGAAAACGCGAGCCCGGCTGCGCCGAGCGGTACGGCGGCCCGCCACAGCCGCCGATGGCGCCCGGGATGCGCCAGCCAGCCCAGCCGGCCGGCCAGCGCGCCGAGCGTGAACAGACCGAGAATGAAAGGCATCCCGGTGACCAGGGTCGTCCCCTGCAGCGCGAGGTAGTGCTCCACGCGCAGCGGCAGTTGCTCCAGCCAGGTGCCGGTCACCATCACCTCGAAGGTCTCGATCACGCCGGGCGGCACCTGGCTCACGTCGAAGTCCGGCGGCAGACTGCGACGCGCCCACTCGGTCAGCCCCACCAGCGCAAGCGAGATCGCGGCGTGGCCGATGAAGAAGTTGCGCGCGGCGCGCGCCAGCCGCGCGGGCCGCGCGTCGGCGTACAGCACGAGCACGAAGCCCGCCAGCGCATAGGCGGTCAGGATGTCGCCGTAGTACAGCAGCGTGCCGTGCGCCACCCCCACACCCAGCAGGAACAGCAGGCGGCGGCGATAGTGGCGCCGCGCCTCCCGGCGGCCGTCTTGGCCCTCCTGTCCCTCCTGTCCCTCCTGCCCCTGCTTGCGGTAGCGCCGCCGCAGCCCGCGCATCTGCAGCGCAAAACCCAGACCGAAGAGAAAGGCAAAGAGGGCGAGAAACTTCAGCGACACCAGCGTGCCGATCACCAGGTACACGGCGGTGTCGATCGGCCGCGGCGGCGTCAGGAAGTAGCCGAGCGGATCTCCCGCACCGTGCAGGAACGACTGGATGTTGACCTGCAGGATGCCGAACAGGGCCAGCGCGCGCAGCGCGTCGACCGATTCAAGGCGCGGGCCGGCCATCCGTGCCACGGAGTGAGCAGCGCAGCGCCACCGGCGCGCGACGCAACAGCCGGCTGGCGGCAAGCGGGCGCGCCGTACCGCCGACCGCGATACGGCCGGCAGGGCGGCCCGGCGAGAGCATGGCCCGCTTCATCCGCCCATCTGGGTGATCTTGGCCTGCAACCACTTTTCCACCGACGGGAAGACGAACTTGCTGACGTCGCCGCCGAGCTGCGCGATCTCGCGCACGATGGAGCCGGAGATGAACTGGTACTGGTCCGAGGGCGTGAGGAACATGGTCTCCACGTCGGGCAGCAGGTAGCGGTTCATGCCGGCGAGCTGGAACTCGTACTCGAAGTCGCTCACGGCGCGCAGGCCGCGCACGATCACGCGCGCGTCCTGCTCGCGCACGAAGTCCTTCAGCAGGCCGCGGAAGCCGGCCACCTCCACGTTGGGGTAGTGGCCGAGCACCTCGCGGGCGATCTGCAGCCGCTCGTCGAGCGTGAAGAACGGCTTCTTGTTGCGGCTGTCGGCGACGCCCACCACCAGCTTGGCAAACAGGCCGGCCGCGCGGCGCACGAGGTCCTCGTGGCCGCGGGTCAGCGGGTCGAATGTTCCGGGGTAGACGGCAATCACCATCGGGGCACTCCGATGCAGTGCAGCAGCGCCCGATTATCGGGACAACCCCGGGGGCGGGCAATCGACCTGCCCCTTGTCCGGCCCCGCTGGCGGCGCGGGTTGCGCTGCCAGCAACAGTCGCGCCCGTACCCGCCCCGCACGCAGCTCGCGCACGACCGTCAGGCCCAGCGCGTCGGGCAGGGCCGCGGGCAGGGCGGCGTCTGACTCGACGTAGATCAACCCGCCCGGGGCCAGCAGCGGCCGCACCGCCCGCAGCGCCGGCTCGTGCAGCCGGGCGCCAAACGGCGGGTCGACGAACACCAGGTCGAAGCTGGCCAAGGGCAGGCGGGCGGCCAGCGCCAGCGCGTCGCCGCGCAGCACCTGCACCGCGCGCGTCCCGAGCCGCTCGCACAGCGCCTGCAGTTGCGCCACCAGTTGCGGCTCGCGCTCCACGAGCGTGACCGCGCAGGCGCCGCGCGAAGCCAGCTCCAGGCCGAGCGCCCCGGTGCCGGCAAACAGGTCCAGTCCGCGCACCGCGGCCCAGTCGGGCACGAGATGGGCCAGCCAGTTGAAGAGCGTCTCGCGCACCCGGTCGGGCGTGGGGCGCAGGCCGGGCAGGTCGGCCACCGGCAGCGGCGTGCGCTTGAACTGCCCGCCGATGATGCGCACCTTGCGGGGCGCGGCGGCAAGCCGGCGCGGCGCCGAGCGGGCCGGCCTCATCGCTCACGTACACTGATCTCAGGCATCAGCGCATTGTTCCAGACCTGCGGATAGAGGCAGTCACCATGACGGAAAAGACCGGCTGGATGAGCCGGCTCAGGCAGGGGCTGGAGCGCACACGCGTGAACATCGCCGGACTGTTCTCCGGCGGCGTCATCGACGAGGCGCTGTTCGAGGACCTGGAGTCCGCGCTGGTGGGCGCCGACGTCGGCATGCCGACCACCCAGGCGCTGCTGGCGGCGCTGCGCGACCGCATCAAGTTGCAGGGGCTGAAGAGCGCCGAGCAGGTGCGCACGGCGCTCCGGGACGAGCTGGCGCAGCGTCTGGCCCCGTGCGAAGGCGAGCTCGCCCTCGAACGGGACCGCCCGCTGGTGGTGATGGTCGCGGGCGTCAACGGCGCCGGCAAGACCACCAGCATCGGCAAGCTCGCGCACTGGCTGGCGGACCGCCAGAAAAGCGTTCTCCTGGCCGCGGGCGACACCTTCCGCGCCGCCGCGCGCGAGCAGCTGGCGGTCTGGGGCCAGCGCAACGGCGTCGAGGTGATCCAGCAGGCCAGCGGCGATCCGGCCGCCGTGGTGTTCGACGCCGTGCAGGCGGCGCGGGCGCGGGCGCGCGACGTGCTGATTGCCGACACCGCCGGCCGGCTGCCCACGCAACTGCACCTGATGGACGAGTTGAAGCGCATCAAGCGCTCGCTCGGCAAGGCCATGGAGGGCGCGCCGCACGAAGTGCTGCTGGTGCTCGACGGCACCAACGGCCAGAACGCGCTGGCGCAGGTCAGGGCCTTCGACGAGGCGATCGGCCTGACCGGCCTCATCATCACCAAGCTCGACGGCACCGCCAAGGGCGGCGTGCTGGCTGCGCTCGCCCGCGAGCGTGCCGGCCGGCCGCTGCCGATCTACTTCATCGGCGTCGGCGAGAAGCTCGAGGACCTGCAGCCGTTCAAGGCGAGCGAGTTTGCCGAGGCGCTGGTCGGTTAGCCGTCCGGCGGTTGCACCGGACCGGGCGGCGCCGAGCCCAACGCACACCTTGGCGGACGCAACCGCGCCCGGCCGCGCGCCACCGTCACGGCACGCGCAGGCAACCGCTCTACACTTGGCGCCATGCTCCTGGCCGCTGTCGACCTCGGTTCCAACAGCTTCCGTCTCGAGATTGGCCGCGCGCAGGACGCCGACCGCGGCGCGCACATCGAGCGCGTGGGCTACTGGAAGGAGACGGTGCGGCTGGCCGCCGGTCTCGACGAGCACGGTCGGCTGAGCAGGCGCGCCATCGAGTCCGCCTGCGAGACCCTGGCGCGCATGAACGAGCGGCTGCGCGGCGTGCCGTCCGAACACGTGCGCGCGGTGGGCACGCAGGCGCTGCGCTCGGCGCTGAACGTCGACGAGTTCCTGCTCGAAGCGCAGCACGCGCTCGGCCACCCGATCGAGGTCATTGCCGGGCGCGAGGAGGCGCGGCTGGTGTTCGAGGGCTGCATGCACACGCTGCCGCCCTCGCCGGCGCGACGGCTGGTGGTGGACATCGGCGGCGGCTCGACCGAACTCATCGTCGGCGAGGGCTTCACCGCGCAACGCGCCGAGTCGTTCAAGGTGGGCTGCGTCACCACCTCGCTGCGCTTCTTCCGCGACGGCGTTATCGACCGCACCCGCTTCAAGCGCGCGCAGGTGGCCGTCAGCGCCGAGATCGAAGAGGCGGTCGAGCAGTTCTCGCGCGCGCACTGGGCCGAGGCCTATGGCTCCAGCGGCACCGTCGATGCCATCTCCAGCATCCTGCGCGCCGAGGGCTGGACCGACGGCACCATCACCGCCGAAGGCCTGCTGCGGCTCAAGCAGGCCGTCATCGCCGCCGGCGAGGTGCGGCGGCTGCGCTTTGCCGGCCTCAAGCCCGACCGGCAGGAGGTGCTGGCCGGCGGCGCGGCGGTGTTGTGCGCAGTGTTCGACACGCTCGGCCTGACCGAGATGCGGCCGGCGCGCGGCGCGCTGCGGGTCGGCGTGCTGTACGACCTGCTGGGCCGACGCGAGAGCCGCGACATCCGCGACGCCACCGTCGAGCGCCTGCAGGGGCGCTTCGGCGTCGACACGGCGCAGGCCGCACGCGTGGCCCGGCTGGCCGTGCAGGCGGCCGCCCTGCTGGCCCCCGCCGCCAGCGAGGCGGCCATCAAGCGGCTGGCCTGGGCGGCCGCGCTGCACGAGGTGGGCTTTGCCATTTCGCACAACGACCATCACAAGCACGGCGCCTACCTGGTGCAGCACAGCGACCTGCCGGGCTTTTCCACCAACGACCAGGAACGGATTGCCGCCCTCGTGCTGGCGCAACGCGGCAACCTCAAGAAGGTAGCCACCGTTCTCGAAGACCCGGAGCGCCGCGCCAAGGTGATGGCGCTGCGGCTGGCGGTGATTTTCTGCCACGCGCGGCGCGACGTCGCGCTGCCGGCATGGTCGCTGCAGGCGCAGCGCGGCGGCGCCGAGCTGGCACTGGACCGCGACTGGCTCGACCGTCACCCGCTCACCGAGCACCTGCTCGAGGAAGAGGCGGGGCAGTGGGACAAGGTCGGTCTGAAGCTGGCGCTGCGGTCCGGTTGAGCTTCCAGCCGAGATCGGTCCGCGCCACGGGAGTCCGTCGCTCATGCCTTGCGCGCTCCTGATTATCGACGTTCAGCACGCTCTCTGCCACGGCCAGTACGCCGGCTTCGAGGCGGACCGCGTGATCGCCCGGATCAACGAGGTTTCGACGCGGGTACGCGGCGCAGGCGGTACCGTGGTCGTCATCCAGCACGAGTCGGCCAAGGGGCCGCTCCAGCACGGTTCCCCGGGCTGGCAACTCGCGCACGGCCTGGCCACCGAATCCGGCGACCTGTTTCTGCGCAAGCGCGCCACCGACTCCTTTCACGACACCTCGCTGCACGCATGGCTGCAGGAGTGCGGCATCGCGCACCTGATCATCTGCGGCCTGCAAAGCGAGTTCTGCGTCGACACGACCACCCGCCGCGCGCTCGCCCTTGGTTACCGGGTGACGCTCGTTGCCGACGGCCACACGACGATCGATAACGGTGTACTGACGGCAGCCCAGATATCGGCCCACCATAACGCGACGCTCGTCGGCATCACCAGCTTCGGCCCGCGGGCAGCGGCTCTGCCCGCCGCCGAGGTTCGATGTGAGGCCTGACCACGGCGTACCGCGGCGCGCCGTCATGCGGCACCGATCGCCGTGCCCCGCGGCGCCCGCTCGTCACGGCGATCGGCCTAGCCCGGATGTTTCACCAGGTCGCCCCCGTGCATCCACGATCTGCCTCCGTAAGCTGCGGCGGTACCCAGCACTTGGCCCAAGCCAATTTGGACGGCCGGGGCTACGCGGGTTTGCGCGGCGCCCGCGCGGCCACATTTCGCTCAAGTGCTCGCCGATGCCT
>JADCGS010000008.1 GCA_020248865.1 Burkholderiales bacterium | reverse complement strand
ATCGACGAGGTGATCGCCGCCCACCCCGGCCCGGTCGCCGAGTTCCGTGCCGGCAAGGACAAGGCCTTCAATTCGCTGGTGGGGCAGGCGATGAAGGCCACCCGGGGCAAGGCCAATCCGCAGCAGGTCAACGATCTACTGCGCCGCAAGCTGGCGGGTTGACGGCTTTGGCGGCAGCTTCCTGCGGCCCTTCCAGGTTGCCGCGCCGATAGTGCCGCGCACCTGAACTGCACGACGCTGGCGTCCAAGGCCCACCCCGCCAACCGCTCGCGCAGCGACGCGGGCCGCGCGCGCCACATGGCCTGCCGGGGCAGGCGGCTACCTCGAAGCCGGCCGCCCCGCTGCCTGCACCAGCTCTCGAAAGCGCTTGAGATCCGCATCGAAGCGCTCGTTGACGCGGTCCATGTCGGCCTTGGCGTCGGCCATGATCCCCTGCTCGCTTCGCACCAGCGAATCGATCACTTGATAGGCACGCTTGAGTTTTTCCGGCACCTCACGACCGGCGTAGAACTCAGCATCGATGTCCAGCTTCTTGCGGTCGCGCTGTTGCTCCTCGATGCGCTTTTGCGCCCGCTCGATGATGGCCAAACGGCTGGTCAGGGCGCGTTGGCGAGTTTCCTCGATCTCCTGCTCGTTGGCGTAGGCATCGAGCAGCGCGAGATCGCGCCGCATGCTTTCGCGTCTTGCCTCGGCCTCTTGCTGCTTGCGCTTTTCCTCAGCCGCGCGAGCCGCTCGTTGCTCTGGCGTGGGAGGCGGCTCGATCACGCGCCGCACGCTGCCGTCGGAACGCAACTCGCGGATCGGGCGGTCGGCGCACTCCGGCGGCGGACGGTCGGCGCTGATGGTGCGCCCCCGCGCGTCGGTGCAGACGAACAGGGTCTGCGCCGGCGCGGCCGCCGCCGCCAGCAGGAGCGCCGAGGCCAGCAGGGCACGGCTACGCGCCATAGCGGCTCCGGTAGGCCTCCAGCGCACCCATGTAGGGGCGGACTGCCGCGGCGGCCGGCGCGTCGGAACGGACGAAGGCAACCAGATCGTCAAGGCTGGCGATCGACAGCACCGGCAACTGATGCTGCCGTTCGAGCTCCTGCACCGCCGAGCGGTCCGACAACGCGTCGTCGGGACCGGCGCGCTCCATGCGATCCAGGGCGATCAGCACGGCCGCCGGCACAGCGCCCGCATCCTTGATCAGGTTGATCGACTCACGCTTGGCCGCACCGTCGGTGATCACGTCGTCCACGATCACCACGCGGCCAGCCAGCGGTGCCCCGACGATGGTCCCGCCCTCACCATGGCCCTTGGCTTCCTTGCGGTTGAAGCAGAACGGCAAATCCTGACCCAGTTGCGCCAGCGCGACCGCCGTAGCCGAGGCCAGCGTGATGCCCTTGTACGCAGGGCCGAACAGCATGTCGAAACCAAGGCGCCCGGCCGTACGCGCCTCGAGCAGCGTCCGGGCGTAGAAAGAGGCCAGCTTGCCCAACTTGCCGCCGGTGTTGAACAGCCCGGCATTGAAAAAGTACGGCGACCTGCGCCCCGCCTTGGTCGTGAACTCACCAAACCGCAGGACGCCCGCGGACAAGGCGAACTCGATGAATTGCTGGCGCAGGGAATCCATGGTCTTCTTTGTCGGGACGCAGCGGATCGATTATGCACGGGCAGGGCTGGGGACTGAGTCGGTCAATCGTTGGAATAATGCCGTTTTGGCTTTGTCGCTCTCACGCTCGGCTCCGTGCCTGCGCGCCGGGCGTTGATCTACTTTCCGCCGGGGACTTCTCCGTGTTCCGAGTCATCACCCTGAATGTCAACGGCATCCGCGCAGCAGCCGGCAAGGGCCTTTGGCGCTGGGTGCAGCGAGTGCGGCCCGACGTGCTGTGCTTGCAAGAGGTCAAGGCGCACGAGACCGACATCCCGGCGCCGCTGCGCGACCCTGAGGGGCTGCATGCGTACTTTTGTTGCGCCCGGAAGAAGGGCTATGCCGGTACCGCGTTGTATGCACGTCGCAAGCCACGCGCTGCACGCTTCGGCTTCGGCGTGGTCGAGTTCGACGACGAGGGGCGCTACCTCGAGGCGCAGTTTGGCAACCTCACCGTAGTCTCGCTGTACGCGCCGTCGGGCTCGGCCGGGCCGCACCGGCAGGCCTCCAAGTTCCGCTTCATGGAGGCGTTCCTGCCCCACCTGGCGCAGCTGCGCGCCAGCGGCCGCGAGGTGATCGTGTGCGGAGACGTCAACATCGCTCACCGGGAAATTGATCTCAAGAACTGGCGCGCCAACCAGAAGAACTCGGGCTTTCTGCCCGAAGAGCGCGCCTGGCTCACGCAGGTGTTCGATGAGCTGGGCTTCGTCGACGTGCACCGCCGGCTCGACGGACGGCCCGAGCAGTACACGTGGTGGAGCAACCGCGGCGCGGCGTGGGACAAGAACGTGGGCTGGCGCATCGACTACCAGATTGCCACGCCGGGCGTGGCCGCCCGGGCGCAGTCCGTGCGCATCTACACGCGAACGCGCTTTTCGGACCACGCGCCGCTCGTCATCGACTACGCCGGGCGGCTGTAGCGGCACAGCGCATGCAGCCGCCCGCGCCGACGGCACCGGCAGGCCGCGGCCGCGGGACGACGGTGCCGTGAAACTTGTTGTTACACGTGTTACCAGTCAGCGCTTGTCGCCGCTTGGGTAGGACTTGCAGACTTCATTGATTAAAGCGTGGAGATCCCGCGATGAACCGCCGCCGACTGGCTCTGGCTTCCGCTTCTGCCCTTCTGGTCGCCGCGTGCGGCGGCGGCAGCGATTCAACGGTCCCGCCCCCGGCATCGCCCACGCCGCCCCCGGCACCGCCCACGCCGCCCCCGGCATCGCCCACGCCGCCCCCGGCACCGCCTCCGCCAGCACCGCCTCCCGCACCTTCTCCGCCGACGGCCGTAGCGGCACCTCCCTCGGCTGCGGCGATCCAGTCCGCGCGTGACTACAGCTTCTCGGTGGGCGGCCAGACCTTCGTTGTGATGTACCTTGGCCAGGTGCTCGATGAAGCCTATGCCAACGGCGGCACAGCCAACAAAGTTCAACTGCTAGCCAGCGCCACCAAGGGTTTCACCGGCTTGATCGGCGCCATGGCCGCTGCCGATGGTCTGTTTGCCCTCGACGAACCGGTCGCGCAACGCGCCCTGACCGAGTGGCAGTCGGACGCGCAGAAGTCGAAGATCACCTACCGCCATCTGTTGAGCATGACCAGCGGCCTGGAAGAGCTGAAACAGGTCGCCGCCTGGATCGACTACCTGAAGGCTGCGGTGAACTACCCGGCCGGCAGCACCTTCATCTACAGCGGCGATCCCAACATCTTCGGTCTGGCGCTGGAGCGGCGCCTGGGCGGCGAGTCCGTGGTCAACTACTTCAATCGCCGTCTGCTCCAGCCGCTGGGCATTACCTCCCTTGAGTGGGGGTCCAACTTTCAGGACGGGCACCCGCAGCTGTCCGGCGGCGCTTACACGACCGCGCGCGACTGGACCCTGCTGGGCGAATTCGTCCGCAGGACCATGGATGGCACCTGGACGGGGGCCGCTTTGTTGCCGCGATCGCTGTTCGACACCGTCTTCGCCGGCAACCCGGCGCACCCGGCCTACGGTTTTTACTGGTGGCTCAAGGAGTCGGTGCCGGCGAGCCTGGCGGCGACCATCGACGCCAACAACAAGTCGCAGTTCGCGCGGCAAATCAAGCCGATCATCGACAACCCGCGGGTAGCCGACGACTTCGTCATGGCCGCCGGCGCCTTCGGGCAGCGGCTCTACGTGATTCCTTCGCGTGGCCTGACGGTCGTGCGCAACTCGCCCAACGGCAACGATCAGTTCACCGACACCCCTTTCCTGGACCGGCTGCTCGGCTGAGCCTGTGAAGATGCCGCCGCGCCGCTGAGTGGGCGGCGCGCCCTCCTGCTCAGCGGCGCGCCGCCTCGTACAGCGGCAGCACGCGCGGCAGGGTGCGCTCGATCTCCTGGATGCGCTGCGCGTGTCCCGGGTGGGTCGACAGGAACTGCGGCGGCTGGCCCTGGCCGGCTGCGGCCATCTTGCGCCACAGGCTGACTGCCGCACGCGGATCGAAGCCGGCGCGCGCCGCCAGCTCGAGACCCACCAGGTCGGCGTCGGTCTCGTGGCCGCGCGAGTACGGCAGCGTGATGGCCAGTTGCGCGGCGTTGGCGAGCACCGTGTAACCAAGGTCGCCAAGGCCAAAGTAGGCGGCGGCGAAGTTGATGCCGACATTCTTCAGCACCTGCTCGCTCATGCGCGCGCGGCCGTGCTCCAGCAGCGCATGGGCGATCTCGTGGCCGATCACCGCGGCCAGTTCGTCGTCACTGAGCCTGAGGCGGTCGATCAGCCCGTCGAACACCATGATCTTGCCGCCCGGCATGCAGAAGGCGTTGATGGCGGGCGCGTCGATCACGTTGACCTCCCACGCCCAGCCGCGCGCCGCCGGGTTGAAGCGCGCGCCGTGCGGAATCATGCGGCCGGCAATGGCGCGCACCCGCTGCACCTGCGGCGCATCGACGTTCAGGACGCCCTTGGCCTGCGCCTGCCGCGTCATCTGCAGGTACTGTTGGGCGGCCGTGTTGTTGACCATCGACTCGGGCACCAGCATCAGGCGCGGCTTGCGGACCTGCACGCCGGTCTCGCCGGCGGCCGCCGGCTGCGCTTGGGCGAGCGAAGACTCGGCCAGGCAGCAAGCCAGACCGGCGGCCAGCAGCAGACGGGCAAACAGTATGCGCACTGGGGTCTCCCTGGACCGGCCACGGGCGGCGCGGCGATCGCGCATGATGCCGGGAATTAAGCTCGCCCTTATCTATGAACCCCGCCTCCCCGCCACAAGAGCAGACGCCGCCCGCAGCCGCGGATTCAACGGCCCGGCGCAGTTGGCGCGAGGTGCTGCGCGTCTACTCGGAGCCGGCCACGCTGCGCATGCTGCTGCTGGGGTTTTCGGCCGGGCTGCCGCTGCTGCTGGTGCTGGGCACGCTGTCGTTCTGGCTGCGCGAAGCCGGCATCGCCCGCGCCACCATCGGCTACCTTTCGTGGATCGGGCTGGCTTACGGCTTCAAGTGGGCGTGGGCGCCGCTGGTGGACCGGCTGCCGCTGCCCCTGCTGACGCGCCGGCTCGGCCGCCGCCGCGCCTGGCTGTTGCTGGCCCAGGTGGCGATCGCCACCGGCCTGGTCGGCATGGCGCTGTCCGATCCCCGCACCGGCCTGCAGGCGCTGGTGCTGTGCGCGCTGCTGGTGGCCTTCGGCTCGGCTACCCAGGACATCGCGCTCGATGCCTACCGGATCGAGTCGGCCAGCGCCGACCGGCAGGCGGCGCTGGCCGCCACCTACCAGACCGGCTACCGGCTGGCGATGATCTGGGCCGGCGCCGGCGCACTGTGGATCGCCGCCCGCGCCACGGATGGCGTCACCGGCTACCAGCCCGACGGCTGGCGCATCGCCTACTTGGCGATGGCCGCCTCGATGCTGGTCGGCGTGCTCACCGTCCTGCTGGCGCCGGAGCCAGCCGCCAGCACCGGCCGCGCCGACAGTGCCACCGCCGAAGGCGCATTGGCCGACCGCCTGCAGGCGCGCGGCCTGGCCGCGCCGCTGGCCCGGCTGATCGCCTGGCTGCGCGGTGCCGTGGTCGGTCCGTTTGCCGACTTCATCGCGCGCTATCGCTGGCAGGCCGCCTTGCTGCTGGCGCTGATCGCCGTCTACCGGATCTCCGACGTGGTCATGGGCATCATGGCCAACCCGTTCTACGTCGACATGGGCTACACCAAGGACGAGGTGGCGGCCGTGTCGAAGCTGTACGGCGTGATCATGACGCTGGCCGGCGCTTTCGTCGGCGGCGCGCTGGCGCTGCGCTTCGGCGTGCTGCGGGTGCTGATGCTGGGCGCGGTGCTGTCGGCCGCCAGCAACCTGCTGTTTGCCGCGCTGGCGCTGCGCGGCCACGACCTCGCCTGGCTGATCGTCGTGATCTCGGCCGACAACCTGTCGGCCGGCATTGCCACCGCCGCCTTCATCGCCTACCTGTCCAGTCTCACCAGCCTCGCGTACTCGGCCACGCAGTACGCGCTGTTCAGCTCCGTCATGCTGCTGCTGCCGAAGTTCGTGGCCGGCTTCTCGGGCGCTTTCGTCGACGCATTCGGCTACGTGACGTTCTTCTGCGGCACCGCGCTGCTGGGCGTGCCGGTGCTCCTGCTGGTGTGGTTGGCCGGGCGCAGCCGGCCGTCCGGGTCGGGCTGAGCGGCCAGACGGGACGGAGGGCCAGCGGGCTAACCGCCAGGACGGCCCGGCTCGTCGTTGCGGCCTGCGCACGCTGGCCTCCCACCGCACCCGCGCCCAAGGCCCAGCGCCGGGGTCGGCATGCTCGGGGCCGTCGACCCTTGCGCGCAGATCGATCTCACGGCTTCAGACAGGCAGCGAGCGGTCGGCGGCGGCAAGTCAGACGATCGGCTGAGAGCGGGATCCCTTGACCCCGCGCAGTCCACCACAGCGCGCCCGCTCTGGCGACGCTGCGGAAACTCCTCGTAACACCTCTTACGCGGACGCACTTGGTTGCTCCGGACATCGGTTGGACGATACGGCCTCGCGCCCCAAATCCAGGAGTCTCTCGATGAACCGCCTGCTGCTGCCGTTGTTCGCCGCCTCGGCCGTACTGGTCGCCGCCTGCGGCGGCGGTTCGGACGCGACACCGACGCCGACCCCGACGCCCTCTCCAACCCCCCCGCCCGCTCCTACGCCACCACCGGCCCCCTCGCCCGCACCCACGCCGCCACCAGCTCCGTCTCCTGCACCAACGCCGCCACCGGCCCCCTCGCCGGCACCCACGCCGCCGCCGGCCTCGGCACCCTATCCGGTTGGCTTGAGCGACCAGCAGATCACCGTCAATGGCGTCGTCCGCCAGTTCCGCGTACACGTCCCGGCCGCGCTGACCGGTGCGCCGAAAGCCGTAGTGCTGGTGCTGCACGGCGGCGGCGGCGAGGGCCTGAATGTGTCCAACACGGGCCAGCATCCGCTGTCGGTGTTTCGCAGCGTGGCCGACCGCGAGGGCTTCGTGGTGGTTTACCCAGGCGGGCTGCCCGCCAAGGACAACGAGGGCAATCCGGGCTGGGTCGACTGCCGCGCCGACAACACCGTGGCCAGCGGCGCCGACGACGTCGGCTTCCTGGCGGCGCTGGTCGAGCGCGTGCGCAGCCAGTACGGTCTGACCACCTCGCGCATGTTCATGGCCGGCACCTCCAACGGCGCGCAAATGACGCACGCGTTCGCCTTCAACCGCGCCGATCTGGTGGCCGCCGTTGCCAGCGGCGCGGGCAGCCTGCCGCAGACGCCGCTGCCGGGCGCCTGCACTACTGGCCCAAGCCGGCCGCTGCCGATCCTGCTGCTGCACGGCACCGGCGATCCCGCCATGCCCTGGGCCGGCGGTTGCGTGGCCAACGTGGGCGGCGCCTGTAATCGCGGCCGCGTGATCTCGGCCGAGGCCACGCGCGACCGCTGGCTGCAGATCAACAGCCTGACCGGCGTCAGCCCGACCCAGACCGTGCTCGACGGCAACAAGAGCGACCCTGGCCCGGCCAACCGCTTCGACTATGCCGGAGCGACACCGATGCAGTGGTGGCGGCTCGATGGCGCCGGCCACACGGTGCCCAGCCAAATCGTGCTCGTGAACCCCAGCCCCACGAGCGGCATCCAGAACCGCGATATCGAGTTTGCCGAAGTGGTGTGGGCCTTCTTCAAGGCG
Organism: Burkholderiales bacterium; assembly: GCA_020248865.1. Classification (GTDB taxonomy): domain Bacteria; phylum Pseudomonadota; class Gammaproteobacteria; order Burkholderiales; family Burkholderiaceae_F; genus JALHMQ01. The sequence continues at coordinate 61,803 of JADCGS010000008.1, read as the reverse complement.
CGCCTGCCCGGCACCAGCGCGATCGTCTCGCTGCCCATGCAGCAGGTCGGGAGCCCCGGCAACCCCGCCGATACCCGCACTGACTACGGTGCCGTCAGCTACAGCTACGCCATCGGCACCTTCGAGGTCACCGCGGGCCAGTACACCGCCTTCCTCAATGCCGTTGCCCGCACCGATCCCTACGGCTTGTACGCCTCCAATTCGAGCGACATGTCGACCTGGCCGACCGGGCCGCGCATTCAGCGCACGGGCAGCTCGGGCAACTACGCTTACTCGGTGGCCGCCGACTACGCCGACCGCCCGATCAATTTCATCAGCTGGGGCGATGCAGCGCGCTTCGTCAACTGGCTCCACAATGGTCAGCCGATTGGCGCGCAGGGCCCCGCAACCACCGAGCGCGGCGCCTATACGCTCGACGGCGCCACCACCGACACGGCCTTGCTCGCGGTGACGCGCAGCCCCGGCGCCCGTTTCGCGCTGCCCACCGAGAACGAGTGGTACAAGGCGGCCTACTTCGACCCCACCATCACCGCGGCCAACAAGTACTGGTCGTTCGGCACGCGCAGCAATACGACCCCGAGCAACCAGTTGCTCACGCCCGATCCCGGCAACAACGCCAACTTCTTCCAGAACAACGCCTACAGCCTGCCCGGCTTCCTGCGCACCAACGTCGGCGACTTCGAGAACTCGCCAGGCCCCTGGGGCACCTTCGACCAGATGGGTAACGTCGGCGAGTGGACCGAAACCGTCCGCAGCGGCGCCTTTGCCGTTCGCGGCGAGTCTTACAGCACGGGCGACAGCGGCGGCACGCAACTCGGCTACCGCTTCGTCCGCAATGTGGCGCCCACCGACGAGGAAACCAAAAACGGCTTCCGGGTCGTCAGCCTGATGGCGGGCACCTCTGCGTCGTCCAGCCCGCAATGACCGACGACAGACTGGTCCGGAGCAGCCGCCTGCCCCGGGCTTGCTTCTGGTCGCCGCGCGCCGTTGGCGAGCGCGACCCCACCGGCAGTCGGCCGCGGCGGCAGGACCGATGCGCAAGTCGTCAGGGTCCGACGTCAGCGGCGCAAGCCGGGCCCGCCCATACCGCCATGGGCCAACCTCACCAAGGAGAACATGATGATCAAGGGCTTAACGTGCGCGATGCTGGGCATTGGCGCTCTGGCAATCACGTCGGCTACAGGCGCCGAACCGTCCAAGGGGGCTGCGCAACAGGCTTGCAAGGCGGACGTGGAACGGTTCTGCGCGTCAGTGCAGCGCGGCGACGGCCGCATCCGCAAGTGCCTGTCGGAAAACAAGGAGCAGTTGTCGACGCCCTGCAAAGAGGCTATGCAGCGGGCTGCGTCGCAACAGAAGCGAGGCCAGAGCAAGTCGTCATAGCGGTCGCCTGGACGCGGCGGGGAGGTACCGGGGTGGCCGCGACCGATCAAGCCTGAGCGGATTCGACCGCCGCTGCGGCTCGGGGCGCTTCAGCGGGCGACACCCGTGCCGCACTGGCCGGACGCGCAGCCCCGGCGACGGCCTCCGGCGTTCTCAGCCCGGCACGATGCCAGCACGCATCTGCGCCGCCGTTGTTCCCTGCACCGACCAGAGCGTGCGTGCCACGTAGCGAGTGACCTTGTCGAGGCTGGCCGGATTCACCTTGTCGAGCGTGTCGGCGATGCTCAGGTAGTACACCGGGTTTGAGATGTGCGACATGACCGGCACACCGGCTTTCCACAAGGCCTTGGCATCGCTTGGCGGTCCGTCACCAAACTCCTCTGGCGGCACCATCATCGTGCGCCGGTAGTCCTCGGCTTGTATTGCGGCCTTCAGCGCCGCCTGCAAGGTCGGATTGCGGCTGGTGTAGATCCAGTGTGGCTCGACACGACCGAGATCGACCAATTGGCCGTTGGCGTCGATGTCGAACTCCTGGCAGGGCGTCTCCAGATGTACGTCAAGCACTACGCGCGGCAGCAGCGCCGCATTGGCCGCCACGAAGGCTTCGCAGCCGGCGCTGACCTGCATGTGGCCGGCATTGAGCAGGAACAGGAACTCGAAAGGACGCTCCGCCGCAGGCACCTTGGACCAGTAGGCCGCCTGCGCCAGCACCAGCGCAGTACCGGCCGCATCCTCGGTGGCGCCCATGAAGGGCGCATCGTGGTGCGAGCCGATCAGCACCACCTGATCGGTGCGGCCGGAGGCAAGCCGGCCGATCACGTTTCGGGAAACGACCGCGGTCTCGCTCGACAGCACGCTGACCTGCGCGTTTGCGCTTGCGCCCTGCAGTTGCGCGAGGATCGACTGGCGCGTCGACGGACTGACCCACACGATGGGTATGTCGCGGTCATAGGGTGCGGCCGAGTGCGCACCATAGATGTACGGCGTATCGATGAAGTCGTCGAGCGCAGCGATCACCGCCAGCGGCTGCTTGAGCAGGATGCTGGCGAGCGTCTTGCCGGCATTCGAGGTCTGTGGCCGCGAATTGGGATGTACGGTCTTGTTGATGTCGTTGTCCGGGTCGTAGACCCAGTCGGCGCGACTCTGCAGCGCACCGGGTGCAAAGCGTGACATCGGATAGTCGAGCAACACCACCTTGCCGGTCACCGCCGTGTTGGCGTCCTGGTAGCGGACCAGCGCGCCCTGCCGTGTCGTTGTCTTACGGCTGGTGACGGTGGGAAACGCTGCGTACTTGACGCATGAGTTGCCCACGCATACTTGCACGCTGGTCTGACCTTCGACCGTGTCCCAGCGCTTCAGCGGTACGTCCTGGGTGCTGACCTGCACGCCCATGGACGCCAGCATCGAAGCGGCGAAGTCGGTGGTCAGCGGGTCGGCCGGGTAGCCAACGCGGCGAATCCCGAAGTTGAAGATCGTGGAAATCCACGAGCGCACCAGGTCACTGGTCGGCAATGCGCTCACATAGCGGTCGAAGCCCCCTGCCAACGGCGGTGCGGGAGGCGTCGGGGGCGGCGGTGTGGGTGCGGGCGTGGGCGCCCCGACGTCCGAGCCGCCGCCGCATGCAGACAGTCCGGGCAGCGTGGCCGTCATGGCGAGCGCCATCGTCAGCCGTCGCCGCAATTCAAGCTGCTTGCGTGCCTGGCAAAGCATCCCGCCTGAGTCATCGTTCATGCTGAAACTCCACTGGAAAGCGACCGCCAACCGCACCTGGCAGCGCTGAATCAACATCCGTCGGTCCGACTCTCGAACGGACAAGACGCCGCATTGCCGGTCAGCGTCGACAGTCTTGCGGATCGCCGCCGCAACAGACGTAACCGAACCTGTTGCAGATGTGACAATTGGTATCGCACCGCCCGTACGCCAGTGACGGCGCTCCAAGGCGATTCAAAGCCACAGCGCCGCAACTTCGGGCTTACATACCGCAACACTCGGTCGCTGGGCGGCGGCTGCCAATGCGGACACACTGCAATGGTCCCCGCCAGGAAGTCATACGATGATCACCCGCTTCACCAGCAACTCGTCCGGCACCGGCTCGCCGCAGCCGTTGCGTCGTCGGCTGCTGTTCGGCGTCGCCAGTTCCGCGGCGCTAGCCGCCTGCGGCGGGGGTTCGGACGCAGCCGCGCCGTCCCCCGCGCCGTCCCCCGCGCCCACCCCGCCACCACCTCCACCGCCGTCCAGTGTCTGGGCTGCGGTCGACGCCGCCGTCGACAAGGCCGCCCCATCGTTTGGCAACGGCCTGACGGTCGAAGTGGCAATACCCGCTGGCGTGGTCTATTCGCGAAGCTCGGGCGGCTACACGTCGCAGACGCGCAATCCCATCGCCTCGGCCACCAAATGGGTCACCGGATCGACCATCCTGCGGCTGGTGCAGCAAGGCACCCTGTCGCTGGCGACCCGCACGGGCGATCTGCTGGTCGACCGCAAGGGCGCACCGTGGAGCGGGCCGATAGGCCAAATCACGCTTTCGGACCTGCTGTCGTTCACCAGCGGCCTGGAGGGCGACGTGGACGAAGCCACCGCGACCAGCATCACGCTGGCCGAGGCGGTGCTGCGGATTCATGACAGCCAGAGCAAACCGGGTGTGCTGGCGCCGCCGAAGGCGCGTTACTGGTACGGCGCCACCCATCTGCGCGTGGCCGGTCGCATGGCGGAGGTGGCAACGGGAAAGTCCTGGCAGCAGATCTTCGACGCCGCACTGCGCGTGCCGCTCGGCTGGGATTCCGCCTCAATCTACAGCCTCGGTGGACCCAACCCGGCGCTGGACGGCGGCGATGGCGGCATCCGCTGCAGCGGCGAGGAGTACATGCGTTTCCTGGTCATGCTGCTCAGGAAAGGGCTGTACGGCGGCGCACGCCTGATCAGCGAGAACCTGATTGCCACCCAGCGCGCCGACGCCTTCACGGCCAACACGGTGATCGTAAAGAGCCCCTACCAGAAGTTCACGCCGGACCCGATGTACCACTACGGGCTCTGCAACTTCCGCGAGTGCGGCAATCCGGGCAATGCCGGCGCTTGCGACGTCGATCCGACGCTGCGCTTCTCCAGCCCGGGCGCGCTCGGCTTCGGTCCGTGGATCGATGTCTATGGCAACTACGCGGCCTGCGTGATGACGCGCCAGCCGCAACAGGGCAATACCGAGCCGTCGGAAGTGCTGAAGCAGACGCTTGCGCCGCTGATCAGGTCCGCGTTGACTTCCAACCCAGCGGTAATCCGGCCGCTGCCCTAGCCCGGATGTTTCATCAGGGACGCAAAATTTGCGCGGATGCGCGCGCGAGCCAGATTGCGCGATAGGAGCGTAGCCAATGCCCGTAGGCATCGGCGAACGCTTGAGCGATGTGGCCGCGCGGGCACCGCGCAAACCCGCGTAGCCCCGGCCGTCCAAACTGGCTTGGGCCAAGTGCCGGCGACCGCCGCGGCTTACAGAGGCAGATCGTGGATGCACGGGAGCGACCTGGTGAAACATCCGGGCTGGCAGCGGCGCGCCCGACCCTTCATCACGCTGGCCGCTCCTCCGTTGCACCGGTCCGCCGCGGGCACGGGACCGACCCTGGGGTCACGCTCCGAGCCGTTGGGAAAGCCCACATGAAACGCCTGCGGCGGCTGCTGCTCGCAGCTTCAATCCTGCCGATTGCCGGAGGCGGCACGTCCGCCGCGCCAACACCGTCTCCACCGCAGGTCTCGGCGCCTTATCCGGTCGGGCTGAGCGATCAGCGGATCACCGTGAATGGCGTACGGCGCCAGTACCGGGTTCATGTTCCGGCCACGCTGAGCGGCGCGCCAAAGGCCGTGGTGCTGGTGCTGCACGGCGGCGGCGGCAAAGGCCTGGACGTGGCCAGTTCGGGCCAGCATCCGCTGTCGGTGTTTCGCAGCGTGGCCGACCGCGAGGGCTTCGTCGTGGTCTACCCCGGCGGGCTGCCCGCCAAAGACCCCAAGGGCAAACCGGGCTGGGTCGATTGCCGCGCCGACAACACCACCTCCAGCGGCGCCGACGACGTCGGCTTCCTGGCTGCGCTGGTCGAGCGCGTGCGCACCGAGTACGGGCTGACCACCTCCCGCATGTTCATGACCGGCGGCTCCAATGGCGCGCAGATGACGCACGCGTTCGCGTTCAACCGCGCCGATCTGGTGGCCGCAGTGGGCACTGGATCGGGCAGCCTGCCGCTAAACCCCAAACCCGGCCCCTGCACCACCGGACCCAGCCGCCCGCTGCCGATCCTCATCCTGCACGGCACCGGCGACACGCAGATGCCCTGGCCCGGCGGCTGCGTGGCCAACGTCGGCGGCGCCTGCAATCGCGGGCAGGTGATCTCCGCCGAGGCCACGCGCGACCGCTGGCTGCAGATCAACGGCCTGAGCGGCGTGAGCCCTTCGCAGACCGTGATCGACGGCAACAAGAAGGATGCCGGCCCGGGCAACCGATTCGACTACGCCGGACCGATCCCGCTGCAGTGGTGGCGGCTGGATGGCGCCGGCCACACAGTCCCGAGCCAGACCGTCCTTGTGAGCCCAAACCTACTCACGGGTGTCCAGAACCGCGATATCGAGTTTGCCGAGGTGGTCTGGGCCTTCTTCAAGGCGCGCCTGCCGGGTGGCCCGTAGTCAGGACGAATCGGGGTACGATAGGAACACCCGGCTTGTTCCCCGCGCCCCATGGCCGGGCCAGCCGCCATGCCTTCGACGACACACCGACGCTCGGCCATCTGCTGGGTACTGCGAGCGGATCGCCCCGAGGACGCGCTGCGCCCTGGCGCCGGCAGCGACGCTGCGCCAGCGCGTACCGAAACCTGCGTGGCACAAGCACCTGCGGCGAATCGTCTCGCGCTCGCGCTGGGTCTGTTCGCGCTACTGCTCGTCTCCGCCTGCGGCGGCGGCAGTTCCGCCACCGCCTCCCCGCCACCTGCGCCGCAACCCGTGGCGGATGCGGTCTGCCCGGCGCCCACGCGTTCGCTGGAATCGGTTGCCGTCGGCTACAACGTCAACGTGCTGTTCTGGGAGGGTCTGTTCAACGACCGCGCGTTGCTCGACGCGGTGGCCATGCTCGGCGCGCCGGTGCTGCGCTATCCGGGCGGCACCGAGTCCGACTATCACCATTGGCTCAATGGACGCCCGGTGGAGCCGTGCCGCTATTCGACCTGCCGCACCTGGGACAACCGGGTGCTGCAGCCGCCTGCGCTTTATCAGGGCTTCGGCAGCTTCACGCAAGGCACCCCGGCCTTCTTCGCTTCGCTGCTGGGCGCCGTGCGCGGCGCGCCGCTGCTGGTGGCCAACATGGTGACCGCCAGTCCGGACGAGACGCTGTCATGGCTCATCGCCAGCCGCGCCGCCGGGGTCGCAGTCGCGCGGGTCGAACTGGGAAACGAGCCGTACTTCGCGCAAGTCGAGGGCACCGCCAACAACGCGACGGTGTTTCCCGATGCCGAGTCCCATGTGGGCGCGGCGCGTGCGCTGGCGCAGCAGGTGCGCACGACATTTCCGGCGGCGCGTCTGGCGCAGCCGGCGTTTGCTCCGCGGATCGACCTGGCGACAGGCCAGCTCGATCCGGGCAACGACACGCGCATGCGGACCTGGAACGAGCGCATCGTCGCCGCCGGCGCCGCCGATCATGCCGACGCCTTCGCGCTGCACTTCTATCCGCGCCTGCCGGACCGCGCGGGCCGCGCCGATGCGGCGTACCTGGCAGACCTCGGTACCGCGGCGGCGCGCTACTGGCGGGCCACACGCGCCACGCCGCAGTGGGCGGTGCTGCCGCCGGCGAAGTCGTTGTGGATCACCGAATTCAACGTCAGTTTCGCCGATGCCGCCGAGCTGGTGGGCACCTGGATGCACGGCCTGTTCTTGGCGCAGTTCGCGCTGCGCGCGCTGGAAGACGCACGCGTCGAGCTGCTGATCGCGCACATGCTGACCGGCAACCGCCAGTGGCAGACGGTCGTTCACCCGGGCCGCGCGCCGGATGTCGTGCCCGCGCCGGGGTTCGAGTCCTATGCGCTGACCGCGCAAGGCCGCGCACTGGCAGCCCTAGCCGCCACGCTGGCGGGCGGACGCTGCGGGCGCGCCCTGGCGCAGTCGGAACTGTCCGGCGTGACCGACACCGACCGCGTGGCCGCGTGGCTGCTGACGCGCGGCACCGTCGAGCGGATGGTGATCGTCAACGCCGATGCCGCCACCGCGCGCATCGATCTGGCCAGCGCCGGCTGGCAGGCCGCGGCCGGGCGCGTGTTGACCGCCGCGCCGCTGGCACGCATCACCGGGCCGGCGGCGCTGTCCGATGTGCCGGCGGTGGCGGCGCAAGGGCGCGTCGAAGTCCCGCCCTATGCGCTGGCCTGGTTCGAGCGCACGCGTTGACAGCGCAGCAGGCGGGGAAGACCACCTCGGCACGCCCGATGCGCTACGGCGCCGCGGCAGCGATGCGGGCGCGGCTCGGAGCCTTTGAAAAAACCACTGTGCGGCCCGATCCCTCGCCTGCGTTGCTCGCCGTACCACTCTGTACGGGTCGGCTACTCGGCGCGACCTCGAGCTGCTCGCGATAATGTTTTCGCGGGCTCTCAGCGCGTCTCGAAGCGGTACACGGCCAGAGTCGCCCGCAGCGCCGGCAGCACGGTCACGGGCCGGCCTTCGGCCAGCAGTGCGCGGTCGGTGATCTGCAGCCCCAGCCGCGCGGCAAGGATCTCGAAGTCCTTCGGCGTGCACAAGTGGATGTTGGGCGTGTCGTACCACTGATAAGGAATCTGCCGGGTCACCGGCATGCGTCCCGCCAGCAGGCTGACCGCATGCTTCCAGTGGCCGAAATTGGGAAAGCTGACGATTCCCTCGCGGCCCACACGCACCATCTCGCGCAGCACGGCCTCGACCCGGTGCATGGCCTGCAGCGTCTGCGACAGCACCACGGTGTCGAACATGCCGTCGGCAAACATGCGCAAGCCGGCGTCGAGATTGGCCTGCACCACGTTGACGCGCTGGCGCACGCAGGCATGCACATGGTGATCGGCGATCTCCACGCCATAGCCCCGGCAGCCGCGCGAATCGCGCAAGTGGGCGAGCAATTCGCCATCGCCGCAGCCCAGGTCCAGCACCTGCGACCCGGGGCGGATCCACTGCGCAATCAGGTCGAGGTCGGTGCGCAGCCGGCCCGTGCTGCCCGCCGGCGCGGAAGTCGCGGCGCCGCTCATGCTCCAACCTCGCGGCCGATGTTGTCGAAGTAGGCCGCCACCGCGCGGTGGTACCGCACGTCGTCGAGCAGGAAGGCGTCGTGGCCGTGCGGCGCGTCGATCTCGGCGTAGACCACGTCGCGGCGGTTGCGGATCAGCGCCTCGACGATCTCGCGCGAGCGCTCGGGCGGAAAGCGCCAGTCGGTGGAGAAGCTCGCCAGCAGGAACTTGCACTGGGCCGGCGCCAGCGCGCGCGCCAGATCGCCGCCGTGGTTGCGCGCCGGGTCGAAGTAGTCGAGAGCGCGCGTGATCAGAAGGTAAGTGTTGGCATCGAAGTACTCGGAGAACTTGTCGCCCTGGTAGCGCAGGTAGCTCTCGACCTCAAACTCCACGCCGTAGCCGAAGGCATAGGCGTCGTGCTCGGCCTTGCCGCGCAGCGCACGGCCGAACTTCTCGGCCATGTCATCGCCCGACAGGTACGTGATGTGGCCGATCATCCGCGCCACCCGCAGGCCGCGCTTGGGCACCACGCCCCAGGCGTAGTAGTCGCCGCCGTGAAAATCGGGGTCGCTCTGGATCGCGGTGCGCGCCACGTCGTTGAACGCAATGTTCTGCGCGCTCAGCCGCGGCGTGGTGGCGATCGCCACGCAGTGGCCGACGCGCTCCGGGTAGCGGGTCGCCCACGACAGCGCCTGCATGCCGCCGAGCGAGCCGCCCATCACCGCGGCAAAGCGTTCGATGCCCAGCCGGTCGGCCAGCCGCGCCTGCGCGTCGACCCAGTCTTCCACCGTCACCACCGGGAAGCGCGCGCCATAGGGCTTGCCGCTGGCGGGGTCGAGCGACATCGGGCCGGTGGAGCCAAAGCAGGAACCCAGGTTGTTGACGCCGACGACGAAGAAACGGTCGGTATCGACCGGCTTGCCTGGGCCCGCCATGTTGTCCCACCAGCCGACGTTTCTGGGCGCGTCGGCATAGGTGCCAGCGACGTGGTGCGAGGCATTCAGCGCGTGGCACACGAGCACTGCGTTGGACTTGTCTGCGTTCAGCGTGCCGTAGGTCTCGACCATCAGGCTGTAGTCGCGCAGGCTGGCGCCACTGGCCAGCGACAGCGCCTCGCTGAAGGCGAACGGCTGCGGCTTCACGATCCCCACGGAGCGCGACGGACTGGTCATGCGGTCACGGATCGGCAACAAAAAACCCGGCAAGTAGGCGACTTGTCGGGTTCCGTTGGGCACGACCCGGACAGGGCGGTCGTGGATCTCTTTAGCGGAGTCTGTCAGGCGGCCTTCGGCCCCCCTACGCCCGCAAGCGGATCAACAAATCGGCGAAGACACGACTTTATCACTGCTGCTGGCATCGCCGCGGCCATGCGTTTCGGTTCTGGGCTCTGGGTTCTGGGTTCTGGGTTCTGGGTTCTGGGTTCTGGGTTCTGGGTTCTGGGTTCTGGGTTCTGGGTTCCGGGTTCTGGCGCCTGCGCCCAGCCCGCGCGGCCACCGTTGGCAGCGCCTTGCGAACTTGGCCGGGTACTCCCGGTCAGGCGCGTCAGCGCGACGCCCCGGCGCCACGCCGCGCCAGGCGCGGGCCGAGCCACAGCAAGAGCCCGCCGGCGGCCATGAGCGGGAACACGCCCCACTGCACCACGGCCAGGAACGTTTCATTCGCGCGCAGCGCCCCCGAGTACACGAGGGCGCCGATGAACGGCGATGCCAGCAGGTGCAGGTTGCGGATGAGCTTGTACGGCAGTTGCATCGATTGTCTCCATTTGTCGATCGGCGAGGACGGCCGCGCCGAGGCACGCCGACCTGCGGCGCGAGTCGAAGGGGCGTGCCGTCCAGACAACAGCGTAGCGGTTGCGGATTCAGGGTACCGGACCAGTTCTAAGGGTTTGGCAGTGAGCGCGTGGCCGCTTCCGGCCAGCCGGGCGCGGTGTTGCGCACCACGATCGCCTCGAACATCCGCTGCGGCATCAAGACGCGCAGCAGCGCCAGGCGTGCCGCCAGCCCGTCCACCGAGTCGTGGAAGCGGGGCTGCCGCGCGGACAGAATCCGCTCCAGGGCCCGCGCGACTGCCTCCATCGGCACGCCCTTCTCGCCGCCAGCCTCCATGTGCCGCAGCACCTTCATCCGGTGCGGCGAGAACAGCGCGTGCTCGCCGCGCGTTGCCACCAGCGAGCGGCCGTGCGTCCCGGTGCGCACGAAGGCTGGCGTCAGGTTCGATACGTGGACTCCAAAAGGCGCGCACTCGGCACGCAGCGCCGCCGCGTAGCCTTCGAGGGCAAACTTGCTGGCGTTGTAGGCGGCGGCAAACGGGCTCGCAAGCACCCCGCCAATGCTGCCGACGTTGACGAGGCAGCCGGCCCGCTGCTCGATCATCAGGGGGACGGCGGCGCGCAGGACGTTCACGCTGCCGAAGAAGTTCAGCTCCATCTGCGCCCGCAGCTCCTCGGGCGTCGTTTCGAGCGCCGCGCCCACGAGGTGGTATCCGGCGTTGTTGACGACCGCGTCGATGCGTCCGTGCCGCTGCTTGATCCAGCGCAGCGCGTCCTCGCAGGCCGACGCATCGGTGACATCCAGCCGCAGGTCGTCCGACCCCTGAGCCGGTGCGCGGCTGCACCCGACCACCGTGTGGCCGCGCTGCACGAGCCGCTGTTTAAGGAAGCGACCCAGGCCGCGCGAGGTACCCGTGATAAAGACGATCACGTTGCGCTCTCCTCGATGTCGAGCGGCCGCAGCAGCCGCTTCGACACCGTGGCCACCATGGGCCGCGGTACGAATCGGTTGCTCAGGACCATCACCCGGTTGGCAAGGCCCACCACCCGCGTCAGGCCGCCGCCCAGCAGCAGCTCCACCCCGGCCGCCGCAACGTCGCGCGGATCGGCCCGACCGGCCTTGCCGAAGTGGTGCCCGCCTGCGATGCGGCGCGGGTCGACACCGTCGAAGAACGCCGTGTCCGTCGGCCCGGGCGCCAGGCAGCCGACGCGGACGCCGTAATCCTCGAGTTCCTTGGCCAGCGCCTCCGAGAAGTTGAGCACGAAGGCCTTGGCAGCGCCGTAGGCGGCAAAGTACGGCGTGGGCTGGAAGGCCGCCGTCGAGGCGACGTTCAGGATGCGGCCGGCGCGCCGCTGCTTCATGGCGCCGCCGTAGCGGTGGCACAGCTCCGCTACGGCGACCACGTCGAGCTGCAACATGCGCTGCAGCACCGCCGGCTCGATTGCGACGTGCTCGTCGACCACGCCGAAGCCGGCGTTGTTGACCAGCGTGTCGACGCGCAGCCCCTGGCGCTCGGTGGCCTCGAACAGGCGTTGCGCGGCGCCGGGCTCCGACAGGTCGATGGCATGCACGTGCACCGTGGCGCCGTGCGCGCGGCGCAGTTCGTCGGCCGCGGCCTGCAGCCGCCCGGCATCGCGGCTGGCCAGCACCAGACGTTGGCCGCGTGCCGCGAGCAGCCGCGCCAACTCGAAACCGATGCCGGCGCCGCCGCCCGTGATCAGGGTGGTCATGACTGGATTCATTGGGCGTTCCCGTTAAAAGGAGGAACATTGTTCCTGACTAGAAACATTGTTACCGATTGAACAAAAGAAAAAGAAATAGGCGCCGGGTGCTTCGAGGACCGCTGCCGCATCGCCCGCACGCTCAGTACCGCAGGCTGACGCGCAGCACGGCCGCCTCGCGCAATGCCAGAGTAAAGCGCGACTCGTCCCACTTGGGGCTCGCCATCGCGTAGGTGCGGTTGTTCGAGACGCCGTAACCCTCGGACGGAATACCCACGAAGTTCTTGTCGAGCCGGCCGTTGCCGTTCTCGTCATGCACCACCGCCACCGCGTAAGCGCCGGGGGCCAGCCCTTCGAACACGCACGCGGCCTGGGTGCCATCGATCGGGGCGCGCACGGTGCGCACGCCCTCGCCATCCGGGAAGCTGGCCGCGTCGGTGAACAGACGGCAGTTCAGGGTGCCCTTGGCGTTGCGAAAGGAGGCCACCTCCAGCCGCAGGGTGGCGGCACCCTCGTCGCGTGCCTGCGCCGGCGCGGCCATCCATGCCAGGGGTACAACGGCGACGCACAGCGCCGCCAGGGTTCGATCGCGGTGATTCATGGGTCTTTCTCCAACGAGGTTGCAGCACGAGGCTGATTGAGTCGAAGGCTGGCCAGCACATCGGTCACCGCGAGGCGGGCCAGCCGCTCGCCGTCGCGGTCGAAGGGGGTGATGCCCTCGAGTTCGAGCGTGACCGGTCCGTGCACCGCAGCCCACAGGCGCACGGTGTCCTCGCGGGCGTTGCCCGGCCCGGCACCGAGTGCGGCGCGCGCCGCGGCCACCGCGGACTCCACCGCGCCCAGGGCCAACCGCGCCTGCTGCCGCGAGTACTCGGTCGGCACGTGCTCGGGCAGCGCATTGCCGAACATCACGCCGAACAGCGCCCGCTGCGCGAGGGCAAAGCTGCGGTAGGTCAGCATCACCGGCAGCAGCGCGCGCACGGGGTCGCGGTGGCGGCGGCGCTCGCGCTCGACGGCGAAGCGCAGCCGCGCGAAGCCCTCCACCTTCAGGCCTTCGCTCAGGCCGTTCTTGCCGCCGAACAGCGTGTAGACGACCTTGGTGGAGCAGTTGGCCCGTTGCGCCAGGTGACGCAGCGTCAGCGCCTGCGGCCCGTCCTCGGCCAGCAGACGGGCCGCCAGAGCCAGCAACCCGCGGCGGACCACGTCATCGCCTGCAGCGCGGGCGTCCTGGTAATCGAAACTGGCATCGGCGGCATCCATTTGGTAACAACGTTACCGACACGGCCGGATTCAGTCAAGCACCGGCCCCGCCGCGCCGTTCAGGCGGCGCGGCGGGCGCTGGCGCGCGCGGCGCGTTCGAGTGCCTTGCGGATCTGCAGCGGATCGCTCTGCTTGAGGACGCGGGCGGCCAGTTGCATCGCGCTGCGCCGCGAGGTCTCCAGCACGCGCTGCTTGACGCCCAGGATCTGCGACGGGTGCATCGAGAACTGGCGCAGTCCCATGCCGAGCAGCAGCTCGGTCAACTCCAGTTCGCCGGCCATCGCGCCGCACACGCTGACCGGGGTGCGCGCCTTCTCGCCGGCCCGGATCGTGCGGCTGATGAGCTGCAGCACCGCAGGATGCAGGTGGTCGTACAGGTGTGCCACCGCGGCGTCGGCGCGGTCGATCGCCAGCGTGTACTGGATCAGATCGTTGGTGCCGATCGACAGGAACTTCAGCCGCTGCAGGAAGGCGGGCAGGCTGAGGGCCGCGGCCGGCACCTCGATCATGCCGCCTACCGGCGCGCGCGCGTCGAACTTGTGCTTGCGCTCCCTGAGCTGCTCGCGGGCGCGCGCCACGAAGGCCAGTGCCTGGTCGATCTCGTGTACGTGCGCCAGCATCGGCACCAGGATGCGTACGCTGCCGACGCTGCTGGCCCGCAGGATGGCGCGCAACTGCGTCAGGAACAGCTCGGGGTAGGCCAGGCAGTAGCGGATCGCGCGCAGGCCGAGGGCCGGATTGCTCTCGGCGGTCGGCGCGCCCCTGGCCAGCCCGAGCGACTGGCGGGCGGCGTCGTTGAGCACCTTGTCGGCACCGACGTCGAGCGTGCGGATCACCACCGGCTTGCCCTTCATGCTGCGCGCCACCTTGGCGTAGGCCTCGTACTGCTCGTCCTCGTCGGGCAGCCGATCGCGGTTCATGAACAGGTACTCGGTGCGGAACAGGCCGATGCCGTCGGCGCCGGCTTCGAGCGCCTCGCGTGCGTCGGCCGGCGCCTCGATGTTGGCGAGCAGTTCGATGGCAATGCCGTCGCGCGTGCGGGCGATCTTGCCCTTGAGCTTGCGCAGCTCGGCACGCGCATCGACCTCGGCCTTGGCACGCTGGCGGTACTCGGCCAGCTCGGCGGCATCGGGACCGACGACGATCAGGCCGCGATCGGCATCGATGATGACCAGATCGCCTTCCTGCACGGCTTCGCGCGCGCCGGTCGCACCCAGCACCGCCGGCAGCGCAAGGCTGCGCGCCAGGATGGCGGTGTGCGAGGTGGGCCCGCCCAGCTCGGTGACGAAGCCGGCCAGCTGCGCGCCGGTGCGCTCGCGCAGCAGCAGCATGTCGGCCGGCGCCAGATCCTGCGCCACCAGGATCAGCTTCTCGCCATCGGCGGGCCGGGTCACACTGGCGGTGGCGGCGCGCCCGCCGGCCAGCGCCTTGAGGACGCGGTCGGCCACCTGCCGCACGTCCTGCGTGCGGCTGGCGAAGTACTCGTCGTCGATCGCCTCGAACTGCTTGCAGACTTCCTCGATCTGGATCGACAGCGCCCACTCGGCGTTGATCAGCCGCGTGCGCACCAGATCGCGCGGCGCATCGGACAGCAGCGCGTCGTCGAGGATCAGCCGGTGCAGGTCGAGGAAGGCGCCCACTTCCTGCGGCGCTTCGGGCGCAACCTCGTTGCGCAGCGCGTCCAGTTCGGCCCGAACCAGCGAGAAGGCGTTGTTCAGCCGCGCGACTTCGTGCAGCACGTCCTTGCGGTCGATCGGGTACTGCCGGATCTCCAGCTCGCTGGGCGCCAGCCGGTGCGCGCGCCCGATCGCGATGCCGCGCGAGGCGCCGATGCCCTGGATCTGTCTGCTCATGTTCTTGCCTGCGCCTGCTGTTGTACGCCCCTTCGGTCGCGGCGCGCGGGCCGGCGCCAGGTGCCGCGGCAGGGTGCCGCCGCCTAGTCTTCGCCGAAGCCGGAGCGGATCAACGCGCCCACCGCTTCGATCGCCTCGTCCTCGTCGGGGCCGTCGGCGTCCACCACCACCACCGAGCCCTGCCCGGCCGCCAGCATCATGACCCCCATGATCGACTTGGCATTCACGCGCCGGCCGCCCTTGGCGATGTGCACCTCGGCCTTGAAGCGCGAGGCCACCTGGGTGAGCTGGGCCGACGGCCGTGCGTGCAGACCCAGCTTATTGCTGATGCTGAATTCGCGCGAGATCATGGCCCGAGGCAACGCTGCGGCTGGCCTGGTTCTGCAGCGGCGTGCCAGTAACCTGCAGGACGCCCTGGGTGCCGCCCGCCAGGGCCTTGTCGACGGTCTGCGCCAGCGTGCCTTCGCGGTAACACAGGGCGCGCAGCAGCATCGGCAGGTTGACGCCGGCGATCACCGCCACCCGCCCCGGCTCCACCAGCCGCGCGGCGACGTTGCCCGGCGTGGCGCCGAAAGCGTCGGTGAGCACCAGCGTGCCGGCACCACGGTCGATCTGGCCGATCAACGCGCGCGCTGCGGCGCACATCGACTCGACCTCGGCGTCGGCGGCCACGTCGAGCGTGCGCAACTGCGCGGCCGCCTTTTCCGGCGCGCAGGCATAGACGTGGCCGGCCGCCTGCGCCAGGGCGCTCGCCAAGGGCGCATGGGCGACGACCAGGATGCCGATCACCGCGGCTGCCCTGCCGGTGCGCACGGCACCGTCATCGCGCCACCGCCTGCTCGAGCGCGTCGATGAACATGGCGGCGACATCGAAGCCGGTCTGCTGCGTGATCTCGACGAAGCAGGTCGGACTGGTGACGTTGATCTCGGTAAGGTGGCTGCCGATCACGTCCAGCCCGACCAGCAGCAGGCCGCGCGCGGCCAGCACCGGGCCGAGCGCCGCGGCAATCCGCAGATCGGACTCCGACAGCGGCTGCGCGCGGCCGGTGCCGCCGGCGGCCAGGTTGCCGCGCGACTCGCCCGGCTGCGGAATGCGCGCCAGCGCATGCGGCACGGGCCGGCCGCCGATCAGCAGCACGCGCTTGTCGCCGTCCCTGATCTCCGGGATATAGCGCTGCGCCATCACGGTGCGCGTTCCGAGCTGGGTGATGGTCTCGAGAATGACGTTCAGGTTGGGGTCGCCGGTGCGCACGCGGAAGATGCCGGCGCCGCCCATGCCGTCGAGCGGCTTGAGGATCACGTCGCCGAACTCGGCCTGGAAAGCGCGCAGGGCCTCGGGCTCGCGTGCGACCAGGGTCGGCACCGCAAACTGCGCGAACTCGGTGATCGCCAGCTTCTCGTTGTGGTCGCGCAGGGCACGCGCGGCATTGAATACGCGCGCCCCGCCGCGTTCGGCGGCCTCCAGCAGGTGCGTCGAGTACAGGTACTCGCTGTCGAAGGGCGGGTCCTTGCGCATCAGCACCGCGTCGAAGCTCGACAGCTCGTGGCTGCCGGTCTCGACGACGCGGTACCAGTCGTGGTCGTCGGCGCCCAGCTCGAGCCGGTGCGCCGTGGCGGTCACGCGGCCGTCGCGCCAGCGCAGCGCCGGCTGCAGGCAGGCCCAGACGTCGTGGCCGCGCCGCGCGGCCTCGCGCATCATCGCCACGCTGGAGTCCTTGTAGGCCTTCAGCTCGCCGAGCGGGTCGAGGATGAACAGCAGCGACAGGCCCTGCGCCATCGGTCAGCTCGCCACGGCCGCGTCGTCGGCCGCCGGCGCGGCGGGAGCCGGCAGCAGGTGCGCCGTGCGCTCGAGCTCGATCGCCGCCGCCGCCAGCGCCAGCCGTGCCACCACGCCGTAGCTGTAGAAACGGTTCGGCGCGGCATCCGGCTGCGCGCTGCAGTCGGGCAGGTTGCAGGGGCGCGCAAACGCCAGCGGCACGAAGTGCGAGCCCGGCGCATTCAGGTTCTCGTCGATGCCGCGCTCCTTGTGCACGCGATAGAAGCCGCCCACCACGAAGCGGTCGACCATGTAGACGACCGGCTCGGCCACGCCGTCGTCCACGCGCTCACGGGTCGGCACGCCTTCCTGGATGATGACGTCGGAGACCTGCAGGCCCTCCTTGACCACCGCCATCTTGTTGCGCTGCTTGCGGTTGAGGTCGCGCACCTCGCTGGCGTCGCGCACGGTCATGATGCCCATGCCATAGGTGCCGGCATCGGCCTTGACGATGACAAACGGCGCCTCGTCGATGCCGTACTCGCGGTGCTTGGCGCGGATGCGCGACAGCACCAGGTCCACGCTCTCGGCCAGGCAGTCCTCGCCTTCGCGCGCGTGAAAGTCGACGGCCGAGCAGCGCGCGAAGTACGGGTTGACCATCCACGGGTCGATCGACAGCAGCCGGGCGAACTCGTCGGCCACCTCGTCGTAGGCGGCAAAATGGTGCGACTTGCGCCGCACCGTCCAGCCGGCGTGCAGCGGCGGCACCAGCACCTGGCCGTCGAGGTCGCGCAGGATCGGCGGGGTGCCGGCCGACAGGTCGTTGTTGAGCAGGATGGCGCAGGGATCGAAGCCGGACAGGCCCACCCGCCCGTTGTGCCGCGCCAGCGGCTCCAGTCGGAGTTGCTCGCCTCCAGGCAGGTCGAGGACCACCGGTGCGGTCACCTCGGCCGACAGACTGCCCACGCGCACCTGCAGCCCGGCGGTGCCGAGGATGCGCGCCAGGCGGACCACATTGCCGAGGTAGTGGACGTTGCGCGTGTGCCGCTCGGGAATCAGCAGCAGATTGCGCGCATCCGGACAGAGCCGCTCCACGGCCGACTGGGCGGCCTGCACGGCACAGGGGAGCATTTCATCCGACAGGTTGTTAAACCCGGCCGGAAACAGGTTCATGTCCACCGGCGCCAGCTTGTAGCCGGCGTTGCGCAGATCCACCGAGCCGTAGAACGGGGGCGTGTGGTCCTGCCAGAACAGACGGAACCAGCGCTCGATGGCGGGCATCGAGTCGAGGATGCGTCGCTCCAGTTCCCGCAGCGGACCGGCCAGCGCCGTGGTCAGGTGCGGAACAGGCGGGGTACCACCAGAAGTCTGCATGCGGTCAGATCCGCGCTCGCGACCCCATGTGACAAATCACGAAACGCTGCGCCTTGGGATACGGATTGTAGCCAAGGGCGCACAGTGGGCCGTCCGCGCGGCAGGCAAGCCGGAACCGGCGGAGAAAAAAAACGCCCCGCGAGGAGGCGCCTTGAAATCGCCTTGGTGCGTCTGCACCGCACAGCGGGGCAGATCGGCGAGCTAGGGAGACACGATGGAACGCCGTGCAACGTTCGTGCCATGGGCACGTAGGCCAAGGACCTGCGACGGCCGGCGCGCTCGACGGCGGGAGGAGCGAGGCACGTTGGGGTCTGGCCAGCGGGCGGGCCGACGAGTGCGCAGATCCAAGGCAAAGGGCCGCATGCGCGGCCCTTTGCCTCCACCGTGACACGGGGCGGGGCCCCGCTCTCGCTCAGTACTTGTACGCCGATTCGCCGTGGGACGACGTGTCCAGACCCTCGCGCTCCTCTTCCTCGGACACACGCAGGCCGACGAGCGCCTTGACGATCAGCAGCGCCACGTACGCAACCACGGCTGACAGCACGATCGCCACCACCACGCCCTGGAACTGGATCCAGACCTGCGTGCCGATGCCCGGGAAGTCGGCCAGGTCGCCGCACTTGTTGGTGATGTAGTTGCAGATGCCCTGGCCGCCGAGCGACGGCGAGGCGAACACGCCGGTCAGCAGCGCACCGACGATACCGCCCACGCCATGCACGCCGAAGACATCGAGCGCGTCGTCCGCACCCAGCAGCTTCTTCAGCCCGGTGACGCCCCAGAGACACAGCAGGCCCGAGGCCAGGCCGATCACCATCGCGCCGATCACGCCGACGAAGCCGCAGGCCGGCGTGATGGCCACCAGCCCCGCCACCGCGCCCGAGGCCGCGCCGAGCATGCTCGGTTTGCCCTTGATCATCCACTCGGCGAAGGTCCAGGCGAGGACCGCGCAGGCCGTGGCCAGGATCGTGTTCAGGAAGGCAAACATCGCCACGCCGTTGGCTTCCAGGTTGGAGCCGGCGTTGAAGCCGAACCAGCCCACCCACAGGAGCGCGGCACCGACCATGGTCAGCGTCAGGCTGTGCGGCGCCATCGACTCCTTGCCGTAGCCGATCCGTTTGCCGAGCATGTAGGCGCAGACGAGGCCGGCGACACCGGCGTTGATGTGCACCACGGTGCCGCCGGCGAAGTCGAGTGCGCCCTTGCCCCAGAGCAGGCCCGCATTGGCGATCACCTGGTCCAAAGTGGCCTGGTCCTTGATTGCGTCCGGGCCGTCCCAGTACCAGACCATGTGCGCCATGGGCAGGTAGGCAAACGTGAACCAGATCACCATGAACAGCAGCACCGCCGAGAACTTCATGCGCTCGGCGTAGGCGCCGACGATCAGGCAGCAAGTGATGGCCGCGAAGGTGCACTGGAACGCGATGAAGGCCAGCTCGGGAATGTAGGTCTCCTTGCTGAAGGTTGCCGCCACCGAGTCGTTGCCGACGCCCGACAGGAACATCTTCGACAGGCCGCCGATGTAGGGCGAGCCGCCGGTGAAGGCGAGCGAGTAGCCGTAGATGACCCACAGGACGCTGATCAGCGAGAAGGTGACGAACACCTGCATCAGCACGCTCAGCATGTTCTTGCTGCGTACCAGGCCACCATAGAAAAGCGCGAGGCCCGGGATGGTCATCAGGATGACCATGATGATGGCCGTGTACATGAAGGCGGTGTCGCCCTTGTTGACGCTGGGCGGCTTGGGCGCCTCCTCGACCTTCTTCTCCTCGGCCGGGGCCGCGGCGGCAGCGGCCGGGGCCGCCGCCGGAGCCGCCGCCTCGGGCGCCTTGGACGCGTCCTTCTTGACTTCTGCAGCCGGGGCTGACTGCGCGAGCACGGCGGTCGGCGTGATGCTGCCTAGCGCAAGGGCGCCGGCGGTGAGCAGCATGGCAAAGAGCTTCTTCATGGGCGTCATCCTTGTGCGGTTACAGCGCGTCCTTGCCGGTCTCGCCGGTACGGATGCGGACGACCTGCTCGAGGTCGTAGACGAAGACCTTGCCGTCGCCGATCTTGCCGGTACGGGCCGAGCTCTCGATCGCTTCGATCGCCCGCTCGACGATGTCGTCGGCGACCGCAGCCTCGATCTTCACTTTGGGAAGGAAGTCGACCACGTACTCCGCGCCGCGATACAGCTCGGTGTGGCCCTTCTGCCGACCGAAGCCCTTGACCTCGGTGACGGTGATGCCCTGCACGCCGACCGCGCTCAGGGCCTCGCGCACTTCGTCAAGCTTGAACGGCTTGATGATGGCGGTGATCAGTTTCATGGTGCACCTCTGTTGGAGGCGCCGCGGCCCGTAAGGGGCTGCGGCGCCCGGTCCTCTCGAAGGGGCCTAGAACGTCTTGGCGACGCTGAAGACGAGGCCGCCCTTGCCGGCACCCTTGGTGAAGCCGGACTCGGCGGTCTTGAAGTAGTTCTTGGAATTCGTGCCCACGTAGTTCGCGCCGAGCAGCCACCCGCCCGCGTCCTTCGTGAGGCCAACGCGGTAGTCGGCGATCGAATCGGTGTCCTCACCGACGATGCCCTGGCGGAACAACACGTCGGACTTGGCGATCTTCTGATAACCATAGTGGGCCACCAGGCCCCAGCCGCTGCCGAGATCGAAGTTGCCGGTCAGGTCGAGGTACCAGGAACCTTTGGTGTCGGCGTTGCCCGCGGTGGGCGGCTCACCGAGCGAGAAAAACGGCGTGGTGGCGTAGAAAAACTTGGCCGACAGCGGGCCGTAGCTGGTGCCGAAGTAGACCTCGCCGTTTTTCACCTTGGTGGTGCCGAGGGCACCACTTTTCGGGTAGTAGTAGTAGAGGTACCCGACATCGAAACCGAGATCGCCCAACGTAGTCTTGTACCCGGCATAAACGTCCATCTCCAGGCTGGCGCCGTTGTAAAGGCCCTGCTCGACGTTGGAGTTCCAGTTGCCGATGTAGAAGCCGGACTTGTGGGCGATGTCGAAGCCGCCCTGGAAGGCGAACGAGTAGCCGGTCTGCGAGAACCCGCGGAAGCGGTAGTCGCTGAACAGGCCGGCGTTGCCAGAGACCGTGAAGTCAGGCTCGGCCTTGGCCTGGGCTTGAGCAAACAGCGGGGTCGACAGCAGAGCGGCAGCGGCGCAGGCGCGGAGGGCATTTCTCATGGCATTTTCCTCGTGGGTTGGGACAAACCCGGTAGTGTTTCACGCGAACCCGACGGCGATCTCGCAATATGCGTGCCATTTGCCCAATAGACCTTGGCCGTGCCTCGCCTGGCACCCGCGCCGCGCATTGGCAACCACAAAACGGTGCGCACGCACTAAGGTAGTGCGTGCGCTGATCTTCCCGGTGCGCTCAACTAGACTCGCCGATCATCCGCTATCGGAGGCCTGATGGACCGCTTCAGCTTTCTCGAAGACCTGCAAAGGCGCGTCAGCGCGTTGCTGGAGCACACGCCTGCGGGCGACCTGCAGAGGAACATGAAGGCCTTGCTGACTCAGCAATTCGCGCAGCTGGACCTGGTGACACGCGAGGAGTTCGACACCCAGGCGCAGGTGCTGGCACGCACGCGCGCCAAGCTCGAAGCGCTGGAGAAGCGCCTGGCCGAACTTGAGGCCGGTCCGCCCAAGCAGTAGGTGCCGTGGCGAGGCGCGGCGCCGGCTGAGCCGCGCCGCGACTGCACCCGGTTCGAGCGTGATCGGACGCTGACGGCTGGGCGCACGGTCATGGCGCGCCGCTGCCAGCCGCGGCAGATCATCGGATCCATCGGATCCATCGGACCCATCGGATCCATCGGACCCATCGGACCATCGGATCATCTCGCCACATCGGCCGGCGGTTTGAGACAGGACTCGCCCCGGTCGGTCGATCGGAGTCACGGTGCCGCATGCCGGGGAGACCCGGCCGAGCTTGCCTGGGGCGGGCCGCTGGAATCCGCCCGGCGCGAGGTCGAGCCGGCTTGCCATTCCGGTCCAAAGGTCGCGGCACAGGTGCCGTCCCGCATCGGCACAGTCGCGCCCGAATCCAGTCAATCCCGGTCTGCATCTGCGGATGCGCGCGCCCCAACGCGATGCTGCTCAAGTGCCCGGCCGGCCGGTTCTTCCCAGCATCCCAGCCGCCGCCGGCGGCGACCGGTGCTCACAAAGAAAACAATGACTTACAGAACGTTTCTTTAAGGGACGCGGACTTGCGCGCACGCCCGCGCTGGCCCGGTTGCGCGACCAGGGGGCGCAGCCAATGACCGCGGGCATCGGCGAACCCATGTGCAAGATCGCCGCTGCCGGCGCCGAGCACGCCCGGATTGCTCCGACCGACCGAACCGGTTTCAGGCCAACGCGCGCGCTTGCGTCCTCTTGCAGAGTGACCGCGGCAATCCACGACGGGACGAACCGACAAAGGTCCCGGCCGGGGCAGCAAGGCGACCGTGGCTGCGCCGCCGCGGGCAGCCGACACGGCGCCGCGGTTCACGGGACCGGGCCGGCCGCGCCGCGCAAGCTCGTCCGCACCCGGGGAAAGTCCGGAGCGCAGCGCGGCCCCGCGCTCTTTACGCTATCCACTCTTCCGACAGGAGGTATCAGGTGGAAAAACTTTTGCTAGGGCTGCTGCCGACGGTCATGGTGATCGGCGGCCTGTACTGGACGATGACCATGGGCATGCGTGAACAGGAAGCCGCGGATCGATTCACCGAGGAATGGATGAAGAAGCGCAGCAAGATGTAGCGTCGGGCAGGTGTCCGAGTACAGGAGTAAGGGCCGCTGTTGCGGCCCTTTGCTTTGGGACTACTGCCCGGGCCGGTCGCGCTGGACGCGCTCGGCAAGGGATGGTCGTCAGCGCGGCGCCGCGACAACGCCGGAGCGCTTGCGCGCCACCGCGATGATCTTTGCGGCCACGGCCAGATCGAGTTGGCTGAACTCGCCATCCAGCGCCGACCGATCCATCACCCGCACGCCCTTCATGCCCGCGGCGGCGCGCGGCTCGGCACCCGCAGCCGCGACTACCAGCAGGCGCATCAGGCCGATCTCGCGGGCCTGGATCCGCAGCGCCTGCACCCGCTCGGCTGTCACGCGCTGCGTTTCCACCACCACGGCATAGGCCCGCGCCGGACTGGCCTTGTGGCGCAACACCACCTCGATCGGGCGCACGGCGGCCGACGCCGGAGCGCTGCGATAGCCGCGTGCCTCGAACCAGGCAAGCGCCAATTCGCGCAGCGGCACATCATCGCCCACACGCGGCGGCCGGCCTGAGGAGGCCGCCGGCAACGTGGCCGGCGTAACCGGCCGGCCGGCTGCAGCGCCACTGGGCGACCCCACTCTTGCTGTCGTGACTGACGCCGGCGCCGGCCTGGCTGCCGCCGTCGGCAAGGACCCGGAACCCGGCGGCAGAAGCGGGGTGCGCGCCGGCGCCGCGGGATAGGTTTCGATGGCACCAACGTTGAACTCCGTCGGTCCTTCCAGCCGTGCACGGGCGCGGTCGGCATCACCCTTGGGAAGCCCCCCCAGCAAGGCATCGAGGTCGACGACCTCGGCAACCTCAATGCCACCGCTCAATGACTGCTGCGTGCGCACCCCAGCGAAGAGGGTTTCGCCGTCGCTGTCGGCAGCGTCGCGACTCGCCATGGCAGCGAGCGCCTTGGTTTCGCGGGCGCGGCTGGCGGCACGGATGCGGCGCGTCCGCAGGACCGCCCAAAAGGCCGCCAGCAGAAGAACCGCCGCCACACCAAAGATGAAGACCCCAGTTGCCATGCGCATCCACCGTCCCGGCCGGATTTTGGCAGAGGGTCCGCCTTGAACGGGCAGGGTAAAGGGATAAAACCCTCCCGTCTTTCGGCGCCTCCGTCGCTCGGCTTGATGGCGTGCCTGCGGGAGGGCGGGCCGCGAGAAGAACTAGCCACTCTCCAGAACCTGTCACTGGGCTGACGCCGTGGTGGTCACCGCTGCCAGTCGGCCGTAGGCTCGGGCAAAGCCTGCATCGTGGGATTAGGTTTTGGCACGCCATCCGGGGAGAGGGAGGCCGATGAACCGATGTCGCAAGCCCGCACTGAGATTGAGGGCAAGCGGGATTGCAGCCGCGCTGGCTGCCAGTCTGGCCGGCGCGCCGCCCGGCGTGCCGGCCAGCGAGCTGACCATGGCGCCGCTGGCCCACTCGCCGCTGTCGCTGGCGCAGTGGATGCAGTCGGATCGGCCGGCAGCGGCGCTCATCGCCCCGCCACCCTCCGCGCACCGGCCCGACGAAGGCAGAGCCGAGCACTGGCTGCTGCCGGCGGCGAGCGCAGCACGCGCCGAGATCCTCGAACTGGCGCCGCCTGCGGCGGTGCTGGCCGACGGGCGTCCCCGCCGCCCGCACCGATACCTGGGTTTCGAGTCCGAAACGCTGCGCCAGTGGATGCGTGCGGCAGGCTTCGACTCGCAGCGCTGCATGGCGCCGATGCTGCGGCTGTCGACGCGCCTGAGCCAGGGCAGGCCAGCCGACAGCGCCGGGCTCAGCGGCAACTTCTCGGTGATGATGCGCTGCGACATCCGGTAGTCCAGGGCCGGCGCCCTCCCACGGCGGTGCGACAATCCGGCCCTGCCCGGCGCCGGAGCCCGCATGCCCGCACCCATCGAGTTCTTCTTCGACTTCTCCTCCCCCTATTCGTACCTGCTGTCCGAGAAGATCGAGGCGGTGGCCACCCGCCATGGGCGCAGCGTGGCCTACAAGCCGATCCTGCTGGGGGCCGCGTTCAAGGTCACCGGGATGGCGCCGCTGGTGGAGGTGCCCGTCAAGGGCGACTATTCGCGCCGCGACTTCGAGCGCAGCGCGCGCTTCCATGGTGTGGCCTTCCGGATGCCGACGCCGTTTCCGGTCGGCACCGTGACCGCGGCGCGGGCGCTGCTGTGGCTGCAGGGCAATGGATCGGCCAAGTCGGTGCCCTTCGTGCACAAGGTCTTCCGCGCCTACTTTGCCGAAGGGCGCAACATCGGCGAACCGGTCGTGGTGGGCGAAATCGCCACCGAGCTGGGCATCGATGGCGCCGACCTGCGGGCGGGCACGCAGGAGCCGGCCATCAAGGACCGCCTGAAGGCACGGGTCGACGAGGCCATCGCCCGCGGCGTCTTCGGGGCGCCCTTCGTGTTCGTCGACCAGGAGCCGTTCTGGGGCCACGACCGGCTCGACCAGATCGACCGCTGGCTCCAGTACGGTTCCTTCTGAAGGTGAAGGCCGCCAGTCCCGGACGGAGCCGCCTGCCGTGCTGCCGCGAAGAAGGCGCGGCACGACCGGCCGCTGCCGCGCCCAGCCCGGCGCGGCGTGGCAGCCGGTTCGGCTAGGCTTGCGACTGCGCTGACCCTCTCCCGCCCGACCCCCGTTCGCCCCCCGCTTCAATGCCCTACCTGTACCTGGCCATCGCGATCCTGGCCGAGGTGATCGGCACCTCCGCCCTGAAGGCCACCCACGGCTTCACGCGCCTGTGGCCGTCGCTGGTGGTGGTGGCGGGCTACGGCGTAGCGTTCTACTTCCTGTCGCTGTCGCTGCGCAGCATCCCGGTGGGCGTGGCCTACGCGATCTGGTCCGGCGCGGGCGTGGCGCTGATCACGCTGATCGGCTGGCTGGTGTTCAAGCAGAAGCTCGATGCGCCGGCGCTGGCCGGCATCCTGCTGATCGTGGCCGGCGTGGTCGTGATCCAGGTCTTCTCCAACGGTCACGCTTGAAGTCTGCCCCCCCACCAGCAGAAGCGCCGCCGCCGTCGGAACCGATGTTCGCGGTGGAGCCACGGCCGCACGAGGCGTTCGCCGACCTGGCCGCCACCGCCGGCGCGCGCATCGAGGAAGAGCTGCACGCCCGGCGCCTGCTGCGCCGGCGCTGGACGGCCTACCTGTTCCTGGCACTGGCGATCGTCGCCGGCGTCACCGGCACCTCGGCGCTGTCGGCGACCCATGGCTTCACCCGCTGGCAGCCGCTGGTCCTGGTTGGCCTGTCCTATCTCGTCTGCTTCATCGCGCTGACGCGCGCGCTGCAGGTCATTCCGGTCAGCATCGCCTACGCTGTCTGGTCGGGGGTGGGCATCGCGCTGATCGCGCTGATCGGCTGGGTCGTGTTCGACCAGGCGCTCGGCGCGGGCGAGCTGGCCGGCATTGGGCTCATCCTCGTCGGCACGGTGGTGATCCAGCTCTTCTCGCGCTCGACCACGCATTAGGCGCGGCACGCCCCGCGGGCGCCCGCCCGGCTGCCCGATGCGCGGCGCACGGCAAGGCAGCGCCGGGCGCCGCCACCGGCCGCAGAGGCCGCACCGGCCGAATGCCGCCATCTGCCTCTACCATGGCGAACTTCTCGAGATTGCCGACCGGGCGGTGCCTCGCCGCCGCCGGACCGCACCGCCCCCGATGACCGTCCTGCCGTCCAAGCTCAACCCCCGCGCCGACGACTTTCGTGCCAGCAGCGAGCACATGCGCGCGCTGGTCGCGGACCTGAAGGCCAAGATCGACGCCATCGCCATCGGCGGCGGCGACGCCAAGAGTCAGGAGGCGCGCGCCAAGCACCTGGCGCGCGGCAAGCTCCTGCCGCGCGACCGCGTGCAGATGCTGCTCGACCCCGGCACCCCCTTCCTGGAGCTGTCGCAACTGGCCGCCTGGGGCATGTACCGGGACGAGGCGCCCTGCGCCGGCCTCATCACCGGCGTGGGCCGCGTAGCGGGTCGCGAGTGCGTGATCGTGTGCAACGACGCCACCGTCAAGGGCGGCACCTACTACCCGATGACGGTCAAGAAGCACCTGCGGGCGCAGGAAGTCGCGCGCGAGAACCGGCTGCCCTGCATCTACCTGGTGGACTCGGGCGGCGCCAACCTGCCCAACCAGGACGACGTATTCCCGGACCGCGAGCACTTTGGCCGCATCTTCTACAACCAGGCCACGCTGTCGGCGCTGGGCATCCCGCAGATTGCAGTGGTGATGGGCTCGTGCACCGCCGGCGGCGCCTACGTGCCGGCGATGAGCGACGAGTCGATCATCGTGAAGAGCCAGGGCACCATTTTCCTCGGTGGCCCGCCGCTGGTGAAGGCGGCCACCGGCGAGGTGGTCAGCGCCGAGGACCTGGGCGGCGGCGACGTGCACACGCGCCTTTCGGGCGTGGCCGACCATCTGGCGCACAACGACGCGCACGCGCTGGCGCTGGCGCGCCGCATCCTGGCCACCACCAACTACGTCAAGCCGGCGCCGCTGGCGCTGCGCACGCCGCGCCCGCCCCGGCACGACCCGGCCGAGCTGTACGGCGTGATCCCGATGGACACGCGCAAGCCTTACGACGTGCGCGAGGTGATCGCGCGCATCGTGGACGGCTCGGAGTTCGACGAGTGGAAGGCACGATTTGGCAGCACGTTGGTCACGGGGTTTGCCTGGATCGAGGGCATGCCGGTGGGCATCATCGCCAACAACGGCATCCTGTTCTCGGAGAGCGCGCAGAAGGGCGCGCACTTCATCGAGCTGTGCTGCCAGCGCCGCATCCCGCTGGTGTTCCTGCAGAACATCTCCGGCTTCATGGTCGGCCGCAAGTACGAGAACGAGGGCATCGCGCGCCACGGCGCCAAGATGGTCACGGCGGTGAGCTGCGCGCAGGTGCCCAAGTTCACGGTGATCATCGGCGGGTCGTTCGGGGCCGGCAACTACGGCATGTGCGGCCGCGCCTTCGGGCCGCGCTTCCTCTGGATGTGGCCCAACGCGCGCATCAGCGTGATGGGCGGCGAGCAGGCCGCCAGCGTGCTGGCCACGGTCCGGCGCGACGGCATCGAAGCCAAGGGCGGCGCCTGGAGCGCCGAGGAAGAGGCGCAGTTCAAGGCGCCCATCCTCGCCCAGTACGAGCACCAGGGCCACCCGTACTACGCCAGCGCGCGGCTGTGGGACGACGGCGTGATCGACCCGCTGGACACCCGCGCCACGCTGGCGCTGGCGATCTCGGCGGCGCTGAACGCGCCGATCCCCGAGACCAAGTTCGGCGTGTTCCGGATGTAGTCTGATGACCACGATCTTCGACCGCCCCGAACACGACGACCTGCGCCGCCAGGTGGCGCGCTTCATTGCCGCCGAGATCGAGCCGCACGCGCTGGCCTGGGACGAGGCCGGCAGCACGCCGCGCGAGCTGCTGCGCAAGATGGGTGCGCTCGGCTGGCTCGGGCTGATGCATCCGGCCGAGCACGGCGGCGGCGGCGCCGACATGCTGACCAACGTGGTGTGGCAGGAAGCGCTGTCGCGCGCCACCAGCGGCGGGGCCATCATCACCGTGCTCGTGCACACCGACATGGCCAGCCCCCATCTGGTCAACGCCGGCACGGCCGAGCAGAAGGCGCGCTGGCTGCCGGCCATCTGCCGCGGCGAGTGCATCACGGCGGTGGCGGTGAGCGAGCCCGACGCCGGCTCCGACGTCGCGGCCATCCGCACGCGCGCCGTGCGGCAGACGGACGGCGGCGGCGACCACTACGTCCTCAACGGCAGCAAGCTCTACATCACCAACGGCGTGCTGGCCGACCTGCTGTTCGTCGCCGCAAAGACCGACCCTAACGCCAAGGGCTCGCGCGGCATCTCGATCTTTGCCGTCGAGCGCAACACGCCGGGCCTGCGGGTGGGCCGGGCGCTGAACAAGCAGGGCTGGCTGGCCTCCGACACCGCCGAGCTGGTGTTCGAGAACTGCCGGGTGCCGGCGGCCAACCGGCTGGGCGAGGAGAACGCCGGCTTCTACGCGATCATGAAAAACTTCCAGGTCGAGCGGATTGCACTCGGCAGCATGGCCATCGGCCACTGCCTGACCGCGCTCGATCTGACCTATCGCTACGTCAACGACCGCCGCGCCTTCGGCGCCCCGCTGTGGGACAAGCAGACGATCCGTCAGACGCTGTCGATGCTGGCGGCGCGCGTGGAGGCGGCGCGCGCCCTCTTGTATCAGTGCGCGGTGCAGGTCGATGCCGGCGCCGACGGGGTGCGCGAGGTCTCCATGCTCAAGGCGCTGACCGGCGAGCTGGTCAACGAAGTGATGTACGCCTGCCAGCAGTTCCACGGCGGCATGGGCTACATGCGCGAGACGCCGATCGAGCGGCTGGTGCGCGATGCGCGCGTGCTGGCCATCGGCGGCGGCGCCACCGAGGTCATGCTGGAAGAGGTGGCCAAGCGCTGGCGGGGCGACGCGTGAGCCGGGTGCGGCTCCTGGCGGCACTGGCCGCCGCGACGGCGCTTGCCGGCCCGCTGCGCGCCGAGCCGGTGCCGATCACCTCGCTCGACGGTACCGTGATCGCGGCCCACTGGCTGCCGGCGCCCGGCGGCGGCACCGGGCCGGCGGTGCTGGCGCTGCACGGCTGCGGCGGCCTGTACAACCGCGACGGCCGCACCCTGGATGCGCGCTACCCCGAGTACGCCGCGCGCCTGCACGCCGCCGGCGTGCACGTGCTGCTGACCGACAGCTTCACGCCGCGCGGGGCGCGGCAGATCTGCTCGGTCAAACATGGCGATCGCAGCATCACCGTGGAGACGCGCCGGCAGGACGCCATCGCCGCGGTGCGCTGGCTGCAGACGCGCAGCGAGGTCGATCCGCAGCGCATCGTCCTGCTCGGCTGGTCGCACGGCGCGATGACGCTGCTCACCGCCATCAACGCGGCGCGCGCGCCGCACGCTGCGCCGCTGGCCGGCGCCATTGCCTTTTATCCCGGCTGCCGTGCCACGCTGCAGCAGCCGTTCCGCCTCGACACGCCGCTGCTGCTGCTGCTGGGCGAGAAGGACGACTGGACCCCGCCCGGCCGTTGCATCGCGCTGGCCGAGCGGGTGAGTCAGGCGCAGCCGCAGGCCGATCTCACGCTGCGCGTGTACCCCGACGCCTACCACGGCTTCGACAGCGCGCGGCCGGTGCGCTTGCGCGCCGACGTGCCCAACGGCGTCAACCCTGCCGGCGTACACGTCGGCGGCCAGCCCGAGGCGCGCGCCGCCGCGCTCGCCGAGTTTGACCGCTTCATCACCCGCGTGACCGCCATCGGTCGCAGCTCCCCATGAACCCGACCACACTCGAAATCCAGATCGCCCACCGCGTGGCCGTGGTCTGGCTGGCGCGCCCGCAGGTGCGCAACGCCTTCAACGACACCGTGATCGCCGAGCTCACCGCAAGCTTCGAGCGCCTGGGTGCGGACGACGGCGTGCGCGCCGTCGTGCTGGCGGCGCAGGGTCCGGCCTTCTGCGCCGGCGCCGACCTCGAGTGGATGCGCCGCATGAGCGGCTACTCGCCCGAGGAGAACCACGCCGACGCGCTGAAACTCGCCACCCTGCTGCGCACGATCCACGACTGCCCCAAGCCGGTGGTCGCGCGCGTCCACGGCGACGCCTACGCCGGCGGCGTCGGGCTGGTGGCGGCCTGCGACATCGCCGTGGCCTCGCTGGCGGCCGAGTTCTGCCTGAGCGAGACCCGGCTGGGCCTGGTGCCGGCGACCATCAGCCCCTACGTGGTGGCCGCCATGGGCGCGCGCCAGGCGCGGCGCTACATGGTGACGGCGGAGAAGTTCGACGCTTCGGAGGCGTTCCGCGTCGGCCTGGTGCACGAGCTGGCCGCGCCCGACGAGCTGGACGTCAAGATCAACACGCTGCTGGGCGCGCTGATGGTCACCAGCGGCAGCGCAGTGGCCACCACCAAGCAGCTCGTGCGCGAGGTGGCGCAGCGCCCGCTGGACGACGCGCTGCTGGCCCACACTGCGCAGGTGATCGCGCAGGCGCGCGCCGCGCCGGACGGCCGCGAGGGCGTGGCGGCCTTCCTCGCCAAGCGCAAGCCGCGCTGGGCGGCCGAGTTCGAGGCCGAGCAGGCGCAGCTGCGCGCCGCGCAGGACGACGGCGCGGCGGACGACGATGACGATCCGGCCGCCTGAGAGGGTGAGAGGCAATCCAACATGCCCGCTTTGACTGCCCAAAGCGCCCCACTCGTCGTTGCAAATGCTCGCCGTAGCCCGAGCTACGGCTGCGCTTTGCGCCTAGATTGGAGCGCTTTGGGCAGCCCCCTCGGGCACGCCGGATTGCCTCTCACCCTCTGAGCCCGCCGCATGACGACCGACTCGTTCAATGCCGCCCGGCGGGTCGCCCGGGCTACCCGGCCCGGCTTGTTGCGGCGGTATCCGTCGGCAGTTGGCGCGGCCGGTCCGGCCGCAGCGAGCCTCATGGTGCCGGCGCGCGCAGCGCCCAGCGATCTCACCGCGGAGTGACCGATGTTCAGCAAGATCCTGATCGCCAACCGCGGTGCCGAGCGGCGGCTTGCCGCAGCGAGCCTCATGCTGCCGGCGCGCGCAGCGCCCAGCGCTCTGACCGCGGAGTGACCGATGTTCAGCAAGATCCTGATCGCCAACCGCGGTGCCGAGCGGCGGCTTGCCGCAGCGAGCCTCATGGTGCCGGCGCGCGCAGCGCGCGGCGATCTCACCGCGGAGTGACCGATGTTCAGCAAGATCCTGATCGCCAACCGCGGTGAGATCGCCTGCCGCGTGGCCGCCACCGCGCGGCGCCTGGGCGTGCGCACCGTGGCCGTGTTTTCGGACGCCGACGCGCACGCGCGCCACGTGAGCCTGTGCGACGAGGCGGTGCGCCTGGGTCCCGCACCGGCGCGCGACAGCTACCTGCGCGGCGAGCGCATCGTCGAGATCGCGCGCGCGCTCGGCGCCGAGGCCATCCATCCGGGCTATGGCTTCCTGTCGGAAAACGAGGACTTCGCCGCGGCCTGCGCCAAGGCGGGTATCGCCTTCATCGGCCCGCCGCCGGCGGCCATCCGCGCCATGGGCAGCAAGTCCGAGGCCAAGACGCTCATGGAGAAGGCCGGTGTGCCCCTGGTTCCGGGCTATCACGGCGCCGCGCAGGACCCGGCGCTGCTGCAGCGCGAGGCCGACCGCATCGGCTACCCGGTGTTGATCAAGGCCAGCGCCGGCGGCGGCGGCAAGGGCATGCGCGTGGTGCGCGAGTCGGGCGAGTTTGCCGCCGCGCTGGCCTCGTGCCGGCGCGAGGCAGCGGCCAGCTTCGGCGATGAGCGCGTACTGGTTGAGAAGTACCTGGAGCGGCCGCGCCACATCGAGATCCAGGTGTTCTGCGACGCGCATGGCGGCGCGGTGTACCTGTTCGAGCGCGACTGCTCGGTGCAGCGCCGGCACCAGAAGGTGCTGGAGGAGGCGCCCGCGCCCGGCATGACGCCGCAGCGACGCCAGGCCATGGGCGAGGCGGCCGTGGCGGCGGCGCGTGCGGTCGGCTACGTCGGCGCCGGCACGGTGGAGTTCATCGCCACCTCGGACATCAACACCTCGGCCGGCCACTTCTACTTCATGGAGATGAACACGCGGCTGCAGGTCGAGCATCCGGTCACCGAGATGATCACCGGGCACGATCTTGTGGAGTGGCAACTGCGCGTGGCCTGCGGCGAAGCCCTGCCGGCGACGCAAGAGCAACTGCAGATCCATGGCCACGCGATCGAGGCGCGCATCTACGCCGAGAACCCGGACAAGGGCTTCCTGCCGGCGATCGGCCGGCTGTCGCACATGGCGCTGCCCGCAGCCGTCGAGTTCCAGCGCAATGCCGACGGCGCAGCGTTCCACGACCCGGCGCCGGTGCGCATCGACGCCGGCGTGCGCGCGGGCGATGCCATCAGTCCGCACTACGACCCGATGATCGCCAAGCTGATCGTCTGGGGCGCCACCCGCGAGCAGGCGCTGGCCCGCATGCGGGGGGCGCTGGCCGAGACGCACATCGTCGGGCTCGCCAACAACGTCGACTTCCTCGGGCGGCTGGTCGCCAACCACAGCTTTGCCATCGCGCACCTGGACACGGGGCTCATCGAGCGTGAGCGTGCCGCGCTGTTCGCACCCGAGGACAGGCTGCCCAACGAGTTCCTCGCGCTGGCTTGCGCACGGGTGCTGGCCGACGAGGCTGCCGCGGTCGGCGCCGACCCCTGGAGCGGGCGCAACGGCTGGCGCCTGAACGGCAGCTACACGCGCGAGCTGACCTTCAAGTCGGAGCGCGGCGTGCATGATGTCCGGATCGAGTACGCGCGCGACGGCTACCACTTCGACCACGGCGGCCTGCGTACCCTGCTCGTGATCCAGCCCCCGCCCGCGGGTGCGGCGCCGTCGCGGCTGACGCTGCGGCTGGCCGACCGCCTGCTGCAGGCCGACGTGGTGCGCGCGGTCGACCCGGTCGGCGACGAGCTGCACGTCTTCCTCGACGGCCGCCATTGCGTGCTCACGCGGATCGACGTCATTGCCCATGCCGGCGAGGCCGACGCCGTCGAAGGCCGGCTGAGCGCGCCCATGCCCGGCAAGGTGGTCGCGGTGCACGCTGCCAGAGGGGCGCGGGTGGCGCGCGGCGCCGCGCTGCTGGTCATGGAGGCGATGAAGATGGAGCACACCATCGTCGCCCCGGCCGACGGCACGGTCGACGAGGTCCTGTTCGGCGTGGGCGAGCAGGTGGCCGAGGGCGCGGCGCTGGTGCAGTTCACGCCGGCGGCCTGACGATGGCGCGCGCCCCCCGCGTGGTCCTGTGCGCGCGCGAGGCGGCCGCGCCCCAGTGGCTGGCGGCGCTGGAGCGCGCCTTTGCCGCGCGCCGTCTGGAGGCGAGCCTCGACTTTCGCGATGCCGGCGACCGCAACGCACGGGCCGGCGTGCCGCCGGCCGAGGTGGCCGTCGTCTGGAAGCCGCCCGCCGCGCTGTTCGACGAGCAGCCTGCGCTGCAGCTCATCTTCAACCTCGGCGCCGGCGTCGATGCGCTGCTGGCCCTGCCCAACCTGCCGCGCGGGGCCACCCTGGTGCGGCTGGAGGACGCCGGCATGGCCGCCGCGCTGGCCGAGTACGTGCTGGCCGCGGTGCTGCGCGTGTACCGCGGGCTGGACCGCTACGCGCAGCAGCAACGCGCGGCCGAGTGGACGCCGCTGCCGCTGGCCGACAAGAGCGCGGTGGTGGTCGGCGTGCTGGGCCTGGGCGTGATCGGCGGCGCGATCGCCGCGCGCCTGCGCGACAGCGGCTTTGCGGTGCGCGGCTTTGCGCGCAGCGCGCGCACGCTCGCCGGCATCGACTGCCGGCACGGCGCGCTGGACCTCGACGGCGCCTTCGGCGACTTCCTCGCCGGGCTGAACGTGCTGGTCGGCGTGCTGCCGCTCACGCCTGCGACCGTCGGCCTGCTCGGTGCGCGCGCCCTGTCGCGGCTGGCGCCGGGGGCGCACCTCGTCAACGTGGGCCGCGGCGCCCACCTGGTCGACGCCGAGGTGCTGCACCTGCTCGACTGCGGCCAGCTCGGCGCCGCCACGCTCGACGTCTTTGCCACCGAGCCGCTGCCGCCGGAGCACGGCTACTGGCGCCATCCGCGCGTGCTGGTGACGCCGCACGTATCGGCGGTCACGGAGCTGGAGCCGGCGGTCGCGCAGATCGCCGACAAGCTGGCGGCCTGGCAGCGCGGCGCGCCCCTGGGCGGCGTGGTCGACTTCGCACGCGGCTACTGAGCGCCCGTGAAGACATCGTCGCGAGCGGCCCGCGGTCGCGCCGGGCAGCAGACCCGAACGCAGGGGTACGGCGGGCAGCGCAGCCGCGAGACGGGGCCGCGCAGTCGATTTTCTGCCCGCTCCGACAGGCGCAGTGGGAGCGGCAGAGCATGAGCACGCCCGGCCGTTCCAAGGGCCAGGCCCCGGGCGCGCAGCGCGCGGCCAGTCCAGTGAGCCGTCTGCGCCAGGCGATCGGCGCGAGCCCCGCGGCGGCGCTGCGCTGGCTGCGCCGGATCGCGCTGGCCGCGCTGCTGCTGGTGCTGGCCACCGCGGGCGGCTTCGCGGCCTACGCCGTGCTGCTGCTGCCGGATCTGTCGCCGTGGCACACCGACGTGCTGCCCGGCGAGTTCGACGCCGACCGCCACGCCGCGCTCGACTTCGCCGGCTACCGGGCGCTGGAGGCGGGCCTGTTCGCGCAGTACGAGGCGTGGCGCCAGCGCCAGGCGGCGCCGGCCCGCGGCACCCGCTTCGATCCGCAGGGCGCGGCGGCCCGCCTGTCCGGCGGCGCACCCTACAACCGCTCGTTCCGCCTCGAGGTAGGCGGCGCCGGCGCCCGCGGCAGCGCGCTGCTGGTGCACGGCCTGACCGACTCTCCCTATGCCATGCGGGCGCTGGCCGAGACGCTGCATGCGCGCGGCATCGAGGTCACCGTGCTGCGGCTGCCGGGCCACGGCACCTTGCCCTCGATGATGACAAGGATGCAACTGGCGGACTGGCAGGCTGCGGTGCGGCTGGCGGCGCGCGACGCGGCGGACCGGCGGCCGGCCGGCGCGCCGTTCTATCTGGGCGGTTATTCCACCGGCGGCGCGCTCGTGCTGTCTCTTGCGCTGGCCGCGCTCGACGATCCGACACTGCCGCAGGCCACGCGCCTGCTCCTGTTCGCCCCGGCGCTGCGCATCGCGCCCACCGCCGGTCTGGCCAACCTGCTCGATCTGGCGGCGGTGCTGCCGGTGGCCCGGCTGCAGAAGGTGAAGTGGCAGGACCTCGGCCCCGAGTACGACCCGTACAAGTTCAACTCCTTCCCGGTCAACGCGACGCGCCAGGTGTACGCGGCCACGCAGCTCGTGCAGCGGCAACTGGCCCGGGCCGCCGAGCGCGGCCGGCTGGCGGCGCTGCCGCCGGTGATCGCATGGCAGTCGCTGGTCGACGCCACGCTCGGCGCGGCGCCGCTGGCCGACCTGCTGTTCGCGCGGCTGCCCGACGCGCGCCACGAGATGGTGCTGTTCGACGTCAACCGCCATCGCAGCCTGGAGGCGGTCGCCGACCCCGCGCCGCGGCAGTGGCGCGAGGCGCTGCAGGCACGGCCGCGGCCGTGGCGGCTGACGGTCGTCGGCAACGAGAGCGCCGACACGCTCGCAGTGGCCGCGCAGGGGCCGGCCGCCGCGCCCGCCTTGCCGGCGCCGCTGCGCTGGCCGCCCGACGTGATCTCGCTGAGCCACGTGGCGCTGCCGTTCCGCCCCGACGATCCGGTCTACGGCGTGCTGCCCGGCAGCGGCGCCCACGGGCTGCCGTCGCTCGGCGCGCTGGCCTTGCGCGGCGAGGAAGGCGCGCTCCAGTTTCCCCTCGGCGCACTCACCCGCCTGCGCAGCAACCCGTTCTGGCCGCTGGTGCAGGCGCAGGTCGAGGCCCTGGTCGAGGCGGACCTGGCGCCGCGCTGAGGCGCGGCGGCACCATCCGCGCCGTCCGGACGGCGCGCGCGGGGCGACTAACATCGACTGCCTGTTCACCTCCTTGGGAGCTGCGGCCATGGCCCTGCCGGGAAAGGTTCACATCGTCGAAGTCGGCCCGCGCGACGGGCTGCAGAACGAGAAGCAGATGATCCCGGCCGCGGTGAAGGTCGAGCTGGTCGATCGCCTGACGGCGGCCGGCTTTCCCAACATCGAGGTGACGAGTTTCGTCTCGCCGAAGTGGGTGCCGCAGATGGCCGACGGCGCAGAGGTCATGGGGCGCATCGCCCGCAAGCCCGGCATCACCTACTCGGTGCTGGTGCCCAACATGAAGGGCTTCGAGGGCGCGCTGGCCGCGAAGGCCGACGAGATCGTGGTGTTCGCCGCCGCCAGCGAGGCGTTCAGCCGGAAGAACATCAACTGTTCGATCGCCGAGTCGATCGAGCGCTTTCGGCCCGTCTGCGAGGCGGCGCGCGCGCACGGCCTGCGCATCCGCGGCGCCATCTCCACCGCGCTCGGCTGCCCCTACCAGGGCGAGGTCGAGCCGGCCGCCGTCGGTTACGTGGCGCGTCTCATGAAGGAGCTGGGCGTGCAGCACATCGGCGTGGCCGACACCATCGGCACCGGCACGCCGCGCGCCACCCAGGCCGCGATGGAGGCCGCGCTGGCGCACTACGCGATCGGCGACATCAGCGGGCACTTTCACGACACTTACGGCCAGGCGCTGGCCAACATCTACGCCTGCCTGCAGATGGGCGTCGCCAGCTTCGACACCAGCGTGGCGGGCCTCGGCGGCTGCCCCTATGCCAAGGGTGCGACCGGCAATGTGGCCACCGAGGACGTGCTGTACCTGCTGCGCGGCCTGGGCATCGACACCGGCATCGACTTCGAGCAGGTGGTGGCCATCGGCCAGTGGATCAGCGGCATCCTCGGCCGCAAGGCGTTTGCGCGGGCCGGCAATGCCCTGGCCGCCCGCAGCGCGCCGGCCGCGGCGGCGGCGGCCTGAGGTGGTCTGAGGCAGTCTGAGGCGGTCTGAGGCGGTCTGAAGCGGCCCGGGCCGCAGCACGGGTGAACGTCAGCGTGCGGCCGCGCGCTGCGTAGCGGTCGCCTCGCTCGCCTTGCGGCTCCACACGACGACGTACTGCACGCCGGAGACGACGATCGTCGCCGTGCACGCCCACAGCAGCACGGCCAACCAGGCGTCGCGCTCGACCAGACCGGCGGCGACCGCCAGCACGCTGGCGAGCAGCACGAACTCCAGGGCGGTGTTGGCCTTGGACCAGCGCGTCGGGGCCATTTCCACGTGGCCGATCCGCCAGTGGTAGACGAGCGCGCCGCCGACGATCACCCCGTCGCGCAGCACCACCAGCACCGCCAGCCACCACGGCAGCCAGCCCTGCCAGGCCAGCAGCAGCGTGACCGCCAGCATGATCGCCTTGTCGGCCAGCGGGTCGGCCAGCGCGCCGAAGCGCGTGCGCAGGTCAAAGCGACGGGCAATCCAGCCGTCGAGAAAGTCGCCGATCGCACAGGCCAGGAACAGCGCCAGCGCCAGGTCGTAGTCGCGCGTGGCCAGCGCGTAGGTCACCACCGGCACGAGCAGCGCGCGCGCCAGCGTGATGACGTTGGGAACATTGACCAGCTGCATCGGCTTCGCCCTGGGCCGTCGCTGCCGTCAAGCCTAGCGGTAATCCGGGCGCCTGACGACTGCGGATCGGCCCGCGGGGCATCGAGGCAGCCCGTGCCCCCGACGCCGGCCGGGGGCCCCGGGGTGGCTACCGGCGCAGGTTCACCAGCGCGATGCCGGCGCCCACCGCGACCGCCGCCAGCACGAAGCGCAGCGACAGCGGCTCACCGAGCAACAGCACGCCGAACAGCACGCCGAACAGCGGCGTCAGGAACGAGAACACCGCCAGCCGGCCGGCCAGGTAGCGCGTCAGGAGCCAGAACCACGCCAGGTAGCTGGCAAAGGCGACCACCACCGACTGGAACAGCAGGCTGCCCACGGCCACGGCGTCCAGGCGCATCACGCCCGGCTCGCCGAGCAGCGCCGCCGCCAGCGGCAGCGCCAACGCCGAGACGCCGAGCTGGTAGGCGAGCGTCTTCTCGGCGGTGGCGCCGGAAAGCCGGCTGGCGCGGATCAGCACGGTGGTGGCGGCCCACAGCACGGCCGCCAGCACACCGCAGGCGTCGCCGAAGAGCGTGCTGGCCGTGCCGCCGCCGTGGTCGCTGAACGCCAGCACGATGCCGGCAAAGGCGAGCAGCACGCCTGCCCACTGCACGGGCGCGAGCTTCTCGCCCGGCACGAACAGCGCCAGTCCAAGCGCGGTCAGCACCGGGGCGAGGTAGACGAACACGACCATCCGCGAAGCCGTGGTGTGGGCAAGGCCGGCATAGATGAACACGAACTCGGCGGCAAACAGCAGGCCGGCCAGCAGGCCCGCGCGCCCGGTGCCGTCACGTTGCCACAGGGCGATGCCGCGCCCGTGCGCCCAGGCCAGCAGCAGCAGCGCGGCGACGATCGACCGGATGGCCGCCTGCGTGACCGGCGAGACGCTCGGCAGCGCGAGCTTGATGGCCACCTGCTGCAGGCCCCAGAGCACGGTCAGCAGCAGCATCAGGCTCAGGGCCGGCGCATCGAGCGCGCGACGGGCGGCGGGAACGTCTTTCATCGCCCGTCATCCTAGCCCGGACCCTCTCGCTCGTTGCACAGCGCAACCGGCGCCGCGGCCGCGCTATCGTCGCCGTCACTGCATCCCGCACGGAGCCCTGCATGTCCCCCGAGCTGAAGGCCGGCCTGCGCGGCCAGTTCCGCTACACGGTGCCGGCCAACAAGACGGTGCCGCATCTGTACCCGGAGCTGGCCGAGTTCCGCGAAATGCCGGAGGTGTTTGCCACCGGATTCCTGGTGGGCCTGATGGAAGGCGCCTGCCAGCTCGTGATCAAGCCGTACCTGGACTGGCCGCGCGAGCAGTCGGTCGGCACGCACGTCGACTTCTCGCACCTGGCGGCCACGCCGCCCGGCCTGACGGTGACGGTAGAGTCGGAGGTGATCGCGGTGGACGGCCGCAAGGTGACGTTCCGCGCCCGCGCACATGACGG
Organism: Burkholderiales bacterium; assembly: GCA_020248865.1. Lineage (GTDB taxonomy): Bacteria > Pseudomonadota > Gammaproteobacteria > Burkholderiales > Burkholderiaceae_F > JALHMQ01. The sequence continues at coordinate 22,228 of JADCGS010000008.1, read as the reverse complement.
GCACGATCTCATTTCCGAGGGGACCCACGAGCGCATGGTCATCGACGCCGCGCGCTTTGCGCAGCGGCTGCAGGGCAAGCGTGCGGCCGCCGCCGGCGGTTGATGAGCGACAGGCGCCGCCGCCTTGCATGCGACAATCCATCGCGAGTCGAAACGTTCCGCAACGGCGCCTTGCCCTGCGCCGGCGCCCGGTCAAAGCGCCCATGAACCGCCGCCCCCTGTTTGCCCCCAGTTACAGCGTCACGCCGGTGGCCGCGGGGGTCGCATCACCCTGCGTTTCGGTGTGTACGATGAACGAGCAGACCGGGCTGTGCAACGGCTGCCTGCGGACGCTCGACGAGATCGCGCACTGGGGCCTGTACGACGACGACGAGAAGCGCGCCGTCTGGGCGCAACTGGCCGGGCGCCGCGCGCAGCAGGCCGGCTGACGGTCGACGATGCCAGCCGACGTCGGGAGCGCCGCGGTCACGCCGGCCCAGGTCCGGTGGTACTTCGACTTCATCTCGCCGTTTGCCTACCTGGCGTTCGAGGCACTGCCGCAGGCGCTGGCTGCCGTGGTGCCGGCACCGCAGATCGACTACCGCCCGGTGCTGTTCGCCGGCCTGCTGGACCACTGGGGCCACAAGGGGCCGGCCGAGATCGGACCCAAGCGTCGGTTCACCTACGAGCACGTGGCCTGGCTGGCGGCGCGCCACGGCATCCCGATGCAGGTGCCGCGCCATCATCCGTTCAATCCGCTGCCGCTGCTGCGTGCGGCCATTGCCGCCGGCGGCAGTCGCGCCGCGATCGAGCGCCTGTTCCGCTTTGTCTGGCGGGAGGGTCGGTTGCCCGACGAGCCGGGCTTCGCCGCGGTTCTGGGCGACCTGGGCATCAGCGCCGCGGCGCTCGAGGCGCCGGCCGTCAAGCAGGCGCTGCGCGACAACGGCGCCCTGGCGATCGCCGAGGGCGTGTTCGGCGTGCCCACCGCCGTGGCGACGACGCCGCGGGGCAGCCGGCTCGTCTGGGGCTTCGACGCGCTGCCCATGCTGGCCGACTGGCTGAACGCCGCGCCGCTGTTCGACAGCGATGCGTTGCGGCGCGCCGCCACGCTGCCGACGGGCGTCAAGCGGCCGGGGGCCTGATGCGCTTTGCCAAAGTGGGCGACCGGTTCGGCAAGAGCGTGACCCTGGACGTCGACAGCATCCGCAGCTTTGCCCGCGCCTGCGGCGACACCAATCCGCTGCATCACGACGAGGCGGTGGCGCGCGCCTCGCGCTTCGGCTCAATCATCGCCTGCGGTCCGCACACCGCCTCGCTGCTGCTGGCGCTGTCGGCCGAGCACTTTGCGCGCATCTGCCCGGCGCTCGGCCTGGACTTCCGCGTGCAGTTTCGCAAGGCCGTGAAAGCCGGCGACACGCTGGCCCTGGAGTGGACCGTCGTGCGCGTGGAAGACAAGCCGTCGATGCGAGGCGAACTGGTCGAGATGGACGGCCGCGTGCACAACCAGCACGGCGAACTCGTCCTGTCGGGCCATGGCCTCGTGCTGGCGGCGGAGAGGCTATGAGCCCGCCGGGCCGCCCCAAGGGCGAATCCCCGAGCGCGCAGCGCGAGGGTCGTACAACCTCCCCGCCGAGCCGCCCCAAGGGCGAACACCTGAGCGCGCAGCGCGAGGGTAGTCCAGTGAGTCCAGTGCCCGGATTGGATCTCAGCAAGCCCATCAGCGGGCCGGCGTACAGCCGCGGCTATCGCATCGGCGCCAGCGTGGTGCTCGTGCTCATCGCCGTGCAGGCCTGGCGCGCCTTGGACGAAATGGCGCCACTGCTGAACGCGCAGGCCGGCTGGGTGCTGGGCGCCGGCGCCGCCGTGCTGCTCGGCTCGTATGCACTGCTGCTCCGAAGCACGACCGTGATCGATGCCACCGGGCTGCGGCAGACCGGGCTCATCGACAAGAAGATCGCCTGGAACGAGATCCGCCAGGCACGGCTGCGCGGCTTCGGCTTTGCGCGGCGGCTGGTGGTGAGCACCGGCTACGGCAAGTTCCGCGCCTTCTACGGCGGCACGCCTCAACTGCAGGCGGCGTTTGCCGCCATCGCCGCCCGCCACGCGCAGGTGCGCCCGATCTGATGTTCCCGCCGGGCCGCCCCAAGGGCGAATCCCCCCGCGGGGGGACGTCACCCCGCCAAGGTGCCCAGGGGATCCCCTCAATCCCGCCGGGTATCCCCAAGGGCGAATCCCGAGCGCGCAGGTAGTTCAGTGAGCGCGGTGCAGCCGATCGGACCCGACGCGCCGCCGCGGCGGCCCTCCGCCACGGCCGGCCCGGACGTGCGCCGCGCCGGCCCGGCACATCTCGCCGCGCAACTGGGCGCCGTGCGGCAGCTCACGCTGGCGCTGTTTGCCGGCTGGGAACAGGCGCTGCCCGCGCTCGAGGTGCCGCTGCACCCGGAGCTCAATCCACCGCTGTGGGAGCTGGGCCACGTCGGCTGGTTCCAGGAGTTCTGGACCACGCGCAACCCGCAGTGGCGGCGCGGCGCCGCCGCCGACCCGCAGGCCGCGCGCCCGGCGCCACGCTGGCCGCAGGCCGATGCGCTGTACCACTCGGGGCAGGTGCCGCAGGCGGCGCGCTGGACGCTGCCGCTGCCCGCTGCGGCGACCACGCGCGCGCTGCTGGCGCAACAGCTCGACGACTGTCTGGCCCTGCTGCGCGGCGCCGGCGACGACGACGCTGCGCTGTACTTCTTCCGTCTGGCGCTGCTGCACGAGTCGATGCACGCCGAGGCCGCCCGCTACATGGCGCAGGCGCTCGGCATCGCCCTGCCCGAACGGGCGCCACGCCGGCGTGCCGGCGCGGGCGCCGCCCTGCACGTGCCGGCGCAGTCGCTGGCGCTCGGCCAAGCCGGCGGCGGCTTTGCCTTCGACAACGAGCAGCCGGCGCAGCCGGTCACGCTGGCCTCGTTCGAGATCGACGCGCAGGTGCGGCGCTGGCGCGACTTCCTGGCCTTTGTCGACGACGGCGGCTATGCCGAGCCGCAGTGGTGGAGCGCGGCCGGCCGCGCCTGGCTGGCGGCCGGCGCGCGCTGCGCCCCGCGCTACCTGCGCCGCTGCGACGGCCAGTGGCAGGAGCTGCTGGGCGGCCGCTGGCAGCGGCTCGACCTCGAACTGCCGGCCTGCCACCTGAGCCTGCACGAGGCCCAGGCGTGGTGCGCCTGGGCCGGGCGCCGCCTGCCGACCGAAGCCGAGTGGGAGTGCGCGGCGCAAAGCGGCGGTGCGCGGTTCGTCTGGGGCGAGGTCTGGGAGTGGACCGCCAGTGCGTTCGCGCCCTACGCCGGCTTCGTGCCGCACCCTTATCGCGACTACTCGGAACCCTGGTTCGGCACGCACCAGGTGCTGCGCGGCGCCTCGCTGGCCACGCCGCCGTGGCTGCATGATGCGCGCTTTCGCAACTTCTACCTGCCGGACCGCAATGACCTGTATGCCGGTTTTCGCAGCTGTGCGCGCTGAGGGGTCGGCGGAACCGTGAGCGCCCTGGGCCATCCCGAAGGCGAGAGCGTGAGCACGCAGGGCTCAGGCAGTCCGGTCGGCGCACCCGCGATGGATGCCGAGCTACAGCGCCGGGTTCTGGAGGGCCTGCAGCAGCCGCACAAGTCGCTGCCCGCCGCGCTGTTCTACGACGACGAGGGCACGCGGCTGTTCCAGCAGATCACGGCGCTGCCCGAGTATTACCTGACGCGGGCCGAGGACGCGCTGCTGCGCGCGCAGGCCGAGGCGATGGCCGCGCTGCTGACCCCGCCGCACGGCAGCGCGCTCGAACTGGTGGAGCTGGGCAGCGGCGATGGCGCCAAGACCCTGCCGCTATGCGCCGCGCTGCATGCGCGCTGCGCCACGCTCGTCTATCGCCCGGTGGACACGGCGGCGCTGGCCCTGCAGCAACTCGTGGCGCGCTTCGCCGCGGCCTTGCCGGCGCTGCCGGTGGCGCCGGTCTGCGGCGACTACTTCCGCCACTGGCCGGCGGCGCGGCCCAGCGCGCGGCAGGCTGCGCTGTTCATGGGCAGCAATCTCGGCAACTACACCCGCGACGAGGCGCTGGCGCTGCTGCGCGGCGTGCGCGACCGGCTGGCCGCGGGCGACCGGCTGCTGCTGGGCCTGGACCTGAAGAAGGACCCGCACGCCATCCGCGCCGCCTACGACGATGCCGCCGGCATCACCGCGCAGTTCAACCTCAATCTCCTGCGGCGGCTCAATCGGGAGTGCGGCTTCGACTTCGACCTCGCGCATTTCCGCCACTACGCCAGCTACGACCCGCTCGACGGCACGGCGCGCAGCTTTCTGGTGAGCCGGTGCGCGCAGCGGGTGGCGAGCCGCACGCTCGGCGTGACGCTGCACTTTGCGGCCGGCGAGACGATCTACACCGAACAGTCGCAGAAGTACGACGCCCCCCTGATCGAGGCGCTGGCGGCGGGCAGCGGCTTTGCGGTCGAGCGCCACTTCACCGACGCGCCGGGCGGCTACACCGTGGTGGCCTGGCGTGCCGCCTGACCCTGAGCGCACCTCCGCTGCGGCCCGGTCCGCGCGCGCGGCCGGCCTTGCCCGCGCCTAAACTGCGGGCGGTCTTCGGCAGGTGCTGCTGGCGCGTCTTTTCGGCTCCTCTCTTCGTCCTATCTCTTCGGCCCATGTCCCGCAGCGCACCTGGCGAGGCCTCATGAGCGTTCCCGCGCCCTCCCGCACCGGCTCGGTCTGGCGCTGGCTGCCCTGGCTGGCCAGCGGCGCGGCCGGCGTGCTGGGCGCCTGGGCCGGCTGGCGCTTTGGCAACCAGGTGGCCGGCCTGTGGCTGGCGGTGATCGCTGCCGCCAACTGCGGCGTGCTCTTCGCGCTACTGGCCGGCCATGCAGCCGACTGGCTGATCGAGCGTCTGCGCCGACGCTGAGGCACCGCGAAGCCTCATCGTCATCCTTGCGGCGGCTCTTCGCCGGATCTGCAGCCGCAGCGCCGCGCAACGATCGTGAGCAAAGTCGCGGCGCCGCGATTCGTCCGGGCCCGGAACGGCCGCATTCGTTCCGATACCGGGGCGCTCGTCGCAACGGCTCTTGCGCGGCACGCCCGCCGCACCCGATCCTTGTCTCACTTGACCACCACAGGAGGCAGAACATGGACATCAAAGCCCTGATCGCGGCACCACTGGTTGCGGCGGTTGCGCTGATCAACCCCGGCGCGTTCGAGAAGCCAGCGCAGTGGTCTTACTCGAGCAGTTCGCAGTTCGGGCCAAGGGCCTATGAGATCGGCGTCGATCCGCAGGTCACGTACCAGGGGCGGCGTGCGCTGTCGGTGCGCGGCAGCGACAAGCAGGGCCCCGTCGACATGGGCATCGCCCTCCAATACGCAGGCGGCTATCGCGGCCAGCGGGTCCGGTTTTCGGCCGTCGTGCGGGTTGCGGCACCGGACGGCTGGGGCGGGCTGCTGCTGCAAGCCGGCCCGGAGGCGCTGCAGCATGTAAACGCCGCCTCGCTCCCCTTCGGCACCGGCCTGCGCGGCCAGGCCGAGTGGACGCCGATGAGCGTGGTGATCGACGTGCCGCAGGACGCGCGGACCCTTTCCATGGGGCTGATCCTGGTGGGCAGCGGACAGGTGTGGGCCAGTGACCTGAAGTTCGAGGTCGTCGATCCCGCCACGCCGCTGACGAAGGAGCGCGTTGGTGTCGACCCGCAAGCGCTGGCCGAGGCCGCGCAGCGCCGCCGCGCGGCCCAGGAGAAGTCGCTAAGCGACGGCAGTGGCCGCCCGCCCGCCAACCTGCAACTGCAACCCTGATGACACCGGCCGCGCAGGACAGCGCGCCGGCGAGCCGCATCGTTACGGACTCACGCCGCTCGCTGCTGCTGGCTACCCTGGCCTTCGCCGGCGCCAGTGCGGCGGTCGCCTCCATCTGGGGCTGGAGCGACTGGCTGCGGCTGTCGCTGCGACTCTGGCTCGCCTACACGGCGGCGCTGGCGGCGATTCTGGCGCTGCAAGCGCGGCGGGCGACGATGCCGCCCCTGACCGTCCTGCTGCCGATCCTCGCGGCGGCCGCCGCGCTCGGCGCGGTGGCCGGCCTGCCGCTGGCCGGGGACTTCCTGCCCGAGCGCCTGCGCTCCGCGAGCTGGGTGGCGGGCACCGCGGTGCTGCCGTTTGCATTCGCCGTGCTGATGATCGCGCCGGTGATCCTGCTGCGCTGGCGGACGGTGACGCGCTACCAGAAGCAGCTCGCCGCTGCGGAACAGCGGCGGCAGGTGACCGAACTGGAACAGCAGTTGACGCTGGCCCGGCTGCAGGCCTTGCAGGCGCAGATCGAACCGCACTTTCTCTACAACACGCTGACGGGCCTCGATTACCTGATCGCGCACGACGCCGACAAGGCGCGGCAAATGCTGCAGCACCTGCACACCTACCTGCGGCGCGCGCTGCCGGAGATCCGCGGCGCGCAGTGCACCGTGGCCGGGGAGTTCGACCTGGCGCGCGCCTACCTCGACCTGATGCAGTGCCGTCTCGGCGAGCGACTGCGCTACTCGGTGCGCCTCGATCCCGCAGTAGCCGGCGCCGAGTTACCGCCCCTGATGCTCGGCACCCTGGTGGAGAACGCCGTCAAGCACGGCGTCGAGCCGCTGCCGCGGGGCGCCACCCTGTGGCTCGAAGCGCAGGCAGAGGACGATCAGCTGCGGGTGCGGGTCAGCGACGACGGCGCCGGCTTCGGCGCCAGCGGTGGCACTGGCATGGGCCTGAGCAACCTGCAGGCGCGGTTGCGCGGCCTGTACGGCGCAGCGGCACGTCTGCATGTCGCGCAGAGGGCAGGCGGCGGCGTCTGTGCTGAAATCAGCCTGCCGCTGCGCCCGGCCGCAACCCGTGCCGACCTGCGCCAGGATGCCGTCGCCAACCATGTCCCTGGCCCCTAGAGCCGTTGTGATCGAAGACGAACCGCTGGCGCGGGCGCGGCTGGTCGAGCTGCTCGGCCAGCTATGGCCGGAGCTGGCGGTCGCCCAGGCCAGCGACGGCGACCAGGGTCTGCGCGCGATCGTCGAGCACAACGCCGACATTGCCTTCATCGACCTGCGGCTGCCGGGCGCCAGCGGCGCCGAGGTGGCCGCCGCGGTCGCCGACCGGTGTCATCTGGTGTTTGTCACCGCCCACGACGACCACCTGCGCACCGCCTTCGATCAGGACGCGGTCGACTACCTGCTCAAGCCCGTGTCGCCCGACCGGCTCGGCCGGACCGTCGAGCGCTTGCGACGCCGGCTGGGCCGTGCGCCCGACCCCCGGTTGCAGGACCGGCTTGCGCGCTGGCGGCAGGGCGAGCCGCCGCCCGGGGACCGCCCGCCCATGCTGCGCTGGCTGCAGGCCGGCGTGCGCGACCAGGTGCGGGTGATCGCAACCGCCGATGTCGTCTACTTCGAGGCCGACGCGAAGTACACCCGGCTGGTGTGCCGGGACTACGAAGCGCACGTCCGGTTATCGATCCGGGACCTCGTTTCCCGTCTCGACGCCGATCAGTTCTGGCAGATTCATCGCAGCTACGTCGTCAACGTGGCGGAAATCGACGTCGTGCTGCGCCGTCTGGGCGGCGCGATGCAGATTCAGCTCAGGTCCCGCCCGGAGAAGCTTCCGGTGAGCCAGGCCTACCAGCGCCGCTTCAAGGTGGACTGACCGGCGCACGGCGCGGCCGGTGAACGCCAGGGCAAGTGCTGCGAGCGGTGCAAGGGGTGCGAAGGGGCAGACCCGGGTCCGCCCGATCGCACCGCCCAGCCTGGCGCGTGCGGCGGCGACCGAGGCCGGCGACGATCATGCGATCCGGCCGACCGATCGGACCATGGCGGCGGTCGTAGCGCTGGCTGTACGCACCGTCCATGTGCCACATCTGCAGCGACAGGGTCGCGCTGCGCGTGTGCCGCACGAAGTGGTCAGGGTCGCTCATCGAGACCCATCGGCCCGCATCAGTGCAGCGAAGCGCTCCAGACCCTGCGCCTCGACGCAGAATCACCCAGCACACGCGCACCCGCTTGGCCGTTACTGCCACGGTGACCTTCTTCGGCTGCATCCGGGTCTCCAGCGCCGTGATCCACCGGCCCCCGGCGTGTTGCTCGCACTCGAGATGCTCGCGCACCGAGCGGCCGCCATGGCCGAACAACCAGCGCAGGTCGGTGTTGCCACGGCTGCTGATGCCCAGCAACCTGGGCACGCGGCCGGTGCCGTGCTGCCGGAGCACCAGGCCGAACCAGGCCGCCAGGTCACGCCCGCGGCCGAACTCGCTGGCGTTGCCCACCGCAGCCACCAGGGCCGTGGCGGTGAGCGGGCCCACGCCGGGGACGGCCAGCAGGCGCCGGCAGCGTTCATCGGCCTTGGCAGCGGCCAGTTGGGCGTCTATGTGCTGTGCTTGCTCGCGGGCCTCGCGTCAGCCCTGCAGGCATTGGCTGAGCATGTCGCGGCGTGTCTGGGTGAGCCCGAGGTCGTCGCGCGCCAGCAGCGCGGGCAGCTTGCCTGCCATGGTCTTGCGCCCTCGGCCCACAGCGACGCCGCACTCGAGCCGCATCGCGCGCGCCCGGTCGATCAGCGCCGTGCACTGCTGCGCCAGGCGCGAGCGTATGCGGTGCAGCATCCGGATGTCCTGTCGCCCACGTCCTCGCCGGCCACCAGGTGTGTCGCCTTGCTCATGAGGGCCTCCTTCGCACCGCGCGCACTGCGCGCAGATGCAAAGTGTGCGGCGGGTCATCCCATGAGACGAGCCCCGAAGCCCCGGGAGTGAAGACCCGAAGGTCCTGTGCGAGGCCAAGCCGGGAGCTGGCGCGGCGCTTGGCGGTCATGCCTTGCTCTCCCACAAGCCGCTCGCCCTGCCTGTGGATCGCGCTCCTGCGCTGGAGTCGGCCCGGCATCCGCCTGCGCGAGCCGGTCGCAGTAGCGCTGCCGGTCGGTGCAGAACACGGCGGCCGGGTTGAGCAGGCGGCCGGCTTGGCCGCCTTGCCCCGCCCTGAAGCCGTACTTGATCGGCAGCGCGTAGGTCAGCAGCCGCACCACGCGGCCGTTGCGGTTGGTGAACGGGCGCCCCCAAGGAAAGCTGTGGTTCGCCAGCGCGACCTTCATCGGGTCGTACGTGGGCGGGTCGGCGCGGTTGACGAGAGCGGCCGGCTCGTCCGTGTAGGCGGGCACCTGCACCGCCGCGGGCGGCGGGGCCAGTCGCTCGGCCGGCCTTGAATCGGATCGCGCTGGTCCCGATCCGCCCGTAACCGGTCCACTTGTGGCGCGACGGCGGGACGGCTGGCCGGCACGATGCGGTCTCCTCCACCCGCATCGGAAGCGCGCCATGACCACCGCACTGATCCTCATCGACGTCCAGGAATCGATCCGCCATCGCCCCTACTGGAACCCGGCCGAGGTGCCCGTGTTCCTGGAGCGCAGCAATGCGCTGCTGCGCGGCGCACTGGCCGCCGGCATCCCGGTGGTGCGCATCCTGCACAGCGACGGCCCGCAGACCGCCGATAACCCGTGGTCGCCCGCCTCCGGCCACGTGCGGCCGCTCGACGGCCTGGCACCCTTCACGGCGGCGGCGGAGTTCCTCAAGCACCGCCACAGCGCGCTGGTGGGCACCGGCCTTGAGGTGTGGCTGCACCAGCAGGGCATCCGGCGCCTGATCGTGGCCGGGTTTCGCACCGAGCAGTGCTGCGAGACCACGGCCCGGCACGCCAGCGATGCAGGCTGGGAGGTCGACTTCGTGACCGAAGCGACGCTCACCTTTGCGATCCGACACACCAGCGGCGTGGCGCTCAGCCCGGCCGACATCAAGCTGCGCACCGAGGCCGTGCTGCACGACCGCTTTGCCAGTCTGTGCACGGTGGAGCAGGCGCTGACGCGCGCGCAGTCGATGTCCTGATCCGACAGGCATACTGGCCGGCGTGCGTGCCGCCGCCACGATGCTCGACGCCGTGTTCCTCATCCAGCCGCACGCGCTGCTGCTGGATCTGGCCGGCCCGGCCGAGGCGCTGCGCCTGGCCAACCAGGCACTGCAGCGCCGCGGCCGGCCGGCGGCGTTTCGCCTGCGCTACGTGGCGGCGCAGCCGCGGGCGGTCACCTCCGTGGACTTGATGGTTGGCGGCATGGAGCCGCTGCCGCAGGCGCTGGCACCGGACAGTTGGCTGTTCCTGCTCGGCAGCCGGCTCGCCCGCCCCGGCGAGGCCGCGGCGGGGGTCGCGCAGCGCGCGGACTCCTTGCGCACGCAGCGCTGGCTGCACCAGGCGGGCTCGCGTCTGCTGGCCGGCGGCGGCCGGGTGGTCTGTATCTGCTCGGGCGCCTTGCTGGCGGCCGCGGCCGGACTCCTGGCGCCGGGCCGGCGCTGCACCACGCATCACGAACTGCTCGACGAGCTGCGCCGCTGCGCCAGCGGCGCTGACGTGGTGGACAACCGCGTCTTCGTGCTCGACGGCGCGCTCGCCACCAGTGCCGGCATCACCGCCGGCATCGACCTGACGCTGCATCTGATCCAGGCGCACTGCGGAGACACCGTCGCGGCCAGCGTGGCGCGCACGATGGTGGTGTACCTGCGACGCACACCACAGGACCCCGAGCTGTCGCCGCTGCTGGCGCATCGTCAGCACCTGCACCCCGCCGTGCACCGGGTTCAGGATGCCATCTGCGCGCGCCCCGCGGCTGACTGGTCGCTGCAGCGCATGGCCGCGGTCGCGCATGTCACGCCGCGCCACCTGGGGCGGCTGTTCGGCATCCACGCCGGGGCCACGCCGCTGCGTTACCTGCAGTCGATCCGGCTGGAAATTGCCGAGCGTGCGCGGCAGCACGGCGCCAGCCGCGCTGTTGCCGCGCAGCGCGCCGGTTTCAGCTCCGAGCAGCAGTGGCGACGCACGCGCCGCGCGCTGAGTGCCTGAGGGGCGATCGCAGCGACGCGGGGGTTGCGCACCCGCGTCAAGACGAGAACCCAGGCAAGGTAGCGACCGCGGCGGCAGCCTGGAGGCGCTGCTTATCGCCGCGCTGCTTATCGCCACGCTGCTTATCGCCACGCTGCTCATCGCCACGCCAATCATCGGCCAACCGCAGGCGCGGGTCCGCGCGGCCTTGGCCTGGATGTTTCGTCAGGTGGGCCCCGTTTAATCGTCGCCTTCGCTGCGCGAGCGGAGGCGCAGGGGCGCGCTTGGCATAGGCCGGTTGGCTGCGCGGGTTGGCAGGGTGCCCGCACCAATCCCGCGTCCGTCCCGACGAAACATCCGGGTTGGCCGCACCGCGGCGTGGACATCGCGCGAGCCGACATGTACCCGGCGAGAAAAGCGACCAACATGAAGGCCGGGCTGCAAGCAAAACGCCGGCCCGCAGGCCGGCGTTTTGCAGTAGTGCGGCGCCCGCAGGGGCGCGGTCGGGCTACTTGTCCGTGCGCTTGTTGTACTCGTTGAACTGCTTGACGAGCCACATGGCGAAGACAATGACCCAGAGGAGGAAGAGGATCTGATAGACCTCCATGGTGCGCTCCATGACTGAAGGTTGATCGATGGTTGCGGCGGCTGTGCCGAACTGCGCCATCAAGGCCTGCTGGCGGACCACTGGGGCCGCAGCAGACGTTGTCCTCCCTCGCCGATCAGCACGCGCATGACGATCACCGTGCCCAGCAGCAGCACGATCTCGACCGCGTAGACCGCAGCATAACCGGTGGCCGGGTGGGTGAGCGAGGTGCCGAAGCCGCCGCTGTCGGCCAGGGCGCCGACGCCGTCGCGCAGCAGCCCGCCGGCGGCCATGCCGAGGCCGGCGGCCGTCGCCTGCACGGCGCCCCAGACGCCCAGCGCCAGGCCCACCTGCGCGCGCGGCGCGCGGTTCATGGTCAGGGTCAGCGTGCCGTGGCCGAACACGCCGCCACCAAAGCCGATCAGCAGCGTGCCGACGACGAACAGCGGCACCGACTGCGTCATCGCGGCGGCGATCACCGCGGCGAACGCCGGCACCCCGACCCAGGCGCCGGCCCCGGCCATGCGGGCTGGATCGACGCCGCGGCTGAGCACGGCCGAGGCGAGGGTGAAGCCGGCCAGCCCGCCGCCGGCCAGGGCCGCCGTGAGCCAGGTGGTCTGGCCGACGGTCATGCCGAGCACCTGCCCGCCGTAGGGCTCGAGCAGCACGTCCTGCATGCTGAAGGCCAGCGTGCCCAGGCCGATGGCCACCAGCCGGCGCATGCTGCCGGCATGCTGCGCGTACTGGCGCCAGGCCTCTGTGAAGGACGGGTCGGCGCGCCGCTGCAGGCGCGCATTGCCGGGCACCCAGCGCTCCTGCTTCCACAGGGCGATGGTGTTGAGTACCAGCGTGGCGACCGCGGCGCCCTGGATGACCTGCACCAGCCGGGCGGGACTGAAGTCCGCCAGCAGCCAGCCGAACAGCAGCGCGCTGACGATGGTGCCCACCAGCAGCAGCACGTACATCAGGCCGACGACCTTGGGTTGGGTCTCGACGGGGGCCAGATCGGTGGCCAGCGCCAGCCCCGCCGTCTGGGTGGTGTGCAGGCCGGCGCCCACCAGCAGGAACGCAAGCGCCGCGCCGGCCTGGCCGACCCAGGCGGGATACTGGCTGGCGGTACCGCCGCCCGACAGCACCAGCAGCGCAAAGGGCATGATGGCCAGACCGCCGAACTGGATCAGCGTGCCCATCCAGATGAAGGGCACGCGGCGCCAGCCGAGCGCGGAGCGGTGGTTGTCGGAGCGAAAGCCGACCAGCGCCCGAAACGGCGCGTACAGCAGCGGCAGCGCGAGCATCACCGCCACCAGCGCTGCGGGCACGTGCAGTTCGACGATCATCACGCGATTGAGCGTGCCGACCAGCAGCACCAGCGCCATGCCGACCGACACCTGAAACAGCGCCAGGCGCAGCAGGCGCGACAGCGGCAGCTCGGCCGAGGCGGCGTCGGCAAACGGCAGGAAGCGCGGGCCCAGCCGCAACCAGCCCGAGACGATCGATTGCGTGATGCTCTGCATCGGCGCGTCAATGCAAAACGGGGCCGGACACGGACGTCCCCGACCCCGCTCGGCGTGCAGTGTGCAGCGCTACTTCTTGGCTGGTGCCGCCGCCGGAGCCGGCGCGTCGACGGTCGCGACAGCGACCTCCTTGCCGTTCAGGAAGCGCTTGACCCAGGTGGTGTTCGTCAACAGGGCGACGTGCACCGCGAAGGAGCCGATGGCCACGGCGCTGAGGAACAGCGGAATGCCGACCGTGGGCTTGACGACGAGCCAGAGTTTTCCGTAGATCATTTGTTTTCGCCCTTTACTTGAGCCACGGTGAGTAGATGTAGGCCAGCAGGTGCGCGAGTGCGGCGATGAAACCGAAGATCTGCGTTCCCTGGATCAGGTGACGGTGGATCTCTTCCGACTGCTCTTCGGTCAGGCCGGTGGGCCACACCTTTTGGTCTGCCTTCATTTCTGACATGGGCCCTCCTAAAAAAAGGAAGCGTGAACGCGTACAAAACCTGCACGCCGGGTAACGCAGGCGCCCCGGAAGTGGGAACCTACATGTAATTTCCTCTTGACATTAAGGTTTGTCAAGCCATCTTGACGTATGTTGTTCAGGACGTGGCTTGGGCACCAAAGCAGCGCAATGCCGCAATGCGACAGTCGGGAGGGCGGTCCGGGCCGCGGTCAGCCCGTGCGCTGGCCGCCGCCGGGTCGGGCGGGTCTGTCCAGAACAGGGGCGGTGCCGGCGGCGTCCGCCAGCCGGCCGATCGCCGTCGCCAGCGCGTCAGTACTTGCCGTGCTGCTTGTAGATGTAGTTGGACAGCTCGGCCTGCTGCATCGACAGCCGATACTGGATCTGGTGCACGGCGCGGATGATGGCGCGCATCACGCGGTACACGAGCAGCGGGTCGGTCTCGATCAGCGCCTCCAGGCGCGCGCGCCCCAGGCCGATCACGCGCGTGGGCGCCATGGCCACCAGCGAGGCGTAGCGCTGGGCGCCGTCGAGCCAGGACAGCTCGCCCGCGAAGTCGCCGGCCGACAAGGTGTTCAGGGTCACGCGGTCGGGCGAGTCGGCCTTCTTCACCACCCCGAGCACGCCGCCGACGATGACGTAGAAGTGCTCGTCGGCGGTGCCTTCGCGCACCAGCACCTCGCCGTCGGCGAGGTCGCGCAGGAGCATGACGCCGGCCAGCGTGTCGATCTGGGCGTCGGAGAGTTCGGCGGCCAGGCGCGTGGAGCGCAGCACGTCAGCGAGGTTGTTCGAGGTCTGGGCCATGGGGTTCGGGTCCTTGGGGTGCGACAGGGGCGGGCGCCGGCACGGCGGCGGCAAAGGTGCAGGCGAAGGTGGTGGTCGAGGTGGCGGCAAAGGTGGCGGCGGGCGGGTAGAGCCGGTCGGCGCGCTGCACGAAGGCATCGACGAGCCGGTCGGCCACCCGGTCGAAGGCGGAGCGCGCCACCCGCGCCACCGTCCCGTCCAGTTCATAGCTCAGAGTGAAATCGATGCGGCAGGCGCTCGCATTGAGCGCGGTCAACTGCCACTCGCCGCGAAAGCGGCGCATCAGCGAACCGCTGCCCGGCTGCATCTCGATGAGCATCCAGGTCGGGCGCCGCTTGGGGTTGCGCGTGTGCAGGCTGAGCGCGATGCCGGCGAGCTTCATGGTCAGGCGCGCTGCCACCACCTCGTCGGTGCGCTCCAGGATCTCGGCGCCGCTGCAGCCCGGCAGGAAGGCCGGGTAGTGCTCGGCGGCCTCGATGAGGTCGAACATCACCTCGGCTGGATGGTCCACCAGCACCGTTCGCCTGACTTCCACCGCGCCGCCCCGTCGTTGCCCCGATGCCGGTTATTGTGCCGCGACGGACGGCGCGCGCAACGCCGCCGCCAGAGCCGCCGGCTACTTGTTCACCGGCATCACGAATTCCGGCCCGCGGGCCGCGCTCGCCTCGGGCCAGCGCTGCATCACGCTCTTGTAGCGCGTGTAGAAGCGCACCGCCTCCTCGCCGTAGGCGTGGTGATCGCCGAACAGCGAGCGCTTCCAGCCGCCGAAGGAGTGAAACGCCATCGGCACCGGGATCGGGACGTTCACCCCGACCATGCCGGCCTGGACCCGGCGCGCAAACTCGCGCGCCGCGCCGCCATCGCGGGTGAAGAGGGCCGCGCCGTTGCCGTACTCGTGCCCGTTGATCAGCTCCAGCGCAGCAGCCAGGTCGGGCACGCGCAGCAGCGTCAGCACCGGCCCGAAGATCTCGTCGCGGTAGATGCTCATCGTCGGGCTGGCATGGTCGAACAGCGTGGCCCCCAGAAAGAAGCCGTTTTCGCGGCCGGCCACGGTGTGGCGGCGGCCGTCGGCCACCAGCCGCGCGCCGGCGGCGATGCCCTGCTCGATGTAGTCGAGGATGCGGGCGCGGTGCGCGGCCGTGACTACCGGGCCCATGTCGGCGTCTGCTTCCATGCCGTCCTTGATGCGCAGCGCGGCGATGCGCGGCTTGAGCCGTTCCACCAGCGCCTCGGCGCAGCCGCCCACCAGCACGCCGACCGATACCGCCATGCAGCGCTCGCCGGCCGAGCCGAAGGCGGCGCCCACCAGAGCGTCGGCGGCCTGGTCGAGATCGGCGTCCGGCATCACCACCATGTGATTCTTGGCGCCGCCGAGGGCCTGCACCCGCTTGCCGTGCCGGGTCGCCTCGGCATGAACCTGCCGCGCGATCGGCGTCGAGCCGACGAAGCTGACCGCCTGCACCTGCGGATGCGCCAGCAGCGCATCGACCGCCGCCTTGTCGCCCTGCACCACGTTGAACGCGCCGGCCGGCAGGCCGGCCTGCGCGAGCAGGTCGGCCAGCATCAGGCTGACCGAGGGGTCGCGCTCCGAGGGCTTGAGCACAAAGGTGTTGCCGCAAGCGAGCGCCAGCGGAAACATCCACATCGGCACCATGCACGGGAAGTTGAAGGGCGTGACGCCGGCCACCACGCCCAGGCTCTGGCGCAGCGAGAAGTTGTCGATGCCGCCGCCGACGTTCTCCGAGAACTGCGTCTTGAGCAGTTGCGGCGCGCTGCAGGCGAACTCCACCACCTCCAGCCCGCGCTGGACCTCGCCGCGCGCATCCGACAGCACTTTGCCGTGCTCGCGCGTGATGGCGCGCGCCAGCGCCTCCTGGTGCCGCTCGACCAGCTCCTTGAAGCGGAACATCACGCGGGCGCGGTTCAGCGCCGAGGTCTCGGCCCACAGGGGCCAGGCCGACTGCGCGGCGCGCACCGCCGCATCGACCACCGCGGCGTCGGCCAGCCGCACCCGCGCGATCACCTCGCCCGTGGCCGGGTTGAACACCTCGGCGCGGCGATCCTGCGCGCCCTGCAGCGGCGCGCCGCCGACGTGGTGCCCGATCTCCTGCAAGCCCGCTTCGTTGCCGCCCATCATGGCCTCCACGCTGCGCTGTCCCCGGGGCCGCCATTGTCCTACCGGGCCGGCCTCGCCTTCATTCATTCACCCGGACGGACAGCTGCTGTGCCCGATTTGACGGCGCCGCCCGGCGGTGCCATCGTGACTCTATGCGGTTCGTCCTGCTGTCCTCGCTGACCGGTGCATTGCTGGGCATCGCCGCGCCTGCGGCGGCGCAGACCTACCGCTGGCTGGACCCCGAGGGCCGCGTGCACTACGGCGATGCGCCGCCGGCCCAGGCGCGCGAACTGCGCGCGCTGAACGCCGAGCGCAGCACCTTGAGCGTGGTGCCGGGGCTGTCGAAGGAAGACCTGGAGGCGGCGCGCAGGCGCTCCGAGCAGGCGCGCATCGAGCAGCTCGAGCGTGAGGTGGCCGCGCTGCGCGACCGGCCTGCGCCGGCGCCGACGACGATCGTGCTGCCGCCGCTCGCAACCAGCGCGCCGGTGCTGCTTTACCCGGTGCGACCGCCGCGGCCTAAGCCGCCGGCCCCGCCGGTGCAGCCGCCGCCGCAGGCGCAGCAACCGCCCCTGCCCGCAACGACTTCGGTGTCGGTGTCGGTGACGCGACGCTGACCGCGGCCCGATCTGGCGCCTGCGCTGCTCGCCGTACCACTCCGCACGGGTCCGCTGCTCGGCGCAACCTCGGGCAGCTCGCGACGATTATTTCCACAGGCGCTCAGTCGATCGACTGCAGCACCGTGCCGATGGTGTCGATCAGCTGCGCGATCTGGTCCTCGCTGATGATGAGCGGCGGCGACAGCGCCAGGATGTCTCCGGTAAAGCGCACCAGCGCCGGCGTCTTCTCGTGCGTGAAGCACTTGACGTGCGCCTCCAGGGCGCGCCGGCCCACTGCGCCGGCGCGCGGCTCCAGCTCGATGCCGCCCACCAGCCCGAGATTGCGGATGTCGATCACGTGGCGCGCGCCCTTGAGCGTGTGCAGCGCAGCCTCGAACCTGGGCGCCATGGCGCGCGCCCGCTCGAAGATACCCTCGTCGACGTAGAGCTGCTGCGTGGCCAGCAGCGCCGCACAGGCCAGCGGATGCGCGCTGTAGGTGTAGCCGTGCAGGAACTCGATCTGCCCGGCCGGCGCGGCATTGATGATGGTGTCGTGAATCGCGGTGCGGGCCAGCACCGCACCCATCGGCACCGCCGCGTTGTTGATTGCCTTGGCGCAGGTCAGCAGGTCCGGGGTGACGTTGAAGTAATGCGCCGCGAAGGGCGTGCCGAGGCGGCCGAAGCCGGTGATCACCTCGTCGAAGATCAGCAGGATGCCGTGCTTGTCGCAGATGGCGCGCAGCTTCTCGAGATAGCCCTGCGGCGGTACCAGCACTCCGGCCGAGCCGGCCATCGGCTCGACGATCACCGCCGCAATGTTGCTGGCGTCGTGAAAAGTGACCAGCCGCTCCAGTTCGTCGGCGAACTCCGCGCCGTGCGCCGGCTGTCCTCTGGAGAAGCCATTGCGCGCCAGGTCGTGGGTGGCGCGGATGTGGTCGACGCCGGCCATCATCGCCGGAAAGTGCTTGCGGTTGCCCGGAATGCCGCCGGCCATGGTGCCGCCGATGTTCACGCCGTGGTAGCCGCGCTCGCGGCCGATGATGATCCGCCGCGACGGCTCGCCCTTGGCGCGCCAGTACGCGATCGCCATCTTGATCGCCGTGTCGGCCGATTCCGACCCGGAGTTGGTGAAGAACACGCGGTCGAGCCCCGCCGGCGCCATCCGGGCGATGACGGTGGCCGCCTCGAAGGCCAGCGGATGCGCCAGGTTGAACGTCGGTGCGTAGTCGAGCGTGGCCGCCTGCCGCTGGATCGCCTCGACGATCGGCTGGCGCGCATGACCGGCGTTGACGCACCACAGGCCGGCAGTGCCGTCGAGAATCCGGCGGCCATCAGGCGTCCAGTAGTGCATGCCCTCGGCGCGGCTCAGGATGCGCGGCGCGTCCTTGAAGCTGCGGTTGGCCGTGAACGGCATCCACCATTCGGCCAGCGACAGCTCGGCACGCAGTCCGGCAGCGTTCGGGTCTTCGAGTTTCATGGCAGGTCCTCGCGGGTGCGGCTGCGCATCGGGCCCGTCAGGGCAGCAGCCGGAAGGAATCGAAGAAGGTGTCGAGCACGGCCGCGGTCAGTTGCGAGTCCGCGCCGAGCGCCACCAGTTGGTAGAGCCGATCATCGACCACCACGAAGCGCGCCGCAAGCACCGCCGGCGCCCCATCGCGGCCGGCGCGGGCGCTGGCCCGCAGCGTTTGCGCAGTGCGCCATTTTCGCCCGGGCGGCACGGCCAGAGTCACGGTGCCGGCGGCCGTCTGCTGGCCCTGCACATTGCGCAGCAGCGCCTCCCGAAACCAGACGACGGCGGCGTCGAGCTCGGCGGGCGCCGCCAGGGCCGCCGGCGGCAGCGTGGCCACGCCCACCGCAAACAGGCTCGGCCCGACACCGGTCGAGACCATGGTCATCGGCAGCTTCAGCGGCCCGCCGGGGCCGCCGTAGTCGACCTCGCGCGCCACCGTCTGCGGCTTGTCGGGCAACGCGACGATGAAGCCCAGCTCGGGCGCGCGATGCTCGCGCCAGTCCAGGTGCGGGCTGCAGCCGGCCGCCAGCGCCAGCAGGAAGCCGACAAAAACAAAGCCGGGCAGGCCCGGCTTGCGACAGGAGCGCATGTTGAAGAACCGGGCGCCGCTGCGGCGCCCGCGCCGGGCGCGCTAGCGGCGGCCGCCGCGCGCGGGCGCGGCTGGCGCCGGCGGGGCCGTTTTCCTCGCCGGGCGGCCGGGCCGCTTCTTGCCGTGGCTGCCGTTGTAGATCTTGCCGCGCCGGGTGCGCAGGTCGCCTTTGCCCATTTGAATCTCCTCCATGCCTGGATACTGTTCCAGGTCAGTATATCGACGCCGGGCCGGGCCGCCGCGCAAAGCCCGCGGCGAGATCCGGCTGGCCGCGCCACTGCCGGCGGCACCATGGCCGGCCCCTGAGCGGTTGCTGCGCAAACCACGGGACAGTTGCATGCGACACACCGAGCCAACCCCAGCGCGCACCTGCGGGCGCACCGCGCGCCGGTAGTCCGGTGAACCCCAGGCTCAGGCGGTTCTATCCGGTCGGGGTCGCGCTGGCGCTGGCCCTGTCGCTGCTGCTCGACGGCACGTTGTTCATCATGACCCTGGCCGCCGCCATTGCGGCCCTGCCGCTGGCCTATGCCGCCGATGTCGACGAGATCGCGCGCCGCGTGCGTGCCGAGGCCGAGCGGCGCCCGGGCGACGACGAACCACCGCCGCGCGGCGAGTAAGCTCGCCCGACCGTCACTTCAACTGCAGCCATGGCCCTCGTCGTGTTCCGCTCCAAGGCCGCCGGCGAAATCTTCATGTTCGCCGAGACCGCGCGCCGCATCTTCCGGATCGTCGGCAAGGACGACGGCCCGCGGGGCGTGATCACCGCCGCGCAGGTGCCTGAGGCGCTGGCGCGCCTGAGCGCCGCCGTCGACGAAGAAAGGGCGCAGATCAAGGCGGCCGAGTCCGAAGCACGCGCGGCCGACAGCGGCGAAGCCGAAACGCAGGGCGCGCGCGCCATCAGCCTCGGGCAGCGCGCCTTTCCGCTGCTCGAGATGCTGCGCGCGGCCGCCCGCAAGCAGGTCGATGTCACCTGGGGCGTGTAAAAGCAGGCGTAGCGGTCGCGCCGGTCCGGGGGTATCCCTCCCGGCCGCCGGTGCATGGCGCGCGAGCGCGTGGCCGGCAGCAACTTCCGCCGCCGGCCCGGCCTGACCAGCGGCGGCGCCCGACTCTAGAATGAGTTGCCTTGCGTCTGGCCGATTCGGCGGACGTGCAGTCGCACTGACCCACCCCCTTGACGGTTGTTCTCGTGCCATCAACACCGGCCAGCCACATGACCCACGAGGCGCGCCGCCAGGTCTGGCTGGGGGCCGGCTGCTTCACCCTGATGCTGTGTGCCATGCTGATCGCGCTGCAGGCGCTCACCGAGCTGCGCGCCCAGCACCGACAACTGGCGCGCGGCCAGGCGCTGGCCGACCGCGCCCTCGGTCTGCAGCAGCAGCTCACCGCCTTCGCGCTGCACCCGCTCGATCTGCCTTCGGGCAGCACGCCCGAGGCACTGAAGCAGTCCGCCGCCGCCATCGCCCTGGACGACCCGGCCATCGGTGCGGCCGAGCGCCGCCGGCTCGACGCCGCCATTGATGCAGTCGCCGCCGCCCGCGGCCGGCTGACCGCCACCGTGCCGGGCAGCGAGGTCAAGATGCTCATGCGCCTGCCGCTCGACGAAGCCGGGCAGGCGCTGCGCGAACTGGTGCGCGCGCAGACCGAAGCGCTGCAGCGGCAGCGCGATGCGGCCGACGAGTTCAGCGCGTTTGCGCGCCACCTGCTGATTGGCGCAGCGCTGCTCACCGTGGTGCTGGGGCTGCTGCTTGCGGTGCTGGGCTGGCGCAGCATGCGCGCCAACCGCCGGATGATGGGCGAGCTGGACCAGCTGGCCCACGAGGACGGCCTGACCGGCGTGCTCAACCGCCGTGCCCTCGACGAGCGGCTGCCGGTGGAGATCGCGCGTGCCGAAAGGCTCGGCCACGCGCTGACCGCCGTGATGATCGACATCGACTACTTCAAGCGCTTCAACGACCGCCGCGGCCATGGCGCGGGCGACGAGCTGCTGCGCGGCGCCGCGCAGGCCTGGCGTCGCCAGCTACGGCCCACCGATCTTCTCGCCCGCTACGGCGGCGAGGAGTTCACGCTGGTGCTGTCGGCCTGCGATGCCGACCAGGCACTGCAACTCATCGAGCGCCTGCGCCCGCTGGTGCCCGAGCACCAGACGTTTTCCGCCGGCGTCGCAACGCGCCTGGCCCAGGAGGACGCGGCCGAGCTGCTGCGCCGCGCCGACGCCGCGCTGCTGCAGGCCAAGCGCGGCGGCCGCAACCGCAGCGTGGTGGCCGGAGTCGAGGCGCAGATGGCGCTGCCGCTGCGTATCGCATGAGAACGGCCGGTTCGGCCCGAGGGCGAGCCCTTGAGTGCGCGGCGCGAAGCTAGTCCATCGAGCCCGCCCTCCTTCGCCTCGCCCATGAGCAAGCCGCGCATCCTGGTGGTCGATGACGAGCCGGCGATTGCCGACACGATCGTCTACGCCCTGGCCACCGACGGCTTCGAGCCGCAGTGGCACGGCACCGCGGCGGCTGCACTGGCGGCGGCGCAGGCCGGGCCGCCGTTCGCGCTGGCGATCCTCGACGTCGGCCTGCCCGACCTGAACGGCATGGAACTGTTCAAGCGGCTGCAGGTGGCCGCACCCGAGCTGCCCGCCATCTTCCTCACCGCGCGCAGCGGCGAGATCGACCGCGTGGTCGGGCTGGAGCTGGGCGCCGACGACTACATCGCCAAGCCGTTTTCGCCGCGCGAGCTGGTGGCGCGCGTGCGTACCGTGCTGCGGCGGCTGCAGCGCGCCGCCGCGCCGATGGCGGCCGCCGCCGCGGCCGGCGGCTTCGAGGTCGACGACGAGCGCAAGCAGATCCGCTTCCGCGGTCGCGCGCTCGCCCTGTCGCGTACCGAGTACCGGCTGCTGAAGGTGCTCGTCGAGCGGCCGGGCCGCGTGTTCTCGCGCGACGAGCTGATGCAGCGCGCCTGGGACGACCCGGCCGCCGCCTTCGACCGCACGGTCGACGCGCACGTGAAGCTGGTGCGCGCCAAGCTGCGCGAGGTGGCGCCGGACGAGGACCCCATCGTCACGCACCGCGGTATGGGCTACTCGCTGCGCGAGGGCTAGCCCGGATGTTTCACCAGGTCGCCCCCGTGCATCCACGATCTGCCTCCGTAAGCTGCGGCGGTACCCAGCACTTGGCCCAAGCCAATTTGGACGGCCGGGGCTACGCGGGTTTGCGCGGCGCCCGCGCGGCCACATT
>JADCGS010000007.1 GCA_020248865.1 Burkholderiales bacterium | reverse complement strand
GGCCGAGCCGAATCGCTGGATGAGCGTGACCGCGCCTGCGTCGGCAGCACCGCGTTTCAGACCCGCCTGCTCCACGAGGAACCCCGTGATGACCCGATGCACGATGCGCAGCACCGGTGTGAGCAGCTCGGGGTGCGCCGCCAGCAGGATGCGCAGCGCCGAACTTCCCGGGCTGCGACAGGCCGACCTGCGCGTTCATGTTGGCGCCGTCCATGTAGACCTGGCCGCCGTGCGCGTGGATCACCTCGCAGATCTCGCAGATCTGCTCCTCGAACACGCCGTGGGTGGGCGGATAGGTGACCATCAGCGCGGCGAGGTTGGCCGAGTGCTTCTCGGCCTTGGCCTTGAGGTCGGCCAGGTCCACGTTGCCTTCGGCGTCGCATTCGACCACCACCACGTCCATGCCGACCATCTGCGCCGAGGCCGGGTTGGTGCCGTGCGCCGAACCATGCTCAGAGACGGGCTCGCACCAAGGCGTCGGCTAACGCCGTGGGCTCGCACCAATGACGTGTCGGTCATCTCGGCGCTGCCGTTCACCTTGTAGCGCGTAGAGCCGTCGTTTCTTCAGGGACACCGGGGCCGCGTGCGGGGTTGGGTTGCTCAGTACGGACTGCGCTCTCCTGCCGGCCGCGTCTTGAAGCGCTTGTGCGTCCAGAAGTACTGCTCCGGCAGGCGCCGCGCCCAGCGCTCGATCTCGGCGTTCATGCGGGCGGTGTCGGCCTCGATGGAGGCGCCGGGGAAGTCGGTCCACGGCCCCTCGAGGTGGACCACGTAGCCTTCGTCGGTCATCTCGGCCACCAGCAGCAGCACGCGCGCGCCGGTGAGCCGTGCCAGCCGCGACACCATCGGCAGTGTGGCGGTGGGCACGCCAAAGAACGGCACGAAGATTCCATTGCGCTCGCCGGGGTCCTGGTCGGGCAGGTAGAACAGCGGCAGGCCCTCCTTCAGGCCGCGCACCACCGCGCGCAGGTCGAAGCCTTCGCGCGCCACCAGCCGGTGCGGATGGAAGCGGTTGCGGATGGCGAGCAGCCAGGCGTCCCACGCGGGATTGCGGGTGCGGGCGTAGATGGAAATGACGCCCACGGCGATCGATCCGACCACCGCCGCCGCGTTCAGGCCGGCGAAGTGCGGCGCCACGATGATGAGCGGCCGCTGCGAGCGGTCGGCCAGCAGCGGCCTCCGGTCGAAACGCACCAGCGCTTCCAGTTCGGCCGCGGGCAGCCGCGCCAGCGCGCCGTGGTCGAGCAACGCGCGCGCCATGCTTTGGAAGCAGCGGCGCCCCAGGCGGCGGCGCTCGGCCTCGGTCAGCGCCGGAAAGCACAGCCGCAGGTTGGCGAGCGTCACGCGCCGCCGCGGCACGATGAGCCACCACAACAGGCCGCCGATGGCCCGCGCCAGCGCGGCGCGCGTGCGCGGCTGCCAGCGCGCGGTGGCCTCGATCAGCGCAATGGCGGCGCGCGCGGCCGGCGTGCGGAGGCCAGCCATCAGGGCGCAGCCGGCGGCGGAGGCGCCGCGGCGGCGGACGCAGCGGGCGCGGGCGACACGGGGGGTTCGGGCGCGTTGGCCGGCTTCTTGTAGCGGTTGTAGCCCCACAGGTACTGCCCCGGAAAGCGCAACACCATGGCCTCGATGGCGCGGTTGATCTGCGCCGCGTCGTGCAGCGCATCGCCGGTGAGCGGGGCGGCCAGCCGCTCGACGTGAATGTCGAAGCCCGCCCCGCCGGGACGGCGCTCGGCACCCAGCACCAGCACGATGGCGTCGCCCGCCAGCGCCAGCCTCGATGGCAGCACCATGGTGAAGGCCGGCTTGCCGAAAAACGGCGCCCAGACGCCGTCGCCGGCCGCTGGCACCTGGTCGGGCAGGATGCCGACCACCTGGCGGCTCTTCAGGGCGCGCATCAGCATGCGCACACCGCGCAGGTCGGCCGGCGCCAGCAGCAGACCCTCCTTGGCGCGCGCGTCCTGCACCAGCGGCAGCAACACGTCCTTGCGCGGGCGCCGGTACAGCGCGGTCATCGGCCGCGTGCGCGCCTCGGGCCGCAGCGCATAGCCCTGCGCAATCGCCTCGAAGCAGCCCAGGTGCGGCGTGAGGATGATGACCGCACGGCCGTCGTCCAGCGCGGCGCGCAGCACCGGCTCGTCGGCCCAGCGGACCTTGGCGGCGAGGTCGGCACGCGGGCGCAGCCACACCCAGGCGGTCTCGAGCGACTGCTTGCCGGACTCGGCCGCCACCGGGCCGGCCAAGCGCGCCGGGTCGAGCCCGGCCTGCCGCAGGTTGTCGTGCAGGCGCTGGCGGTAAGCGGCCGAAAACAGCGGTACCAGGCGCCCGAGCAGGCCGCCCAGCGCCTGCACCCAGCCCAGCGGCAGGCGCGACAACAGCCGGAAGACGAAGAGCAGCACGGGTGCCAAGGGTGAACGAGGGGTTCGCGGGGCGGCGGTCGCCGCATGCGCCGCGCCGCCATGCTACGGGAGCACGGCCCGCCATCGCCTATACTCCGCATTGTTCCGCGATCCGTCGTCGGAACCCGCCGAGTTAACGAACAACTTGCAGGGCGGGCCATGCCGGGCATGGCAATACTGCTAAAGCGTCCACCGCTTTGTCCGGCGGGCCAGACGCAACGTTCGGCCCACAAGATTCCTCCCTCTGGAGAGCGGTGCAATGTCCAACGATTACCTCTTTACCTCCGAGTCGGTCTCCGAGGGCCACCCCGACAAGGTGGCCGACCAGATTTCCGACGCCATTCTCGACGCGATCTTCACGCAGGACCCGCGCAGCCGCGTGGCCGCGGAGACGCTGTGCAACACGGGCCTGGTGGTGCTGGCCGGCGAGATCACGACCAATGCCCACGTCGACTACATCGAGGTGGCGCGCGAGACCATCAAGCGCATCGGCTACGACAACACCGAGTACGGCATCGACTACAAGGGCTGCGCGGTGCTGGTGGCCTACGACAAGCAGAGCAACGACATCGCGCAGGGCGTGGACCACGCCTCCGACGACTATCTCAACCAGGGCGCCGGCGACCAGGGCCTGATGTTCGGCTACGCCTGCGACGAGACGCCGGAGCTGATGCCCGCAACCATCTACTACGCGCACCGCCTGGTGGAGCGCCAGGCCGAGCTGCGCCGCGACGGCCGCATGCCCTACCTGCGGCCGGACGCCAAGAGCCAGATCACCATGCGCTACGTGAACGGCCGTCCGCACTCGATCGACACGGTGGTGCTGTCGAGCCAGCACGCGCCCGAGATGAGCGACGGCAAGAAGATGAAGCCGGAGTTCGTCGACGCCGTGATCGACCTCATCATCAAGCCGAGCCTGCCGGCCGAGTGGATCACCCGCGACACCAAGTTCCTGATCAATCCGACCGGCCGCTTCGTGGTCGGCGGGCCGCAGGGCGACTGCGGCCTGACCGGCCGCAAGATCATCGTCGACACCTACGGCGGCGCCTGCCCGCACGGCGGCGGCGCGTTCTCGGGCAAGGACCCGTCCAAGGTCGACCGCTCGGCCGCCTACGCCGCGCGTTACGTGGCCAAGAACGTGGTGGCGGCGGGTCTGGCCCGCCAGTGCCAGGTGCAGGTCGCCTATGCGATCGGCGTGGCGCAGCCGATGAACATCACCGTCTACACCGAGGGCACCGGCGTCATCCCCGACGAGAAGATCAGCGAGCTGGTGGCCCGGCACTTCGACCTGCGGCCCAAGGGCATCGTGCAGATGCTGGACCTGCTGCGCCCGATCTACTCCAAGACCGCCGCCTACGGCCACTTCGGCCGCGATGAGCCGGAGTTCACCTGGGAACGTACCGACCGCGCCGCGGCGCTGCGCGACGCCGCCGGGCTGAAAGGCTGACCCGGCCGGCGGCGGCGCGAGCCGGGCGCGCTTGGGCAGCGGTATGCCGCCGGCCGGGGTGGAGCAGGTGGAGGCGCCAACCGGCCGGCCCGCTGTGGCTGCCGGCGACGCCCGACGCGTCTTTGCGCAGGCTCGTCCCGGCAGCGCTGCGCACCGGGACCGGTGCGGCCTGGGCGGCCGTTGCGAGCAGGCCGGATTGCCGGCGTCGCGCCGATGGGCCGTGACACAACCGTGGCAATCGTCGCAACCGTGGCAATCGTCGCAATCGTCGCAATCGTCGCGACCGTCGCACTCTTCGCTGGAGGCCCGCGGTCGCGCCGCACTGCGAACCCGTGCGGCATGGTCCAGCGCGCAGCGCGGGCGCCGCCGGATCGGGTCGCGCAGTAGCTCCTTTCGCAGGCTCTGATTCGACCGCGCCTCGACCGTGCGCACCCTCGACTACGACGGCTTTGCCGCCGGCGCGCTGGCGCCCGCGGTGGACAAGGTGCGAGCCGCGCTCGAACGCGACGACTTTCGCTCGGCCGACGTGAAGAAGCTGGCGGCCGGCACCCGGCTGCCGCTGTACCGCGCCAAGCTCAACGATGCCGATCGGCTGATCTTCACCACGGTCAGTCACGGCGGCGCCACCTGCGCGCTGCTGCTGGAGGTGATCGTCGGCCACGCCTACGACAAGTCGCGCTTCCTGCGCGGCGCCGCGGTCGACGAGGCGAAGATCCCCGCCGCGGAGCCGGCCGAGGCCGCCGCCGCCGCCACGCCGCTGCGCTTTCTGCACCCGCAGCGGCGCCGCCTGCACGTGCTCGACAAGCCCATCTCGTTCGACGACGCGCAGCAGGCGGTTTTCGAGCAGCGCCCGCCGCTGGTGCTGGTGGGCAGCGCAGGCAGCGGCAAGACCGCGCTCACGCTGGAGCGGCTCAAACACGCCGCCGGCGAGGTGCTGTATGTCACGCGCTCGGCCTATCTGGCGCAGAGCGCGCGGGCGCTGTACTTCGCACTCGGCTTCGAGCGCGACGATCAGGACCCCTCGTTCTTCTCGCTGCGCGAGTATCTGGAGTCCTGGCACGTGCCGCCAGGACGCGAGCTGAGCTTCCGCGACTTTGCCGGCTGGTTCGCGCGCCACCGGCAGGCGCTGCGCGGGGTCGATGCGCACGCGCTGTACGAGGAATTCTGCGGCGTGCTGTGCGCCGAGCCCGACGGCGCGCTCGAACGCGCCGCCTACCTGGCGCTGGGCGTGCGGCAGTCTCTGTTTGCGCAGGACGAGCGCGGCGCCGTGTACGACCTCTACGAGAAGTTCCAAGCCTGGCTGCCCCAGGCCGGCCTGTACGAGCCGAGCCTGGTGGCGCAGGCCTGGCGCGCGCGAGTGGCGCCGCGCTACGACTTTGCGGTGGTGGACGAGGTGCAGGACTTCACGCTGGCGCAACTGGCGCTGGTGCTGGCGGCGCTGCGCAAGCCCGGCCAGTTCATCCTGTGCGGTGACGCCAACCAGATCGTGCACCCCAATTTTTTCGGCTGGAGCCGCGTGAAGAGCCTGTTTCACGCCGACCCGCAGCAGGCCGAGGGGCAGCGCGTCAGCGTGCTGGCGACCAACTTCCGCAACGGCCGTCGCGCCACCCGGGTGGCCAACCGGCTGTTGTTGATCAAGCAGCGCCGCTTCGGCTCGATCGACCGCGAGAGCAACTACCTGGTGCAGGCGGTCGGCCAGACCGAGGGCACGGTGGAGCTGTTACGCGACACCGAGGCCAACCTGCGCGCGCTCGACGAGCGCACCCGCCTGTCGGCGCGCGTGGCGGTGCTGGTGCTGCGCGACGAGGACAAAGCCGCTGCGCGCCAGCACTTTCGCACGCCTCTGGTGTTCTCGATCCACGAGGCCAAGGGGCTGGAGTACGACAGCGTGGTGCTGTTCCGCTTCGTGGCGGCGGCGCGCGCCGACTATGCCGCGCTGACCGAGGGCGTGACGCCGGCCGACCTGGAGCGCGAAGCGCTCGACTACCGCCGCGCCCGCGACAAGACCGACAAGTCGGCCGACCGGTACAAGTTCTTCGTCAACGCGCTGTACGTGGCGGTCACGCGCGCCCTGTCCAACGTGGTCTGGCTCGAGCCCGATATCGCCCATCCGTTGCTGGCACTGCTCGACCTCGGAGCGGCCGAGGCGGCGCCGGCGCTGGCCGCGCAGCGCTCCAGCATCGAGGACTGGCAGCAGGAGGCGCACCGCCTGGAGCAACAGGGCAAGGCCGAGCAGGCGCAGGCCATCCGCGACACCATCCTCAAGCAGACGCCGGTGCCGTGGCCGGTCACCGGCGAGGCGCGCCTGCGCGAGCTGCTGCGCCGCGTGCTGCACGAGCGCGCCCCGGGCGACAAGCCGCGTCAGCAACTGCTCGAATACGCAGCCTGCCACCACGATCAGGGTCTGGTGACCTGGCTGGCGCACGGCGCCGGCTACGGCGCCGCGCGCGGCGTGGGTGCGGCACCGTTGCGCGCGCTCGGCCGCAAGTACCTGGCGCCGTATGCCGCCGGCAACTTCAAGGACGTGCTGCGCCAATGCGATGCGCACGGCGTCGATCACCGCACGCCGATGAACCTGACGCCGCTGATGGCCGCCGCCGCGGTCGGCAACGTGGCGTTGATCGACGCGCTGCGCGCGCGCGGCGCCGACTGCGACGCAGTCGATCACACCGGCCGCGCCGCCGTGCACTGGGCGCTGGCGGCAGCCTTCGCCGATTGGCACTACGCGGCCGGCAGCTTCGCCGCCGTCTATGAGCGGGTCGCGCCCGCCTGCACCGACCTGCAGGTCGACGAGCGACTGGTGCGCCTGCAGCCGCACCAGTCGGAGTACCTGCTTTGGCACACGCTGGTGGCGCTGTTCAAGTCGAGCTTCGGCGACGCGCACTGGCGCGCCGCCGGCGGCTTCGACACCGCCGTCGTGCTGGCCGCCTGGCAGGCGCTGCCGGCGACGGTGCTGCGCGCCAGGCGCAACTCGCGCCAGCACCTGTCCAACGTGCTGTCGCGCAACGAAGTCGCCCGCGACTACGCCTACAACCGCAAGCTGTTCCTGCGCGTGGCGCACGGCTTCTATCAGCTCAATCCGCGGTTGCGGTTGCGGCGCGTGCAGGGCGATGAGACAACCTGGGTGCCGGTGCTGGCGGCGCTCAATCTGGCGCTGGCGCGCGAGACGGCGCTGCCGCGCTTCTGGCCAAACATCGAACAACTGCTCGCCGAAGGGGGCACTCCGGTGGACTCGCCCCCGCTGGGGGCGCCGTCGCTGGCCGCGCTGGCGCAACCCGGCATTCGGGACTGGGCCAATCCCCTGCTCTTCGGGGCGCTGCTGCCGGCGGAGTTCGCGCCGCGCTGAGAGCCTGTGAAAACAATTCGTCGCGAGCGGGCCGGATCGCCTCCAACCCGGGCGCGGCGAAGGCGGCCCGCGGCAGCGGCGGGGGCAGCCAGTGCGGCGCGGCACCTTCCAGCCGTCGCTGGCGTTACCATCGCCCGGACCGCGCCGATCGAGGCGACCGGACATCACACGGAGGAGACATGAAGACACTCTGGCACGGCCTCGCAGCCGCGGCGCTGGCGCTGGTCGCCGGCGCGGCGCTGGCGCAGGACACCTGCCCCCACCGCGGCGAACTCGACACCGCGTACTGCGACGCCAACCGCGACCTGGTGGCCGACCCGCCGACCGACCCCAAGCGCTTCCGCAACCCGAGCGTGCTGGTGTTCACCTACACGCCGGTCGAAGACCCGGCCGTGTACGAGCGGGTGTTCAAGCCGTTCACCGACCACCTGGCCCAGTGCACCAGCAAGCGCGTGGTGTTCTTCCAGGTGCAGAGCAACGCCGCGCAGGTGGAGGCCATGCGCTCGGGGCGCCTGCACGTGGGCGGCTTCTCCACCGGGCCGACCGCCTTCGCGGTGAACCTCGCGGGCGCGGTGCCGTTTGCGGTCAAGGGCGACGCCAAGGGCTTTCAGTCCTACCACCTGGCCCTGGTGGTGCGGGCCGACAGCCCGATCAAGACCCTGGCCGACCTGAAGGACCGGAAGGTGGCGCACACCTCGCCCTCGTCCAACAGCGGCAACCTGGCGCCGCGCGCCTTGTTCCCGCCGCTGGGCATCACGCCGGACAAGGACTACAAGGTGCTGTACTCGGGCGGGCACGACCGCTCGGTGCTGGGCGTGCGCACCGGCGACTACGACGCCGCCCCGGTGGCCAGCGACGTGTTCGAGCGGATGATCGACCGCGGCACGGTCAAGGAGAGCGAGTTCCGCGTGATCTGGAAGAGCCAGCCGTTCCCGACCTCCAGCTTTGCCTATGCGCACGACCTGGAGCCGAAGCTGCGCGACACCCTGCTCAAGTGCTTCCACGACTACCGCTTCCCGGCCGAGATGCAAAAGGCGTTCGACGGCGCCGACCGCTTCGTTCCGGTGACCTACCAGAAGGAGTGGGAGGTGGTGCGCCGGGTGGCGCAGTCCAGCGGCGAGAGCTTCGGCGCCAAGGCCTTCGAGGCGCTGACGCAGCGCGAGGAAGCGGCCCGCAAGAAAGCGGCCGAGGCCAAGGCGGCCGAGAAGAAGTAGCCGCGAGCCGACGGCGAGTAACCGGCGCGCAATCGGCAACTCATCGGCAACCAATCGGCAACCAATCGGCCCGGGCGGGCGGCTGGCAGCGCACTCCGCACCGCCCCCGCGCCGAACCGCAGCTCCCCGACTCCCGAGGCCCGTTGATCGTGTCCGCCGCCCTGCAGATCAAGGATCTTCGCAAGGAGTACCGGCGCGGCGTGCCGGTGCTGCAGGGCATCTCGCTGGAGATCGCGCCGCGCGGCGTGACGGCGATCATCGGTCCGTCGGGCACCGGCAAGAGCACGCTGATCCGCTGCATCAACCGGCTGGTCGAGCCCACCAGCGGCAGCATCCTGTTCGAAGGGCGCGATCTGACGCGCCTGAACGCGCGCGAGCTGCGCCTGGCGCGGCGCCAGATCGGCATGGTGTTCCAGGAGTACAACCTGGTGGAGCGCCTGACGGTCATGGAAAACCTGCTGACCGGGCGCCTCGGCTATGTGTCGGCGTTCAACGCCTGGCTGCGCCGCTACCCGCCGGCCGACATCGAGCGGGCCTTCGCGCTGCTCGATGAAGTGGGCCTCGGCGGCTTTGCGCGCCAGCGCGCAGACAGCCTGTCGGGCGGGCAGCGCCAGCGGGTGGGCATCGCCCGCGCCATCATGCAGGAGCCGCGCCTGCTGCTGGCCGACGAGCCCACCTCCTCGCTCGACCCCAAGACCTCGGTCGAGATCATGGACCTGCTGCGCGACGCCGCGGCACGCCACGGCATTCCGGTGCTGGTCAACATGCACGACGTGGATCTCGCGCGGCGCTTTGCCGACCGCATCATCGGCATGTCCGGCGGGCAGGTGGTGTTCGACGGGCCGCCGGCGCAACTGTCCGACGACCGCCTGCGCGAGATCTACGGTGGCCAGGACTGGCTGCAATGAGCGGTCCGCAATGAGCGCCCTGCAATGAGCGACCTGCAATGAGCGCATCGAACCCCGCCGGCAGCGGGAGCGGCGCGGTCCGCGAGCCGCCCTTTGCGCCGGACTGGTGGGCGCGCGCCGGCTGGCTGCTGCTGGCCGCCTATGTCGTCTACGCGCTGTCGACGCTCGACTTCACCTGGCAACGCTTCGTCGAGGGCCTGGCGCATGCGCAGAAGTTCCTGGCGCGCATGCTGCCGCCCAGCTTCGAGCAGTGGGAGGCGATCCTCAAGGGCATGAAGGAGAGCCTGGAGATCGCCGTGCTCGCTTCGGCCGGCGGCATCGCGCTGGCGCTGCCCCTGGGTCTGCTGGCGGCGCGCAACCTGATGCCGGCGGGCGTCTCCTGGACCGCCCGCGCCGTCATCGCGCTGTGCCGCGCCTTCCACCCGGTGATCGTGGCGATCGTGTTCGTCAAGGCGATCGGCTTCGGCGCCATGGCCGGGATCATGGCGCTGGTGGTGGCCTCGGTCGGCTTCATCGGCAAGCTGTTTGCCGAGGCGATCGAGGAGATCTCACTCAAGCAGGTGGAGGCGGTGCGCGCCAGCGGCGCCGGTTTCATGAACGTGATCGCCTACGGCGTGCTGCCGCAGGTGCTGCCGCGCTTCATCGGCTTTGCCACCTACCAGTTCGACTCCAACGTGCGCAACTCGACCATGGTGGGCATCGTCGGCGCCGGCGGCATCGGCGCGCCGCTGTTCGTCGCCTTCCAGCGCTTCGACTACGACGTGGTCTGCACCATCCTGCTGGCGATCATCGCCGTGGTGTTCGCCTGCGAGCTCGTCAGCACGCGCATCCAGAAGGTGTTTGCGCAATGAGCGCGACCGGCCGGCCCGCGGGCGCAGTGCCCGGCGCGCCGCGCGAGCAAACCGCGACGACCCCGGCGGCGGGCGGGGCCGCGACGCGCGGGCCGGCGGCGGTGGCGACGCGCGAATGGCGGCGCTTCGGCCCCGCCGAGCGGCTGGCGCGCTTTGCGGTGTACCTGGGCGTGGTCGCCGCGGTGGTGCTGTCGCTGCGCACCGTGCAGATCATCCCCGAGTTCCTGTACGACGCCCCGCAGCAGATGCGCGATCTGTTCGAGCGCATGTGGCCGGTGGACTTCGCCCACTACCCGAGCAGCGTGCACGCGGCGCTGCTGGAGACGCTGCACATCGCCACCCTCGGCACCGTGGGCGGCGTGCTGCTGGCCCTGCCGCTCGGGCTGCTGGCGGCGCGCAACGTGACGCCGTTCGCACCGGTCAACTACCTGGCCAAGCTGCTGCTGGTGGCCAGCCGTTCGGTCAACTCGCTGGTCTGGGCGCTGCTGTTCATCGCCGTCTTCGGCCCCGGCGCGCTGGCCGGCACGCTGGCCATCACGTTTCGTTCGATCGGCTTTGTCGGCAAGCTGTTCGGCGAAGCCTGCGAGGAAGCCCATGCTGGCACGCTCGAGGCGCTGCGCGCCACCGGCAGCCCGTGGGCCTCGCTGCTCACCAAGGGCTACTGGCCGCAGGTCAAGCCCGCCTTCTGGGCCATCGTGCTGCTGCGCTGGGACATCAACGTGCGCGAGTCCGCGGTGCTGGGCCTGGTGGGCGCCGGCGGCATCGGGGTGGCGCTGAACACGGCGATGAACCTGTTCCAGTGGCAGCGGGTGGCGGTGGTGCTGCTGGCCATTTTTGCCGTCGTCATCGTTGCCGAGGTGCTGGTCACGCAGATCCGCAAGCGGCTGATCTGACGGCAGCCGACCGGGGCCGATCGGCCGAAAAGCGGCAGGCGGCGCGCCGATTTGCGCCGCCGCCGCCGGCGCCGCTGCTGCATTACACTCCGCGGTTCGTTTCGAGGAGCGTTGCGACAGGCCCGCTGCGGTCTGCCAGGCTCGAAGCGGCGCAGTTTCG
This sequence comes from Burkholderiales bacterium, assembly GCA_020248865.1. Lineage (GTDB taxonomy): Bacteria > Pseudomonadota > Gammaproteobacteria > Burkholderiales > Burkholderiaceae_F > JALHMQ01. Next base: position 14,918 of record JADCGS010000007.1, on the reverse strand, counting down.
CTGCGCACCGTTCCAACGGCGCTCGCAAACTTCTTGCATCAGCAAAGGAGGGCGCGAGATGAGCGCCGTACTCAAACCCGCAAGTGCTGCACCCGCCGCCCACGACTTCGTCGTGGCCGATCTCAAGCTGGCCGACTGGGGTCGCAAGGAAATCCGCATCGCCGAGACCGAGATGCCCGGCCTGATGGCGATCCGCGAGGAATACGCCGCCACCCAGCCGCTGCGCGGCGCCCGCATCACGGGCTCGCTGCACATGACCATCCAGACGGCGGTGCTGATCGAGACGCTGCAGGCCCTCGGCGCCCAGGTGCGCTGGGCCAGTTGCAACATCTTCTCGACCCAGGACCACGCGGCCGCGGCCATCGCCGCCGAGGGCACGGCGGTGTTCGCGGTCAAGGGCGAGTCGCTGGCCGACTACTGGGACTACACGCACCGCATCTTCGAGTGGCCCGATGGCGGCTACAGCAACATGATCCTCGACGATGGCGGCGACGCCACGCTGCTGCTGCACCTGGGCGCCAAGGCCGAGCGTGACCAGAGCTGCCTGGCGCACCCGACCAGCGAGGAAGAGGTGGAGCTGTTCAAGTCGATCAAGGCGCAACTGGCCAAGGACCCGAGCTGGTACTCGACGCGTCTGGCCCAGGTCAAGGGCGTGACCGAGGAGACCACCACGGGTGTGAAGCGCCTGTACGACATGGCCAAGAACGGCACGCTGAAGTTCCCGGCCATCAACGTCAACGACTCGGTCACCAAGAGCAAGTTCGACAACCTGTACGGCTGCCGCGAGTCGCTGGTGGACGGCATCAAGCGCGCCACCGACGTGATGATCGCCGGCAAGGTCGCGGTCGTGGCCGGCTACGGCGACGTGGGCAAGGGCTCGGCGCAGGCGCTGCGCGCGCTGTCGGCGCAGGTGTGGGTCACCGAGTGCGACCCGATCTGCGCGCTGCAGGCCGCGATGGAGGGTTATCGCATCGTCACGATGGACTACGCCGCCGACAAGGCCGACATTTTCGTGACCGCCACCGGCAACTTCCAGGTCATCACGCACGAGCACATGAAGGCGATGAAGGACCAGGCGATCGTCTGCAACATCGGCCACTTCGACAACGAGATCGATGTCGCCTCGCTCAAGCAATACCCGTGGGAAGAGATCAAGCCGCAGGTCGATCACATCATCTTCCCCGCTGTTGATGGTCGACCCGGCAAGCGCATCATCCTGCTGGCCCAGGGCCGGCTGGTGAACCTGGGCTGCGGCACCGGCCACCCGAGTTACGTGATGAGCTCGTCGTTTGCCAACCAGGTGATCGCGCAGATCGAGCTGTTCGGCAACACCGACAAGTACCCGGTCGGCGTCTACGTGCTGCCCAAGCACCTCGACGAGAAGGTGGCGCGTTTGCAGCTCAAGAAGCTGGGCGCGCAACTGACCGAGCTGTCCGATGCGCAGGCCACCTACATCGGCGTGAAGAAAGAAGGCCCTTACAAGCCCGAGCACTACCGGTATTGAGCGCTCACGCACCCACCGCACAGTCGGGCGTTTGCATATGGGATCACTTGATGCGCCACATGTCTTTCAGCCGACTGATCAGGGTGCCCGCGCGCCATAGCAAGCCTGCACGGCCGGCCCGGGCGGCGCCAGCGCTGGCGCTGTCGCTGGCACTTGCTCTCGCCTTCGGAGTCGGTCCGCCGCAGTCCCTGGCACAGTCATTGCGCCCGTCCGATGCGCCCGCGAGCGCGCGTGAAGCACGCGATCGAGCGAGCGCGCAGCGCGCGGCGCACTGCGGTCCGGCCGCAGAAGACCTGGCGCGCAGGGGGGTTCGCTTCGACGCCGCCGGATTCGTGCGCCACTGCGAGTGCGAGGCGCGCGAGTTCTATCGCCTCGTGGCCGATGACGAACTGTTCCCGGCCGTGCCGGCCGACTCGGAGGAACAGCGCCGGCGCAACCGGCTGTTTGCCGCCCGCCTGCAAGAGCGCAGCGAGGCGGCGTCGCGCGCCTGCGGTCCACGCTGAAACCGAACACTCGGGAGTGCTGCCTTGCGCATCCTGCTCGTCTGGATTCTCAACGCCATCGCGCTGTACCTGGTCACCCTGATCGTTCCGGGCGTGGCGGTGCAGGACCCGCTGCATGCGTTCATCGCCGCGATCGTGCTCGGGCTGGTCAACACCCTGGTCAAGCCGGTGCTCATCGTGCTGACCCTGCCGATCACGCTGGTCACGCTCGGGCTGTTCCTGCTGGTGATCAACGCGCTGCTGTTCTGGGCGGTGGGGTCGCTGCTGCCCGGCTTTCATGTAGACGGCTTCTGGTGGGCAGTGCTGGGCGCCCTCATCTACAGCTTGTTGACCTGGGCCATGTCGGCGCTGCTGCCTAGGAAGTGACCCCCGGTGACGCGCACATTCAGCTTCGAATTCTTTCCGCCAAAGACGCCCGAGGGCGCCGACAAGCTGCGCGCGGTGCGCGCGAAGCTGGCGGCCGTCCAGCCGGCGTTTTTCAGCGTCACCTTCGGCGCCGGCGGTTCCACCCGGGAAGGCACCTGGAACACGGTGACCGAGATCGCCGCAGCGGGCCTGGCGGTGGCGCCGCACATCTCGTGCATCGGCACCACGCGCGCCAGCGTGCGCGAACTGCTGCTGGCCTTTCGCAGCCGCGGCATCCGCCGGCTGGTGGCGCTGCGCGGCGACCTGCCATCGGGCGCGGCCGGCGGCGCGGGCGACTTTCGCTACGCCAACGAGCTGGTGGAGTTCATCCGGGCCGAAACCGGCGACTGGTTCCACGTCGAGGTCGCCGCCTACCCGGAATACCATCCGCAAAGCCGCTCGCCGGCCGACGACCTGGCCAACTTCGCCCGCAAGGTGAAGGCCGGCGCGGATTCCGCGATCACGCAGTACTTCTACAACTCGGACGCCTATTTCCGGTTTGTCGAGGACGCGCAGGCGCTGGGGGTCGAGGTGCCCATCGTGCCCGGCATCATGCCGATCACCAACTACACGCAACTGGCGCGCTTTTCGGACGCCTGCGGTGCCGAAATCCCGCGCTGGATCCGCCTGAAGCTGCAAAGCTATGGCGACGACCGCGACTCGATCAGCGCCTTCGGCCTGGACGTGGTGACCGACCTGTGCGAGCAATTGCTCGCCGTCGATGCGCCGGGGCTGCACTTCTACACGATGAACCAGGCCGAGCCGACGCTCGAGCTGTGGGCGCGCCTGGGATTGCCCAGGTAGTCGGCGCCGCCGCCGCGCGGACCGTGCCCGCGCGGGCCGCCCCTCGTGCGGCCCCGTGGCGCCGCTACAGCGAGCCGGACTCGGTCAGCGCCAGATCCAGCCGCACGTCATGCGGCTGCGGGCCGATGCTCTTGATGCGGCCGACGTCGAACGCGACGCCCACCGTGACCGGCCGCAGCTTGTACGCGGCCAGCGTGCGGTCGTAATAGCCGCCGCCATAGCCCAGCCGGTAGCGCTGCGCATCCACGCCCAGGCAGGGCACCAGCACGACCTGCGGCTGCACCGGTGGCGTGCCGGCCGGGACCGCAATGCGGTACTCGCCTTCGACCATCGGCGTGGCAGGCGTCCAGGCGCGAAACTCGAGACGGTCGCCCACCACTACCGGCAGGGCGGCCGACCGGCCGGGTTGCTCGCCGAGCCAGTCGCCCACCATGGCGCGCAAGTCGGGCTCGCCACGGACCGGCCAGAAAAAGGCCAGCCGGTTCATCGGCAAGGTGCGCAGCCAGCGCGCCACGCGCCGTACCAGCACGCCTTCGCGCAGCTCGCGGTCGGTCATCATCGAACGCGCCTGCAGCAGGCGCTCGCGTACGCTGCCGCGTTGTGACGGATCCGCGATCACCAGGGACGCAGCCGCCTGGGGCAACGCCTCGGCCAGGGTCTTGCCCAGCGTGGTCGCCTCGGGGGGGCCGCGGGAGTCGCCCGGATTCCTTGAGTTCATGACCATGGTTGCCGCGTGATAGCCTCAGTTGGATGTTGTCGCTCGCCGAGGCCGTGGTCAATCGAATGTTCGGGTCGGCCGTTCGCATGACCCTGTCCGGTCGCCTCACACACCGATCGCCAGGCGCCCGGCGCGCAGGGCCAACCTGGGCTTGCATCAGACTGTCAGGTGCTGCCCTCGCGGCCCTGGTTGCCCTCACGGTTCCGGTTGCCTCACAGGCCCAGGCCGCTCGGACGACCAATGTCGCCCCGCAGCCGCTCGATGATCAGTTCCTGGCAGCCCACGCCGCCTGGCGCGCCGGCGACCGTGAGCGCCTGGCCGCGCTGGCGCCGCGGCTGGCGGAGCATCCGCTCGCCGTCTGGGTCGAGTTCTGGCAAAGCCAGATCCGGGTGCGGCGCGACGAGCCCGCGCGGGCGGACGCCGCCGTGCAGGCTTTCATCGCGCGCTACCCGGACAGCTACCTGGCCGACCGGCTGCGCATGGAATGGCTGCTGGCGCTGGCCGCGCGCGGCGACTTCGGCGCTTTCGAGCGCGAGCACCCGGCACTGGTCTGGCAGCACGACGACTGGCAGGTGCGTTGCTGGGCCGCGCTGGTGCGCTACCGCAAGGCGCGGGCGGACGCCGCCGCGGCCGAGACGGTGGCGCGGGAGGCGCGGCGCATGCTGGCGGCCAACCGGGAGTCCGGCGGCGAGGGCTGCATGGCGCTGACCGATGCCCTGGCCGACGACAGCCGGCTGTCGGTCTGGGAGCGCGTGCGCGGACTGGTCGAGCAGAACCAGCTGGCAACCGCCAAACGGCTGGCCGGTCGCGTGCCCAGGATCAACGCCGCCGAAGTGGCACAGGCGATCGACCGGCCGGCGGCCTTTCTGGCCCTGCACGAGCGGCGCCTGACGCAACTGCAGCGCGAGCTGGCGATCGTGGCCATCGTTCGGCTGGCGCGCGAGAACGTGGACCAGGCCGAGCGCTTTGCCGGCGCGCTGAACCTGCACCTGACGCCGGAGCAGCGCGGGCTGGTGTGGGGCCGCATCGGCCACATGGCCGCACTCAAGCACGACCCGCAGGCGGTCGACTTCTATCGCCGCGGCGGCGAGCACGTGGGCACCCATCCGGACGCCGCGCGCGTCGAGGAAGTGCTCGAGTGGCAGATGCGGGCCGCCCTGCGCGGCAGCGCGCGCGGACCCGACTGGGCCATGGTGCACACCACGTATGAGCGGATGCGTCCGGAGCAGCAGCGCGATGCGGCGTGGGTTTACTGGCACGCTCGCGCCCTGCAGGCCGACGGCCGCACCGAGGAGGCGCAGGCGCAATGGCGCAGCATTGCCGGCCGCTTCGAGTTCTACGGCAAGCTCGCCGCCGAGGAGCTGGGCGAGCCGATCGTGCTGCCGCCGCGCGCCGCGCCGCCGGCGCCGGAGCAGGTCCGGGAGTTCGCCGGCAACGCCGGGCTGAATCGCGCGCTCAAGCTGCTGGAGCTGGGGCTGCGCGCCGAGGGCGTGCGCGAGTGGGGCTGGCAGCTGCGCAACCGCAGCGACCGCGAGCTGCTGGCCATCGCCGAGTACGCGCGCAGCCGCGGCTCGCTCGACCGCATGATCTCCACCAGCGACCGCACCCGGGAAGAGTTCGACTTCGAGCAGCGCTTCCCGGCGCCGTTCCGGGCGCAACTGACGCGCCAAGCGCAGGCGGTCGGAGTCGACGAGACCTGGGTCTACGGCCTGATCCGCCAGGAGTCGCGCTTCATCATGGACGCGCGCTCGGTGGTCGGCGCGCAGGGACTGATGCAGTTGATGCCGGCCACCGCACGCTACGTGGCGCGCCGGGTCGGCATGACCGACTTCTCGCCGGCGCGCGTCAACGAGCTCGACGTCAACCTGAGGCTGGGCACGAGCTACCTGCGCTTCGTGCTCGACGACCTGGACGGCCATCCGGCGCTGGCCTCGGCCGCTTACAACGCCGGGCCGGGCCGGCCGCGACAGTGGCGCTCGACGCTGCCGCGCGCGGTCGAAGGGGCGATCTTCGCCGAGACCATTCCCTTCAACGAGACCCGCGACTACGTCAAGAAGGTGATGTCCAACAGCGTGTACTACGCGGCGCTGTTCGAGAACCGGGCGCAGTCGCTGAAGGCGCGCCTGGGCACGGTGGCGCCCAAGGCCGCCGGCGCGACCGCGCTGCCCTGACCGGCTTCGCTGCCGGGCCGCCTTGGCGCGCGCCCTCCGGACGGAACAGCGCTGCAATGGGCCGCTCACACCGCCACAACGGCCCGACCGGCACCGGCACTTGCTGCAAGACGCCCTTACGGCAGCGAGTGCTCAAGCATCGGGACTACGCGCAGCGCTCGGTCATGCGACGGGCGGCGCTTGGCCGGCACCGCAGGTTGCTGTCGGCCGGCAGGCGGCACCCGCACCTGCACCGCGCGCGTTCGGCCGGTCCGCGGCGCGCTCAGGGCCGCTGACCGAGCGCGGCCCACGTGGTGCCGCGGCGCGCCGCCATGCCTTCGCCCAGGGCGTTGAGGTCGTCCGGCTGCAGCAGCCGCTGTGCTGCCGGCAGCAGGAGCCGGTTTTCCGCGTCGTGGTGACCCATGAAGGAGTCGATGAAGCGGCCGAAGCAATCGGCGTGGCCGGGACGGATCGGCGCTTGCGTGCAATGGTCGAGCGCGTCACGCGCCGCAAGCCACAGACCGTCCAATTGGTCATGGTCGTGGTCGAGCCGCTCCATGATGGCGCCCAGCTCCCGTGCCTCGGCGGCGCCTTCGAGCCGCTGGCGCATACGCGGGAACAGGTCGCACTGCTCATCGGCCTGATGGCGCGGGGCGGCTTCCTCGAAGTAGCGCCGCAGGTCCTGCGCGGTCACGCGCGCCGCCTCGCCGGGCCCATGCCGGCGCCAGTGCTCGGACAGCCGGTGCAGCAGTTGCGCGGCCCGCTGCCCGCGATCATGGCAGGCGATCCAGAGCGCCAGCGGCGATTCAAAGCCGGCCGGCGGCCGGCGGTAGTCGATGCAGTCCATGGTTCCGGGTCACGCGCGCGACCGGATTGCATCGCCGGCCCCGCCAGCGTGACATTTCCATGACAACGGCGGGGGCTTTGAAAGTCTCGCGCGATCGTGGACGCAAGGCAAGCGGCCGGGCGCCGGGAGCGCAACCGACGGCCCTGCCATGGGGCGCAGCAGCAGAGCGCCGCCGCCCAATAGAATCGAAGCCTGCGCACTCGGGATTCTCATGCATCACACGCAAGTCCTTGTCGTCGGGGGTGGCGGTTTCATCGGCCGATACATCGTCAATGCGCTGGTGGCGCACGGCTGCCGGGTCCTGGTGCCGGCGCGCCGGCGCGACCGCGCCAAGCACCTCATCCTGCTGCCCACCTGTGACGTGGTGCAGGCCGACATCCACGACGACGCCACGCTCGATCGCCTGGTGGCCGGTCAGCAGGCGGTGATCAACCTGGTGGGCATTCTGCACGGCACCGAGGCACAGTTCCGGCGCGCCCATGCCGACCTCGCGCGCCGCGTGGTGGCCGCCTGCAGCCGGCACCGGGTGCGGCGCCTGCTGCACATGAGCGCCCTGGGCGCCGATGCCCAGGGCCCGTCGATGTATCAGCGCAGCAAGGGCGAGGGCGAGGCCGCCGTGCGGGCCAGCGGCCTCGACTGGACGGTGTTCCGGCCGTCGGTGGTGTTTGGCGCCGAGGACCGCTTCCTCAACCTGTTCGGCAAGCTGGCCGCGCTGGCGCCGGTGCTGCCGATTGCGGGGGCGGACGTGCGCTTTCAGCCAGTGTGGGTGGAAGACGTGGCGCGCGCCTTCGTCAATGCGCTCGACAACGAGGCCACCTACGGCAAGGTCTACGAACTGGTCGGCCCGACCGTGTACACGCTGCGCGAGCTGGTTGCGTTTGCCGCACGCGCAGCCGGCCACCCGCGCCCGGTGATCAACGTCCCGGCGGGCCTGGCGCGCCTGCAGGCACGCCTGATGGAGCTGGCGCCGGGCGAACCGCTGATGTCGCGCGACAACCTCGACTCGATGCAGCGCGACAACATCGCCAGCACCCAGCCCTACGTGCCGCCGCCCGAGCTCGAGCTGCGCCTGACGCCGATGGAGCCGGAGGCTTCGCTGTATCTTGCCGGCATGCACCCGCGCACGCGCTTCGGCGGCTTTCGCACGCGGGCGCGGCGCTGAGCGGGCGGGAACCGTGCCGTGAGCCGCGCGCACAGCCCTCGCCGGGACGCTGCAGGCCCAGCATGGCGCTGACGCTCGTCATCGGCAACAAGAACTACTCGAGCTGGTCGCTGCGGCCCTGGCTCGCCATGAAGATGGCGGCGGTGGAATTCGGCGAAGTCCGCATCGCGCTCGATCGGCCCGACACGCGGTCCCGCATCCTGCAGTACTCGCCCACCGGCAAAGTGCCCTGCCTGGTCGATGCCGGCGCCGGCCAGGACCCGCCGCTGCACATCTGGGACTCGCTGGCGATCTGCGAGTACGTCAACGAGGTTTACGCGGCCGACCGCCTGTGGCCGGCCGACCGCCGCCGCCGCGCCGGTGCGCACAGCGTGACGGCCGAGATGCACGCGGGCTTTCCCAACGTGCGCCAGCACCTGTCGATGGACATCCGCAGCCGCAGGGCGGCGCACGGCGCGCGCGCGCTGGCGCGCGCCGAGGTGCAGGCCGAAGTCGCGCGCATCTGCAGCCTGTGGACGGCGGCGCTGGAGTCCTCGGGCGGGCCGTACCTGTTCGGCGACTTCTGCATCGCCGACGCGTTTTACGCGCCGGTGGTCACGCGCTTTGCCACCTACGGCGTGGCGCTCGATCGCGCGCTGGCCGCCTACAGCGCGCGCATCTTCGCGTTGCCGCCGATGCAGCAGTGGGTCGCGGCCGCCCGCGCCGAGCCCGAAGTGCTCGACGACCACTGATGCAGGTCTACGCCGTGGGCGGCTGCGTGCGCGACGCCCTGCTCGGACGGCCGGTTGCCGACCGCGACTGGGTGGTGGTGGGCGCCACCCCGCAGCAGATGATCGAGGCCGGCTACCGGCCAGTGGGGCGCGACTTTCCGGTCTTCCTCCACCCGCAGACGCACGAGGAGCACGCACTGGCGCGCACCGAGCGCAAGACCGCGCCCGGCTACCACGGCTTTGCCTTCCACGCCGCGCCCGAGGTGACGCTGGAGGACGACCTCGCGCGCCGCGACCTGACCATCAACGCCATCGCGCAGGCCGCCGACGGCACGCTGATCGATCCGTACGGCGGACGGCAGGATCTGGCCGCGCGCGTGCTGCGCCACGTGAGCCCCGCCTTTGCCGAGGACCCGGTGCGAGTCCTGCGGCTGGCGCGCTTTGCCGCGCGCTTTGCCGACTTCAGCGTGGCACCCGCAACGCAGGCGTTGATGCAGCGGATGGTGGCCGCCGGCGAGGTCGATGCGCTGGTGCCCGAGCGCGTCTGGCAGGAACTGGCGCGCGGGCTGATGGAGCCGGCACCGGCGCGGCTGCTCACCGTGCTGCGCGAGTGCGGCGCGCTGGCGCGCCTGCTGCCCGAACTGGACCGTCTGTGGGGCGTGCCGCAGCGCGCGGACCATCACCCGGAGGTCGACACCGGCATCCACCTGCTGCTGGTGATCGACATGGCGGCGCGCCTGGCCGCACCCCTGCCGGCGCGCTGGGCGGCGCTGCTGCACGACCTCGGCAAGGGCACCACGCCGGCAGCCCTGCTGCCCCGGCACACCGGCCACGAGGAGCGCAGCGTGGCGCTGGCGCGCGCCGTGTGCGAACGGCTCCGGGTGCCGACCGAGTGCCGCGAGGCGGCCCTGCTGGCGGCGCGCGAGCACGGCAACGTCCATCGCTGCCTGCAGTTCGATGCGGCGGCGCTGCTGCGCCTCTTGGAGCGCTGCGACGCGCTGCGGCGGCCGCTGCTGCTGGACCATGTGTTGACCGCTTGCGAGGCGGACTACCGCGGCCGCACCGGCTACGCCGAGCGGGACTATCCGCAGCGCACACGGCTGCAGGCGGCGCTCACCGCGGCGCGACAGGTCGATGCGGGCGCCGTGGTGGCTCGCCTGGGCAACGACCAGCCGGCCGGGCAGCACGGCGAGCGCATCGCCCAGGCCGTGCACCAGGCGCGCGTGGCGGCGATTCGGGCCAGCCTGCCGGAGCAGTGACCCGTGGACCGGCGCCGACTCATCGTGGCGGCGCTGTCGGTGCCATGGATCAGCCTGTATGCCGCACAGGCCAGTACCGGGGTGGACGCCCGTGTCCTGTTCGTCGGCAACAGCATCACGGCCGCCAACGACCTGCCGGCGGTGTTTCGCGCGCTGGCCGCAGCCTACGGACGGCCGTGCCGCACCCAAGAACTGCTGCGACCGGGCGCACCGCTCGATGCGTTCGTCGCCGATGGCTCGCTCGAACGCAGGTTGCGAGCCGAGCAGTTCAGCCATGTGATCCTGCAGGAGCGCGGCGGCGACTACCTCTGCGCCTTCGGTCCGGCGTCTTGTGAGATCGCCCTGCGTGCACTGTCGGCGGCCGCCGGTGCCGTCCGGCAGACCGGTGCCAGTCCCCTGCTGCTCGGCTCGTACCAACTGAATCCTCGGGTCGCCGCAGGCCTGGAGTCCGCTGAACACGAGGCTGCGGCAGCCGCCGGGGTGGCTCACATCAATGTCTCTGCCCCTTTGCTGCGGGGCCGGCAGCACAGGCCCGACGCGCGCTGGCTCGCCACGGACGGACACCACCCGGGTGCCGATCTGACGCTGCTGATGGCCGCTCTGGTGCACGATGCGGTTCTGGGACAGGCGCCGCGTGCACTGCCCGACGGCTTGTCGGTGCCGCGCGCGGGCGCCGGGCCGCTGAACTTCACCGCCGACGCCGTGACCACCGTGCTGCGCGCCATGGACGCGCGCCAAGGCGCGTCGTAGGCAGACCGTTCAGAGCGACTGCAACTCGGCGTCGCCCGGGAACCGCCCGGTGCTGTAGCGCGAGTACGCCAGCGTGCCGTCGATGACGACATCGAACTGCCCGGCGCGGCCAGGCTGGATCTCGACCGGACCGCGCCCGCGGTCCTCAAACCAGGCCTTCACACGGAGGGCCTCCGGTTTGTAGTTTCAGGCGGCGCAGTAGTGGATGACGATGGCCATGACAGCTCGCAGAGGTGAGTCGGCAACAAAGCCGGACACTACAGCAGCTTGCCGATCAGGAATACCAGCAGCGTCAGCAGCAGCGTGCTGGTGAAGGGCAGCAGGTACTCGCGCTGGCCGATGCGAAAGCGCCAGTCGCCGGGCAGCCGGCCGATGCCCAGTTTGTGCAGCCAGGGCTGCAGTGCGGTGAGCACCACCAGCGCGATGAACAGGGTGACGATGAAGCGCATGCGGGTGGCGCGGCGCTACAGCCGGTGCAGCCGGTCGCCGCGGGCAAAGCCGGCGAGCGGCAGGTCCACACCGCGCCCCAGCGCCAGCACCTTGAAGAGTTCGCCCATCTCGGCCTCGGACACGAGCCGCTGCGCCGCACCCGCGGCGCGCAGCCGCTCGGCGGCCGGCTGCGCCTGCACCCGGTCGAGCAGGCCGCAGTTCAGGAGGAAGTGCGCCTGGGTGGTGTAGCCCCGCACCTCGAGCCCGGCGGCGTGCGCGGCATCGGCCACGGCGGTGAAGTCGACGTGCGCCGTCACGTCGTTCAGGCCCGGCAGCCACAGCGGGTCGGCGTGGGCATGGTGCCGGTAATGGCACATGAGCGTGCCCATCAGGCGCTGCGGGTGGTAGTACTCGCGGCGCGGAAAGCCGTAGTCGATGAGCAGCGCCACGCCGCGCGCCAGCACCGGCGCCAGCGAGGCGGTCCAGGCGGCCGCCAGCGGCGACCACTCCGAGCAGTAGCCGGCCGGCAGTGCGCCCGCCTCGGCCTCGATGGCGGCGACCGCCTGCGCCAGATCGGCCGGGGCCGGCCGGTCCTCGAAGCGCAGACGGCCCTCCTGCAGCGCCACGCCGCGCTCGAAAATGGCGGCCGCGCCGCGGACGAACAGCCGCACCGGCAGCACGTCGAGCACCTCGTTGGCGACGATTGCGCCCGCAAAGCCGGCAGGCGGCGCCGCCAGCCACTGCACGGCGGGCTCGTGCGCGAGCAGCCGGCGCTGGCGCTGCGCCAGATCGGCCGACACCTCGACGATGGCATAGCGCTCGGTCTCGATGCCGCGCGCGCGCAACGCCGCGATGAGGTCGTGCGCCAGGGCGCCGCTACCAGCGCCGAACTCGAGGATCCGCGCCGGCACCTGCGTGAACAGCTGCGCCAGTTGCGCCGCCAGCGCCTGCGCAAACAGCGGCGAGATCTCCGGCGCGGTGACGAAGTCGCCGCCGGCCGCCGCATCGCCCAGCTTGCGCGCCCCGGCGGTGTAGTAGCCGAGGGCCGGCGCGTACAGCACCGCCTCCATGTAGCGGTCGAAGCCGATCCAGCCGCCGGCCGCGTCGAGCAGATCGGCCACGTGGCGCAGCAGGCGCGCGCTGTGCGCCGCGGCGTCGGGGGAGGGAGCCGGCAGGGACGACGGGCGGGAGTCGAAGCGCATGGGGCGTGCAGGAACGGCCAGCGATCGTACCGGTATCCTCTCGACCGTCGGGAAGCATGCGCGAGGTGCCCGGCGCCGCAGCGCGCCCCGCGTGACGCTCGCCCGCTGACCGTTTCCCCGTTCCCGTTTCGTTGTTCCCGTTTCCCATTTCCCAACCCCCGCTTCCCCTCGCCCGAGCCCCTACTCCACATGCCCGCCTCCATCGCCCTCGTCACCGGTGCCGCCCGGCGCATCGGCCGCACGATCGCGCTCGCGCTGGCCGAGCAGGGCTGGGACGTGGCGGTGCACTACGGCCGGTCGCACGCCGAGGCGCAGGACACCGTACGCGCCATCGAGCAGCGCGGCCGCCGCGCCGTCGCGCTCGCCTGCGATCTGGCCGACGAAGCGGCGGTGCGCGCGCTGCTGCCGGCCTGCGCGCAGGCGCTGGGGCCGGTGGGCTGTGTGGTCAACAACGCCTCGCTGTTTGCCGAGGACCGCATCGACGACTTCGGCGCGGCGAGCCTGCAGCGGCACATGGCGGTCAATCTGGCTGCGCCGCTGCTGCTGGCGCGGGCGCTGCACGCGGCGCTGCCCGACGCGCCGGACGACGGGCAGCACGACGAGCCGCGCGGCGTGGTGATCAACCTGCTCGACCAGAAGCTGTACAACCCCAACCCCGATTACCTCAGCTACACGCTGAGCAAGGCCGCGTTGAAGGAGGCCACGACCCTGCTGGCGCAGGCGCTGGCGCCCCGGGTGCGCGTGGTCGGGGTGGCGCCCGGCATCACGCTGACCTCGGGCGAGCAGTCGGACGCCGGTTTTTCCAGGGCCCACGCCAGGACGCCGCTGGGCCGCTCGAGCACGCCGCAGGACGTGGCGCAGGCCGTGTGCTTTCTGGCACGCGCGCAGGCCGTCACCGGCGCGGTGCTGCTGGTCGACGGCGGCCAGCATCTGGTGCCGTCCGAACGCGACATCATGTTTCTCACCGAATGACCATGCCCCACTCGCCCCTGCTCGATCCGCGCCTGGCCGATTGCCGGCGCATCTTCCTGCGCGAGGTGGTGGTCGACGCCAACATCGGCATCCACGCATTCGAGAAGGAGGGCCCGCAGAAGCTGGCCATCCACATCGATCTGTACGTGCCGCTGGAGCTGTCGACGCCCCGCCACGACAAGATCCACGAGGTGCTCGACTACGACTTCGTGCGCACCACGGTGCGCAAGCGTATCGAGGCGGGGCACATCAACCTGCAGGAGACGCTGGTCGACGACCTGGCGCGCGCCCTGCTGGCGCACCCGGCGGTGCGTGCGGTGCGGGTGTCGAGCGAAAAGCCCGATGTCTACGAGGACGTCGCGGCGGTGGGCATCGAGGTGTTCCGGTTCCGGGAATGAGGCGCGCGCGATGAACGCCCCGGCCGAGCTCCCGCCGCCTGCGCCGCACAAGGCCCAGCAGAAGGAAAGACACGAAGCCAACAAGCTGGACAAGCGCCTGCTGCGCCTGGCGGGCCAGGCGATCGGCGACTTCAACATGATCGAGGACGGCGACAAGGTCATGGTCTGCCTGTCGGGCGGCAAGGACAGCTACGGCCTGCTCGACGTGCTGCTGAAGCTGCGCGAACGCGCCCCGATCCGCTTCGACCTGGTGGCCGTCAATCTCGACCAGAAGCAGCCGGGCTTCCCCGCGCACGTGCTGCCCGATTACCTGACCCGCCTGGGCGTGCCGTTCCACATCGAGACGCAGGACACCTACTCCATCGTCACGCGCGTGATCCCGGCCGGCAAGACGCTGTGCTCGCTGTGCTCGCGCCTGCGCCGCGGCATCCTGTACCGGGTGGCGAGCGAGCTGGGTGCGACCAAGATCGCGCTCGGCCACCACCGCGACGACATTCTGGGCACGTTCTTCCTCAATCTCTTCTATGGCGGCCGGCTCAAGGGCATGCCGCCCAAGCTGGTGAGCGACGATGGCCGGCACGTCGTGATCCGGCCGCTGGCCTATGTCAGGGAAGCCGATCTCGCCCGCTACGCGCAGGTCAAGGGCTTCCCCATCATTCCCTGCAACCTGTGCGGCTCGCAGGACAACCTCAAGCGCAAAGAAGTCAAGCGCATGCTGCTGGAGTGGGAGCGCAGGCACCCCGGCCGGGTCGAGAACACCTTCAATGCGCTGGCGCGCGTGGTGCCCTCGCACCTGATGGACGCGGGCCTGTTCGACTTCCGGGGTCTGAAAGCCACCGGTGTGGCCGATGCCGAGGGCGACATCGCCTTCGACGAGGAGCCTTGCGCCACCCCGGAAGCCCGTCCGCGCGACGACGGCCTGGCGCTGGTGCGGTTTGGCGACTGAGAGGGTGAGAGGCAATCCAACATGCCCGCTGTGACTGCCCAAAGCGCCCCACTCGTCGTTGCAAATGCTCGCCGTAGCCCGAGCTACGGCTGCGCTTTGCGCCTAGATTGGAGCGCTTTGGGCAGCCCCCTCGGGCACGCCGGATTGCCTCTCACCCTC
>JADCGS010000006.1 GCA_020248865.1 Burkholderiales bacterium | reverse complement strand
GGGCGAGTGCAGTGTATCGGCGGCGGCCGCGGCAGCGGCGGCCGCGGCGGCAGCAGCGACGGCGGCGCCGCAGAGCCCGCGCGCCCGGCGCGCCACCGGCAGGCCACGCCCGCGTGACCCGCGCCACGGCCTGCGGCACGCGCTGCGGCGCCGGCCGCGGTGCGGCGGGTGCAGTCGGGAAAGGCTACTGCAGGAGCTGATGCAGGGTCCGCGCCACCACCCGGGTGGCCCGGCGCAGGTCCTCCAGCAGCAGGTTCTCGTCGGCGCGCTTGGCATTGGACTCGAGCACCGTGCGCGGGCCGGCGCCGTAGAGCACCGCAGGAATGCCCGCTTCGCAGTACAGGCGGGCGTCGGTGTACAGCGGCGTGCCGGTGGTGGGAATGGGCTCGCCGAAGACCGCCGCGCCATGGTGCTGCAGCGCCTGCACCAGCGGCGCATTGCCGGCCAGCGGCTGCAGCGCCCGCGCCAGCAGCAGGCGGCGGATTTCGAGCGTGACACCCGGCATCGCGGCGGCGGCCGCCTCGATCACGCGGCGCAGGTCCGCCTCCACGGTGGCCGGGTCTTCCTCCGGGATCATGCGGCGGTCGAGCCTGAGCACCACCTTGCCGGGCACCACGTTGGTGTTGGTGCCGCCCTCGATGCGGCCGACGTTCACGTACGGGTGGTCGATGCCCGGCACCTGCGAGCGGATCGCCTTGTACCGGTCGTTCTGCGCGTACAGCGCGCCGAGGATGCGGGTGGCGGCCTGCAGCGCATCGACCCCGGTGTGCGGAATGGCGGCGTGCGCCATCCGGCCATGCACGGTGACCTCCAGTTGCAGGCAGCCGTTGTGGGCGGTGACGATCTGGTAGGAAAAGCTCGCGCACAGCGCCAGGTCCGGCCGGGTCAATCCCTGCCGCAGCAGCCAGCCGGGGCCCAGCTCGCCACCGAACTCCTCGTCGTAGGTGAAGTGCAGTTCCACCGCGCCGCGCACCGCCGGCGCGGCCGCCTCCAGCGCGCGCACCGCAAAGACATAGGTGGCGAAGTCGCTCTTGCTGACTGCCGCCGCGCGCCCGTAGATGCGGCCGTCCTCGATCACGCCCTCGTAGGGCGGCTTGCTCCAGCCCTCGCCGGGCGGCACCACGTCGCCGTGCGCGTTCAGCGCCACCGTGCGGCCGGCACCGTAGCGGCGCCGCACGATCAGGTTGGTGATCGAGGTGAGCCCGGCGGCCTGTACCTCGGCCGCCGGCACGGGGTGGCGCTCGACCTGCCAGCCAAACGCACCCAGCAGCTCGGCCGTGCGCTGCGCATGCGGCGCGTTGTCGCCGGGGGGCGTGTCGGTCGGCACCCGGATCAGCTCGCGCAGGAACGCGACTTGCTCGTCGAAGTGCGCGTCGATCCAGGCGTCCAGCGCGGCGTTGGCGTTGTCGTGGTTCATGGGTCGGATGGTCTCAGAGGGCCGGGGCCGGAAAGTGGGTGCGCCAGTGCTGCGCGATGTCGATGCGGCGGCACACCCACACGCGGTCGTGGCGCTCGAGGTGGTCGAGGAAGCGCTGCAGCGCCACCATGCGCCCGGGCCGGCCGAGCAGTCGGCAGTGCATGCCGACCGACATCATGGCCGGCCGCTCGGCGCCCTCGGCGTACAGCAGATCGAAGCTGTCGCGCAGGTACTCGAAGAAGTGCTGCGCGGTGTTGAAGCCCTGCGGGGTGGCAAAGCGCATGTCGTTGGCGTCGAGCGTGTAGGGCACCACCAGGTGCGGCACGCGGCTGCCGTCGGTGCGGGTGACCGTCGTCCAGAACGGCAGGTCGTCGCCGTAGTTGTCGCTGTCGTACAGGAACCCGCCATGGTCGGCCACCAGCCGCCGCGTGTTGGGGCTGTCGCGCCCGGTGTACCAGCCGCGCGGCGCCACCCCGGTCAGGCGGCCGATGAGGTTCACCGCGATGCGAAGGTGCTCGCGCTCGGTGGCCTCGTCGATGTTCTGGTAGTGGATCCAGCGCCAGCCGTGGCAGGCGATTTCATGGCCGAGCTGCACGAACGCGGCGGTCACCTCGGGGCAGCGCTCCAGCGCCATCGCCACGCCGAACACCGTCAGCGGCAGGCGACGCCGCTCGAACTCGCGCAGGATGCGCCACACCCCCACCCGCGCGCCGTACTCGTAGATCGACTCCATGCTCATGTGGCGCGCCGGGAAACTCGCCGCGCCGATGATCTCCGACAGGAACTGCTCACTGCCGGCATCACCGTGCAGCACACTGTTCTCGCCGCCCTCCTCGAAGTTGAGGACGAACTGCACGGCCACGCGGGCGTCGCCGGGCCAGCGCGGGTGCGGCGGAGTGCGGCCGTAGCCGCGCAGGTCGCGGGGATAGGGGGTCATCTCGGTCCGAGCAGCGCGTTGCAGCGCCGGTGATCAGCCCGCAGGTCGAGGCTGGCGTACATAGTGGTTATCCCAATCCGATTGTTCGACCAGCGTGAAGCCCTGCCGTTGATAGAAGGTGTTGGCGCGGCTGCCCTTCAAGGCACCGACCCGCAGCGGCAGCCGCGCCGCATCGGCCGTGCAGGCCACGCGGCGCAGCACCTCGGCGCCGATGCCCCGCCCCTGCTGCTGCGGGACGACGTAGAGGTGATCGAGCAGAAGGTGCGTCGGCGCGCTGCGCACGACGACAAACCCCACGATGGCGCCATCGCGCTCGAGCACCTGCGTGTCGGCGGGCACGAAGCCGTCGAGAAACCGCCTGCGCGCCCGCCCGGGGTCAAACCGGCCCACCGCTTCCAGGCTCGGCCGCATCGCGAGCACGCGCAGCTCGGCCAGTCGCTCGGCATCGCTCGCCCGCGCTGCTCGAAACTCCACCCTGGATGGGTTCACCGTCACCTCCTTGCCCCTGTGCCGCGCCAGAGCGGGATTCTTCACCCTCTCAGTCGGACCAACTGACCAGACCGGTATGGGCCGTCAGCAGGATAAGGCCGCCGAAGACGATGCGGTACCAGCCGAAGATCACGAAGTCGTGGCTGGCGAGGTAGCGCAGCAGCCAGCGCACGCACACCAGCGCCGCCACGAAGGCGGCCGCAAAGCCGGCGGCGTACAGCGGCAGGTCGGCGGCGGCCAGTTGCTCGCGCGCCTTGAACAGCGAGTAGACGCTGGCGCCGATCACCGTGGGTATGGCGAGGAAGAACGAGAACTCGGTGGCTGCGCGGCGCGAGAAGCCGAGCAGGATGCCGCCGATGATGGTGGCGGCCGATCGGCTGGTGCCGGGGATCAGCGCAAAGCACTGCGCCAGGCCGATCTTCAGCGCGTCGAGCGGGCCGATGTCGTCGATCGTCTCGACCCGCGCATGGCGCGTGCCCTGCAGGTCGCGCTCGCCATAGCGCCGCTTGTGGCGCTGCTCGACCGCCAGGATGACCACGCCGCCCAGCACCAGCGCGGTGGCCACCGACAGCGGGTTGAACAACGTGGTCGCGATGGCGTCCTTGAAGATGACGCCGAGGACGGCCGCCGGCAGGAAGGCGATCACCACGTTCAGCGCCAGCCGCTGCTCGCGCGGACGGCTGAGCAGCCCGCCGGCCAGCGCGGCGAGCCGCTGCCGGTACTCCCAGCACACCGCCAGGATCGCCCCGCCCTGGATGGCGATCATGAACACTTCGCGCGTCGGGATGCGAAAGCGCAGCAGGTCCTCGACGACGATCAGGTGCCCGGTGCTCGAAATGGGCAGAAACTCGGTGAGGCCTTCGACGATGCCGAGGACGATGGCCTTCAGCAGCAGCAGTGGATCCATGGGGCGCAGCGCCTGGGCGCAAGAGGTTGACCGACCGGCGTGTGCGGCCGGCGGTCAGCGCGGCGCAATGCTGATCCTCAGGCCGCGGTAAGTGACCTCCACCCGGGTCGCCTCGTAGGCCACCTCGAACCGGCGCAACTGCCCCGGCGGCAGAGTGAACAGCGCAACGTCGGAGAAGTCCGCGCCCTTGCGGTCGGTGAGCTGACCCAGACCGAAGCCCAACAGCCGCGGCACCCCGCTGACGCGAACGTCCTCCAGCCGCATGTCCCGCAGCACGACGGTGTTGCCGGCCTCGTTGAGTTCGGGCCGGCCGCTGACCGCCACGCCGACGCTCACGCCGTTCTGGCCGAACAGTCCCGGATTCTGCGCGCCGGCGCCCGGCAGCGTGACGTTCCAGCCCAGTTGAAGGCGACCCGACACCGGCATCAGCGTCACCTCCGGCCGGCGCGGCTCGGTGCCGCGGAACACCTCGAAAATGCCCCCGAGGTCGGCCTCGATGCGGCGCTCCACTTCCTCGGGCGTCAGGGTGAAGGAGGTCGGGCCGTGCACCGTTTCGCAGGCCGCCAGCGGCAGCACCAGCGCGAACAGCGCCGCGCGGCGGCACCCGCGGCGCCAGCGCGCCGCCGGCACGAGGTCGAGCGGGTTCAGCATCGGGACTCCCTCAGCGGCCCTGCGGGCCTGCGGACTTGCGCAAACACGAACCTGCGGGCTCGCGGACTTGCGGACTTGCGGACTCGTCGGCTCACGGACCGGGAAACTCATGGCCCGGCAGACTCATCGCCCGGCAGCGGCGCGCAGAGCTCGCCGTGCCGGTTTGCCGGACCTGCATCAACATGCGCATCGTAAACGGGCCGCGCGCGCCGTCATGCGCCGGCTTGATCCGGCAGCCGGGCCCGCAGCGCCGCCACTTCGGCGCGCAGCGCCTCGACCTCGGCACGCAGGGCCGCCACGTCGGCCGCCAGCCCCGCCGGCTGTGCCGCCGGGACCGCGTCCGCCGCCGCCACACCGACCGGCGGCGCACCGCACAGCAGATGGGCCCAGCGCGCCTCGCGCTCGCCGGGCCGGCGCGGCAGCTTCAGCGCCAGCGCGCCACCGCGGTCGGCCGGCCGGGCCGCCAGCTCCTCGAGGAACACCTCGACCGAGCCGGTGTCGGCGAAGCGGTGCAGCCGCTCGCTGGCGATGCGCAGTTCGCTGGCGGTCTGCGCGCCGCGCAGCAGCAGCGTGGCCAGCAGCGCCTCGGCCTGCGCCGGGATCTTCAGCGCGCGGCCAAGGTTGTGTTCGTAGCGCGTCACCCGCGCGCCCGAGGACTCGATGACCAGCAGCCGCTGGCGCAGCTCGTCGAGCGCTGCGCGCACCTCGCCTTCGGTGGTCTCCATGACCGGGTCTCGCGCGTTCTTCTGGTTGCAGCCCGCAACCAGCGCGTTGAGCGACAGCGGATAGGTGTCGGGGACGGTGTGCTGCTTCTCGACGAGCACGCCGACGATGCGGGCCTGCAGCGCGGTCAGCAGCATTGCCATGATCGCGCGGCGCTCAGGACGGCAGGTAGACGTTGCCGCCGCGCTGGACGAACTCGATCGACTTCTCCTGCATTCCCCTGCGCAGCGCCTCGGCCTCGCCGAGCCCCTGCCGCTGCGCGTAGTCACGCACGTCCTGGGTGATCTTCATGCTGCAGAAGTGCGGGCCGCACATCGAGCAGAAATGCGCGGTCTTCATGCTGTCCTTGGGCAGCGTCTCGTCGTGGAAGTCCTTGGCCGTGTCCGGATCGAGGCCGAGATTGAACTGGTCTTCCCAGCGGAACTCGAAGCGGGCCTTGGACAGGGCGTTGTCGCGCAACTGAGCGCCCGGGTGGCCCTTGGCCAGATCGGCCGCGTGCGCGGCGACCTTGTAGGCCATGATGCCGTCCTTGACGTCCTTCTTGTTGGGCAGGCCCAGGTGCTCCTTGGGCGTCACGTAGCACAGCATCGCCGTACCGTACCAGCCGATCATGGCGGCACCGATGGCGCTGGTGATGTGGTCGTAGCCCGGCGCGATGTCGGTGGTCAGCGGGCCCAGCGTGTAGAACGGCGCCTCGTGGCACAGCCGCAGCTGCTCGTCCATGTTGTGCTTGATCAGGTGCAGCGGCACGTGGCCCGGTCCCTCGATCATCACCTGCACGTCGTGCTTCCAGGCCACCTGCGTCAGCTCGCCGAGCGTCTTGAGCTCCGCCATCTGCGCCTCGTCGTTGGCGTCGTAGATCGAGCCGGGACGCAGGCCGTCGCCCAGCGAGAAGCTGACGTCGTAGGCCTGCATGATCCGGCAGATGTCCTCGAAGTGCTCGTACAGGAAGCTCTCGCGGTGATGCGCCAGGCACCACTTGGCCATGATGCTGCCGCCGCGCGACACGATGCCGGTCATGCGCCGGGCGGTCAGCGGGATGAACGGCAGCCGCACGCCGGCGTGGATGGTGAAGTAATCCACACCCTGCTCGGCCTGCTCGATCAGCGTGTCGCGGAAGATCTCCCAGCTCAGCTCCTCGGCCTTGCCGTCGACCTTCTCCAGCGCCTGGTAGATGGGCACGGTGCCGATGGGCACCGGCGCGTTGCGCAGGATCCACTCGCGCGTCTCGTGGATGTGCTTGCCGGTGGACAGGTCCATCACCGTGTCGGCGCCCCAGCGGATCGCCCAGGTCATCTTCTCGACCTCCTCGCCGATCGAGCTGGAGACCGCCGAGTTGCCGATGTTGGCGTTGATCTTCACCAGGAAATTGCGGCCGATGATCATCGGCTCGATCTCCGGGTGGTTGATGTTGGCCGGGATGATGGCGCGGCCGCGCGCCACTTCGTCGCGTACGAACTCGGGCGTGATGAGCTGCGGCAGATTCGCGCCGAAGCTGTGGCCGGGATGCTGCCGGCGCAACATCTCGGTGAATTCGGCGGCGCGCTGGTTCTCGCGGATGGCGATGAACTCCATCTCCGGCGTGACGATGCCGCGCCGCGCGTAGTGCATCTGGCTGACGTTCATGCCGGCCTTGGCCCGCCGCGGCAGCCGCTCGAGGTGGAAGCGCAGCTCGGCCAGCCTGGGATCGCTCAGCCGATCCACGCCGTAGCGCGAGCTGGGGCCGGCCAGTTCCTCGCTGTCGCCGCGCTCGCCGATCCAGCCGGCGCGCAGCGGCGCCAGGCCCGAGCGGATGTCGATCTTCACGTCCGGGTCGGTGTAGGGCCCGGAGGTGTCGTAGACCGACAGCGGCGGATTCTTCTCGGTGCCGAGGGCGCTGGGGGTGTCGCTCTGCGCGATCTCGCGCATCGGCACACGCAGGTCCGGTCGCGAGCCGGTAACGTACACCTTGCGGGACTTGGGCAGCGGCTGCACCGCGGCCGCGTCGACGGCGGCGGTGGCGGCGATGAACTTCGGATTGGCGTTCAAGGTGGCTCCTCCATGCAAAGAGGAAGCCGGAGGAAGAGGACCGCCTTCCCCACGACTCCCATCGACGGCATGACCCGTCCAGGTTCCAAGGGTCTTTCTCACCCATGCGTCGAGCGGACTCGGGCACGGGACCCCTGCGTGAGTGGCCGCAGTCTACTGGGGGGCGGGCCAGCGGCTCAATCGCGCAACTCCGCCTGCACCTGCTCGGCGATGGCCAGCGCGCTCGTCAGCCCCGGCGACTCGATGCCGAACAGGCACACCAACCCGGCCAGTCCGTGCGCGCGCGGGCCGTCGATGCGGAAGTCGGCGGCCGGCTCGTGCGGCTCGTAGATCTTGGGACGCACGCCGGCGTAGTCAGGCCGCAGCGCGCCATCGGGCAGGCCCGGCCAGTAGCGGCGAATGGCGCCGTAGAACGGCGCCAGCCGCGCCGTGTTGACCTCGAAGCCCGGCCGCTCGATCCACTCCACATCCGGTCCGAAGCGCGCCTGCCCGGCCAGATTCAGCGTCAGGTGTACGCCCAGCCCGTCCTTCTCGGGCACCGGATAGATCAGCCGCGCGAACGGCGCGCGACCGGCCAGCGCAAAGTAATTGCCGCGCGCGTAGCGCTCCACCGGAACCCGCGCCGGCGGCAGGCCCTGAATGGCGCGCGCCAGCGTGGGCGCGTTCAGGCCCGTGGCCAGCACCAGCCGCCGCGCCGCGCAGTCCAGCCCCCCGCCGCCGTCGGCCAGCCGCACGCGCCAGCCGCCGGCATGCGGCTGCGCCCGCTCGAAGGCCGTCTTGAACACCAGCACCGCGCCATGGTCCTGCGCCCGTCGGGCCAGCGCGCTCATCAGCGCGTGGCTGTCGACGATGCCGGTGGTGGCCGAGGCGATGGCCGCATGCACATCGAGCGCCGGCTCGCAGGCCTGCACCGCCGGCCGGTCGAGCAGGCGCAGCCCGGTCACGCCATTGGCCTGCCCGCGCGCCAGCAGCGCTTCGAGCGCCGCCACCTGGTCGGCGCGCGGCGCCACGATCAGCTTGCCGCAGCGGCGCTGCGGCACGTCGTTCCGCTCGCAGAACTCGTAGAGCAACTGCTTGCCGCGCACGCACAGGCGCGCCTTGGCCGAGCCCGGCGGGTAGTAGATGCCGGAGTGGATCACCTCGCTGCTGCGCGAGGACACGCCGCTGCCGATGAGCCCCGTTGCCTCGACCAGGACCACCTCCCGGCCGGCGCGCGCCAGCGCGTCGGCCACGGCCAGGCCGACGACGCCGGCCCCCACCACCAGCGTGTCGATCGCCTGCATGCCGCAGCGCTGCGCGGTTCGGCGCCGCGGTCAGCGCTCGATTCCACGCCAGAGCGCGTGGAAGTGGTGCACCGGCCCGTGGCCGCCGCCGACCGCGAGCCGGTCGGCCTGGGCGATGGCCGCGCTCAGGTACCGCTTGGCCGCGCGTGCGGCGCTGGGCACGTCGGCGTGCTGCGGCAGCAACGCGGCCAGCGCGGCCGACAGCGTGCAGCCGGTGCCGTGCGTGTTCTTGGTGGCCACCCGCGGTGCGCTCAGCTCGATCATGCGATCGCCGTCGAACAGCAGGTCCGGGCTGTCGGCCGCGGACAGGTGGCCGCCCTTCAGATAGACCCAGCGGCTGCCGGCGTGCGTCATGCGCTCGCGCAGCGCCTCGGCCGCCAGCCGCATCTCCTTCAGCGAGTCGGGGGCGCGCCGCTGCAGCAGCACGCCGGCCTCGGGCAAATTGGGCGTCAGCAGCGTGGCCAGCGGCAGCAGCGCCTCGCGCAGCGCGCCCACGGCCTGCTTTTCCAGCAGCGCATCGCCGCTCTTGGCGATCATCACCGGGTCGAGCACCAGATGCGGCGGCTGCCACTTGGCCAGGGCCTCGGCCACCGCCGCGATCACCGGCGCCTGGCCCAGCATGCCGACCTTGGCGGCGGCGATCGTCACGTCACCGAACAGGGTATCGATCTGCTCGCGCACGAACGCCGGCGGCAGCGCGAAGATGCCGGTCACGGCGCGGGTGTTCTGCGCCGTCAGCGCCGCCACCACCGCACAGCCGTAGGCGCCGAGCGCGCTGAACGCCTTCACGTCGGCCAGGATGCCGGCGCCGCCGGAGGGATCGACGCCGGCGATGCTGACGACATTGGGGATGCGGGGTGCAGAACTCAGGCTCACGGGAGCCATGCTAGCCCGGATGTTTCATCAGGGACGCGGGATTGGCGCGGATGCCCGCGCGAGCCGGATTGCGGGAGAGGGGCGCAGCCGATGCCCGCAGGCATCGGCGAACGCTTGAGCAATGTGGCCGCGCGGGCGCCGCGCAAACCCGCGGTGCCCCGGCCGGCCCGCCGCGGCGTGGGCGTCGGCGGACCGATGCAGGCGAGCCTAAGCCAAGGCGCGCAAGTGCGGGCACGAGTACGCCTTGCGTCGAATCACCGCGCCGCGCTGCCGCCGGCGCCGGCACCGTGACGACGGGCACCGCAGCCCGCCCGCGCCAGCATCCCGCGGCCGCCCTCGCCTTGACCCCGCGGGAGGCGCTGCCTATATTGCTGACCGGCCAGTCAGTAACCGAGCAGCATCCATGTCGCGCATCGCCGCCGAAGTCCCCGCCGCCGCGGCGCCGCGCTGGGCGCGCCGCAAGCAGGACCGGCCGGCGCAACTGCTGGCCGCCGGGCTCGATCTGTTCGTCGAGCGCGGCTACGCCGGCACCCGGCTGGACGACGTGGCGGCGCGCGCCGGTGTCTCCAAGGGCACCCTGTACCTGTACTTCGCCAACAAGGAAGAGCTGTTCAAGGCGGTGGTGCGGGAAAGCGTGGTGCCCCTCATCACCGCGGCGGCGGGCCGGGCCGAGAGCTACGAAGGCTCGAGCGCCGACCTGCTGCGCGGCCTGGTGATGAGCTGGTGGCGCGACTACGGCAACACGCAGGCCGGCGGCATCACCAAGCTGGTGACCGCCGAAAGCAGCAACTTCCCGGAGATCGCCGGCTTCTTCCTGGCGGAGGTGATCGAGCCCTGGCACCGCCTGCTCGGTTCGGCAGTGGCGCGCGGCATCGCACGCGGCGAGTTCCGCGCGGTGGACGTGCCGACCTTCGTGCAGATGCTGGCCGCGCCGCTGGTCATGCTGTCGATGTGGAAGTTTTCCTTCGGACCGTGCTGCCAGCGGCCGGTCGACCATGACCTCTACCTGGACACCCTGATGGAGACCATGCTGCGCGGCCTGGCGGCGCCCGCGGCCGGCAGCGATGCGACGAAACGCGCTGCGGAGAGCGCAGAACGCAGGGCCGCGCGCGGGCCGGTTGCTAGACTTTCCCCTGACAAGAACCATCGGGCACCGCAGCAGCACACACGAGCAGCAGCGTCCGAGCAAGGCAAGTCGAGGGAGCGCTGAACCGATGAGCACCGCCGCGGCCGCCCGGGCCGCCCCCGCCGCGCCCGCGCTGGACATCGAGCGCGCCCGCTACAACATGGTCGAGCAGCAGGTCCGCACCTGGGAGGTGCTCGACCAGTCCGTGCTCGACCTGCTGCTGGTGGTCCGGCGCGAGGAGTTCGTGCCGCCCGCGTACCGGCAGCTTGCATTCACCGACATGGAAGTGCCGCTGCGCCTGACCGGGGAGGACGGCCCCTACGACAGCGGCGAGACGATGTTTGCGCCCAAGGTGGAGGCGCGCTTCCTGCAGGAGCTGCAGGTCAAGCCGCACGAGCAGGTGCTGGAGATCG
This sequence comes from Burkholderiales bacterium, assembly GCA_020248865.1. Lineage (GTDB taxonomy): Bacteria > Pseudomonadota > Gammaproteobacteria > Burkholderiales > Burkholderiaceae_F > JALHMQ01. Next base: position 160,321 of record JADCGS010000006.1, on the reverse strand, counting down.
GCACCGGCTCGGGCCACATGGCAGCCCTGCTCGCGCACAAGGCGCAGCAGGTGCTGTCGGTGGAGATCGACCCGAAGCTGGCGGCCTTCGCGCAGGCCAACCTGGCGCGCGCCGGCGTGCGCAACGTGAAGGTCGAACCCGGCGATGGCGCGCAAGGCTGGCCGGCGCACGCCCCGTACGACGTGATCATGGTCTCGGGCGGCCTGCCCATGCTGCCGCCGGGGCTGATCGCGCAACTGAAGGTGGGCGGGCGGCTGGCCGCCATCGTCGGCGAGCCGCCGGCGATGAGCGCGCAGATCGTGACCCGGCTCAGCGAGACCGGCTACGACACGCTGCCGCTGTTCGAGACGCTGGCCAAGCCGCTGCGCAACGCCCAGCGGCCGTCACGCTTCCGCTTCTGAGGCGCCTTGAAGACCCTGACCGCCGCCGAACTGGCGCACTGGCTGGCCGACGCGCAGCGCGCCCGGCCCCAACTCGTGGACGTGCGCGAGCCCTGGGAAACGCAGTTGTGCCGGATTGCCGGCGCGGCGCTGATGCCCATGCGCGAGGTGCCGCAGCGCTTCGCCGACCTCGACCCGGAGCAGCCGGTCGTGTGCTTCTGCCACCACGGTGCCCGCAGCGCCCACGTGGCCATGTTCCTGGCGCGGCAGGGCTATGGTGACGTCTACAACCTGACCGGCGGCATCGACGCCTGGGCGCGGCAGATCGACCCGGCGATGGCGACCTACTAGCCGCCCCCGCCACCTCACGACAAGACAATACCGGCGCAGCCGCGCCGGACGGAGAGACGACAGATGACGCGGCGCATGTTGGACGCAAGGCTTTGCCCACCGGTTTCGATGAGCGCGGCGCTCGCCGCTGCCCTGCTGACGCTGGGCAGCGCGCAAGCGCAGACGCCCCCGGCCCGGCTCGACGATCCCGCGGCGCCGCTGCGCGAGGCGGCCCGCACCGAGAAGCGCGTCGACCTCATCACGCTGTACCGCGAGGCGCTGAGCAACGACGCCCAGTTCCAGGCCGCGCGGTTCCAGGCGCAGGCCACCGCCGAGCGCGAGCCGCAGGCGCGGGCGGCCCTGCTGCCGAGCCTGAACGCCAGCGGCGACTTCTTCGTGCGGCGCTACGACGGCACCAACCCGACGGTCGGCAACACCTACGGCGACTACGGCGCCGGCCTGTCCCTGCTGGTGCCCGTCTACCGGCCGCAGAGCTGGGAGACCCTGGAGCAGTCCAGGCTGCAGGTGCTGCAGGGCGAGAATTCGCTCGCCCAGGCGCGGCAGGACCTCGCGGTGCGGCTGGCCAACGCCTACTTCAACGTGCTGGCGGCGCGCGACCAGGTCAACTCGCTCGAGGTGCAGAAGGAGGCCACCCTGCAGCAACTGGCGCAGGCGCGGCGCGAGTTCGAGGTCGGCACCAAGACCATCATCGACACCAACGAGGCGCAGGCGCGCTACGACCAGATCGTCGCCGCGCTGCAGGTGGCGGTCGGCCAGTTGCTGATCCGCCGCAACGAACTGCGCGCCATCGTCGGCCGCGACCCCGAGGTGCTGGCCGGGCTGGCCGACACACCGCGGTTGCAATTGCCCCAGCCCAACGAAGCCGCCGCCTGGGTCAAGGCCACCGAGGACGGCAACTTCGGGGTGCGCAACGCGCGCGCCACGGTGGAAATCGCACGGCGCGAGGTGCAGCGTGCGCGCCATGGCCACAAGCCCACCGTGGACGTGGTGGCCAACTACGGCATCCGCCGCTTCGACGGCACCCAGTTGAGCGGCACCGAGTTCCGCGCCAACTCCGGCAACATCGGCGTGCAACTGAACGTGCCGCTTTACACCGGCGGCCTCACGCAGAGCCGCGTGCGCGAGGCGCTCGCCCTGGAAAGCCGCTCGGCGAGCGACCTGGAAAACGTGCTGCGCACCGCCACCAACAGTGCGCGCGCAGCCTTCACGGGCGTGAATTTCGGCCTGACCCAGGTTCAGGCGCTGGAATCGGCCGAGCGCTCGGCGCGCACGCAGCTCGACTCGACCCGCCTGGGCTACCAGGTGGGCGTGCGCATCCAGCTCGACGTGCTCAATGCGACCACGCAACTGGTGGCCACCCAGCGCGACCTGAAGCGGGCGCGCTACGACTTCCTGATCAGCGGGCTCAACCTGAAAGCGGCGGCCGGCTCGCTGGCCGAGGACGACCTGCAGGCGGTCAACCGCCTGCTGACGCAGTAGGCCGGCGGCTCAAGCGCCCGGCGCGGCCGCCGCGGAGCGCGCCTGCCGCGCCAGCCGCAGCACCCGATCCACCGTGGCCGCGGTGGCGCCGCGATGGGCGGCGGCAAAGTCCTGCGCGGCCGCGCGCATCCGTGCCAAGCGCGGCGGGTCGTTCGCCATGGCGCGCAGCGCCCGGATCGCATCCTGCGCGTGGCTCACCTGCAGCGCCGCCCCGGCCTCGATCGCCTGCGCGGCGGCGCCGCTGAAGTTGTAGGTGCTGGGGCCGATGACCACCGGCGTGCCGCAGGAGCACGACTCGATCAGGTTCTGCGAGCCGAACGGCCCGAACGAGCCGCCCATCAGCGTCACGTCGGCCATGCCGTAATACAGCGCCAGTTCGCCCATCGAGTCGCCCAGCAGCACCGTGCCGGCCGCCGGCGGTGCGGCCCAAGGATCACGGCTGCGCCGCAACACCCGGAACCCCCGCGCCTGCGCAAGCCGCGCCACCTCATCGAAGCGCTGCGGATGGCGCGGCACGATCACCAGCAGCGGGCTGAACTGCCTGTCCGACGGATTCGCGCCAAAGACAGCACGATCCGGGTCGTTGGCGCCAGAATCCGGCTGCTCAGCATGCATCCCGCCCCAATCACTGGGGCAATCACTCGGGTCAGACCCCAATTTTCCCCCAGACCCCAGTTTCTCCGACCCCGATGTCTCCCGCGTCTGCTCCAGCGGGTCCGCCCGCTCATCAAGTTTGCGTGCCGAAAAATCGGGGTCAGACCCCAATTTTTTCGACCCCAATTTTTTCCCGAGTTCTTCGTTGAGGGCGTCCAGCAACATGGCTTCTTCGCCATCGCGCGTGCTCGCGGCCAGCCAGATCGGGCGCTGCGGACCGGCGCCGAGGCCAGCGCGCAGCCGGCGCCCGTCCTCGATCTGAGACAGGGGCGGCAGCAGATCGAACTTGAGGTTACCCACCACCTCCACCGGGCCGTCGTACAGGCGGCGCAGGCGCCCGGCATCGGCGGCGGTCTGCGCCAGCACCTCGGTGATGCCGCGCGCGGCCTCGCGCAACAGCGGCTCCAGGCGCAGTGCGCGCGCCAGCGACTGGTCCGACAGCCGCGCGTTGACCAGCGCCACCGGCACGCCGCGGGCGCGCGCCTCATGCAGCAGGTTGGGCCAGACCTCGGTTTCCATGATCAGGCCGAGCACCGGTCGCGTTTCGTCGAAGAACCGGGCCAGCGCGCCCGGCAGTTCGTACGGCAGGTAGCGCTGCACCAGCCGGCTGCCCTGCGCTGCGGCCAGTTGCCGGCCGACGGCGCGGCCGGTGGGCGTCATGTGCGTGAGCACGAAGCGGCAGCCTGGCCAAGCCTGCGCCAGCGCCTCGACCAGCGGCTGCGCCGCGCGCGTCTCGCCCACCGAGACCGCATGCACCCAGATCACCGGTCCGCCATCGTCCGGCGCCGGCAGCGCACCGGTGCCGCCGAAGCGCTCGGCCCAATGCTGCCGGTACTCCGGCTGGCGCAGGCTGCGCCACAGCAGGTAGGCCGCCACCAGCGGCAGGCCGAGCCGCCACAACAGGGTGTACAGCGCGCGGGCGCGGGCGGGGTTCATGCGCCCAGCCTGCGCGCTGCGCGCTGCGGCCGGAGCGCCGGGGAGCGGCCCGGCGCGGTGATCGGACTAACTGCGCGCTGCGCGCGCCAGGATTCGCCCTTGGGACGGCCCGGCGGAAACATCGGCTGTCCTGCGCGCTGCGCGCTCAGGAATTCGCCCTTGGGACGGCCCGGCGGAAACATCGGCTGTCCTGCGCGCTGCGCGCTCAGGAATTCGCCCTTGGGACGACCCGGCGGAAACATCGGCTGTCCTGCGCGCTGCGCGCTCAGGAATTCGCCCTTGGGACGGCCCGGCGGGCTCATGACGCCAGCAACCGGTCCAGCGCCGCCAGCACCTGCGCCACCTCCGGTTGCACGGCAACGCCGCCCAGGCTGGTGCAGCGCGCGCCGGTCAGACCGACGAGGCGCGGGTCGTAGTCGCAGAACAGGCCGATGGTGGGCACGTCGAGCGCGGCGGCCAGATGCGTGAGCCCGGTGTCGAGACCGACCACCACCTGGGCGCGCGCCAGCACAGCGGCAATGTCGGGCAGGCTGCAGCGCGGCATCACGGTCGCGCGCTGCATGCCCGCCGCGCGGGCGCGTGTGCGCTCGCCCTCCTCGTCCGAGCCCCAGAACAGCAGGCTGGCCCAGCCCCGCCCGGCAAGTGCCGCAGCCACGGCGGTCCAGCGCTCGTCGGGCCACAGCTTGCTGGACCGGCTGGCGTTGGTCAGCAGCACGGCATAGGGCGCGGCAACCTGCGCCGCGAGCGCGGCCGGAACGCTGCCGGCCGCCAGACCGAAGCGCGGCGGCTCGCCGTCGATCGAGTAGCCCAGCGCCGCAGCGCCCAGAGCGCGGTTGCGTGCCACGGCGTGCAGGCTCCGGTCGAGGCCGACCGGGCGGCTGTACGCGCGTGCCGCCAGGGGCTCGCGCGCCGAGCGGCGATCGGGCCCGGCAACCGGCGCCTGCGCCCAGCGAGCGACCAGTGCGCTCTTGACCAGCCCCTGGCAGTCGAGCACGAGGTCGTAGTCGGCCTCACGCAGGCGGGCACGCGCCTGCGCGACCTCGCCCCAGGTGGCCGGCCGCCACAGCGACCGGCGCCAGCGCCGCAGCGCCACGGGGATCACCTGCGCCACCGCCGGATGCAGCCGCGGAATGGCGGCAAACGCCTCCTCCACCGCCCAGTCGATGCGCGCCTGCGGCCGCACCCGCGCCAGATCGGACACCAGCGGCAGCGCATGGATGACGTCGCCCAGCGACGAGGTCTTGACGATCAGCAGGTGCACGGCGGCGCATGCTACCGCCCAGGCCGCGCGGCCTGACTGCGATAGCCGTCCGGATTGGCCTGCTGCCAGCGCCAGCCCGAGTCGCACATCTGCTCCAGCGTATGCGTCGCCTGCCAGCCAAGCAGCCGCTGCGCCAGCGCCGGGTCGGCCCAGCAGGCGGCAATGTCGCCGGGGCGGCGCGCCACGACGCGATACGGCACGCGCACGCCGGTGGCGCGCTCGAAGGCCTGCACCATCTGCAGCACGCTGATGCCGCGGCCGGTGCCCAGGTTGATGGCGACGAAACCGCCATGAGCCACCAGCCAGTCGAGCGCCCTGACGTGCCCCCGGGCCAGATCGACCACGTGCAGGTAATCGCGCACGCCGGTGCCGTCTTCGGTGGGCCAGTCGTTGCCGAACACCGCCAGCTCGGCCCGCCTGCCCACCGCCACCTGGGTGATGAAGGGAAACAGGTTAGAGGGAGTGCCGGCCGGGTCCTCGCCGATGCGGCCGCTCGGATGCGCGCCCACCGGGTTGAAGTAGCGCAGCGCCACGGCAGCGGCCGGCCGGCCGGCCGCGACTGCGGCGGCGCACCAGTCGCGCAGCACCTGCTCGACCATCGCCTTGCTGTGGCCGTAGGGGTTGAAGGGCGCCAGCGGCGCGTCCTCGGCGATCGGCAGACGCTGCGGCGCGCCGTAGACGGTGGCCGAGGAGGAGAACACGATGCGCCGCACCTGCGCCGCGTCCATGGCCTGCAGCAGCGTCAGGGTGCCAGCCAGGTTGTTCTCGTAGTACGCCAGCGGCCGGGCGACCGACTCGCCGACCGCCTTCAACGCCGCGTAGTGGATCACCGAGTCCACCGGGGCGGCGCGGAACAGCGCGTCGAGCAGGCTGCGGTCGCGCACGTCGCCGGTGAACAGGCGCACCGGCCGGCCCGTGATCGCCTGCACCCGCTCGACCGCCTCGGGCGAGCTGTTGCAGAAGTTGTCGAGGCAGACGACTTCATGACCGGCTGCCAGCAATTCCACCATCGTGTGGCTGCCGATGTAACCGGCGCCGCCGGTGACCAGAACACGCGCCATCAGAACGGCAGCCGGGCGTCGGGCTTGAGGCGCAGCAGCTCGCGCCGGAACTCGGCCTGGATGCGCGCCAGCGCCGCATCGTCGTCGGCCTCGAAGCGCAGCACCACCACCGGCGTGGTGTTGGACGCGCGCGCCAGGCCGAAGCCGTCGTCGTACTCGGCGCGCACGCCGTCGATGGTGACGATCTCGCGCGCTGCCGCAAAGCGGCCGTCGCGCTGCAGCCGCTCCACCAGCGCGAAGTTCTCGCCTTCGGCGGTGGCCAGTTGCAGCTCCGGCGTGCTGGCCGAGTTGGGCAGGGCGTTGAGCACGGCGGAGGGATCGGCCTGGCGGCTCGCCAGCTCCAGCAGGCGCGCACCGGCATACAGGCCGTCATCAAAGCCGTACCAGCGGTGCTTGAAGAAGATGTGCCCGCTCATCTCGCCGGCCAGCGGCGCGCCGGTCTCCTTGAGCTTGGCCTTGATCAGCGAGTGCCCGGTGCGCCACATCAGCGGCTGGCCGCCGCAGCGGCGGATCTCGCGGCCCACGTGGCGCGAGCACTTGACGTCGTAGATGATCTGCGCACCCGGCTGCTCGGCCAGCACGCCGCGCGCAAACAGCATGAGCTGCCGGTCGGGCCAGATGATCTGGCCGTCCTTGGTCACCACGCCGAGCCGGTCGCCGTCGCCATCGAAAGCCAGTCCGATCTCGGCGTCGGTATCGCGCAGTGCACGCTGCAGGTCCGCCAGGTTCTCCGGATGCGCGGGGTCGGGATGGTGGTTGGGAAAACGGCCATCGACCTCGCAGAACAGTTCCACCACCTCGCAGCCGAGCGCCCGGTACAACTGCGGCGCCACCGCGCCGGCCACGCCGTTGCCGCAGTCGATGGCGATCTTCATGGGCCGCGCCAGCTTGACGTCGCCGGTCACGCGCTCCAGGTAGGACGCCACCACCTCGGCCTGGCGCAGCGCGCCGGGCACGGCGGCCGCGCGCAGGCGGCCCTCGGCAATGCGCCGGCGCAACGCCTGCACACCCTCGCCGAACAGCGCCTCGCCGGCCAGCACCATCTTCAGGCCGTTGTACTCGGGCGGGTTGTGGCTGCCGGTGATCTCCACGCCCGACTGCATGCCCAGCTCATGGGTGGCGTAGTACAGAAGCGGCGTGGGCACCACGCCGACATCGACCACGCCGACGCCGGCGCTGCGGATGCCCTCGATCAGCGCATCGCGCAGCCGCGGCCCCGACAGGCGGCCGTCCCGACCCACCGCGATCTCGGCCACGCCGCGCTCCCCGGCCAGCGTGCCCAGCGCCGCGCCGATGGCGCGCACCGCCTCGACCGTGAGCGTGCGGTCGACCACGCCGCGGATGTCGTAGGCCTTGAAGATGACGGGATCGATCGAAACGGAGGTCATGGACGCCGTAGGCGCAAAGGCAGGGCTGGACTGCGTAGGTGCGCAGCGGCATCGGCGGTGGGCGACGAAGCGGCGCTTAAAATGAGTCTAGCAACGCAGGCTTGGCCCTGCCGGGCGCACAGCCTGCCGATGATTCGCAGGCCGGCCCGTGGTGCCGCTGCGGCGGCGGCCCGGTGCGCCCGAACCACTCACCTGCGAAGCTTGCAGGCGCATCGCCGGGGGGCCGCTGGCCGCCCGTGTTGCCCGCCCGACCATGAACCCCACCCAGTTCCCCGCCTGGTCCGCGCTCGCGCGGCGCACCGCCGCCGCGCCAGCGCCCTCGTATGGCGCCCTGGCACGCAAGCCGGCGCAGGAACTGACCGTCGAGGCGGCCGGCCTGCGCGCCGACCTGTCGCGCCACTGGCTCGCCGACGACACCCTGCCGCTGCTGCTGGAGTTGGCCGAGCAGGCCGAACTGCCGGCCTGGCGCCAGCGCCTGTTCGACGGCGCGGCGATCAACGTCACCGAGCAGCGCCGCGCCGGGCACACCGCCCTGCGCAGCGATACCGAGCCGGGCCTGGTGGCCGCGCGCGGCCGCATGCTGGCGCTGGCCGAGGCGCTGCGCGCCGGCACGCTGCGCGGCGCCACCGGCGCGCCGATCGACACGGTGGTCTGCTGCGGCATCGGCGGCTCCGATCTGGGCCCACGACTGGTCACCGAGGCGCTCGGCCCACCCAGCGGCGCGGCGCGCCTGCACTTCGTGGCCAACATCGACCCGGTGGAGCTTGCGGCCGCGCTGGCGCAGGCCCGGCCCGAGCGCACCCTGGTCGTGGCGATCTCCAAGAGCTTCACCACGATGGAGACGCTGGCCAACACCCGCGCCGCGCTGCGCTGGCTGCACGCGGCCGGCCTCGCGCCGGAGCGCCAGCTCTACGCCATCACGGCTGCGCCGGCACGGGCGCAGGCTTTCGGGGTGCCAGCCGCGCAGGTGCTGGACTTTCCGGACTGGGTCGGCGGACGCTACTCGCTGTGGTCGCCCTGCGGCTTGCCGATCGCGCTGGCGCACGGTGGCGGCGCCTTCGACGAGCTGCTGGCCGGGGCGGCCGCGCTCGATGCGCACTTCCTCACTGCGCCGCTGGCGCGCAACCTGCCTGCGCTGCTCGGCTTGCTGGGCGTGCTGTACATCAACTTCCACGGCCTGCGCACGCGCGCCGTGTTCGCCTATGCGCAGCGGCTTCGTTATCTGGCGCCCTACCTGCAGCAACTTGAGATGGAGAGTCTGGGCAAGCGCGTCAGCCGCGACGGTGCGCCGCTCGGCTTCGACACCAGCGCGGTGGTGTGGGGCGACGTCGGCACCCCCGCGCAGCACAGCGTGTTCCAGTTCCTGCACCAGGGTACCCAGGTCGCACCGGTGGACTTCATCACCTGCGCGGCCTTCGAGCACTCGGCCGACGAGCGCGAGCGGCTGCTGTACGCCAGCGCGCTGGCGCAGGCCGACGCGCTGGCCGGCGGCGACGCTGTGCTCGGCACCGATGCAAGCAACGCCGCCGAGCCGCTGCGCTGCCCCGGCGGGCGGCCGTCGAGCTTCATTGCCTTTGCCGATTTCTCGCCGCGCTCGCTGGGTGCGCTGCTGGCGCTCTTCGAGCACCGCACCTTCGTGCAGAGTGTGATCTGGGGCATCAACGCATTCGACCAGTTTGGCGTGGAGATCGGCAAGAAGCTGCTGAGCAAGCGGCTGCCGGGCCAGTAAGCTCAATCATCCTGCGCTCCGGCGGCGCACCTGCTGCGGCGGCCGCCGCGGCGCCACGAAGGGACAGACGTGAGGTTCAAGCCAGTTCGCAAGGCGGTGTTTCCGGTGGCCGGCCTGGGCACAAGGTTCCTGCCGGCCACCAAGGCCATGCCCAAGGAAATGCTGCCGGTGGTCGACAAGCCGCTGATCCAGTACGCAGTGGAGGAAGCGGCGGCCGCCGGGATCGAGCAGATGATCTTCGTCACCGGCCGCAACAAGCGCGCCATCGAGGATCACTTCGACCGCGCGCCGGAGCTGGAGCAGCAGCTTGCCGGCGGCGGCAAGCAGGCGCTGCTGGAGGCGCTGATGAGCGCCACGCCGCGGGGCGTGAGCTTCGTGTACGTGCGCCAGCCCGAGCCGCTGGGCCTGGGCCACGCAGTGCTGTGCGCGCTGCCGGTGGTCAACGACGAGCCGTTCGCGGTGATCCTCGCCGACGACCTGATCGACGCCCAACCCGGCGTCACCGCGCAGCTGGTGCAGACCTACGAGCGCTACGGCGCCAGCGCGATCGCGGTGCAGGACGTGCCGCGCGCGGAAACGGGCAAGTACGGCATCGTCGCCACCGAGTCCCTGCCCGACGGACCGGCCGGCGAGGAGCGCGTGCGCGCGATCGTCGAGAAGCCGCAGCCCGAGGACGCACCCTCGACGCTGGCGGTGGTCGGCCGCTACGTGCTGCGGCCGGAGATCTTCGTCGAGCTCGCCCGCACCGAGCGCGGCCGCGGCGGCGAGATCCAGCTCACCGACGCGATCGCCCGCCGCGTCGCCCTCGGCGAGGTGATCGCGCGCCGCTTCGAGGGGGTGCGCTACGACTGCGGGTCGAAGGCGGGGTTTCTCGCGGCCAACGTGGCGATGGGGCGCAGGCAGGGGCTGCTCTGATGGCCGTGCCTGCGGGCCGCACCGTACGGACGTTTGACAAGCGGCACGGCAACAACGTGTAACCGCGAATGTGTCCGGTTGGTGCCCAAGCGTGTACCCACGCTCCAACTTGAGTTGCTGCAAGGCCCGCCAAACGCGGCAACGTGGTTTTCGCGCCGCGACCGCCCCCGGCCTGCACGGGGATTGCTGGACCACACGTCTGGTCGCAGCCTTGGCGCTTCCTTCGTTGGATTCCAGACAGTGGCGCAAGGCCGCACTCTGCCCTGCCGGTCGATCCACGGGCCCGCCAGGTGGCAGGCTGGACGGTTAGCGACGACAGGTAAACTTTCGGCTCTTCGCAACGCAATGACGCCGCCGCTGCATGGCAGGACTGAACTGGCTCAAGACCGCTTTCGAAGGCGGCTACGACAGCGGGGACATCCTCGCCCCGGTGCCCTCTTCGACTAGGCTCCGGCAGGAGGTCCTGATCGGCGGCAGCTATGCCGAGTGCTTCCGCAAGGCGGTGCTTCCGTTCATTCGCCCGGATTCGGTCGTTCTGGAACTTGGCCCCGGACGCGGTTCCTGGACCCGAGCGCTGCTGCAGCATGTTCCGCAGGGCCGGGTCGAGGCGGTCGACTTTGCCGACGTTGCGCCGCACCTGCGTGCGGAACTCGCCAGCGGCCGGCTCAAGCTGCACCGCGTCGATAACCTGTCATTCGATTGCGTTGCCGACGGTGGCTTCGACTTCTTCTGGTCGTTTGGCGTGCTGTGCCACCACACCATCGAGCAGATTGCCGAGATCCTGCGCGCCGCGCGACCCAAGATGAAGCCGGGCGCCATCGGCGTGCATGAGTATGGCGACTGGAACAAGTTCTTCCGCTCGGGCCGCATGGTGCACTTCTCGGACTTCGCCGGAACACCCGACGCGGAGCACTGGTGGCCGTCGAACGACGCGCGGGCGATGGCTGCCGCGGCAGCCGCAGCAGGCTGGACCGTGCTCTGGGAGGATCTCGACCTGTTCGAGCGCGACGGCCTGATCGTGCTGAAGGCATGAGTGGGCGATAGGCCGTCTGCCATGCGCGCTGCGACCGCTCCAAGCACCCCGGTTGCCGTTGCAGTTGCTCGCGTCTGCCCAGCCCGCGGCTACGCCTTGCGCCTAGCTCGGCGCGCTCTGGTCAGCCCGGCCGGGCACGCCGGGTTGCCTCGCAACGCCTGAATTGCGGCCAATGTCGCGGCATGCCGCCGGACTCTCGGGCGAGGCCCTGCTGGGCCTGCTGCGCGAACTCGTTTGGCGTGAAGTGCAGGATCGGTATCGCGGCTCGGTGCTCGGCATCGTCTGGGCGTTGCTGTTGCCGCTGGCCATGTTGGCGGTCTACACGTTCGTATTCGGCTTCGTGTTCCGCGCCCGCTGGGGCGGTGGCGGCGACGAACCCTACAGCTTTGCGCTGTTCATCTACTGCGGTCTCGTGCCCTTCCTGTTCGTATCCGACGTTCTGAGTCGATCGCCGGGCCTGCTGATTCAGCATGCCAGCCTCGTAAAGCGCGTTGCCTTCCCGCTACCGCTGCTGGCCGTGGCATCAACCCTGGCGGCTGCGGTCCATCTGCTGATCGGCCTGAGCGTGCTGATCGCCGCCTCATGGCTGCTGGCCGGCTTCAAGGCGGGCGCGCTGCTGGCGCTGCCGCTGATGGTCCCGCTGATATTGGCTGGCCTGGGACTGGTGTGGCTCTTCAGCGCCGCGGCGGTGTTCTTCCGTGATCTCGGGCAGGCGATTCCCGCGTTGCTGCCCCTGCTGCTCTTCTTGAGCCCGGTGTTCTACCCGGTCAGCGCAGTGCCGGCCGGCTTTCGCGTCTGGATGCAGGCCAATCCGTTAACCGCGGTCATCGATGCCCTGCGCGCCGTGGTGCTAGGAGCCGGACCGGTGGATACGACCGGCCTGGTCGTGGCCATGCTGGTAGGGACCGCCCTGGCGCTGGTGGGTTGGATCGTCTTCGCAAGACTGCAACCCGGTTTTGCCGACACGCTATGAACATCGAGCGCCCGCGCCGCCTCACGAGATTCGCCGCAGCAGAGGTTTCGTGATGAGCGCAGCCCTGCCTGCGATCGCGGTACAGGCGGTCCACAAGGATTACCTGCTGTACGCCTCCCCTGCCCAGCGCTTCCTCGATCTTCTGCTGCGGCGGCGGTCGCGGGCGCGCCGGTTTCATGCGCTCGACGGGGTCGAACTACAGGTGGCCAGAGGCGAGACTGTCGGCTTGCTCGGTCGCAACGGCGCCGGCAAGAGCACGCTGTTGTCGATCATCGCCGGGGTCGTGCAACCGACGGCTGGCACGGTCCAAGTGCACGGACGCGTCGGCGCTTTGCTGGAACTGGGCGCCGGATTTCATCCGGAGTACAGCGGTCGCGACAATGCAAGGCTGGCGGCCAGCCTGCTCGGCCTGACTCGGCGCGAGATCGACCAGAAGATGGACAGCATCGTCGCGTTCGCGGATATCGGCGAGCACATCGACCAGCCGGTGCGCACCTACTCGAGCGGCATGTTCGTGCGGCTGGCGTTTGCGGTCCATGCGGCGCTCGAACCGGAGGTGCTGATCGTCGACGAGGCGCTCGCGGTCGGCGACGCCGCCTTCCAGGCCAAGTGCTACCGGCGACTGCGCGAGCTCAAGGAGCGCGGCACGGCGATCCTGCTAGTGACCCACGACATCCAGACCGTACGCTTGTTTTGCGAGCGGGCCGTGTGGCTGGACCACGGGCGTATCCGCATGCAGGGCTCGCCGCAGGAGGTCGGCAATGCCTACCTGGAGGCCCTGTATGCCGGCGCGCCGCCGACGGCTGCGCCGGCAGCAGTGGCCGCAGGTGCCTTGCCGCAGGTCACGGCAGCGCACTTGCCTGAGCGCGGTCTGGTGGCGAGCGTGGACCTGTCGGGGCCGGGAGCACCTGCGGGCGCGGCAGCACGCTGGGGCGAAGGCGGCGGCCGATTGCGCTGGGCCGCGCTGTACCGCAGCCACGGCACCGGCAGCGACGCCCCGATGCAAGGCGAGGCACTGAGGGTCGTCGTCCAGTACCGCTGCGACCTGCAGCCCGTTCCGACCGACCTCAGCATCGCGGTGACCGTCCTGCACCGCAAGTCTTTGGAGTTACTGGGGGCTTCGACCTCTGCCGAAGGCATGGCGCTCGACCGCCACGGCAACTCAGTGGTGCAGGTCGAGTTCACCTTCGACAATCTGCTTGCGCCCGACGACTATGCTCTGGCCGTGGCGCTTTGGCGCGACGAGGGCGACACACCCCGCTATCTCGATTTTGTTTCCGGCGTGCTGCCATTTTCGGTTGGCGCCGATCGACCCACTTACGCGCTGGTCCGCCCCAAGGTCTCCATCGTCAGCACGGTGCAGGCGTGAACGATAAGCTGCCCATCAATTCCGTCGCTTGGTGGAACGAATACTTCCGCGAGGAGTGGTCGCGCCACGGCGGCAGCGAACAGACAAGCCACTTCGCGCAGCGCCTGCTGGCCGGCCTCCCGGAAACTGACCAGCGGATCCTCGCGCGGCTGCCGCTGTCCGTGCTCGACTGGGGCTGCGCGCTCGGCGAAGGGTGTGCCGAACTAGCCGCCGCCTGGCCGCAGGCGCGCCTCACCGGCATGGACATCGCCGAAGAGGCCTTGCGTCAGGCGCGTGCCCGCCATCCGCACTTGCGATTCCTCGCAAGCTCCGCCGACCAGCCGCCCGGCACCCTGCCCGAACGCTTCGACGTGGTGGTCAATAGCAACTCGATCGAGCACTTCGACGACTGGCTGGGCATCCTGCGCAACAATCTCGCGCAAACGCGGCTGCTGCACCTGACCCTGGTTCCCTACCGCGAGGAACCGCTTTCGATCCACCACCGGCACAGCTTCGATGAGTCGAGCTTCCCGCCTGAAGTCGCCGGCTTTAGCCGGATCTTCGAGCACGTCATCGCGGTCGACACGCGGTACTGGCCCTCCGGCCGGCAACTGTTGGTCGGCTATGCAACGCCCGCGTACCTGCGGCTGCGCGAAAGCGACCCGGGCACGCTGGCCGAACGTGCCAAATGGGAGGCCTACTATGCTGGCCTGCCGGTTGAAGAGATCGACCCACTGAGCCGGCAGTTCAATGCCGAGCTGACCGCGGTGCTGCAGGAGCTGCTGCCCGCCGGCGGTCGCCTGCTCGAGGCCGGTGCGGGCGGCGGCAACCAGAGCATTGCGCTGGCCCAGGCCGGCTTCGACGTCACGCTCTTGGACTTTTCACCGGCCGCGCTCGAGTACGCGCGCCGAAATTTCGAGCGCCATGGCCTGAACGCCGGCTTCATCGAAGGCGACGCATTCGAGCCGAAGACGCCCGAGTACGACCTCGTTTTCAATGCCGGCGTGCTCGAGCACTATGCGCTCGACGAACAGGCGCGCTTCCTGCGGGGCATGGCAAGCCGTTCGCGCCGCTATGTGCTGGTGCTGATCCCCAACCGCGCCTGCTACTGGTACTGGGCATGGCGTACACACAAGGCGGCCGAGCATGACTGGCCGTTCGGCAGGGAGGTGCCCCAGACCTCCCTGGCCGACGCCTTCGACGCGGCGGGCCTGCGCTACGTCGGGCAGTGCTACCTCGGCGAGGCCTGGACCGAGTACTTCATCGAAAGCCTGCCGGGCATCGACGGCGAGCTGCGCGCGCAACTGCTGCGGCTGCACCGCTCGCCTGTGGTGCCGGCCATCAATCGCGGCTACCTGATGGCCGCGCTCGGCGTGGTCGGCGAGGCCGACTCGCTGGTGGGGCGCTGGCAGACGACCACGCTGCCGGCGGCCGAGCTGCGCCGCAACGAGGAGTGGACCGCGATCGTGGCCGACGCTCTGGCCGGGCGGATCGGTGCCGAGCAGGCCGCCCTGCGCGCCCGGATCGAGAGCGAACGGGAGCACCAACGCACCCAAGACCAGGCACAGACGCGCATGGCCGAGTTGACGGTAAAGCTACAGCAGGTACGCATACAGGAGCAGGAGACGCGGCTGCAGTTGCAGGCCCGACTCGATGAGCTCAACGTTGCGGCGGGCCGCCTGGCCGAGCTCGGCCGGCAGGTCGAGGAGGTGTCGGCCTGGGGCAGATCGAGCGCGGAGCGGGCCGGTCAACTCCAGCAGAGACTCTCCGATCTCGAAGCGGCCGAGCGCCGCCGCTGGGGCAACCGTCTGCGCCAGGGACTGCGCGTGCTGCGCGAGGAGTCACCACGGCAGTGGGCACGGCGCATCTGGTGGCGACTGCCGCTGTCGCCCGGTCAGCGCCATCGCATCGGCCTTGCGTTGCGGCGACTGCAACGCGATCAGCCGGCCAGCGGGGTGGCGAACGGCGCCGCCGTGCTGCCGGTGCATGCGCCGCTACGCACCGGCAACGGCAGCGATGTCTTTGTGTTCGCCGTGATCGACTGGCATTTCCGCATCCAGCGCCCGCAGCAGATTGCGCGAGCGCTGGCCGCGGCCGGCCAGCGCGTGTTCTACGTCTCCAATCAGTTCGTAGATGCCAGCAGTGCGGGCTACGCGGTCGAGGAACTCGACCCCGAACTGCCGCTTTATCAGGTGCGGCTGCACGCCGGCGGCGCCCCGCCGATCTACTTCGCCACGCCGGCGCAGGCGACGCTCGAGCAATTGCGCGACGGCCTCGCGCGCCTGTTGCAGGCGGCACGGCCGGCCCGCTGCATCGGGCTGATCGATCACGTGTGGTGGTGGCCGCTGGCCAACATGCTGCCCAACAGCCTGCGCGTGTATGACTGTATGGATCACCACGAGGGCTTCGGCAACGTGCCCTCCGGACTGCTGACCCTGGAAGACGAGGTCGTGCGCGAGGCCGACGTGGTGATCACCACCTCCGCCTGGCTCGCCGAGCGGCTCCGCGGCAAGCGCGCGCAGGTGGCTCTGGTGCGCAACGCCTGCGACCCGGTGCATTTCGGCGCACCGCCGCCCGCTCTGCATGCCGATCCGCAGGGGCGGCGCACCATCGGCTACTTCGGCGCGATTGCGGAGTGGTTCGACGTCGCCCTCTTGCGCTCGGTGGCACTCGCGCACCCGGGCGCACGCGTGCTGCTGGTCGGCAACGACACGGTCGGCGCCGCGGCTGCCCTGGCCCACTGCTCCAACGTCGAGTTCACCGGCGAGGTGCCGTATGCCGAACTGCCGCGCTACGTGCATGCTTTCGACGTCTGTCTGCTGCCGTTCAAGGTGCTGCCGCTCACGCTGGCAACCAATCCGGTCAAGGTGTATGAGTATCTGGCTGCCGGCAAGCCGGTGGTAGCCGTCGACCTGCCCGAGGTGCGGCAGTTCGGCGCGCTGGTGCGCGCGGCGGGCACGCCCGGCGACTTCGTCGCCGCCGTCACCGCAGCGCTCGATGAACCGCAGAGCGGCGCCCGGATCGAGGAGCGGCAGCACTTCGCGCTCGGCCAGACCTGGGCCAACCGGGCGGCAGCTGTCACGGCAGCGATCGCCGCCCACCAGCCGCCGCGCGTCAGCGTGGTCGTGCTCACCTGGAACAACCTGGCGCTGACGCAGGCCTGCCTGGCCAGCCTCGCCGCCTCCGACTACCCGGACCTTGAACTGATCATCGTCGACAACGCCTCGACCGATGGGTCGCGCACCTGGCTGCGCGAGTATGCGCAGGCGCAATCGCAGGCGCAGCTGGTGCTGAACGATCGCAATCTCGGTTTTGCTGCGGGCAACAACATCGGACTGGCTCGCGCCACTGGCGAGTTCGTGGTCGTTCTCAACAACGACACCCAGGTCACGCCGGGGTGGGTCCGCACGCTGCTGCGTCACTTCGAACGCAATCCGCGCCTCGGACTGGCCGGCCCGGTTACCAACAACATCGGCAACGAGGCGAAGATCGACATCGCCTACGACGACCGCGCGCAGATGCTCGAACGCGCCGCCGACTACACGCTGGCTCACGCCGGGCGCGTGCATCCGATGCGTACTTCGGCCTTCTTCTGCGTGATGATGCGCGCCGCCGCGCTGCGCGAAGTCGGCGCCTTGTGCGAGGACTATGGGCTGGGTTTCTTCGAAGACGACGACTACTGTCGCCGGCTGGAGGCGGCCGGCTGGCATATCGTCTGCGCCGAGGACGTGTTCGTTCATCACGAGCTTTCGGCCAGCTTCGCCAAGCTGCCAAGTGCCGAGCGGCAGCAGTTGTTCGACCGCAACCTGGCCCTGTACGAGAGCAAGTGGGGCAAGTGGCAGCCGCACCAGCACCGCGCGCCAAGCTCCGCAACCGTCGAGAGCTGACTTCCGATGTCCCTGGATGCGGATGGCCTGGCGCCGCTGCGCTACGCGCTCGAGCCTGGTGCCGTCTACACGGTTGACACGCCGCCAGGCCATCCGGTCATCGAGCGCTGGCAGCCACCAGCGCACCTCGGTCTGCTGCGGCCCGCGCTGGTGCTGCTGGCAGGCGAATCGCTGCACCTGCGGCCGCTTGCATTGCGCACCGATTCGCGACTGCGACTTTCGTTTGCCCCGGCGCTGCCGTCGATCTCGTCGGACGGACTGACACTCGAGGTGCTGGCGCATACGCACGGCACCGCGCTGCCGCTGTTCGCCACCACCGTGGCCGCTGCGGAGGCCGGCGCGATGCCGCGCCAAGCCCTGCTGTCGCTGCCGGCCGGCCTCGATCAGGCGGTGCTGGAACTGCGCTGCGGCCCAGGCCCCCGACACGACCCGAGCGCCGACTGGCTGGCACTGATCGAGCTGACCATTGCGCCGGAACAGGATCTCGATCTGGTCGCCGCGCGCGCCTTCCGCAGTCTGCGGCTGCACTACGAGCGCGCTCACTTCAACCAGGCCTTCGACCATCCGATGTACGTCGCGCGCCGCCAGCGCGTGGCACTGGGGATTGATGCCTTCATCCCCTCCGAGCGCTCGTTTGCCGTCCCCGGCGCGGTGGAGAACGCGTTTGACTACGCGCTGGCGCGTCTGTGCCAGCGGCTCAGCCACAAGGCGCCCGACTTCGAGCAGCGGCTGCGCCAACGCGCAGCGCGAGGCGACGGCCGTCCGCTGCGCCTGCTGTCGATCGGCACCGGCCTGGGCCTGACCGAGGCGGCCCTGTTGCACCAGGTCGAGCATCCGGTCGAGCTGACCGTCGTCGACGTGAACGACCAGTTGCTGGCGGCCGTGGCGTCGATCATGCCGCCGTGGGTCCGCCTGGACTTGGTGATGGCCGACGTCAACGACCTGACGCTGCCCGGCGACGAGTACGACCTGGCCCTGTGCGTCTCGGGCGTGCACCACGTGATCGAACTGGGCGCGTTCTTCGCACGGGTGCGGGACGCGCTGGCGGCCGACGGCGAACTGTGGCTGATCGGCGAGAACATCGGCCCCAGCGGCAACCGGCTGGACGAGGACGCGCTGGCGGCCGGCAACCGGCTCTTCGTCGCACTGCCGGAACGCTTGCGGCGCAATGCCTGGACCGGGCAGGTCGATGCGGCACTGCTGAATCCCGACCGCTCGGAAGCGACGTTCGAAGGCATCCGCAGCCACGAGATCGAGCGCGAGGTCGCGCGCTTCTTCACGGCGGCGCACGTGTCACGCCGCAACTGCATCCTGTGGCGCTGGGTCGGACCCGAGTACGTCGGCAACTTCGACCTGACTGACGCGCAGGATCGCAGCCTGCTCGATCGCATGGTCGAGGCGGAGCTCGACTACCGACTGGCCGGCGGGCAGCCGACCGAACTGCACGGGGTCTACACACCGCTGCGGCGCCAGTAGGCCGCTGCGCGGTCACTCGCGCCGGACGAAAATCCCGTTCAGTTCCGAGGCGTGGCCGCCGGCACGCCAATGGAGGAATTCGGCGCACACGAGGTCGCAAATGAGCGCGCGGTCCGCCGCATCGTCGAGATGCCAGTTTTCCATGTAGGCGAGATCAAGAAGGC
The DNA here is from genome assembly GCA_020248865.1 of Burkholderiales bacterium. Taxonomy (GTDB): domain Bacteria; phylum Pseudomonadota; class Gammaproteobacteria; order Burkholderiales; family Burkholderiaceae_F; genus JALHMQ01. The sequence goes on along the minus strand of JADCGS010000006.1, from coordinate 141,286 downwards.
GCCACAGGAACACGTTGCGCACATGCACGTCGCCCCGGTCGAAGTACCGATCGAGCACGCCCAGCACCTCCTCGCTGCGGATACCCTCGAAGCTCGCCGTCGAGCAGTCCACGTTGGGCAGCTCCGTATCGATCTGCTGCGTCCCGCGATTGAAGCGCAGCCGCTCGGGCAGCGCGGCGAACAGCGCGTTGGCCACCTGCCAATCGTCCTGCCAGAGTCGATTGCCATTGCGGCCCACCTGCTCGCCAATCGACCAGAACTCGCCACCCTCGACGAGGCAGCCGGCCAGGGTCTGTGCCACGCGTTCGAGCTCGACCACGTGATGCAGGCCGGACACGCACAGCGCCACGTGGAACCGTCGCGGCAACGCCGGCAGCGAATTGACGTCAGCCTGCACCAGGGCCACCCGCACATTGCCCGGCAGAGCGCGAGCGGCACGCTCGAGGAGATCACGGTTGACGTCGACCAGCGTCAGCTCGATCGGCCGGCCGGCGTGCCGCGCAAGCGCCGCCTCAATGCGGGCTGCCCCGGCACAAAGCGACAGCACATGCACCGGCCCGTCGTGCGGCATCGTCCGCAGGCGCTCGCCGAAGTGCGGCGGCCGGCGCGGCATCAGCTCGAACAGCAGGCGGTGAGAGAACATGTACGCCGTCTCGCCGGGAGTCGGCTCGGCACCCGCCAGACGGGCTCGCACGGTTGCGGGCGCGGTGGCAGCGTCGGACCCGGTTGCCACCTCCAGTACTGCCCACTCGGTCGGCGCGTCTGCCCGGCTCTCGGCCGCCCCGTACAGCGCGTGGCCGTAGGAGGCCGAAAGGTGCACGACCTCGTTGCCCATGCGCCATTGCCTTTGCGTTCGCGCCTGCAGCAAAGCCAGCTCATGCAACGCACCGATCGCCACCTCGACCAGGCCCAGCCAGTCGGCGCGCGGGTCGTGCTCGGGCCCCGGGCCGCAGCGCAACTCCAGCCACATCTCGCGCCCGGCAAAGCGCCGCAGGTCCACGGTGATCCGGTCCGGCACGGCATGCTCGCCCGGCGAGCGGCGCGCCACCGACAGCAACGGGTAGCGGCGTCCGGACCAGTCGAAGAGGCTGGCTTCCAAGGTCAAGCCGTCGTCGCTGATCTGCGCCAGCGCTGGAACAAAGCTCATCGACAGCACGCTCGCAGCACCCAGCGCAAGCAGCGGCGATCGCAAGACCTCGTCGGCCAACAGGACGAACACCCGGCGCCGCTCGGCGCAATGCACCGGCTCCATCCAGCGCACCAACTGAATCGGGCCGGCATGGAGTTCGCCAGGATCGTCGACATCGAGCGCCCAGCTCGGGCGGGGGCTTTCGACCGCATCATGTTCGGCGCCGGGCAGCCAGCACTCGAACAGCTCGGTGTCAAGGATGCCGGCGGCCGGCAGGTTCTCCTTCGTGTAGAGCACCGAAAAGCCGAGGGCGCGCAACTGCTCGTCCAGGTCAGTGCCAAACACCCGGTAGCTGAGCGCGCCCGGCCCCTCGTTGTTGACGTCGCCGTGGTACTCAGGCTCCAGGAGGTGCTCGTCGAGCGCCGGCTGTTCGGGGTCATGCACTTTGACGCGCACCAGGGTCTCGGCCATGCGGCCATGCGGCACGGTAAAGACGTAGTGTCCTCCCGCGCGCAACACGCGCCGGATCTCGGCGTGCGCCCGCTCGGGCAGGCGCACATGCTCCATCACGTCGCTGGTGACGACGATGTCGATGCTCGCATCGGCAAAGGTCAACCGCTGCAAATCCTGGTTGAGCACTCCGGGGCGCAACTCGATGCCCAGCGGCAATTGCGGCTTGTAGGACGAAGCAACCACGTCGATCCAGCCACTTGCGGCCAGCAGTTCGGGCAGCGGATAGGCACAGTTGCCGTAGCGGAACGCGGGTTGGGTGTCGTAGACGCGCAGGCGGCGCGGCGCACTGCGCGGCAGTTCGGCCAGCGACGGCGCCACGATGCCGGTCAGCCGTTCGATCGCCCGCAGCAATCCCCGCGCGATCGAGCGATAGCGGCTGGTGCTGAGACAGTGTTCGCAGAATAGCGACTCGCGGTAGAGCGCCGGGTCGGCGTAGGAAAACGAAACCTCACGGCCGCAGACGTTGCAGCGCCCAGCGATGCCGACCGGCCCTGATGTCGATGACTTAGAAGCATCAGCTTCCACGCGACCGGCCGTCACAGGGTTCATGACCATCCTCTCGCCGCACACCGGCGCTCCGCCGACCCCAGGTTCGTTCCCCGGGGAAACTTCGGGCCCTTGAACATCTTGTGCAACTGGACGCCTTGCATGGGCGACGCAGCTCTAGTCCAACGAGGCTCGCAGGGCCTTCTCGATCCGCCCCGCCGCCTCACCATCGCCGTACGGCGACACGCCGCGCGCCATCGCGCGATAGGCGTCTTCATCAGTGAGCAGCGTCTCGCTCTCGCGCAGGATGGCTTCGTAGTCGGGGCCGACCAGCTTCACCACGCCGGCATCCACCGCCTCGGGGCGTTCGGTTTCGTGACGCAGCACCAGCACGGGCTTGGCAAGCGCCGGCGCTTCTTCCTGCACGCCGCCGGAGTCGGTCAGGATCAGCGTGGCGGCCTTCATCGCGGCGACGAACGGCTCGTAGTCGAGGGGAGCAGCCAGGTGAATCCGCGGATGCCCGCTCAGCAGCTCCTGCGCCATCTGTCTGACATTGGGATTGGGGTGAACCGCGTAGAGCACAGCCACGTCGTCGTGCCGGTCGACCAGCGCGCGCACCGCGCGGAACACCTGCGCCATCGGCGCGCCGAAGTTCTCGCGCCGGTGCGCCGTCAGCAGCACCAGCCGGCGGCCCTGCGCAAAACCGAGGTCGAGCCCTTGTGCACTCGGTGCGACCTGCAGCAGCGCGTCGATGACCGTATTGCCGGTGACATGGATGGCGCCCTCGTCGATGCCCTCGCGCAGCAGGTTCCGACGCGCGGTCTCGGTCGGCGCAAAGTGCCAGCGCGCCAGGCGCGCCGCGAGCACGCGGTTACCTTCTTCCGGAAACGGATAGGCCAGGTCGCCCGTGCGCAGCCCCGCCTCCACGTGGCCAAACGGCAGCCGGCGGTAGAACGACGCCAGCGCCGCGCACATCACCGTCGTGGTGTCGCCCTGCGCCAGCACCGCGTCCGGCGCGGCGCGCTCCAGCGCAGCATCGAGCGCCAGCAAAAGCTGCGCGGTGAGCGCGGGAAGCTGCTGGTTGGGCTTCATGATGTTCAGGTCGTCGTCGGCCGCCAGGCCGAACAGCCGCATCACCTGGTCGAGCAGCTCGCGGTGCTGCGCGGTGAGCAGCACGTACGGCCGTGCCCAGTCCGAGCGCTGCAGCGCCTGGATTACCGGGGCCATCTTGATCGCCTCGGGGCGCGTGCCGACCACGCAGACGATCCGCTTCCCATTCATGGCGAGGACTGCGGCAGACCCACCCGGTCCCCGGGCATCAGGGCTTGGACTGGGGTTGCGGCCGCGAGGGTTGCGTCGCGGGCCTGGCCGGCGGCTTGCCGCCCGCCGGCGGCGCGGTGATCGCGCGCTGCAGGTCCTCGAGCAGCTTGGGATCGTTGACCGGCTGGCCGCCGGGCGGCGCGGCGGGCGCCGCGCCCGCGGGCGCAGGGGCTGGTGCCGCAGACGTGGCCGACAGCGGCGCAGCGGGCGCGGGAGCCGACTGCGCGCCCGGCGCATTGCCGGCGGCCGTGCCCGACGCGGCCCCCGGCGGCACCTCGCCCGCCTGCGTGGTGATGCGCGGCCCCACCGGCGCCGACTGTCCCGGCGGCGCGGTGCGCGGCAGCGTGGTCACGGCGCCGCCCTGCGTGCGCGCCCAGGGGCCGAGCTGGTTGCGGAACGCCTCGGTGATCGAGCGCGCCTCGAAGTCGTTGTTGACCAGGTAGGGCGTGATCAGCACCACGAGTTCGGTGCGGTCGGTCTGGTCGGTGTTGGTGCGGAACAGCTGCCCCACGCCCGGAATGTCCTTCAGCACCGGGATGCCGGCGTCCGAACGCGACTGGTTCTGCGAAATCAGGCCCGCCAGCAGCACGGTCTCGGCGTCACCGAGCGACAGCTTGGTCTCCACCTTGCGCGTCGAGAACGTGGGCGACACATTCACGCCGGTGTTGGTGGCGGCCGCCGAGCTCACCTCCTGCTGCACGTCGAGCTCGATGCGGCCGCTGGAGTGGATCACCGGCCGCACGCGCAGGATGACGCCGGTCTGCTTGTACTGCACCGTCTGAAGAATGCCCGGCTGGATGCCGATCCCGCCGCCGACCGTACTGCCGGTGGTCTGTTGGCTGGTGATGATCGGCACCTCCTGGCCCACCTGGATGGTGGCACTCTCGCCGCTGCGCGCCATCACGCGCGGACTCGACAGCACGCGCGCCTTGTTCTGCGAGGCCAGCGCGTTGATGACAGCGCGCGTCTGCCCGCCGGGCGTAAGGATGCGCACCAGCAGGCCGCTGGAACCGATGGACAGGTTGCCCAGCGTCCCGCCGGTGGCGGTGTAGCCGTCGCCGATGGAGCGGTTGTTCAGCGCCCATTCGATGCCCAGGTTCTCGCTCTCGCCCAGCCGCACCTCGGCCACCGTCACCTCGATCAGCGCGGTGCGCGGTGGCCGGTCGAGCTCCTGCAGCAGGCCCACCAGTTGCGTGTAGCTCTCGGGCGCACCCTGGAAAATCAGCGTGTTGGTGGCCGGGTTGACCACCACGCGCGACCCGGGCCGCTGCGCCGGCTGGCCCTGCGCACCAGCCGGCGCCGGGCCGCTGATCAGCTCCTGCATGGTCTTGGCCAGCTCGCGCGCGTCGGTGTTGCGGGCCGCGTAGGTGAAGATGCCGCTGCCGCTGCCGCCGCGGCCGCTGCCGGGCTGGTCCAGTTCGCGCGTCCAGCGCGTCACCAGATCGAGCGCCTCCTGCGACACCGCGAAGGCAATGATCGTGTTGATCGGTCCGATCGGCAGCAGCAGGATCGGCTCGCGCTGTGCCGGATTCAGCGTGACCGAGAAACCCTGCGCCGCGAGCACCTCGGACAGACGCCGCGCCAGGTCGTCGGCCGTCCAGAACGCCGGCTCGATGCGCGCCGAGAAGCGCCCGCGCAGCAGCGGCTGGTCGAGCACCTGGATCGCCTCAATGACCGTAGCCACCGAGTCGGTCTGGCCGCTGATGAGAAAGCCGTTGCGGTTGGCATCGTCGGTGATGGTGATGCGGTTGCCGAAGATGGTGCGCAGCCAGTTGCCAACATCCTGGATGCGCGTGTACTGCAGTTCGTAGAACATGAACACCGGCCGCATCGGCTGCGGCGTGTCGGGCAGCGCGCGCCCGCGGCGGATGTCCGGCGAGAAATTGGTCGCCTGCGCATCGGGCACGATGCGGAAGGCGCCACCCAGGTCCACCACCGCCACCCCGTAGGTTTTCAGCAGCAGGCGCGCAGTCTCCAGCACTTCGGCGCGGTTCTGCGGCTTGCTGGTGCGCAGCGTGACCAGATCCTGCCGCGCGGCCACCGCCGGATCCACCAGCACGTTGACCTTGAGCACGGTGCCGAAGACCACCTGAATGAAGGTGGGTAGCGGCGTCTGGTCGAAGTTCAGCGCCGTGTCGCGCGGCTCGTCGCCCGGAAAGGCCGGCGTCGCTGCCGTGGCGGCGGGCTTGGGCGGCGGCGCGGTCGTACTGGGCGGCAGTGGCGCGATCACGGTGGCGGGCGGCGCAAGCGGCACTGCCCCTGCGCTCGCGCCGGCAGCACCGTCCGCACTCCGCGCGTCGCGCTGGATCACGGGCGCCGGCATACCAGGCTGGCGGAAGGCCGGCTGCTGGTCGGTCGGCAGCAGCGCGCGCTCGGCGGTGGCGCAGGAGGCGAGCAAAGCCAGTGCGGCCATCGCGGCGATGAGCCGCTGCAATGGCCCCTCACCCGCGCGCTTCGCGCGCACCCTCTCCCGCTGAGGCGGGCGAGGGTTGGCTCCCCTCACCCGCCTCAGCGGGAGAGGGGCGGGGGGTTGAGGGAGCATCGGAAGGATTCGACTCATTGCGGCGACATTCTCAATGCGCGGCGCTTGCCGCTCAACTCGATGATCAGGCGGTCAGGCTCAATGCTGCGGATCACCGCGCCCCCGGGCAGCTGATCGCCCACACGCAGCTCTTGGGTGTTGTCGCCCTGGCGCAGGATCGCGGTGCGCTCCTTGCCGGCAATGGCGATGGCGACGATGCGCCAGTCGGGCCGCGTCAGCGGCTGGGTCGGCGCGGCCGGTCCGCCCGCAGCTGTGGGGCCGGGCGGCAGCGCTTCCCAGCCGTCGCGGATGGTCACTTCCTTGCGCCATGCCGTCAGCGGCGGCACGGACCATTCCGCCCCCGCTGCGGTACCGCGCTGGGGCGCCGGAATCGAGGTCAGCAGCCAGCCGAGCGCCGCGACCCCGACACAGGCCGCCAGCGGCAGCAGCAGCCGCGGATCGGGCGCGAGCTTCATCGTGCCGCTCCCTTCTGCTCGGCGGCGGCGGTCTTGTCCTGCGTCGGCCGCGCCAGCGAAGAGACCACCATCTCCACCCGCGCCAGCGGGCGGCGCCGCACGGTGAGGCTCTCCACCACCAGGTAGCGGTTGGTCTGCGCCAGCCGGTCGAGCACGCGCTCCACTACGCCGGGGGCGAACTCGTAGCTGACTGACAGGCGCATCAACGCGGTGCCATCAGGCAGCGTGGGCCCGCTGGTCACCTGCCCCGGCGCGTTGCCGCCGGGCAGTGAGGCGGCGATCACGTTCAGGTTATTGACCTTGGCCGCGCCCATTTCGCGGTTCATCCAGTCGACGAACAGCGCCTCGGCCGCGCCCACGCTGCCCGCCTGCCACAGGCTGGCCTCAAACTGCGCGCGCGCCGCTCTCGCCTCCTGCGCGCGCTGGGTCCAGGCGGTATCGCGGGCGCGCTCGGCGGTTGCCTCCAGGCGCGCCTGCTCGCGACCCACGGCGCGGGCGCGCTCGCCGGTTGCCGCCCGCCAGTCGTTGAGCACGACGAACAGCACCAGCGCCAGCGCGAGCGCCAGGCCCATGCGCAGCCGCGGGTTGGCGCGCAGTTCCTCGAACATCAGGCGCCCCGTTCCGGGTTGAGGTCGGCCGTCACGTTGACCGTGCGGCCGCCGAGCTCGGTGGCCGCCTTGGCATTGCGCAGCACGCCCGAACGGTTGAGCTGGTCGACCATCTCGCTGATCGGCGGGTTGGGGGTGGCCGCGCTCAGGCGCGCGCGCAGCGTGCCGTCCCGCAGGTCCAGGTCCGACACGCTCACACCCTCGCTCGGCAGCGCGCCCATCAGCGTGGCGAGCACGGCACGCGGCTCGGGGTAGCGCGCGATCGACAGGCCCTGCTCGATGAAGCGCAGGTCGTCCATCGCCGCGCGCCGCGCATCGAGCAGCGGCGAGGCCTGGGCATCGAGCCGCTGCAACTCGGCAGCGATGCGCCAGCTCTCGGTCTCGGTCTTGATCCAGGCGCCGGCCTGCCAGCTCGCCCACAGCGCAAAGAAGGCGGCACCGGCGACGTAGGCGGTGCGCTCCGTCTGCGGGCTGCCTGCCGCGCGCGCCGGCCGCGGCGCCTCATTGGCTGCCCTGGGCAGGGCCAGCCGCGGCTCGCACCGCGCGGCCGGCGTGCGCTCCCGCTCGAGCGTGGCCCCCTCCGGCCCCAGTTGGCGCACGAAGCTCGCCCACTCGAAGGGCTGCGGCAGCGCCGCCCAGAACTGGCTGGCCGTGAGCACGCCGCCCTTCCAGGCCTGCGCCTCCACGCCGTCGGCCACCTGCAGCAGGCGCACGCCATCGACCGCCGGCGGCGCCACCATCGCGCCTTCCGGTATGCACCAGAGGTCGGCCGGATCGAGTCCCAGCGCCTGCGCCGCCGTGGCAACAACCTGCGCGTCCCAGAACCACACCTGCGCCCGGCTGCCCGCCAAACTGATGAAGCTCTCGGTCTGCGCGAAGGGGCTCAGGGTACGCAACTGCAGCGCCGCGGCGGCGGCGCGCTTGCGCCGCGCCAGCGTGGCCGGCAGCGGCAGGGAAATGAAGCGGGTGAGCTGGCGCGAGACGATCCACAGCGCCTGATGCCCCGGCACCCATGCCGGCGGGCGCAGGCGCGGCACGGCCAGCGCCTCAACGCCCGAAGAGCGGTGCAAGTAGGTCGGGCATCTCTTCAGCCGGTGCAGAAAGCCGGCGAGGGAGCGCTGGAATGTTTCGATCATCGAAGGCTGCCGCGCCTGGATCTGCCTGTGACTGCGCCAGCCGATAGGCGTAATCGATCCGCCATGGCCCGGCCGCACTGCGAGGAGTCAGCGTCACAGAATACCGCACTGCCCAGCGCGCCTTGGGCGCGTAGTGAGTGATTCTGAACGTCTCGCCCGGGATGACGATGACCGGGTTGAACAGGGTGCCGGGCTCGCCCGCGGCCAGCGTCATGAAGTCCAGCTCCGAGACGGGCCGCTCCTTGCGCAGCGCCAGCAGAACCCCCACGCCCTCGCGCGACGCCGCGTGCGCCTGCAGCACCTCGGCCGGGGCGGTGTTGGGGTTGAAGCCGATCGTGCGCGCAGTGGTGGTGAACCGCTCGATGCCGCCAGCGTCGAACAGCTTGTCTTGCCGGTGCCAGCCGTACACAAGGCGCAGGTCCTGCGGCGTGACCAGCGGCCCGTTGCGCGGTGGCGGCAACTTGGCTTCCTCGTACTCGCGCCGCTCCGCGCCCGACAGGCGCCTCAGATCGTCCTCGTCGGTGAAGTCGCGGAGCCGGTCGGTCAGCGCGCTGGCCTGCAGCGGTTCCACGCCGAGCGCCGCCAGCAGCCGCTGGATGCGCGCGTCGGTGGCGGTGTTCAGGTTCACCAGGCCGCGCGCATCCTGCAGGCTCACGTGTGTTCCACGCACGCCGCGGTACGGGCGGTCATCCACCTTGATCACATCGGCGCCGTTACCCACGCCCTGCGCCGTGATCGGGTTGGTGAGCAGCCGGTAGATCACCTCGGCCTGCGTGTCCTGCATCGCCAGCCAGGCGTCGGTCCGCTCGTTACGCGCCTGCGCCAGCCGCAGCTCGGCCTGCGTGCGGTCGAACAGGTAGGCGAGCACCACGGTGATGATCGCCAGCGTGAGCAGGGTCAGCGCGAGGACGAAGCCACCCTGGTCGGCACGGCGTCCATGACGAGGGCGACGTGTGCTTGGCGGCTTCGGGCGCACAACCGCGCCCTCACCCCCCCGCCCCTGTCCCGCTGAGGCGGGCGAGGGGGGCCAAAGCGCGCCTGCGCCGGGGAGCGAGCGGGGTCCACGCTCGTTTGCGCCACGGAGAGCGCGGCTCCAACCCTCGCCCGCATCAGCGGGAGAGGGTGCGCGCGCAGCGCGCGGGTGAGGGCCTGGCGCGCCGGCCGAAGCAGGTCGCCGCACGGAGCTACCGCGCACTGCCCACCCCCAGCCCGCCGACAATCGTGTCCGGCGGATTGCGCTCGCCGCTGACCACCGCATAGACCAGTGACTGGCCCGACTGCGCCAGCCCGGCACGCAGCACGATGGCGCGCGGCAACTGGAACGGCTGGTCCAGCCGCGCCGGCGGCCAGCTCGGGTGGCTGCGGCCGCCCTCGTCCAGGTACACGAATTCGCCCTGCTCGCCGGGCCAAGACAGCAGCTCCACCGGCCGCTCGGCCGTCGGGGTCAACAGGGTCAGGCGGGTGCGGTTGGCGCGCGCGTCGAAGGCGAGTTCCACCTTCACCGGCAGCGCCGCACCGGCATCCAGCAGCGGCGCGCCGGCCGACAGGCCCGCAAACTGGCGCGCCTGCCCGGCAAAGCTCAGCGGACCCTTGTTGCGGTCGGGCTGCAGGCCACCCACCAGGTCGCGGTACCAGGCCAGCCGCATCGACTCGTCGGCCTGCGCCGAAGCCTCCACGCTGGAGCGGCGCAGCATGTCGGTGCCGAGCCACAGCGCCTGCGTGAGCAGCGTCATCAGCAGGCTCACGATCACCAGCACCACGATGACCTCGAGCAGCGTGAAGCCGCGGGGACGCGAGCTGGCGGTGCGGCGCATCAGGAGTCGGGCCTGAACGGCAAGGGCGCCAGGTCGCGCGCCCGGCGGTAGCCCACCTGCCGGATGGAAAAGCGGTGCCAGTCGGCCACCCCGGCCCGGTCGACCGCAATGTCCACCCGGTACAGCGCCACCCGGTAGGGCCCCTGCCCGGCGGGGTAGTCGACCGCGTCGCCCTCGGGCGTGATGGGCTCGGCGGCCCAGCGGATGGTGTAGCTGCCCAGCTCCTGCGCGCCCTTGGGCTGGCTCATCGGGTTGACGGCCTTGAGAAACTCGACCGCATTGACGGTGGCCTCCTGCCGCAGCGCCTGGTCGCGCACCGAGCGCTGCGCCTGCTGCACCGACGTGGCCCAGGCAAAGAGCGCCGTGCCCACCACACCCACGATGGCCAGCGCGACGATGGCTTCGAGCAGCGTGAAGCCGCGTTGGGCGGGAGCGCGCGCGCAGCGGCCTCGAAATCCCCCCCTGCGCCCCAATTGCGAAGGGGGGACAAGCGTGGCCGGCGCGCGCGCTGGCTTCACCGCAGTGCGCACCCCGGTGCCTCCAGCGTGAAGTCGTAGCGCGTGCCATCGGGCGCATCGAGCCGCAGCGCGCCGCCCGAGCACACGCCGATGATGTTGAAGCGGATCGGTTCCGCGGTGCTCAAGCGCCAGCCGGGGGGCAGTTCGACGATCGGGCGGCCGTCGGGCAGCGGCTGTGCCACCGTCTCGGCGCTCAGCGTGAAGGCAGCGCCGAGCGCGTTGGCCCGCTGCGACAGCAGCGCCACCTGGGCGAAGACCCCGTTGCGCTGGGTCTGCTCGGTCACCGACTCCCATGCGCGATACAACCGCGGCGCGGCGAGCGCGGTGAGCAGGCCGATGATGGCCAGCACGACCACGAGTTCGAGCAGGGTGAAGCCGCGCGAAAGGTTGATGCGCCGAAGGGGATCCCCGCTTGCGCGGGGATGACTCACAACCGGCGTTCGTAGCGCGCCCATGGAACGCAGGTCACGCGTCCGGCGCGCTCGCACGGCCAGCGCCCGGAGCGAAGCCGCCGCCGCACGCCGGGCGCAGCAGCGGGCGCAAGCCCCACGCGGCGCGCTACTGCGCGGGCAGCAGGCCGATGTCGGCGTCGGGGCCCTCGCCGCCGCGCTTGCCGTCGGCACCCATCGAATACACCGCATAGGGACGTCCATCGCCGCCGGGCACCGCGTACTGGTACTTGTTGCCCCAGGGATCGGCCGGCACCGCGTCGTCGAGGTACGGACCTTTCCAGCGCGCCCTGGCCTGGTCGTTAGGCGCCTTGATCAGCGCCTCCAGCCCTTCCTGCGTGGTGGGCAGGGTGCCGACGTCGAGCCGGTAGGTTTCGATCGCGCTGCGCATCATCTTGATCTGCGCCTCGGCCGCCTGGATCTTGGAGGTCTCCACCCGGCCAAAGAGGCGCGGGCCGACCAGGCCCACCAGCAGGCCGATGATCAGCAGCACCACCAGCATTTCGAGCAGCGTGAAGCCGGGCATGCGTCGAAGAGGATTCCCGCTTGCGCGGGAATGCCACCCTGGCGTTGCCACAACGTGCCGTGTCATCCCCGCGGACGCGGGGATCACCTGAGGCGCTGCGAACACTGCTGGATTCCCGCTTACGCGGGAATGACACCCACCCCTGGCCGACTGGAAGCACTTCATAGCGTCAGATTGCTCAGGCTGGTGATGGCCAGCACGATTGAAACCATGATCATAGCCACCACCCCGCCGATGACGAGGATGGCCGCCGGCTCCAGCACCGCGAGGAAGCGCTTCATCCGCAGACGGCCCTGGTTCTGGTGGATGGTGGCCACGGTCTGCAGCATGCGCGCCAGCTCGCCGGAACGCTCGCCCACGCGCACCGTGCTGGCGCCCAGCGTGGTCATGGCGCCGTGCGACTCCAGCGCGTCGGCCAGGCGCTGCCCGCCCTTCACGTCGTCGGCCGCCAGCGCCAGCGCGTTACGCGTGCCCGACAGTTGCGCGGTGCCGCGCGCCAGCTCAAGCGCACGGATCAGCGGCACGCGCGCCTCCAGCAGCGTGGCGAGCATGCTGGTCCAGCGCGCCGTGTCCACTTCGCGCAGCCAGGTGCCGATGAGCGGCAGGCCCAGCGCGGCATCGGCCAGGCGGCGCCGGTTCTCGGCGGTGCCGAGCAGGACCACCGCCGCGGCCACCAGCGCCGCCCCGCCCAGGCCCAGCCACATCTGGTGATCGCGCAGGAACACCCCGGTCTCGATCACCCAGCGCGAAAAGTCCGGAATGTTGGCGCGTGGGTTCTTGATGAGGGTGGCGAACTTCGGCACCACGAACAGGAATACCGTCAGCGTGGCGACGATGCCGCTTGCCACCAGGATCACCGGGTAGATGAGCGCGCTTTTCATATCGGCGCGCACGCCGGCCTCGTAGTCCATCTGGTCCGCGGCGCGGGTGAGCGACTGCGCCAGGCGGCCGGTCAGCTCGCCGGCCTCTGCGAGCTGCACCACGTAGCCGGGCAGCGGCAGGCCGCTGTCACGCAGCGCCGCCGCGAAGGCGGTGCCGCCGCGCAGCGCGCTGTTCATGCGCTCCAGCGGCGGGCCGGCGCCGTCGTCGCGATGCGCGTGCGCGAGACCCTCGATGGCCTCGGCCAGCGGCACGCCACCGCCGAGCAGGGTAGCCAATTCGCGCACGAGCAGCGCGGCCTGGGTGGCATCCGGCGCCCTGGCGCGGTTACGCACGCTAGCCGCCGCGGCGGCCGCGCGCGGCGCCAGCCGCACCGGCATCAGCTCGCGGCTCTGCAACTGGCGCAGCGCCTCGTCCTCGCTGGCGGCCAGCACCTCGCCGCGCACCGTGGCGCCGGCGCGGTCCACCGCCTCGTAGGTGAACATCACGCCAGCGCGTCCTCGGGCAGGCCGGTCACGCGCAGCACCTCGTCGATCGTGCTGTGGCCCAGCCTCGCCTTGAGCAGGCCATCGTCACGCAGCGTGCGGAAGCCCGGCGTGGCGGCGGCCACCTTGAGCAGCTGCTCGGCGGTGGCGTTGGCGTTGATGGCGGCCTGCAGCGCCGGCGTGACCGGCACCATCTCGTAGATGCCCAGGCGGCCCTTGTAGCCGGTGTGGTTGCAGTGGCTGCAGCCGACCGCGGAGCGCCAGCGCGCCGGCTCTTGCGACGGAAAACGCGACTCCACCTCGCGCACGATGGCCTGGTGCAAAGGGTCCGGCGCCTGTGGCTGCGCGCAGTGCTCGCACACCCGCCGCACCAGCCGCTGCGCAATCACCCCACGCAGGGCCGAGGCCACAAGGAACGGCTCCACCCCCATGTCCACCAGCCGGGTGAAGGCGCCCACTGCGTCGTTGGTGTGCAGCGTGGAGAACACCATGTGGCCGGTGAGCGCCGATTGCACCGCGATCTCCGCGGTCTCGCGGTCGCGGATCTCGCCCACCATGATGATGTCCGGGTCGTGGCGCAGGATGGAGCGCAGGGCCCGCGCAAAGGTGTAGCCGATCTCGGCGTGCACCTGGATCTGCGTGATGCCCGCCACCTGGTACTCGACCGGGTCTTCCACCGTGATGATCTTGCGCTGGCCGTCGTTGGCGAGCCCCAGCGCCGTGTAGAGGGAGGTGCTCTTGCCCGAGCCGGTGGGCCCGGTCACCAGCACGATGCCGTTGGGGTCGTGGATCCAGTTTGCAAAGCGCTCGCGCTGGTCCTCCAGCATGCCGAGCGAGCCCAGGTCCAGGTCCGAGCGCGTCTTGGGCAGCAGGCGCGCGACGATCGACTCGCCATGTACGCCCGGGATGACCGAGACGCGCACGTCCATCTCCTTGCCGCCGGCGCGCAGGGTGATGCGCCCGTCCTGCGGCACCCGCCGCTCGGCAATGTCGAGCGCGGAGATGAGCTTGACGCGGCACACCAGCGCGTCGAAGCGCTCGCGCGGGTAGGTCTCCAGCGTCTGCAGCACGCCGTCGATGCGCAGGCGCACCGCAAAGCCGTAGGCCTGCGGCTCGACGTGAATGTCGCTGGCGCCACGCGTCACCGCTGCGGTGAAGATCGACTGCACCAGCTCGATGACCGGCGCCTCCTGCGCCAGCTCGCGCAGGCGCGCCAGCTCGTCGCCCGAGACCTCCCAGGTCTGCGCGCGCGAGCGGGTGAGCGTGTCGAACAGCCGCTCCAGGTCGGAGGGCCGCGCCAGGTGCCAGTACAGCGCCTGCCCGCCGGCGAGCTGGGTGTTGACGTGCTCCACGGTGGGGGCGTCGAGCGGGTCGGCCAGCGCGACGTTGAGTCCGTCACCCGCAGCAGCGTTGCGCCACAGGGCCAGGCGCCGATGCGCAAACCACGCCTGCGGCGCGCCCGAAGCGGCGATGGCCTCGGCAATCGCATCGACCTGCCCCATCAGCACATCGCTGCCGGCCAGCGGCAGCCCGAGCTGCTGCGCCAGCCCCTCGTACAGGCTTTCCTCGGAAATGGCACCCAGCCGCATCAGGATCTCGCCCAGCCGCAGCCCCAGCGTGGGCTGCGCGCGCAGCGCATTGGCCAGGTCCGCATCGGTGATGCGGCCGGTCTGGACGAGGAGTTGGCCGAGGAGCATGTTCGGTCAGATCGGTCAGGCCGTCACTTGCTCGTAAGAGAAGCGGGGAATGTCTGCCCGCTCGGACGCGTGCTCGATCGTGATGGCGCAGATGTTGCCTTCAGCGTCCACGTCGAGAACAGTGTTCTCGCCCGGGTCGCGCGTCTCGGCCACGGGCCGGTCGCGCAGCTCGATGAACAGGGTGTCGGTACTCGAGAAGTAGCGGATTCTCATGGCCGGAACCTCCGGTCGAAGAATGCATTGTGGACGGTCACGCCATCGGTCAGCAACACGACCCTGAGCACCCGGTCGCCAGCTTCGGCGATGACACCCCAGCGACGGATGCGGCCGTCGCCCTGGACTTGCTCTGCGACTGGAGATTCGATGACCCTCCGGATCTATTCGTCGCGGATCAACGCGGTCTGGGCGCGAGCGAACGGCGTCGAAGCAGGCGGTCGTCTTCAATTACCAAGCCCGGGCTTGAGCTGCGCGCGCAGTGCATTGGCCAGGTCCGCATCGGCGATGCGGCCGGTCTGGACGAGGAGTTGGCCGAGGAGCATGGGAAGGTTGCCGAAGGACGGCGGCAAGTATGCCGGAAGGGCCTCGCCCTAACGCGCCGTAGGCCAGCCACGCTGACGGCCCGCCGCTCTCGCCGGCCCGGCCCTTTGCCCTGGCCTTCGTATTAGATTGACCCAGCCATGCCGCACTCCGCCACTGCCCTTTTCGCCAAGGCACTGCAACAACACCAGCAGGGCGACCTGCTGGCGGCCCAGGCCTCGTATCGAGACATCCTTGCCGTCGCGCCAGGCCATGTCGACGCGCTCCATCTGCTCGGCGTGTCGCTGGCCCAGTCGGGACGGCACGAGGAGGCCGAACCGCTGATCGCGCGGGCAGCGGGCCTGGCACCCCACGCCGCCGGCATCCTGAACAACTGGGGCAACGCACTGCTCGCGCTGGGGCGCGGCGCCGAAGCGGTGGACCGCTTTTACCGGGCGCTGACGCTCGACCCTACCCTGGCCGACGCCTGGTTCAACCACGGGCGGGCGCTGCTGCAACTCGAACTGCCCGGGCCTGCCCTCGCAAGCCTTGATCGTGCCCTTGCCATCCGGGCCAACCATATTGAAGCACTTGCGGCGCGGGCCAAGGCGTTGATGGGGCTGTCGCAGGCCGAGGAGGCCATTGCAGCCTTCGATAGCCTGCTGCAGCAGGCGCCCGACCATCCCTTCGGTGCCGGCGCGCGCCTGCACCTGCGCATGCAGCTATGCGACTGGAACGGCGTGGATGCCGAGTTGCGCGATCTGCTCGGCCGGTTGCGCGCCGGGCAGCCGGTGGCAGCGCCGTTTCCCCTGCTGGCGCTGGTCGACTCGCCGGAAGACCACCGACGCGCGGCGCGGCTGTACATGGCGCAGCATCCGCCCGAAGCCTCGCTCGGGCCACTGCCGCCGCATGACGGCCACCCACGCGTCCGCGTGGGCTACTTCTCCTCAGACTTCCATCAACACGCTACGGCCTATCTGATGGCCGAGACCTTCGAGCTGCATGACCGCACCGCGTATGAGTGGACCGCGTTCTCCATTGGCCCGGCGCGCGAGGACGCCATGCGCAGCCGGCTGCGGCCCTGCTTCCACCGCTTCATCGACGTGCGGGGCATGAGCGACCGCGCGGTGGCGGCACTCGCACGCGAGCTGCGGATCGACATCGCCATCGACCTCAACGGGCTGACCTTCCGCGCCCGGCCCGGAATCTTCGCGGCCCGTGCTGCGCCTGTGCAGGCAAGCTTTCTCGGCTACCCCGGCACGGCGGGCGCGCCCTTCATGGACTACGTGATCGCGGATCGCCAGGTGATTCCCGCAGAGAACGCGGCACACTTCGACGAACGGGTCGTCTGGCTGCCTGCGGCCTACCAGCCCAATGACCGGCGGCGGCCGAGCGGGCCGGTGCCAAGCCGCGCCGGCTGCGGTCTGCCGGACCACGACACAGTCTTCTGCTGCTTCAACAACACGTACAAGATCACACCCGATGTCTTTGCGAGCTGGATGCGGATCCTGCGGGCCGTCGAGGGCAGTATCTTGTGGCTGCTCGCCGGCGCGCCGCGCGCCTGCGAGAACCTGCGGCAGCAGGCCGTGGCGGCCGGCGTTTCGCCGCACCGGCTGGTCTTTGCCGAGCGCGTGTCGCCCGCAGAACATCTGGCGCGGCATGCCTGCGCCGACCTCGTGCTGGACACGCTGCCCTACAACGCCCACACCACCGCCAGCGACGCACTGTGGACCGGTGTTCCGGTGATCACCGTGGCGGGCCAGTCCTTCGCGGCGCGGGTGGCCAGCAGCCTGCTGACCGCGGTCGGCTTGCCGGAGTTGGTGACTGCCTCAGCAGAGGAGTACGAAAGGCTGGCGATCGAGCTTGGCAGATCGCCGGCACAGCTCGCCTTGCTGAAAGCCCGGTTGGGCGCCGCCCGCAGCCGCTGCGCCCTGTTCGACACGCCGCGCTTCGCACGGGAGCTTGAGGCCAGTTACAGCGCCATGCACCGGCGCCGGTTGGCCGGCTTGCCGCCTGCGCCGCTTGGGCTGCAGGCTTTGGACTAGCTCCGTTCCAGCGCCAGCTTGACCTCGCGGCTCGCCATAAGCCACGTGTCGGTCTGTACGAAGGCCCGCAGGCGAGTGGTGTACGGCAGCGCGATCCACAGCCGCAGCCGGTTGCCCGCCGGGCTTGGCCAGCTGATCACCGACAGGAGCGGCCTAGGCAGCCGGTCGGCCACCAGCACCACTCGCCTGGCCGCCGGCAGGCGAACTTCAACGATCACCTCGACGGGCTCGCTCGCCAGGGCGATCTCGGGAGCATCGAGGAGGATGTCCGGCGACGCCTGGGCCTGCCCGATGCCAAACCGTGCGCGCACATCATCGACGGTGGCCGCCTCGAACGCGGCCTGCGGCCACGCGTCGGAGGCAGGCGCGGGTGCCGGTGCGGTCACCGTCGGAGCGGCCGGCAAGCCCGGAAGGTTCAGCGGCGGCAGGCGCAGCTCCTGTCCGCGCGCCGGCAGCACGACGAGCGCAGGAGGCAGAAGAAGAAAGGATCGACGACGCATGAAAAGAAAAGGGGGCCCGAAGGCCCCCTTTGTACCCAGCTAGCCTGATTACCGGGTGCCGAGCAGCGCGGCGGCAGCACCGCCGTCGATACCCTGGGCATCCGAGTTCAGGAAGCAGTTGCCGTTCGGCTGGCAAGCGAACGCCTGGACGCGCAGGCTGTCGGTCGGCGCGGTGATGCGCAGACGCGGACCCACGCCACCAGTCGCCGAAATGGCACCGATAGCCGCCTCGATCTGGGCTGCGCTGACGACAGCGACGCCACCCGAGACCAGGTTGCCGACGATTACGTTGCCCGTACCGACCAGAGCACCGTCAACGCCGATGAACTGACCGGTGACCGCGGCAGACACAGCGCCCGTGTTGATGATCCGGTAGGCGCTGATCCAGCCCGACGTGTTGTTGGGCACGTAGTTGCGGATGTCGACCTGCGAACCATTCAGCGTCAGGTTGTAGATGTTCGTCGACGCGAGAGCCGACGTCGTGGTCGACGGCGCAGCGCTGATGGCCGTGAGCGAACCGGACACCGCGAACTGGGTCGTCGGAATGGTGTTAGAGCCACCTGCGACCGTGTAGCAGACGAAGACATCCTTGCTGCCGCCTTCAGCTGGGTCGGTGATCACGGCATTGGCGATGCTGACCGTGGTCGAAGCCGAGGTACGGCCAGCGTTCTGGGTCAACGCGCCGAGGCCAGGAGAAGCACCGCACGAGGCCGACGTCGAGACGTACACCGACGAACCGGAACCGAACGAGCCGGTCACCGTCAGAGTCAGACCCTGCGTTGCCGAGTTGGCGAAGCTGACCGCGGTCGAGCCACCCACCTCGACCTGAATGCCAGCCGTGTTCGTGACGCGGACGCGGCCCAGGTTGACCGGACCATTAGCCGCTTGACCGGTAACGTCACCGGTCTGGGCGTCCAGGAACGCGGTCAGCGCGGGCGTCGCAGCGACGTTCACGCGGGCCGTTTCCGGGGTGGTCAGCGTCGACGACGACACAGCAGCGATCGCCCAGGCCGCGGCCGAGTTGGCCACCACACCGCTCGACGACTCGACCAGCGTGCCGCCCTGAGTCAGGATGGCAGCGGTGGCGTTGATGGCACCGCCGCCTGCGACTGCGAGCGCGGTCGGCGCACTGAGCGTGCCACCCGTAAAGCTCAGGATGGCGTTGGACGGGACCGGAGCCGTCGCAACGGTGACCGACCACGAGCACTGCCCGGGGGCCGAGGCGCCGCCCGAAACACCCGTCGCGGTGAACGTAAGAGCAGCGCCGCCAGTGCCCGTAAATGCCAGCGAAGGGCATGTAGCGACGGAGCCGGAATCCAGGGTCAGCCGCACAGTTTGCGTGCTGCTAACAGCCAGCGGGGCGGTCAGGGAGTACGCGATGCCGGGCAGGGTGATGGTGGCGGAGGACGTGATGGCCTCGGTCGCGTAAGTCGTCACCGACGCGACAGAGATCGGACCCGCCTGTGCCACACCGGCCACGCCAGCGAAAGCGCTGGAGACCAGGGTTGCAATGACCTTCTTCTGCATTGTGAGTTTCCTCATTCGAAGTTCGAAAAAAAGTGCACGTTATCCATGGTTAACGGGCCGGGAAAACTCAGCTTTCGACTCCCCCGAAATCCCTACACAAACCTGCCCGCATCCCACTCGCATTTTTCATAGGAGTTGACATGACCGGCTGTGTTGTGCGGAGTGGACTATACGTCCGCCATGGCCCCCAAGCAACTCGAGGAAGCGGCTTTGTCGCGGGAAATCGCCCCCATCATCGCGATCCATGTAGCGGCGTGACAACATTTGCCGCCTGTGTAAGCCCGGCCGAACGGAGTCGCATACCCCGCATGCAGCGATGCGGGAGCCGGCAGGCGGACCCGAGCAGCAGACGCAACCCGCCCCACCGGGCGCAGTAACGGGCTCGGCGGCACGGCTGCGCCGGACCGCGGGCGCTTCACCGGTAAGCTACGCAGGACTCGCAGACGGTGCCCCGGACGTCCTGGCGCAGGTGCGCCGCCCGCAGGGCGCCAAAAGCGTCGCTGTTCCAGGCCGCAGCGAAGGACTGCTCGTGCAGGTCGCCCATGGTCCAGTTGGCGGTGGCGTCAAAGCAGCACGCCGACAGCTTGCCCTGGGCGGTGACGTGCCCCTCGGTAAAGGCGGACCAGCAGGGCAGCGGCTCGCGCAGCGCGCCCAGGCGCCCCTGGTTGCCAGCGGTCGGGCGAAAGCCCAGTTCGGCCTCGCGCTGCGAGGCAAAGGCGCCCATGGAGTACAGCGGCAGCCAGTAGTGTTCGTCCACATAAGGGATGACCCGCATATCGAGCAGGGCCTGCATGCGCGGTTGCTGCCTGCCGTCATAGCGGATGGATGAGGCATACAGCCGGGTCTTGTAGCCGCCCTCGATGCGCACGCGCCAGGCGGCGGCCACGTTTTGCAGGGCCCGCTCGAAGTTCTTGGGCGCCACGCCCATCACCTCACCGAACTGCGCCTCGTCGGCAGCGTTCATGGACCACTTGAGCGAGTCGAGTCCCGCAGCCATCACCCGGCGCACCCGTTCGGGCGTGGCGAGCGAGGCGTTGGAAGTCAGGAAGACGTAAGGCATGGCGAGGTCGACCTTCAGGTAGGCAATGGCGTCGACCAGGAGCTGCGGATTCATGAAGGACTCGCCGAGGTAGAACACACCGACCTCCTCGACGCCGGCCTCGCGCATCTGGCGCGTGATGCGCCTGAAGAAGTCGAGCTCCATGTCGCGCTGGGGCTGCACCTCGCGCGTGCGCAGGGCGCAGAAGCCGCAGCGGTAGTTGCAGCGGGGCGACAACTCGATCTTCACGGCCTTGGGCGCGGGCGGGTCGGGCCGCAGGAACTCGATGGGGATGCGCGTGACGTTGTCGATGCGCGCGGTGATGGTTTCTTGGGGACAGGACACTGCAAGGCTCCGGCGAGGTACGGCAGACGCCGGGAGCTTGTCAGCGGGGGGCTGGGGGTGATTGACCTTGGGCAACTCGTAGGCAGTGAGCCTGGAGCGGCTCTCGACGGAGATAGGTCGGCGGGTGAGTGGTGGGCTGCCGGGCGCTGCAGGATGACGCCGCAGCGGGGTGACTACCCCGCCGGCTGCGGCTGGGCCGGCCCGGCGGTGCCCGCTCCCTGCCCTTCCAGCTCCGCCACTCGGGCGTCGAGCCGGTCGGCGTCTTGCGTGCGGCCGATGGCGCGGTACACCGCCGCTAGGTTGGCCTGGTAGTTGACGAAGCCGGGCACCAAGGCGACCGAGCGCTCGAGCAGGCGAATACCCTCCTCGTCGTCGCCCTGGTAGTGGCGCATGAGCCCGAGGAAGTGGGTCGCGTCCGGGTCGTTGGGCTCCTGCACCAGCAGGTTGCGGCAGATCGACTCGGCATCCGCGTACTCGCCCTTGCGAAAGTGCGCCACCACGCGCTCCATGTCCACCAGGGACGCTTCCGTGCGGCTGGGAGGCGGCTGCAAGGGCGGCTCCGGCTCTACCGGTGGCCCATCGACCGCAGCCGGGCCGGCGGGCGCCGGCGGCGCGGGTGCAACGTCACCCTCGGCCGGTCGAGGAAAGTCAGCAAACAAGGCCCGGGCATACGGCGAGCGCCACAGCCAGGCCAGGGCGAGCATCACGGCCACCGCAAATCCCAGGTCCAGCGCCGTGAGCCATCCGCTGTAGCGGTCGGTTTCCAGCCACTGCCAGCCGATCCAAGCCAGTTGCCCGAGGCCGGCGACGGTAAGCAGCACAGGCGCGGCCCGCCACGCGGCACGCGCCAAGGGCCCGCTGTCCGGGCGCCGCAGGAATGCGAGCACGGCGACCAGCAGCGCGGGCGCCTCGATCAGCACCGGCCACCAGGAGAAACCGGCCAGGAGCGCCGAAGCCTCCTTCACACGCGCGCTGGCCGCGATCACGGCGGCGGTGAACCACACGTGACGCGAAACGGCGGCCACGGCCAGCCAGAACATGAAGTTGGGCCGCAGCTCGCCGTACTTGCCGACTTCGTCGAGCGTCGGGCGGTAGATGGCAGACATCAGATGACCTTCGCTTGCAGCAGGATGCGCGCATTGACTGCGCCGACCAGCTTGCCCTGTGCGTCGACGACCAGCACGGCCGTGACCTTGAACTGCTCCATGATCTGCGGAATGACGGCGGCGAGCTGGTTCTCGTGTACAACCTTGGGCGAGCGGGACATGACCTCGCTCACGTTGGCACGGTAGATGTCCACGTTGCGGTCGAGCGCGCGGCGCAGGTCGCCATCGGTAAAGATACCGGCGAGGCTACCGTCGACTTCGACCACCGCCGTGATGCCGATGCCGCCGCGGTTCATCTCCACGAGTGCGTCACGCACCGACGTTTGCCGCTGCACGCGCGGCACGGCCTCGCCCTTGAGCATGATGTCGCGCACGTGGATCAGCAGGCGCCTTCCCAGCGCGCCGCTGGGGTGCGTCTGGGCGAAGTCCTCGCGGGTGAAGCCGCGCAGCTCCAGCAGCGCCATGGCAAGCGCATCGCCCAGGGCCAGCGTGAGCGTGGTGCTGGCGGTGGGCGCCAGGCCGATTGGGCAGGCCTCCTCGCGGGCGATGGCATCGATCACGGCGTCGGCTTCCTGCGCCAGCGGTGCCCCGCCGTTGCCGGTCATGGCAATGACCGGGATGCCGTGCCGCTTGAAGTACGGCATCAGCAGCAGCAGCTCGTCGCTGCGGCCGGAGTAGGAGATGGCCAGCACCACGTCGCCCGGCGTGACCATGCCGAGGTCGCCATGGGCCGCCTCGGTCGGGTGGACGAAGAACGACGGGGTGCCCGTGCTGGCCAGCGTGGCGGCGATCTTGTTGCCCACGTGGCCCGACTTGCCAACACCGGCGACCACCAGGCGCCCGGGCGGCACACGGGAGTGGACCAGGCGCACCGCGCGCTCGAATTCGTCGCCGAGGCGCTGCTCGGCCTCGGCAAGCGCCTGCATCTCGATGCGCAGGACGCGCCGCGCCAATTGCTGGATATCGGACATGACGTGCCGCCGCGCGGGGCGCGGCGCCTTTGCGGGGCCGCCGTGGGCGGCCTCTATCTAGATAACGCGGGGCTTGGCCTCGACCAGCACCCAGAAGCCCTGCGGCATGCGCTGGAACTGCACCAGGTCAAAGCGCGCCATGAACCTGGGCAGCCACCAGGAAGGGGGCTGCTGGATCAGGTGCGCGTTGCGGCCATCGGGCAGCACCTTGACGGCCGGGCCGGTGTGCACCGTGTAGATGCCGTGGCCGGTGGTGAGGTCACGCAGGTCGTCGAGCACGGTGTCGAGCAGCTCGGGTTCGATGTGCTCCAGCACGTCGATGCAGGCGCTGACCGGGCTCGGCTGTGGCCGGCCCGACCACTCGGGGATGGCCGGGTCGTAGTGCTGGATCTGGATAGGCCGCTTCATGATCTGCCCCAGCGTCTGCCCCAGCCGGCCTTTGCCGGCGCCGTAGTCGAGCAGGCGGTCGGCCTTCACGGCATCGAGCACCTGCGCCACCAGCGGGGCGTACTGCACGCTCGCGACCCCGTAATTGGGGTTCTTGTGCAGCTCTTCCTGCATGCGGCGGTAGTCCTCGCTGATGGTCTTCTTGTCAGCCACGGCGGCAGCGTCGGTCATGTTCAAGCTCCCTGGCCTGCGTAGGCGTCAAGCAGGCGGACGTTGTTGATGAGCAGCCGGCGGTCGAGCTCGGGCTCGGTGATCTGCTCCACCCCGTGGAACGAGCGGCCGGTGCGAACGAAGGTCAGCAGCCGGTTGGGCAGGAATTCCACGGTGCCGAACTTGCGGAAGTCGTCGAACGGATAGTGCGGCCCGCCCGGACAGAAGAACTTGGGATCAACGTGCCGGAACAGCGAGGTGCCGTAGGCGCGATACTGGTCGTCCTGCGGCATGTAGAACAGGAAGGTGATGAGCCGGTGTGCGGCATCGGTGTGCGGGCCGATGGCGTAGTCGGTGCGGTCGCTCACCAGCAGCGCGTCGCTGCGCACACGCAGGTCGCCGGATCGCTCCTTGACCTGCGCCAGCCGGTTGGCGCACCAGGGCAGGAACTTCTGCACCACCGAGTTGATGAAGCGCTCCGAGTACATCCAGCGCGCGAACTCGGCCCAGAAAGCACGGCGCTCGGGGTCGAGCTTGTCGAAGTGCTCGTCGTTGAACAGGCTGACCAGCCGTTCCTTGTAGGCATTGGCGGTTCGGCCGGTCTCAGACAGTGGCGTCAACTCCGCATCGCGCGGGAACATCTCCTGCATGCGCGCGTGGTACGCGGGCGGGAAGATCTCGTCAATCACCACGAACGGGAACGGCTCGGTGGTGACAGGGCAGTCTTTGATCTTGCGGATCACCTGCTCGAAGGCCGCCTCGGTCTCGGCCGACAGCGAGGCCGGCAGCGGCGTGCGCACGAAGGCCTGCTCGACTTTTAGCTCGTCGGTGCGAATGCGGTCAAACACAAACTCCGCACAGCCGGTGAAGGCACCCTCCTGACGGGTGACCAGCTCCACCTGGCGCGCGTCATGGTGGAAGCCCAGCGCCGCCAACTCGCGGATCAGCGCCTGGTGCTCGGCGAGATTGGTATTGATCTCGATGCACAGCGAGCGCACCCGCGGGTCCTGCAGCGTCTGGCGTGCGCCAGCAATGACCTTGTGCTCGAAACCGTCGACGTCGATCTTGATGAACTCGGGCACCGGAATGACGCCAGTGCGCACCGCCTCATCGATGGTCCAGCTCACACAGCCCTGGGCAAACGGCGAGGGGCGCGCCTTGAGGTCAAAGCCGACCTCGGCGCCGAAAGAGTGGCAGCTCGAACCGCCGTCCCACTTGAATTCCGACAGGTACAACCGGTCGAGCCGGATCTCGTCCGAGAAGGCAGCGCAGAACGGCGTGACCAGCGGCTGAACGTTGTTGATAACGATGTTCTTGGCGAGCTGAGCGAAGTTCTGCGACTCGGGCTCGAAGGAGTAAACAGTGGCTCCCTTGGCGACCGAGGCGAAGACCGTGTACATGCCGACGTTGGCGCCGACATCGAGCAGCACCATGCCCGGCTTGAGGCGGTCGAGCCACTGGATCGTCGCCGGCTCCTTGGTGAAGAGCGTCTGCACGCGCCAGTGCGCCATCTGGTTGGGGATGGCGTAGTTAAGCGCCTTCTCGCCCACCTTCACGGTGGCGACGGGTCGAATGCTTTCGTACTGCTCGAGGGTGATCTGCATCTAACGCTGCTGCACGCGAGCGACAGGGGCCAGCCCTGCAAAGGCGCGCAGGATACTCCGGCCGAGATCGTGGCCGGACGGATGAAAGCCGCCCCGGAGTAACCGGACGCATGGCGCCCTAGAATCGCGCGTTTCGGCGGGACCTGCATCCGCCCCGGGGGAGCCCTAGTGATCCGCGTCTTCATCGGTTTCGACCCACGCGAAAGCGTGGCCTACAACGTGCTGGCCCACAGCATCAATGCGCGTGCCAGCCAGCCCGTGACCATTGCTCCATTGGCCTTGTCCCAGCTCGGCGGCCTGTACACCCGTGAACGCAACCCCCTGCAGTCCACCGACTTCTCGTTCTCGCGCTTCTTGACGCCTTACCTGTCGGGCTACGAAGGCTGGTCGGTGTTCATGGACTGCGACATGCTGATGCGCGATGACATCGCCGGGCTGTGGGCGCTGCGCGACGAGCGCTATGCGGTTATGTGCGTCAAGCACGACCACCAGCCCAAGGAAGACACCAAGTTCCTCGGCGCGGTACAGACCAAGTACGAGAAGAAGAACTGGTCGAGCGTGATGCTGTTCAACAACGCGCGCTGCCGCGCACTGACGCCCGATTACGTCAACCGAGCCACCGGGCTGGAGCTGCACCAGTTCAAGTGGCTGAGTAACGACAACCTGATCGGCAGCCTGCCGCCGCGTTGGAATCACCTGGTCGGATATCAGGCCCCCAGTGGCGAGGCCGCGCTCGTGCACTTTACCCTTGGCGGTCCGTACTTCGATGATTACGTCGACTGTGAGTATGCGAGCGAGTGGTACAGCGAGCGTGCGGCCATGTTGCGCGTCGACCAAAGGCATGCTTGAGGCACCATGATCCAGATTGATTACTACAACCAGGCGGCCGCCTACGCCAATCAGGGGAACTGGGCCGCCACGGCACAGTTGGTGGAACTCGGGCTCGGCAGCACCCCGAATGACGCCCGGCTTCTCGGCCTGAAGGCGCTAGTCCTCACCATCAACCAGCGTCACGCCGAGGCGGAGACGTTCTTCCGCCGCGCACTCAACGCCGACCCGACCAACGCCGAGACGCACAACAACTTCGGCTACATGCTGCGGATGACCGGGCAGATCGAAGATTCGTATGAGTACTTCAGTCGCGCCGTCGCGCTGAACGAGAACTATCTCGAAGGGTTGCGGAATCTCGCCTATGTCGCGTGGCTGACAGACCGATACGAAGTCGCCCGCAACTCCTTCTCGCGCTATTACGCGTTCAAGCCAGACGATCCGAAGATACCGTTCCACCTGGCCGAACTGTGCCTTGGCCATGGCGACTTTCCACAAGGGTGGCGTCTATACCAGTGGCGCTACAACCGGATCGACAAGCTCAGGGAGTACCGGGCGCTCGACCTCAAGTACCCCGTCTCGCCGCTGCCCAGTCGGCTGGACGGCAAGCTGGTCGTGGTGCTGCCGGAGCAGGGCCTGGGCGATGTCCTCTTCTTCCTGCGCTACGCGCCCATTCTCAAGGCGCGCGGCGCCAGAATCGGCTACGGGGCCGAGGCGAAGGTGCGGCGGATGGTCGCGGCAACCGGGTACGCAGACGAGCTTTACAACGAGCAAACCATCCTGCCGTTGCTCGGCCGCTCGCTGAACATCTGCGCCGGCGACCTGCCCTTTATGACGGGCGAGGACAACTCCACGCCGCCTCCGGTGAGGTTCAGCGCCATACCGGAAAAGGTGGATCAGGCCCGCGCGCGACTGGCTGAAGTCGGCCCGCCACCGTACATCGGCGTCAACTGGCGCGCAGGCATGAAGGCGGAAGTCGACGAAATGCGCCTGTTCAAGGAAACCTCGCCCAAGCGACTCGGCGAAGTGCTCCGCGACATGCCCGGCACCGTCCTGGCCTACCAGCGAAACCCGGAGCCGGGCGAGCACGCCAGCTTCGAGGAGGGGCTTGGTCGCCCCTGCCCTGACTTCTCCTGGATCCAGGACGATCTCGAGGTTCTCATGGGCTATCTGGCGGTCACCGACGAGATCGTGGGGGTCAGCAGCACGAGCGTGCATCTTCGGGCGGCCATGGGTCTGGACGCGAAGGTGCTGTTCGCAAACGCCGTCGAGTGGCGCTGGATGCTCGAGGGCGAGGCGTCGCCGTGGTTTCCCGGCTGCCGCGTTTATCGCGTCCATCGCAAGAAGTACATTGACCGGGAACTGGGCCGTTTGCACAAGGAGTTGCACGAGTCGCTGCGCGCGAAGGGCCTCAGGTGACTGACTCCGAAACCGCGCGGCCGTAACGGTGAAGCAACCGGTCCGCGATAAAGCGCCTAGCCGGAGTGCGCCTTGATTGTCTGCCGATACTGCCGCCCGCGGCTGTCGCTCCACGTGAGCTGCAGCGCCTCGCCGGGCAACGGCGCGATGATGTCCACTTCCACCAGCGGCGTGGCCGCCATGTAGGGGCCCAGGTGACCGGAGGCCGCCACCGCGCTGCCGTTCTCGATCACAAACGACTGCACGAAGTACGCCGGCTCGCCGCGGCCGTCGGGTCGCTGGCGGCGCAGCCGGGTGCGTACCGGGAAGGTGATGGTCAGGCGCAGCCGCGTGCCGACGCGCTTCTGCTCGACAATGGCCTGCGGTGCCGCACCGGCGGGCGTGGCCGCCGGCGCAGGCGCAGGGGGCGGCGAAGTGGGCGTACTCATGCCGGCAGTCTACGGAACTGCGGCCCCTGCGCCTGAGTGCCGCGCGCCACGCTCAGCCCCCCTGCCGCTGCCGCCGCCGGTACCGGCGATACGCCGCGCTGCCCCACAGCCTGAGCATGCTTTGCACATGCCAGGTCAGGTAACGCAGTGAGCGGCGGCTGGCGCGCTGGCTTTCGTGCTGCACCCGGGCGCCAGCCACCTGCTGCAGCGTGCCGCCGGCCAGCTGGGCGCGCAACGACAGGTCCACGTCCTCGCAGTACATGCGGTAGCGCTCGTCGAAGCCGCCCAACGTGCGGAAGGCGGCGCTGCGCACCAGCAGGCACATCCCGGCCAGCCAGTCGTAGCGGCCGCCCTGCTCTTCTGCGAGCTGGCGTTGGCCGAACAGGCGGCGGCGCACCAGGCGCGCGGGCGTGGGCAGCAGGCGCGCGGCATCGGCCACGCGGCCGGCCTCGATGACCTGCGGGGCGACGATGGCGTCTGACGGCCGCGCCGCGCCCAGCAGTGCCGGCAGCGGGTCGGCCGGCAGGCGCAGGTCGGGGTTGAGAATCCAGAACCAGTCGCTCGTGCAATGAGCAAAGGCGGCGTTGTGGTTGGCGCCAAAGCCCAGCGGCGCCGCGTTGCGCAGCACGGTCACGCGGAACGGCAGCGCCGGCAGGCGCGGGGCTTGTTCCGGCAGGTTGAGCGTGATGACGAGATGCGCCAGCTGTGGCGGCGCGAGCCGGGCCAAGTCTTCGAGCAGATCGGTGAGCAGCGCCCCCTGGCCGTGGCTGACCACCGAGGCGGTGACGCCACCTGCGATGCATTGGCCGTTGTCGGTCATGCCAGCTCCCCGGCGCCGCGGCTGCGCCAGGCCGCGCGAGCGGCGGCGGCGGCGAGCAGCGCGCTGGGGACCAGCAAGGCAAGCAGCGCCCACGCGGGACCGTCGGCCGCGCGCAGCGCCGCAGCGGCCGCAGCCAGCGCGACTGCGGCGCCGATGCGCATCGTGGCCGCGCCCGCGGGCGGCAGCAGTTGCTCGCGCATGGCCAGCCACAGCACGGCGGCCAGGTCGCCCACGCTGCGCAGCGCCCAGGCCACGGCGGTGCCGGCAATACCCAGGCGCTCGGTGAGCCACCACACGGCCACGGCGAAGAGCGGCAGCTCGATGAGGTGCAGCTTGCCGGTGAGGTCGGCGCGGCCGCGCGCCTGCAGCGCGGCGTACGGCACCTGCGCCACCGACATCGCCAGCATCCCCACCGCCAGCACGGCCGCCGGGGTGGCAGCCTGCGCGGCAAAGTCGCGCCCCAGCCAGAGCGCCAGCGCCGGCTCGGCCACCAGCGCCATGCCCAGCGCCAGCGGCAGGGCCACGGAGACCACCGAGTCCATGCTGCGCGCGCCCAGGCGGCGGCGCGCGGCGCTGCCGGCCGGATCGGCCGCCTCACCGCGCGCCAGCACCGGGTACAGCGCGGTGGCCAGCGCCAGCGGCACCAGCAGCAGCTTGAGCACGGCCTCCTGCGGCACGCTGTAGTGCGACACCGCCGCCAGCGAAACCAGCGCGCCCACCGCAAAACGGTCGAAGCTCACCATCAGTGGGCTGACGACGTTGGTCACCGTGATCCAGCCGCCCTCGCGCAGCGCCGGACCAAGCTCCCCGGCCCCGGCCCGGGCCGTGCTCCAGGCGGCAGGCCAAAGCATCGGCGCGGCCTGGTGGACGTGAGCCAGGAGGCCGAGCACGCGCACCACCGCGATGCCTGCCGCCATCGCGCCAAGCGAAGGCGTGACCAGCGCCGCCAGCGCTGGCGCCAGGAAGGTCAGCGCGCCAAACACCAGCTTGAGCGCATTGGAGGCGCCAAAGCGCATGCGGCCTTCGAGGGCGCCGCGCAGCAGGCTGGTGACAATCACCGCAGGCAGCGTGAGCGCCACTGCCCACACGGCCGCGGGCAGCTCGGGCGCGAGCGCAGAGTCCGGGCCGAGCCAGTGCGCAAAGGGCAGGGCGAGCGCAAGCAGCGCGCCAGTGCCCAGCGCGAGCAAACCGGCCCCCAGACAGACACGGCGCAGCAGCGCAGCCTCGCGCTGCAGGTCGGCGGCGGTATCGGCGCGCGCAAAGCGCCGCACGAAAACGCGGCCCAGGCCGAGGTCGAGGAGGCTGAGATAGCCGGTCACGGTCCAGATCAGTGCCAGCACGCCGAGCCGCTCGACACCGGCAAGCTCGAGCAGCAGCGGCACGGCGAGCAGCGCCGCAGCCAGCGGCGCGAGATTGCCGACCAGGTTGAGCAGGAAGTTGCGGCCATGCCGAGGCGCCACGGCGGGGGATGGTGCGTCGGCAACGCCCGGGAGCGAGGATGGCGACGGCGGGGGCGAGGACAAGGCGGCGGGCGGATCAGCAAGTCGGGCCGGCGAGCGGGTCCGGCAATGGGGGCCGGTAATGCGGGGCCGGCGACTGCGGCAGCCGCTCGACGCGCCCGACCCGTTGTCGCGCAGCGCAAGGGCACCGCGGACCCGCACCTCCGGGCGCTCCCCAGGGCATCTGCCTTAACACGCCAAGGATAGCGCTCGCGCGTCGGCGGCAGCGCCGATCGCCGCGGCCGGGCGGCGCGCCCAGACCCGATGCCCGGCGAAGCAGCAGATCGTTTTCGCTTGAGCGGCGCGCGGGTATTCTTGCGTTTTCGGGCGAAGCCCCTCGGTTGTGAGCGGGCCCGTGGGTGCCCGAAGGTCAGGGCGGCGTGCTCTTCTCTGTGCAATCCAACGCGGCGCAGACAGGCAAGGAGCGGAACGGATGAACCCGGATCCGCTGCGGCTGATCGCCTTTTTCCTGACGCAGTTCCATCCCATCGCCGAGAACGACGCCTGGTGGGGCCCCGGCTTCACGGAGTGGACCACCGCCACCCGCGCGCGACCGCTGTTTCCCGGCCACTACCAGCCGCATCTGCCGGCCGATCTGGGGTTCTACGATCTGCGAGTGGCCGAGACGCGGCGCCGCCAGATGGCAATGGCGCGAGCCGCCGGTCTGGCGGGCTTCTGCTACTACTACTACTGGTTCTCGGGACGGCGCCTGCTCGAGCGGCCGCTCGAGGAAATGTTTGCCGACCCAGCCAGCGATCTGCCCTACTGCCTGTGCTGGGCCAATGAGTCGTGGACTCGGCGCTGGAACGGCTCGGAGCACGAGGTGCTGATGCACCAGCGCTACCTGCCCGAGGACGACGTGCGCTTCATGCAGGACATCGAGCGCTTTCTTCTCGACGAGCGCTACATCCGCGTCGACGGCAAGCCGCTGCTCATGGTGTACCGGCCGCAGCAGATGCCGCATGCGCCTCGCTCCACCGAGGCTTGGCGCGCCTGGTGGCGCAGCCGCGGCCACGGCGAGTTACACCTGGTGGCGGCGCTCACGCACGGCAACCGCCAGTTTGCGACGCTGGGCTTCGATGCTGGCGCGGAGTTCCCGCCGCACAACCTGCAAGCGCGCAGCATCAACTCGTCGTTGTCGTTTTTCGAAGACTTTACTGGCACCGCGGTGGCCTACGAGGAGGCGGCGACCTCCTACCTGGACCGCCCGCAGTCGGGGCCGGTGTATCGCGGTGTTTTTCCGTCATGGGACAACACCGCGCGGGTGAAGAGCCGCTCCACGATCTTCCTCGGCGGCACGCCGGCCAACTACGAGTTCTGGCTCAGATGCGCCGTGGAGCGCACGCGCCGCGAGCGCCAGGGCGACCAGCAGATCGTATTCATCAACGCCTGGAACGAGTGGGCCGAGGGCTGCCACCTGGAGCCCGACCAGCGCTACGGCTCGGCGTTCCTGGAAGCCACGCAGCGGGTTAAGCAAGGCCGCAGCGCCGCGATCGCATTCGAGCCGCA
Source organism: Burkholderiales bacterium (assembly GCA_020248865.1). Lineage (GTDB taxonomy): Bacteria > Pseudomonadota > Gammaproteobacteria > Burkholderiales > Burkholderiaceae_F > JALHMQ01. The sequence goes on along the minus strand of JADCGS010000006.1, from coordinate 109,976 downwards.
GCCGGTCGCAGCCAACTCCGAAGAGGAACGCGGGTTCTTCAAGGACCTTGGGCACGTCGTGCGCTATCACCTGGCACGCCGGCTGGGTCATGCGCGGCTCTTCGTCAACCGCCATCCGCGGCTGAAGAGCGTGCTGTTGGCGGTGGCCGGACGGTTCAGCCGGTAGACAGCCAGGCTCGCCTCATTGACGCGCGAACCAGCGTTCAACCGCGCGCTGCATTCCTATAGCGAGACGGCGGCTGCCAGCTCACCTGCTGGCAGCCGAGCTGCGCTGCGGGCGCCGATCCAGCGCGATAACGGGGCGAAGCGGCTGTCCCAGTCGCAGTCCTTCTGGAGTTGCGGCAACGCGCGCACGGTCAGACTGCGGTCAATGGCGGCCGCCAGTGCGTCGCGCTCGGCGCCGACGATCGCCAGACCCGGGTCCTGCCGTTCGGACAGGTGGCCGAAAGGGGTCGAGATCACCGGCCGGCCTAGCGCGCGGTACTCGTAGTACTTGACCGGGTCCACGCAATCGGTGAGTTCGTTGCGCTGGAACGGAATGAGCCCTGCCGTGAATTGCGCAGCCCGCGCCAGCGCGTCGGCGTTGGACATGGTGTCCAGCAGCTTGATGGAGGCCGGCAGCGGCCCACCGGCCGGGTGGAACACGGGACCGATCAGGTGGATCTCGGCGGTGGGGGCACGGTCAGCCAGAACGGCGGCAAACTGCCGCACCCACGCCCAGTCAAACCACGAGCCGATGGTGCCCACGTAGCCGAACACCGGGTGGGCGTGCTGCGGCAGGTGGGCGGAGGCGCGCTGCGCGCGCTCGATGCTGGCGGCATCGAAACCGTTGAGGGCAAGCGCCACTTCGGGGCGGCGCTGTACCAGGCACTCCCGCAGCCTGGGGGCAGAGGCCTGCACGTAGTCCACCTTGCGCAGCAGCTGGGACTCCCAGTCGCTCATGGCCTCGCGGGAGGCGCCCTTGTGGAAAGCGCCATAGCGGTCCATGGCGTCGAAGAAGCTGCCGGCGTAGTTGTCGCGACCGGCCGCGCGGTCCAGCGCGGTGAGGGCCAGCGGGCTCGGCTTGCCCACACCGATGACGTAAGGCTCGCCGCCGACCCAGCGCTCGATACGCGCGAGGATGTCTTCGAAGAACAGCAACTGGTTGGCCGCGCGGCCGGCGAGCAGCGGCTCGATCGGCAGCGCGCGCACCGCCATACGGTCCAAGCGAAGCGGAGCCGTGGTGCCCATCTCGCGCGGGCGGTCGGACGGGCGGCGCAGGTCGGACAGCCTGGGCAGTCGCGTGGCGTAAGGCTCGAGCCAAAGCAGGCGATCCACGCCGTGGCGCAGCAGCGAGGCCGCCATCCAGTGGGGGCGCTGCCAGAAGCTGTGCAGGTGGACCGGGGAGAAGTAAACGACGCGCATCAGGCTCGGCGATGATTGCTCACGGCTCAGCGGACCGACTCGTCGATCAGCAGCCGCGTGCAGGCGATCAGATCGTTCTGCCAAAGCGGCGCAGGCCACGACAGAAGGCTACACGCCTTGGCCGGGTCAAGTTGTGAGTTTGCGGGGCGCATCGCCTTAGCGGGGTAGTCCTTGCTGGTAATCGGCTGGACCGCCGACGCTCGAATCTTCATCAATCTTCGGCGCAGGGGGTGATCCTGAGCCACCGATAAGACCGTACAAGCGGTCTCATACCAGCTACAGCGCCCAGTCGGCGCCATGTGGTAGGTGCCTGGCAACCGCTCCGCCAGCGACGGGCTGCCGTCCGCGCCGGGGGTCAGCACAGAGGGTAGCCACTGCGCCAGGGTACGCACCCAGGTCGGCGCGCCCCACTGATCGTCGACGACGCACAGGCTGTCACGTTCGGTTGACAGCCGCAACATAGTTTTCACGAAGTTATGGCCGTCGATGCCGTAAAGCCAGGCCACACGCAGGATCAGGGCGCGCGCACCGGCGGCAGCGATGGCCTGTTCACCGGCCCACTTGCTGCGGCCATAGGCGCTGAGCGGGCTGGGCCGGTCGTCTTCGGTGTAGGCGCCGGCCTTGCGGCCGTCGAACACGTAGTCGGTGGAGAAGTGCAGCAGCGTGGCGTCGATGCGCCGGCAGGCCGCCGCAATCTCACCCGCCGCCTCGCCGTTGATGGTGAGGCAGCGCTCCGGCTCGGACTCGGCCTGGTCGACGGCGGTGTAGGCGGCCGCGTTGATGACGACGTCCGGGCGGTGCTGCTCGACGAGCGGCGGCAGGCTCGATGGGCGGGAGAAGTCGGCGGCCTCGCGCGGCGGCACCACGAGCTCGATGCCGGCGCGCGGCAGCCAGCGGCGCAGCTCGGAACCGAGCTGACCGTTGGCGCCGAACAACAGAACCCGCACGGCGGCCGCGCTCAATCGAACACCTCGGCATCGCGCAGCAGCGGTGCGGCCGCGTCCTTGTCCGACACGATGGGCAAAAGCCCCGCCGGCCAGGCGATGGCCAGTTGCGGGTCGTCCCAGCGAATGGCGCGGTCGTGCTGGGCGATCCAGTACTCGGTGGTCTTGTAGAGAAAGTCCGCCACCTCGCTCAGAGCGATGAAGGCGTGGCCGAAGCCGGGCGGAATCCACAACTGGCACCGGTTGTCCGCCGTGAGTTCGACCGCGACCGACTGGCCAAACCGCGGTGAGGAGCGCCGCAGGTCGACCGCCACATCGAGCACCGCCCCGGTCACCACGCGCACCAGCTTGCCCTGCGGCTGCGCCACCTGGTAGTGAATGCCGCGCAGCACGCCGCGGCGCGACTGCGAGTGGTTGTCCTGCACGAAGCCGGCCGTTACGCCGGTGGCCTCGCGGAACACGCGGGCGTTGAAGCTTTCCATGAAGAAGCCACGGGCGTCGCCGAACACCCGGGGCTCCAGCAGCAGAACCTCGGGCAGCGCGGTCGGCGTGACCTTCATGCGCGGCCCGGGCTCAGGCGCGCGAACCCGGCAGCACCGGGTCCTTGAGCAGCGCAAGCAGATACTTGCCGTAGCCGGTCCTGGCCAGCGGCTGCGCGAGCTTCTCCAGCTCGGCAGCGCTGACCCAGCCCATGCGAAAGGCCACTTCCTCGGGAGCGGCAACCTTCAGGCCCTGCCGCTTCTCGATGGTCTGGATGAACTGCGCGGCCTCGATCAGCGAGTCGTGGGTGCCGGTGTCGAGCCAGGCCATGCCGCGGCCCATGACCTCCACGGCCAGCCGCTGCACGCGCAGGTAGTGGATATTGACGTCGGTGATCTCCAGCTCGCCGCGCGGCGAGGGCTTCAGATGCCGCGCGACATCGACCACGTCGGGCGGATAGAAATAGAGCCCCGTCACGGCGTAGCTGGAGCGCGGCTGCGAGGGTTTCTCCTCCAGGCTCACCGCCGTGCCGCGGGCGTCGAACTCGACCACGCCGTAGCGCTCCGGGTCATGCACGTGATAGGCGAATACGGTGGCCTGCGCACGCGCGTTGGCCCGCTGCACGAGCTGCGCCAGTTGCTCGCCGTAGAAGATGTTGTCGCCCAGCACCAGCGCGGCCGGCGCGCCCGCAAGGAAGCGCTCGCCGAGGATGAAGGCCTGCGCCAAGCCATCGGGCGAGGGCTGCACCACGTACTCGAAGCGCATGCCCCAGCGTGCGCCGTCGCCCAGCAGCTCGGCAAAGCGCGGCGTGTCCGCCGGTGTGGAGATGACCAGCACGTCGCGGATGCCCGCGAGCATGAGCGCGCTGAGCGGGTAGTAGATCATCGGCTTGTCGTAGATGGGCAGCAGCTGCTTGGACACGACGTGCGTGACCGGATACAGCCGCGTGCCGGAGCCGCCGGCGAGGATGATGCCCTTGCGGTTCACTGCGCCCTCCCCGCATAGTTGGTTTCGATCCACTCGCGGTAGCGCCCGTCGCGCACCCGCTGCACCCACTCGGTGCTGTCCAGATACCACTGCACGGTGCGGCGCAGGCCGGTGGTGAAGGTCTCGCGCGGCCGCCAGCCGAGCTCGGCTTCGATCTTGCGCGGGTCGATCGCATAGCGCCGGTCGTGCCCCGGCCGGTCGGCGACGAAGGCGATCTGCCCGGCATAGCGGCCGGCAGCCCGCGGCCGCAACTCGTCGAGCAGCGCGCAGATCGACTGCACCACGTCCAGGTTGCGTACTTCGTTCTTGCCGCCGACGTTGTAGGTCTCGCCGAGCCGGCCGCGCGCCAGCACGGTGCGGATGGCGTCGCAGTGGTCGCCGACGTACAGCCAGTCGCGCACGTTCTGGCCGTCGCCATAGACCGGCAGCGGCTTGCCGTCGAGCGCGTTGAGGATCATCAGCGGGATCAGCTTCTCCGGAAACTGGTACGGCCCGTAGTTGTTGCTGCAATTGGTGGTCACCGTGGGCAGGCCATAGGTGTGGTGGTAGGCGCGCACCAGGTGGTCGGAGCCCGCTTTGGACGCCGCATACGGGCTGTTGGGCGCGTAGGGTGTGGCCTCGTGGAAGGCGGGATCGTGCTCGCCGAGCGAGCCGAACACCTCGTCGGTGGACACGTGCAGGAAGCGGAACGCCCCGCGCTCGGCCGCCGGCAGCGCGCTCCAGTGGGCGCGCACCGCCTCCAGCAGCTCGAATGTGCCGACGAGGTTGGTGCGGATGAACTCGCCCGGACCGTGGATCGAACGGTCGACGTGGCTTTCGGCGGCAAAGTGCAGCACCGCATGCGGCCGGTGCTCCACCAGGAGTCGGCCCACCAGCGCGTGATCGGCGATGTCTCCTTGCACGAAGTGGAAGCCGGGCCGGCCCTCGAGCGGGCGCAGGCTGTGGCGGTTGCCGGCATAGGTCAGCTTGTCGAGCACGACCGCGCCGGCGCCGCCTTGGGCAAACCAGTCGAGGACGAAGTTGGCGCCAATGAAGCCGGCGCCGCCGGTGACGAGGATCATGGTGTGAGGCGCCGGGCAAGCGGTGGCGCAGTCGGGTGCGAACGGTGGCCGCCGCAGAGGTCATCGGCCGGGCGCCTTGCCTGCGCCATGCCCGGGGCGGCCCCTGCCAGCCCAGGCTCCGTTCTCCCGGCCGGATTGTAGTCAGGCAGCCGCAGCCGACCGGGGCGGGGATAATCCACCCTGGTCCGGCCCGTCCGCCCGGACCGCGCCAATACCGAGCCCGAATTGACCGCGCGCCCTGCCCTCGCCTCCGCCCGCATCCTCGTCGTGGGCGACGTCATGCTCGACCGCTACTGGTTCGGCGACGCCGAGCGCATCTCGCCCGAGGCGCCGGTGCCGGTGGTCAAGGTGCTGCGCACCGAGGAACGCGCCGGCGGTGCGGCCAACGTGGCGCGCAACGTGGCCGACCTGGGCGCGCAGGCCGGGCTGGTCAGCGTGATCGGCGCCGATGAAGCCGGGCTGGCGCTGCGCTCCTTGATCGCTGCCGGCGGCATCCGGTCCTACCTGCAGGCCGATCCGCAACTGCCCACCACGGTGAAGCTGCGGCTGGTGGCGCGCCAGCAGCAGATGGCGCGCATCGACTTCGAGAGCCAGCCGCAGAGCGAAGTGCTGGCCGCACACCTGGACGTCTTCACGCAGGCGCTGCGGCAGCACGATCTGGTGATCCTGTCGGACTACGGCAAGGGCGGGCTCACGCACATCGTGCGGATGATCGAGGCCGCGCGCGCGGCCGGCGTGCCGGTGCTGGTGGACCCCAAGGGCGACGACTACGCGCGCTATGCCGGCGCCACGCTGCTCACGCCCAATCGGGCCGAGCTGCGCGAGGTGGTCGGCCGCTGGAAGGACGCGGCCGACCTGACGGCGCGCGCGCAGGCACTGCGCCAGCAATTGCGACTGCAGGCGATCCTGCTCACCCGCTCCGAGGAGGGCATGACCCTGTTCACGGACGAGGGCGCCTGGTCGGTGCCGGCGCAGGCGCGCGAGGTGTACGACGTCTCGGGCGCGGGCGACACGGTCATCGCCGTGCTGGGCACCCTACTGGCCGCGGGGCTGCCGCTGCGCGAGGCGGTGCGCTGGGCCAACGTGGCCGGCGGCATCGTGGTGGGCAAGCTGGGGACGGCGACCGTCGCCTACGATGAGCTGTTCGGTCAGGGATCGCCGGCCTCCGCCCGGGACGAGGGAGACACCGCTTGAGCATCATCGTCACCGGCGCCGCCGGCTTCATCGGCGCCAACCTCGTCAAGCGCCTGAACGAGCGGGGCGTCACCGACATCGTCGCGGTCGACAACCTCACCCAGGCCGACAAGTTCCGCAACCTCGCGGACTGCGAGATCGCCGACTACCTGGACAAGACCGACTTCATCGCGCGCGTCGAGCGGCGCGCGATCGCGCGGCCCGAGGTGGTTTTCCATCAGGGCGCGTGCTCCGACACCATGGCCACCGACGGCCGCTACGTGATGGACAACAACTACCGCTACACGCTGGCGCTGTTCGAGTGGTGCCAGGCCGAGCGGGTGCCGTTCATCTATGCCTCGTCGGCTGCAACCTATGGCCTGGCGAGCGTGTTCCGCGAGGAGCGCGCGTGCGAGGGGCCGCTCAACGTGTACGGCTACTCGAAGTTCTTGTTCGACCAGGTGCTGCGGCAGCGGCTGGCCGGACTCACCGCACCAGCCATCGGCCTGCGCTACTTCAACGTGTACGGCCCGCGCGAGTCGCACAAGGGGCGGATGGCCTCGGTGGCCTTCCACCACTTCCACCAGTTCCGCAGCGAGGGCCGCGTGCGGCTGTTCGAGGGCAGCCACGGCTATGCGCCCGGCGAGCAGCGGCGCGACTTCGTGCACGTGGACGACGCGGTGGCCGTGAACCTGCACTTCTGGCAGCACCCGGTCTCCGGCATCTACAACACCGGCAGCGGCCGCGCGCAGAGCTTCAACGAGGTGGCCCTCACGGTGGTCAACACGCTGCGCACCGAACGTGGAGAGCCGGCGCTGACGCTCGAGCAGGCGGTGGCGCAGGGGCTGATCGAGTACGTCGCCTTTCCCAGGGCGCTCGAGGGCAAGTACCAGGCGTTCACCGAGGCCGACCTGACGCGCCTGCGCGCTGCCGGCTTCGCTGCGCCGATGCAGACGGTGCAGCAGGGCACCGCGGCGTACATGCGCTGGCTGATGACCCGGTTTCCCGGCGCCGGCGTGCCCGCCACGCCGGCGCGGCCCGGCTGATGCACGGCGACCCCACAACGCGGTCGCCGCACGCCCTGCGCCCGGCCGCCTTCCTGGACCGCGACGGGGTGATCAACCTCGACCACGGCTACGTCGCGCAGCGCGCGGCCTTCGATTGGGTGCCCGGAGTGCGCGCGGCGGCGGCGCAGCTGCACGCCGCCGGCTTTGCCCTGGTGGTGGTGACCAATCAGTCGGGCATCGGCCGCGGCCTGTACGACGAGGCCGCCTTCAACGCCCTGACCGACTGGATGCGCGGCGAATTCGCCGCTGCGGGCGCACCGCTAGCCGGCGTGTACTTCTGTCCGCATCACCCGACCGAGGCGGTTGGCGCGTGGCGGCGCGAGTGCTCCTGCCGCAAGCCGGCGCCGGGCCTGCTGCTGCAGGCGGCGCGCGAGCTGGGGCTGGACCTGGCGCGCTCGCTGCTGTTTGGCGACCGCGGCTCCGACCTGCAGGCGGCGCAGGCGGCCGGCGTGACACGGCGGGTGCTGCTGGCCACCGATGGAGCCGGCGAACCGGCCGCGGTAAGCGCCGGGCTGGCCACGCACCGGTTCCGCTCGCTGGCCGACGCGGTCGCGTCGATGGACCTGCGCGCAGCGCTGGTGCCCACCGTCTGAGGCTCCCAACGCCATGAGCGCCGACCGCCTGCCCGCGCCCGGCTTCGAGGCCAAGATCGTCGCGCGCGCCGCGCTCGCCGCCGCGGTGGCGCGGCTGCCGCGACCGGTGGTGCTGACCAACGGCGTGTTCGACCTGCTGCATCGCGGCCACGTGACGTATCTGGCGCAGGCGCGGGCCCTGGGGGCGAGCCTGGTGGTGGCGGTGAACACCGACGCCTCGGTACGTCGCCTGGGCAAGGGCGAGGACCGGCCCGTCAACCCGCAGGAGGACCGCGCCGCCGTGCTGGCAGCGCTGGAGAGCGTGTCGCTGGTGACGCTGTTCGACGAGGACGCGCCGCTGCCGGTGGTCGAGATCGTGCGGCCCGAGGTGTACGTGAAGGGCGGCGACTACGACATGCAGAGCGTGCCCGAGGCCCGGCTGGCACGCACCTGGGGCGCGCGCACCCTGGCCATTGCCTTCGAGCACGAGCGCTCGACCACGGCGCTGCTGCGCCGGCTGCGCCGGTGATCGCGCTCGCCCGGACGCTCGGCACGCGGCCGCGCTCACGACCGGGCCGCGCCCTCAAGGCACGGCGGACCGCCGAGCCCCGCTCGGCATAATCCGGCGCTGACCGAACCACGCCGCTGTTGCCGTGACCTTCATCGCCCAGGCGCTGCTCGCCTGCCTCCTCACCGCGCTGCTGATCGTCTGGCTGCGCCGGCCGGCGCTGCGCTTCGGGCTGGTCGATCACCCCGGCGGGCGCAAGCGCCACGGCGACTCGGTGCCGCTGACGGGCGGCCTGGCGATCGCGGTGGGCGCCGGCGCCACGCTGCTGCTGTCGGCCGACGCGATGGCGGTGTATCGGGTGCTGTTCGTGGCGGTGCTGCTGCTGGCGGTGATCGGCGTGCTCGACGACCTCGGCGAGGTGTCGCCGCGCACCAAGCTCGGCGTGCAGGTGCTGGCGGCCGTGCTGATGTGCTCCTGGGGCAACCACTTCCTGACCGCGCTGGGCGACATCGTCGGGCGCGGGCCGATCGAGCTGGCCAACTGGGCGATCCCGCTGACCATCTTTGCCACCGTCGCGGTGATCAACGGCATCAACATGTTCGACGGCATCGACGGCCTGGCCGGCTCGCTGGCCTGGGTCATGCTGGCCTTCTTCGCCTACTTTGCCTGGCTCACGCCCGACCCGTCGGCGCTGAAACTGCTCCTGGTGCTGGCGGGCAGCGTGACCGGCTTCCTGCTGTTCAACCTGCCGCATCGTTGGCGTGGGCGCCAGCGGGTCTTCATGGGCGACACGGGCGCGCTGGTGCTGGGCTTCGTGATCGCCTGGTTCAGCATCGCGCTGTCGCAGGCGCCCGAGGGCCGCGTGCCGCCGGTGGTCATGCTGTGGGTGGTCGGCGTGGTGCTGTTCGACGTGTTCACCGTCACGGTGCGGCGGGTGCTGCGGCGGCGCGACCCGGCCTCCCCCGACCGCGCGCACCTGCATCACCTGCTGCTGCGGCGCGGCCACTCGCCGCGGCGCGCCCTGGCGCTGATCGTCGGCGCCAACGCCGTGCTCGGGCTGGCGGGCACGATCCTGTGGCGGGCCGGGGCCAGCGAGTCCCTGATGTTCGTCCTGTTCATGCTGCTGGGGATCGCGTACGTGGCGCTGTTCCTGTACCCGGCGCGCGTGCTGCGGATGGCACGCCGCGGCGGCGGCGGCAGCCACAACTCCTGATGCCGCGCTGGGCCATCGGCGACCTGCAGGGCTGCCTCGATCCGCTGCGCGCGCTGCTGCGGCGGATACCGGCCGGGGAGCCGCTGGTCTTCGTCGGCGATCTGGTCAACCGCGGGCCGCAGTCGCTGGCCACGCTGCGCTTCGTGCGCGACCTGGGCGAGCGCGCGGTGGCGCTGCTCGGCAACCATGACCTGCACCTGCTCGCCGTGGCCGCCGGCGTACGCCCGCCGCACGCCGACGACACCGTGCAGGAGATTCTCGACGCACCCGACCGCGCCGAGCTGATCGACTGGCTGCGCCGCCGGCCGCTGGCCTTCGCCGAGGGCGGCGCGCTCTACGTGCATGCCGGGGTGCTGCCGCCGTGGACGGCCGCACAGACCCTGGCACTGGCGGCCGAGGTGGAGCGGAACCTGCGCGGCAACCACTGGCAACGCGACCTCGCAACGATGTACGGCAACGAGCCGGCGCGGTGGCACGACGATCTGCGCGGCGCCGAGCGCACGCGCTGCGTGATCAACGCGCTGACCCGGCTGCGCGTGGTGCGGCCGGACGGCGCGATGGAGCTGAAGTTCAAGGCCGGTCCGGGCCAGGCCCCGCCGGGCACCGTGCCGTGGTTCGACCACCCGGCGCGGGCGACGCGCGATGGGGTGGTCGTGTTCGGCCACTGGTCCACCCTCGGCCACCTGGCGCGGCCTGACGTGGTGTGCCTGGACAGCGGCTGCGTCTGGGGCGGCGCGCTCAGCGCGATGCGCTGGCCGGATCGGACGCTGCTGCAGCAGCCGTGCCGGCCGGGTGCGGCGACGGACTGACGTCGCCGGCCGGGTCGGCCGCGTGCAGGCCGAGTGCCTGCGCAATGGCGGCGCGGGCCTGCTGCCCGGCCGCCTGGCGGGTGGCGGCGCCAGCGGCCAGCGGCGGCAACCAGATCACCTCCACCTGCAGGCCCGGCGTGGTCACGATGCGCCACAGCGACCCCACCAGGCTGTCGTCGCCCACATAGGCCGCAGCCAGTGTCTGCGCGCCCCGCTGCGTGTAGCGCAGCGCCACCGGGCGGATCTCGCCACCGACGTCGAGCGCCGGTTGCACCAGGTTGGCGTGAAACGGCAGCAGCAGGCTGCCGTCGGTGGTCGTGCCTTCGGGAAACACGCCGACCGTCTCGCCCTGCTTCAGCCGTTCGGCCACCTTCTGGTTTATTGCGTGCACCGCATGGCGCCGCCCACGCTCCACGTACAGGGTGCCGGCGAGCGAGACCAGCAGGCCGACCAGCGGCCAGCGGCCGATCTCGGCCTTGGCGATGAAGCGCGTCGGCACCACCGCGTTGATCGAGAAGATGTCGATCCACGAGATGTGATTGGCGAGCAGCAGCCGCCCGCTGCTCCAGGCCGCGATGCCGGTGGACGCCACCTCGGCCTCGATCCGCTCGCCCATGACGCGCAGCCGCAGGCCGGCGATCCGCAGCAGGTTGCGCGACCACAGCCGGTTGATGCGGTTGCGCGTCGGCTGCGACAGCAGCGGAAAAAAGGCCGCCGCCACCCCGAGCCCACCCAGCACATGCGCCAGCAGCACCGCCAACCGCAACGGCGCCAGGAGGATCGTGATCCAGCGCATCAGGCGGTCGGAGCGCAGGGCGGCCATCGGAAACCAGCCAAGAATCGGGGCAAGAATCGAAAGAATCGGGGTCAGACCCCGATTTTCACAAAGCCAACGCGGCTGACGGAGGCGCAAGACGCGAAAAACGGGGTCTGACCCTAATTTCCAAGATTGTCCTCGGCAGGAGCGAAATTCGGGGTCTGACCCCGATTTTTCGCCCCCGATCTTTCGCCCCGACTCTTCGCCGATCTTTTGGAGTCGGCCTCATCCGCCGCCGAAGCGGATGTCGCCGCCGACGATGGTGACGCGCGCGCGGCCTTCGAGTTCGTAGCCGGTGAACGGCGAATTGCGGCCGCTGCTGACGAGCGACTCATCGGTGAGCTGCCAGTGCGCGTCGGGGTCGAACACCACGATGTCGGCCTTGCCGCCGACGCACAGGCGACCGGTGTCCTCGCCGATGACCTCGGCGGGTCGCTGCGTGACCCGGGCGAGCGCCTGCACCAGCGGCGTCTGGCTCGCGCGCGCCCACTTCAGGACCAGCGGCAGCAGCACCTCGAGCCCGGTTGCGCCGGGGGCGGCCTCGCCGAAGGGCAGCAGCTTGTCGTCGGCGCCCACCGGCGTGTGGTCGGAGCAGATCGCGTCGAGGGTGCCGTCGGCCAGCCCGGCGACGATGGCGTCGCGGTCGCGCTGCGATCGCAGCGGCGGGTCGAGCCGGTAGTTGGCATCGAAGTAGCCGATGTCGACATCCACCAGGTGCACGTGGTGGATGCCGACGTCCGCGGTCACGCGCAGGCCATCGTTCTTGGCCCGCCGCACCAGCTCGATGCCGGCCGCGCTCGACAGCCGGCACAGGTGCACGCGCGCGCCGCTGGCGCGCTGCAGTTCGAAAATGGTGTGCAGCGCCACCGTCTCGGCCACCGCCGGGATCGACGGCAGGCCCAGCCGGCCGGCTACCGGCCCCGCGGCCGCCACGCCGCTGCCGGCCAGCGTGTCCTCCACCGGCCGCAGCCACAGCGGCAGGTCGAAGGTGGCGGCGTAGCGCATCGCCTGCAGCAGCACGCTGTTGTCGTGCGGCAGCGCCCGCGTCTGCATGAAGGCCACGCAGCCGACTTCGTGCAGCAGTTGCAGCTCGGCCAGCGCCTCGCCCTTGAGCGCGGTGGTGAGCGCGCCGAGCGGATAGATGCGCGCGCCCGCGGCCTCGCGCGAGCGCTGGCGCAGCATGCGCACCAGGCCCGGCTCGTCGAGCGGCGGGTCGGTGTCGGGCGGGCACACCACCCCGGTCACGCCGCCGGCCAGCGCGGCCCGCATCTCCTGCTTGAGCGCGCCTTCGGCGCCCGGTTCGCGCATGCGCGCCGACAGGTCGAGCAGGCCAGGGGCGACGACGAGACCCGCGGCGTCGATGCTGCGGTCGGCCTGCCAGCCCGCCGGCCGGTTGCCGATCGCCACGATGCGGCTGCCCTCGACGAACACGCCGGCCGGGCCGTCATGCACCGAGGCCGGGTCGATCACGCGCCCGTTGACGATCTCGAGTTTCATCGGCGCGCCCTCAGTGCATGCTCTTGGACGACGCGCAGATCGCCATCACGGCCATGCGCACGGCGATGCCGAAGGTCACCTGCGGCAGGATCACGCTCTGCCGGCCGTCGGCCACCGGCGAGTCGATCTCCACGCCGCGGTTCATCGGGCCGGGGTGCATGACGATGGCGTCGGGCCTGGCCAGGCGCAGCTTGTCCTGCGTCAGGCCGTAGTTGTGGAAGTACTCCTCGGCGCTCGGCAGCAGCGCGCCGCGCATGCGCTCGTTCTGCAGCCGCAGCATGATGATGACGTCGGCGTCCTTGATGCCTTCGTCGAGCCGGGTACACACGCGCACGCCCATCTGCTCCAGCCCGGGGGGCAGCAGGGTCAGCGGACCGACCGCCCGTACCTCCGGCACGCCCAGGGTGGTCAGCGCGTGGATGTCGGAGCGCGCCACGCGCGAGTGCAGGATGTCGCCGACGATCGCCACCGTCAGGTTGGAGAAGTCGCGCTTGTAATGGCGGATCGTGTACGTGTCGAGCAGGCCCTGCGTCGGGTGCGCATGGCGCCCGTCGCCGGCGTTGACCACGTGGATGTGCGGTGCGACGTGCTGCGCGATCAGGTACGGCGCGCCGCTCGCAGCGTGCCGCACCACGAACATGTCGGCCTGCATCGCGGTCAGGTTGTTGATGGTGTCCAGCAGGCTCTCGCCCTTGGCGGTGGACGAGCGCGTGATGTCGAGGTTGAAGACGTCGGCCGAAAGGCGCCGCGCCGCGATCTCGAAGGTTGTGCGGGTGCGGGTGCTGTTCTCGAAGAACAGGTTGAAGACGGCGGTGCCGCGCAGCAGCGGCACGCTCTTGACCTCGCGCTCGGCGATATTGATGAAACTGTCGGCGGTGGTCAGGATGCGCTCGAGAATCGCTTTCGGCAGCCCCTCGACCGACAACAGGTGGTGCAACTCGCCGTGGCGGTTGAGCTGCGGGTTGCGACCGAAGGCCTTGACCGTCATGGACGAGCCCCGCCGCGGATGGCTGCGCTAGTCATCGTTGTGGTTCTGCTCCAGCGTGAGGTGGAAACCGAGGTCGTCGTCGCGCGTGAGCACCACGCCGACGTCGGGCGGCAGTTCGATGGTGCGGCCGACCACCTGCGCGGCGATCGGCAGCTCGCGACCGCCGCGGTCGATCAGCACCGCCAGATCGATGCGCGCCGGCCGGCCGTGGTCGAACAGCTCGTTCATCGCCGCGCGCGTGGTGCGGCCGGTGTACAGGACGTCGTCGATCAGCAGCAGGTCGCGGCCGGCGACCTCGAACGGGATGCGCGAGGGCCGCACGTCCGGCGCCAGCCCGCCCTGCGCAAAGTCGTCGCGATAGAACGAGACATCGAGCACGCCCACCGGGTGCTCGATCTTCAGTTCCGCGCGCAGCCGCTCCGCCAGCCAGACGCCGCCGGTGTGGATGCCGACCAGGCGCACGTCGCGGCGGCCGACCCGGTCGATCACGCGGGCCGCGAAGTCGCGGTAGATCGCTTCGGCGTTCAGTTCGATCATGGCGTCGCGTCCTGGCCCGGCGCATCGGGCTCGGGCCCGGCGGGCGCCGGTTGACCCGAAGCAGAAAGGTACTGCTGCAGGATCACCGCGGCGGCGGCATCATCGCGCCCGCCCGCGACGGCGGTCGACGAGTAGCGCTCGTCGACGCGCGCCACCGGCAGGCCGAAGCGCCCCTCCAGTTGCCGCGCAAACCGCTCGCAGCGCGCCGTCATCTCGTGCGCTGCGCCGTCGGGGTGGCGCGGGATGCCGACCACCAGCTCGTGGGGCCGCCATTCGGCCAGCAGCGCCTCGATGCGGTGCCAGCGATCATCGCCCTGCGCGTCGATGATCGCCAGCGGGCGCGCGGCGCACGTGATGCTGTTGCCGACGGCTACGCCGACCCGGCGCGTGCCGAAGTCGAATGCCATCAGCAGCCGCTCGGCCATCGAAACGGCAGAAGAGGAAAGACGGAACCGGCAGGACTGCGCGCGAGCGGCCAGGACGCCCTCACGCATGGCCGGCCTGACCCATGAGCTGGGTGGAGCGGATGCCCAGCAGCGACAGCGCCGCATGGAAGCGCTGCTCCACCGGCGTGTCGAAGATCACGCCCGGCTGCGCCTGCACGGTGAGCCAGGCGTTGTGCGCGATCTCGTTTTCGAGCTGGCCCGCACCCCAGCCCGCGTAACCCAGCGTGACCAGCATCCTGCCCGGCCCGGCGCCGCGCGCGACCGCCTCCAGCACGTCCTTGGAGGTGGTGAGCGCGATGTCGTCGCCCACGCTGAGCGTAGAGCTGAAGCTGCCGGCCGGCTGGTGCAGCACGAAGCCGCGCTCGGTCTGCACCGGGCCGCCGAAGAACACGGGCGCGTCCTTCCAGGGGGCGATCTCCAGCTTCAGCTCGATCTTGTCGAACAGGCAGGCGAGCGTCAGCTCGGTCGGTCGGTTGATGACCAGGCCCAGCGCGCCCTTGTCGTTGTGCTCGCAGATGTAGACCACCGAACCCTCGAAGTGCGGGTCGGCCATCGCCGGCATGGCGATCAGGAATTGGTGCGTCAGGTCCACGCGATGATTGTAGTCGCGCCGCCGCTGCCGGCCGCAGCGTGCCGCCGCGCGGGCCAACCGGTGGCGGGGCGCGCTAAATTGCCAGCATGCAATCGGCTCTCATGTGGTTCCGTCGCGACCTGCGCCTGGCCGACAACGCCGCGCTGCATCACGCGCTGCAGCAGGCGCCGCGCGTGACCTGCGTGTTCGTCTTCGACCGCGTCATCCTCGATCCGCTGCTGGCCGCCGGGCGGACGCAGGACCGGCGCGTGGAGTTCATCCATGCGGCGCTGACGGAACTCGACCAGGCGCTGCGGGCCCACGGCAGCGCGCTCATCGTTCGCCACGGCGTGGCCGCGGAGCTGATTCCGGCGCTGGCGCAGGAGTTCGCTGCCGAAGCGGTGTTCGCCAACCACGACTACGAGCCCTACGCCCGCGAGCGAGACGCGCAAGTGGCCGAGCGGCTGCGCCGCGATGGTCGGGCGCTGCACACGTTCAAGGACCAGGTCATTTTCGAGCGCGACGAGGTGCTCACCGGCGCGGGGCGGCCGTTCACGGTCTTCACGCCGTACAAGAACGCCTGGCTGAAGAAAGTCGACGCGTTCTACCTGTCGGCCTACCCGGTCGAGCGCGCCGCGGGGCACCTGGCGCCGCTGGCGCCGCAACCGATCCCGCCGCTCGAAGCCATGGGATTTGCCCGCTCCAACCTTGCGGACCTGCGTCTGCCGCTGGGCGCCAGCGGCGGCACGCAGTTGTTCGAAGACTTCAAGGCGCGTATCGACGAGTACGACCGCGCGCGCAACTTCCCGGCCGTGCGCGGCCCGTCCTATCTGTCGGTGCACCTGCGGTTCGGCACGGTGTCGGTGCGCGCGCTGGCGCGCCAGGCGTGGCAGCTGAGCCAGCAGGGCTCGCCGGGCGCGGCCACCTGGCTGTCGGAGCTCATCTGGCGCGACTTCTATCACCAGGTCCTGTGGCACCGGCCCGACGTCGTGAGCAACGCCTTCCGCCCCGAGTACGACCGGATCCGCTGGGACGACGACGAAGCGCTGCTGGCCGCATGGTGCGAAGGCCGCACCGGCTACCCGCTGGTGGACGCGGCCATGCTGCAACTGAACCAGACGGGCTACATGCACAACCGCCTGCGCATGGTGGTGGCGAGCTTCCTGACCAAGGACCTCGGCATCGACTACCGCCGGGGCGAGGCTTATTTCGCGCTGCACCTGAACGACTTCGATCTGGCCGCCAACAACGGCGGCTGGCAGTGGGCCGCCAGCAGCGGCTGCGACGCGCAACCGTACTTCCGCATCTTCAACCCGGTGACGCAGAGCGAGAAATTCGATCCCGAGGGCCGGTTCATCAAGCGCTACCTGCCGCAACTGGAGCACTTCGGCCCGCCCGAGATCCATGCACCCTGGCTGGTGCCGCCGCTGCGGCAGAAGTCGGCCGGCTGCGTGATCGGCACCGACTACCCGGGGCCGATCGTCGATCACGCGCAGGCGCGTGCGAAGACGTTGGCGCGCTACGCGGTAGTCAAGGGCCGCGCTTAGCCCGAACGATGCCCCCCAGGAAAAAGGGCCAGCTGTGCTGGCCCTTTCCTGGATGCCGGACCCCGCCTGCGCGGGGGTGGCGCGGCTTCTTTCCGGTCACGCGGCGCGGTGCGCCGCGCTCCCGGACATCCGCATCACATGTCCATGCCGCCCATGCCGCCCATGCCGCCCATGCCGCCGGGCATGCCGCCACCGGCAGCCGGCTTCTCCTCGACCAGCTCGGCGACCATTGCGTCGGTCGTGAGCATCAGGCTGGCCACCGAAGCGGCGTTCTGCAGCGCGGTGCGCGTGACCTTGGTCGGGTCCAGCACGCCCATCGCAACCAGGTCGCCGTACTCGTGCGTGGCGGCGTTGTAGCCGAAGTTGCCCTTGCCCTCGGCCACCTTGGCGACCACCACGCTGGGCTCGTCGCCGGAGTTGGCGACGATCATGCGCAGCGGCTCTTCCATCGCGCGCAGCACGATCTTGATGCCGGCGTCCTGGTCGGTGTTGTCGCCCTTGAGGTCCTTGATGGCCTGCTTGGCGCGGATCAGCGCCACGCCACCGCCGGCGACGATGCCCTCTTCCACGGCAGCGCGCGTGGCGTGCAGCGCGTCTTCGACGCGGGCCTTCTTCTCCTTCATCTCGACCTCGGTGGCGGCGCCGACCTTGATCACCGCCACGCCACCGGCCAGCTTGGCGACCCGCTCCTGCAGCTTCTCGCGGTCGTAGTCGGAGGTGGCTTCCTCGATCTGGGCGCGGATGGCCTTGACGCGGGCCTCGATGGCCTTGGCATCGCCGTTGCCGTCGATGATCGTGGTGTTTTCCTTGGCGATCTCGACGCGCTTGGCCTGGCCGAGGTCGGCCAGCGTGGCCTTCTCGAGCGTCATGCCGGTCTCTTCGGCGATCACGGTGCCGCCGGTCAGGATGGCGATGTCCTCGAGCATGGCCTTGCGACGGTCGCCGAAGCCCGGGGCCTTGACGGCGCAGGTCTTCAGGATGCCGCGGATGCTGTTGACCACCAGGGTCGCCAGCGCCTCGCCTTCGACTTCCTCGGCCACGATCAGCAGCGGACGGCCCGCCTTGGCCACCTGCTCGAGCACCGGCAGAAGATCACGGATGTTGCTGATCTTCTTGTCGTGCAGCAGGACGAACGGGTTTTCCAGGACCGCGATCTGCTTGTCCGGGTTGTTGATGAAGTACGGCGACAGGTAGCCGCGGTCGAACTGCATGCCCTCGACGATGTCGAGCTCGTTGTCGAGCGACTTGCCGTCCTCGACGGTGATCACGCCCTCCTTGCCGACCTTGTCCATTGCCTTGGCGATGATGTCGCCGATGCTCTGGTCGCTGTTGGCGGAAATCGAGCCGACCTGGGCGATTTCCTTGTTGGTCGTGGTCGGTTTCGACAACTGCTTCAGCTCGCCCACCGCGGCCAGCACGGCCTTGTCGATGCCGCGCTTCAGGTCCATCGGGTTCATGCCCGCGGCGACGTACTTCATGCCTTCGGTCACGATGGCCTGGGCCAGCACGGTCGCGGTGGTGGTGCCGTCGCCGGCGTTGTCGGAGGTCTTGGAGGCGACCTCACGGACCATCATCGCGCCCATGTTCTCGAACTTGTCCTTCAGCTCGATTTCCTTGGCCACCGAAACGCCGTCCTTGGTGACGGTCGGGGCGCCGAAGCTGCGCTCGAGCACGACATTGCGGCCTTTCGGGCCGAGGGTGACCTTGACGGCGTTGGCGAGAATGTTGACGCCACGCACCATGCGATGACGCGCGTCATCGCCGAAAAAGACTTGCTTGGATGCCATTGAATGCTCCTTGAAACGTCGGTCCGCTGCGCGGGCCGACCACTTGACCGGTTGTGTTGCCGCCTCAGGCGATGACGCCCATCAGATCCTCCTCGCGCATGACGAGGAGCTCTTCGCCTTCGACCTTCACGGTCTGGCCGGCGTACTTGCCGAACAGCACCTTGTCGCCCACCTTGACGTCGACCGGGATCAGCTTGCCGTTGTCGTCGCGCTTGCCGGGGCCGACTGCCACGATTTCACCCTGGTCGGGCTTCTCGGCGGCGCTGTCGGGAATGACGATGCCGGAGGCGGTCTTGCGCTCGTTGTCCAGGCGCTTGACGATCACGCGATCGTGCAAAGGACGGATTTTCATAGGCTCTCCTGTGGTTAACGAATGCTCTGCAGACGGCAAATGACCGCAGAAGCAGAAAAAAGCGGGCCAAAGCCCACAAATGCTGAGGCGACGAGCCGGGCCAGCCGATCTGGTACTAGCACTCCCCGCTACTAGCACTCCCCGCCAGCGAGTGCTAATTGTATAGGTGCTCGCGAACAGTTCAAGTCCGCCGGCGGTCCGGGCCTTCCCGGACTGGCGGCAGCCCTGCCCGCGCGTCGGCGCAGTCACCGGACGGGTCTCGCCACGGCGGGCGCGGCGAACAACTCGCCAACTTGCGGCCAAGGGGCGGCCGGGAAGGGCTGGCGCGCACGCCACCTGCCCGCAGTCGCAAACGGCCTCGCTCTCGGCCAGCGCAGCCAACTGGATTGGCGGCGCCGCGAGACGCCCGGACTAGCGTGCCCGAGCTATCCAGGTTTCCGGGAACCGGCCGATTTCAAGAGAGTTTGATCTGCCGACTCGACCCGACGCTGGTCGCCCTGCTGTGGATACGCTCCTCGAACCCGATCCCGTTGCCCCCGCGCCGCAGTCGCGCGCCATCAGGCGTTCCGCCAGCGGGCTACCCCACCTCAACGTGCATTCGGTCCTGAGCTTCACACGGCTTGAGATCCCGGAGCTTGAAGTATTTGAGACCGCGGTCACGTTCGAACACGAGACCGATCCGCTGCTGGCGCATGACGCGCTGACCGATGTGTTCGGCAACAAGGCGGGCTTTGGCCAGTACCTGTTCCGCGCCGACAGCGCCGTGCCAGCCCGCTACTGGGTGCGCTCGCTGGAACCCTGGACTCGCTGGCCCGCCGGCGCGCTCAGTGCACTGGAGCCCAAGCGCGAGGTGATCCAGCTCGCGGAGGGTCTGATGTACCGATTCACGCTGTCGGTATGCGCCGGCCGTGAACACGTGGCGGGCGGCGAAAAGCGCGTGGAGGCCTTCCGTGCGGTCAGTGAGGTGGATGACTGGTTCAGGCAGAACGCCGCCGCCTTCGGGCTGCGCTTGCTGATCTGCGACGCCGCTCTTGCGACGCTGCGCTTCGTGCACAAGGGCCAGCGCTTCAAGGTGCCCCACGCCGTGATCGAAGGCGCGCTGGAGGTTGCCGACGCCGAGCGACTGCGCCGGCGCCTCATCAAGGGATTCGGCTCTTACCGGAAGGTTGGGCTCGGGATGCTGCAACTGTCGGCTTAGCCGTCGCTCAGACCGCGCCACTCGGCCCCTCTTGAAGGACAGCCCGCCGGCTCCCACCTCAACAGGCGGAGGCCGTTCATGATCGACGCAAGTGCAAGCAGTTTCGAGCGCGACGTGATCGAGGCGTCGCGCTCCATGCCGGTGCTGGTGGATTTCTGGGCCCCCTGGTGCGGGCCGTGCCGGATTCTCGGGCCGCTGCTGGAGCGACTCGAGCTGGCGTACGCCGGCAGGTTGCGGGTGGTGAAGATCAACTCGGACCAGGAGCCGGGGCTGGCGGCGCAGTTCGCGGTGCGCAGCATCCCCTATGTGGTGGCCTTCGTCGACGGGCAACCCGTGGACTCATTCGTCGGCGTGCTGCCCGAGCGCGAGCTGCGCACCTTCGTCGATCGGCTGCTGCCCAATCCGGCCGAGATCGAGCGACGCAAGGCAGCGCGCCTGCAGGCGACCGGCGACACATCCGGCGCAGCGCATGCGCTGCGAGCCGCGCTGGTGCTGGAGCCGAACCACGACGCCACCCGCTGGGCGCTGGCGCAGTTGCTGATCGATGCCGGCGGCAGCGCGGCGCTGGCCGAGGCCGCATCGGTGCTGGGCGGCGCCAGCAAGGCGGGGCAGGGCGAGGCGCGCCATCGTGCGCTGGCGCTGGCCCTGTCGAGCCGGCAGCGCGCCGCCGACCTGCCGGCAGCCGATGCGCTGGCCGCGCGTGTTGCCGCCGACGGGTCCGACCTGCCGGCGCGCCTCGAACTGGCGCAGTGGCACGTCGGCCGGCGCGAGTTCGACGCCGCACTCGATCAGCTGCTCGCGATCGCGGCGCTCGACCGCTCCTTCGGCGATGACGTCGGCCGCCGAACAGCGCTGGCGGTGTTCGACCTGATGGCCGACCAGCCGGCGGCCGTGGGCGCCTGGCGGCGCCGGCTGGCCAGCGTCCTGAACCGCTGAAGCAACGGCGGGAAGCCCGCGGCACAACGGACCGGGCACCTTCGGCAGGCTGACTGGCGGTAGCACAGCGCGCGGTTAAGCTCGCGCTGCCCTGGCCAGCCCGTCCCCCGGATCGATGCAGCGCGTCGCGGTCACCCCACTTTCCCGCCGGGCCCGCAGGGCCGCAGCGGCGCTCGCTACGGTCGTGCTGGCCGCCCTCGCCGGGCCGACGGCGCCGGCGCGGGCGCAGCCATCACCACAGCCGCAGCCGACTGGGCTGCCCGAGCCCTATCTGGCCGCCCTGCGTGCCGCCAACGTACCGACCTCGGCCGTCGGCGTGGTGGTGCAGCCGGTCGGACCCGGGCCGGGTCCGTCGCTGGGCCTGAACGAGTCGACGCCGATGAATCCGGCCTCGACGATGAAGCTGGTCACGACCTATGCGGCGCTGAACCTGCTGGGTCCCACCTACACCTGGCGTACCGAGGCCTTCGCGGCCGGGCGCCTGAACCGCGACGTGCTCGAAGGCGACCTGGCGCTGCGCGGCAGCGGCGATCCCAGGCTGGTGGTCGAGCACCTGTGGCTGCTGGTGCATCGCGTGCGCGGCTACGGTGTGCGCGAGATTCGCGGCGATGTGCTGCTCGACAAGTCGGCCTTCGAGGTGATCGCCCAGGACCCGGCCGCCTTCGATGGCGAGAGCCTGCGCCCCTACAACGCCGGTCCCGACGCGCTGCTGCTCAATTTCAAGGCGATCACCTTCGCCTTCGTCCCCGACCCGCAGACCCGGACCGCCCGCATCGTGGTCACGCCGCCGCTGGCCGGACTGCAGGCACCCCCGCCGGTCCGGCTGGCCGACGGCGCCTGTGGCGACTGGCGCGCGCGCCTGCAGGGCGACTTCTCCAGCCCGTTGAACCCGCAGTTCCGCGGCGCCTATCCGCTGGCCTGCGGCGAGCGCGTATGGCACGTGAGCGTGCTCAGCCACTCGCAGTACTTCGGCGCGGTGTTTCGTGCGCTGTGGGAGGCGAGCGGCGGCCGCTGGAGCGGCCGGCTGCGCGAGGCGCCGGTGCCCGCCGAAGGCCGCCGCATCGCCCAGCACGAGAGCGAGGCGCTGGCCGAGGTGATTCGCGACATCAACAAGTTCTCCAACAACGTGATGACGCGGCAGCTGTTTCTCACGCTGGGCGCGCAGGCCACGGGCCAGCCCGCCTCCACCGAACGCGCCGCCCACACCATTCGCAACTGGCTCGCCAGCCGCGGCATGGACATGCCCGAACTGGTCCTGGAGAACGGTGCCGGCCTGAGCCGCATCGAGCGCATTGCGCCGGCCAGCATGGCACGCCTGCTGGTGCACGCCTGGCACTCGTCCCTGATGCCCGAGTTGGTCAGCTCGCTGCCGCTGGTGGGTGTGGACGGCACCATGCGCAACCGCACCGGCGCCGCCGGCAACGCGCATGTGAAGAGCGGCCTGCTCAACGACGTGCGGGCAATCGCCGGGTACGTGCATGCCCAGTCGGGCCGCCGCTACGTGGTGGTGGCGATCATCAACCACCCCAACGCCGGCGCGGCGCAGGCGGCGCACGACGCCCTGCTCGAATGGGTCTACCGGAGCGGCTGAGCAGCGGCTGAAGGCGCGGCAGGCGCCGGCCGACCAGCGCAGGGCCGCCCGTGTCGGAGCGGTCGCAGCACGTCCCGCGCCGAAGCTGGCGCCGGGGTCACCGCCGCGGTGCCCGCGCGCAGCGCGGCGACGACGCTCAGCCCGCGGCGTACTTCACCGAACAGCCGTAAGGCGCCGGGCTGGCGTTGCTGACCGGCTTGCCGGCTTTGATCTCGTCGAACGCCTGGACCACGAAGTTGGTGGCCTTGGGAATGTCGGCCGGATTGGCTGAGCGGATGCTGTCGATGGCCCCGTTGAACACCACCTGCCCCTTGGGATCGATGATCACCATCTGCGGCGTGGTGCGCGCGCCGTAGGCGCGACCGATGGTGCCGGCCGAGTCGAGCACGACATGCGTCGGCACGCCCTTCTGCTCGGTCATCCAGGCGCCGGCCCGTGCCGGCGGCAGATACTCCGGATGGCTGGCGGCCGTGCTCTTGATCGCCACCCAGACCACGTTGTCGCCGGTAAAGCGCTTCTGCAGCGCCTGCATGTTGCCGCTGCCGTAGTGCTTGACCACGAACGGGCAAGAGGGGTTGAACCATTCCAGCACCACATGGCGCCCCTTGAAGGAAGCCAGGTTGAACGGCTTGCCGGCGATGTCGACGGTGGCGATCGCCGGGGCCGGCTGGCCGGGCTGGGCCTGGGCCTGGGCCGCCGACAGCGGCAGCAGGGCAGCCGGCAGGAGCGCGAGGGCCGCCAGTCGGGCGGCCAGGGTCTTGAGCATGGGAGTTACCTCGGAAACTGGGCGGTGGATGACTTGGCGGTGGATGACTTGCCGGTGCCGGACAGGCGGGAAAGCGCCTCGCGCAGCGTGCGCTCGGTCAGGATCTCGGGCAACACGTGCGCCTGACCCTGCGGATGGAACAGAACATACAACGGCACGCCGTTGCGGTTGAAACGGGCCAACTCGCGGGTGATGGCCTCGTCGCGGTTGGTCCAGTCAGCACGCATGCGCACCACGCCGCTGGCCGCGAAGGCCTGGTCCATGCTGGCCGTTTGCAGCACGGTCTGCTTGTTGACCTGGCAGGTAACGCACCAGGCGGCCGTGAAGTCGACGAACACCGGCTTGCCGGCGGCCAGCGTCTGGTCGACCGCCTCGCTCGACCACGACTTCCAGCCGGCCGCGCTGGGCGCCGCGCGCTGCGCCTGAGCCTGCGCCACCGCCGCCGGGTTGGTGCCGGCAAACAGCGCGTACACCCCGCAGGCGGCCGCCACCGCGGCCACCCAGCGGAAGCGCCGCGCGCCGCGCTGCGCAAGGCCCAGGGCCCACGCCGCCATCCCGACCAGCAGGAAGGCACCGAGCGCCCAGGCCACGCCGTCGGCACCGGTCTGCTGCGCCAGCACCCAGACCAACCACACCACGGTGGCAAACATCGGGAAGGCCATGAACTGCTTGAAGCGCTCCATCCACGCGCCGGGCCGCGGCAAGCGGGCCAGCAGGCGCGGAAACAGCGTCAGCACGAGGTAGGGGGTGGCCATGCCGACGCCGAGCGCGGCAAACACGGTCAGTGCGATGGCCGCCGGCTGGGTGACCGCGTAGCCGAGCGCCGCGCCCATGAAGGGCGCCGTGCAGGGTGCGGCCACCACCACCGCCAGCACCCCGGTCCAGAAGCTGCCCGCCAGGCTGTCCGATTGCAGCCTTTGCGCCAGACCGCTGCTGGCCAGCCCCGCGCCGAAGCTGAACTCGAAGCTACCGAGCAGGTTCAGGCCGATCAGGACGAACAGCGTGGCCAGCGCGGCCACGACCCAGGGCGCCTGCAACTGGAAACCCCAGCCCAGCTGCGCCCCGCCCGCGCGCAGCGCGATCAGCAGCCCGGCCAGCAGCACGAAACTCAACACGACGCCGACGGTGAAGGCGGCGCCGTGCGCACGCAGACTGGCCGCATGGCGCCGGTGCGCCGCATCCTCCTGCCGCTGATGCTGCAGCAGCGACAGCAGCTTGAGCGACAGCACCGGGAACACGCAGGGCATGAGGTTGAGGATCAGGCCGCCGATCAGGGCGCCGATCAGGGCGCCCCAGAAGCCGACCCGCGCCGCGCCGCCAGCCTCGACGATCGCCAGCGGCGCGCCACCGCCCACCGCCGGCACGCGGCCGGCCACCAGCGGCACTTCGAGCGTGCCGGCCCAGCCGCCCTGGGCCGCCTGGGCCGGTCCGCCATTGACCACCAGCACGCCCTTGAGGGTGTTGAAGGCAGCGCTGACCGGCTGCACCGCACGCAGGTACAGGGCGCTACCGTCACCTTCGGCCTGCAGCACCTGCGGCGCGGCCGCCTCGATGCGCTGCTCCTCGAGCGGGAAGAACTCGACCTTGGCGGGTAGTCCACCCTGCGCGCCGACCGCCCCGAAGCTGAGCTTGATGCGGTTGGCCTCGATCGAGGCTGCCACCTGCGCCAGATCGGCGCGGCCGGGAATCAGCTTGCGCGTGGCCTCGAACTGGGCGGCGCGGTGGGTGGGCGCGGCCGTGGCGTCGACCAGCAGCGCCAGTTTCAAGTCGGCACCACCCGGAATGCACACGTCCTTGCAGATCAGCCAGTCGGCCCGGGCGGCCAGTTCCACCATGGAGCCGGGTTTCAGGCCGGCCGGCGGCGTCAGCTCGGTCAGCAGCAGGACCTCGCCTTCATAGCCGAAATTCATCAGCGGACCGACCGGCAGCCGCAGCGGCACCGGCCACTGGATCGGCCCGGCGCTCCAGCCCTCGGGCAGCTTCCACTGGATCGTGGTGGGCAGGCCGGAGTCCCCGGGCACCTGCCAGTAGGTGTGCCAGTGCGGATCGTGCTTCAGGCGCAGCGCCACCGTGAGCGGCTGGCCGGGCACCGCGGCAGTCACCGGCGCCACCAGTTCGCTCTCGATGTTGTCGCCGCGCACGGGCTGGGCCTGCACGCTGCCCAGCGTCAACCCGAGCACCACGGCAGCCAGCGCCGCCCAAGCCTTGCCGATTCCGGTCATGCTGCTTTGTCCTGCCAATCGAGTCAGGGTTCCGCGATCAGGGGTCGGGGTCGGGGTCGGGGTCGGCGGTCGGGGGTCGGGGGTCGGGGTCGCGCCGCGACTCAGTCCGCGATCTGCGCAAAGGCCTCGCGGGCGGCGGCCACGGTGGCGTCGACCACCGCCGGGTCGTGCGCCGCCGAGACGAAGCCGGCCTCGTAGGCCGACGGCGCCAGATAGACGCCGCGGTCGAGCATGGCGTGGAAGAACCGGTTGAAGCGGTTCTTGTCGGTGTCCATGATCTGCGCATAGGTGCCCGGCACCTGCGGCGCGAAATAGATGCCGAACATCCCGCCGACCGCGTCGCCGCAGAAGGCCAGCCCGGCGGCCCGCCCGGCGACCGTCATCCCGTCGACCAGCCGCGTCGTCTGGGCCGACAGGCGGTCATAGAACCCCTCTTGCTGGATCAGCCGCAGCGTGGCCATGCCGCAGGCGACGGCGATCGGATTGCCGGACAGCGTGCCGGCCTGGTAGACCCCGCCCAGAGGCGCCAGGTGCTGCATGACGTCCTTGCGGCCGCCGAAGGCCGCCACCGGCATGCCGCCGCCGATCACCTTGCCCAGCACGGTGAGATCGGGCCGGATGCCGTAGATCGACTGGGCACCGCCCAGCGCCACCCGGAAGCCCGTCATCACC
Source organism: Burkholderiales bacterium (assembly GCA_020248865.1). Lineage (GTDB taxonomy): Bacteria > Pseudomonadota > Gammaproteobacteria > Burkholderiales > Burkholderiaceae_F > JALHMQ01. The sequence continues at coordinate 83,831 of JADCGS010000006.1, read as the reverse complement.
TCGTCGAACGCGAGGATCGCCCCGTACTGCGTGCACAGCCGGCGCATGGTGTGCAGAAACTCGGGCGTGGCGCGCACCAGGTTCATGTTGCCGGCGATCGGCTCGACCATCACGCAGGCGATGTCGTCGCCATGGGCCTTGAAGGCGTCTTCGAGCTGCTGCGGGTCGTTGTAGTCGAGCACCAGCGTGTGCTGCGTGATCTCCGCCGGCACGCCGGCCGACGAGGGATTACCGAAGGTCAGCAGGCCCGATCCGGCCTTCACCAGCAGGCTGTCGGCATGGCCGTGGTAGCAGCCTTCGAACTTGACGATCTTGCACCGGCCCTTGCCGCCGTTCTCCTTGAAGCCCGCAGCGCCGCGCGCCAGCCGCAGCGCGCTCATCGCCGCCTCGGTACCCGAGGAGACCAGCCGTACCTGCTCGATGCTCGGCACCAGCCTGACGATCTCCTCGGCCATCTCGACCTCGGCCTCGGTCGGCGCGCCATAGGACAGGCCGCGCTCGAGCGCCGCCTGCATCGCCGCCACCACCTGCGGATGCGTGTGGCCGACGATCATCGGCCCCCAGGAGCCGATGTAATCGATGTAGCGCTTGCCGTTGGCATCCCAGAAGTACGGGCCCTGCGCCCGGCTGATGAAGCGGGGCGTGCCGCCGACCGAGCGGAACGCCCGCACCGGCGAGTTGACGCCGCCCGGAATGGTCTGCTGCGCGCGCTCGAACAACTGCTGGTTGCGGTCCCCGCTCATGGTCCTCCCGTCCTGCCTGATTGTGCTGAGTTCCAGCGTTGGATCAATTCTGCCGCGGCCGCTGCGGGGTCGGGCGCGTCGAACACGGCACTGATCAGCGCCGCGGCCGCCGCGCCGGCCGCTGCGACCTGGGCGATGTTGCCGGCGTCGATGCCGCCGATGGCCACCGCCGGCCGGCCGGCCGCCCGCGCCCGCTCCAGCAGCGCCAGCGGCGCGCGTACCGCCCCCGGTTTCACGCGTGAGGCGAACACCGCGCCGAAGGCGACGTGGCCGGCGCCCTCGTGCCAGGCAGCCTCGGCGCGCGCGTAGTCGTCGTAGCAGGACACGCCGATGGCCCCCTGGGGCCAGGCGGCGCGCGCCGCCGCCACGCTGCCGTCGTCGCGGCCCAGGTGAACGCCGTCGGCCTGCACCTGCAGCGCCAGCGCCAGGTCGTCGTTGATGACCAGGCTTGCGTCGTGGTCTCGGGTCAGCTCGCGCAGGGCGCGGGCCTGCTGCCGACGCAGCGCCGGCGCAGCGCCTTTGTGGCGGTACTGCAGCCAGCGCACGCCGGCGGCCAGCGCCGCCGCGCTGACGGCGAGAAGCCGGCTCGTGTCGTCCCAGTCGGGCGTCAGCAGGTACAGGCCCGACGGCGTCGCCGCCGCCACCGCAGGCCGCAGGCTGCGCGCCGGTGCCGCCGCGTCAGCCACGCGCAGGCCCGCCATCGGCCTGGGTCTCGGACTCGCCGACGCCGGCGTCGGTGGCCGCAGGGTCGTCGGTACCCTCGTCACCGGCCCAGAACAGCCGGTCGGGCATCGCGTCACCCATGCCGATCCGGAAACCCCCGGCCAGGGCCTGGCCCAGGAAGTCGTTGGCCTCGCGCACCGCGTCGGCGACATCGATGCCCTGCGCCAGCAGCGCGGCGATGCCGGCCGACAGGGTGTCGCCGGCGCCGCGGAAGCGCAGGTCCACGTACTCCACGCTCTCGTTCTGCAGCGAGTTCTCGGGGCCGTGAAGCTGGTTGACGATGTGGGTGCCGACGCGCTCGGCACCCGTGACCAGCACGTACTCGCACCCCCAGTCGAGCAGGCGGCGCGCGCACCGGGCGGCGCCGTAGTCGGCGGCGGCATCGGCGTCGGCCTCGTCGTCGCTCGCCAGTTCGATCCAGCGGCGCGCCTGCGCCAGGCTCAGGGTCAGCACACTGGTCTGCGGCACGATCAGGCCGCGCAGCGCAGCCATCAGCTCCGGATCGAGCTCGCCCTCGGAATCGGCGCGGTTACCCAGCGCCGACGGAAACGGATCGAACACCACCGGCAACCCGGGGTAATCGGACAGGATCTCGGCAATCGCCTGGGCATGGTCGCTGTTGCCCACCGCACCGACCTTGATGGCGGCCACCGGCATGTCCTGCAGCACGGCGCGCGCCTGGTCGTCGATCCACTCGGCATCGATGACCAGCACGTCTTCCACCCGCGTGGAGTCCTGCACCGCCAGGGCGGTGATGGCGCAGGCGGCATGGCAGCCCATGGCGGCGCAGGTGAGCGCGTCGCCCATGGCGCCGCCGGCGCCGGTCGGATCCGACATCGCGAACACGAGGACGGTGGGCGGGGCCAGGTTGCTGGGCATTGGGCAGGCTGGGAAAGGCAAACCGCGTTGGGCGGATCGGTCGGGTGCGGGATCACCCGAAGCTGCGGCCCGAACGGTCCGAAAGACTCGTCAGGATGGACTTCTTGGCGCTTGCAAGGGGGCGAAGCGCCCCTTTTTCGGGCTACCGGCTATGATGCGCGCCGCTCAGTATGTTATCGAATTAACTCAGGTTTTTCGGTCAGATGACGTTCTCTGCAGGCGGCTCGCCCGCATCCAACGAGGGGGCCTTACGCACGTGGATGTGCCTGATTTGCGGCTGGATCTACGACGAGGCGGCGGGGCTGCCGGACGAGGGCATCGCCCCAGGCACACGCTGGGAACAGGTGCCCCCCAACTGGACCTGCCCCGAGTGCGGTGCGCGCAAGGAAGATTTCGAGATGGTCGAGATCTGAGCCGCGGCAGACCGGAGTCGGCTTCGGAGATGAGTTGAATGGCTGGGCTGGATTTTTCGGACATCCGCGGACGCAAGGTGATGGTGATCGATGATTCCAACACCATCCGCCGCAGTGCGGAAATCTTTTTGACTCAGGCGGGCTGCCAGGTGATCCTCGCCCAGGACGGTTTCGAGGCGCTGGCCAAGATCAACGATCACGAGCCGGGCATCATCTTCTGCGACATCCTGATGCCGCGGCTCGACGGGTACCAGACCTGCGCGCTGATCAAGCGCAGCCCGCGGTTTTCCAAGACGCCGGTGGTCATGCTGTCGTCCAAGGACGGCCTGTTCGACCGGGCGCGCGGGCGCATGGTCGGTTCGAGCGAGTACCTGACCAAGCCGTTTACCAAGGACAGCCTGCTGGCCGCCGTGCGCCAGTTCTACGCCAGCTAGCCGCGCCATCAGGCAACCGGGAGTGCCATGCCGATCAAGAAAGTCCTCATCGTTGACGACTCGCCCACCGAGCGCTATTTCCTGAACGAGTTGCTGACCAAGAACGGCTTCGCCGTCACCCAGGCCGAGAACGCCGAAGACGCCGTGGACAAGCTGCGCAACGGCGTGCCCGACCTCATCCTGCTCGACGTCGTGATGCCTGGACAAAACGGTTTTCAGCTGACCCGTCAGCTGTCCAGGGATCCGGCTACGCAGGCGGTGCCGATCATCATCTGCACCAGCAAGAATCAGCAGACCGACCGCATCTGGGCGCTGCGTCAGGGGGCACGCGACTTCGTGACCAAGCCGGTCAGGCCCGAAGAGCTCCTCGAGAAGATCGCCGCACTGGGCTAGGATGAAACGGCCGCCACGCTCCACCCCGTCGCTGGCTTGCCGGGCGGACTTCGTCAGCGGCGTCGAGCCGACGGACGCCAGCAGGCTGTCAGCGCCGCGCTGCTCGCTTCGCTCGCTGCACCCTGTGGTTCGGCCGCAGCGGCGTAGGGCCGACGGACTCGATTGACATGGACGCGGGCAAGCGGACGGGCCAGGTTCGAGCCAAGCTGCGGGACTTCTCCACGCAGTTGGCAGAGCGTCTGAAGGCGGCGTCCGGCACGTCGTCGGAGCCGCTGCGGCTCGCCGTTAAGATCGGTCCAAGGCACTACCTGCTCGACATGAATCTGGCGGCGGAGATCGTGGCCCTGCCCAAAGTCGTGCCGGTGCCGTGGACGCAGCCTTGGTACCGCGGCCTGGCCAACGTACGTGGCCGGCTGATCGGTGTCATCGATTTGATGCACTTCATGGGCGGCGAGCCGTCGGCGGCAGGCGAGGCAACCCAGTTGCTCGTCTTCGGTGAGGCGCTCAATGTCAATGCAGCGTTGCTGATCACGCGCGCCTTTGGTCTGCGCAACCTCAATGAACTCGAGCCGCTGGGCCGGGGCCAGGCGTCAGCGCCCTGGGAGTCGCTGCGCTACCGCGACATGGATGGCACGCAACTCACGGAGCTCCGTCTGGAGCGATTGGTCACCAGCGAGCGCTTTGCGATGATCGGGGCCTGACGGCGGGCACGGCCCTAAGGAATCCGGTCCGGCGGCCGGGTTCCGTGTGGCATTTGGAGGGCAAACCATGGCGTTGGACTTTGGTTTCAAGAAGGGCAAGAAGGCCAGCAAGGCAGGCCGGGGGTCCGGAGCCCGCGATGGCGACCGGGCCGCGACTCTCGCAGCCGATCCGAACACCTTCAGCTACACGGAGCTGGCTGCGGTCGACGACGTCCCTGCGCCCTCGGCCGTTCGGCGGCCGGCCACGCGCCGCGAGACGGTGCACGTCCGCCGCGGCGAGTCGCGCGGCCGCCGCACCGTCGACCTGATCGAGCGCTTCCTGGCATGGAAGCTGCCGCTGATTGGCGACCGTCCGGTTAATCTGCAGGTGCAGGTGCTGCTGATCCTGATGGGCCTGTTTGCCGTCGTCGTGGCTGGCGTGCTCGCCCTCGATCTGCGCCAGTCGACGAGCGGAACGCTGCAGGTCGAGATCACTGGCGATGCGCTCATGCACACACAGCGCCTGGCGCGCGCCGCGCCCTATGCCGTAGCTGGCAACCGACAGGCGTTCGCCACCCTTAGCGACAGCCGCGACCGGATCGACGCCAACCTCGACGCGCTGGCCAATGGCGACCGCACGCGCGGTCTGGCGCCCGCGCCATCCGAGCGCCAGGAGCAGCTGAGCAAACTGGGCGAGCGCTGGCGTGTCTCGCAGCAAGCCGCCTCGGTGATCCTGCAACAGCAAAAGGAGCTCGCCGCCTTCGGCGACGTGATTCGCAAGATCAACGAAGTGAGCCCCCGCCTGTTGCTGCTGACTGAGGAGATCGCGGCGCTCAAGCTGCAGCAGAGCGCCCCGGCGAGCGAGATCGCCGCCAGCAACCAGCTCGTGATGCTGACCCAGCGCCTGGGCCGCTCGGCCAACGCGCTGATCAGCGGCGAGACTGCGAACGCCGAGATCGGCCTGACGCTCGGGCGCGACATCAATCTCTTCCGCGACCTGACCCTGGCGCTGCTGCAAGGCTCTCCGGCGCTGCGCATCGCGCCCGCCGGCGATGTCGGCACTCGCAGTCGGTTGCAGGAGCTTTCCAAGATCTACGACGAGTTCCAGGCGTCGATCGCCGGCGGCCTGTCCAATCTGCAGGCGATCGTGCAGGCGAAGGACGCCGAGGTGGCGATCCTGCGCGACACCGAAGCGCTGCGCCAGGCCTTCACCGACACGCAAGCGTCGTTCAAGAAGGACCAGCGCCTGCGGGTCCTCAACTTCTGGATCATGGGGATCTTCGGCCTCGGCGTGCTGGTCGCCGCCGCCGGCGTCGTGAAGGTGCTGTTGGAAGACACCCGCAAGCGTGCCAACGAAGCCGAGCAGCAGCGCGCCGAGGCTCAGCGACTCGAAGAGGACGCCAATCGCACCAACGAGCTGAACCAGGCGGCGATCTTGCGCCTGATGAACGAACTGCAGGAGGTCGCCGACGGCAACCTGACCGTACAGGCTACCGTGACCGAAGACATCACCGGCGCCATCGCAGACTCGGTGAACTACACGGTGGAAGAGCTGCGCGGCCTGGTGGGCCGCATCAACAACACCGCCGAGCAGGTGTCCACTGCGTCAACTGCGGCCCGCGACATCGCCACCCGACTGCTGACCGCCTCCGAACAGCAGTCGCGCGAAATCAAGGACACGGGCGACAAGGTGCTGAAGATGGCGAGCCAGATCAACGAGGTGTCGAAGAGTGCCGGCGAGTCCGCCAAGGTGGCGCGCGCCTCGCTGGAAGCTGCCGAGAGGGGTCAGCGCGCGGTGTACAACCAGATCGCAGGCATGAACGAGATCCGCGAGCAGATCCAGGAAACCGCAAAGCGGATCAAGCGGCTGGGCGAGTCGTCGCAGGAGATCGGCGAGATCGTGGAGCTGATCACGGACATTACCGAGCAGACGAACGTGCTGGCCTTGAACGCGGCGATCCAGGCTGCGAGCGCCGGCGAGGCGGGCCGCGGCTTCTCGGTGGTGGCCGAGGAGGTGCAGCGTCTTGCCGACCGCTCCGCCGAGGCTGCGAAGCAGATCGGCGCGCTGGTGCGCACCATTCAGACCGACACGCAGGACGCGGTGGCGGCCATGGAGAAGAGCACGCAGGGCGTGGTGGAGGGGACCAAGCTGTCCGATGCGGCCGGTACCGCCCTGGCCGATATCGGCCGCGTCTCGCGCCAGCTGTCCGAACTGATCGAACGGATTGCCGGTAACACCAACGAGCAGGCCCAAAGCGCCGGCGGGGTGGCGCAGTCGATGGAGCGCATCCTGGCGGTGACCGACCAGACCTCGCAAGGCACCCGGCAGGCAGCACAGTCGATCGGCCAGCTCGCAACGCTGGCGCGCGAGCTCAAGGCGTCAGTCGCACGGTTCCGGGTGGGTTAGCGCCTCGCGTGTAGCGCACTCACGAGATTGGGTGCGTCTGCGCGGCGGCACGCATTAAGGAGTGGTCGGAGGCCCGTGCGATGGAGCAGCCGAAAGCGCTGGCCTATGCCAAGCCAGGGAGCTGCGCGCTAAGCGCGTGACGAATAGTGGGCCGATACGGCAGTTAATCGATCATTGCGCAAGGCGCAGCGCATGCACAGTGGGTACCGACCTGCCCCGCGCCGAGCCCGCAGCCAGCGACGACAGGACTAGAAACGATGTCTGAATCGCAGAATCCCAACGCACTGATGGGCGCAGCCCAGGACATCGCGCCGCTGGCGTGGGTGATCGACGAGATCCGCGGCTCGCTCGGGCAGGCGGTCGAGAGCGTCAAGGCTTTCCTTGCGAACAAGCAGGACGCCGAGCCTTTACGCAACGCGCGCAACCAGGTGCACCAGGCGCACGGCGCCCTGCAGCTGCTGGACCTGCGGGGCGTCGCGCTGGTCACCGAGTCGATCGAGCAGCTGCTGCACCGCTGGGACAGAGAGCCCAAGGAGTGCGGACCGAGTGCGGTTCGCACCGTGGAGACCGCGGTCGCAGCCATACTGAACTACCTCGGTGGCCTGCTATCGGGCCGACCCAACCAGCCGATCCTCCTTTATCCCTACTACCGCGACGTACTAGCGCTCAGTCGCGCCGCGCGTATCCACCCGGCTGACCTCGTCTTCCCGGATCTTTCGCGCCGGCCGGCGTTCCACCAAATCGAGGTCAAGCCACTGACCGCCAACCAGCTGCGCATGCGACGCGTGCTCTTCGAGGAGGGCCTGCTGGGCTTTCTTCGCAACACCGACGATCCGCAGGCGCGGCAGACCATGCGCGATGCCGTCGCCGAGCTCGAACACCTGCCCCAGCGCGGTTTGGCACGCAGCTTCTGGTGGGTCGCGCGCGGCCTGCTTGATGCACTAGCCGCCGGCCAGATGCCGGTGGACATCGATCTGAAGCGAGTGCTGGCGCGACTGAATCTGCAGTTGCGCCGACTGATCGACGGCGGCGGCGCGGTGGCCGAGCGCCTCATGACGGACGTCCTGTTTTACGTCGGCCTAAGCGGCAGTAGCCTGCCGCGCGTGACCGAGGTCAAGCGGCTTTACGGACTGGAGGCATTGATCGCGCCTGACTTCGAGCGTCCGACGCTCACGGCGATCGATGCCGACGCGCTGCGCCAGCTCAGGGACGGCGTGGCGCTCGCCAAGCAGTGCTGGGGGCAGATCGTCGGCGGCGCGGCCGAGATGGCGCGCTTCGCGCAGCAGCTCACGCGCTGCATCGAAGCGGCCAGCCGCCTCGACGCCGCCGCCATCGGCAGCGTTCTGCGTAACGTCGGCGTGGCCACGCGCAACTTCGCTGACCTCGCGCCGGAAGTACGCGAGAAGCTCGGCCTGGAAGTTGCCGCGGCGTTGCTGTTCGTCGAGCAGGGCGTCGATGAGCTACCACAGGCCGACCCCGACTTTGCCGACCACGCGCAGCAACTGGCGCAGCGGCTGGCCGCCGTGGTGCAGGGCCAGTCGCTGCCCGACAGTGGGTCATGGATCAGCGAGCTGGCGCGCCGTGCGCAGGACCGGCTGACCATGGCCAACGTCGTCGGCGAGACCCAGGCCGCACTGCGCGAGATCGAGCAGCGGCTCGATCGCTTCTTCCGCAACCCCGCCGAGCGCAAGGAGTTGGTGCACACCGAGGCCATGTTCGACCAGGTCTGCGGCGTGCTGTCGATGCTCGGCTTTGAGGATCCGGTGGCTGCGCTGCGCAACGTGCAGGGCAGCGTGCGCCGCTTTGCCGACCCGGCGACGCCCGGCCTGCCTGAGGAGTTCGCGCGCATCGCGCAAAATCTCGGGGCGGTGGGCTTTTTCGTCGAGAGCCTGGCGCAGGACGGCGACCGGGCGCGCAGCATGTTCCGCTACGACCCCTCGACCGGGGTGTTCTCCGCTGACCTGGCTCAGAGCACGGGGGCCGCGGCGGAGGAATTGCTGTCGCCGGTGGACGAGTTCCTCACGCCGCCGCGCACCCTCGACCTACGCTCCGACGGAGCCGAGCCCAGGCGCGAGCGCGGCGAGGCCGTGGAGGGGTCGGTCGAGCAACACCTGCGCGACGCGCAGCGCGACGCGCAGCGGCTGGCCGCGGCGCCGCTGGATAACGCAGCGCTGCTGTCGTTCGAGCGACTGCTGCAGGCACTCACGGGCGAAGCTGACCTGCTCGACGATGCGGCACTGAAGGCGCGCATCGCCGCCGCGCAGCCTTTGCTCGCGCGCCTGCGCGATGAGCGCAGCGCCTTGGTGGCTGGCGAGTTGGCCCGGCTGTTCAAGCCGCGCGAGCAGCCGGCCGTGCAACTGACCGCGCCGCTGCCGACAACGCAGGCGGCGGCCGACCAGGAGCTGACACAGATCTTCGTCGAGGAGGCCAACGAACATCTCGACGGTATAGACGAGCAGTTACTCGCGTTACGCAAGGCGCCGGGCGACCAGTCCACGCTGACCACAGTTCGGCGCGCCTTCCATACGCTCAAGGGCTCCAGTCGCATGATTGGGCAGAAGCAGTTCGGCGATTGCGCCTGGGCGGTCGAGCAGTGCTTCAACCTGTGGCTGGCCCAGGAGCGACCGGCCAGTGACGACCTGATCCGTCTTGGGGCGGCGGCCTCCGCGCTGATGCGAGGCTGGATCTCGGGTATCGCGCAGGGCAGAGCGGCCGAGCTGCCGATTGTGCCGCTGGTGCAGGCGGCGCAACGCGTGCGTGAGGGCGGCGTTTTCGCGTACGAAGGCGCCCTGCCCGAAATGCCGCCGGGACTGGAAGCGAGCCCAAAGGCGGCGGGCAGTTCGGCTGAAGCTGCGCCCGCCGAGCTGCCGCAGTCCCGCCGCGCCAGCACTGAAGACCCGGCGGTTGAGGCGCCTGAAGCCTCGGCCGCACCCGATGACTTCGGCACCAGCGAAGCCGGCGCGACAAGCGTCGAGGTGGGCGATCCCCTGCAATTCGTCGGCTTTGGCGAAGCGGCTACCGCCGGCGAGGCGCCGTCGAACGAGCAGCCCAGCGCGCAGGTGATTAACCTGCCGGTCAATGAGCCGGCGCGCGGCAACGGCGAGGAGACTCGCCGAATCGGTCCGCTGGAGATCAGCCACGGCCTGTACTCGGTATTCCTGAATGAAGCGGACGAGTGCATCCGCGTACTGGCACAGGACATCGCCGAATGGCGCTTCGAGCCCGCGCGCAGCGTGCTGCCCGGCACGCTGCGACGCGCCCACTCGCTGGCCGGCATCTCGGGCACGGTCGGTTTGGAGCCGGTGTACGAGATCGCCGACCCACTGGATGATCTGCTGCACGCGCTGATTCGCAACGCGTTCGCCCGTAGCGATGGCCCGACGCTGACTCCAGCGCAATTCGACACGCTGGAGTCGGTGATCGAGAAACTGCGCGGCATGCTGCACCAGTTTGCCGCCGGCGTCTTTCCCAACCCGGCACCGGTACAGTCAGCGGCGGTGCGGACCCTGCTCGACCAGATCCTGGAACGCAGCGCCATCGAAGGGCCGAGCTCGATTATCCCGCTCTACGATGACGAGTCGCCCCCGGTGTCGGCCAGGCTGGCCGTCGAAGGCATGCCGGAAGCGGGCGCCGACGCGTCGCGCGCCAGCCCCGGGCCGCAGCCCGACCTCGAGCTGGACGCTGCCGCCCCGGCCATCGCGGTAATCGGCGACCCGCAGCCCCTGCCGCAGAGTTTCCAACTCGGGATCGATGAGTACCTGGTCGCCACCGAACCGGACAGCGCGCCTGCGTCCGCCGCTGTCACCCCTGCGGCAGCGGGCGACACTCCGCCAGCCCTGACACCCGACGCCGCCTTGCGAAACCCGCTGGCGGCTGTGCCAGGCCACCAATCGGGGTCGACCCTCGGCGGCGCAGAAGACCGCCCAGGCCAGGCCGAAGGCAGCGGCGAGCCCGACAGCGGCGTACGCGACGAGATCGACCCGGACCTGCTTGAGATCTTCACCGCTGAGGCGCACGACCTGATGCCCGCCATCAGCGGCCGATTACGCGAACTGTCGTCCAACCCTAACGATCGAGAGGTCGCGCGCGAGCTGATGCGCCAACTGCACACCGTCAAGGGTAGTGCGCGCATGGCCGGTGCCATGCGGCTGGGCGAGTTGGTGCACGACATGGAGACGCGGATCGAGTCAGCGATGCAGTTGGTCAGCGTTCCGACCGTCATCGTCGAAGACCTGCAGAGCCAGTACGACCAGGCGCTGGCGCTGTTCGACGTTCTGCAGAGCCCGCAGACGGGCACCGCCGTGGCGGCACCGCCAGCGTTCGCCGAGCGGGCTGCGCCGGACGAAGCACTGAGCGAGCCACCCCCGCTGGCGCCGGTGATCGACTTGACTGCCATGCGCGAGACCGCGCGCGACCAGCCGCGCGAGGCGCTCCGCGAAGACGCGCCGGTCAAGCCGGCCGAGCGCCCGGCCGCGGCCCAGCCCGCCAGCGTGATCCGCGTGCGCTCCGACGTGCTGGACAAGCTGGTCGACCAGGCCGGCGAGGTGTCGATCGCGCGCGCCAAGCTCGACAATGAATTGGGCACGCTGAAAGGCGCGCTCACGGACCTGACGGAGAACATCTCGCGATTGCGCACGCAGTTGCGCGAGGTGGAGATCCAGGCCGACGCACAGATCGCAGCGCGCGCCGACCAGTTGAGCCGCCAGAGCGCCGCCTTCGACCCGCTGGAGTTCGACCGTTACACACGCCTGCAGGAGCTCACTCGCATGCTGGCCGAGTCGGTTGAGGACGTCGCCATGGTCCAGAGCAACATGCTGAAGGGTCTGGGCAGCGCGGAAACCGATCTGCAGGCGCAGTCACGCCTGACGCGCGACCTGCAGCAGCAGTTGATGCGAGTGCGGCTGGTGCCCTTTGCCAACGTCTCGGAGCGGCTGTATCGGGTGGCGCGGCAGACTGCCAAGGAGATCGACAAGCGGGTCAACCTCGAGATCCGCGGCGGCACCACCGAAGTCGACCGTGGCGTGCTCGAGAAGATGGCCGCTCCGTTCGAACATCTGGTGCGCAACTCGATCGTGCACGGGCTCGAGCGGCCCGAGGAGCGCCAGCGAGCCGGCAAGGCGGATACCGGCGAAGTGACGATCGAGGTACGGCAGGAAGGAAACGAGATCATTGTCGTCTTCAGCGACGATGGGGCGGGCCTGGATCTGCCGCGCATCCGCAGTCGCGGCGAGGAGAAGGGGCTGATCGCCCCCGGCGCTGCGGTTACCGACCGCGACCTGACGGAGCTCATCTTCGCGCCCGGCTTCTCGACCGCCACCGAGGTGACGGAGCTGGCGGGCCGCGGCGTGGGCATGGACGTGGTGCGCGCCGAGCTTGCAAGCTTTGGCGGCCGCATCGCCGTGGCAAGCGAGAGCGGCCGCGGGACCCGCTTCACTCTTTATCTGCCGCTCACCCTGGCGGTGACCCAGGTCGTGCTGGCCACCGCGGGCACGCGCCGCTACGCGATCCCGGCCGGCATGGTCGAACAGGTGCGGCGCCTGAGACCGGCGGTGATCCTGCCGGCCCTGTCGGCGGGCAGCATCGACTTGCCGCCGTTGGGCCAGGTGGTGCTGCGTCCTCTGGGGCAACTGCTGGGGGAGGAGGCGGTGCGGCATCACGTCAAGCAGGTGCCGGTGGCACTGCTGCGGTCGGGCGAAGACCGGCTGGCGGTGGCAGTGGACGACATCTCGTCCAGCCAGGAGGTGGTGGTGAAAAACGTCGGCGCGCAGGTGTCGCGGCTGGCGGGCATTCTCGGCGCCACCATCCTCGGTAACGGCGAGATCGTGCTGATCATCAATCCGGTGCAGCTGATTGCGCGCGCTCCCGAGCCGGTTCCGGTGTCGCTGCCGCCGGCGCTACCGGTTGCCGGGGCGGATGCGGCAGGCGGCGCAGGCGCTGCTGCCCTGGACGCGCCGGTTGCGGCCGGCCCGGCAGTGGTCATGGTGGTGGACGATTCGCTGACGGTGCGCCGCGTGACCCAGCGCCTGCTCGAGCGCAACGGCTACGACGTGATGCTCGCCAAGGACGGCGTCGATGCGCTGCGGCAGCTGCAGGACCGGCTGCCCGACGTCATGCTGGTGGACATCGAGATGCCGCGCATGGACGGCTTCGACCTCACGCGCAACCTGCGCTCGGGCGCGGCCACCCGGTCGATCCCGATCCTGATGATCACCTCGCGCACGGCCGAGAAACACCGCAGTATGGCCTTCGAGCTCGGCGTCAACGAGTATCTCGGCAAGCCCTACCAGGAAGACGAGTTGCTTGGTCTGATCCGCCGGTATCTGGCGGCCCACGTCAGCTGAAGCCGTCGCGGCGGCCTTGCGGTCGCTCGGCCGGGCGGGCCTGCGCGGCCGCGTCGCGACGGCGCGCCGCATCAACGCGCAGCGCACCGCTGCGCAGGGCATCGCTGGCCGACTGGTAGTAAGCGATGGCCTGCGCCAGCAGCCGCTCGTGCTCGGCCGTGGCCGGCAGCTCGGCGCCGCTGGCGGCATCGACGAAACGGACGCGGCCCTTCGGCCGCAGCTCCACCAGCACCCCATCCCGCAGGTAACCGACCGTCTGGTAATTGGCGAGCAGCGCCCGCTGGTGCCGCTGGCCCTCGGCCAGGATGTCCTGGCCGAAAAAGTGCGAGGTGTAGTCGAAGTTGAGCAGCCCCAGCAGCGTCGGCCCGACGTCGATCTGCGAGGCGAGCTGCTCGATGCGCGCCGGCGCCAGGTGCCGCGGCGCGTAGATCAGCAGGGGAATGTGAAAGCGGTCGATCGGCAGCTCGGTGCGCCCGCGCGACGAGGCGCAGTGGTCGGCCAGGATCACGAACACCGTGTCGTCGAACCATGGCGTCGCGCGCGCGCGGTCGATGAAGTTGCCGATTGCCCAGTCGGTGTACTTGACCGCGCCCTCGCGGCTGCCGGCCGGCAGGTCGATGCGCCCGGCCGGATAGGAAAACGGACGGTGATTCGACGTCGTCATGATGTGCGCGAAGAAGGGCCGGCCGGCCCGGTGGCGCGCGTCGAGCTGACGCAACGCCAGCGTGAAGAGGTCCTCGTCGGCCACCCCCCAGATGTTCTCGTCGTGCACATCCTCGCGCGGCAGCGCGGCGCGGTCGACCACCGTGTAGCCGTTGCCGGCGAAGAAGGTCTTCATGTTGTCGAAGTAGCTGTAGCCGCCGTAGATGTACAGCGGCTCGTAGCCCTTCTCGGCAAACACCTCGCCCAGCGTGTACAGGTTGTCGTTGTTGGGCCGCTTGACCACCGAGTGGCCCGGCGTGGGCGGCAATGACAGGGAAATGGCCTCCAGTCCGCGTACGGTCCGGGTGCCGGTGGCGTACAGCCGGGTGAACAGCAGCGACTCGCGCGCCAGCGCATCCAGCCGCGGCGTGAGATTGCGGTCGTTACCGAAACTGCCCAGGAAGTCCGCGCTCAGGCTCTCCACCGAGATCAGCACCACGTTGAGCCGCTTCTGCGCGTCGCGCCCCTGTACGTGACGCGCGATGGCCAGCGGCACCACGGTCGGCGGGGCGCCGGCGTCGGCCAGTCCGAACTCCCGGCGCAGCACCGCGTCGGCCTGTGCCGGCGGCAGGGTCCGATAGAACTGCGGGTAGTCGATCTCGTTGTGCCAGAAGGCATGCAGGAACTCGAACCAGCCGTTGCCCGCCAGTTGCACGCTCGGCGCGTGCGGGCTGAAGTCCTTGTAGCGCGCGTCCAGGCCGATATAGGCCTGCAGCGACAGCAGCGCCAGCAGCGCCATGCGGGTGCTGCGGCCGGCAAAGGACATGCCGGCCGGAGCACCGGCACGCCGCAAAGGCCGCAGCACCGCCAGCAGGAGCAGCACGGTCGCGGCGACCAACCCGCCGAGCATTAGCGGCACCGGATAGGACTCGCGGATGTTGCCGATCACCTCGCTCGTGTACAGGAGGTAGTCCACGGCGATGAAGTTGAAGCGCGTGCCGAACTCGTTCCAGAACACGAACTCGGCCAGCGCCACGAACAGCGCGAGCCCAAAGACCGCCGCCGCCAGAACAACATTGAGCGCCGTAGCCACCTCACCGCCGCGCCGCGAGTCTGGCGCCAGCCAGGCCACCAGCGCGAAGGGCAGCAGCACGAAACTCGCCACGCCGAGGTCGTAGACGAAGCCCAGCGCCAGCCACAGCGGCAGGCGCAGCGGCGAGAACGCCGCCCAGTCGTCGAAAGCGAAGCCGTTGAACAGCGCCAGGCCCACACGCGTACCGGTGCCCAGCAGCAGCAGCACGAGAAGCACCAGGGCGCAGAAGCGAAAGCGGCCAGCCAACAGTATCCGCAGACGACCACGCACCGGCCCCACCCATTTGGTCAATCGACCCATCCTGCCCTCCCTCATTGCAGCCGCGGCTTGGGCGCCCGGTCTGTCGCCTTGTCGTGCCAGCGACGCTAGCAGCGCCGCGGCCGCCCACGCTGACGCGGGCTTGACGCGGCCGGATCCCGGGGTGCCCCACCAACGACTTGACGGCACATACATAGCCGGCTATGTTTATGCCATGAACGAGCCGGACTTGCCGCCCCGGCACCTGCTGCACCTGTTCCTGCACATCGGTCGCCTGCTGGAAGAGCGCCTGCGCGCGCCGCTCGCCCGCGCGGGCGTCCATCACGGCCAGGGCCGCGTGCTCGATGCGCTGCTGCGCCAGGGCCCGCTGACGGTGGGCGAGCTCGCAGCCGGACTGCAGATCGCGCAGCCGACGGCCACGGTCATGGCGCAGCGCATGCAGGCGGCCGGGCTGCTGGAGCGCTGGATCGACAGCGACGACACACGGCGCGTGACCCTCACGCTGACCGCGCGCGGCCGCGCCGCCGCGCAGTCGGTGCGCCGTGCCTGGCAACAGGCCGAGGACGAACTGTGTGCATCGCTGCCTGCCGCCGAGCGCCTGCGCCTGCAGCTGCTGCTCGAGGGTTTGCGTGATGGGCTGGGCGGGGCCGATCCACGCTTTGCTGCCGCCAGGGAAGATTCCAATGAGACCGTTGCGCCACCTGCGCGCGCCCGCCCGATGCGACGACCGTCGACGGCGCGCTGATCCGTCGCCGCGCCACCGCAGCCATACGGCCGCGCGCTGGCTTGCCGGCCTGCTGCCGCTGCTGCTTGCCGCCTGCGGCGCCACCAGCGAGGCCATCGGCGCGGCCACCCCCACGCCGGCCGATGCGCCGGCATGGCGGGTGCCCGGCACCGCACAGGAGGGATGCTTCTCCAACGACGCCCGCATCGATTGCCCGGCCGCCGGCGCGCCGTTCTTCGGCCAGGATGGGCAGCGCCCCGGCCCGCGCCAGTCCTTCGAGGCGCGCAGCGATGGCACGGTCTCCGACCCGGTGACCGGCCTGACCTGGACCCGCGCTCTGGCCGGAGCCCTGTCTTGGAGCGAGGCGCAGGCTGCCGCCGCGGCGCTGCGCACCGGCGGCCATGCCGACTGGCGCGTGCCCACCATCAAGGAGTTGTACACGCTGATCGACTTTCGCGGCTGGTTCGCGCCGACAGCGCTGCAGTCGCGGCCCTTCATCGACACCGCAACCTTCGAGTTCGCCTACGGCGAAGGCAGCCGCTTCTTCGACGTGCAACTGTGGTCGTCGACCGCCTATGTCGCCACCACGATGAACAACGACGTCACCATTTTCGGCGTCAACTTCGCCGATGGCCGCATCAAGGGCTATCCGCGGTATCGGCCGGGCAGTGGCGGCGCCGCGCCGCAGCTCATGCGCGTGCGCTTCGTGCGCGGCCCGGCGTATGGCACCAACGACTACCGCGACAACGGCGATGGCACCGTGACGGACCGCGGATCGGGCCTGATCTGGCAGCAGCGCGACGACGGCCAGCCGCGCAACTGGCGCGATGCGCTGGCCTACTGCACGGCGCTGCGGCTGGCCGGCCAGGCGGACTGGCGTCTGCCCGATGCCAAGGAGCTGCACAGCATCGTCGACTACACGCGTGCGCCCGCGGTCACGCTGAGCGCCGCGCTGGCGCCACCCTTGCAGGCCAGCACGCCCGAGTCGTACTACTGGACCAGCACCACGGTGCTCGATGGTCCGGCGGACGTCATGTACGCGCGCGCCGCCTACTTCGCCTTCGGCCGCGCGCTGGGCTGGATGCAGATGCCCCCCGGCAGCAGCACCCGGAACCTCATCGACGTGCACGGGGCCGGCAGCCAGCGCGCCGGCCCCAAGGACGGCGACCCGTCAAAGTATCCGCAGGGCTTCGGGCCGCAGGGCGACGAGGTGCGCATCCTTAACTTCGTGCGCTGCGTGCGGGGGCGGCGTTAGCCTGCCGTCGCCTACGCGTGCGATGCGTCGGCCGCGCCCGCCCGCCTGGATCCCGCGCAAGACTGCCGAGCTGCGGCGCACCCGTGTTCGACTCGGGTGAGCAGCCAACCGGCGCGCAGCGGCACTCGCCGCCTGGCGAGTCGGCCGGCAGCCGTGGCCTCTCAACCGCTCAGGGCAGCACGGCGTACACGTAGGAGCCCCAGGGACAGAAGCGCCTGACCGTGGACAGCCAGTAGGCGAGGTCAGCCTCGACCAGGGTCGGGCGGCCGTCGCACAACTCGATGGCCACTTCCACCAGGGCGAGGTCCGTGAAGTGCCACCTCCACGGCTGATTGTGGCCGCCATCGCCGGCAGCGATCCCGCCCGAGGCGAACAGGAATCGCTGCGCTTCGGGCAGGCGCAACTGCTCCCGCGCCCGGGCGATCAGTTCGGGCGACGAGGTGACGTAGCGAAACTCCTCCGACGGCGGCGTACCGCGGATGCGGAACACCAGCGTGGACGTGGTGGTCTGCGGCGGCTCGCTGCCGCCGCAGGCCGCCAGCAACGCCGCGACGACCGCCAGCAGCAGGCGCCAGCGGAGCATGTCGAATCCAGGCTTCTTCATTCGTCAGACCTCTCGAGTGCCGGCCCAAGCGCCCCGAGTGCGCGGGTCGCCACCATACCAGCGGCTCACCCGGGCGACCGGCGCCGGCCGACGGATCGGCGATGACTGCAGCGCCACCCCGGGCCGGCCTGCGCAGTCGTCCCCGGCCGGCGCCAGCCAGCACCTCATTCAGTCGTGGGGAGCAAGTGTGCCAGCGTGGCCCCAAACCGCGCGACGATCATCCGGTGAACGGGACCTCGGGTTGACAGGCGGCACGGCTGCGGGCCCGCGCCGGGGTCAACGCTCAGGCGTCGGAAGGTGACAGGCCATCCGGCGTGCCCGACGGGTGTCCCAAGCGTTCCGACCGAGGCGCACAGCGCAGCCGCCGCCGCCGCAGGCTGCAGCGAGCGTCTGCAACGACGAGTGGGCGCCCCGGGCGCCCCAGGGCCGTCACAGCAGGCATGACACCCACACCCTCTCGGGTCGCTGCGGCCGCCTGCTTCACGGGTCCGCGGCGGCGAGCCCGCGGCAGCGCGGATCGGCCGGGGAGCGCCGCCGCGTGTGCCTGCTTCACCGTGGTAGCCCGGGTCGGCCAGGGCGCGGCAGTTCCGTGCCGGGCTCCAGCCGGTCCGGTGTCGCCGCGGAAGCGTCCGGGCGGGCCGGCCGCGGCCCCAGCACCACGGTCGCCAGCGCGCCGAGGATCAGCACCAGCGCGGCATAGTCCTGCCAGTACGGCCGTTCGCCGAGCACCGCCATGCTGGAGAACACGCCGAGCACCGGGATCATCATCACCGACAGCCCGCTGGCCGCCGGCGGCAGGTTGCGCGCGAGCATCGACCAGACCACGTGGCAGAAGGCGATCGCCAGCACCATGTTGTAGACGATGCTGAACCACTCGAGCGCAGTGGGCGCGCGCCAGCGGTGATGCTCGAAGGCGATGGTCAGCGGCAGCATCGCCGCCAGCGTGACCGCCAGCATCCAGAACGTCAGGGTGAGGGTCGGCAGCGCGGTCAGGTGGCGGCGCATGAGGTTGGTGCCATAACCCCAGCAGGCCGCGGCCGTCAGGATCAGCAGCGTTCCCAGGGGCGCACCGGCGAGCTCGGTGAACGCCGAGGACAGCAGCAGCAGCGTGCCGACGAAGGCCGCCGCCACGCCGACCCACTGCCGCGGCTGCGGCCGCTCGTCGAAGAACAGCAGACCGAAGACGACCGCCCAAACCGGCATGGTGTAGCCGAGGATGGCGCTGCGGCCGGCCGGCAGCATCGGCAGCGCGACGACCAGCAGCACGTGCCAGACGACGAGGTTGGGCACGGCGAGCTTCACCACCTGCGGCCAGGCGCTGCGCGGCACGAACAGATCGATGCCCGCATGGCGCGCGTACAGCCACAGCAGGACCAGTCCGCCCGCGATGCACAGCACCCGGTAGTACAGGGGAGCCAGATCCTGCACGCCGAACTTCATGATCGGCCAGTTCAGGCCCCAGGCCAGGGTCAGGGCCACCAGCAGGGCGAGGTCACGCCGCGAGAGCGAATGCATCGGCCGACGCTATCACGCCGACGCTGGGCGAGCGTCTCTACAATCGCGTCTCATGACCACCTTCTCCGAGAAACTGGCAGCCCGCTGGGCCGCCGCCGACAGCCTGCTGTGCGTCGGGCTCGACCCCGACCCGGCGCGCTTCCCCCCCGACCTGGCCGGCCGGTCCGACGCGATCTACACGTTCTGCCGTTCGATTGCCGATGCCACCGCGGACTACGCCTGCGCCTTCAAGCCGCAGATCGCCTACTTTGCGGCCCACCGTGCCGAGGACCAACTGGAGGCGTTGATCGCGCACTGCAGGCGCGTGCATCCGCAGATCCCGGTGGTGCTCGATGCCAAGCGCGGCGACATGGGCGCGACCAGCGAGCAATATGCGCGCGAGGTGTTCGAGCGCTATGGTGCCAATGCAGTGACGCTGCAGCCCTACCAGGGCATCGACGCCATCGCGCCCTTCCTCGCCTACCCGGGCCGCGGCGCGTTCGTCCTTTGCCGCACCAGCAACAGCGGCGGCGACGCTCTGCAGAACCTCGACGTGGCTGGTCCCGGCGGCACCGAGAAACTGTACGAACGGGTGGCGCGGCTGGTCAGCGGCGAGTGGAACGCGGGCGGCCAGCTTGGTCTGGTGGTCGGTGCCACCTACCCGGCCGAACTGGCGCGCGTGCGCGCTCTCGTCGGCGCGATGCCGCTGCTGGTGCCCGGCATCGGCGCCCAGGGCGGCGACGTGATCGCCACCGTCAAGGCAGGACGCACCGCAGCCGGCGCCGGCCTGCTGATCAGCTCCTCGCGCGCCATCCTGTACGCCAGCCGCGGCGAGGACTATGCCGACGCGGCGGCGCGTGCGGCGCAGGCCACGCGCGACCAGATTCGCGCCGCGCTGCGCGCCTGATCCGGGCACCGTCGTGCCGTCGCCCCTGCGGCCGCAGCGACCGATCGGCCGCTGCGGAGCGTGCGGCCGCCCGCGCTACGCGAAGAACGCCGCCAGTTCCTGGGCCAGCAGTTCGGGCGCTTCCTCGGGAATGTAGTGGCCGGTGGGCGTGGTGCGCCCGGTCACCGCGGAAGCCGCCTTGGCCTGCCAGTCGGCCAGCGGCGTGAACAGGCGATGCACCACGCCGCGCTCGCCCCACAGCACACGCACGGGGCAAGCAATGCGCCGGTCGGCGTCGGCGCGATCGTGCGCGAGGTCGATCGAGGCGGCAGCCCGGTAGTCCTCGCACATCGCATGGATGGCGGCCGCGTCGCTGAAGCAGCGTTCGTACTCGGCCAGGGCGCGCGGGTCGAAGAAGCCGGTACCGCCGGAACCCCAGCCGCCCACCTTCCGGCGCAGGTAGAACACCGGGTCGGCACCGATCAGCGTCTCGGGCAGCGGCGCCGGCTGCGTGAGAAAGAACCAGTGGTAGTACTGCTGCGCGAAGTCCATCGTCGTGCGCTCGTACATCGTGAGCGTGGGCGAGATGTCGAGCAGCATCAGCCGCGCCACCGCCTGCGGCGCATCGAGCGCCAGCCGGTGCGCGACGCGCCCGCCGCGGTCGTGGCCGCAGACGAGGTAGCGCTCATGGCCGAGCCCTCGCATCAGCGCATGCACGTCGGCCGCCATCGTGCGTTTGCTGTACTCGGCATGGTCCGCGCTGCCGGGCGGTTTGTCGGAGTCGCCATAGCCGCGCAGGTCCGGCATCACCAGGCGGAAGCGGCCCGGTTGCCGGTCCTCCAGCAGCGCGACCACCCGGTGCCAGATCGCATGGGTCTGCGGATAGCCGTGCAGCAGGAGCAGCGGCTCCCCCTGCGGCGCGCGGCTGTAGCGGACATTGAGCGTGAGGCTGCCGGCCGCGCTCTCCACGCGGCGGTGCTCGAGCACGAAGCGGGCCGGATCGAACAGTTCAGACATCGGGGTGACGCTCCACGACCTCGATCAGGCCTTCGAGGGCGGCGACGATCGACTGGGCGCGCACGCTGGCGCGGTCGCCGTCGAACCGGCGCTGCGCGGTGCGCACCCACGGCAGGACCTGCGGCTTGTGGCCGTCGCGGCGGATGGCCCAGGCCAGGCACACGGTGCCCACCGGCTTGACCGCAGTAGCCCCGCCCGGGCCGGCAATACCGGTCACCGCAACCGCCACCTGCGCCGCACCCTGCGACAACGCTCCCATGGCCATCGCGCGCGCCACCGGCTCGCTGACGGCGCCGTAGTCGCGCAGGTACTGCGGCGTGACGCCGAGCATCTGGCGCTTGGCGTCGTTGGAGTAGGTGACGTAGCCGCGGTCGAACCACTGGCTCGAGCCCGGCACCTGCGTGACCGCATAGGCGATGCCGCCCGCGGTGCAGGACTCGGCGGTCGCCAGCACCAGCCGCTCGCGCTCCAGTAGCCGGCCGAGTTCCTCGGCGCGCTGCATGATCCGTGCTGCGACGTCCATCTCAGCCCGCCACCCGCAGGGCGATGGCGATGACCAGCAACGTGTAGAAGGCGGCCACCAGGTCGTCGAGCATCACCCCGAGGCCGTTGTCGATGCGCGCATCGAGCCAGCCGATCGGCGGCGGCTTGGCGATGTCGAACAGGCGAAACAGCAGGAAGGCGATGGCCTGCGTGATCGGCCCGGCATCGGCCGGCAGCAGCAGCAGCACGAGCCAGAATGCGACGATCTCGTCGATCACGATGTGCCCGGAGTCACCGCCGAGGCGGCGGCCCGTGACCTGCGCGGCCCACGCGCCGAGCAGAAACGAAGCGCCGATCAGCGCGAACCACGCCCCGGTCCCGAGCCACTGGTCGAGCCAGACGAACAGCAGCCAGCCGGCCAGCGTGCCGAAGGTCCCCGGCGCCTGCCGCGGCAGGCCGCTGCCGAACCCCAGCGACAGCATGTGTGCCGGGTGCGACAGCAACAGGCGCCAGGTCGGGCGTCGCGACGGCTGCGGGCTGTGCACCGTCGCCATCGCCGGCGCCGGGTCCAGCGCCGGGGGCGACGAAAGCGGCGGCGTGCTCATGGGTCGGTAGCCTCGGTTGCGGGATCAGGGTCAAAGTGATCGTACCCCCGCCACCCGGCGGACAGCGGCTGCCCGGCGGCATCCAGCAGCCGCACGCCCAGGCCCGCACGAATGCGCCCCATGCGGCTGACCGCCACGCCGGCAGCCCGCGCGGCGTCCTGCACCTGCGCCCGGCGCTGCGGCGGCGCGGTGAACAGGAGCTCGTAGTCATCCCCGCCCGCCAGCGCGCAGCGCAGCCGCAGCCTCTCCGGTTGTGCACCCAGCACGGCGCCCACCGGCAGGGCCGCGGTGTCGATCTCCAGTTGCACGCCCGAGCGCGCAGCGATATGGGCCGCATCGCCGGCCAGGCCGTCGGAGACGTCGATGCAGGCGGTGGCGAGCCCGCGCAGAGCCACGCCCAGCGCAACGCGCGGCGGCGGCCGCTCCAGCCGCGGCCGCACCTGCGCCAGCGCCGCGGGCGCGAGCTCCACCTGACCGAGCAGGTGCGCCAGCGCGAGTGCGGCATCGCCGAGCGTGCCCGACACCCAAAGGTCGTCGCCGGGACGCGCGCCGGCGCGGCCATGGGCCAGCCCGGCGGGCACCTCCCCCACCGCGGTGATGCACACGGTGCGCGGCCCCTGCCCCTGCGCCACCGGCGCGGCGCGCGTGGTGTCGCCACCCGCCAGCACGCAGGCATGCGTGTCCGCCAGCGCGTAAAGGCCGGCGGAGAAGGCGTCCAGCCAGGCCGGCTCCACGCGCGGCAAGGCCAGCGCCAGGAAGAAGCAGCGCGGCGTGGCGCCGGCAGCGGCCAGGTCCGACAGGTTGACCGCCAGCACCTTGTGGCCGAGTGCGGCCGGATCGACATCGGGCAGGAAGTGCCGGCCTTCGACCAGCAGGTCGGTGGTCACCGCGAGCTGCCGATCACCCAGGCTCAGCAGCGCGCAGTCATCGCCCCCGGCCTGCGCGACGAAGCCGGTGTCCCGCGGCGGCCGCGAGAAGTAGCGGGCGATGAGTTCGAACTCGTTCACGGCACCGGCATCAACGGCAGGCGGGTTCGCGCGGGCTGCGCGCGGACGGCTCAGGCGCCGGCGCGCGCGGCCTCGGCAGGGCGCAGCTTGCCGGCCAGCTTGTCCAGCACGCCGTTGACGTACTTGAAGCCTTCGGTGCCGCCGAAGCTCTTGGCCAGTTCGACCGCCTCATTGATCACCACGCGGTACGGAATCTCCGCGCGGTTCTTCATTTCGTAGCTGCCGATCAGCAGGATGGCATGCTCGACGGGCGACAACTGCTCGATCCGGCGGTCGATGAAGCCGGCAAAGTCGGCGCGCAGTTCCGCCGCCCCGTCGATCGCGCCGTTGAGCACCTCGCGGAAGTGCGCGAGGTCGGCCTTGTCGAAGCCCTCGGTCTCCATGAGGTGCGCCTCGATGGCGGCGGCATCGTGGCCGCCCACCAGCCACTGGTACAGGCCCTGCAGCGCAAACTCGCGCGCGCGCCGGCGGGCGCTGCGCCCCGCCCCGCCGCGGCCGGCGTTGCGCGCGTCGCCCGTCATGCGCGGCCTACTCCTCGCCGTCCGGCGAGTCGCCAAGGCCGCCGGGTTCGCCGGTCTCGTCCAGCGCCCACAGCAGGTTGGCCATCTCCACCGCAACGCGCGCGGCGTCGCGGCCTTTTTCGTTGACGCGGGCGCGCGCCTGCTCGTCGGTGTCGCAGGTGAGGATGGCGTTGGCCACCGGCACACCGTAGCGCAGCGCCACCTCGTTGATCCCGCGCGCCGACTCGTTGGACACCACCTCGAAGTGGTAGGTCTCGCCGCGGATCACGGCACCCAGGCCGATCAGCGCATCGAAGTCCTCGTTGGCAGCGAGTTTGGCCAGCGCCAGCGGCACCTCGAGCGAGCCCGGCACCGTCACATGGGTGATGTCGCCCTCGTCGACGCCAAGGTTCAGCAGCTCCCCGATGCAGGCCTGCGCAAGCGCCTGGCCGGCCCACTCGTTGAACCGCGCCTGCACGATGCCGATGCGCAGGCCTTCGCCGTCGAGGTCGGGGGGGATGTAGTCGATCGACATGTTAGTTTGCAGTGTACGCGACCGCTGCGCGGCCGCACGTGCACTCGCGCCCGGACAGAGCAGCGCGCAGCGTGCGGAGCGACCCGCAGTGGCGACCAGCGGTCCCGGAGAAGACAGGGGCGCCGGCGCGCACCGACGGTGCGCGGCTACCCCTCCAGATAGCCCGTCGTCTGCAGGCCGAAGCCCGCCATCGACGGCATCTTGCGCGGCCGAGCCAGCAGCTTCATCTTGCCGACCGCGAGGTCGCGCAGAATCTGCGCGCCCACGCCATAGGTGCGCAGATCCATCTTGGCGGCGCGCCGTACCGCGGCAGCACCTCCGGCGAGCGCCTGCTGGTCGGCAAACTTGTCGAGCAGTTGCACCGCCGTCTCGCCGCAGTTCAGCAGCACCAGCACGCCGCTGTCGGCCGCCGCGATGGCGCGCAGCGCGCGCGGGAAGCTCCAGGAGTGGGTGGAGACCTCGGCATCGAGCAGGTCGATGACCGAGGTGGGCTCGTGCACGCGCACCAGCGCCTCGCGCGCCGGATCGAGCGTGCCGTGCACCAGCGCCAGGTGCGCGCTGCCGCTGGGCTTGTCGCGGTAGACCACGAGCTGCATCGGCCCGGCCAGGGTGGCGATGGTACGGCTGCCGACGCGCTCGATCATCGACTCGTGCGCCGCGCGGTAGTGGATGAGGTCGGCGATGGTGCCGAGCTTCAGGCCATGCTGGCGCGCGAACGGCACCAAGTCCGGCAGCCGCGCCATGCTGCCGTCGTCGTTCATGATCTCGCACAGCACCGCGGCCGGATTCAGGCCCGCCAGGCGAGTCAGATCGCAGCAGGCCTCGGTGTGTCCGGCGCGCATCAGCACGCCGCCGTCGTGCGCGACCAGCGGGAACACGTGACCGGGCTGCACCACGTCCTCGGCACGTGCATTGGGGCGGCTGGCCACGCGGATGGTGTGCGCGCGGTCTGCCGCCGAGATCCCGGTGGTCACGCCCTCGGCCGCCTCGATGGCCACCGTGAAGTTGGTCCCGTGCGAGGTACCGTTGCGGGCCGCCATCGGCGGCAGGTTCAGACGCCGGGCATGCTCGGCGGTGATCGGCATGCAGATCAGCCCGCGCCCGTGCTTGGCAAGGAAATTGATTTTCTCGGCACTGACGAAGTCGGCCGCGAACACCAGGTCGCCCTCGTTTTCGCGATCCTCGTCGTCGACCAGCACCACCATGTTGCCGCGGCGGATCTCCTCGATGATCTCGTCGGTGGGGGCGATGTCCGACGATGGCGCGGCGGGCTTCGGTACGGCGCTCAGCATGAGGGTGCTCCCTGCTTCCTGTTGCGCCGATTGTAGGCGCCGGCTCGCGCAAGCACCCGCGCGGCGCAAAGGCCTTCGCGCCGCGCGGCCATCCGGGGGCGCTGCGCCGGCTACAGGCCGAACGGCGGCTCGCTGAAGGCCAGGCCGCAGTCCTTCGGCACCATCTTCCAGTACTGCTTGGGCGCCTGCACCGGCGCGCCCAGTTCGGCCGCGGCGCGCCAGGCCCAGCGCGGGTCGAACAGAAAACCCCGGCCGAGCGCAACGAGGTCGGCCTGCCCTTGCGCAACGATGGCCTCGGCCTGGCGCGGCTCGGTGATCATGCCCACGGCGATGGTGGCAAGCCCCGTGGCGCCACGGATCTGCTGCGCCAGCGGTACCTGGTAGCCCGGCCCGAGCGGGATCTTCTGCAGCAGCGAAATGCCGCCGGAGGACACGTCGATCCAGTCGCAACCGCGCGATTTGAGCTGGCGCGCCAGCTCGATGGTCTGCTCGCAGGTCCAGCTCGGCTCGGGCAGATGCTGCAGCCAGTCGGTGGCGCTGACGCGCACGCCCACCGGCAGGTGCGCCGGCACCGCGGCGCGCACAGCCTCGAACACGGCCAGCGGCAGGCGCATGCGGTTGGCGAGCGAGCCGCCGTAGGCGTCGTCGCGCCGGTTGGCCTGCGGCGAGAGGAACTGGTGCAGCAGATAGCCGTGCGCCATGTGTACCTCGAACGCCTGGAACCCGATCCGCGCCGCGCGCGCGGCCGCCTGCGCGAACTGGGCCGGGATCGCCTGCACCTCGGCCGTGCCCAGGGCGCGCGGCACGGGGTCGGTCGCGTTGAACGGCAGTGCCGAGGGCGCCACCGGCTGCCAGCCGCCGGGCTCCGTTGCCGCCAGTTTGCCGCCCAGCCACGGCGCGCGCGAAGCAGCCTTGCGGCCGGCGTGCGCGAGCTGGATGCCGAGCGCGATCGGCGCCACCGAGCGCGCCAGCGCCGCCACGGGCGCCAGGGCGACCTCGTTGGCGTCCGAGTACAGGCCGAGGCAGCCGTCGGTGATGCGTCCCTCGGCACTGACCGCGGTGGCCTCGACCATCAGCAGGCCGGCACCGGACAGGGCGAGCGAACCGAGGTGCGCGTGGTGCCAGGCGCTGGCGCTGCCGTCGCGGGCGGAGTACTGGCACATCGGCGAGACGACGATGCGGTTGGCGAGCGCGAGCTGGCGCAACGCGAATGGCTGGAACAGGGCGGGCATGGGCAGGTCAGGCGTGAGCGAAGTAGACGGACAGGTTCCAGGCGTTGTGCGCCAGGATCGGCGCGACCAGGCTGCCGGTGCGCGCGCGCAGCCAAAGGTACAGCAGAGCGGCCGGCAGCACGCCGGTCAGCGTGTGCACGCTGGGGTCGTGCAGGGCAACGAAGAGCAGCGTCACCCACAGGCCGCCAGGGCCGATCGGCGCGCCGGCCAGGTTCCAGCACGGCCAGCGCGCCGCCAGTGCTCGGTCGGCCAGGGCGAGCAGCACGCCGCGGAACACGATCTCCTCGACCAGACCCGGCATGCTCGTCTGGAACAGCCACGTCTCCGCCGGTACGGCCGGCAGGCGGAAGCTCGAGCCGGCCATCAGCAGCAGGTTCAACAGCAGCGCCGCCAGGGTCACGAGCACGGCGGGCCCGCTGCTGCCCGACCGCTGCGCCAGGGTCAGGCCAAAGTCGCTCCAGCGCAGTCCGTGCCGCACCAGCGTGGCCGCCAGCAGCAGCACGCCAGCGACGGCCAGCAGCGAGCCGCTCCAGTTCCAGTGCTCGCCCAGCCAGCGCGGGCCCGGCACCAGCAGCGGGACCTCGCGCAAGGACAGGAACAGCAGCAGGCCAGCCACGGCGGCCAGTGCATAGCCGCGCCGAGCGGCGTCGCGCCAGGCCGCCAGCGGCAGCAGCGCGGCCAGGATCGCGACGGCGAACCAGCCCAAGGGTGCCGTCGAAAACTCAGCGGCCCCGCAGCGCCAGCATGCGCTCGACGTAGCGGGCCAGCATGTCGACCTCGAGGTTGACGCGATCGCCGGGGCGCAAGGCGCTCAGCGTGGTCACGGCCACCGTATGCGGAATCAGGTTGATCCAGAAGCGGCAGACGCGCCGCCCCTCGCCCGCGGCCACGTCCTCGACGTGGTTGACCGTCAGCGACACGCCCTGGACGGTGATCGAACCCTTGTAGGCGAGGTAGCGCGCCAGCTCGGGGCCGGTCTCGACGATCAGCAGCCAGCTCTCGCCGCGCGACTCCATGGCGATCACCGTGCCGGTGCCGTCCACGTGGCCGGCGACCAGATGACCGTCGATGCGATCGCCCAGCCGCAGCGATTTCTCGAGGTTGACTTCGCCGCGCCGATCCAGCCCGGCGGTCTTCGACAGCGACTCGGCCGATACGTCAACCGTGAACCGGGTGGCAGTCTTGCCGGTGACGGTCATGCAGGCGCCGTTGACCGCGATCGAGTCGCCGACCTGCACGTCGTCGAGTCCGAGCGCCGGCGCGTGGAGGGTCAGGCGCCGGCCGAAGCCCAGCTCCTCGACGCGCTCGATGGCGCCCACCGCCTGCACGATGCCGCTGAACATCAGGCCTGCGCCCTCTCGACGGCCGGCACGATGCGCGCGAGCAGGCGCACGTCCTCGCCGACCTGGCCGACCTCATGGAAGACGAGCCGCCGCGCCCGCGCCAGCTCGGACAGCGCCGGCAGGTGCAGCATGCCCTGGGCCTCGCCGATCAGCAGCGGCGCGAGGTAGACCAGCAGCTCGTCGACCAGCCCGGCCCGGACCAGCGAGCCGTTGAGCTTGAAGCCGGCCTCCACGTGCACCTCGTTACACGCCCGCCGCGCCAGTTCGGTCATCAGCGCGGCCAGATCCACCTTGCCGTCGGCGTTGGGCAGTTCCACCACTTCGGCCTGCACCTGGCGCAACCGCGCCATCTTGTCGGCATCGCCGTGTGCGCAGGCCACCAGGACCGGACTGCCGTCGAACAGCCGCGCTGCCGGATCGACGTCCAGGTGTGAATCGACCAGGACCCGCAGCGGCTGCCGCGACGTCTCGACCAGGCGCACCGTCAGTTGCGGGTTGTCGGCCTGCACGGTGCCGATGCCGGTCAGCACGGCGCAGGCGCGCGCGCGCCAGGCGTGGGCGTCGGCCCGCGCCGCCTCGGAGGTGATCCATTGCGACACGCCATTTTCCAGCGCGGTCTTGCCGTCGAGGCTGGCGGCGATCTTCATGCGCAGCCAAGGGCGGCCGCGGTTCATGCGTGCGAAGAAGCCGACATTGAGCTCGGCGGCTTCCTGCGCCAGCAGCCCGCAGCGCACATCGATGCCGTGATCGCGCAGCGAGGCCAGGCCACGGCCGCAGACCAGCGGATTCGGGTCCTCGACGGCGGCGATCACGCGCGCCAGCCGCGCCTCGACCAGAGCCGTGGCGCAGGGGGGCGTGCGACCGAAATGCGAGCAGGGCTCCAGCG
The DNA here is from genome assembly GCA_020248865.1 of Burkholderiales bacterium. Lineage (GTDB taxonomy): Bacteria > Pseudomonadota > Gammaproteobacteria > Burkholderiales > Burkholderiaceae_F > JALHMQ01. The sequence continues at coordinate 54,962 of JADCGS010000006.1, read as the reverse complement.
ACACGTAGGCGGTGGCGCCGTGCAGGTCGTGGCCGTTGCGGCGGGCGTCCTGCAGCGCTTCGATCTCGGCATGGTTTGCACCCGGCGGCTGGGTGACGCCCTCGCCGAGAATGCGCCCGTCGCGGACCACGACGCAGCCGACACGCGGATTGGGAGCGGCATGAAACAGCGCGCCCGCGGCCAGCTCGAGGGCTCGCCGCATGAACCGGTGGTCGTCCGCCGAATACATGCCGCGATGGTAGACGCTTTGCCGGCGGCGCCCGGCGCCGCCGGCCGCATCGCCCGCATCACCCGCAACGCCGACCGGGGGCGCCCGCCCGCTCAGCGCACCGTCAGACGCTTGCTCGTCACGGTGGCGCGCTTGGGCAGCGCCAGCTTGAGCACGCCGTTCTCGAAAGCCGCCTCGGCGCCGTCTTCCGTGACCTCGGCGGGCAGCTCGAAGCTGCGCGCATACTGGGTCGCGTACCGCTCGGCGTGCAGCACGCGGTCGCCGTCGCGCGACTCGCGCACGCCGCGGGCCTCGGCTGCGATCGCCACGCGCGCGCCCTCCACCGTGACGTTGATGTCTTCCTTCTTCACGCCGGGCAGGTCGACCAGTACCTCGTACTTCTCGCCCTTGTCGATGACATCCATGCGAGCGCGCACGGCCGACGGCAACTCGCTGGCGCGGGCAGCCACCGGCACACCGGCGCGGTTGAAGAAGTCGCTGAAGAACTCGTCGAACGCGCTGAAGGCGTCGCGGCGGGCAGGCAATCCGTTCATGGCAATCCTCCTGTGGCTCAGGGACCGGCGCGCTCCGGCGCGCCGCACACTTGGATAGCTAGGGTGCAGTCCGGGCGGTTTCAAGGGGGCCGCGCCGCGGGCCGTAACGAGCGCGGCGGCCGGCACCCGGGCGCGGCCTGGCTCACACCGACCCGTCACCAACCGCTGCTGCTGCCGTCGCCGGCTTCCGTCGCTGAGCCCGCCGGGCCGCCCCAAGGGCGAATTCCCGAGCGCGCAGCGCGAGGGCAGCCCCATGCTCCCGCCGGGCCGCCCCAAGGGCGAATTCCCGAGCGCGCAGCGCGAGGGCAGCCCCATGCTCCCGCCGGGCCGCCCCAAGGGCGAATCCCCGAGCGCGCAGCGCGAGGGCAGCCCCACGCTCCCGCCGGGCCGCCCCAAGGGCGAATTCCCGAGCAGGCAGCGCGAGGGCAGCCCCATGCTCCCGCCGGGCCGCCCCAAGGGCGAATCCCCGAGCAGGCAGCGCGAGGGCAGTCCGGTCAGCCCGCCACCAGACCGGTCCTTGCTGCCTGGCTCCTTGCTCGCTGTGCCCTGATGCTGCGGGCTGTCGCGGACCGTCTTCAGCGGACCGTGACCTTGGTGGCCGCGTCTGGGGCGCGCTTGGGCAGCGTCAGGGTCAGCACTCCGTTCTCATAGACGGCCTCGGCACCGGACTCGGTGACCTCGGCCGGCAGCTCGAAGCTGCGCGCATGGCTGCGGGCCACGCGCTCGGTGTAGAGGAGCTTCTCGCCTTCCTTGACCGGAGTCTCTGTCACCACGTTGGCGCTGATGCTCACGCGCGCGCCTTCGATGTCGATGACGATGTCTTCCTTGTTGACGCCGGGCAGGTCCACCTTGACCAGGAACATGCCGCCGCGGTCGACCACGTCCATGCGCGCGCGCATCACGGGCGACACCTCGGGCAAGCTGCCGGGCAGGTAGCCGGTCGGCAGCATCGGCCGGGCCAGAAAGTCGTTGAAAAACTCGTCGAAGAACGACGCGGGCTGGAGCAACGACAGCGGCGTCATTGCATACAGCGGATCTCGCCTTGCGAGCGGGGTGGTCAGCGGGGCGCCCATCACATCCTCCATGGTGCACACCAGGCGAGGGCCGATGCCGGCTCGCCCGAGCCGGTTGGATCACCGACGTCTCGCTAATGGGCAATTTAGGCCTGCGCCCGGGCGCCGCAAGGGCGGCGCGCCGGCAGATGCGACCCGGCTTGCGCGGGATCAATCGCACCCGGCAGCCAAGACACGAATCGAAGCGAGAACGCGACGCAGATGCGAGCGGCCGGCGCGGTGCTCGCGGCCGGCGGCGGCACGGCCGGCCGTCTACGCGCGGCGCCGCCGCGGCGGCCGCACTTCCTTGACCACCTCGGCAAACTCGTCGACGTCCTCGAAGCTGCGGTAGACACTGGCAAAGCGGATGTAGCCGACCTTGTCCAGGCGCTTCAACTCGCGCATCACGAGCTCGCCCAGCTTCTCGCTCTTGATCTCGCGCTGCGCCAGGGACAGCAGCTTGTCCTCGATGCGGCCGATGGCATCGTCGACGCTCTCGCGCGGTACCGGGCGCTTGCGCAGCGCCAGCATCATGCTCGAGCGCAGCTTCTCACGGTCGTACTCCGCGCGGCTGCCACCCCGCTTGACCACCGAGGGCATGGTCAGCTCCACGCGCTCGTAGGTCGTGAAGCGCTTCTCGCAGGAAAAGCAGCGGCGGCGGCGGCGGATGCTCGCGCCTTCATCCGACGCCCGCGAGTCGATGACCTGGGTGTCGGGGTGCTGGCAGAAGGGGCACTTCATGGGTGCGCGCTCGGTGTACGCGCCGCTGCGCGGCGCAGGTGCACCGCGCGCGGCAAGATCAGAGGGCCGAGCTTTGGAGCGGCCGGGCGCCCGGCCCTTTCACAAGTGCCACGGGCGGGGCTGCGCGCCGCACGGCGGGCGGAGGGGATGGGCGGGGCCGCGCTGCCGAAGGGGCGGCGCGGGCGCCAGCCCATCTTCCGCGAGCCCCTGCTAGCCATACACGGGAAAGCGCGCGGTCAGCTTCTCGACCTCGCCGCGCACGCGGGCCAGCGTGGCGGCGTCGCGCGGATTGTCGAGAACGTCGGCGATCAGGTGGGCGGTCTGCTCGGCCTCGGCTTCCTTGAAGCCGCGCGTGGTCATGGCGGGCGAGCCGAGGCGGATGCCGCTGGTGACCATCGGCTTTTCGGGGTCCTTGGGGATCGCGTTCTTGTTGATCGTGATGTGCGCCTCGCCCAGCAGCGCCTCGGCGTCCTTGCCCGTGATGCGCTTGGCGCGCAGGTCCACCAGCATCAGGTGGCTCTCGGTGCGGCCGCTGACGATCCGCAGGCCGCGCCGCACCAACGTCTCGGCCATCACGCGGGCGTTGGCGATGACCTGCTGCTGGTAGGTCTTGAATTCCGGCGCCAGCGCCTCCTTGAAGGCCACCGCCTTGGCGGCAATCACGTGCATCAGCGGCCCGCCCTGTGTGCCGGGAAACACGGCGCTGTTGATCACCTTCTCCAGATGCGGCTTCATGAGGATGAGACCGCCACGCGGGCCGCGCAGCGTCTTGTGCGTGGTGCTGGTGACGACGTCGGCGTGCGGTACCGGGCTCGGGTACACGCCGGCGGCGATCAGCCCGGCGTAGTGCGCCATGTCGACCATGAAGTAGGCGCCGACGTCCTTGGCGACCCGGGCAAAGCGCGCCCAGTCGAAGCGCAGCGAGTACGCGCTGGCGCCAGCGATGAGGAGCTTCGGCCGGTGCGTGTGGGCGGCCGCCTCCATCGCGTCGTAGTCGATCTCCTCCTGCTCGTTCAGGCCGTAACTCACCGCCTTGAACCACTTGCCCGAGATATTCAGCGGCATGCCGTGCGTGAGGTGCCCACCCTCGGCCAGCGACAGCCCCATGATGGTGTCGCCGGGGCTGAGCAGCGCCAGGAAGACCGCTGCGTTGGCCTGCGCGCCCGAGTGCGGCTGGACGTTGGCGGCGATCTCGACGGTCGGGTAGCCGAACAGCCGCTTGAGCCGCTCGATCGCCAGCGCCTCGGCCACGTCGACATGCTCGCAGCCGCCGTAGTAGCGCTTGCCGGGATAGCCCTCGGCGTACTTGTTGGTGAGCTGCGAGCCCTGCGCGGCCATCACCGCGGGGCTGGCGTAGTTCTCGGAAGCGATCAGCTCGATGTGCGCCTCCTGGCGCGCGTTCTCGGCCTGGATGGCGCTCCAGAGCTCGGGGTCGATCGCGGCGATCGTGTGGGTGCTGCGCTGGAACATGCGGACCTCGACAAGTGGGATGGAAAGTCACTTGCCATCAAGGGCCCAGGCGGACGGCGGATGCTGCGGCTCCCGCGCTCCCTGGTGGTTGCAGCCCACCTGGACGCCAGTCACGCGAGAGTGGATGGCCGCCAAATTATGCCAGCCGGCCCGTCCCGTCCGCCGGTGCCGTCGGATGCGATGACCTCAGCCGAGCCACAGCGCGAAGGCGGCCCCGCCAGCCAGGCCGAGCAGCGAGGGCAGGAAGGCCAGCGCCGTGCGGGCGCCCAGCACGCCGCCACCGACGACCCACACCAGCGCCGACTTCAGCAGCAGATTGGCCCCGACCGCCAGCGCGATGCCGGTGGCCGCCGTGCTGCCGCCGATCGACTCCGAGTTGTGCAGGTGCAGCGCCGTCAGCGTGATGGCGTCGACGTCGGTCAGTCCGGATACGAGGGCCAGTCCGTAGAAGCCCCGGGGGCCGACCTGGTCGGCGGCCCAGGCGCCGATCAGCAGCACCAGCGCGTAGCCGGCGGCAAACAGGAGCGCGGCCGGCAGGTTGGTCGGGTTACGAAAGTCGGGTGCGGCACCCGTCGGCTCGGCCACCGATTCCGGCGCGGCGCGGCCGGTGGCACGCCACTGCCAGAACACCGCCGGTGCGGCCAGCAGCAGTGCCGCGCCCAGCGCTGCCGCGCCGCGCAGCGCCACCGAGGGAGCCACCACTGCGGCCAGCAGCAGCACCCGCGCAAACATCATGGCGTTGGCGAGCGTGATCGTCAGGAGCGCGGCACTCGCCGGCTGCACGCCGCGCCGTGCCGAGCGCGCCGCCACCAGCGTGGTGGCGGTGCTGGACACGAGCCCGCCGAGCAGTCCGGTCAGCAGGAGTCCATTGCGGCCGAGCGTCAGTCGCCACGCGACGTAGCCGGCGAGACTGATGCCGCTGATCAGCACCACCATCAGCCAGATCTGGAACGGGTTGAGCACCTCGTAGGGCCCATAGGCGCGGTCGGGCAGCAACGGCAGCACGATGGCTGTGAGCGCGGCAAACTGCAGCACGGAGCGCAGGTCAGTCGGCGTCAGACGCCGCGCCACGCCTTCCAGCTCGACCTTGAAGTGCAGCAGCGCCGTCATGGCGATGCCGATCGTCACGGCGAGCAGTCGGTCGCCCAGCACGATCAGCACGCCGAGGCAGTAGACCACCACGGCCGCCACGACGGTCGTGGTTCCGGAGTCGTCCGCGCGGGTGCTCGGGTCCACGAAGTTGGCACCCGCCAGCGAGACTCCGATCACCGCCAGCCCCACCGCCGCGACCCACGGGCTGTCGGTTGCCGCGCCGATCATGGCGGACAGCGAGCCCGCCAGCGCGATGAGGGTGAAGGTGCGCAGCCCCGCCTTGGCGTGCGGGTTGCGTTCGCGCTCCAGCCCCACCAGCAGGCCAATGCCGGCACTCACGAGCAGGGACAGCGCCAGGTCGAGCGTAGAGTTCATGGGCCAGGAGCAGCAATCAAGAGCGCAGTACCGGAAGTCGCCTCGGCTTCAAGCGTGCCATCGACCGGCCCTGCCCGTCTTGCTTGCAGGCAAGACGAACAGAACCTGCAGGGCGGCGGCCGGCACTGCCGCCGCGCAGCGATTGCTGGCGCGGTGCAGCCCGGTCGGCAACGTGATGCAGCGCAACAGTATGGCCGCCAGATCATGCAAGCCGCTGCACGCGCCAGAACGCCTAGCCCGGATGTTTCGCCAGAGACGCAGGATGGGCGCAGACGCCGGCGCGACCCAGGGTGCGCAAGCGGGGCGCAGCCGATGCACTCAGGCATCGGCGCGCACACAAGCGCAAGATGGCCGCACGGGCGCCGCTCCAACCCGCGCGGCGCCGGCGGACCGTAGCGGCTTTGGACCATGGCGAGCCGGCGCTGTAGCTCATTGGAAGAGATCGCGGGAGCACGGGGGCGACCTGGTGAAACATCCGTGCTACGAGGTGAACCAGCCGGTAACGCCGAAGCGCGGCCCGGGTGCGAAAGGAACCACCATGGAGACCACGTGCGGCTGGGGCACGGCAAACAGGGCCATGCTGTTGAAATGCGGCACGAACGTCCGCGTGACCTCACCCCGCGCGTCGAGAAAGTGCAGCAAGCCGCCCCAGTCGGCTTTCCAGTCCTTGCACAGCTGGATCACGTAGGCTGCGCGACGCACGAAGGCATCATCGTGATCGTCGGTGTGCTCGGTGAGGAAATTGCCCGGGCGGTACAGCGTGGCCTGCGCGTCCACGCGCAGGATGTCCGCGAACCCGGTGATCTGACGGATCAGCTCGAGCGTCTGCCCCGCGCACAGCGACTCGAGCAGCCGGTGGGTCAGGAGCTGGGGCATCAACTGCCGCCGATAGGCGTCGACCATCGAGAACTTCCAGTAGACGAACTGGAACTCCGTCTGCGCCTGCCGTTGCACGCCGGCCATCAGTTGATCGAGATCGCGTTGGGGGCAGCCGCTCGAGATCGCGCTGCGTCAGCGTGACCACCTGCGCGCCGCGCCGGAACACGATTTCCCACGGAACGTCGCGCAACAGGCACTGGTACAGCGCCTCGGCCGCCGCAGGCTCCAGGACGTTCTCGATCACGATCCGTCCGTCGCGGGCGAACCGCTCCTTCAGTTCGGCAACCGGCAGCTGGGGGTTGATCAAGCGGACTCCGGGGCAGAAGCGGCGAAGTGTAGAGGCGGCCGGTACCTACCGGTCAGGCGCCCGCCAGTTCGTCGCGCGCGTCGGCCAGATGCGCCACATCGCCCCAGTCCTCGAGCGCCAACTGCAGCGGCCTGGCGCTGGCGCGCAGACGGTTGATGCTGCAGTTGAGCATCGGGTGCTCGCGCGGCGCGTCCCACGAGAGCGCGCGCGCCTGCCGGTACGCGATGTCGAGAACGCCGCCGTGCGCGACGACGGCCACGGTCCGGCCCGCGCAGGCCAGCGCCAGGTCATGCAGCGCGGCCAGCACGCGGTCGATGAACTGCAGCGCAGACTCGCCTGCGGGGATCGCCCAGGCCGGGTCGCGCGCCCGCCACTGCGCAAACTCGGCTGGCCAGCGCGCGGCGATCTCGTCGACCGTGTGGCCCTGGAAGCAGCCGAAGTCGCGCTCGCGCAGCCGCGGCTCGGGCTGCACGGGCAGGCCGAGCTGCGCAGCCAGGGGTTCGGCAGTCAGCCGTGCCCGCGCCAGGTCGCTGGCCGCCACGACATCGATCCGCTCGGCCCCGGCCGCCGCCAGCCGACCTGCCAGCCGTCCGGCCTGCCAGATGCCCGTGGCCGACAGCGGGATGTCGAGTTGGCCCTGGACGAGACCGCCCGCGTTCCACGCCGTCTCGCCGTGGCGGATCAGCAGCAGGCGGGTGCTGGCGGCGGGTGCTATGCCAGCCTCGGGTTCAGGCTATAGGTGCCGGCGATGGCGGCGCTGGCCAGCACGTGCCCCTCGATCGCCCGGCGCGCCTCGGTACCGCCAAACTTGCCGGCCAGCGGCAGTTGCGCCACGTCGAGTGCATACACGGTGAACACGTAGTGATGGATGATGGAGTCGTTCCACGGCGGGCAGGGGCCGTCGTAGCCGAAGTAGTCGCCTTCCATGTCGCGGTCGCCGCGGAACCAGGCCGTGTAGTCGTTGATGCCCTGGCGCGTGCCCTGTACGGCTGCCGGTCCGGACTTGCCGCGCGGCGTCACCGCGTGCGAGTAGCTGCCGGCCTCGATGCGGCCGGTGGCGGCCGGAACATCGACCAGGATCCAGTGGAAGAAGTCCACGCGCGGCAGCGACGCGGGGATCTCGCGGCCCTCCTGGTTGACGTCATCCGGCCTGCTCGGCACGTCGTAGTCGTGGCAGATCAGTGCATACGACCGCGTGCCGGCCGGCGCGCCGCTCCACGCCAGGTGCGGGTTGCGGTTGGACGAAAGCCTGACGTGCTGGGCCGGGTCGATCACGGCAAAGGCGTATTCGCCGGGAATCGTGCCGCCGTCGGCAAATGAGTCGCTCCAGAGCTTCATGCGTGTGCCTCCGCGGGTTTGCTGCGCAACCAGAAGGTAACCGGCCCGTCGTTGACGAGCTCGACCTGCATCATTGCACCAAAGCGGCCGGTCGCCACATCGGCGTGCCGCAGGTGTGCCTGCGCGACGAATCGCTCGTAGAGCGCTCGCCCGACCGCTGGTTCGGCCGCCGGCGAGAAGCTCGGCCGCGTGCCGCTGCCGGTGTCGGCGGCCAGGGTGAACTGCGAGACGATGAGCAGTCCACCGCCCACGTCGGCCAGCGAACGGTTCATCCGCCCGGCCTCGTCGCCGAAGACGCGATACGCCAGCAGCTTGGCGAGCAAGCGGTCGGCCTGCGCATCGGTGTCGCCGCGTTCCGCGCACACCAGGGCAAGGATGCCGGCGCCGATCTCGCCCACCACCTCGTCGCCCACGGTGACGCGAGCACGGCTGACGCGCTGGATCAGCGCGATCACGGCCACCCTGGCCGGCGCGCTGCTACTGCACCGTGACCCGCGCCCACTTGCGCTTGCCCACCTGCAGCACGTAGGTGCCGGGGCCGATCACGGCCGCGCGGTCGGCCACCTTCTCGCCGTCGAGCCGCACGCCGCCCTGCTCGATGTTGCGGACCGCCTCCGAGGTCGAGGGCGCAAGCCCGGCCTGCCGGAGCAGTTGCGCGATCGGCAGCCCCTGCGGCGCATGCACGGTGACGCCGGGCATGTCTTCCGGCGCAGCGTTGCCCCGGAAACGCGCCTCGAACTCGGCCAGCGCCTGCTCGGCCGCCCTCTTCGAGTGAAAGCGCGTCACGATCTCCTGCGCCAGGGCCACCTTGATGTCGCGCGGGTTGCGGCCCTCGCCCACCTCACGCCTGAAACCTGCGATCTCGGCGTTGCTGCGTGTCGACACCAGGTCGTACCAGCGCCACATCAGCTCGTCGGAGATGCTCATCACCTTGCCGAACATCTCGAAGGGCGCCTCTGTGATGCCGATGTAGTTGTTCTTGCTCTTCGACATCTTCTCGACGCCGTCGAGCCCCTCCAGCAGCGGCATCGTCAGGATGCACTGCGGCTCCTGGCCGTAGTGGCGCTGCAGCTCGCGACCCACCAGCAGGTTGAACTTCTGGTCGGTGCCGCCCAGCTCGAGGTCCGAACGCAAGGCCACCGAGTCGTAGCCCTGCATCAGTGGATACAGCAGCTCGTGGACGGCGATCGGCGAGTTCTCCGCGAAGCGCTTGGCGAAGTCGTCGCGCTCGAGCAGCCTCGCCAGCGTGTACCGGGCCGCCAGCTTGATGAGGCCGCCCGCGCCCAGCGGGTCGCTCCATTCGGAGTTGTAGCGGATCTCGGTCTGGTCGCGGTCCAGCACCAGGGCGGCCTGCTGGAAGTAGGTTTGCGCGTTGGCCTCGATCTGCTCGCGCGTCAGCGGCGGCCGCGTGGTGTTACGCCCCGACGGGTCGCCGATCAGCGAGGTGAAGTCGCCGATCAGGAAGATCACCGTATGGCCCAGGTCCTGCAGCTGGCGCAGCTTGTTCAGTACCACCGTGTGGCCGAGGTGGATGTCGGGCGCCGTCGGATCGAGTCCCAGCTTGCAGCGCAGCGGCTGGCCGCCGGCCCGGCTGCGCGCCAGCTTCTGCAGGAACTCGGCCTCCACCAATAGCTCCTCGCAGCCGCGCTTGACCGTCGCGAGGGCTACCTCGTCGGCCGGTGTCGCCGGCACGACGCTGGCGGCGGGAGCGGTTGCGATCGACATGGCGGGTCTGGACTCGTTACGCGACCGACCAAACTCGGCTGCGCAGGATGACGGAAAAACAGCAACGCAGTCTAATTGAAGCATCGCAACGGTCTGCCGCCATGTCCACCAGCGCAACCCTATACGTCGGCCTGATGTCCGGCACCAGCCTCGATGGCGTCGACGCCGTGCTGGCCGACTTCAGCGCCGCGCAGCCGCGGGTGCTTGCCCACGTGCATCACGGCTTCACCCCTGAACTGCGCGCCGCACTGGAGTCGCTCAACCAGCCCGGCACCGACGAGATCGACCGCGCCATGGTGGCCAGCCAGCACCTCGGGCGCTGCTACGCCGCGCTGGTGCAGGATCTGCTGCTGCATGTCGGCTACACCGGTGCCGACGTGCGCGCCATCGGCGCGCATGGCCAGACCGTGCGCCACCGGCCCGAGGCCGGCTACACGCTGCAACTGAACGCGCCGGCGCTGCTGGCGGAGCTGACTGGCATCGACGTCGTAGCCGACTTCCGCAGCCGCGATCTGGCCGCCGGTGGCCAGGGCGCACCGCTGGTGCCGGCGCTGCACGCCGCGCTCTTCAGCGCGGCCGAGACGCGCGCGGTGGTCAACATCGGCGGCATCGGCAACGTCACGCTGCTGCCTCCGCGCGACCGTCCTGCGCCGATCGTCGGCTTCGACTGCGGCCCCGGTAACGTGCTGATCGACCTGTGGACGCAGCGGCTGCTGCGCCAGCCATTCGACCGCGACGGCGCCTGGGCCGCGCGCGGGCACGTGGACCCGTCGCTGCTCGCTGCGCTGCTGGACGAACCGTTCTTCGCGCTGCCGCCGCCCAAGAGCACCGGTCGAGACCTGTTCAACTGGGACTGGCTGCAGCGGCGTCTGGCGGGCCGCACGCTCGCGCCGGAAGACGTGGCCGCCACCCTGACTCAACTCACGGCGCGCGCGATCACGCACGCCATCGTCGGCCACGCGCCTGATGTGGCGCGCGTGCTGGTGTGCGGCGGCGGCGCGCGCAATGCCCACCTGCTCGCGCGGCTGGGCGAGGAACTGGATCGCCCGGTGCAGGGCACGCAGGCGCTGGGCATCGAGCCCGAGCAGGTGGAAGCGTTGGCATTCGCCTGGCTGGCGCACGCGCATCTGCGCCGCTGTCCGGGCAACCTGCCCAGTGTCACCGGGGCGCGCGGCAGCCGCGTGCTGGGCGCGCTCTACCCCGCGTGAGCGGCAACGAAAAGGGCGCCCGCAGGCGCCCTTGGCAGGGGGGAACCGTGACCGCCGCTAGACGGAAAACGAAGAACCGCAGCCGCAGGTCGTGGTGGCGTTGGGGTTCTTGATCACGAACTGCGCGCCTTCGAGGTCTTCCTTGTAGTCGATCTCGGCACCGGCCAGGTACTGATAACTCATCGAGTCGATCAGCAGCGTGACGCCATTCTTGACCATCGTGGTGTCGTCTTCGTTGACGACTTCGTCGAAGGTGAAGCCGTACTGGAAGCCCGAGCAGCCGCCGCCCTGGACGAACACGCGCAGTTTCAGGTCCGGGTTGCCCTCCTCGTCGATGAGCTGACGCACCTTGCCGGCGGCATTGTCCGAAAACACGAGCGGGGCCGGCATTTCAACGGCTGCGTTCATCTGCTTTCTCCCAAGTGTCGTGACTTGATTATGGCTGCAAAGCGCGGCGGCAGCCAACGGCCAGCGGCCGGATTCACCCTGACCCGGCCCCGGTCTTTGGCTCGGACCAGGCCGTTTCCGCCTCGGATCGGGGCGCAGCAGCCGCCAACTGCAGCGCAACCGATATGCGACCAGACGGCTCCATCGCGGCCGCCTCGTGAGTCAGCCGACCCTCGACAATCGCGCCTTGGTGCATTTCCAGTGCGCGGTAAAACACATCGCCATTGACCCGCGCCTTGGGCTGCAGTTCCACCAGTTCGCTGGCCATGACCGGGCCATTGATGCGGCCGGCTACGACCAGGTGCGCGGCACGTACCTCGCCTTCCACCACGCCGGTCTCGCTGACAACGAGCATCCCGCCCTTATCGCCGTCGTTGCAGCGCACCGAGCCCTGAACGGTGCCGTCGATACGCAGGCCACCCGTGAACACGATGTCCCCATTGATGACGGTGCCGGCGCCGACGAGGCTGCCGATTTCCTTGGGAACGCTGCGCTTGGATCCGAACATGCGGTTGCTCCGGCCGAGAACCGGCTCTTCAAAGGGTGAACGCCTGCTGAATGCGAACTTCGCCGTTGGCAACGATACGCACTTGTACCGATCGTGCCACTGCGCCGGCCGGCAGGGTGAAGCGGCCTTCGACACGCTGGTAGTGACGGAAAGACAGGCCGAGCGCCGGATCGTCGGGTGCGTTGGGGGCCGGCACGGTCAGCGTGAACGGCCGCCCGCCCTGCAGGAAGCTCACCGTCAACTGCACCCCGCCCACGAAGTCGCGCTCCGGCTTGCCCTGCTGCTGCACCAGCAAGCGGTAGCGCATGACATTGGCGGCGTCGTCCGCCGGCTGCACACGGAACGAGCGGATGACGACGCCCGTGCCCTTCGGCGCGCCGGCCGCCGCCGGCAGCAGGCTCTCGAAGAACGCGAGATCCTCGCGCAACCGGCTCGCTTCGGTCTCCAGATCGGCCGCCTGCTTGAGTAACTGCTCCTGCGCGGCGCGCTCGACCTTGAGCTGGCTGTCGTGCGCGGCTGCGAGGGCCGCAAAGCGATCGCGCTCGGCGGTCAGTTCGCGAACCCTGAAATTCAGACGCTCGATATCCGCCTGCAGGTCGCGCCGGTCGGGACCGGCGAACTGGCGGCCGTATTCGTACGTGGCCACACCCGCGGCCGCGGCCGCCGCCAGCACCACGAAGCCGAGCAAAGCGCGCAGCCAGTTGGGCATCGCAGAGCGCACGGTGACGCGCGGGGCGCTCACCGACATCTTGCGCATGAACAGCTTCCACTTCACCGCCTAGGCTCCCGTCACGCGCAGCGACAACGGATCCGGCATCCCGGCAAACCGCGCCCTGCCTGAAGGCCGCCCCGGTCGCGCTGCGCACGTTGAGGTCAGCCAAGGCAAGAAAATGGCCGCGGTAGCGGCCATCGGGCTGTCGCTGCGGGGAAGCATCCGAGACGTACCGACCGGCGCGCCAGCGCTCTGCGGCTGGCAAGGGCCCAGCGCAGATACGCACGCACCGCGCGGCACGTGCGGCCTCCCGGACGACTCAGCGCTTGGAGAACTGCTTGCGCCGGCGCGCCTTGCGCAGGCCGACCTTCTTGCGCTCGACCTCGCGCGCATCGCGGGTTACCAGACCCGCCTTCGACAGCGCGGGCTTCAGCGTGGCGTCATAGTCGATCAAGGCGCGCGTGATCCCATGGCGCACCGCGCCGGCCTGGCCCGACTCGCCGCCGCCGTCCACATTCACCTGGATGTCGAACGTGGCGCCGTGGTTAGTCACGTCCAGCGGCTGGCGCGCGATCATGCGGCCGGTCTCGCGATGAAAGTACTGGTCGAGAGGGCGGCCGTTCACGGTGATGACGCCCGAGCCCCGCTTGATGAACACGCGGGCTACCGAACTCTTGCGCCGGCCAGTGCCGTAGTTGTAGTTACCGATCATTCTGGACCTCAGATCTCAAGAACCCTGGGCTGCTGCGCGGTATGCGGGTGCTCGCCCTGCGCGTACACCTTCAGCTTCTTGATCATCGCGTAGCCGAGAGGGCCCTTGGGCAGCATGCCCTTGACGGCAATCTCCAGGGCGCGGCCGGGAAAGCGATCCTGCATCTTGCCAAAGCTGGTCTCCGACACACCGCCCGGGTAGGTCGAATGCCGGTAGTAAATCTTGTCGGTGGTCTTCTGGCCGGTAACCCTGATCTTGCCCGCGTTGACCACGACGATGAAGTCGCCGGTGTCCACGTGCGGCGTGTACTCAGCCTTGTGCTTGCCGCGCAGACGGCGCGCAATTTCGGCGGCGAGGCGCCCGAGCACCTTGTCAGTGGCGTCCACCAGGAACCAGTCGCGCCGCACCTCATGCGGTTTAGCAGAAAAAGTCTTCATCGATCTCTCAAATCACGTGTCCGACACGAGGGCCAAACGCTGCAGCCGACCGTGCCTCGCAGGACAACCTGCGCAGTCTGGATCACTGGCACCCGGAGATGCCCCCTTCGCCGCCCGATCCGATGGATGAGCCATCTCGCGGCGCGCACTGCGCCGGCTTGTCAGGCGCCGTTGCCCCGGACTGCGGCAAACTCGCGACCTCCACTCCACCGCTCGCCGCGGAAGCCTTAGCCTTCCCTGGACCCGGTGGAGAGCGAAGCTCCGCAACGTCCGCGACCGGCTAACGCCCGCAAAGCCATGGTGCCTGGATAGCGAAAAGCCGCGAATTCTAGCCGCCCTGGGCACTGGCGGGCAAGTCGGGCCGAATCGGGCCACCGATTCGGCCATCGGCACGGCCCCCGCCAGGTTCCGAACACCGCAACGAACGCAGCAAGGAGACCCGCAATGCAGACCACCGTGCGCTGGACCGGCGAAGGAATGAGCTTTACTGCCGAAACCGGCAGCGGCCACCTGGTGGCCATGGACGGTGCGCCCGATGGGGGCGGCCGCAACCTGGCGCCGCGGCCGATGGAAATGGTGCTGCTGGGCACCGGCGGCTGTACTGCCTACGACGTCGTGTTGATCCTCAAGCGCGGCCGCCACGACGTGCAGGGCTGCGAGGTACGGCTGCAGGCCGAACGCTCGCCCGCCGACCCGAAGGTATTCACCCGCATCCGCTTCCACTTCACCGTGCGCGGCCGGGGACTGCGCCGCGAGGTGGTCGAACGCGCCGTGCACCTGTCGCACGAGAAGTACTGCTCGGCCAGCATCATGCTCGCCAAGACCGCGCGGATCGAGGTGGCGATCGACGTCATCGAGGTTGCCTGAGGGCGAAAGCCGTCGGCCGCGGCGTCTGCGCGGACGCCCGGTGCCGCGCTGCCGGCGGCCGCTAGACGTAGTGCGCCGTACGCGTCATGAGCCGCGCAACCAGCCGCATGGCAAGCCGGGCGGGCGCCGGCAGGTCGGCGGCGCCCAGTGCCACGGCCGCGCGGCCATGGGCCGCCTCGTCCCGCTGCATCTGCTCGACGATGGCGCGCGAGGCCGCGTCGCCGGCCGGCAAACGCTCCATATGCCCCTGCAGATGGTCCTCGACCTGGCTCTCGGTCTGCGCCATGAAGCCCAGGCTGATGCGATCGCCGGCGCGCGCTGCCGCCAGGCCGATGGCGAAGGCGCCGGCGTACCAGAGCGGGTTCAGCAGGCTGGGGCGGCCACCCAGTTCGTCGATGCGGCGCGCGGTCCAGGCCAGGTGGTCGACCTCTTCCTGCGCCGCATGCTGGAACGCGGCGCGCAATCGCGGGTCGGGCGTGCCTAGCGCCTGCGCCTCGTACAGCGCCTGCGCGCAGATCTCGCCGACGTGGTTCACGCGCATCAACGCGGCCGCCTCGGCGCGCTCGGCCTCGCTGAGCGGCGGCGCGTCCACCTCGTCCACGATCCGCTCGGCCGGATAGGGTCGGGCAGCCACCGGCTGGCCAGCCACGGTCCGCAGCGCGCGGTCGAGTTGGGAAAGAACGCGGTCGAGCAGGGAGATGTCGAGCGGGGCGTTCACGGGCGTCATGTGTGGGTCCTGAGCAAAAAAAACCGCGGACGGGTCGCAGCACCTTGTTGCGCTCGGGTGTTGCCTAAAACAAACGGGTATGCGGGATCTCGGTCTGCCCGGGCCGCCAACTCAGGGACATTGTGCCGCACCCGCCGCTATCCTCGACCACCAAGGCAATCCAAACAACAGGAGACACAGATGCAGATGCCCAAGACACTCGTGGCGGTTGCCCTCGCCATCGCATTTCCCGCCGCCTTCGCCCAAACTGCCGCTCCCTCGGTAGAGCTTTACGGCATCGTCGACGTCGGTTTGGAACGGGTCGACGTGGGCACGAGCAACACGCGCCTCCAAAGCGGCCTGTCGGCCGGCTCGCGGTGGGGTCTGCGTGGTCGCGAAAACCTGGGCGGCGGTTACACCGCGATTTTCACTTTGGAGGGCCGTTTTGAAGCCGACACCGGATCATTGAACAACAACGGCGGCACCTACTTCTGCGGCGGCACGGCCACGGCGCCGGTTTGTCCGGGGGTTGCTGCCATCGGCCTGAGCGGCGCAACGGCGGCTGCCGTCGGCGCGGGGCTGAATGCGGTCCAGGCCGACGTGCTGCGCCAGTTCACCAACGTGAACAGCGCCAACGCCCTCTTCGACCGCCAGGCCTTTGCCGGCCTCATCACCCCGTTCGGCGCGGTCCTGCTGGGCCGTCAGTACACGCCCGGTTACGAGGTGCTCAACAAGTTCAACTCCTTCGGCGACGCCACCGCCGGCCAGATGGGGCAGGAGTTCTCCACCCTGACGATCCGCGCCAATAACGCGGTGCAGTATCGGGCCGAACTGCAGGGTGTGACCTTGTCGCTGATGTACGGCTTCGGCGGCACCGAGATCAACCGCGGCGAGCGCTCCACCGACCCCACCCGTGCCGACGACTTCTACGGCGCCAACTTGCAATACGCCACCAAGACCTTCTCGGTAGGCATCGGCTACAACCAGAACTACGTGCAGACCCGCCGCGACGAGTCCAAGGCCGTGCGCGGCATGGAAACGCTCAACATCGGCGGCACCATGACTCTGGGCGGCGCCCGCCTTTTCGCGCAATACATGACGCGCAAGAACGACAATCCGGTGGTCACGCCGATCGATCTGCAGCAGATCATCGTTGCTGCCGGCGGCTCGAGCGCACTGATTCAGGCGCAACTGGCCCCCATCGTCGCGCGCGCCAACCGCGTCGACCTGGACGGCATGCGCGGCTTCGTCGGCCCGACCGACACCACCGTCTATCACCTCGGCCTGACCTACCGTCTTGGCAGCGGCAACCTCGTCGCCGCCTACAACAACGCCAAGGACACGGCGCGCTCGAACTGGGCCACCGAAGACGCCAAGGTCAACCACTTTGCGCTGGGCTACTTCTACGACCTGTCGCGCCGGACTGTGCTGCATGCCACCTATGCGATGGCGCAGAACAGTGGTCAGTCGCGCATGGCGCTCGGCGCAGCCGGCTACGCGGGTGGCTGGACCACCGGATTCGGTCAGGATGCAACGGCCATTCAGGCCGGTATCCGGCACACATTCTGATTCCGTCCACTGCGGGATTACCCAGGGGCGCTGCGGCGCCCCTTTTCATGTCGACGCGATGACCTTTTTCATCACCCAGGATTAGTGTTGTACGAGGGCATCGGCCTGTTGCTGAAAACCGACAGGCACGGGCGATCTTCGGGTGTTTCGTGGAAGCGATCCTTACGCGGCGCATGGTTCTCTGAAAAAATCTGGACCAGCTTCCCTAGGAAGTGCAACAAAAAGGCGCTCGGGCGGGTCTGCCCCGGCAGGGCGACCTGGTGCAAGGCCTCGGTGAATTACTTGAACAACCTGGAGATACATATGAAGAAAAGCCTTCTCGCCCTTGCCGTGCTCGGCGCCTTTGCCGGCGCGGCGAGCGCGCAGTCGAGCGTGACGCTGTACGGCTTGGTCGACATCGGCATTCAGCGCGTTGATCCGAAAGCGGCCAACACGGCTTCGACGACCGGCATCACGGCCGGTAACCAGTCAGGTAACCGGTTCGGCCTCCGCGGTTCGGAAGACCTTGGTGGCGGCCTGCGGGCCGTGTACCAGCTGGAGAATGGTTTTAGCCTGGACGACGGTACTCTGGGCCAGGGCGGCCGGATTTTCGGCCGCTGGGCTTGGGCCGGTCTAGCCGGTAGCTGGGGCGAGGTGCGCCTCGGCCGTCAGTGGGCGCTGGGCTTCGAGATGTTCGGTTCGATCGACCCCTGGTCCACCGGTTTCAACGATGCCGGCATCCAGAGCGTGATGTCCACCCCCAATGCCGTACGGCCGGACAACATGGTCATGTACCGCTCGCCCAACCTGAGCGGCTTCCGCGTCAACGCCGGCTATTCATTCCAGATCGGCGGCGCCGAGGCTGCGGGCAGCGGCAACAACAACCGCTTCACCACGCTCGGTGCGCAGTACGGTGCCGGTCCGCTGCTGGTGATGGCGACCTACGAGATCTACAAGCCGGCCTCTACGACGGCCATCGGTAATCCGGTCGACGCCAAGTACGTGCAGATCGGCGGCACGTTTGACTTCAAGGTCGCCAAGATCAGTGCAGCCTATGCAATCGAGGAAGGCATCTATGCTTCGGGCCCGAGCTCGCTGCAGCCGCGTCGCTTTGCCCTGCCCGCTACCCTGCCCACCGGCGTCACCGGCCCGCAGGACGCTTCCGCGTGGCAAGTCGGTGTGACCGTCCCCGTCGGCTCGCTTAGCCTGATTGGCTCGTGGGCCCAGCGTGACTTCGACGCCGCCGCCCTTAATGATGGCCGTGTTTATGCGGTCGGTTTCACCTATCCGCTGTCGCGTCGCACGAACTTCTACGGCTACTACTCCGACGCCGATCAGAAGAACGTGACCGCTGCCAACGACCGTAAGGAAATGACGGTTGGCATTCGGCACTCGTTCTAATCAGTCTTGTTCCGATGAAAAAGGGTCGCGCAAGCGGCCCTTTTTCTTTGGTCCGGTGCAATTGGCCTACGGCGCCGCCAGGCGCAGCGTTGCCGTCCTCGATATGCCCGCCGGCAGAACACCGGCGCGCGCGGCAGCGGCCAGGGCGTCAGTCGCCATCCGCCGATACGTAGTCCACTTGCCGCCGACCACCGTGATGAGCCCGCCGTGCTCCGCAATGACCGCGTGCTCGCGCGAGATGCTCTTTGTGCCGCCGGTGTGCTGCAGCGAGTAAAGCGGCCGCAGTCCGGCAAAGCGGCGGAGCACATCGGCTGCGGTCGGCGCCGCGGTGAGATAGCCGCGCACGGTTTCGAGCATGAACTCGACCTCGGCATCCGAGGGCTGTGGTTCCAGCGGCGCGTCATCGAGCGCGCGGTCGGTGGTGCCGATCAGCAACTGCCCCTGGTACGGCACGATGAACAGGACACGGCCGTCGCGGGTCTTGGGCACCAGCAGCGCCGCTGTTCCGGGCAGCCACCGGGCATCCACCACGAGATGCGAGCCCTGGCTGACCCGGATGATCGGATGCGCATCCGGCTGCGCCATCCGGCGCACGCTGTCGGCCCAGACGCCGGCCGCATTGAACACGCAGCGGGTGGACAGTTCGAAAGACTCGCCGGTGGCGGCGTCGGTCGCACGCAGGCCGGCCACGGCGCCCTCGTTCAGCACCAGTTCACCGCACGCCAGGTGATCCACCGGCGTGGCACCGAGCGACAGCGCAGTGCGCATCAGCGCCATGCACATGGCCTGGTCGTCGAACTGGCCGTCCCAGTAGGACACCCCCCCCACCAGCCCCGCGGCGCGCACGCCGGGCAGGCGTCGCAGCGTCTCATAGCGCGACAACCAGCGGGTCGGGCCGATGCCCTTGCTGCCCGCCAGCGCGTCATACAGGCCGAGGCCGACGCGCAGCAGCCACTGGTCGGCACGCCGGTAACACGGCACGATGAATTCGAGGCGGTGCACCAGGTGCGGCGCGGTTTGCAGCAGCACAGCGCGCTCGGCCAGCGCCTCGCGCACCAGCTTGACGTTGCCCTGCGCCAGATAGCGCACGCCGCCGTGGATCAGCTTGGTGCTGCGGCTGGAGGTGCCGCTGCCGAAGTCGCGCCGCTCCAGCAGCGCCACGCGCAGCCCCCGCTGGGCCGCATCGACGGCAATGCCCAGGCCGGTGGCGCCGCCGCCGATGATGACCGCGTCCCACGGCCGGGGATCGCGCAGGCGGCCGAGCAGGACGTCGCGGGCGATGGCGGTGGCGTGCACGGGCGGTGCGGTGGCTTCCACGCTGGAGCGCTCAATCGAGTCCGTGGCGGCGACGGCCGGCCGGCACCGGGCCGCCGATCGGCGGCCACCCCGTCCGTCCCGCGGCGGACCAGAGGCAATCGGGCAATCGGGCAACCGGGTCCTCAGGCAAGCGCGCAAGCGAGCGAGCAAGCGGACCAACAAGCAGGCGAGCCGACCCTGCCGCCCCGCAACGCTCCCCCGCCGGGTTCCAGGTGCCCACCGCGCCGCGCGCAACGGCTGCGCCATGCGCCCGGGCAGGGGCGCGCGGGGCCGCCCTCGCTGTGGTCCGAATGCCTGTCACCCCGTCAAGCCCACTCACGTGCCCGCTGCACTGCGCGCTGCCACCGCGTCAGCCGCTCGGCCCGGGCGTCTTCGTCGATGGCGGGCTCGAAGCGGCGATCCACCTGCCACAGCGCCGCAATCTCCTCCTGCGAGGCCCACACGCCGGTGGCCAGCCCGGCCAGGTAGGCGGCCCCGAGGGCGGTGGTCTCGGTCACGCGCGGCCGCACCACCGGCACGCCGCTGAGATCGGCCTGCATCTGCATCAGCAGGTCATTGCGCGCGGCGCCGCCATCGGCCCGCAGCTGCGTGATCGGCTGCTGCGCGTCCTTCTGCATGGCCGCCAGCACGTCGGCAGACTGCAGCGCGATCGACTCGAGCGCCGCGCGCGCCACGTGCGCCTTGGTCGTGCCGCGCGTCATGCCGATCATCAGCCCGCGCGCCTGCGCGTCCCAGTACGGGGCGCCCAACCCCGTGAAGGCCGGCACCAGCATGACGCCGCCGCTGTCGGGCACCTGCGCGGCCAGTGCCTCGACTTCCTCCGCGCGGCCGAACAGTTGCAGGCCGTCGCGCAGCCACTGCACCACCGCGCCGCCGACGAACACGCTGCCTTCGAGCGCGTACGCGGCCGGTGCCCCGGCCCGCTGCCACAGCGCCGTGGCCAGCAGCCGGTTGGCCGATGGCTGCGGCGCGGCGCCGACGTTCATCAGCATGAAGCAGCCGGTGCCATAGGTGTTCTTGGCCATGCCCGCGGCGAAGCACGCCTGCCCGAACGTGGCCGCCTGCTGGTCGCCGGCGATGCCCGTGATCGGCACCGGCGCACCCAGCAGGTCGGCCCGGGTCTGCCCGAGCAGCGCGCTGCTCGGCACCACCTGCGGCAGCACGGCGCGCGGCACGTTGAACAGCGCGAGCAGCTCGTCGTCCCAGGTCAGCGTATGCAGGTTCAGCAGCAACGTACGCGAGGCGTTGCTCACGTCGGTGGCATGAACCGCGCCGCCGGTGAGCTGCCACAGCAGCCAGCTGTCGACGGTGCCGAAGGCGAGCTCGCCCCGCTCGGCGCGTGCCCGCGCACCGGGGACGTGGTCGAGCAGCCAGGCGAGCTTGGTGCCGGAAAAATACGGATCGAGCAGCAGGCCGGTGGCGGCCGCGACCTGTGCCTCGCGGCCCTGCGCACGCAGGGTTGCACAGACGGCGGCCGTGCGGCGGTCCTGCCACACGATGGCCGGCCCGAGCGCAGCGCCGCTGGCGCGCTCCCACAGCAGCGTGGTCTCGCGCTGGTTGGCGATGCCGATGGCCGCCAGATCCCGTGCGGCGATGCCGGCCGCCTTCAGCGCGGCCTGCGCGCAGGCGAGCTGCGTGCGCCACAGATCCTGCGGGTCGTGCTCGACCCAGCCCGGCTGCGGGTAGATCTGGCGGAATTCCTGCTGGTGGCTGGCCACCGGCAGCCCGCGCCGGTCGAACACGATGGCCCGCGAGCTGGTGGTGCCCTGATCCAGCGCCATGACGTAACGACTCACGCCCTCGATCTCCTTGCAATGCAGAACCTTCCAGAGGGACTATAGACGGCCGCTGCAAGCCACGGCAGACTGGCTCCACAACACAAGACATCGAAGGAGACGCCATGCTGCGCTGGTCTGCGCGGGTTCTGACTGGTCTGCGCGCTGCCCTGTCCGTTACCGTGCTCGCGGCGCTGGGCACAGCAGCTCCCCTGCCTGCGCAGGCGCAGGCGCCGGCCTACCCCAGCAAGCCGGTACGGATCATCGTGCCCTTCCCGGCCGGCGGCACCACCGACATCGTGGCGCGCCTGCTGGCCGTCGAACTGCAAAAGGCCTGGGGCCAGCCGGTCGTGGTGGAGAACCGTGCAGGCGCCGGCGGCAACATCGGCGCCGAGGCGGCGGCCAAGTCGCCCGCCGATGGCTACACGCTGCTGATGGCCACGGTCGGCACGCATGCGATCAACCTGCCGCTGTTCGAGCAGAACCGGCAGAAGCTGCCGTATCACCCGCTCAACGACTTCGTGGCCATCAGCAACGTGGCCGCCGTGCCCAACGTCATGATCGTGCCGGCCAGCCTGCCGGTGACCACGGCGGCCGAGTTCATCGCCTACGCCAAGGCTCGGCCGGGGCAGCTCAACATGGCCTCCAGCGGCAACGGCACCTCGATCCACCTGACCGGCGAGCTGTTCAAGTCCCTGACCGGCACCTTCATGGTCCACCTGCCCTATCGCGGCTCGGCGCCGGCGCTGACCGATCTCATGGCCGGCAACACGCAGGTCATGTTCGACAACCTGCCCTCGGCGCTGCCGCACATCCGCAGCGGGCGGCTGAAGGCGCTGGCGGTCACTTCGCACGACCGCTCGCCGGCGCTGCCGAACGTGCCGACCCTGGAAGAGGCGGCCGGGCTGAAGGGCTTTGACGCGACCGCCTGGTTTGGTCTGCTGGCGCCGGCCGGCACGCCGCGCGAGGCGGTGTCCAGGGTGCAGGCCGACGTCGGCCGTATCCTGGCCACGCCCGAGATGCGCGAGCGCTTTGCCGCCCAGGGCGCGCTGCCGGTGCCCAACACCTCGGAGCAGTTCACCGCCTTCATCCGTAGCGAGATCGACAAGTGGGCGCGGGTGGTCAAGTTCTCCGGCGCGCGCGTCGACTGATGCGGCCCGAACCGAAGCGCCGCGCCGTGGTGCTGGCACTGGGCAGCCTGCTGGCGTCCGGTCATGCCGGCAGCGCGCAGGCGCAGGCCGCCAGCGGCGACGAGCGCGTGGTGGCGCGCCTGTTCGGCCGCGATGTCACGGCCGGCCAGTTGCAGTGGACCCGCAGCCTGAGCGTGGACGAGGCGGCCCACCGCCTGCGCGCCTTGGCCATCGGTGCCGCGCTGGAGCGCTACGTACGCGATAACAAGCTGGCGGCCACCGCCGAGGACATTGCCGCCTTCTCCCGCTGGGATGCCACCTTCCGCCGTTCCGCGCGCAGCGAGTTGCAGGCAGCACTGCAGCGCATCGAAGGCCAGTTGCAGGACAAGGCGCTGCCGGCGGCTCGCCGCAAGGAACTCGACGAGCAGCGGCGCGCGCTGCAGACCTACGGCGCACTGCAGGAGGCGCGCAGCGCCCGCCCCCTGGGACCGGGTGAGGAGGAGCGCGCGCTGCGCTCCTGGATCGAGGGCCACAAGCTGCGGCGCGCGCTGTACGAGCAGTACGGCGGGCGCGTGGTGGAAGGGCGGATCGGCCAGGATCCGGTCGGCGCCATGGAGACGCTGTTGCGCGAGCATGAGAAAATCGGGCGCCTGCGCTTTGTGGACGCGCAACTGGCAGAGCCGTTCTGGCGCGCCTTCCGCAACGATGCGCGGCCCGCAGTCCCCGCCGGGCAGGTGGACTTCAGCTACTACTGGCTGCGGCCGGCGCCGCAGCTCTTCAATTGAGACCACAGCGCCAGGCCGATCCCCGGTTGAATGACCGCGCGCGCCGGTAGTCCAGTGAGCCCTCCGATGAGCCGTCCCAAGAGCCGTCCGATGAGCGCCGGCGTCGATCCGTTTGCGCGTGATCATCTGCCGCCCGCCAGCGAATGGCCGGTGTTCCACTTCGACCGCCCCGAGTACCGGTACCCGGAGCGCCTGAATGCGGCCGCCGCCCTGCTCGATGCCGCCCTGGCGCGCGGCTGGGGCGAGCGCATCGCCCTGCACACCGCGGGCAGCGCGGGCGCGATTCATTGCACCTACGCGCAACTGGCGGCGCAGGTGAACCGCATCGCCGGCGTGCTGGTCGACGACCTCAAGCTGGTGCCGGGCAACCGCGTGCTGTTGCGCGGCCCCAATTCGCCGATGCTGGCCGCCGCCTTCCTCGCCGTGGTCAAGGCCGGCCTCATCGCCGTGCCGACCATGCCGCTCTTGCGCGCGCGCGAACTGAAGCAGATCATCGACAAGGCGCAGGTGCAGGCGGCCCTGTGCGATGCGCGACTGCTCGCCGACCTGGAGCCGTGCCGGACGGCGGGCAGCGAGCATCACTGCGCCTCGCTCGCGCAGGTGCTGTGCTACCACGCCGACGGCCCCGACAGCCTGGAGGCGCGCGCGGCTGCGCGCAGCGCGAACTTTGCCGCCTGCGACACCGGCCGCGACGACGTGGCGCTGATTGCCTTCACCTCCGGCACCACCGGACAGCCCAAGGGCACGATGCACTTCCACCGCGACCTGCTGGTGATGTCGGACGCCTTCCCGCTGCACGTGCTCAGGCCGCAGGCCGACGACATCTTCATCGGCACGCCGCCGCTGGCCTTCACCTTCGGGCTTGGCGGCCTGCTCACCATGCCGCTGCGCTGCGGTGCCTCGGCGGTGCTGGCCGAGCGCTACACGCCGGAGACGCTGCTGGCGACGATCGCGCAGGCCGGCGCCACGGTGCTGTTCACCGCGCCGACGATGTACCGCCAGCTCGCGCTGCTGCTGCAGGGCGGCGCCGCGCCGGTGCCGCGGCTTGCGCGCTGCGTGTCGGCCGGCGAGGCGCTGCCCGATGCCACGCGCGAGCTGTGGCGCAGCGTCACGGGGCTGGAGCTGATCGACGGCATCGGCGCCACCGAGATGATCCACATCTTCATCGCCGCCGCCGGGGCCGACGTGCGGCGCGGCGCCATCGGCAAGGTGGTGCCGGGCTATCGCGCGCAGGTGGTCGACGACGAACTGCGGCCGTTGCCGCCGGGCGCGGTGGGCCGGCTGGCGGTGCAGGGCCCCAGCGGCTGCCGCTATCTGGCCGACCCGCGCCAGCGCAACTACGTGCGCCACGGCTGGAACCTGACGGGCGACAGCTTCACGATGGACGCCGACGGCTACTTTTACTACCAGGCGCGCTCGGACGACATGATCGTCTCGGCCGGCTACAACATCGCCGGGCCCGAGGTCGAAGCGGCCCTGCTGCGGCACCCGGCCGTGGCCGAGTGCGGCGTGGTCGCCGCTCCCGACGCCGAGCGCGGGCAGCGGGTCGCCGCCTACGTGGTGCCCAAGCCCGGCGCGCTGGACGCGCAGGGCGGCGCTGCAGCCCTGCGGCGCGCGCTGCAGGACTTCGTCAAGGCCGAGATCGCGCCCTACAAGTACCCGCGCTCGATCGAGTTCGTCGAGCGCCTGCCCCGTACCGAGACCGGCAAGCTGCAGCGCTTCGTGCTGCGCGAGATGGCGCGCGGCCAGGGGCCGTCGTGAGTCCGCCGCGCAAGTCCGCGGCACGCCCACCCGGCAGCCGGC
This sequence comes from Burkholderiales bacterium, assembly GCA_020248865.1. Taxonomy (GTDB): domain Bacteria; phylum Pseudomonadota; class Gammaproteobacteria; order Burkholderiales; family Burkholderiaceae_F; genus JALHMQ01. Next base: position 29,865 of record JADCGS010000006.1, on the reverse strand, counting down.
CCGGCGCACCCCGAGGGGCATCTGGCGCGGCGCCGCGCGGGCCGGCACGGCCCGCGCCGCGGCAGGCCGCGCGCCAGACGCCGGCCACTGCGGCCGGCCGCGTGGCGCCCGCCGCTGCGACAGCCGACCTCGACGGTGCCTTTCGGGCCGCACGCGCCGTGCTCGAACGGCACCTGCACAGTCTGCAGGTGCTGTTCAACACGCCGGAGAACTACACGCTCGCCTCGCGCCGGCGTGAGCCCCAGGGCCTGCCGCAGGCCTTCGGCGCGGTACTGCGCTGCAAGAGCCATGTGACGGTGGAGCTGCCGCCCCTGGCGCGCTTGCCCGAACTGACACGCGCGCTGCCGGCCGAGCTCAAGGCCTGCCAGCAGGGCAAGAGCAGCTTCACGCTGACCGCGCCCGACGCCTTGGTGCTGGCACAGCTCGACCAGCTCGCCCGCGCTGTCCTGCTGCGGCTGCGTCAGGACGGGCAGGCCTGAACCGCATCGTTCATCAGGGACGCGGGGATTGCGCGGATGCCCCCGCCTGCGCGGGGCAGGCTCCGCGCAAGCCAGGTTGCGCGAGTCGGGGCGCAGCCGCTGCCCGCCGGCATCGGCGAACGCAGGAGCAAGATGGCCGCGCGGGCGCCGCGCAAACCCGCTCAGCCCGGACGGACGCAAGCGACCTTGGCCGATTGCGGGCTGTCGTCGCATCTTCCAGAGCCGGATCGTGGGTAGCACGAAGGCGACCGGCTGAAACTTCCGCGCCAACCATCCCCGTCAGACCGATGCGACGCGGGCCGCCAGAACCAAGGTCGGGCGCCAGGCGGCGCGCGCGACTCGCCGGCCGCAGCGGAGGCGCGCGGCGCAGCACCGCCCTCCCAATCGCGATTGAGTTGCATCAAGCGCGGCGACCCGGCTGCTGGCAAGGTAGCGGCACTTCGGGCGCGCGTGAGATGATGGTCGAAGCACCGCTCGCGGCGTAGCCCCCTGGCCCTGTCATCATCAGGCCCGCTCGCCTTCCACCCAACCGACGCCCAGCCGCATGAACACCGCCGTGCCTGCCGCGCCGCCGCCACGCACACGGCGCATCCTTGTCTGGGGCGCGCTCGTCGCAGTCGCGCTCGCCGTGGCAGCCGGAGCCTGGGCTTGGTGGGCGGAGCGCGCCGCGCCCACCGGTCTGCTGCAGATCAACGGCCGCATCGAGGGCGATCAGATTGCCGTCGCGCCGAAGGCCGCCGGCCGCATTGCCGAGTTGCTGGTGCGCGAAGGCGACGAGGTCAAGGCCGGCCAGTTGCTGGCGCGGCTGACCGACGAGGCGGTCGATGCACGCCAGGCGCAGGCGCTGGCCGGCGCCGCGGCGCAGCGGGCACAGGCGCTGGCACTGGAGACGTCGGCCGCCCTGCTGCAGTCCGAAGCCGCCGTGCAGTTGGCCTCCGCCAAGGCCGGACTGGCGGCAGCGCGCGCCGACCTGGGCCGCACGCAGGCGGCCGCGCTGCAGGAGGAGCGCGACCTCGAACGCATGCGCGACCTGGCCGCCAGGGGATTCGTCGGCCCGCAGGCGGTCGAGCGCAGCGAGCTGACGCTGCGTAGTGCACGCGAGCAGCAGGCTGCTGCCCAGGCTGCGGTGGCGCGCGCGGAACAGGCGCTGCGCGATGCCGAACTCGGGCCGCAGCGCGTGCGCGCGCGGCTTGCCGAGGCGTCGTCCATGCGGGCCCAGGCCACCGCAGCCGAGGCGCGGGTGCGCGAGGCCGCCACCCAGATCGCCGACCTCACCGTCAGCGCGCCGCTGACGGCCCGGGTTTCCAACCGCTACGCCAACGCGGGCGAAGTGATCGCCGCCGGCACCCCGATCTTCGGTCTGACCGACCTGGCAAACGTCTACCTGAAGGGCTATGTGCCCGAGCCGATGATCGGCCGCATCCGCCTCGGACAAGCGGCGCAGATCTGGACCGACGCCTGGCCCGAGGCGCCATTCGAAGCGCGCGTCGGCTACATCGCCGCGCGTGCCCAGTTCACGCCGAAGGAGGTTCAGACGCGCGACGAGCGCACCAAACTCGTCTACGAGGTACGGCTGTATCCGCTGGCCGATCCGGGCGGCAAGCTGCTGCCCGGCCAGCCCGCCGACGGCATGATCCGCCACGACGAGACCGCCGCGTGGCAACGGCCGCGGCACTGAGCCGCCTCGACCGGCCGGCAGCCGCTGCCGGCGCACGTGCAGCGCCGGCCGCGCACCCACGGCACCAGCCCGCCGCGCGCGCCGGGCGCACGGGTTCGGCTGCTGTGCCGGTGTCGCCGTCGCGGGGCCGGCCGCGATGATCCCGCCCGGCCGCCCCACGGACGAAGCCCTGGCGCCCGGCGCGAAGGGGGTCTGGTGAGCGCGAACGCAGCGCCCGTGGTGGCGCTGGCCGGCATCGGCAAGCGCTACCGCCGCACCGTTGCGGTGGCTGAGGTCTCGCTCACGGTGGAGCGCGGGCAACTGTATGGGCTGATCGGCGCCGACGGGGCCGGCAAGAGCAGCCTGATGAAGACCGTGGCCGGGGTGCTTGCGCACGACCGCGGCACGGTCGACGTGTTGGGCGTGCGCATCGATTCGGAACGTGCCGCCGAACGCGTCAAGGGGCGGCTGGGCTTCATGCCGCAGGGGCTGGGCCTGAACCTCTACCCCGAGCTGTCGGTCGAGGAGAACATCGACTTCTTTGCGCGGCTGCGCCAGGTGCCAGCGGCAGAGCTCGCGCCGCGCAAGGAGCAGTTGCTGGCGATGACGCGGCTGGCGGCATTCCGCACCCGCGCCGCGAAGAACCTGTCCGGCGGCATGAAGCAGAAGCTCGGGCTCGTGTGCACGCTGATCCACGCACCCGAGCTGATCGTGCTGGACGAGCCCACCACCGGGGTGGACCCGGTGTCGCGCCGCGACTTCTGGGCCATCCTGGCGCAGTTGATCGACAGCCAGCGGCTGACTGCGCTGGTGTCCACCGCGTATCTGGACGAGGCAAGCCGCTTCGACCGTCTGGCGCTGCTGCATGCCGGGAGGCTGCTGGCTGAGGGCGAGCCCACCGCGCTGGTGGCAACCGCCGGCCTGCGCGTGGTGCAGGTGCAGGCCGCGCCGGCGGCGCTGGTGCGACTGGCGGCTCACTTCGGCCAGAGCAGCCACGCCGCCGGCACCGCGCGGCTGGTGGTGGCCGCCGCGGACGATGACTCAGCGGCCCGGGCGGTTCGCGCTGCGCTCGGCGCCGACGATCGCGGCGCGGCGTCAATCGCCATTGGCTTGCCCGATCTGGAAGATCTCTTCGTCGCCAGGCTACTGGCCCTCGAGGCGCCTGCTGGTGCGCCGCCGGCGGCCGCCGGCCCGGCGGGCCTTGGCAGACACGGCGGCTATCGCGGCGCGGCGCCGTCGGACGCGGCCTTGGCCGCCGCGGCGGCGGGTGAGCAGGCCGGCGTCGCGCCGCCGGAACACGACGGTGGTCCGCAGGCGATCGACGCGCAGGAGCTGACCCGCGACTTTGGCGCGTTCCGCGCGGTCGACGGCGCCAGCTTCGCGGTGCGCTACGGCGAGATCTTCGGCTTGCTCGGTGCCAACGGCGCGGGCAAGACCACCGCGATCAAGATGCTCACCGGCATCCTGCCACCCTCGGCGGGGGTGGGTCGCGTGGCCGGCGCCGACATGCGCCACGCCGGTCAGGCGATCAAGGAACGGATCGGCTACATGTCGCAGGCGTTCTCGCTGTACACGGATCTGACCGTGATCGAGAACCTGCTGCTGTTTGCCGGCGTGTACGGGCTGACGCGCGAGCAGGCGCGCAACCGCGCTCAGTGGGCTGTCGCCCTTGGCGACCTGCAGGGCCATGAGCACGAGCCCGCCGGCCGCCTGCCGATGGGCCTGCGCCAGCGGCTGGCCTTGGGGTGTGCGCTGCTGCACCGACCGCGCGTGCTGTTTCTCGACGAGCCGACCTCGGGCGTGGATCCGATCGGCCGCCGCCGCTTCTGGGACACGCTGCGCCGGCTGGCGCGCGAGCAGGGCGTGGCGATCCTGCTCACCACCCACTACATGGCAGAGGCCGACCTGTGCGATCGCATCGCGCTGATGTTCGCCGGTCGGGTGGTCGCCGATGCCACGCCGGCGCAACTGAAGGCCGAGCTGGCCGCCGAGCGCGGGCAACTGCTCGAGGTGAGCGCCGAGCCCCCGCTGGCCGCGCTGGCCGCGCTGCGCGCGGGCGGCTTTGCCGAAGCGGTGCTGCACGGTCGGCGCTTGCACGTGCTGGCGCATGACGCGGCGGCAGCGGGTGCGCGCATCGGCGCGCTGCTCGCCGCCGCGGGCCTGGCTGCACCGCGTATCGCGACGCAGGCGCTGACGATGGAAGACGTGTTCATCCACCGCGTGCTGGCCCTCGAAGCCGCGGCGCGACCGCGGGCCGCGGCATGAACTTCTCCCGCGTGCTGGCGCTGGCGGACAAGGAAGCACGCGAAGTGCGGCGCGACCGGCTCTATCTGCTGCTGGCCTTCGCGCTGCCGCTGATCTTGCTGGTGGTGTTTGCCTACGGCATGACCACCGACGTCGAAGGCGTCGGCCTGGTAGTGATCGACGAGGACGCCACGGCGGCCAGCCGCCGCTATGCGGACCGCTTCCAGTCGACCCGTCACTTTGTACCCGCCGGTGTCGATGCCGCCGCCGCGCGCGGCGAAACCGCGCTGATCGACGGCCGCGCCCGCGTGATTCTGTGGATCGGCCCGCACTTCGAGCGCGATCTGAACGCCGGCCGCACGGTGGACGTGCTGGCACAGATCGATGGCGCCTTCACCACCGCAGCGCGCACCATCCACGGCTATCTCGAAGCGATCAACGCGCAGGCCAACGCCGAACTGCGCGCCGAAGTACTGGCCGCGCGCCGCGGCGCGCGCTCGCCCGCCACCGCCCAACTCGTCGAGCCGGTACGGCTGCAGACGCGCTTCCTGTACAACCCCGAACTGCGCAGCGTGGTCACCGTGGCACCGTCGCTGCTGATGCTGGTGCTGTTGCTGGTGCCGCCGCTGCTGATCGCGGTGAGCGTCGTGCGCGAGAAGGAAAGCGGCGCCATATTCAACATCGCCAGTTCGACCGTGACGCGGCTCGAGTTCCTGCTCGGCAAGCTGATCCCGGTGGTGGCCATCGGCGTAGCCAACGGGCTGCTGCTGTGGCTGGTCGTGATCCTGTGGTTCGGCGTGCCGTTTCGCGGCAGCGTGCCGCAGTTCGCGCTGGCCATCGTGCTCTACGTGCTGGCCACCGCCAGTCTCGGGCTGCTGGTGTCGGCCGCCGTGCGCACCCAGCAGGCAGCCATCATCATCACCACGATCGCTGCGGTGATCGTCGCGATCCAGTTCGCCGGCATGTTCGCGCCGCTCGAGACGGCGAGCCCCTTCAACCGCGCGCTGGCGCGCCTGTTCCCGGCAGCCGACTTTCTGGCGATCGTCCGCGGCATGTACCTGCGCGGCGCCGGCATCGACGTGTTCTGGCCCGAGCTGCTGGCGCTGGCCGTCTACGCCGTGCTGGTTCTGGCGCTGGCCTACGCGCTGTATCACAAGCGTACGGCTGCATGAGCCCGCCGGGCCGTCCCAAGGGCGAATCCCCGGGCGCGCAGCGCGCGGGGTGTCCCATTTGCCCGCCGGGCCGTCCCAAGGGCGAATCCCTGAGCGCGCCGCGCGAGGGTAGTCCAGTGAGCCCGCCGGGCCGTCCCAAGGGCGAATCCCCGAGCGCGCAGCGCCCGAGTCGCTCCACCTTCCCGCCGGGCCGCCTCCGGGGCGGAGTGCCAGAGCCGCGCGTCAGGGGGCCGAGATGAGCCAGCTCGCCGGTCGTGCGCGCGGCGCGGGCCGCTGGCTGCGGCAGGTGGCCGCGCTGGTGGTCAAGGAGTGGCGGCAGTTGCTGCGCGACACCGCGCTGGCCGGCTTCGTCGTGTTCATCTTCACCGTCGACATCCTGATTGCCGCCGGCGCACCGGCGCTCGACCTGCAGGCCGCGCCGATCGGACTGATCGACCGCGACGCCAGCACCGCCTCGCGCGAGCTGGCCGGGCGCCTGCGGGCGCCGTACTTCGACGTGCGCGCCGTCGCCGACGACGAGCAGCAGGTGGCGCGCGCACTCGAACGCGGCCAGCTGCGTGCCGTGCTCATCGTGCCGCACGGCTTCGAGCGCGCTCTGGTGCGCGGCGAGACGGCGCAGGTACAGCTCGTGGTCGAGGCGGCCGACTCCAACCTCGGTTACCTGGTGGCCAGCTACACCGAGCGCATCCTGGCGCCGCTGGCGGCCGAGTTCGCGTCGCCGGGGGCCACCGCCGAGGCGCTGCCCGAGGTGCGGCTGCAGACGCGCTTCCGCTTCAACCCGGCGCTGACCGAGGCCTGGTACTCGACGATCTCGGAACTGCTGACGATGCTGACGGTGGCCTCGATCCTGCTACCCGCAGCCGCGCTGGTGCGCGAGAAGGAGCGCGGCACCATCGAGCAGTTGCTGGTGTCCCCGTTGTCGCCGCTGCAGATCGTGCTGGCCAAGGTGCTGGCGATGGCCGGCGTGGTGCTCATCGGCTCGCTGGTGGCCGTGGGACTGGTGATGCGCGTCCTGCTCGGCGTACCGATTGCCGGCAGCGCGCCACTGTTCTTCGCCCTGGTGGCGCTTTATGCGATGACCGCCTCGGGACTGGGCATCGTGGCGGCCACTTACGCGCGCAGCTCCGGCCAGGTCGGGCTGATCGTGCTGCTGCTGGTGATGCCGATCATCATGCTCTCGGGCACCTGGAACCTGCGCGAGAGCATGCCGGGCTGGCTGCAGGCGGCCATCTACCTCTCGCCGCTGCGCTATATGGTCGATATCGCCTACGGCGTTCTGCTCAAGGGAGCCGGCCTGGCCGCCGTGGCCAAGCCGGCGGCCCTCATGGTGCTGCTGGGGCTGGCGTTTCTCGCACTGGGAACGGCGCGGTTCCGGCGGCAGTTCAGGTAGCGGCGCGCACGGCGGACCGTGTGCCAGTACTGCACCGGCTGCTCTCCAACCCTTAGCCGAATCTTGCAGTCGGCCGAAAGCCGCTGGCGGCCACCCATGTCGAGGCGCCGTGCCCGCAGGATGCCGCTCAGGTCATCAGCGCCGACCCACGACGCCGCGTGGCCGACCCTGGCCACCGCGGAGACGATCCTGGCGGTGATGGAGTTCAGCCAGGCGGAGTTCAGCCCGGCGCTCGTGCGCCCGGCGCAGTGCGCGGTCCGGCATGTCGGCACCGACCCATCGACGACACAGACGCACGTCGCGCGGCAAGACCGGGTGTCAAGTGAATCCCGGCGGTTTTCTCACGCTTTTCTCGCGCCCCGTAGCCGGTCATCCGTTCTACCGTCCGAGACGTTGGGCGGTCAGGCGGACAGGCGAACACGCGGCGAGGCAGCCATGTTCATGCGAGTGCGGCAGCGGGGCGACGAGATCCACATCGAGCTGACCGGCGTGGCCGGCCGGCATGCGCACATCCTGAAGGCGGTTTCGGCCTGCCGCGAAAGCACGCACGGCCCGTTTGACGCCGATGCGCCCTGGCATGAAATCTCGGTGCGGTCACAGTCGGATGCCATGCGCATCTGCATGCGCCCACGTGACGGCCGGTGCTACGAGCCTGCTACCGTGTACGAGTCGCTGCGCCAGGCCTTGTTTTCCGCGCCACGCAGCGCCGCGACCGCCTGAGCTCCCGACCCGGCGCCCCAGTGCCGGACCCGGCCCCCATACTGGCGGCCGTGACCGCCGACGATCTGATCGCGCGCTTCGACCTGCAGCCCCACCCCGAAGGCGGCTGGTACCGGCGCCTGCACACCTCCGGTCTGGCGATGCCGGTCGACGGGCGCAACCGCCCGGCCATCACCGCCATCGTGTACCTGCTGCGCGCCGGCGAACTGAGCCGCTGGCACCGCATCTTCTCCGACGAGCTGTGGCACTTCTATGGCGGTGCACCGTTGCAGTTGCGGGTGGCTGATGCGCAACTGCGCGAGGTCCGGGAGCTGCGCCTGGGACCGGTGAGCGAGCACGGCGCCGCACCGATGCACGCCGTGCCCGCCGGCTACTGGCAGGCGGCACGATCCAGCGCTGCAGCCAACGGCTACAGCCTCATGGGTTGCACTGTGGCACCGGGTTTCGATTTTGCCGACTTCCGGCTGCTGGCCGACGATCCGGCCGCCAGCATGCAGTTGCGCGCGGCCTGGCCGCACCTGGCCGACTGGCTGTAGCCCGGATGTTTTGCCAGGTCGCCCCCATGCATCCACGATCTGCCTCTGTAAGCCGCGGCGGTAGCCTGCAATGGGCCCAGGCCACTTTGGACGGCCGGGTCACCGCGGGTTTGCGCGGCGCCCGCGCGGCCACACTGCGCTCAAGTGCTCGCCGATGCCTGCGGGCATCGGCTGCGCCCCTCTCGCGCAATCTGGCTCGCGCGCGCATCCGCGCAAATCCCGCGTCCCTGATGAAACATCCGGGCTAGAAGCGATAGCCCACACCGAGCGCGAGCACCGGCTGGACCTTGAAGTCAGTGCCGGCGGCGCCGAGCTGCGCTTCGTCGGTGCGCGCGTCGGCCTGCAGCGGGTCGCACAGCCGGGTCGTCAGGCTTGCGGTACAGGTGACGCTGCGTACGCCGGGCGGGCTCAGGAACACCGCGCCCAGCTCGGCATTGAAGAACAGGCCGGCACCAGCGCCGCTGCCGACGGCCGAAGTCCAGCCGAGCCCGAGGTAGGGCACGGTGCGCTCGAGGCGAACCTTGCTGTCCCAACCGCTGGCCGCGCTTGCCAGATGCTGCACGCCATCGATGCGGTAAGTGCCGCCGTCGGCGCGACCGGCCAGGTCGAACCGGCGGTCACTCCTCACCAGAGCGCCGCCGATGAGCACCCTCCCGCCGAAGGGATACAGGTCGGTCGTCAGCCACGACGCGCCGAACCTCGGCTGGCCATGGCTGCCGCCGCCGGTCATGGCGTCATCGTCCGACCGCCAACGCCCGTCGAGGCGCGTGCGTGCGCCCAGCACCGGCAGCAAGCCGTAGGTGAGCTCGGCGGCTGCGCTTGAGCCGCCGACTTTCATCCCCGCTGCAAGCTGCGCCTGCGCGCCACGCGGCGCCGTCAGCAACGAGGCAAGCAGTACAGGCGCGGCAACGGCGCACAGGGTACGAACGAAAGCAGGACGACTGGCACGCAGCATGAGAACCTCGATCGATGACGCCATCGAGGCGTGCCCCGCCGACGCGGAGCCTCAGGACGGCGTTGTGTCGAGCACGATAGAGACGCAGACGGCCGCGTGATCGGACAGTATGCGAGCCAGATCGATCCCATCTTGATCGGCCCCGGGCCGGCGGCGCTCGGACAGGTGATCGTTGAAGATCTGGACAGCGCCGACCCGGCCGATGGCGCCGTGCACGCCGGGCACGAACTGTCCGGACACCAGCACGTGATCGATGCGCTCGGGCTCGCCGCGGTTGAGGAAGGTGTAGGCGACCTCGCGGCCGCGTCCGGGTGCACGCCGTTGCTCCACTTCGAGCGCGTTGAACAGCACGGCAGCGCGCGGCACGTCGTCGTCGGCCTCGCACGAGGTGTCGGCGATCATCTGCGTGGTCACCGCGCCGGCTTCGTCATTGAAATCGCCGGCGACAATGAGCGGGCCGGTGGCGCCGAGCAGCTCGTCGAGCACCAGCTGGCGCAGCGCCGCCGCCTCGGCGGCGCGCATCAGCAGCGCGCGCAGCTGCGCGCGCGCCAGCCGGCGCGGATCGGCCTCGTCCTCGCCCGGGGCGAACTCGGGCCGGCGCGACTTCAGGTGCACGTTCACGAGCGTGAGCGTGGTGGCGCCGCACGGCCTGACCAGGGGCACGCGCGCGCGCAGCAGCGGGCGCGCAAAGCTGCGGTGCTCGCCGCACTCGGGCACCGGCACGGCCGCACCGGGCGGCAGTTCGACGATCGAGTCGATCGCCGGCTGCCAGGGCGCGCGCCACGCCAGTCCCAGCCGCGGCTTGCGGTTGTCCTGCCCCGCGTGCGGTACGGCGAAAGACCACTGCCGGCCCTGCGACACCGTCTGGCGCAGCACATCCGACAGCGCCTGCGCGTGGAAAACCTCCTGCAGCAGCACGAAATCCGCCGCGAGCCGATCCAGCAGCTGGGCCAGCCACTGTGTCTTGGCCAGGTACTCGTCCGCGCCATACGGCGGCCAGCCGGGGTAGACCGGCCGGCCCGGCAGCGCAAGGTTCAGGCAGTTCAGGGTGGCGATGCGCAGCGTCGGCAGCGGGATGGTCATGGCGCCACGGTAGGACGACGGTGCGCCGGCCGTCAATCGACGGGCTGCGACACGCTGCGACACGACCAGGCGCGGACCGGGTCTGCCGCGGGGGCTGACAACGAGGCGGCCGACTGGCAACCGGCTTGCGGCGTCCCGACGGCGGGCGGGCCGACCGCCGTCGGGCACCGGGTCAGCGGCCGGAAGCCGGCCGCCGTTCCTCGTGCAGGGCGAGCAGGTTGTTGTCGGGATCGCGGAAAAATGCGAGCCACAGTTCGTGGTCGGGCAGGCGCGCAACCAGATGCGGCTCGCGCTCGAAGTAGACGCCGTTACCCTGAAGCAGCGCGGTCATCGCCGCGCTGTCGGCGCAGCGCAGGTAGACGCAGAAAGCCGCGTGGCCCGCGCCGCGCGGCTCGTGGCCGCCTTCCAGCATCAGGCGCAGGCCGCCGCAGTCGAAGAAGGCGACATTGCCGAAGCGCATCAGCGGCGTCAGGCCCAGCACCTCGGCGTAGAAGCGCTCGGCGCGGTCGATGTCCGACACGTGCAGCGCAATCTGCGCGATCGGACCCAGTCCCGTGGCAGCCGGCATGTCAGGCCCCCTTCCCTGCCCTACTCTTCGCCCTCGCCGTCCTCGCCGTCCTCGCTGTCCTCGACGAAGCGCGGCTTGCGCTCGAAACCGCGCGCCTCGGGCGTGCCCTGGTACCCCGGTCGCGGCACGCGCGGACCCCGGTCGGTATGCGGACCCGGCCCCTCGACCACCTGCATCAGTTGCATCACCAGGCGCAGCGCCTTGTTGACCGACGCCTCGCCGCGAAACACGCGCGCCACGTCGGGGTCGAGGGTCACCACGAAGCCGCGCGGGCGCTCGCCCTCGCCCGCCTCGCCGCGCGCAAAGCGCGGCGGCCGCGCCGCGCGCTGGTACGGATCGCCAGAAGACTCGGAAGGCGCACGCCTCGGCGGTGCATCGTCGCCGTAGCTCTTGCGCGGCCGCGGCGGCGGCGCTTCGCCGCCGTAGGACTTGCGTGGCGGCGCATCGCGAAAGCCTGCCTTGCGCGGCGGCGCACCGTCGCGGACGAACGGCTTGCGTGGCGCGGCGCCGTCGCGCGTGAACGACTTGCGGGCCGGCGCGGCCGCACGGGCGCCGCGCGGCGCGGCCTTGGGAGCGAACTTTTTCATTGGATTGGGCGCAGCGCGCCGAAAGACAAGTGGAGTCACTGTAGCGGAACGGCGCTGGGCGTGAATACGACGGCTCCGCCATTCGTCCGCAGAGCAAGCAAAACCCAGCGACCCGTGCGGGCGCTTGCGGCCCCCACGGCAGCCCGCATCCCGAGCGTGGGCCGGTGGCTGTGTTCGCGTGAGCGAACCCTCGGCCCTGGGACAAGGCCGGGCGCGCGGCCGCCCGACCACGTTTCGTGGCGGCGCATGCTCACTGGACTACCCTCGCGCTGAGCGCTCGGGGATTCGCCCTTGGGGCGGCCCGGCGGGCTCATTGGACTACCTTCGCGCTGCGCGCTCGGCGCATTCGCCCTTGGGGCGGCCCGGCGGGCTCATTGGACTACCTTCGCGCTGCGCGCTCGGCGCATTCGCCCTTGGGGCGGCCCGGCGGGCTCACGGCTTCGCAGCGGGCGTGAAGCTCGCGAAGCGAGCGGCCGAAGCCGAGCCCGGCCTCTCAATCAACGGCTTTGCGTGCGCGTGCGACCCGCAGGGTCGCGTACGCGCAGAGCGCTCAAGCCTTCTTGTCGCGCAGTTCCCGCCGCAGGATCTTGCCGACGTTGGTCTTGGGCAGGTCGGTGCGGAACTCGATGTACTTGGGCTTCTTGTACCCGGTCAGCTGCTCCTTGCAGAAGTCCATGATGTCGCGCTCGGTGAGCGCCGGGTCTTTCTTGACGACGAACAGCTTCACCGCCTCGCCCGCGTACTCGTCGGGCACGCCCACGGCGGCGCACTCGAGCACGCCGGGGTGCGCCGCGACCACGCCCTCGACCTCGTTCGGGTACACGTTGAAGCCCGACACCAGGATCATGTCCTTCTTGCGGTCGACGATCTTGGTGAAGCCCTCGCTGTCCATGATGCCGATGTCGCCGGTGCGGAAGAACCCGTCCGGCGTCATGACCTTGGCGGTCTCGTCCGGACGGTTCCAGTAGCCGGCCATGACCTGCGGGCCGCGGATGGCGATCTCGCCCGTGGCGCCCACCGGCAGGTGCTTGCCTTCGTCGTCGAGGATGGCGATCTCGGTCGAGGACACCGGCAGGCCGATGGTGCCGGTGAACTTCTCGGTGTCGCTGCGGTTGGCGGTGGCCACCGGCGAGGTTTCCGACAGGCCGTAGCCCTCGGCGATCGGGCAGCCGGTGGCCTCGAGCCAGCGCTTGGCCACCGCCTCCTGCACGGCCATGCCGCCGCCGGCCGACAGGATCAGGCGCGAGAAGTCGAGCCGGCGGAACTCGTCGTCGTTCAGCAGCGCATTGAAAAGCGTGTTGACCGCCGGAAACACATGAAACCTGTGTTTGGACAGTTCCTTGACGAAGCCGGGAATGTCGCGCGGGTTCGGAATCAGCACGCAGTGCCCGCCGATCCGCATGCTCATCATCGCGCAGACGGTGAGCGCGAAGATGTGATACAGCGGCAGCGCGGTGATCGTGGTCGGGTACTCGCCGGGCTTTAGTTTCTTCAGCGCCGGCTGGTACCAGGCCTCCGACTGCAGCATGTTGGCGATGATGTTGCGGTGCGTGAGGGTGGCGCCCTTGCTCACGCCGGTGGTGCCGCCGGTGTACTGCAGGAACGCCACGTCGTCGTGGCTCACCTGCACCGGCTTGAGGTTGAGCTTCAGGCCGTCGGCCAGCGCGTCGAGGAACTTGTAGGCGTTGGTCAGCCGGTACTCCGGCACCATCTTCTTGACGTTGCGCACCACGAAGTTGACCAGCAGCCCCTTGGCAAAGCCGAGCAGGTCGCCCATCGAGGCCACGACGATCAGCCGGGTCGGCACCTTGTCGGCCACCTGCTGCAGCGTGGTGGCAAAGTTCTCGAGGATGAAAATGGCATCCGCGCCCGAGTCCTTGAGCTGGTGCTCCAGCTCGCGCGGCGTGTACAGCGGGTTGACGTTGACCACCGTGCAGCCGGCGCGCAGCACGCCGGCCAGCACGACCGGGTACTGCAGCACATTGGGCATCATGATGGCCACGCGGTTGCCCTTGCCCAGCCCCTTGCTCTGCAGCCAGGCGCCGATGGCGGCCGAGTTCTCGTCGAGCTGCCGGTAGGTGAGCGTGGCGCCCATGCAGCTGTAGGCCGGCAGCGCCGCGTACTTCTTGAAGGCCTCTTCGAGCAACTGAACCAGCGATGCGTACTGGCCCGGATCGATCTCGGCGGGTACGCCTGCCGGATAGTTCTTCAGCCAGAAGCGGTCGATCCCTTCGGTGGCGCCCATGATGTCTCCTCGTTCGTGTTGCGGCCGCCGGCATGGGGCCGGCGGCGGCGCTGATTCATCATAGTCGCGGGGGTTCACGGCGCACAGCCGCCGCAGCCGAAGGGACCCTCTAACCGCCGGCCGGGTGCAGCGCCGCCAGGGCACGGTCGCGCTCGGCCTTGGGCAGCTCGGCCAGGCGGCGGGCGGCGACAAAGAACGCCGCCAGGTCCTGACCGTGCTGGCGCAGCAGCGCCTCGAAGGCTGGCACCTGGTCGTTGTACGCGCCCACCGCGGCCAGATGCGCGTTGTTCAGTTCGCGGTTGAAGAAGCGGTCGTAGCCCGCAAAGCCGCCCCAGCGCTCGGCCTTGACGCGCTGGTAGGCCACCTGCAGTTCGGCAAAGACGGCGCGCTTGCCGGCGCGCCGCTCCTCGTCGCTGCCCCGCTCGAAGGCCTGCACCAGCTTGGCGCGGTGCGCCAGCAGCAGGGCGATGAAGTCGGCGCGGCGCAGCTCGTACTGCGCAAAGGCCTCGGCCAGGCGCGGGTCGCCGCGGTGCGCGATCCAGCGGCGCACGCCCTCCTTTTCCACCGCGGTGGCAAAGCTCTCGTTGAAGACGGTGTCGTCCTTGACGTAGAGCACCTGGTGCGCCAGCTCGTGGAAGATGAGCCGTGCCAGCTCCGCCTCGGGCCACTGGATGAAGGTGCTGAGCAGCGGATCGCCGCCGAGCCAGTCGAGCCAGCCGAGCGTGGAATACGCCGGTACCGGCGCCACGTTGACGTCATAGCCCTGCGCCTTGAGCGCGGCGGCGGTGGCCTGGGCGTTGGCCTCAGCGAAATAGCCGCGGTAGCCGGCGCAGCCGAACCCAAGGTAGCACCAGGTCTTCAGCCGCAGCGCGAGTTCGGGCGCGGCAAACACGTTCCAGACCACCGCCGGCCGCTGCAGGTCGGCGTAGGCGGTGTAGCTGCGGTTGTCGGGCAGCGCCAGTTGCGCGGAGGCGAAACGGCGCATCTCGCGCGCCAGGCGCAGCCGCTCCTTGAGCGCCGCCGGTGCGGCCGGATCCTGCAGCCAGTCGTCGATCGGGCGGGCGGCTTGCAGCAGCGCCAGGTGACCGCCCACGGCCTGACCGTAGTAGTCGATGGCGGCGCAGCCCGACAGCGCCAGCAGCGCCAGTCCCGCCAGAGTGGTCCGTGCCAACGAGGAGGAACGCATGCGCCGATTGTGCCTTGGCCGCCGGGGCGGCGTGGCGGCACGGCGGCACGGCGGCGCGGCGCTGGCCGCAGCCTCAGCGGCGCAGCGCCGCAACCACCCGGTCGAGTGCTGCGGCCTGCTGCTGCGGGCTGGCCGCCGTGTCGATTCGCCACCAGCGCGCGCGCTCGTCATCGCTGGCCGGCTCGCGCCACTGCACCTGCGCCTCGACGACAGCCGCGGTGGCGTCCGACGGATCGTCGGCGCGCGCGCTGCGCTCGGCCACGCGCCGGCGCAGCACCGCCAGCGGCGCCGTGCACTCGACGATGCAGGCCGGCGCCACGGCCGCGTCGGCCACCCCCATGAGCGCACGCCGCTCGGCCGCCCGCAAGGCCGCCGCATCCACGACCACCGGCAGGCCGGCATCGAGCGCGGCGCCGGCGACCGCCTGCAGACGGGCGTAGGTGCGCGCGGTCATCGCCGCCGCATACAGGCCGGGCGAAGTCGGGGCGGCGTCGCGCCAGTCGAGGCCGGCCAGCCGCTTGCGCTCGACGTCCGAACGAACGCGCACGCCGCCCAGCCGCTGCGCCAGCCGCGCGGCCACCTGCGACTTGCCCGAGCCGGACAGCCCGGTCATCACCACCAGCGCCGGCTGACCGACGCACAGGCGCTCGGCGAGCGTCAGATAGTGGCCGAAGCTGGCGTGCTCGCGCACCCGCCCGGCCACCGGCGTGTCGGGCTGCCGCGCACGCAACTGGGCCACCAGC
This sequence comes from Burkholderiales bacterium, assembly GCA_020248865.1. Lineage (GTDB taxonomy): Bacteria > Pseudomonadota > Gammaproteobacteria > Burkholderiales > Burkholderiaceae_F > JALHMQ01. Next base: position 14,300 of record JADCGS010000006.1, on the reverse strand, counting down.
GCCCGCACCAGCGCCCGGTACACCGCAAAGCCACGCAGCAGCGGCAGCCCGTCGGCATCGCCGCTGGCCTCCAGCCAGGCATCGAGCACTGCCGCGGCGTGATCGGGCAGTCCGTGATCGAGCAGGTCCATCCAGAGGAAGGCAACGTCGCCGACCGCGTCGATGAAGCGCAGCTCGGCGTTGAACTCGAGCGCATCGAAGGGCACCGCCACGCCGTCGAGCAGCACGACGTTGCCCAGATGCAGGTCGCCGTGGCCCTCACGCACGCGGCCGCCGGCCCGCCGCGCCTCGATCAGCGCGGCATGGCGCTGCAGCTCGCGCTCGCACCACTGGCCCAGCGCATCGACGCGCGCCCGGTCGGCCGGCGCGCCGACGCAGTCGCGCAGGCCGCGCACGGTGCGCTGCGTCCAGTCGCGCAGGCTCGTCACGCTGCCGTACACGCTGCCGGCGGGTGCGGCGACCGCACCGGCATGCAGGGCCGCAATCGCCCGGCCGAGCGGCGCCATCGCCGTCAACGGCAAGGCGCCGCGCTGCGCGAGTGCGTCCAGCCCCTGCGCCGGGTCGAAGCGCTGCATGCACACCGCGTAGTCGATTGCCGGCCCGGCGGTCGTGGCGGCACCGGCTGCATCCGCTGCATCGGCCGCATCGGCTGCATAAGCTGCATCAGCCATATCGTCCACGTCGGCCGCGGCAGCCAGCACCGGCGCCTCGGGCGTGCCGGTGATGGCCAGCACGCCGCGGTACAACTGCGGGGCGGTGCGTCGGTTCAGCCGCACTTCGTCCGCGCAGGCCCGACGCCGCGCCGCCAGCGCACAAAAGTCGAGGAAGCCGAGCGCCACCGGCTTCTTCAGCTTGTAGGCCCGAGAACCGGCCAGCAGCACGGTGGAGATGTGCGTTTCGACCGTCCGCACCTCGCCCTGCGCGGCGAGCACGCGCTGCAGGCCGCCGACCAGCCGCCGGTGCTCCGCCAGCGAGGCCACGTACCGCCATTCGGAAGAAGGTGTCGCCATGTCCAAGCGTCGCGCCGCGGCGTGCTGCGGCCCTTGATGCGGGCCAAGCGCAAGCCGCTTGGCCGGTCCGGCCCCGGCGCCGGGCGCCCGCTGGCGGCAGGCGCGCTACGCCCGCGCCACTTCCACCAGGCAATCGTAGAAGGTCGGCGCGCGGCCGATATCCGTCAGCGCCTGGCTGGTGAGCTCGTTGGCGTTCTTGCCGTCGGCCGTCAGCTTCTTCCACCAGATCGACAGCGCCACCACCACCCCCGGGCGTGCCCGCTCGGTGACGCGGGCGCGCAGGCGCAGTTCGCCGCGGTCGTTGTACACCCGCACCATGGTGCCGTCGGCGATGCCGCGCGCCGCTGCATCGGCGGGGTGGATCTCCAGGCGCGGCTCGCCCTCGGTGGCGCGCAGGCTCTGCACGTTGACGAAGGTGCTGTTGAGGAAGTTGCGCGCCGGCGGCGAGATCATCGCCAGCGGGTGGCGCCGCGCCAGGTCGGGCCGGCTGACCGGGCCTTCGTGCGGCGGCACGTAGCCCGGCAGCGGATCGAGCCCGCGATCGGCTAGCGCCTGCGAGTAGAACTCGCAGCGCCCGCTCGGCGTGCCGAAACCGCCGGCGGCAAACGGCGCGTAGACGGCCGGCACGTCCAGGCGCTGCCAGCCCGCGCGCCGCGCCACCTGCCAGTCGTAGTGCGCGCACGCGCCTGCGCGCCTAAACGCCTGCGCGGCGATGTCCTCGTCGCGGTCGGCAAAGCAGGGGTCGGCAAAGCCCATCTTCGCGGCCAGGCGGCGGAAGATCTCGGTGTTCGGCAGCGCCTGGCCGAGCGGCTCGATCGCCGCGTTGTTGGCCATGACGTACAGATGGCCGTAGGGCTTGACCACGTCCACGTGCTCCAGCTGCGTGGTGGCCGGCAGCACATAGTCGGCGTGGTCGGCGGTGTCGGTCATGAAGTGCTCGAGCACGACCGTGAAGAGGTCCTCGCGCGCGAAACCCTGCGCCACCTGCCCGGACTGCGGCGCCACCGCCACCGGGTTGCTGTTGTAGACGACGAGCGCCTCGATCGGCGGCTGCGCGTGCAGCAGGTCGTGGCCGATGGTGCTCATGTTGAGGGTCCGCGGCTGGCGCGCACCCAGCAGGTCGGGCCGCGTCAGCGCCGCGGTGTCGACATCGAACATCCCGCTGGTCGAAAGCAGCAGGCCGCCGGCCGGATCGCGCCAGTGGCCGGCCAGCGCCGGCAGGCAGGCCACTGCGCGCACCGCGCTGCCGCCGCCGGCGGCGCGCTGCATGCCGTAGTTGAGCCGGATGGCCGCCGGCCGGACCTGCCAGTAATCGCGCGCGAGCTGCTCCACCTCCTGCGCGCCGATCCCGCACAACTGCGCCACGCGCTGCGGCGTGAAGTCGCGCGCGCGCCCGGCCAGCGCCTCGAAGCCGAGCGTGTGGCGTTCGATGTAGTCGCGGTCGAGCCAGCCTTCGCGGATCAGCACGTGCATCAGACCGAGCGCCAGCGCGCCATCGGTGCCCGGCAGCAGCGCGATGTGCTGGTGGCACTTCTCGGCCGTCAGCGAGCGGTAGGGATCGATGGCGATGAGCTTCGCGCCCTTGCGCTTGGCCTCCTGCGCACGGCTCCACAGGTGCAGGTTGCTGGCGATCGCGTTGCAGCCCCAGAAGATGATGAGGCCGCTATCGGCAAAGCGCTCCGGGTCGGTGCCGGTGCGCGTGCCCAGCGTGTAGGTGAGCGCCTCGGCGCCGGCGGTGGCGCAGATGGTGCGGTCGAGCAGGCTGGCGCCCAGCTTGTGGAAGAACCGCTGCGCCATGCTCTCGCCCTGCACCAGGCCCATGGTGCCGGCGTAGCTGTAGGGCACGATGCGCTGCGGATCGACGGCGGCGATGGCCTGCAGGCGCTGCGCGATGTCGGTCAGCGCCTCGTCCCAGCTCACGGGCACGAATCGCCCCTCGCCCTTGCGGCCGACCCGCTTGAGCGGTCGCAGCACGCGCTCGGGGTGATAGGTGCGCTCCAGGTAGCGGCTCACCTTGGTGCACAGGACGCCCTGCGTGGGCGCGTGCGCCGCACTGCCGGCCACCTTGACCGCCACGCGCCGGCCACCGCGCTGCTCGACCGTCACCTCCATGGCGCAGGTGTCGGGACAATCGTGCGGGCAGGCGGCCTTGACGGTTTCGGTCGAGGTGCTCATCGGGGGCAACGAGGCGCCGCAGGCCGGCGCGCTCTCGGGTTGCGGTGGTTGCGGTGGTTGCGGTCGCTGCGGTCGGTCAGGTTGCCGCGGCGCCGCAGACCGCGGAAACGGTCACGAGCATACTGGCCCCCTCGCATCGCCGCCTGCGCCGCCATGGTTCGCATCCGTCGCCCTGCCCACCTGTCCGATCCCGAGATCGAGGGACTGGCCCGCGTGCTCGTGGACTGTGTGGAGGACGGGGCCTCGGTCGGCTTCATGCTGCCGCTGTCGCTGGAGCGCGCGGCGGCGTTCTGGCAGCGCATCGGCGCCGCCGTGGCACGCGGCGAGCGGGCGCTGTTGCTGGCCGAGGACGACGCTGGCATCGTCGGCACCGTGCACCTGGTGCTGGACCAGCCGGAGAACCAGCCGCATCGCGCCGACCTGTCCAAGCTGCTGGTGCACCGGCGCGCCCGGCGGCAGGGCGTGGCCGCCGCGCTGATGCACGCCGCCCAGGCCCTGGCGCGCGACAGCGGCAAGACCCTGCTCGTGCTCGACACCATCACCGGCAGCGCCGCCGAGCGCCTTTACACGCGGCTCGGCTGGCAGCGCTGCGGCGTCATTCCCGGCTATGCCCTGCTGCCGCAGGGCGGCCCGGCGCCGACCACCTACTTCTATCTCGACGTGACGGCGCTGACCGCTTTGGCGCCCTGACTACGTATCGGGGGATGGAGGCGCGGGTCATGCAGGCCGCGCCTTCCCTTCCCCCGGCGTGGGCGATGCCTGCGGAGCCTCACCGGCCAACTTCGGGCCGCCCACGCCGGCTTTCTCCGGGTCTCGCGGATCGGGGGCGGGCCGGCCGATCGGCACCATCGCACTGGCTGCGCCGCGCGGGGCTGCGGCCTGCGCTCGGCCTGGCCGGAAATCAGCGCGCCCGACCGCGGAAGCTTGTCGGCAAGGCCCGCGGCGACTACCGCCCGCTTGAACGCCCGCTGGAAGGTCTGATCGAACCGGTGATGCCGGCTGCCGGACGCCCGAGCGCGGATCGCGGCTCAGCGTGGCCTGCGGGAATACCCAGTGCCAGGCCCATGCCTCGCCGGCGCGCGGATACTTGCGCGCCAGCGCCTCCGGCAGTTCCACCCCCGGGCAGTGGTCGGCACGATCCCGCAGCCGAAGGGAACGGGCACAGCCCAACTGGGCGCGCAAGCCGTCTTCCAGCGCCTGCGGCAGCATCAGCGTCCGATCCTTGTTGCTGCCGCGAATGCCGGCCAGCGCTGATATGTGTAGACTTCCACACATGGAGGCGCACATGGCCACAAATCTCGCTCTTGATCCCAAGCTTCTTGATCTGGTTCTTGAACTCAGCGGCGAACCCACGAAGAAGGCTGCAGTAACCCTTGCTCTGCGAGAGTTCGTCGCGCGCCGAGAACAGAGGCAGGTAGCAGAGCTCTTTGGCAAGCTCGAATGGGATCAGACCTACGATTACAAGGCTGAGCGCAGTCGCCAATGACCCTTCTTGTCGACACCAGCGTCTGGTCGCTGGCTCTCCGCCGGGACGGATCATCGACAGCGCCAGAGGTTCGTGCGCTTCAGGAAGCTCTTGCAGGCTCCGATGCAGTGGTCACTACAGGGCTGGTTCTTCAAGAGCTGCTGCAGGGCTTCAACGGGCCACATGCCGCGGCGGCAATCGTTGAACGCTTCCAAGCTCTGCCAATCATCGCCCCCGATCGGAACGATCACATCGCGGCAGCCGAGGTACGCGACTCCTGCCGCAGGGCGGGAGTTCAGCTCGGAACGATCGATGCTCTTCTCGTTCAGCTCTGCGGCAGGCATGAGTTGACGCTGCTTTCCACCGACAACGACTTCGTGCACGCTGCTCGACATGTGCCGTTCAAGATCTGGCGGCCGTTGATCGCCACTTGATTTTTCGGCCTCCCGCCGGCGTGGGCGCACGGTTGGCGAGCGCAGTCAGGCTCGAGCGCTGCCGCAGTACGGCCGCGCTTGCCGACCGCTAAGCGCGGAATCCCGTCTCGCGCTCGTCGCACAGACGGGCGAAGAACGCCTCGCAGGCGGCCACCTGCGCGTAGCTCAAGTACTCGTTGGGCTTGTGCGCCTGCTCGATCGAGCCCGGCCCCATGACCACGGTGGGAATACCCGCGTTGGCGAACAGGCTCGCCTCGGTGGCGAAGCTGACCGCGCCGGGGCCCAGATGCTGCGTGCGCGCCAGCTTCTGCGCCCACTGCACCAGCGGCGCATCGGGCGCGATGCCGAAGGCGGGCAGGTCCATGCCGAGCTCGAAGCGGATGTCGGCGTCGGCGGCCACCTTGCGCATCTGCGGCAGCAGCTCGCGCTGCGCGTAGTCGATGATCTGCGCACTCATGGTCTCGTGCCGCGTGGCCGGCAGGTTGCGCATCTCGAACTCGAAGCTGCAGTCGCGCGGCACCACGTTGACCGCGATGCCGCCGCGGATGACGCCGGTCTGCAGCGTCGAGTGCGGTACCTCGAAGCGCGCATCGCGCGGCTCCTCGGCCGCCATCTTTGCCGCCAGGCCGCGGATGAAGCCGATCAGCTGCGCCGCGTACTCGATGGCATTGACGCCGGTCGGCGTCAGCGACGAGTGGGCCTCGCGCCCGCGCAGCGTGCAGCAGTAGTCGCGCTTGCCCTTGTGGGCGACGATCGCGCGCATGTCGGTGGGCTCGCCGATGATGCAGCCGGCCGGCCGCACGCCCTGGTCCGCCAGATCGGCCACCAGGTTGCGTATGCCCATGAAGGTCGTTTCCTCGTCGTAGGTCAGGGCCAGGTGGACCGGCAGGCGCGCCTGCGCCGCAAGAAACCGCGGGGCCCAGGCCAGGGCGATGGCGATGAAGCCCTTCATGTCGGCGCTGCCGCGCGCCACGATGCGGCCATCGCGGTGGGTGGCGCGGAACGGGTCGCTGTCCCAGTCCTGGCCGTCCACCGGCACGGTGTCGGTGTGGCCGCTCAGGATCAGGCCGTCGTGGCGGACCGCGGCCGGGTCGTCGGCGAGCGAGCAGAACAGGGCCGCCTTCTTCTCGCGGCGGTCGTAGACCAGGCGCGGCCGCACGCCGAGGGCGGCAAGGTGGTCGCGCGCATACTCGATGAGCCCCAGGTTGGAGTCGCGGCTGACGGTGGGAAAGCCCAGCAGCCGGTCGATCATCGCGAGCGCCTCGGCCGAAGGTGCGGCCGCGGCGAGCCCGCTGTCGGCGATCGTGTTCATGGCGGTTTCAATGGACAGGTTGAAAACAGTCTACGCGCCGAACCGCTAGCATGAAGGTCCCGTTTGACCGCAGGGTCCTGCCATGAAGCTCGTCGATTCCATCCTGGCCCAGCAGCCGCAACTGCAGGAGATTAGGCGCGACCTGCACGCGCATCCCGAGCTGCGCTACGAGGAAACCCGCACCAGTGAGGTGGTGGCGCGGGAGCTGGCGGCCTGCGGCATCGAGGTGCATCGCGGCCTCGGCGGCACCGGCGTGGTGGGCGTGCTGCGCGCCGGCAGCAGCCCGCGGCTGCTGGGCCTGCGCGCCGACATGGATGCCTTGCCGATCGCCGAGGTCAACGAGTTTGCCCATCGCTCGCGCCATGCGGGCAAGATGCACGCCTGCGGTCACGACGGCCACACCGCGATGCTGCTGGGGGCGGCGCGCCACCTGGTGGCCACGCGGCAGTTCGACGGCGGCGTGGTGTTCATCTTCCAGCCGGCCGAGGAGGGCGGCGCCGGCGCCCAGAAGATGATCGACGACGGCCTGTTCGAGCGCTGGCCCTGCGCGGCCGTGTACGCCATGCACAACTGGCCGGGGCTGAAGGTCGGCCAGTTCGGGTTCAACCCGGGGCCGCTGATGGCCAGCGGCAACCTGTTCGAGATCCGCATCAAGGGCAAGGGCGCGCACGCGGCGCTGCCGCACCTGGGCGTGGACCCGGTGATGGTCGCGGTGCAGGTGGCGCAGGGCCTGCAGACCATCGTGACGCGCGCCAAGAAGCCGATCGATGCGGCCGTGCTGTCGATCACCGTGCTGCGCGCCGGCGATACCCACAACGTGGTGCCCGACGAGGCGCTGCTCGGCGGCACCGTGCGCACCTTCGACGAGCGCGTGACCGATCTCATCGAAAGCCGCATGCGCGAGGTGGCCACGCTGACCGCAGCCGCGCACGGCGCGCAGGCCGAGGTGAGCTTCAACCGCTACTACCCGCCGACGGTCAATCATCCCGCAGAGACGACCTTCGTGGCCGACGTGGCCGCGGCCATGGTCGGCGAGGCCAACGTGGTTCGGCAGCATGAGCCGGCCATGACCGCCGAGGACTTCAGCTTCATGCTCAAGGCACGGCCCGGCAGCTACTTCGTAATCGGCAACGGCGACGGCGCCCACCGAGAAATGGGCCATGGCATCGGGCCGTGCATGCTGCACAACCCGAGCTACGACTTCAACGACGAGCTGCTGCCGATCGGCGCCAGCCTCTGGGTCAACCTGGTGGAGCGTTTCCTCGCGCGGTGAGTGCCGGCCCGGGCGGCCGGACGCGCCCGGCGCGACCGGCGCGACCGTTGGCCGAGCGCCGCGCGCCGTGCGCTACTGGTCGCCCTGGCGCCGCTGCGCGCGCCGCGGGAGGGCGCCGCGGCCGCCGACCATGCGGCCACCCCCGTCGGCCCAGGCCGACGCGTTGGCCGCGACGCGGGTGGTCGCGCTGGCGCGTGCTTCGCTCGTGCCGCGCACCGCCAGCCACAGGCGCAGCAGCGCCAGTGCCTGCGGCTCGGACAGCAGGCGCATCTGCTCGTCCGGTGTGAGCGATGCCAGGCCGCGCGCGGCGGCGCGTTCGGCCAGCTCCAGCCGGTGGCCGGCGCGCAGGCCCTCCTGCGTGTCGCGCGGGCCCATGGCGCGCGTCACCGCGCCCTGCACCGCCGGATTGGCCACCGCATCGGCAAAGCCCAGCGCCGGCAGCACGCGCGCCTGGTAGCGCGCGGCCGCGCGCAGCACGGCCGGCGGCCAAACTTCTTCCGGCACCGCAAACAGGCCCCAGCGGCGCAGCATGCGCCCCAGCGCGGGCAGGCTGCCCAGCACCGACAGCGGAATCGCCAGCAGCAGCGGCACCAGCACCGGCGCCAGCCACAGCGCGCCGCCGGCGCCCAGCGCCCAGACCACGCCGCCCAGCCACAGCGCGGCAAGCACTGCGTGCAGGCCGTGCCGGTGCAGCGCCCGGCGCCACGAGGTGGCCTGCACGCCGCGCGGCGGCGAGCGCCACTCCATCTTCCAGCCGGTGAACTGGCCGATGCCGGCGGCCAGCACGAACTGCGCGTGGAACATCATGCGCACCGGCGCCAGCAGCACGCTCAAGACGAGCTCGGCCGCGCCGCTGGCAAACAGGCGCAGCGCGCCGCCGAAGCGGCGCTGTTCCCGGCGCACCAGCACCGCGACCAGTGCCAGCAGCTTGGGCAGGACCAGCATGCCCGCCGTGGCGACGAACAGCGCCAGCAGCGGCGCCGGACCCGCCGCCGCCGGCCGATCCGGCGCTACCGCCAGCATCGTCAGGGGGCCGGACGCACCGCCCGCTGTCCCGCCGACGGCCAGCAGCGTGGACAGCAGCAGGAAGCCCAGCCACAGCGGCGCCGACCCGTACGACAGCGCACCGGTGAGGAACACCGCACGATGCACCGGATGCAAGCCGGGTTCGCCGATCAGCCTTGCGTTCTGCAGGTTGCCCAGGCACCAGCGGCGGTCGCGCTGCAGCTCGGTCGCCAGGCTGGGCGGCACCTGCTCGTACGAGCCCGCCAACTGGTGGGCCACCCAGACGTGATAGCCGGCACGCCGCAGCAGCGCGGCCTCCACGAAGTCGTGCGACATCACGTCGCCGTCGAGCAGGCCGGCCTGACCGCGCCGGGCCGGCAGTCGGGCCAGCGCCGCGTGCTGCATGAAAGGCGCGGTGCGGATGATCGCGTTGTGGCCCCAGTAGTGCGACTCTCCGAGCTGCCAGTACTGCATGCCGGCGGTGTACAGGGGGCCGGTCACGCGCTGCGCGAACTGCAGCACGCGGCCATGCGGCGAGGCCGGACCGAGGGCGCGCGGCGCGGTCTGGATGATGCCGGCGTCCGGGTGCGCCTCCATCAGCCGCACCAGCGCGGTCAGGCAGTCGCCGCTCATGATGCTGTCGGCATCGAGCACCACCAGGTAGCGGTAGTTGCGCCCCCAGCGACGGCAGAAGTCGGCGACGTTGCCGGCCTTCTTCCGGACGGCACGGCCGCGCCAGCGGTAGTGGATGCGCGGCCCCGCGCCCGCCGCGGCCGCGCCCAGCGCGGCCCGCAGCTCCTCGAACGCGACGATCTCCTGCACGCGCAGGTCCGGGCGGCGCGTGTCGCTCAGCACGAAGACGTCGAAGTGGCCGGCCTCGCGCGTAGCCACCAGCGACTCGACGGCGGCGCGCAGGCCGCCGAACACCGTGGCCGCGTCCTCGTTGCAGATGGGCATCACGATCGCGGTGCGCGCGCCCGCGTCGAGCGGCGCGCTGCGGTCCAGGCGGCGGTCGATGGCAAAGCGGTCGCCACCGCGCAGCAGCACCATGAATCCCGCCAGCGCAGTCCAGAAGCCGGCGGCGATCCAGCCGAACAGCACGGTGAACATCGCCAGCACGACGGCGTGCAGCACGCCGAGCCCGGCGCGCGGCCACGCCGCCCACAGGGTGGCCGCAGCCGCCGCGGCCGACAGCGCGATCAGCGCCGCGAACGCCGTGCGACGCCGCGTCGCTGCGTCGATCCAGGCCGGGCGGCCACCGCGCGCCGCCTGCGGTCCCGGGTCGCGCCCCAGCAGCGCCTGCGCCAGGCCGACCAGCGGCCGGGCGCGCCAGGGTGTGGCGGTCATCGATCCACGGGCCAGCGGCGGCAAGCTGCGCTCCGGCGCCGCGGCGGCGGACGCGGTGCGCGCCCGGCCGCTACGCCGGCAGCGGGCCGAGGCCAGCTCGTCACGGGCGTGCCGATCGTCGCGATCGTCGCGACCGTCGCGACCATCGCGACCGGGTACGCCGGCGCGGCCGGTCAGGGATGCGGATGCAGGTAGGTCCATGTCTCGGACACCGTGTCTTTCTGATGGCGCAGAAACGCGCGCAGGTCGAGCGGGGCCGGCGGCGCGGCGGACGACGGCTCGCTGGCGCCGGCGGGCAGGTCGGTGCGCTGCACGCGCAAGGTCAGGCGCCAGCCGCCGGCGACCTCGTTGCGGTAGGCCACCGCCTGCAGCACGCGCGCGTTGGGGCCGGCGTCGACCACCGGCTCGACCACCGCAGCCGACGGCAGGCGGTCGAGCGCCGGGCCCTTGAAGTCGATGACGAACTTCTGCTCGCCCGCCGCCAGCCGGCCGTAGCTGCGGCCGCGCCGCGTCTGCGTGACGATGCTCGAGCCGGCGCGTGTCTCCTGCAGCTTCTGCCAGCTCAGTCGATACGACAGGTCGAGCGGCTGGCCGGGCGCCGGCAGCACGTCGGGCTTCCAGTAGGCGACGATGTTGTCGTGGATCTCCTCGTCGGTCGGCAGTTGCACGAGTTCCACGCGGCCGGCGCCCCATTCGCCCACCGGCTCGACCCACAGGCTGGGCCGCAGCTCGTAGCGCGCCTCCAGGTCCTCGTAGCGCAGGAACTCGCGGTCGCGCTGCATGAGGCCGAAGCCGCGCGGGTTGCGCGTGGCAAAGCTGGTGGTGAGGATGCCGCGCGGCTGCGCGAAGTGCGGGTTCACGAGCGGCCGCCAGATCCACTCGCCCTCGCCGGTGTGCACCTGCAGGCCGTCGGAGTCGTGCACCTCGGGCCGAAAGTCGCCGTCGTCGGGCTGGTTCTCGCCGTGCAGGAACATGCTGGTGAGCGGCGCGATGCCCAGCGTGGTGACGCCGGCGCGCAGGTACAGGCGCGCCCGCACCTGCATGTCGGTGCTGAGGCCGGGCTCGATGGTGAACCGGTAGGCGCCGGTCGCGCGCGGCGATTCCAGCAGCGCATGGATCACGAGGCGGTCGGCGCCCGGCGCCGGCCGCTCCAGCCAGAACTCGGAAAAGCGCGGGAACTCCTCGCCCGCGTAGCGCACGCCGGCGGCGCGTCCGGGACGGTCCACGGTGTCGATCGCCAGGCCGCGCGCCGACAGACCGTAACGCTGGCCGCGGCCCAGGGCACGGAAGTAGCTGGCGCCGAGGAACACCACCAGCTCGTCCTTGTACTGCGCGTCGTTGAGCGGGTAGTGCACGCGGAAGCCGGCAAACCCGAGCTTCGGCCAGCGCGCCGGATCGAGCCGGTTGCGGCCGTAGTCGAAGTCCTCGGGCGTCACCGTGATCTCGCGCGTGCCCTGCGGCGTGACCTCGTGGATCCGCACCGGGTCGGCAAACAGCCAGCCGGGATGGAAGAACTGCACCTCGAACGGCAGCCCGTCGCCGCGCCACAGCGCCCGCTCGGGCCGGAAGCGGATGTCGCGATGGCCGTCGTAGTTCAGCGCCGCCAGCTCCGCCGGCAAGCTCGGCTGCGGCGTGCGATACGGTTCGGCGGCCAGTTGGCGGGCCCGCTCGGCGACGCGGTCGAATACGGCATCCTGCGCCTGCACCGGCGCAGTGGCCACACCGGCCATTGCCAGCGCCAGCAAGGCCCGGACCACCGGTGAACACGCTCGGATCGTCACCGCGCCCGCCGATAGGCGCGCCCCATCCGGCGTGCCGGTCGAACCGTCCCACACAGACAAGAAGGCGTTCATCCGGGCGCTCGATGGACCGCAGCGCGCCGGGGGCACGGTGCTCCCGCAAATCGCTGTCCAGGTCCCGAAGGACCTACCACGCACGAGACGGGCCAAGCCCGACTGGCAGGCCTTATCACGCCAGTAGGCGCTCACCCAATCTGAGCTGGGAGCCGTTCGTCAGCCGTTCTGTCGCCCCCCGGCGACTGATGCGACGCACCAATGATTGACGGGGTTGGCGAAGTCAACAATAAATCATTGATCGAAAACGACTTTTTTGAGGGTTGCCCAGTCTCGGACAGGCCGCCGGCCGGAGTCGTTTTGTCGCTCTGCAGCGACGCGGGTCGCTCCTTGAGCGCAGCGACGCCCCCGGGCAGGCGGCAAGCCGGCGGCCAGGACTACGCAGTTCGGCGACCCGGCGACCCGGCGACCCGGCGACTCGGCGACCCGGCGACTCAGCGACTCAGCGACTCAGCGACTCAGCGATCAACTAAGCGCCCGCCAGCATGCGGTACAGCAGCAGGGCGCAGAACCAGAGTGCGGCCCCGAGGGCGACGCCGAGCAGCACGCCCGAGGCGGTGGACAGGTTGGCGAGCGGGTGCTGTTGCGACATCGAAGGCAGGCTGTTCAAGCCGCTGCCGCGGGAGGACTTGGACGAATCCATGCGCTTCGATCCATGGGGAGCCGGCGAATGGACGGATTGTTTCGCCCGATGAACGGTTGTGGCAGACCCCGATGACCTTGGTCATGCCGCACCGCGCCAACCATCGCCCCACCTCAACCGGCACCCGGCCGAAACCGTGTCGCCGGCCTCCGAAGCCATACGTCGGGGCTGTGGGCCTCGCTGCACCGCTGCGGCGGATCTTGCGCGCGGGTTCGGCCCGCCGGCGGTCCGCGGCACGCGCCCGTAGACTCAGCGGCCTTGCTTGCCGCGCGCGACCCGATGAGCCCGCCTGCACGACCATCTGCCCTGCCGGCTCCTCGGCCGCGCGACCCGGCCGGCGCGCGGGCCCTGCAGTGGCTCGTCCTGTACCTGGCGGCGGTCACGTTGCCGCTGTTCGCGCTGCTGCCGGCGGCGCGCCAGTCCGGCGCCGGCTTCGGCTGGGACTTCGCCATGGCGCTCGGCTACGCCGGCGCCGCCATGTTCGGCGTGCAGTTCGCGCTGACTGCGCGCTTCAAGCGCGCGACCGCGCCCTTCGGCATCGACCTCGTCTACCGCTTCCATCGCTATCTGGCCGTGGCCGCGCTGGCGCTGCTGGTCCTGCACGTCGTGCTGGTCTACGCGACCGTGCCGGCCATGGCCGGCAGCCACGATCCGCGGCTGGCGCCGCCGCACATGACGGCGGGTCGGCTGGCCATCGTCTGCTTCGTTCTGGCGGTGGTGCTGTCACTGGCGCGCAAGCGGCTTCGCCTGCCCTACGAAGCCTGGCGGATCACCCACACGCTGCTCGCCACGGTCGGCTTCGCGCTCGCGCTGGCGCACCTCTTCGGTGCCGGTCGCTATCTCGACACGCCCTGGAAACAGGCGCTCTGGGTTGCCTACGGCGGCTTCTGGCTGAGCCTGATCGTGTGGGTGCGCGCGGTGCGACCGTGGCGCCTGGCGCGCGCGCCGTGGCGCGTGACCCGGGTGCAGGCCGAGCGCGGGCGGGTGACCACGCTGCAACTGGCCGCGCCGGCGGGACGGCCGCTGCGCTTCGCGCCGGGTCAGTTCGTCTGGCTGTCGCTGGCGCGCTCGCCGTGGCGCATGCAGGAGCATCCGTTTTCGATCGCATCGGCCGGCGGCACCCGCGACACGATCGAACTGTCGATCAAGGCGCTCGGCGACTTCAGCAGCGCCGTGTCGTCGGTGCAGCCCGGCACGCGCGCCTGGGTCGATGGGCCCTACGGCACCTTCGGCATCGACCGGCATCCGGACGCGCCGGGCTATGCCTTCGTCGCAGGCGGCGTCGGCTGCGCGCCGGTGCTGTCGATGCTGCGCACACTGGCCGAGCGCGACGACCGGCGCCCGCTCGCGCTGTTCTACGGCAACCGGCGCTGGGAGCGCGTGGCCTTTCGCGAGGAGCTCGACGCCCTGGCGAGCCGGCTCGACCTGCGCGTGGTGCACGTGCTGCAGGAGCCGCCGCTCGAATGGCGCGGCGAGCACGGGCTCATCACGCGCGACGTGCTGGCGCGCCACCTGCCGGGCGGCTACACGGCCTGGCACTGGTTCGTCTGCGGCCCCACGCCCATGACGCGGCTGGTCGAGCGCCACCTCGCCGATCTGGACGTGCCAGCCGCCCAGGTGCACTCCGAGATCTTCGACTGGGTCTAGCCCGGATGTTTCACCAGGTCGCCCCCGTGCATCCACGATCTGCCTCCGTAAGCTGCGGCGGTACCCAGCACTTGGCCCAAGCCAATTTGGACGGCCGGGGCTACGCGGGTTTGCGCGGCGCCCGCGCGGCCACATT
>JADCGS010000005.1 GCA_020248865.1 Burkholderiales bacterium | reverse complement strand
GGTCATACCGGCGCTGCCGTTCGCTTTGTACCGCAGCAGCACCATCGTTTCTTCGCGAACGCCGGGCGCGGTCATGGGCCTGGGATGCTCAGAGGGTGAGAGGCAATCCGGCGTGCCCGAGGGGGCTGCCCAAAGCGCTCCGATCTAGGCGCAAAGCGCAGCCGTAGCTCGGGCTGCGGCGAGCATTTGCAACGACGAGTGGGGCGCTTTGGGCAGTCACAGCGGGCATGTCGGATTGCCTCTCACCCTCTCAGCCGTTGCGTGTCAGCAGGCGGCGCACGGCCAGCGCCAGCAGCCCGGCGGCCAGGCCCCAGAAGGCCGAGCCGATCGAGCCCAGCGTGACGCCCGAGGCGGTGACGAGAAAGGTGATGAGTGCCGCCTCGCGCGGCGCCTCGTCGCGCAGCGCGGCGAGCAGGCCGTTGCCGATCGTTCCCAACAGCGCCAGCCCGGCGATGGCCAGCACCAGTTCGCGCGGCAGCGCGAGGAACACCGCCGTCACCAGCGCACCGAACAGCCCCAGCAGCAGGTAGAACACGCCGGCGGCAAGGGCGGCGGTGTAGCGGCGCTGCGGGTCGGCGTGCGCCTCCGGCCCCATGCAGATGGCTGCCGTGATGGCCGCCAGGTTGAAGGCAAAGCCGCCAAACGGCGCGAGCAGCACGGTCGCCGCGCCGGTGGTGGCAATGACCGGCGACAGCGGCGGCGCGTAGCCGTGCGCGCGCAGCGTGGCCACACCGGGCACGTTCTGCGAGGCCATGGTGACCACGAACAGCGGCAGCGCCACGCCCACCGCGGCGGCCAGCGAGAACTGCGGCATCACGAACTGCGGCCGCGTCAGCGCCAGCTCGAAGGCAAGCGGCGCCATCAGCCCGCGCGCCAGCGCGATGCCGATGCCCGCCGCCAGCGCCAGCGGCACCGCCCAGCGCGGCGCCAGCGCGCGCGCGACCAGGAAGGTGGCCAGCATGCCGAACACCAGCACGAACTGCGTCTGCAGCGAGGCGAAGGCATCGAGCCCGAAGCGCAGCAGCACGCCGGCCAGCATGGCCGCGGCCAGCGGCATCGGCAGGTGCTGCATCAGCCGCTCGAACCAGCCGCTGGCGCCCACCAGCAGGATGAGCAGCCCGCACAGCACGAAGGCACCGATGGTCTGCGCCAGCGGCAGCCCCGCCACGCTGGTGATCAGCAGGGCCGCACCCGGCGTCGACCACGCCGTCAGCACCGGCACGCGGTAGCGCAGCGACAGGCCGATCGTGGTGACCGCCATGCCGATGCCCAGCGCCCACAGCCAGGAGGCAGTCTGCGCCGGCGAGGCACCGGCGGCGCGCGCCGCCTCGAACACGATCACCGCCGAGCTGGTGAAGCCCACCAGCACCGCGACGAAGCCGGCGACGATGGCCGAGACGGAAAAGTGCTGGAGCACGGCGGACGAAGGCGGTCGGGTAGATGGCCGGAGGGCAGAGGGCAGAGAGCCAGAGAGGCAGCGGCGCCCCTCGGGCGCAGCGCGAACAACGCGAAGAACGCGAACAACGCGGACATCGCGGACATCGGGCAGACTGCGCGCGCAGCGTACCGGCTCCGGGCAGCAGGCGCTGCGGGCCGCTGCCGCCCGCCGCTACTCGTCGATGTGCCGGCGCGCCGCCTTCACCTGGCCGCGCTTGAGCTTGCCCTCGACGCGCTGGCGCTGCGCGCTCAGCGTCGGTCGCGTAGCGCGGCGGGCGGGCGGCGTGTAGGCGGCCTCGTCCAGCAGCGCGGTCAGGCGCGCCAGCGCCTCGGCCCGGTTGCGCTCCAGGCTGCGGTGTTCCTGCGCCTTGATGGTCAGCACGCCGTCGGCCGACCGGCGCGCGTCGGGCCGAGCCAGCACGCGCGCCTTCAGGGCGGCGGGCAGCCGCGCGGCGCGCACGTCGAAGCGCAGCTGGGCGGCGTTGGACACCTTGTTGATGTTCTGACCGCCGGCACCCTGCGCCCGAATCGCCTTCCACTGCAGGTCGGCCGGGTCGAGCGAGTAGGCAATGCGGGGCATGACGCCAGCCTAATGGAAGCGCCCTGCGGGTAACCCTCACATCCTCAGGTGGCGATCGGGCCGGTGGTTGGTGGCCAGCACCAGCTTGAGCAGCACGCTGCCGAGAATCGACAGGGCGATCGACCAGGCCGGCACCAGGACCAGCGCGGCCAGCACGATGGCGCCATCGACGGCCATTTGCACCTTGCCGGCGTGCAGGCCGTGACGGTCCTGAAGGTAGAGCACCAGCACGTTGATGCCACTGAGGCTGGCGTGGTGACGGAACAGGACCAGCAAGCCCACGCCCATCAGCACACCGCCCAGCGCGGCGGCAAACGGCGGCGCCACCGCGGCAATGCCGATCCTGCGCGGCAGGCCCTCCGACCGCAGCGCCAGCAGGGCGACCAAGACGAAGCTCTTGACCGTGAAGCGTCGGCCGAGCGCGCGCAGCGCCAGCGCCAACGAACGCACGAAGGAAAGGTTGACCAGGAAGAACAACAGACCGAAGGGCGTGCCGGTCGCGTAGTGCAACAGCAACCCTGCCCCGCCGTGCCGCCGGTCACGAGGCCGGCCTTGGCGTACACCACCCGCCCCAGCGCCACCCGGAGCGTGCCCATGGCGAGCGCCAGGGCGTTGTCCAGCAGGCTGTGCCGCACCGGCGCAGCCCGCCCGGGGCGGAGGTCGGGGCGGAGGTCGGGGCGGAGGTCGGGGCGGAGGTCGGGGCGGAGGTCGGGGCGGGAAGGACGGCCGGGCGCCGGCGCCGAAGTACATCCCGGACGACATGGTTTGCACCAAAGGAAGGCTGCGCGGCGCTGCAGTCCAGGGTGGCCGCCCGCCGCTCGATCCGGTGCAACGGGGCCGCTTGGCTGGCCCGCCGAGCCGGGCACCACCGCCCCGGCGGCGGCGCCGCCGCAACGATCGCGATCAATGCGGGATTTCCGCATCGACAGGTGCCCGGATTTGGGTTTAAATTCACAACGCTTTCGCTTGAGTTCTCGTGAGTCCTTCGGTTAGTCCCCGTGCCCATCCACAAGTTGGCGCTCCTGATCTACCCCCAGGTATACGGTTCTTGATCGTCTGCACGCCGTCGTCCTTCCCAACCTTTCTGTCCGGACGCGGTACCACCCAGTCTCATCTTTCATCTCAAGGAACGTCCATGCCGCAAGGTACCGTCAAGTGGTTCAACGACGCCAAAGGTTTCGGCTTCATCAAGCCGGATGACGGTGGCGCTGACCTGTTTGCCCACTTCTCCGAGATTCAGAGCAAAGGCTTTCGCTCGCTGCAGGAAAACCAGCGGGTGGAGTACGTCGTGACCCAGGGCAAAAAGGGCCCGCAGGCCTCCCAGATCAAGCCGATCTAGGCGACTGCGCCGGCACCGGAAAACCGCAGCCCGCGCTGCGGTTTTTTTTCGCCCGCGACCCTCTGCCAGCGCGCCGCCGCACGGTGTAACCGGGCCACCGGGCCACCGGCCGCCGCCCGAGACTCGCACCGCCGACCGTCCGCCTCTCTCGTGCCCTTCCTGCCCCTGCCCCGCTGGGCGCTGCCGCTGCTGGCCGGCGCGCTCGGACTGGTCCACACGCTGGCGTTCGCGCCCTGGCACCTGCCGGCGCTGCAGGTGCTCGCACTGGCCGGGCTCTTCGCCCTGACCACGCAGGTCGAGCGCGCGCGCGGCGCAGCCCTGCTCGGACTGGCCTTTGGCCTCGGCTGGTTCGGGCTGGGCGTCTCCTGGGTCTACATCAGCATGCACGAGTACGGCGCCATGCCGGCCGTACTGGCGGCGCTGGCGACCGCCGCCTTCTGCCTGTTCCTCGCGCTGTATCCGGCCCTGGCGCTCGGCCTGGCGCAGCGCGCGCCCGTACCGGTCCGGCTGGCGCTGGCGCTGCCGGCTGCCTGGGCGGGCGCCGAGTGGCTGCGCGGCACGCTGTTCACGGGCTTTCCGTGGCTGGCCAGCGGCTATGCGCACAGCGACGGGCCGCTGGCCGGCTGGGCGCCGCTCGCCGGGGTCTACGGCGTGACGCTGATCGCAGCGCTGGTGGCCGGCGCGCTGGCCCTGTTGCTGGCCGCCCGGCACGCGCGGGCGACGACCGTGGCTTGCAGCGCGCTGGCCGTGCTTCTGGTGGGTGCCGGCCAGCTCCTGCGCGGCGTCGCCTGGACCGAGCCGGACGGCCCGCCGATCGCCGTGCGGCTGATCCAGGGCAACGTGCCGCAGGACCTCAAATTCACCGACGGCGGGCTCGAGAAGACCTTCAGCGCCAACACCCGGCTGCTTGCCGGGCCGCGCGTCGATCTGGCGGTCATGCCCGAGTCGGTGTTCCCGCTGCCCCTGCACCTGTTGCCGGACACCGTGACCGACAGGCTGCTCGGCTTCACGCGCGAGCACGGCAGCGCCCTCATCTTCGGCGTGTTCATCGAGCAGCCCCCGGGCCGCTACTACAACAGCGCCGTGGGGCTGGACCCGCGCGGTGGGCGCGCCGGCGTGCCGCCGCTGCAGCGCTACTCCAAGCGGCACCTGGTGCCCTTCGGCGAGTTCATCCCCTGGGGCTTCCGCTGGTTCGTGGACCTGATGCAGATGCCGATCGGCGACCAGGAGCGCGGGGCTCCCTACCAGGGGCCGATGGAACTGGCCGGCCAGCGCATCGCCGTCAACATCTGCTACGAGGACCTGTTCGGCGCCGAGATCATCCGCGCCTGGCAGGACCCCGAGCGCGCGCCCACGCTGCTTCTGAACCTGTCCAATCTCGCTTGGTTCAACGACTCGATCGCGCTCGACCAGCACCTGCAGATCTCGCGGCTGCGCGCGCTCGAGACCGGCCGGCCGATGCTGCGCGCCACCAACACCGGCGCCACCGCCATGATCGACGCCCGCGGCCAGGTGACCGCGCGGCTGCCGTACCTGAGTGCTGCCGCGCTGGAGGCCACCGTACGCGGCTACCGCGGCACCACCCCTTATGTGCGGCATCGCGACTGGCCGGCCCTGGCCGCCATCGTGGTCGGACTGGTGACGGCACTGCTGATGGGTCGCCGCGGCAGCCGGCCGGCGGCACGCTGACGACCAGCCGGGCGCCACCGAGCCGCAGCACGAACCGCCGCCCGAAGCGCCGTCCAACCGATCGCCGCGCCGAGCCGGCGGCAGGCGCCCGCTGCGTCAGCCGGATGCGAGCGCGGCGCGCCGCCGGTCGGGTTGCCGGCGAGGGGGCACTTACAATCCGCCGCTGGCGTTCACGGCGTGCGCTGCGCCGTCGGAAAGCGCGGGGCAGGAGCAGGGCAGAAGGCGCAAGCGGTTGGCGATGATCACGTTCCAGGAAACCATCCTCCGGCTCCAGGATTACTGGAACCGCCAGGGCTGCGCGCTGCTGCAGCCGATCGACATGGAGGTCGGCGCGGGCACCTCGCACACGGCGACCTTCCTGCGCGCGCTCGGCCCCGAGCCCTGGAAGGCCGCCTACGTGCAGCCGAGCCGCCGCCCCAAGGACGGCCGCTACGGCGACAACCCCAACCGCCTGCAGCACTACTACCAGTACCAGGTGGTGCTGAAGCCGGCGCCGGCCGACATCCTCGAGCTGTACCTCGGCTCGCTGCAGGCGCTCGGCTTCGACCTCAAGCGCAACGACGTGCGCTTTGTCGAGGACGACTGGGAAAACCCCACGCTGGGCTGCTGGGGCCTGGGCTGGGAGGTGTGGCTGAACGGCATGGAGGTGACGCAGTTCACCTACTTCCAGCAGGTGGGCGGCATCGACTGCCGGCCGATCACCGGCGAGATCACCTACGGCCTGGAGCGGCTGGCCATGTACATGCAGGGTGTGCAAAGCGTGTATGACCTGGTGTGGGCGCCCGGCATCCGCTACGGCGACGTGTACCACCAGAACGAGGTCGAGCAGAGCGCCTACAACTTCGAGCACAGCGATGTCGAGTTCCTGCTGGCGGCCTTCTCGGCCCACGAGCGGCAGAGCAAGCACCTGATGGAACGGCGGCTGGCGCTGCCGGCCTACGAGCAGCTGCTCAAGTGCGGACACAGCTTCAACCTGCTGGATGCGCGCGGCGCCATCAGCGTGACTGAACGGGCCGCCTACATCGGCCGCATCCGCCATCTGGCGCGCGCCGTGGCGCACAGCTATGTCGACAGTCGCGCGCGGCTCGGTTTCCCGATGGCACCCCGAGCCTGGGCCGATGCCGCGCTTGCGCAACTGCACGACCAGCGCGCCGACAAGCAGCCAGGGAAGGTAGTCCAATGAGCCCGCCGGGCCGCCCCAAGGGCGAATTCCTGAGCGCGCAGCGCGAGGGCAGTCCGATCTGCCCGCCGGGCCGCCCTAAGGGCGAATTCCTGAGCGCGCAGCGCGAGGGCAGTCCATTGAGCGCGACGAAGAACCTGCTGGTCGAGCTGCAGGTCGAGGAGCTGCCGCCGAAGGCACTGAAGAAGCTGGGCGAGGCATTTGCCGCCGAGATCACGGCCGGCCTGCGCGCCAGCGGGCTGCTGGACGAGCACAGCGTTGCGACGCCGTTTGCCACGCCGCGCCGGCTCGCCGTGCATGTCACCGCGGTGGCCGCGGCCACGCCGCCCGAGAGCCGCCGCGAAAAGCTGGTGCCGGCGAGCGTCGGCCTGACGCCAGCCGGCCAGAAGACACCGGCCCTGCAGAAGAAGCTCGACGCCCTGGGCGCCGGCGGCACGGACGCCGCCGCGCTCGAGCGCGCCAGCGACGGCAAGCAGGACATGCTGTATCTGGCCTTCACCGCGCCGCCGCGCCCGCTGGCCGGCGAGCTGCAGGCCGCGCTCGACCGCATGCTCGCGCGCCTGCCGATCCCGAAGGTGATGAGCTACCCGCTCGCCGACGGCTGGAGCACCGTCCACTTCGTGCGGCCGGCGCACTCGCTGGTGGCGCTGCACGGCGCCGAGGTGGTGCCGGTTCATGCGCTCGGGCTGCAGGCCGGCCGCCACACCGTCGGCCACCGCTTCGAGGCGGCGGCGAGTCCGCTGTCCATCCGCGACGCCGACAGTTACGCGCAGCAGCTCGCCACAGAGGGCGCGGTGATCGCCGGCTTTGCCGCGCGCCGCGCCGAGATCGTGCGCCAGTTGCAGGCGGCCGCTGCCAGCGCCGGTCTCGAGCCGATCGAGGACGATGCGCTGCTCGACGAGGTGACCGCCCTGGTGGAGCGGCCGAACGTGCTGGCCTGCCGGTTCGAGCCGGAGTTTCTCGGTGTGCCGCAGGAGTGCCTGATCCTGACGATGAAGGCCAACCAGAAGTACTTCCCGCTGCTGGACGCCGCCGGCCGGCTCACCAACCGGTTTCTGGTCGTCAGCAACATCTGCCCGGCCGATCCGGGTGCGGTGATCGAAGGCAACGAGCGCGTGGTGCGGCCGCGGCTAGCGGATGCCAAGTTCTTCTTCGACCAGGACCGCAAGGTCACGCTGGATTCGCGCGTCGACGGCCTGCGCAGCGTGGTCTACCACGCCCGCCTCGGCTCGCAGCTCGAGCGGGTGGAGCGGCTGACCGGCATCGCGGTGGCCATCGGGCACCTGCTGGGTGCCGACGTCACCCACGTCGAGCGCGCCGCGCGCCTGGCCAAGGCCGACCTGCGCACGCTCATGGTGGGCGAGTTCCCCGAGCTGCAGGGGATCATGGGCACCTACTACGCACGCCACGATGGCGAGGCCGCCGACGTGGCCAACGCCATCGAGGAGCACTATCGCCCGCGCTTTGCCGGCGACACGCTGCCGGCCTCGCAGGTCGGGCTGTGCGTCGCGCTGGCCGACAAGATCGAGACGCTGGCCGGATTGTTCGGCATCGGCGAGCGGCCCACCGGCGAGAAGGACCCGTTCGCGCTGCGCCGGCATGCGCTCGGCGTTTTGCGCATGCTGATCGAGGCGCGCCTGCCGCTGGCGCTGGACCGGTTGCTGGCGGCGGGTGTGGCGGCCTTCGGCTCGGTGCGCGGCTTTGCCGACCCGCGCGCCGAGCTGCAGGCCTTTGTTCTCGACCGCCTGCGCGGGCTGCTGCGCGACGACGGCTACAGCGCCAACGAGGTCGAGGCGGTACTCGCGCCGGGGCCGCAGCGGCTCGACGACGTGCCGCGCCGCCTGGCGGCGGTGCGTGCCTTCGCGCAATTGCCCGAGGCCGGCAGCCTCGCGGCGGCCAACAAGCGCATCGGCAACATCCTCAAGAAGTCGGAGGGCGCTGCCGCCGCGGTCGACGCCGCGCTGCTGTTCGAGCCCGCCGAGCAGGCACTCGCCGCGGCGCTGGCCGCCGTGCGTCCGCAGGCCGAGGCGCGGTTCGCCGCCGGCGACTACACCGGCCTGCTCAGCGCGCTGGCGCCGCTGAAGCAGCCGGTGGACCGCTTCTTCGACGACGTGATGGTCAACGTCGAGGACGCCGCCATCCGCGCCAACCGGCTGGCGCTGCTGGCCCAGTTGCGCGGGCAGATGAATCGGGTGGCCGACCTGTCGCTGCTGGCGGCGGGCTGACCGGGCGACAGAGCCGCCGTCATGGCCGCTGCAACTGCACAAGACGCCGCAGTGGTCACCGCCGGCACGGGCCGCGGCCGGCACCGCCGCGCCGTGCGCACGGACCGGGACGCCGGAGCGCTTGGAGCGAACCCCTGACCCCACCCGGATGACCTCTGCCCCTCTGGACCACGGCGGTCTGCTGTTCCGCCTGCGCGCCGTGCTGCTGGTGCTGCTGCTGACCGCGGTGGTGATCCCTTGGTGCGCGGTGGTTCTGGCCTACTGGGTCACGCCGCAGCCGCGCCGCTATCAGGTGGCCGCCATGTGGACGCGCTTTGCCATGCGCGCCGCCCGTGCGCTGTGCGGCGTCACCTGGCAGGTCAAGGGCTGGGAGAACCTGCCCGCGGGCCCGGCCATTCTCCTGCCCAAGCACCAGTCGACCTGGGAGACCTTCTGGCTGCCCAGCTTCATGCCGCGGCGCCTGTCCTTCGTCTACAAGCGCGAGCTGCACCTGATTCCGTTTTTCGGCTGGGGCATGGCCACGCTGGGCATGATCAACATCGACCGCAGCCGTGGCCAGGATGCGTTTCACCAGGTGGTCCGCCAGGGTGCCGAGCACCTGAAGGACGGCTGGTGGATCGTCGTCTTTCCCGAGGGCACCCGCACCGCGCCCGGATCGCTCACGCGCTACAAGACCGGCGGCGCGCGGCTGGCCGTGGAGACCGGTACGCCGGTGGTGCCGATCGCGGTCAACTCGGGCGAGTGCTGGCCGCGCGGCGTGCTGATCCAGCGGCCGGGCCGGATCACGGTGTCGATCGGACGCCCCATTCCGGTCGCCGGCCGCAGCGCCGAGGCGGTGATGGCCGACGTAGAATCGTGGATCGAGACCGAGATGCGGGCGCTGGCGCCGCATCGCTACGCCGGCCCCTACGAGCCAAAGTTGGCGGCGCGCAACGGCGCGATCTGCTCGGCGGAGCAAGACCGGCAACCCCGGCGACACGGCTGAAGGCACGCTTGAAGCGAACGGCAGCGCTCGACGCAAGACAGCTCGACCTGGCTCTCTTCACCGAAGACGAGCCGGAGGTTGCGCCGCCGGGCGCCGCGCCGCCCACTGCCTCCGACAAGCACCGCCCCATCCTGCTGGCGGGCCAGGTGCACCACTACCGCCTGCGGCGCGCCAAGCGCCGCACCATCGGCTTCCAGATCGACGACGACGGCCTCACCGTGAGCGCGCCGCGCTGGGTGCGGCTGGCCGAGATCGAGGCGGCCATCGTCGAGAAGGAGCGGTGGATCCGCGGCAAGCTCGACGAGTGGCGCAGCTGGCGCGAGAAGCGCCGCCTGCCGCGCCTGCAGTTGTGCGACGGCGGCGTGCTGCCCTACCTCGGACAGACCGTGACGCTGCGCCTGCAGGCCGAGGCGCAGGTCACGGCGCTCGACGAGGCGCGTGCGGAGCTGCGTCTGGCGCTGCCGCCGGCGTCCGCCGAGTCGCAGGTCCGCGACGCCGTGCAGGCCTGGCTGCAGACCCAGGCGCGCCGCGTCCTCGACGAACGCCTGCGCCAACTGGCCGACCGCAGCGGCCTGACCTACAAGAGCTGGACCCTGTCGTCGGCGCGCGGCCAGTGGGGCTCGTGCACGCACGACGGGCGCATCCGGCTGAACTGGCGGCTCATCCACTTTGCGCTGCCGGTGATCGACTACGTGGTCGCGCACGAGCTGGCGCACGTGCGCGAGATGAACCACGGCCCGCGCTTCTGGTCCGCCGTGGGCCAACTGCTGCCCGGCTTCGAGGCGGCCCGCGACGAAATCAAGGGCGTCGACCTGGCGTCGCTCTGAACGCCGAGCAGCGAGCAGCGCAGCGTTGGCCGCGGCCGACGCGGGCAACGTGCCGCACCCCCGGCGCCGTCCGTCGTCCGTCGTCCGTCGTTCCGGGCAGCGTCCCGTCACACCAGTTCCCGCCTCGTCGCAGCGCCTCGTCGCAGCGCCCCGCCGTCGGCCCGCGCGGGCCTAAACTTCCGTTCCGGTCCTTTCCTCCCAACCAACATGCGCATCCTGCACACGATGCTGCGGGTCGGCGACCTGCAGCGGTCGATCGACTTCTACACCCGCGTCATGGGCATGCAGTTGCTGCGTACCACCGAGCGGCCCGAACAGAAGTACTCGCTCGCTTTCGTCGGCTACGGCCCCGAGTCGCAGGGCGCGGTGCTCGAGCTGACCTACAACCACGGCGTTGCCCGGTACGAGATGGGCGGCGCCTTCGGGCACATCGCGATCGCCGTCGACGATGCCTACGCCACCTGCGAGCGCATCAGGGCCGCCGGCGGCACGGTCACGCGCGAGGCCGGCCCGGTCAAGGGCGGCAGCACGGTGATCGCCTTCGTGCAGGACCCGGACGGCTACAAGATCGAACTGATCCAGACCGCGCAGCACTGAGGCGCCGGGCGCAAGGAGAAGACGTCATGCAAATCCGCTCATGGCACGCCGGCGGCGCGGCCCTCATCGCGCTGTGCTGCAGCGCTGCTGCGCCAGCGCACGGCAGCGCGCCGCCGCCGCCGTTTGCGGCCGGCAACACGACCGACACGTACTTCGGCACCACGGTGGCCGATCCGTATCGCGCCCTGGAGGAGGTGAAGAACCCGCAGGTGCAGGCCTGGATGAAGGCCCAGGGCGAGTTCGCCCGGGCGCGGCTCGACGCCATCCCGGGTCGCGCCGAGCTGCTCAAGCGCCTGCAGATGTACGACGACGCGGTGGCCGCGCGCGTCGCCTCGGTAGAGCGGCGCCCCGGCGAGCTCTACTTCTACGAGCGGCGCGGCGCGACCGACGACCAGTTCAAGCTGTACGTGCGGCGCGGGCTGCAGGGCAAGGAGCGGCTGCTGGTGGACCCCGAGCAGTTGTACAACCTGACCGGCACGCCGCACGCCATCAACTGGTTCGTGCCCTCCTTCACCGGCCGCTATGTCGCCTACGGGCTGTCGGCCGGCGGCTCCGAGGACGCCAGCCTGTTCGTGATGGACGTGACCACCGGCAAGCGCGTGCTCGGGCCGGTCACGCGCGCGCAGTACGGCGGCGTGGCCTGGCTGGAGGACGACAGCGGCCTGTTCTTCATGCGGCTGCAGGAGATGAAGCCGGGCATGGCGCCGGTCGAGCGCTTTCAGAACGTGCGCAGCGTGTTCCTGCGGCTCGACGGCGAGGCCGATGGCGCGCCGGTAGCCATGGACTCGACCGACCCGGCGCTCGGCATCAACCCGGCGCAGGACTCGCCCTACGTGACGCCGATCTACGGCACCCGCTGGGCCGCAGGCTACGTCTACCACGGCACCGACCGCGAGCTGTCGCTGTACATCGCGCCGCTGGCCGATGCAGTGGCCGGCAAGGCACAGTGGCGCCGCCTGCTGTCGCAGGCCGACGCGGTGACTGCGGCTGAGTTCGCGGGCGAGCGGCTGTTCGCGCTCACGCACAAGGACGCCGCCCGCTTCCGGCTGCTGGAAGGCAGCGTCGAGCGTGGCGTGCAGGGCGCGCGCGAGCTGATCGCGCAGGGCAGTGGTGTGCTCACCGGCATGGCGCGCGCAGCCGACGCGCTGTACGTCACGCGCCGCGACGGCGCGGTCACGCGCGTGCTGCGCCTGCCCCTGCCCGCCGCCGCGCCGGTGCAGACGCTCAAGCTGCCGGTGGAGGGCAGCGCGACGTTCGGCGGCGTGGACTTCCGCCTGCCGGGTGCGCTGCTGACGCTGCAAAGCTGGACCCGTGGCGCGCAGATCTACCTGGCCGAGGGCGCGCGGGTGACCAACACGCGCCTGCAGCCGGCCGGCAAGTTCGACGCGCTGGACGGGTACGTCAGCACCGAGGTGCTGGTGGCGAGCCACGATGGCGCGCGGGTGCCGCTGTCGATCGTCCACAAGAAGGGGCTGAAGCTCGACGGAAGCAACCCGACGCTGCTGTGGGGCTACGCCAGCTACGGCATCACCGAGGAGCCTTGGTTTTCGGCGTGGCGGCTGGCCTGGCTGGAACGCGGCGGCGTCTTCGCGGTGGCCAATCCGCGCGGCTCGGGCGCCTTCGGGCAGGAGTGGTACAAGGGCGGCTTCCAGCAGACCAAGCCCAACACCTGGAAGGACTTCATCGCCACCGCCGAGTATCTGGTCGCGCAGAAGTACACACGGCCGGCGCGCCTGGGCATCTGGGGCGGCAGCGCGGGGGGCATCCTGATCGGCCGTGCAATGACCGAGCGGCCCGACCTGTTCGCCGCGGCGATCCCCGCGGTGGGTGCGCTTGACATGGTGCGCGCGGAATTCGAATCGACCGGCCCGGCCAACATCCCGGAGTTCGGCACCCACAAGACGGAGCCCGGCTTCCGCGCGCTGCTGGCCATGAGCACCTACCACCAGATCAAGGACGGCGTGCGCTATCCGGCGGTTCTTCTCACCCACGGCGTCAACGATCCGCGGGTCGAGGTGTGGCAGAGCACCAAGACCGCCGCGCGCTTGCAGGCGGTGGCCGCCGCGGTGCCCGATTCGCGTCCGGTGCTGCTGCGCCTGGACTGGCAGGCCGGCCACGGCGTCGGCGACACCAAGGCGCAGGGGCAGGCCGAGCGGGCCGATGTGCTGGCCTTCCTGCTGTGGCAATTCGGTATGAGCAGGTGAGGCCACCGGCGCGCTGGGCGCTGGCGGTGCTGGGCGCCACCCTGGCCTGCGCGGCCTGGGCGCAGGCGCCGGCGGCAGGCCAGTACGAGCGCGCCGACGGCGACACGCTGCACCAGCTCGAGCTGCGCGCCGACGGCAGCGGCGAGACCCGTTCGCGCGCAGGCGACGGACGCCTGATCGTCGCACTGCGCTTTCGCTGGAGCGTGGCGGGTGACCAGTTGCGCCAGACCGACATCGCGGTGCAAAGCGGGCCCGGCGAGTTCGCGCCGCGGCCCGACATGGCGCTGCAGTTGCGCAACGTGACACCCGCGGGCTTCGAGGCGCGCGCGCGCGACGACCTGCCCTGGATCAACTGGACGCGGAAGTAGCCGGCGCTGCCGCCACGGGCAGCCGCTGCGCCAGCGCGGCGAAGGCGGCGACCGGCAACTGCTCGGCCCGCACGCCCGGGTCGACACCGGCCGCAGCGATGTCCGCCTCGGCCAGCACCCCGCCCAGCGCGTTGCGCAGCGTCTTGCGGCGCTGGGTGAAAGCAGCGGTCACGACACGCGCGAACGCCGCCTCGTCCACGACGGCCAGCTCCTGCAGCGGCCGCGGCACCAGCCGCACCACGGCCGACTGCACCTGCGGCGGCGGCGTAAACGCCCCGGCCGGCACGACAAACAACCGCGTCACCTCGTAGCGCCGCTGCAGCATGACCGACAACCGGCCGTAGTCCTTGCCACCGGGTGCGGCGACCATGCGGTCGACCACTTCCTTCTGCAGCATGAAGTGCTGCGACTGCACCCGGTGCGCGATCGGCAGCAGGACGAACAGCAGCGGCGACGAAATGTGGTACGGCAGGTTGCCCACCACTTTCAGCGGGCGCGGGTCGGCTGCGGCAAAGGCGGCCCAGTCGAACTCGAGCGCATCGCCCTCCACCAGCAGCAACTGGTCCGGCGGGTAGCGCTGGCGCAGCCGCGCAGCCAGGTCGCGGTCGATCTCCACGCAACTGACCTGGCCGGCGGCCGCGGCCAGCGGCGCGGTCAGGGCGCCCAGCCCGGGGCCGATCTCGACGATGCGGTCGCCCGGCTGCGGCGCCACCGCCGCCACGATGCGGCCAATGTAGTGCGCATCGTGCAGGAAGTTCTGCGAGAAGCGCTTGCGGGCGCGATGGCCGTGCATTGGAAGGGGCAACTCGGGGGGCGGTCGGCAGTCGGGGCGCCGGGCGGGTCGGGGTGCCGGACTGGTCGGGGTGCCGGCCTATCGCGCGCCGAAGTCCCCGATACTAGGCCGTCAGCTCCGCCGCCAGCCGCAACGCCGCGATCATGCTGCCGGCATCGGCGCGGCCGGTGCCGGCGAGATCCAGCGCGGTGCCGTGGTCGACCGAGGTGCGCACGAACGGCAGGCCGAGCGTGACGTTGACGCCGTGGCCGAAGCTCGCGTGCTTGAGCACCGGCAGGCCCTGGTCGTGGAACATCGCCAGCACCGCATCGAAGCGTGCCAGCGTCGCCGGCACGAACAGGGTGTCGGCCGGCAACGGCCCGCTGGCGTCGATGCCGCGCGACCGCGCGGCAGCCACCGCCGGCGCGATGACGTCGATCTCCTCGCGCCCGAGCTGCCCGCTCTCGCCGGCGTGCGGGTTGAGCCCCGCCACGCCGATGCGCGGCGCCGGCAATGCGAACCGCGTGCGCAGACCGGCGTGCAGCACGTCGAGCGTGGCCGCCAGCGACTCGCGCGTGATGGCGGCCGGCACCTGCGCCAGCGGCAGGTGCGTGGTGGCCAAGGCCACGCGCAGCCCGCCGCCCACCAGCAGCATGACCACGTGCGGCACGCCGGCGCGCTGGGCCAGGTACTCGGTGTGGCCGATGAAGGGGTGCGCGGTCGCCGCGCCGTCGTTGATCGCGCTCTTTTGCACCGGCGCGGTGACCACGGCGCGGTAGCGGCCGGCCAGCGCCCCGTCGACGGCCCGGTCGAGCGTGCCGATCACGTAGGCGGCGTTGCGCGGGTCGAGCCGGCCCGACAGGCAGGGGCTGGCCAGCGGCACATGCTCCACCTGCACCGCCGGCAGCGGCCAGCCGAGCCCGATGGCAAACGCCGTGGTTTCCAGCAGCGCCGCGTCGCCCACCAGCGTGACCGGACGATCGGCCTGTGCGGCGGCACGCAGCGCGATCTCGGGTCCGATCCCGGCCGGCTCGCCGGTGGTCAGGGCGATCAACGCCTACTCCTCCAGCCGCAGCTCCACGTAGGTGCGGTCGCGGAGCTGGCGCAGCCACTCCTGATAGGCCTCATCGCTCTTGCGGTCGCGCAGCGCCGCGCGCGCGACCTGGCGGTTGCGCTCGACCGGCGACTCCTCGGTGCGGCGCTCCAGCACCTGGATCAGGTGCCAGCCGAAGGGCGACTGGACCGGCGGGCTCACATCGCCCGGCTTGAGCGCATCCATCGCGCGCTCGAACTCCGGCACCGCGTCGCCCGGGTAGAGCCAGCCCAGCTCACCGCCGCGCGTGCTGCTCGGGTCCACCGAGTGCAGACGCGCCAGCTGGCCGAAGTCCTGGCCGCCATTGGTCACGCGCTCGCGCAGCTCGCCCAGGCGGCGGCGCACCTCGGGCTCGGGCGTCAGGTCGGACACGCGCAGCAGGATGTGCCGCGCCCGCGTCTGCTGCACCGGCCCGGTGGCGAGCTTGCCCTCCACCGCGCTGCGTCGCCCCACCAGCTTGAGCACGTGGAAACCGCCGGGACTGCGCACCACCGGCGCAACGTCGCCCGGCTTCAGGCCCCTGACTGCATCGACGAACAGCGTGGGCAGCCGCTCGGCGGTGCGCCACCCCAGCTCGCCGCCCTGCAGGGCCTCGGGTGCAGCCGAAAAACTGACGGCCAGCCGCGCGAAGTCGGCGCCGCCGCGCGCCTGCGCGGCCAGTTCCTCGGCGCGCTGGCGCACCTCTTCGATGCGGCGCGTGTCGGCGTTGTCGGGCACCCGCAGCAGAATCTGGGCGATGTTCAGCTCGGTCGCATCGGCCGCCACGCCCGCCTGCTCGGCGATGAAATTGTCGACCTCGGCATCCGCCACCTGGATGCGGTTGTCGACCTCGCGGTCGCGCAGCCGGTTGGTGATGATGTCGTCGCGCACGTCTTCGCGGAAGCGGGCAAACGAGATGCCGTCGGACTCGAGCCGGGCGCGGAACTGGGCCAGCGACAGACCATTGCCCTCGGCAATGCGCGCGACGGCGGCATTGACGGTCTGGTCGTCGACCCGCACGCCGGTCTCGCGCGACAGCTGGATCTGCGCGCGGTCCAGGATCATGCGCTCGAGCACCTGGCGCTGCAGCACCTCGGCCGGCGGCAGCGGAATGTTCTGCCGTCGCAACTGGCCCTCGGCCACGCGCAGGCGCAGGTTGAGCTCGTTGAGCGTGATGACCTCGTCGTTGACCACCGCCACCACGCGGTCGAGAACGCCCTTGGCCGGCGCGGTGGTGGGCGGCGTGGCCGGGCGCAGGCGCGGCGTCGACGGGCTGGCGCCGGCCGCCGGATTGGCGGGCGACTGCGCAGACGTCAGCAGGGGCAGCGCAAGGAAGACCACGGCAGTCGCGCGCAGCGCACGCCGTGCAGGCAGCAGAAGGTTCATTCGTAGGTTTCGAAACGCCCCGGCTGGCGCGGGGGCGGATTGACCAGCTGGTAGCCGGGTATGTTACGCCGCAGCTGCTCGACCGGACTGCTGCCGACGCTGCCCAGACCGTTGAGCTCGATGGCGAAGAACACCTGGGTGGTGGCGGTCTGCGCGGCAGTGGCGAAGCGCTGCGCGGTAAAGCGCAGCACCCAGCAGTCGGCCTTGTACTCGAAGCCGCCGAGCACCTCGACCCAGCGGCGGTCGCGTTGCGAGTAGTTGGCGCGCATCAGGCCGTACCAGCGGTTCGACAGCGGCCACTGGCCGGCAATGTCGTACTGCTGCAGTTCGTTGAGCTTGTAGCGGTAGGCCAGGCTCAGCACCGAGGCCGGTCGCGGCTGGTAGCGCACCCCGGCCGTGGCGCGCACGACGGACTTCTGCGCGGTGGCATGCTGGACGGCCAGGTCGAGCACCCAGCCCTGCGCGAGCTGGCCGTTCAGCCCGAGCAGCAGGTCGGAGGCGCGGTCCTCGCGCAGGCCGCTGCCGCCCGGCAGGGCTACCCGCTGCGACCCGAAGTAGAAGCGCTGGCCGATGGCCGCCCGCAACCGCTCGGTGCCGCTGGCGCCGTCCAGAATCCGGGTGACCAGCGCAGCGGTCATCTGGTTGGCCTCGCCGATGCGGTCGCTGCCGACGAACACGTTCTCGTTGAACAGTTGCGCAAAGTTGAAGTCCGCCAGCGCGCTGTCGAAGTTCGGCAGGTCGTTCTGCTGGCGATACGGAATGAGCGAGTAGAACAGGCGCGGCTCCAGCGTCTGCGTGGCGGCGCGGCCACCCCAGGTGCCGGTGCGCTCGAACACCAGCCCCGAGTCGAGGGAGGCGATCGGCAGGTCGCGCGAGCGCTGCGTGGCGCCCGGTCGGAACGCCGGATCGAGCTGGTACCGCGTCGCATGCCACTGCAGCCGGGGCACCACGAACCAGCCGGGCGCCAGCAGCGGATACGCCACGCTCGGATTGACCACCACGCGCGCGCCGTCTTCGAGCCGCGGATGCTCGAAGCGGATGGCATCCATCCCGAGCGCGACATCGAAGCCGCGCCAGTCGAGCCGGCTGGCACCCAGCGTGTACTGCGGCACGCGCTCGTAGGGCTTGACCACCGGTGCCAGCGGATCCTGCAGGGTCTGGTTGCGGGTCACGCGCAGGGCGGTGTTCCAGTAGGGCTGGGCGTAACTGACATAGGCCTCCTGCGGCAGCACGGAGGTCGAACCCTCGACGATGTTGCGGCCGAAGTCGACGAAGTAGCGGTCATCCGACACGCGGTTGAAGTTGAGCCCGGCGCCCAGGCCGCTGCGGCCGGCCCACACGTGCTGCGCCGAGATCAGGTCGCGCGTGCCGCCGTAGCCGCGATCGTCGCCGATCACGTTGTACTGGAGCTGGCCGCGATAGGTCGGATCGAGATAACGGAACTGGTTCTGCAGCAGCACGCCGCGCCGCGCCATGAACCGCGGCTCGAAGGTGGCGTCGCGGTTGGGCGCAATGTCCCAGTACAGCGGCACCGTGGTCTCCCAGCCCAGCCTTGAGTTGATGCCGAAGCTGGGCGTCAAAACGCCACTGCGGCGCCGCTCACCCAGCGGGAACTCGAAGAGCGGGGAGGCAAAGATGGGCACGTCCATGAAGTACAGCCGGGCGTTGCGCGCGCTGCCCACTTCCTCGACCCGGTCGATGTCGAGCCGCTCGGCCCGCACCCACCAGGCGCGGTCCTCCGGGGTACAGGTGGTGTACTCCGCGCCCAGCAGGCGCGTCAGCTCGGGCCCGAGGAACTGCAGCCGGTCCGCCTGCCCGCGCGCGTTCAGCGGCGCATAGGAAAACCGGGCCTGCGGCATGGTGCCGGTCTGCGCCTCGATGCGAAAGTCCAGCTCCGGGCCGGTGAACAGTGCTCCGTCGCGAAAGATGCGCGCATTGCCGCGCACGCGCAGCAGATCGTCGGCAAAGTCGTACCGGATGCGGTCGCCGCGCAGCACGGCGCCGCGGGTGCGCACCTCGGCCTCGCCTTCCAGATGCAGTTCTTCCTGCGCATTGCCGGTGACGCTGCGCGCCCGTGCAAACGACAGCCCTTCGGCCGGCACCGGCGCACGACTGGCGCCGAGCGCGCGCTCCATGCGCAGCGCCGGCACCGCGGCCGGCTCTGCGGCGGCCGCGGCGCCGGCGCAGGCCAGAGCAACGGCCGCAGCGGCAGGCAGCAAGGCAAGACAGCGAGGAAGAACGGGCAGGCTCACGGCAGGGGCGCAGGACGGGCCGGTCGAGCCGGCGGCAGCCTCACCCAACATCGGGCCGGGCGCTGCGCGCGATGCCGCACTGCGTGAGGTGCGTGGCATTATAGGTTTCACCATTC
The DNA here is from genome assembly GCA_020248865.1 of Burkholderiales bacterium. Classification (GTDB taxonomy): domain Bacteria; phylum Pseudomonadota; class Gammaproteobacteria; order Burkholderiales; family Burkholderiaceae_F; genus JALHMQ01. The sequence continues at coordinate 189,972 of JADCGS010000005.1, read as the reverse complement.
GCCCGTCGGCGCACGCGCTCTGCACGCCGCCGCGCCGCACTGCCGCTCCTGACCGTGACTGCCCCTCCCGACGCCCGCCTGCAGGCGCTGCGCACCTGGCTGGCCGCCGCCCCGCTGCCCGGCCTCGACCTCGACAGCCTGCGCCCGGCCTCGGCCGACGCCAGCTTCCGCCGCTATTTCCGCCTCGATGCAGCCAGCGGCAGCGTGATCGCCATGGACGCGCCGCCGGACAAGGAAGACAGCCGGCCGTTCATCGCGGTGGCGCAGTTGCTGGCGCAGGCCGGCCTGCATGCGCCGCGCGTTCTGGCGCAGGACCTGGCGCAGGGCTTTCTGCTGCTCACCGACCTCGGTCAGACCACTTACCTGCAGGCGCTGCAGTCCGGCCGGCACGAGCCGGCGCCGCTGTTCGCGCAGGCCAGCGCAGCGCTCATCACCTGGCAGCAGGCCAGCCGCCCGGGCGTGCTGCCGCCCTACGACGCCGCGCTGCTGCAGCGCGAGCTGGCGCTGTTTCCGGACTGGTATGTCGCGCGCCACCTGCAGCACGGCCTGAGCAGCGCGCAGCGCGAGCGGCTGGCAGCGGTGGAGCGGCTGCTGGTGGACTCGGCCCTGGCGCAGCCACGGGTGTACGTGCACCGCGACTACATGCCGCGCAACCTGATGGTGGCCGAGCCCGGCCCCGGCATCCTCGACTTCCAGGACGCCGTGTATGGCCCGGTCACCTACGACATGGTCTCGCTCTTGCGCGACGCTTTCATTTCGTGGGAGGAAGAGCAGGTGCTCGACTGGGCGATCCGCTACTGGGAGCGCGCCCGCGGCACCGGGGTGCTGGGCGAACTGGGCGAAGACTTTGCCGCTTTCTACCGCGCGTTCGAGTGGATGGGCCTGCAGCGGCACCTGAAGGTGCTGGGCATTTTCGCGCGCATCAACTACCGCGACGGCAAGCCGCACTACCTGGCCGACACGCCGCGCTTCACCCGCTACGTGCGCCAGGTGGCGCAACGCTATGCCGCGCTCAAGCCGCTGGCACTGCTGATGGACGAGCTGGAGGGCGCGGCGGTGCAGGTCGGCTACACGTTCTGACCGCGATGAACGCGCTGATCTTCGCAGCCGGGCGGGGCGAGCGCATGCAGCCGCTGTCCGACACCACGGCCAAGCCGCTGCTGATGGCCGGCGGCCGGCGCCTGATCGAGTGGCAGATCGCCGCGCTGGTGCGCGCCGGGGTCACGCGCATCGTGATCAACACCGCGCACCTGGCGGCGCAGATCGAGGACACGCTGGGCGATGGGGGCCGCTACGGCGCGCAGCTCGTCTACTCGCGCGAGGGCGAGCGCGCCGAGGATGCCTTGGAGACGCTCGGCGGGCTGGTCCACGCCCGCGCCCTGCTGGGTGCGGCACCGCTGATCGTGGTCAGCGGCGACGTCGTCACCGACTTCGACTACGCGCGCCTGCTGGCACGCGCCGCGCCGCTGGCCCGCGGCGAGCTCGATGCGCACCTGGTTCTGGTGGACAACCCGCCGTTTCATCCACGCGGCGACATGGGGTTCGACGCCGCGGCCGGGCGCATCACCCGCAGCGCGCCCTGGCTCACCTACGCCAGCATCGCGCTGCTGGCGCCGCGCCTGTGGGCCGACGAGGCGCCGGGTCGCAAGAAGCTCTTTCCCTGGCTGTACGCCGCGGTGGAGCGCGGCCGCGTCAGCGGCGAACACTTTCGCGGCCGCTGGTACAACGTCGGCACCCCGCAGGAACTCGCAGCGGCCGACGCCGCCTTGCGCGCCGCGGCACCGGCCTGGGCATCATGACTGAAACGTCCGCGCGCGAACCGATGATCGTCCTGGGCGGCGGGCCGATCGGTCTGGCCGCTGCGCTGCTGCTCGCGCGTGCCGGCCACGCCGTGACGGTGGTCGACGGCCGACCGGCGGCAGCCGCCGCGGCCGACCGCCGTCTGCTGGCGCTGTCGCGCGGCTCCTGGCAGGCGCTGGTGCCGCTGCTGGCCGCGCCGCCGCCGCACGCCGCCATCGAGCGCGTGCGGGTGAGCTCTGCGGGCGAGTTCGGCGGCACCCGCATCGACGCCGGCGAGATCGACGGGGCGGCCGGTGCGCCCCTTGGCATGACCGTCTTTTATGGTGAACTGCATCGTGCGCTCGATGCCGCAGTCGCGCAGCAGCCGGGCATCACACTGCGCCGGCCAGTGCGCGCCGGCGCAGTGCTGCAGCGGCCGCAGGAGCTGAGCGTGACGCTCGATGACGGCAGCGCGCTGACCGCGGCGCTGCTGATCCACGCCGAAGGCGCCCCGGATCCCGGCCCGCGCGCCGAACCGGCGTGGGCGCTGCTGGCCGACGTGCAGCTCGACGGCACGCCGCCGGGCGAGGCGTTCGAGCGCTTCACCCGTGAAGGGCCGCTCGCCCTGCTGCCGGCGCCGGCGGCGGTGCGGCCGGCCTGGTCGCTGGTGTGGTGCGCCGATGAAGCCGCCGTGGCGCGTCGCGCCGCGCTGCCCGCAGCCGACTTCCTGGCTGAACTGCAGGCCGCCGCCGGGGCCACCGCAAGGGTATGTGCGGCGCAGGCACGCCAGGTGGTGCGGCTGACGCCCAGCCTGCGCGAGCGCTTGCACGAGCACCGCGCCGTCTGGCTCGGCAACGCCGCGCAGACGCTGCACCCGGTAGCCGGCCAGGGCTTCAACCTCGGCCTGCGCGACGTGCTGACCCTCGTGACCACACTGGCGCAGGCACGGCGCGGCGACGCGCTCGACGTGCCGGCGGCCCTGGCCACCTACGCCGAGCGGCGCCGCGCCGACCGCCGCGTGATCGGCACGGTCACGCGCTGGCTGCCGCCGGTGTTTGCCACGCCGCTGTGGCCGGTGGCCGCGGCGCGCTCGCTCGGCCTGACCGCGCTCGACCTGCTGCCGCCGCTGCGGCGGCAGTGGGCACGGCTTCTGATGTTCGGCGTGCGCGACTGACGGCCGGGCCAGCGGCTGCGTGGCTCGGCTTGGGCAGCGCGCATACTGTTCTCAACGCTACGGCCCCGCTGCGCAAGCAGCAGCGAGGGCTACAATCCGCGCCCCGCCGCCGTCCGCCACCTTCCGTTCCGACTTCCCATGCGCATCGGCTCCCACGAGCTCGCGAACCGGCTGTTCGTTGCACCGATGGCCGGCGTCACCGACCGGCCGTTCCGCCAGTTGTGCAAGAAGCTCGGCGCCGGCTACGCGGTGAGCGAGATGGCCGCATCCAACCCGAAACTGTGGGCCAGCGAGAAGACGAGCCGGCGCCTGAACCACGACGGCGAGGCCGAGCCCAAGGCGGTGCAACTGGCCGGCGCCGACCCGGAAATGCTCGTCGAGGCGGCGCGCTTCAACGTGGCGCGTGGCGCCCAGGTCATCGACATCAACATGGGCTGCCCGGCGAAGAAAGTGTGTAACGTCGCCTGCGGCTCGGCGCTGCTGAAGGACGAGGCGCTGGTCGCGCGCATCCTGCACGCGGTGGTGGCGGCGGTCGGCGTGCCGGTGACCCTGAAATTTCGTACCGGCTGGGACCCGCAGCACAGGAATGCGCTGGCGATTGCACGCCTGGCCGAGCAGGCCGGCATCGCCATGCTCACGCTGCATGGCCGCACCCGCGCCTGCGGTTATGGCGGCCGGGCCGAGCACGACACCATCGCCGCGGTCAAGCGCGCGGTCAGGATCCCGGTGGTGGCCAACGGCGATATCGACTCGCCCGAGAAGGCGCGCGCGGTGCTCGCCGCCACCGGCGCCGACGCCGTCATGATCGGCCGCGCCGCGCAGGGCCGGCCGTGGATCTTCCGCGAGATCGACCACTTCCTGCGGACCGGCGCCCACCTGCCGCCGCCGACAGTGGCCGAAGCGCGCGCCCTGCTGCTGGCGCACCTGGATGACCACTATCGTTTCTACGGCGAGCACCTGGGCGTGCGCACCGCCCGCAAGCATATCCACTGGTACACCCGGCAGCTCGAAGGCGGCACCGAGTTCTGCGACCGCATGAACGCGCTCGACTCCACCGCGGAGCAGGCGCGCGCGGTCGACCGGTTCCTGACCCAGCACGCGGCGCGCCACCTCCGGCTCGCCTATGCTGGGGCCTCACCCACGCTGCACTGAAAACGGACAGGAGACGACATGCCCGCCACGCAGCAGCGCAGCCCCGCGCGGTCCGCCAGCAAGCCCGCCACGCTGCCGCGCGGCGCGTCCACCAACGGCGCGGCCCGCCGACCGGCCGACGCGCGGCCAACGTCCGCTGAAGGCGAGAGCATCGGCCAGTGTGTGCAACGCTCGCTCGAGCAGTACTTCGCCAGCCTCGGCGGGGCCAAGCCGCATGCCCTGCACGACATGGTGATGACCGCGGTGGAGCGACCGCTGCTGCAGTTCGCGCTGGAGCGCTGCGGCGGCAACCAGTCGGCCGCGGCCCAGTTGCTGGGCATCGGCCGCAACACGCTGCGCAAGAAGCTGGTCGAGCACGGGCTGGCCGCTTGAAGACCGCGCTCGTTTCCGTCAGCGACAAGAGCGGCGTGCTCGAGTTCGCGCGCGGGCTGGTCGCACTCGGCTATCGCATCCTGTCGACCGGCGGCACCGCCGGCCTGCTGAGTCGCAACGGCGTGGCGGTGACCGAGGTGGCCGATTACACCGGCTTTCCGGAAATCCTGGATGGGCGCGTCAAGACGCTGAACCCGCGCATCCACGCCGGCCTGCTGGCGCGGCGCGAGCTGCCCGAGCACACGGCCGCGCTGGCGCAGCACGGCATCGACCCGATCGACCTGCTGGTGGTCAACCTCTATCCGTTCGAGCAGACGGTGGCGCGCAGCGACTGCACGTTCGACCAGGCGATCGAAAACATCGACATCGGCGGCCCGGCCATGCTGCGCGCAGCGGCCAAGAACCACGGCAGCGTGGCGGTGCTGGTCGACCCGGCCGACTACCGGCCGGTACTGGAGGAGTTGCGCACCCACGGGCGGGTCGGCTCGGCCACCCGCTTCGAGCTGGCGAAGAAGGTGTTTGCGCACACCGCGCGCTACGACGGGGCCATCGGCAACTACCTCACCGCCCTGGACGACAAGCTCGCGCCGGGCGCCTTCCCCGCCACGCTGACGCGCCAGTGGGTCAAGGTGCAGCAGATGCGCTACGGCGAGAACCCGCACCAGGCGGCCGCGTTCTATCGCGAGCGCAATGTCGACGCCGGCCTGCTGGCGGGCTACGAGCAGTTGCAGGGCAAGGAACTGTCCTACAACAACATTGCCGATGCCGATGCCGCCTGGGAGTGCGTGCGCAGCTTCGGCGAGCCGGCCTGCGTGATCGTCAAGCACGCCAACCCCTGCGGCGTGGCGGTCGCCGCCGACGCCGCGGCCGCCTACGGCAAGGCGTTCAAGACCGATCCGACCTCGGCCTTCGGCGGCATCATCGCGTTCAACCGCCGGGTCGACGAGGCCTGCGCGCTGGCGGTGAGCCGGCAGTTTGCCGAAGTGGTGATCGCACCGTCCTATGAACCGGCGGCGCTGGCGAAACTCGCAGCCAAGCAGAACCTGCGGCTGCTGGCCGCGGCACCGGGCGAGGCGCACAACGACTTCGACTTCAAGCGCGTCGGCGGCGGCCTGCTGGTGCAGACGCCCGATCGGGCGGTCATCGAGCCGGCCGAGCTAAAGGTCGTCACGCGGCAGCAGCCGAGCGGCGCGCAAATGGATGACCTGCTGTTTGCCTGGCGCGTAGCCAAGTTCGTCAAGAGCAACGCCATCGTGTTCGCCCGCGACGGCATGACCCTCGGCGTGGGTGCCGGCCAGATGAGCCGCATCGACTCGGCGCGCATTGCCGGCATCAAGGCCCGGGAAGCCGGGCTCGCGCTGGCCGGGGCGGCGGTCGCCAGCGATGCCTTCTTTCCGTTCCGCGACGGGCTCGACGCGGTGGTCGAGGCCGGCGCCACCTGCGTCATCCAGCCGGGCGGCAGCCTGCGCGACGCCGAGGTCATCGCCGCCGCCGACGAGCGCGGCGTGGCGATGGTGTTCACCGGGGTCAGGCACTTCCGGCACTGAGCGCCCGTCGTGTACGCGGCGGCCGGGTGTTTCGCTCTGCGTGTACGCGAGCGCTGAGCAGTCGCACCTGCACGACAAGTGGGTTGATCCGGCGGCTGCGCTCCGGAGCGGCCGCCCGCTGCGCCGCTTGCCAAGAGCCACGCGCCGCCTGCCGGCCCACGGCCGCGCTTGCAAGCGCGGCCGGCTCCCGCGGCGGACAGTGCCGCAGGGCACCGCCCGACACCCCGCCTTCGCCCCCCGCACGCGGGACAGGCAAAACCGTCCTGCGGTTCGCGCGGGCCAATCCGCGGTCCGCAATCGACGGTGCGCGAGGCGCGGTCCTGCATCCTCCATCGTCTCTGCCACAATCGCCGGCGTGAGCGCATCCATCCGCATCCTGGGCATCGATCCCGGCTTGAATCGCACCGGCTTCGGAGTGATCGACGTGCGTGGCGACCGGCTGCGCTGCGTGGACTCAGGGGTGATCCGCGTGCCGCCGGGGGAGCTGGCGCCGCGGCTGGGCGTGATCCTGCAGGAACTGGCGCAGGTCATCGCAGCGCACGCGCCGTCGGTGGCGGTGGTCGAGCAGGTGTTCGTCAACGTCAACGCGCGCTCCACGCTGCTGCTGGGCCAGGCGCGCGGCGCGGCGCTGTGCGCGGCGGTCAGTGCCGGGCTCGACGTGCACGAATACTCGGCCACCTCGATCAAGCAGGCGGTGGTGGGCACCGGTCGCGCCAGCAAGGTGCAGGTGCAGGAGATGATCCGGCGGCTGCTGACCCTGGCCGCCGCGCCGCCGGCCGACGCGGCCGATGCGCTGGCCTGCGCGGTGTGCCACGCGCACACGCGCGGCCTGCAGACGCGGCTGCGCACCGCGCTGCCCGCCGTGGCCGCGGCGCCGGAGCGGGGCGGCCGGCGCCGCGGCGGCACGCGCAGCGCCTGGACCGCGCATGCCGCGGCGCTCGGCAAGTAGGCCCGTGCAGGCCCGTCGATGATCGGTCGCCTGCACGGTCGCCTGCTGGAGAAGAACCCGCCGTCGATCCTGCTCGACGTCGGCGGCGTGGGCTACGAACTCGACGTGCCGATGAGCACGCTGTACGCGCTGCCCAACGCGGGCGAGGCCGTGACGCTGCTCACGCACCTGGCCGTGCGCGAGGACGCGCATCAGCTCTACGGGTTTGCGACCGCCGCCGAGCGCCACGCCTTCCGCGAGCTGATCCGCATCTCGGGCATCGGCGCACGCACCGCGCTGGCGGTGCTGTCGGGCCTGTCGGTCAACGAGCTGGCGCAGGCGATCACGCTGCAGGAGAGCGCAAGGCTCACACGCATTCCAGGCATCGGCAAGAAGACCGCCGAGCGGCTGCTGCTGGAACTCAGGGGCCGCCTGGGTGCAGCGCTGGAAGGCGCGGCCGCACCGGCGGCCAACGACGCCAGCGCCGACATCCTGCACGCGCTGTCGGCGCTCGGCTACTCGGACAAGGAAGCGATGGCCGCGCTGAAGTCGGTGCCGGCCGGCGCCGGTGTGTCGGACGGCATCCGCCTGGCGCTCAAGGCGCTGGCGCGCAGCTGAAGCGACCGAGCTGAGGCGACCGACCTCTTGCGGCCGTGCCGAGCGCTCGCGTAGCATTTAGCTAATCTTCTGGCTAATCAAGACGCGCGGCCTCACGACCAAGCAAGAACCGCAGGATTCCCATGGCGCTGACCGTCAATGTGCACGAGGCCAAGACCCGCTTGTCCGACCTGCTCGCCCGTGCCGAGGCCGGCGAGGAGATCCTGATCGCGCGCGCCAACAAGCCGGTGGCCCGGCTGGTGCCGATCGTCGCTCGGCCGCGCCAGCGCGCGCTCGGCCTGAACGCCGGCTGGGTGGTTTCGATCGCGCCGGACTTCGATGCCCCGCTGGACGAGAGCTGGCTCGACGCGCCCATCGAACCCGGCCCGCGCAAGGCGCGATGAAGCTGCTGCTGGACACGCACTGCTTCATCTGGCTGACAACGCAGCCGACGCGGCTGTCGAAGCCGGCGCGCGCCGCGATCCTGGACACCGGCACCGACCTGTACCTGAGCATCGCCAGCCTGTGGGAGATGCAGATCAAAATGGGCCTGGGCAAGCTCCAACTGGCGTTTCCGCTGGCGCAGGCGTTGAGGCGCGAAGCCCAGAGCAACGCCCTGCGCCTGCTGCCGATCGAGCCCGAGCACGTCTATGCCATCGAGAAGCTGCCCGACGCGCACAGCGACCCCTTCGACCGCATGCTCGCCGCGCAGTCGGTGATCGAGCAGATGCCCCTGGTGAGCGCCGACCCGCAACTGGCGCGCTATCCCGTCAAGATTGTCTGGTGATGAGCGAACGCGTCGTTGCCGCCGATGCCGCCTCGCCCAACGAGGAGGCCGTGGAGCGCGCGCTGCGGCCGCAGCGGCTGGCCGACTACGTGGGCCAGGCGCGCGCGCGCGAGCAACTGGAGATCTTCATCAGCGCCGCGCGCGGGCGCAGCGAGTCGCTCGACCACGTGCTGCTGTTCGGCCCGCCGGGTCTGGGCAAGACCACGCTGGCGCACATCGTGGCGCACGAGATGGGCGTCAAGCTGCGCCAGACCAGCGGCCCGGTGCTCGAGCGCCCGGGTGACCTGGCCGCGCTGCTGACCAACCTCGAGCGCCACGACGTGCTGTTCATCGACGAGATCCACCGCCTGAGCCCGGTGGTCGAGGAGATCCTGTATCCGGCGCTGGAGGACTTTCAGATCGACATCATGATCGGCGAGGGCCCGGCCGCGCGCTCGATCAAGCTCGACCTGCCGCCGTTCACGCTGGTGGGTGCCACCACGCGAGCCGGCATGCTGACCAATCCGCTGCGCGACCGCTTCGGCATCGTCGCGCGACTGGAGTTCTACACCGAGGACGAACTGGCCTCGATCGTGCACCGATCCGCCGGTCTGCTGCGTGCACCGATCGACGCGGCGGGGGCGCTGGAGATCGCGCGGCGTTCGCGCGGTACCCCGCGCATCGCCAATCGGCTGCTGCGCCGCGTGCGCGACTTCGCACAGGTGCGCGAGGACGGCCAGATCAACCGCGCGGTGGCCGACCGCGCGCTGGTGATGCTGGAGGTCGATGCGCGCGGGCTCGACGTGATCGACCGCAAGCTGCTCGTGGCGGTGATCGACAAGTTCGGCGGCGGGCCGGTGGGCATCGACAACCTGGCCGCCGCCGTGAGCGAGGAGCGCGAGACGCTCGAAGACGTGGTCGAGCCCTTCCTGATCCAGCAGGGCCTGCTGCAGCGCACGCCGCGCGGGCGCATCGCCTCACTGGCGGCCTACGAGCACCTCGGGCTTGCCGTGCCGGCCGGGCGGCAGGTGCCGCCGGAGCTGTTCTAACCGGCGCAACCTGCTGGTCGCCGCGCGGCTGCGCGGGGCCATTGATCGATGATCGGGTCGCTTACGGCGCAGGCAGCCGGCCGCGTACGGTCCACTCGGCACGTCGATTGTGGCCGCCACCGCCAATGGACGACCCTGCCCCCCGGCGATCGCCGCCGCGATCGCATGGCGCAGCGCAGCGTGACTGCCATCGGCTCTGGCGGGCAGATCGGGGAACTCGGCCGAGAAAGTAAATACAATCGCGGCTTTTTTATGACTTCTGGAGACGCCATGGATTTCTCGCGCAGCGCGCGCGATCCCAGACGGCACTACATCGGCATCGGCAGCGTGATCGTGCTGCACTTGCTGATCGTCTGGGCGCTCGTGAGCGGTCTGGCGCGCAAGGTGATCGAGGTAGTCAAGGGACCGATCGAGGTCAAGGTGATCGAGGAGGTGGCCAAGCCGCCTCCGCCGCCGCCTGAGGTGTTGCCGCCACCGCCGAAGGTGACGGCCCCACCGCCGCCGTTCGTGCCGCCGCCCGAAATCCAGATCGCCAACCCGCCGCCGGCACCCACGATCACCGCAGTCACGCCGGTGGCCCCGCCCGCGCCGCAGGCGCCGGTCATCCAGAGGCCTGTCGAAACGGCGCCGGCAGCACCGCCGGCGCCAGCGATCCGCCAGGCCTCGGTGGTCTGCCCGAATTACCGCGAGGTGATGGGTTCCATTACCTACCCGCGCGAGGCGTTGCTGGAGAACCTGGAAGGCGAGGTGATCATCGAATTCACGGTGGCGGCCAACGGCCAGATCCGAGATCCGGTGATCCGCTCGTCGACCAACCGCATCTTCAATCGCCCGTCGCTCACCGTGGTGCAGTCCCGCCTGCAGTGCCAGGGGCAGGGTCAGGACGTGCGGGTGCAGGCGCCGATCGTGTTCAAGATCCGTTGACTTACCCCCGTTTCACCTAAACCGGCCCACCCGGCCCAAGCAATCGACGCGCCGACCCGCGCCAAAGCAATCTGCCCAAAAGGAGAAGCACCGATGCCCCAGCTCTTTCGCCGCATTGTCGCCGCCACGGCGTTGATGCTCATCACCGCAGGCTCACTGGCGCCGCTTGGCGCTGCCGCTCAGGACAAGGGTGCTCCCGCGGCCCCGGCCGCTGCACCGGCTGCACCGGCTGCACCCGCGGCGCCCGCCGCACCGGAAGTGCAGAAGGTCTCGGTCGAGAACCCCTACGGCTTCGTCGCGCTGATCAAGACCGGCGGCCCGGTGTCGCTGGCCACGCTGATCATCATGGGCATCATGTCGATGGGTAGCTGGTACATCATCTTCGTCAAACTGTGGGAGCAGCGGCAGATGATGCAGGAGGGCAAGGACGTCAGCGCCACCTTCTGGAAGTCGGCCTCGATCGAGGAAGGCGCCAAGAAACTGAAGGACGGCAGCGCCTACCGCTTCGTGGTCGAGTCGGGCCTGGAGGCCAATGCCTCGCACCAGGGCGCGCTCACCCAGAATATCGACAAGAACACCTGGGTCGGCATGGGCGTGCAGCGCGCCCTCGACGCGGTCAACAGCCGCTCGCAGGAGGGCCTGTCCTTCCTGGCCACGGTCGGGTCGACGGCGCCGTTCGTAGGCCTGTTCGGCACGGTGTGGGGCATTTTCAAGGCGCTGACCGACATCGGCATCGCCGGTCAGGCCTCGATCGACAAGGTGGCCGGCCCGGTGGGCGAGGCGCTGATCATGACGGCCATCGGTCTGGCCGTCGCGGTGCCTGCGGTGATGGGCTACAACTGGCTGATCCGTCGCAACAAGGCGATGATGGACCAGGTGCGCGGCTTCGGCGCCAACGTGCATGCCGTGCTGATCGGCCGTCGCCCGTAGCGGGGCGTGCCTCCATCGACTTCCCGGGAGCCTGTCATGGGAATGAGTGTCGGTTCGTCCGACGGCAACGAAGACCAGCTCAACTCCACCATCAACACCACGCCGCTGGTGGACGTGATGCTGGTGCTGCTGATCATCTTCCTGGTCACCGTGCCGGTGATCACGCAGTCGGTGCCGGTGCAGCTGCCCAACGAGCGCAATGCGCCGCGGCAGACCAATCCGCAGAACATCGAGATCGCGGTCACCAAGGACGGCGACGTGTACTGGGGCATGACCCTGGTGCGCGACAACGAAGAACTGGTCAACCGCCTGAAGAAGGTCGCGCTCATGGAGCCGCAGCCGGAGGTCCACATCCGCGGTGACATGACCGGGCGCTACGAGTTCGTCGGCCGCGTGGTGTTCGCCGCGCAGCGCGCCGGCATCCAGAAGGTGGGCTTCATCACCGAGCCGCCGGCCGGCACCGGCGGCTGAGGAGCAGCAGATGGGAATGAACGTAGGAAGCGGCAACAGCGAAGAAGCCGAGGTGATGCTGGACATCAACACCACCCCGCTGATCGACGTGATGCTGGTGCTGCTGGTGATGCTGATCATCACGATCCCGATCCAACTGCACTCGGTCAACCTGAACATGCCGATCGGCACGCCGCCGCCACCGACCGAAAAGCCGATCGTCATCACGATCGACGTCGATTTCGACGGCACCATCTACTGGAACGGCGAGATCGTGCCCAACAAGGCCGCGCTCGAGGCCAAGCTGATGCAGGCCGCCGCCGAGCCGGTGCAGCCCGAGGTGCACCTGCGGCCGAACAAGCTCGCCGAGTACAAGGATGTCGCCATGGTGATGGCCGCCGCGCAGCGCCTCGGCGTGGTCAAGTTCGGGCTCATCGGCAACGAGCAGTTCGTCAACTAGGTCCAGCCGTTGGCGGCGGCCGGTGCGGCCGGCCACTGCGAACGGCTGAGTTCGCGGGGTCGGAACCGGCACCGGCTGGTCTGACCCTCGACTTGCAGAAAGCTCCGTCATGCGATTGATCCGCCCGCCCGTGCTGCGCACGCTCGCCGTCTTCGCCGTGCTCGCCACCCTCGGGGTCGCCCAGGCCCAGGTTCGACCCGAGGTCGGCCGCCCGCTGCAGCAGGCCGCCGATCTGCTGAAGAACAACCGCGCCAAGGAGGCGCTGGCCAAGGTGCGCGAGGCCGAGGCCGTGCCGAACCGGACCCCGGCTGAGAACCTGACCATCGACCGCATGCGCGGGGCCGCCGCGGCGCGTGCCGGTGACCCGCAGACCGCGATCAAGTCGTTCGAAGCGGTGCTGGCCTCCGGCAGGCTCAGTGGCGCCGAGCAGGGCCAGATGACCGAGCAGATCGCCTATCAGTACGCGCAACTGAAGGACTGGCCGCGCACGCGCGAATGGGCCGCCAAGGCGCGCGCCATGCCGGGCACCAACGGCGCTGAACTCGACAAGCTGCTGGCCTTCGTCAACGCGCAAAGTGGCGACTTTGCCGCCGTCGCGCGCGACGCGCAGGCGGCCGTGGAGGCCGCCGAGAAGGCCGGCCGCAGGCCGGACGAAGCCGACCTGCTGCGCCTGGCCGATGCGCTGCGCCGCACCGGCAACACCGCAGGCCAGACGGCCGTGTTGGAAAAGCTCATCACCCACTACCCCAAGCGCGAGTACTGGCAGATCGTGCTCGGGCGCGTGCAGGCCAAGCCGGGCTTCTCGCAACGGCTGGCGGTGGACGTGCTGCGCCTGAAGCGGCAGACCAAGACCCTGGACAGCGCCGACGAGTATGTCGAGATGACGCAGTTACTGCTGCAGGACGGCCAGGCCGCCGAAGCGCGCGCCGTGGTCGACGAAGGCTTCGGCGCCGGCCTGCTGGGCAAGGGCGAGCAGGCCGAGCGCCAGCAGCGCCTGCGCGCGCTGGCCACCCAGCGCGCCACCAGCGCCGCCGCCGACCTGGCCAGCGCCGAGCAGGGCCTGGCCGACGACAAGAGCGGCGACACGCTGGTGCGCATCGGCATGGGCTACAGCGGCCTCGGCCAGCACGACAAGGCCGCAGCACTGATCCAGCAGGGCATCAAGAAGGGCGGCCTGCGGCTGCCGCAGCAGGCGCAACTGCACCTGGGTATCGCCCTGGCACGCGCCGGTCAAAAGGACCGCGCGGCGCAGGCCCTGCGCACCGTGACCGGCGCCGACGGAGCAGCGGATCTGGCGCGGTTGTGGCTGCGCGCGCTGTAGGGCAGCCACCCTGCCACACGCAAGTCAGTACACTGATCTGCGACTCCGCAGCTACGGTGTCGAGTACGCTCGAAGTGCCTGCGCAAAGGCTCTATGGGATGCGGGGCGCCTCACCCCGAGCTTAGACTGGTGCGCATTCGGCGGGAATGGGCGTAAGTCCCCGACACTGGGCATCCCTTCTTACGTTCGAGGCGCGTAGCTCGACGCCCGTTGCCAGGTTGAGCGGAGTCAGCCGGATGCGTGGCCGGAAGCGCCCGGCGATGACACGCCGCAGTGCCACCCACACGGTTTTTCGGCCTCCCGGGGAACACAAGCAGTCCGGCGGGCAGGAGCGCACCCGGTATGGCTGGCGCCGAGGGCGTCCTCACCAAGCTGGAGTCGTCGCTTTCCCGGCCTCGTTGGCTACCGTATGCCCCGTCGGCGCTGCTGGCGCGATGCCTTGCGACATGCGCATGAATCACTGGCGCGTGTCCGACGGCCGCTCTACCCCGCGCAAGCGGGGTCTGCCCGGAGCGGCGGCAACCAAGTCGGCGGACATGCAGGCGTTGCATGGTCGACTGTCGTGCAGATGGGCGCCCGGAAGTGATGACCGCTCGCGCACGGCTGCCGTCGGGCTGATACAGCCCATCCACCCACCCGCGCAGCGACACCTGCCGAGCTAATCGGCCGCATCGAGCGGCTGATCGAGCCCGCCAGGGTTCCGTACACGGGTAACCGGCGATCAGCTCAAGCGGCCGAGCCGAGCGCACCAACGGAAAGCGGGCCCGCAGGCCCGCTTTCGGATTGCTCAGGGGGCGCTACTTGCGGCGACCGATGTGCTCGTCGAGGAACTCGAACACGCGATTGTAAAGTTCTACGTTGTTCTCGACCTTGCCGAAGCCATGGCCCTCGCCCGCCTTGATGATGACATGCTTGGGCGGATTACCCGCGCTGCGTAGGGCCCGCACCATGCGGCTCGTCTGTTCCAGCGGCACACGGACGTCGTCGGCGCCGGCGTAGATCAGCAGCGGCTGCTTGATGCGGTCGGCCAGAAATTGCGGCGAGATCTCGCGCGGGATGTCGCTCGTACGAGCCACGCCAATCATGCGTAACCAGAAGTTGACCGCTGAGCGGAAGCGTGCAAAGTCAGTCGAGGGCGAGGTCAACTGCAACTCCATGTCGCCAATGAGGAGCCCGGCAATGCCGCACTTGAAGGTCGACGGGAAGCGCGCCAGGGACATCAAGGTGGCATAGCCGCCGTAGCTTCCGCCCGACATGCAGATGCGCTCGGGATCGGCGATGCCCTGCTCGATCGCCCACTTGGCGGCATCCTCGTGGTCGTCGATCATGCGCCGGCCGATCTCGCCGAAGCCGGCATAGAAGATGCGGCCGCCCAGGCCCGGCGTCACCCGGAAGTTGGGCACGATGACAGCGTAGCCCCGCGAGGCCATCAACTGCCCTTCCAGCCAGCCGAAGCCCGAGCCCCAGGTGTCGGGGCGCACTTGCGGGCCGCCATGGATGTGCACCACCGTCGGCAGCTTCTCGCCCGGTTTGCGGTTGTTGGGCAGGAAGACGTAGCCGTTGATTTCCAGCCCGTCGCGCGTCTTGAACCAGAACGGACGCTGCTCGACCAACATCTCGGGCTTGATCCAGGGCTGGCTGACGAACAACTCCTGCAGCGTGCGTTTCTCCTCGTCGAGCATGAACCAGGTCACCGGACGCCGGTCCGCACGCGCCGTGACCACCAGACGCTTGCCGTCAGGCGTGCGGCGGAAGGTGTTGACCGTCTCCGGCAGCGCCTGATCGATCATGCGCTGAATGCGCGCGTAGTCCGGATCGGTCCACACGGTCTCCGGCTTCTCGGCCTCGACCCGGTAGCCCACTACCTTGCGCGTCTTTGAGTCCGTGATTACGCCTGGGACTGTCGACCCAAAAGCATCCGCACCCATGTCGAACCTCGGGTGCGCTGCCAGCAGTTCGCCCAGCTTCTTGGAGTTGGGGTCGTAGCGGAACACGCCCATGGTGTCCCGCCCGCCGTTGAACGCCACCTGCATCGTCTGATTGTCATCCTCGAATACCAACGGCACGAAGGTCGGGCCTTTCGTAAAGTCGTAACGAGTCAACTCCTCCCAGGGGGACTTGGCATCCTTGCGGTACCAGACAACGTAGGTAAAGGTGTCCCTGATCCAAGAAGTCACCACGCGCGGCGTGAACTCGCGGTCCAGCACCCAGCTCTGGGCATTGGCTGGCCGGTCCTCAGTGATCAGAGTCAGACGACCGGTGCGGGCATTGACGCGATACAGGTCGCTGGAGTCGGCGTCGCGCTGGTTACCCTGGGCGATGAACTCCTCCGAATTGCCCGGCAGCGTGCGATACACATCCAGGTTCCGATAGATGCGGTTCAGTTGCTGCGCCTCTCGAACGGTGCCATTGATCTTCCGGGTTTCCTTGCCGTCGCGGCTCACGACGAACAGGCCCCCGCCCTGGAATTGGCCCGGACCGGTCGGCGACCGTGCCTGACCGAGGCTGAAGGTCAGACGGTCGTTGCCAAGCCAGTTGATGTCGATGACATCGAAGTCGCTGAAACTGGTCAGGCCAACCGCGTTGCCCGTCTCCAGGTCCAGGACGGCGAGATTGCGGCGCTCGTTGATGGGGATCGTGACTGCGAAGTAGCGGCCGTTTTCGGACAAGATGGGATTGGCGTAGGCCGCGGGCCTGAACAGATCCTCGATCTTCAGCGGTTCCTGTGCGCCGACGGGCAGCGCCGCTGCGACGCCAACAAGCGTGGCGAACAAGAGAACAAGCAGACGAAACATGGAGAACACTCCCCTCGAGATCCTTGCAATGGTGACATGTTAGGGCGTCGCCCCGGCCTGCGCGTGCCTGTTGCGACGAGCCGTCTGGCCGACGCGACGGATGACCTTTCTTGGCGCACAAATAGAAAGAGCCCTGCCAAGGCAGGGCTCTTGAGCGACGCCTCGCGGTGCCGAGTTACTCGAACGTGTAGCGCAGGCCCACCCGGAAGGTGCGGCCCACCACGTTGTAGAGCGTCCGGTCGATGAAGTAGGTCGTCGACACGCCGGGGTCATACGGCGGCTGCTGATCCAGAGCGTTCAGGATCGCCGCGCCCACCCGCAGGCGCGGCGTGATGGCGTAACTGCCCGTCAGATCGACCGTGTAATACGACTCCACCTTGCGCGGCATGCTGCCGTTTTGAATCTGCAGCGTAGCCGGCGGCGGCGCATACAGCGTGCCACTGCCGAAGTCCTTGCGGTGCGAACCGATGTAGAACACATTGGCCGTCAGCGCCCACGGACCTTGATCCCAGTCGACGCCGAGGTTGCCGCGCCAGCGCGGCATACCGATGGCGTTGATCAGCAGGCCCGCCAACTGGTTACCGGCGATCTCGGTGCCGCCGACCGAATACGTGTCGACATAAGTTGTCGACAGGCGCCCGGTAAAGCGACCAAACGTGGTGCGCTGGAGCAGGCGCGTGTCGAAGTCGATGCCGCTGGTAGCGATACGGCCCGCATTTTCATAGCCCGCGCTGATGGATGCAATTTGCCCCACCTGCGGCGAACCCGCCGGGAACAGGGTCTTGCGCGGGTCGTTGGGATTGTCGGCAATCGCCTGGAAGTCCGGAAACACCACCTGATCGGACCACACGATCTTGTAGTAATTCAGTCCAAACGACAGGTTGGTGGTCGGCTCGAACACCGCACCGATCGTGTACGAGGTCGACTTCTCCGGCTTCAGTTTCGGGTTGCCCTCGATGGCGCCGGTGATGTTGGAAGAAAGGCCAGTCAACGGCTCGGTGATGGTGGTGAAGAAATACGCCTTCGACGGCGCGATTTCCGGCAACGTAGGCGCCTTGAACCCGCGGCCCCAGTTGGCGCGCAGCAGCCAGGAGGCCGAGGGCTTCCACTTCAGTCCAACCTTGGGCGTCAGCGCGTTGCCAAAGTCGCTGTAGTTGTCGTTGCGCAGTGCCAAGCTGCCTTCCAGCGTCTTGGTCAAGGGCAGCGCAGCCTCGGCGAAGGTCGCCAGGCTGGTGCGACTGCCGTCCACGTTGACCGTGCCCTGACCAAGAATGCCCCCGGAGCTGGCGAGCGCACTGGGCCGATCTTTCATCGACTCGTCACGCCATTCGATGCCCAGCGCCAGGCCCACCGGCCCCCCCGGCAGTCGGATGCCCAGTTCGGTCGAGGCCTTGGTATCGACGAACAGCAACTCCGACGTTGCGGTTCGGTCGCTGTCGGCCATGATCGAGTTGCGGACCGCCTGCGAGTTGCTGCGCCAGTTGTTCAGGTTGTAGGTCGGGTTGGTGGCGAATGGGAACTGGCCGACCTGCGGTGGGAAGAAGTTGGGCGTGCTCGGAATCCCGAGCGCGGCGCTCAATCCGGCCTTGGTCGGGACGCGGCTGGTCTGCTTGACCTCCGACTGGGACCACCCGAAGGCGCTGTCGAGATCCCAGCCGGCCAGGGTCCACTTGGCGCCTGCCAGCAGACGGGTCTGATCGGCGGTGTTCTGCTGGTTACGTGTGCCCAGGTCGTTGAAGACGCCCAGGTATTCCGCCGGCGAAGCCAGGGGGTTGCCCGACACGCCCGGGAAGAACCAGGCGTTGTACGGGAACGAGGCGAGCTGCCCATTCAGCTGGTAAAGAGCCGTGTTGGTGTTAAGGAACGGCTCCTGGAACGTGAACTTCGACTGGGTCCGGCTGAACCCCGCCTCCGCGTACACCTCCAGCGAAGGCGCAAGCTGCATCGTGCCGCGCAGCAGGCCGCCGGCGCGCTCGAGCTCGGGATTGATCGTGAAGATGTTGGCAAAGTCACGCGAGCAGAAGGTGTTGCCCGGCTGGTTCCAAGTGGTGGGCAGCGGACCATTGCCGTTGAAGAAGCCCCGCTCCACTGCCTGCTGATACGTGAGCGGATTGGCGCAGTCCGCGTTGGCGCGGAACAGCGTATTGTTGGTGAGGCTGCGCCAAGTGCCGCCGCCCGTGAGCGAGGTGTAATTGCGGCCGCCCGGGAAGCGACGCATGTCGCGCGTCTTGCCGAAGTCGGTGTCCGACATCAGCAGCTCGTCGCGCTTGTAGTACTCGATGACGCCGAGCACGTTGAACTTGTCGGCGCCGAGGTCGCCGAAGCCCATGGTCAGGCCGGCGCGGTAGTCGTTCTTGCCCTCGAATGCGCCAAAGTTGGCATTGGCCGAGATGCCCTTGTAGTCACGGCGCATGATCACATTGACCACCCCGGCGATGGCGTCCGAGCCGTAAACAGCCGAGGCGCCGTCCTTCAGCACCTCCACGCGCTCGATGGCGTCACTCGGGATTTGGCTCAGGTCGACGAACGAGTCCTGGATGTTCTGTGCAAATCCGTAGTTGGACACGCGCCGGCCGTTGATCAAAACCAGCGTGGCGCGCTGCCCCAGACCACGCAGCGAGATCGACTGGGTGCCCGGCGCGAAGCTGTTGGCGTACTCGTTGAACGTGCCGCCGGTGTTGGCCGACAGGCGGGAGAGCACCTCGCCGATCGACTGCAGACCCGAGCGCTGAATCTGTTCGCGGGTGATGATTTCCACCGGCGCCACCGTTTCAGTGTCCGTACGCCGGATGTTGGTGCCGGTCACGGTGATGCGATCGAGCTGCTGCTGCTGAGCTTGTTGCTGCTGCTGGGTTTGCTGCTGCGCCTGTGCCGGGCCGGCGAGCAAGAGCGCGCCAGCCACGCCACCACACGCGAGCAGGATCTGCCGCGCGATGGGCTTCATCTGAAACATGGATTTCCCCCGGAAAAGGGCCGCCGTCGGCGGCCGGTGGAACGTCGTTTTGCGTGGTCCGTGTGCGGGGATCGCCCAGCACCGGCGCAAACACCACGATTTTCAGACCCCCCCCCAGGGCTGGCAACAAAACCGTCACGGACGAGTCATGGGTGTTGCATTTGTCCGACAGGCAAGACCGGGCCC
Organism: Burkholderiales bacterium; assembly: GCA_020248865.1. Lineage (GTDB taxonomy): Bacteria > Pseudomonadota > Gammaproteobacteria > Burkholderiales > Burkholderiaceae_F > JALHMQ01. Next base: position 170,589 of record JADCGS010000005.1, on the reverse strand, counting down.
TTTGGCCGGTAAAGACTTATCGCGCAGTCCGGAGTCAGATCCGCGGAACCGCCGCCAGCAAGTCGCGCGTGTAGGCCTCGCGCGGCTGGCGTAGCACCGCGGCGGCCGTGCCGGCCTCGACGATGCGGCCGGCCCGCATGACCGCGACATCGTCGGCCAGGTATTCGACCACCGCAAAGTTGTGCGTGATGAGCAGGTAGGCGACGCCGAATTCGTCCTGCAAGTCGCGCAACAGGTTGAGGATCTGCGCCTGCACGGAGACGTCGAGCGCCGAGGTCGGCTCGTCACAGACGATGACGCGCGGCTCCACGGCCAGCGCCCGCGCGATGGCCAGCCGCTGGCGCTGGCCGCCCGAGAATTCGTGGGGGTAGCGCGCCAGACAGGTCACCGGCAGGCCCACGCGGTCGACGAGCGCCGTAATGCGCACGCGCCGCGCCGCAGGGTTGATCTCCGGCCGCAGCGCGGCTACTCCTTCCTCCAGGATCTCGGCCACCCGCAGCCGCGGATTGAGCGAGGCATACGGGTCCTGGAAAATGATCTGCAATTGCCGCCGCGCCTGCCGCAATGCCTCTCCGTTCAGGTGGCCGAGCGACGCACCGGCCAGCCGCATCTCGCCCTCGATACGCGCGCTGCCGCGCAAGAGCTGCAGCAACCCCTTGCCAATCGTGGTCTTGCCGCAGCCGGACTCCCCGACCAGGGCCAGCGTGCGACCGGCCGACAGGCTGAACGACACGCCATCGACCGACTGCAGGCAGCCCACCGAGCGGCGCAACAGACCGCGGCGGATTGGAAAACCGACGCGCAAGTCACGCACGTCGAGCAGCGGCTCCCCCGTCGCCGCAGCGTCGGGCGGCGCCGTGGCGACAGCGGCCGGCCGCTGCGTCGGCGCCGGATGCGGAGCCGTCGGAACAACGCCGGCTGGCGCGACGCGCGGCGCGGTGCCGGCAGGCCCGCCTGCCTCGAACAGAACGCAGCGCACTTCGTGACCCGGCACGGCTGCGCGCAACGCCACCGGCTGATGGCACAGCGGCTGCGCGGCCGGGCAGCGTTCGATGAAGCGACAAGCGGTGAATTCGCGCGTGAGCGGCGGAACAGTGCCACCGATGGCGGCCAGACGCTGGCCGCGGCGCGCCGCCTCAGGAAGCGCCGCAAACAGCATCTGCGCATACGGGTGCAGCGGCCGCGCAAAGAACTCCGGCACGGGGGCCAGTTCGACGATCTGCCCCGCGTACATCAGCGCGACATGCTGCGCCATGTCGCGCACAATGCCCAGATCGTGCGTGATGAGCAGCATCGCCATGCCGGTGTCCTGCTGAAGTTGGCGCAGCAAATCGAGGATCTGGCGCTGAATAGTCACGTCCAGCGCGGTGGTCGGCTCGTCGGCCACCAGCAGGTCGGGCTCGGCAGCCAGCGCCATCGCGATCATGACGCGCTGCTTCTGTCCGCCCGACAACTGGAACGGGAAGGCGTCGACGCGGGTGTCGGGCTCGGGCAGGCCGACACGACGCAGCCAGTCGACGGCGCGCGCCCGCGCCGTCGCACCGCGCAAGGCCGTGTGGCGCTCGATCACCTCGACGATCTGGCGGCCGACCGTGAGCACCGGGTTCAGGCTCGTGCCCGGCTCCTGGAAGATGATGCTCACGCGCCGGCCGCGCACGTTGCGCATGCCCGATTCGGGCAACTGCACGAGGTCGGAGCCGCCGAGCCGGATCGCGCCGCCCGCCACGCGGCCGTTGTCGGGCAGCAGGCGCAGGACAGACAACGCTGTCATCGACTTGCCGCAGCCGGACTCGCCGACCAGTGCGAACGTCTGCCCGCGCTCGATGGCGAACGACAGCGCGTCCACCGCATGCACCCGTCCGTCCTCGGTGTCGAGCACGGTGTCGAGGCGGTCGATCGCGAGCACCTGGCTCATCGAGCCGCCTGGTGGGCCGCACCGGGCCGCCCGCGCGGCCGCAAGGCGCGGGCGCGCGGATCGAAGGCCTCGCGCACCGCGTCGGCAAACAGGTTGGCGGCCAGCACCAGCGCCAGCATGAACCCGAAGGCGGCCGCCAGGTTCCACCAGACGGCCGGCTCGCGCGACATCTCGCTGCGCGCCAGGTTGATCATCGAGCCGAAGCTGTACGAATTCGGGTCGACGCCGACGCCGACGTACGACAGCACCGCTTCGTACAGAACCAGTCCGGAGAAGTCGAGCACGGTGACGATCAGCACCAGGTGCATCACGTTGGGCAGGATGTGCCGCCCCATGATGCGCCAGTGGCTCACGCCGAAGGCCCTGGCCGCCTGCACGTACTCGAGTTCGGCCAGCTTCAGCGTCTCGGCGCGCAGCAGGCGACACAGCGTCGCCCAGCCGGTGATGCCGAGGATGACGCACAGCAGAAACAGGCGGAACTCGGCACGCTCCACGCCAGTGGGAAAACTGTCGGCATGCTGGTCGAGGTACACGTTGATCAGCAGCACGAAGGCGGCTACCAGGAGGATCGGCGGAATCGAAGACAGCACCGTGTACAGGTACTGGATCAGGTCGTCGACCCAGCCCTTGAAGTAGCCCGCCAGCACGCCGAGGGCCACCGCCAGCGGCAGCGTGGCTACCGAGGACAACGCGCCGATCACCACCGCGGTTCGGATGCTCTTGAGCGCCTGATACAGCACGTCGTTGCCGGTGCGGTCGGTGCCGAAGACGTGATAGACCGGCCAGAGCGCGCCGATCCAGCCGGCCAGAATCAGCATGAAGCCCGCGGTGAAGATGACCGTGCGCCACGGCAGATCGGTGTTTCCCGCGAGCATCTGGCGCAGGGTCGCGCCGGTGCTGCCCTCGCCGCGCCGCAGCCGCGCCAGGACCATTACGATCGCCACGGCGCCCAGCAACCCGCCGCCCGCGCCTGCGAGCGAGCGCAGCACAAGATCGGCATGCCACTGCGTGGCCGGGTCGGCCAGATGCGCGCCGCCGTGCCGCAGCCGCGGGTGCGCGCGCACCTCGCGGCCATCGACCATCGCGGTCTCTTTCTGGAACGACCAGTACGCCAGCGGCTGCGAATACGTCTTTTCCTGCGCCTGGCGCGCGTGCGACAGCCCCACGTCGAGCAGCGACAGCGTGCGGGTGGCATAGGCCACGCCGCCGTCGCCCGCGCCGCCCAGGCGCGGGCGAAAGTGGACCGAATCGAGCAGCGCGACGACGATGAACCCTGCCAGCACCACGGCGGCGGCCATCGCCGGCGCGCTGCGCGCGACGTGCCGCCAGGTGACGCGCAGGCTCGGCGTGCGGCGCGCGTGCACGCCATAGCCGATCGCCGCGGCCACCAGCAGCCACAGCACGAGATCGGTCCAGAGGAAAACAAACTTCGGCATCGCCGCTCAGCGCCTCATCGCGTTCCGGCTTCGTCCCTACTGCAATCGCACCCGCGGATCGACCCAGGTGTAGGCGATGTCGGTCGCCAGATAGGCCAGGATGTACAGCAGCGAGCCGAGGAAGACCATGGTGTGGACGACGGCGAAGTCCTGCGCAGCGATCGCCTCCACCACGTAGGTGCCCAGACCCGGAATACCGAAGAACGACTCGAACACGATCGAGCCCAGGAAGGCATAGGGCAGCAGCGCGCCCACATGCGTCAGGATGGGCAGCCAGGCATTGCGCAGCACGTGGCCGAACAGCACGGCCGGCTCGGCCAGGCCCTTGGCGCGGGCGGTGCGCACGTAGTCCTTGCCGGCCTCTTCGAGCAGCATGGCGCGGAACAGGCGCGCCTCGGCGCCAAGCTGGTACACGATGCCCACCACGAGAGGCAGCACCAGGAACTTGAGCAGATCGAGCCCCGGCACATAGCCCGACAACGGCACCAGCCGCAGCGTCTTGCCGAACAGCCACTGCGCCATGATGATGTAGAACAGGCTCGAGATCGACATCAGCAGGACGCACAGCACCGTGCCCCAGAAGTCCAGATAGCTGGCGCGAAAGAACACCAGCAGCAGCGCGAAGGCGATGCCGGCGTACACGGTGAGCAGCAGCATCGGCCCGGCCAGCGCCAGGCTCGCGGGCAGCCGCGTGGCGATCTCGTGGCGAATATCGCGCCCGCTGTCGCTGGCGCCGAACTGCAGCGTGAACAGGCGCAGGGAGCGATCGTGGAAGAGGGTCTGCGTCAGCTTGCCGCGGCCCTCGGCGCGGGCGTTGAACCACAACGGCTTGTCGTAGCCGCGCTCGGCCTTCCATTTGTCGATGGCATCTTGCGATACCCGCTTGGCGCCGATATTCAGGCGCGCGATGTTGTCGGGCGAGTTGACCGCGAAGAACAGCGTAAAGGTGAGCAGATTGACGCCGAGCAGGATCAGCACGGCGTACGCAACGCGGCGGACGATGTAATTGAGCATCGCGCGCCCTACCTGGCCGTCGAACCCGTGACCGCCGGGGTGCGTGCAGCGGTCTCGCGCTCGCGCCGACGGAAGCTCGCCACCGCCGGCACGACCGCGGCCGCCAGCAGCAGCGCCAGCAGCGCCACCGGCCACCAGACCGGCCGGTTCCACTCGGCGACTTTGGCCGCCCGCAGGGCCGCGTCCACCTTGATGTACTGCAGGCGGTCGGACGCCAGCGAAGAGGGCTTCACGTTACCCACCCAGCCGTGGTGAACGGAGCCCGCGTAGGGGTTGTAGCCCCAGGCCCAGGGGGCATCGTGCTGCACCAAAGCGATCATCCGGTCGATCAGCTCCTGCTTGCGCGGCGTGTCATCGAGGTAGCGCAGCTCCTCGAACAGCCGGTCGAACTCGTCGTTCTGATAATTGGCGGTGTTGTTGCCGTTGCCCTGCGTGGCCGCCTGCGAGTTGGGGCCGTACAGCAGGAACAGGAAGTTCTCGGCGTCCGGATAGTCGGCAAACCAGCCCCACCAGAAGATCTGTAGGCTGCCCTTGTCGGCCTTGTCCTGGAAGCGGTTGTAGTCGGTGGCGCGCAGCTCCAACTGCACGCCGAGCCTGCCGAACTGCTTGGCCATCCAGTCCACTTCGGCGCGCAGCTCGGGCGTGAGCGCGCGCTGGTAGTCGTAGTTCAGGACCAGCGGCTGGCCGCTGCGGGCATCGCGGCCGTCGGGGTAGCCCGCCTCGGCGAGCAGTTTCTTCGCCTGCTCGAGGCTCTTGCGGCGCGGCTTGCCGTCCACCACGTCGTAGACGGTGCGGTTGACGGCGTCGGCGCGGAATCCAAATACCCCCGGTGGCACCGGGCCCATGGCCGGTTCGCCGGCCGCCTTGGACTCGAACACGCGGACGAACTCCTCCCAGTCGATGGCGATCGACAGCGCCTGACGCAGCTTGCGGTTCTTCTCGTCCTGCTCCGGGGTCTTGCCGCGCCCCACGACCGGGTCCCACCCGTTGAAGCCCAGATACCAGTTGGAGATCTCCAGCATGCGCGGCATCTGAACGCCGCGCTCGGCCAGCAGCCGCGCCACCTGCTCGGAGTTGCGGACGTCGTAGTCGATTTCCAGCAGCCAGTCGTTGCGCGAGATCTCCGGGTTGTCGTAGTAGCCCTGCAGGAACTTGGTCTTGTGCGGGATCTTTTCCTTTTCCACGGAGAAGACCACTTCGTCGACGAAGGGCATCGGCTTGCCGCAGTCGTCCAGCAGCCCGGCAGCCGCATCGGCCGGCTCGCCCTCGCAGGGGTAGGGTTCGCCGCGGAAGTTGGGGTTGCGCCGCAGGACATGGCGGCGGTTCTCCTGGGACTCGACCAGCATGAACGGCCCGGTGCCCACCGGCCAGGCATTGAAGCTCAGGTTGCGCTCGGCCATGCCCGGCTGCGCATAAAAGGCGTCGGCCTCCCACGGGACCGGTGCGAAGAAGGTCATCGCGAGCCAGTACTTGAACTGCGGGTACTTGCCGTTCAGGCGGATGCGCAGGGTGTGGTCGTCGAGCGCCTCGGCCCCGGCCAGCGGATGCTGGCGAAAGTCTAGAAACGGCAGGTTGCGGTCGGTCAGCGGCCGGCCGCCGCGCAGCTTCAGGTCCGCCGCCTCGATCGCCTTGCCGTAGTCCTTTAGCCCGACGATGTGCTCGGCCAGCGGCGAGAAGGACGGCGACTTGATGCGCGTGGTGGCCAGCCGGCGGATCGCGTACACGTAGTCGTGAGCGGTCAGCTCGCGCGTGCCGTGGTGCTGGAAGTCGAAGGGCGTGCGCTTGCCCTGCAGGTCGTGCGGCTGCAGCGCGTGGTAGCGCAGCGCGCCCCGATCGTCGCGCGCGAAGGCCGGATGCGGGGCGTACAGGATGCCCGCGCGGATGCGGATGTCGTACACCGCCTGCGCGATCTGCGGGCCGGACGCATCGGCCGGCAGCGCGCGGCCGTCCTTGTCGTAGTAGCGCGGTGCGGCCACCTCAGCGGCCGCGCGCGGAGCCACCTGATAGGGACGCTTCAGATAGTGGAAGCGGTAGGGCGGCTCGTAGACGGCGAAGGTAAACGGCGTCTCGTCGAGCGAGTACGAGGCGGTCGGGTCGAAGTACTTGGGCGAGCGTTCCTGGAAGGCGGTGAAGAACGTGTTGGTGCGCTCGGCCCCCTGCGCATGCGGGCTGTTGACGACCTGGCCGCAGCCGGGCACGACGGCTGCAGCCAGGCACGCCGCCGCCGCCGCGCGCCACCATACAGACACCATGCCGCACTCCCCGCTGCGCGGCCTACCTTTGCCGGGGGCTGCACGCAACACCCGACACTTTACAACTGCCCGCTACACTTGACTCCGATGCAGCGTCTTCGCGGCGACCCCCACGCCGACTTCCGCGCCGACTTTAGCTGGCCCCTGCGCGTGTACTACGAAGACACGGACGCCGGCGGCATCGTGTACTACGCCAACTTTCTCAAGTTCTTCGAGCGCTGCCGCACCGAGTGGCTGCGTGAGCTCGGCTTCGACCAGGCGCGGCTGGCCGCGCAGGAGCGGCTGCAGTTCGTGGTGACCGAGCTGGCGGTGCGCTACCTCAAGCCGGCGCGGCTGGACGACCGGCTCGATGTGAGCGCGCGGCTGGCGCGGCTCGGCGCGGCCTCGCTGCACTTCGAGCAGCAACTGGTGCGCGACGGCGAACTTCTGGCAGCCGGGCAGGTCAAGGTCGCCTGCGTGAGTGCCGACACGCTGGCCCCGGCGGCCATGCCGGCCGGCCTGCGCCGCGCACTGGCCGCATCAGGCCCCGCACCGAAGTCCCGATGAACGCTGCTGCCGACCTGTCGATTCTGTCGCTGCTCACCCAGGCCACCCTGGTGGTGCAACTGGTGATGGCCCTGCTCGTGGCCATCTCGCTGGCCTCGTGGACCGCCATTTTCGGCAAGGCACTGGCGATCCGCCGCGCCCGGCGCGAGACCGCCGAGTTCGAGAAGACGTTCTGGGGCGGCGCCGAGCTGTCGCAGCTTTACCAGCAGGCCAGCCGTGGCCGGCGCGAGGCCGGCGCGCTCGAGCGCATCTTCGAGGCCGGCATGACCGAGTTCCTCAAGCTGCGCGGGCGTGGCCAGGACAGCGAAAGCCGGCAGGCCACGCTCGACGGCGCGCGGCGCGCCATGCGCGCCACCTACCAGCGCGAGATGGACGCGCTCGAATCGCGCCTGTCGTTCCTCGCCTCGGCCGGCTCCGTGAGCCCGTACATCGGCCTCTTTGGCACCGTGTGGGGGATCATGCACGCCTTCACCGGCCTGGCCTCGATCGAGCAGGCCACGCTGGCCAGCGTGGCCCCCGGCATCGCCGAGGCCCTGGTGGCCACCGCGATCGGCCTGTTCGCCTCGATCCCCGCGGTGGTCGCCTACAACCGCTTCGCCCACGACATCGACCGCCTGGCCAACCGCTTCGAGACCTTCATCGAGGAGTTCTCGAACATCCTGCAGCGGCAGCGATGAAGGCGGTCACAACGACCGGCATGGCGGCCCCGTGGTGGCCCTTCGCTGTGCGGCGCCCGCCCGGCCGCCCGCAGGGCACCGCACCGACTGGCCTCGAGCGCGTGCGCGCCGCAGGCGCGCGCTCACGCACGAGACACTGACCATGGCCATCCTCGCCCGCCGCAACGGCCCGCGCCGCCGCATGCTGGCCGACATCAACGTCGTGCCCTACATCGACGTGATGCTGGTGCTGGTGGTCATCCTCATGGTGTCGGCGCCCTTCGTGAACCCGAGCCTGCTCAACCTGCCGAGCGTGGGCAAGAGCTCGCGCGTGCCGGACCGGCCGCTGGAGGTGGTGATCCGCGCCAACGGCAGCATCACGCTGCGCGACGGGCAGAAAGACCTGGCGCAGGGCGTGGTCGAGGTCGCCGAAAGGGTGCGCGCCGCGCAGCAGGCCAACGCCGCCGCCCCCCGTCCCGTGGTGATCGCCGCCGACAAGGACGTGAAGTACGAGCACGTGATGATCGTGATGGACCGCCTGCAGAAGGCCGGCGTGCAGCGCGTCGGCCTGTCGGTGCGGCCGGCCGGCTGATGGCGGCGGTCGCACTCGGGTCCGGGCGTGCGCCGCGCCGCCACGACCCGCTGGCCGCGCCGTTTGGGCTGGCGCTGCTGATGCACGCGCTGCTGTTCGGCGCCATGACGCTGGCCGTGCAGTGGCGCACGCAGCCGCAGGCGCCCATCGTGGCCGAGCTGTGGAGCGGACTGCCCGCGCTGCCGTCGCCCGAGGTGGCCGCACCGCCCCCGCCGCCGGCGCCCGCGCCGGTGCCGGCCGAGCCCGAGCGGCCGGCCGACATTGCGCTCGAGCAGAAGAAGCTGCGCGAGGCCCGCAAGGAGCAGCCGCGCAAGGCCGAACCGCGCAAGGACGAGAAGAAGGCCGAGCCGCGCGCCGAGGCCAAGAAGGCCGAGCCGCGACGCGAGGAAGCCAAGGCGCCGCCGCTGCCGCCGCCGCCGAGCGATCTGGACCGCATCATGGCCCAGGCCCGCGCCGGCGAGCAGCCGGGGGTGGCCAGTGCCGCGGGCGCGACCGGTGCGGCCGCCGGCGGCAGCACCGTGCGCGGCGCCGATGCCAGCTACGCGGCGCAGGTCATCGCCTGCATTCGCCCGCACATCGCGTTCACCGTTGCCGAAGGCACCAGCCCCGCGGTCTATGCCGACTTCCGCGTCGAGCTGCTGCCCGATGGCTCGGTCGCCGGCGTGCGCCTGCTGCGTGCCAGCGGCCTGTCCGGCTACGACGCGGCCGCCGAGCGGGCGATCCGGCGCTGCGATCCGTTTCCGCGCAAGCGCGACGGCAGCACCGACCGGGCCATCGACGTCCGGATGTACCCGGTCGAGGCGCGGTGACACCGCACACGGCAGCCCCGGACCGCACCAGCGGCGCGATCGCGGCGACCCATCGGGACGCCGGTCCCCGAGCACAGCGCTACCGCAGCGCACCGACCATCACCTGCACGCACTTCCGGTTTCCGCACTTCCGGTTTCCGCACCTCCGGTTTCCGCACCTCCGGTTTCTGCACCTCCGGTTTCCGCACCTCCGGTTTCCGCACTTCCGGCTTCCGCACTTCCGGCTTCCGCACTTCCGGTCCCCGCGGCTCCGGTTCATATACTCCTGCCTATGGTCGCACTGATCCGACGCCCCCCGCTGCTGCGGCGCTGTCTGGCCGCCCTGGCGCTGCTGGCACTGCCGCTGCTGGCGCAGGCGCAGCTGCGCATCGAGATCACCGGGGTCGGCTCCAGCCAGTTTCCGGTGGCGGTGGCGCGCTTCGACACCGGCGGCAGCACGCCGCCCGAGAGGGTCGACGAGATCATCCGCGCCAACCTGCAACGCTCGGGGCTGTTCCGGCTGATCGATACCGGTGCTGCGCCAATGGCTGAGACGGCGGCGGTCGACCACGCGCAATGGAAGGGCCGCGGCGCCGACGCGCTGGTGGTCGGCTCGGTGACGCGGCTGGCCGATGGCCGCTTCGACCTGCGCTTCCGCCTGTACGACACCGTCAAGCAGGTGCAGCTCGACGGCCTGTCGTATGCCAGCAGCGCGGCCGAGCTGCGCCTGAACGCGCACCGCATCTCCGACCGCATCTACGAGAAGCTGACCGGCGACCGCGGCGTGTTTGCCACCCGCATCGCCTACGTGGTGCAGACCGCACGCAGCGCCTACGAACTGCAGGTGGCCGACGCCGATGGCGGCAACGCGCAGGTGGCGCTGCGCTCGCGCGAGCCGATCATGTCGCCGGCCTGGTCGTTCGACGGCGCGCAACTGGCCTACGTGTCGTTCGAGACCGGCAAGCCGGTGGTCTACGTGCACCACCTGCCCACCGGCCAGCGCCGCCCGGTGGCCAACTTTCGCGGCAGCAACAGCGCGCCGGCCTGGTCGCCGGACGGCCGGCAACTGGCGGTGGCGCTCACGCTCAGCGGCAACACGCAGATCTACCTGGTCGGCGCCGAAGGCGGCGGCGCGCCGCGCCGGCTCACGCAGACCGCCGCCATCGACACCGAGCCGGTGTGGTCGCCGGACGGCCGCTTCATCTACTTCACGTCCGACCGCGGCGGCGGTCCGCAGATTTACCGCATGGCGCCCGACGGCAGCGGCGTCGCGCGCGTCACCTTCAATGGCGACTACAACGTGAGTCCACGCCTGAGCCCCGACGGCCGCTTGCTCGCCTTCGTGAGCCGGCGCGGCGGCCGCTTTCAGGTGTTCACGCTGGATCTGGCCAACGGCACGGAACTCGCCATCACCGATACAGTCCTGGACGAGTCGCCCAGTTTTGCCCCCAACGGCCGGCTGGTGCTGTACGCCACCGAGGTGGGCGGCCGTGGCATCCTCGCCAGCGCCTCGACCGACGGACGGGTGCGCACGCGGCTGTCCGGCCCTGCGGGCAGCGTGCGCGAGCCCACCTGGGGACCGTTCATCCAGTAGATCAGGAGAACCACCATGAAGCCGACCGCGCCCACACTTTCGATCGCCGCTGCCGCACTCGCCGCGCTCTTGCTGGCCGGCTGCGCCAGCACGCCGCTGCAGGACGCGCCGGTGCCCGTCACCGAAAAGAGCGCTCCGGCAACCCCGGCAACCACTCCGCCAGCCCCCGCCGCCGACCCGCGCGCGGTGGCGCGCGTGGAGGCCGCGCCGGGCACCGTCGACCCGCTCAACGACCCCGCCAGCCCGCTGTCACGGCGCAGCGTGTTCTTCGACTTCGACCAGTTTGTGGTCAAGCCCGAGTTCACGCCGGTAATCGAGGCGCACGGGCGCTTCCTGGCCGCCAACAAGAACCGCCGCATCGTGGTCGAAGGCAACACCGACGACCGCGGCAGCCGCGAGTACAACCTTGCGCTGGGACAGAAGCGCGCCGAGGCGGTCAAGCAGCGCCTGACGCTGCTCGGCGTGGCGGACAGCCAGGTCGAGGCCGTGAGCTTCGGCGAAGAGAGGCCGCGCGCCAGCGGCGCCACCGAGGAAGCCTGGTCGCAGAACCGCCGCGCCGACATCGTCTACCGCTGAGGGCCTCCTCTGCGCTGCGCCCGCCCCGCGGCGGGCCGATAATCCACGGCGTGCCGCCCCGCGGCGCGCCGTGTTCGTTTTTCCGGAGAGCCGCTGCGATGACCGCCGAACGCCCGCTCCGCCCTGCCCGACCGTTGGCCGCCACCACGGCCGCGGCCCTGCTGCTGGGCCTGCTGACCCTGTTGACCGCGGCGCCCGCGCAAGCCTTCTTCGGCGACGACGAGGCGCGCAAGGCGATCATCGACCTGCGCGGCCGCGTGGCCGACAACGACAAGCGCGCGCAGGAAGCGATCGAAGCGCTGGCGCGCAAGCTGGAGACCGCCCAGCGCAGCCAGCTCGAGCTCGTCAACCAGAACGACCTGCTGCGCCAGGAGATCGCCCGCCTGCGCGGGCAGATCGACACCCTCGCCAACGAGCTGGCCAATCAGCAGAAGCGCAGCCGCGATCTCTATGGCGACCTCGACGCGCGGCTCAAGGCGCTCGAGCCCAGGCCGGTCAGCGTCGATGGCCGCGCGGTCACCATGGCGCGTGACGAGCAGGCCGCCTACGACGCCGCGCTGGTGCTGTTTCGCGCGCAGGACTTTGCCGCCGCGATCCGCGGCTTTCAGAGCTTCCTGGTCCGCTATCCGCAGTCGGCCTACGTGGCGGCGGCGCACTACTGGACCGGCACCGCGCACTACGCGCTGAAGGACTACAAGAGCGCGATCGCCGCGCAGCAGGTGGTGGTCGAGCGTTTTGCCGAATCGCCGCGTGCCCCCGAGGCGCTGCTGAACATCGCCGCCAGCCAGGCCGAGCTGAACCAGCGCCCAGCCGCGCGCACCACCCTGCAGCGGCTGCTCAAGGACTACCCGGACAGCGACAGCGCCAAGGTGGCGCGCGACCGGCTGGCCGCCCTGGGCACGCGCTGAGGCGCCGCCTGGCTGCCGGCGCGGGCGCGCTGACCGCGCCAGAGCAGCCGGCTATGGCGACATGACCGGCGCGCATCGATGCCGCCCGACGCAGGCGCTAGCATTGCGCGCTCGTCTTGTCGACCGCCGCTGAAACCGCCGCCGTGCCCCCGATCGAAGCCGCCGCCCTGCCGGGCCTGACCGCCACCGTGCTGTGGGCGACCTTTGCACTCACCGTGCTGTTTGGCTTCGTGGCGCAGCGGACCAACTTCTGCACCATGGGTGCGGTGGCCGACATCGCCAACTTTGGCGACTGGACCCGCATGCGCCAGTGGCTGCTGGCCATCGGGGTGGCCATCGTCGCCACCAGTGCGCTGGCGGCCACCGGGCAGATCGACCCCGGCAAGAGCCTTTATGCCACGCCACGCTTCACCCTCCTGGGCTACGTCGTCGGCGGGCTGCTGTTCGGCTTCGGCATGGTGCTGGCCGGCGGCTGCGGCTCCAAGACGCTGGTGCGCGTAGGCGGCGGCAGCCTCAAGGCGCTGGTGGTGTTCATCGTGCTCGGCCTGACGGCCTACATCACGCTGCGCGGCGCGCTCGGCGTGTTTCGCATCAACGTGATCGAGCCGCTCGGCACCCGCTTGGCCACCACCCAGGACCTGCCCACGCTGGCCGCCGCGGCCACGGGCCTGGCCAAGCCCGCGTTGCAGTGGACGCTCGGGCTGCTGATCGGCGGCGCGCTGATCGCCTTCGCGCTGGTCCGGCGCGACTTCCGGCACTGGGAAAACCTGCTGGCCGGCTTCGTCATCGGCGGCGTGATCGCGGCGATCTGGTTCGTCTCCGGCCACCTGGGCCACCTGACCGAGCACCCGGAGACGCTCGAAGAAACCTTCTTAGCCACCAACAGCGGTCGCATGGAGTCGCTGAGCTTCGTAGCGCCGATGGCCTACGTGCTCGACTGGCTGATGTTCTTCAGCGACAAGAGCAAGGTGCTCACGCTGGGCGTGGTCGCCGTGTTCGGCGTGGTGACGGGTGCCGCCGCCTCGGCGCTGTTGGCGCGCACGTTTCGCTGGGAAGGCTTCGGCAACACGGAGGACACGGCCAACCACCTGGTGGGTGCCGTGCTGATGGGCTTTGGCGGCGTGACCGCGATGGGCTGCACGGTGGGCCAGGGGCTGTCCGGCGTATCGCTGCTGGCGGCCGGATCGTTCATCGCGATCGGCGCCATCATCGTCGGCGCGCTGCTGGCGCTGCGCTACCAGAACTGGCGCATCGAGCGCATGGCCTAGGTGCGCGCGGCATCGGCGCGATCTCTGCGCGATGTCGGTTTGACCAACCCCGGCGCGATCGGGATAATCCGCGCCTCTCGTTTCGACACGCGGTCGCACCTTCCGGACCCATCTGACGCGAGACCTTCCTGCGATGGGTCGTTAGCTCAGTCGGTAGAGCAGCGGACTTTTAATCCGTTGGTCGAAGGTTCGAATCCTTCACGACCCACCATCCCGCCGTTCTTCCCGGCTCTTTCATTTCCAGCGCCCCGACTTCGAGTCGAGTACAGCGTTACGCTGCCGCCGCGCGCTACACGATCGCACCCGCGCAAGGCAACGACTGCGCTCCACTCGGCAAGCCGCTTGCCTTTGCAGCAGAATCTTCGTGCGGTTCCGCGAGTGGGGCGCCCCCTCGCCGGCGCGGCCGGCGGGTAGGAAGTGGAGCCGCAGCGCGGTGCGCCCGCTCGCAAACCAACCAGACGCGCCCGCAACGACGAGGTTCAACCATGCATCACCGCACCTGGCTCAGTGCCTTCCTGCTCACAGCGCTGGCGGCAGCCGCAGTCGTCCCGGCGGCCCGCGCCCAGGGCACGGTCACGTTGTACGGCGGCGCGCGCAGCAGCGCGGGGCTGGAGCTGGCCGGCAGCCAGAGCAGCGGCGGCGGCACGCCGCGCGAGGTGCCGCCGCGCGAGGTGCAGTTGCGCGACTCGTCGATGGTCGGCGTGGCGTTGGGCTGGGCGCTCGATGCGCAGCGCGATGGCGAGGTACTGCTCACGCAGCAGAAGAGCCGTCTGCGGACAACGAGCGGCCTGACGGTGCCACTGACGGTGCACAGCGCGCAACTGGGCGGCGTGGTGCACTGGCAGGAGGACAGCCCCGGCCGGGGGCCGTATGCCGCGGGCGGCATCGGGCTGACCCACTTCATGCCCGATCTGGCGGGCTTTGGCAGCGCCACGCGGCCGTCGCTCAGCCTTGGGCTCGGCTACCAGTGGCGGGTGGGCGCCGGCCGCGTGGCGCTGCGCGCCGAGGCGCGCGGGCATGTCGTGCTGATCAACAGCGCCGGCGAGTTCCTGTGCAGCGGCGGCTGCTCGATCAGCATCCGCGGCGACACACTGACGCAAGGCGATCTCATGCTCGGCCTGCACCTGCGCTTCTAGCGGCCGGGCACGGCCGGGCAGCTCCCGCGCGCTATGCCGACGGCCCGGTGTACGGCCGCTGGCGCAGCCACTTGGTGGCAATCCACTTCTGGCCGCGCCGCACGGGGCTGCCGCCGTGCAGCGTGCGCCGGTCGAGCTGGCCGTCTTCGGTGGTGTAGGCAAAGTACAGCGCGTTGCCCTTGCGCGGCAGGATGTCGAGCCCGACGTCGGGAAACACGGTCGAGCCGCCGGCTTCCACGTCGTTCAGGTACATGATGAGCGTGGCAATGCGCTGGCCGCCCATGGCCAGCACCTTGTCGTTGCCTTCGAGGGCGGGGTCGAAGAAGTCGAAGTGCGGCTTGTACTCGGCGCCAGGCGTGTAGTGCAGGATCTGGATCGGCTCGCCGTGCTCGACCGGGCAGCCCACCAGCTCGCCGATGCGCCGCTCGATGGTGCGGACGAGCGGGTTCTCGCCACGCTGGAAGTGCGTGCCGCTGCTGGTGCGGTCGGGGTGTACGTCGTAATCGCCGGTGGCCGCGTTGACCACCGTGGAGCGCTGCAGCTTGCGCGACGACAGCGCGATCAGCTCGTCGCACTCGGCCTCGGACAACAGCCCGCCAAACAGCACCACGCGCGGCGCGTTGAGCGCCAGCAGGATGCTCACCGTGCGGTCCGAGGTCTCGATCACATTGCCGCTCTCGACAATGATCTCGCTGGCGCTCGGCGGCGCCGCGCCCGCAGCGGCACGCGCCACGGTGCTCGCCGCCGCCGTTGCCAGGCCCGTTGCCGCGCCACCGGCTGCCCCACCGGCCGCCGCGACCGACTGCCGCGCCGGCACTGCGACGGCCACCGCGGCATTGCCATCGCCGTCGTCGCCGCCATCGCCGTCGTCGCCGCCACCGCCGTTGTCGCCACCACCGCCGTTGTCGCCACCACCGGCCGGCGCATGCCGGGCGTAGGCGAGCTCGACCGCTTCGCGGGCAAACCGGGTCTGGTAGCCGGCGGCGCACAGGGACTGCACCAGCGTGTCCTGCGCAAAGCCGCGCTCGATGTTGTCCTTGAGCCAGACCTTCAGGTCGGCAGCGAGCGAGTCGTACTGCATGGCGGCGCCTTCGTCGTGCGGGTTGCGTCGTGCAGGCCCTGCGCGATGAGGATAGCGCGTAGGCCACGGCGACGGAATCGGGGGTAGGCGTGGGGAGCAGGACGCGGGGGGCAGGATGCGGTGGCTGGCATCGACGGCGCTGGTTTATGCTGGCTTTTCGCTCTCGCGCCACGCCGCCGCGACGAGGCCGCGCATCGTCGCGGCGGCGGCCCATCCCCCCGCAGGCCGCTCCCATGCTGCAACGTGTCTCCGCCCTTCCCCGCCTGGCCGATGCGGCGCTGCTGCGCACCCAGGCCTACATCGACGGCCAGTGGTGCGACGGCGCGCACGGCCGCTTTGCCGTCATCAACCCGGCCGACGGCGGCCAGCTTGCCGAGGTAACCAACTGCGGCGCCGTTCAGGCGCAGGCGGCGATCGCCGCCGCCGCGCGCGCCCTGCCCGCCTGGCGTGCCCGCACGGCCAAGGAGCGCGCCGCCGTGCTGCGCCGGTGGTTCGAGCTGATGCTGGCGGCGCAGGAAGATCTGGCGCAGATCATGACCGCCGAGCAGGGCAAGCCGCTGGCCGAGGCGCGCGGCGAAGTGGTCTACGGCGCCAGCTTCATCGAGTGGTTTGCCGAGGAAGGCAAGCGCGTCTACGGCGAAACCATCCCGACCCACGCGGCCGACAAGCGCATCGTCGTGCAGCGCGAGCCGGTGGGCGTGTGCGCGGCCATCACGCCATGGAACTTCCCCAACGCGATGATCACGCGCAAGGTGGGCCCGGCGCTGGCGGCCGGCTGCACCATCGTCGTCAAGCCGGCCGAGCAGACGCCGCTGTCGGCGCTTGCCCTGGCCGAGCTCGCCCAGCGCGCCGGCCTGCCGGCGGGGGTGTTGAACGTGCTGCCGGCCGACGGCGCGCAGTCGATCGCCATCGGCGGCGCGCTGTGCGACTCGCCGGTGGTGCGCAAGCTGTCGTTCACCGGGTCTACCGAGGTCGGGCGCATCCTGGCGCGCCAATGCGCGCCGACGCTCAAGAAGCTGTCGCTGGAGCTGGGCGGCAACGCGCCGTTCATCGTCTTCGACGACGCCGACCTCGACGCCGCGGTGGAAGGTGCGGTGGCCTCGAAGTACCGCAACACCGGCCAGACCTGCGTCTGTACCAATCGCTTTTATGCGCAGGCCGGCATCTACGACCGCTTCGTCGAGCGGCTGGCGACGCGCGCCGCCACGCTGCAAGTGGGCGCCGGTGTGGAGCCCGGTGTGCAGCAGGGGCCGCTGATCGACGCGGCGGCGCTGGCCAAGGTGCAACGCCACGTGGACGACGCGGTGGCCAAGGGCGCGCGCGTGCTCACCGGCGGCAAGCCCCACGAGCGCGGCGGCACCTTCTTCGCGCCCACCGTGCTGGCCGACGTGAACGAGACCATGGCGCTGGCCGGCGAGGAGACCTTTGGCCCGGTGGCACCGGTGTTCCGCTTTGCCGACGAGGCGCAAGGCGTGCGGCTGGCCAACGCCACCGAGTACGGCCTGGCCGCCTACTTCTATTCGCGCGACTTGGCGCGGGTGCTGCGCGTGAGCGAGGCGCTCGAGTACGGCATGGTGGGCGTGAACACCGGGATCATCTCGACCGAGGTGGCGCCGTTCGGCGGCGTCAAGCAGTCCGGCTACGGCCGCGAGGGCAGCCGCCTGGGCATCGACGAGTACCTGGTGGTGAAGTACGTGTGCCTGGGCGGGCTGTAGCGCGGGCCGCCGCCGGCCGGCGCCACGGCGGGGCCTGCGGGCCGGCGGCGCGCGGCGCTTGGGTAACCGGTCGCCCCGGCGCGGCTGCCCGCGCCCACTTGACTGCGCCCGACTGCCTGCGCCCGACTGCCTGCGCCCGACTGCCTGCGCCCGACCGCTCGCGCCGGACTGTATGCCCCAGGCTGCGCGCGCCGGGCGACGTGCGCCGGACCGGCCCCGCGGCGCAAGGCGCGTGCAGCGTGTGGCCCACGCCGCTGCGCCGCGGCAATCCCCCCCGGGGCGGCGCCGCGCAGGTGCCCGGCCAGCTCCCGGGAGGAGCGGGCCGCGGACCGCCCGGCGTGTTGCTTGCTCGCCGTGGCGCGGGTGGGGATCGCCCAGTACCCCACCCGAGCACCAGCTCAGGCATGATGAGCGTGGCGGCCGCAATCGGACCGCCCCGTGATCTCGACAATCGCGTCGACAATCGCGCGCCAACAATTCCGCAAGGGGACAAGCGATGAAAGCCAAACTCACTGCGATCGCAGCGCTGGTCGGCCTGCTGGCCGCCGCCGGCGTATCGGCCCAGGCGCAGAACCTGGAGAAGCTCAAGCAGTTCCGGGTCGCCACCACCGACCTGAACATCCCGGTGGTGCCGCAGACCGGCCGCAACGCCGACGCCATCCGCGCCAACCTGAAGAACATCAAGCTGCCGCCCGGCTTCAAGATCGACCTGTTCGCGGTCGTGCCCGACGCACGCCACATGGCGGTGGCGCCCAGCGCCAACATGCTGTTCGTCGGTACCCGCAAGACCTCGGTCTGGGCGGTGTCGGACCGCAACAGCGACGGCGTGGCCGATGAGGTCAAGTCGTTTGCGCCGTCGCTCAAGTTCACCAATCCCAACGCCGTGTGCTGGACCCGCGACGGCTTCCTGATCGTGGTCGAGCACAACCGCGTGCTCAACTTCCCGGCCGCCGAGTTCTTCTTCGAGGGCCCGGACGTTGCCGTCATCGAAGTGGTGCCGCAGGGCGGCCTGATCCCGGTCGAAGAAGAGAGCTTCAACCACGGCGCGCGCACCTGCCGCGTCGGCCCCGACGGCATGCTCTACATCACCCTCGGCCAGCCGTTCAACGTGCAGCCGCGCAACAAGGTGGAGCTGTACGAGAAGATCGGCATTGGCGGCATCATCCGCATCAACCCGTTCGACGGCAGCAAGCGCGAGGTGTTTGCGCGCGGCTCGCGCAACTCGGTGGGCCAGGACTTCAATCCGAAAGACGGCTCGCTGTGGTGGACCGACAATCAGGTCGACGGCATGGGCGACGACATCCCGCCGGGCGAACTGAACCGCTCGACCCGGGCCGGCCAGCACTTCGGCTTTCCGTGGACCAACGGCGGCGTCAAGATCGCCGGCACGGCGGCCGCGCCGGATCTCAAGGACCTGCCGGCACCGGCCGGCATGATCGAGCCGCAGGTGAACTTCCCGGCACACCAGGCGCAACTGGGCATGACGTTCTACACGGGCAAGATGTTCCCCGCCAAGTACCAGGGCGGCATCTTCGTGGCCTCGCGCGGCTCCTGGAACCGCACCAAGCCGAGCGGCGCGCTGATCAACTTCGTGCCGCTGAAGACCGACGGCACGGCCGCCGGCTCCGAGGTGTTCGCCGAGGGCTGGCTCGACGCCAACGGCGTGTATCGCGGCCGCCCGGTCGACGTGGCGGTGATGAAGGATGGTTCTCTGCTGGTGTCCGATGACTTCGCTGGCGCGATCTACCGCATCACCTACCAGCAGCCGTAGGGCGCTGCGCGGCGCGTTCGGCAGCACCGCCCTGGCGGCGGTGCTGCTGTGCGCCCCAGCGGCGCAGGCGCAGGACCTCGAGGCGGGCCGCAAGGCCGCGCTGGCGTGCCAGAACTGCCACGGCATGGACGGCCTGTCGCGGCTGCCGGATGCGCCTCACCTGGCCGGCCAGCCCGAGATCTACCTGGCGCGCACGCTGCGCCAGTACCGCTCGGGCGAGCGCAAGCACGAATTGATGAACATTGCCGCGCGCACGCTCAGCGACGCCGACATTCGCAACCTGGCGGCCTACTACGCGGCCATTGCGATCGAGGTCAAAACGCCACGCTGACGGCCGCCGGGCCCGTGACCGCAGGGGATCGGGTCCGGCGCGTCGATCGCGCTGTCGGCGCTTGACTTGCCAACATGGCTACGTGCCACCCTGCGCACATGGCAAAGTACCGGCGTGCCAACGAGCCATCGTGCCTGGCGTGTCTGGCGTGCCTGGCGTGCCCGAGGTGCCAACGTGCTTGACGTGCTGAACATTTTCGCCGCGCGCGCCGCACAACGCGCCGCGACCCGCCGAGTCTGCGCAACGATGCGACCGACGCCCTGCCCTTTCGCCGCCGCCCTCGCCGCCAGCCTGCTGGCCGGCACCGCAGGCGCCGCGGCGCCGGCTGCCGAACCCGCGACCCGGCTGGATCCGGTGGTGGTGTCGATCACGCGCGCCGAGCGGCTTCTGCTCGACGTGCCGGCCTCGGTCGACCTGATCGACGGCGCCACGCTGCGTGATGCGCAGTTGCGCGTCAACCTGTCCGAGACGCTCGGCCGCGTGGCCGGCCTCACGGTGCTGGACCGCGGCAACTACGCGCAGGACCTGCAGATCTCGGTGCGCGGCTTCGGCTCGCGCGCGACCTTCGGCGTGCGCGGCATCCGCTTGTACGTCGACGGCGTGCCGGCCGCTTCGCCCGACGGGCAGGGCCAGGTGTCCAACTTTCCGCTCGGCGCGGCCGAGCGCATCGAGGTGCTGCGCGGGCCGTTTTCGGCGCTCTATGGCAGCTCCTCCGGCGGCGTGATCGCGCTGACCAGCGAACTGCGCCCGCAGCCGCTGCGGCTCACACCCAACGCGGCGGCCGGCAGCTTCGGCACCTGGCGCGCCGGCCTGAACGCGGTGGGCGGGGAGGGCGGATTGGCCTGGGCCTTCGACGGCAGCCGCTTCAGCACCGACGGCGCGCGCGGCCACAGCGCCGCGCGCCGCGATCTGGTCAACCTGCGGCTCGGCTTTGCCGACTCGCCGGTCGGCCGGCTGCGCGTCTCGCTCAACGCGCTCGACATGCCCGACACACAGGACCCGCTCGGCCTGACGCGCGCGCAGGTGCAGGCCGACCCGGACCAGGCTTCCCCGGTGGCGCTGCAGTTCAACACGCGCAAGACCACCCGCCAGGCCACGCTCGGTGCCAGCACCGAGACGCCGCTGGGGAGTGCCACGCTCACGGCGTCGGCCTGGCTTGGCACGCGCGCCGTCACGCAGTTTCAGGCGATTCCAGTCACCACGCAGGCGGCGCCGCGCCACCCCGGCGGCGTGATCGACTTCGACCGCCAGTTCGGCGGCGCCGATCTGCGCGCCGGCTGGGACATGGGCGCGCTGACGCTGACCGCAGGCCTGGCCGCCGAGCGGCTGGACGAAGACCGGCAGGGCTACGAGAACTTCGTCGGCAGCACGCTCGGCGTGACCGGCCGCCTGCGGCGCGACGAGGCCAACACGCTGACCGCGGTCGATCCGTACCTGCAGGCCGAATGGCGCAGCGGCGCGCAGTGGCGCTGGCTGGCCGGCCTGCGCTACAGCACCCTGCGCTTCGACTCGCGCGACCGCTACATCGTCGCCAGCAATGGCGACGACTCCGGCGCGCAGTCCTACAACGGCCTCACGCCCACCTTCGGCGTGGTGTTCCGGCAGCAGCCGGCGCTGTCGTGGTACGCCTCGTACGGCCGCGGCTTCGAACCCCCCACGCTGAGCGAACTGGCCTACCGCCCCGACGGCTCGGCCGGCTTCAACGACGCGCTGCGCGCCGCCCGCAGCGACAACCTGGAGGCCGGCGTGAAGTACGCGCCGGGCAACGCCTTGCGCGCCAGCCTGGCGGTGTTTGCCATCCGCACCGAAGACGACCTCGTGGTGCGCACCAACAGCGGCGGCCGCAGTTCGTTTGGCAACGTGGGCCAGACGCGGCGTGACGGCGTGGAGCTGTCGGCCGACTGGCGCCTCAGCGCGGCCTGGTCGCTGTATGCCAGTGCGGCCGTGTTGCGCGCGCGCTTTGCCGAAGCGTTCCTCGCCTGCGGGCCGGCGCCCTGCACCACGCCCTCGGTGCCGGTGGCAGCGGGCGCCCGGCTGCCCGGGGTGCCGGCGCGTACCGCGTTCGTCGAGCTCAAGCACCGCGCCCGTTGGGCCGACCTCGCCGCCGAGTGGCGCGCGCAGTCGTCGCCGGCGGTCGACGACGCCAACACCGACAGCGCCGCCGGCTACGCGGTGGTCAATCTGTCGGCGGCGCGCAGCTTCAGCTTAGGCGCGCGGTCGCTGCGTGCGTATGTGCGGCTCAACAACGCATTCGACCGGCGCTACGTCGGCTCGGTCATCGTCAACGAAGGCAACCGCCGCTTCTTCGAGCCGGCTGCCGGTCGCGCGCTGCTCGCCGGCGTCGATCTGACGCTGTAAGGCGTGCCGCCGTGGTGGCCGGCGAGGACCGGGCCGCCTCGGCGCTGCACTGCGACGCACGGCCCGGCGCCGCGCGGCGCGAGCGCTCACGCAACGCGGCCCGCTTCGAGCCGGTGCTTGTCCCGCGCGGTGCCGGCTCAGGCAGAGGCTCAGGCAGCGGCTCAGGCAGCGGCTCAGGCGGCGGCTCAGGCTGCCGCACCGCTCTCAAGAAAACGTTCTGTAAGCCATCGTTTTCTTTGCGAGCGCCTGCCGCCGCTGGCGGCGGCTGGGATGCTCACAGCATTGTCTTCAGAGCGTGGCCGCCAGCCGCACGCCCTGGTCGATGGCGCGCTTGGCATCCAGCTCGGCGGCTTCGTGCGCGCCGCCGATCAGGTGCACCGCCAGTCCGGCCGCCTGCAAGGGCGCGTGCAGCTCGCGCAGCGGCTCCTGGCCGGCGCACAACACGATGGTGTCGCACTCGATGAGCTGGCCGTCGCGGCGCGCCTCGCCGTAGGTGACCCACAGGCCCTGCGGCGTGATGCGCTCGTAGTTGACGCCGCCGACCATCTCCACCTCCTTCATGGCCAGCGCGGCGCGGTGGATCCAGCCGGTGGTCTTGCCGAGGTTGCGGCCGAGCTTGCCGGACTTGCGCTGCAACAGCGTCACGCGGCGCGCCGCCGCGGCCGGCTGCGGGCGGACCACCCCCCCGCGCACCTGGGCCGGGTCGGCCACGCCCCACTCGGCCAGCCACTCGGGCAGGCTGAGCGTCGGCGAGTGCCCGGCCGGCGTGGCGAGGAACTCGGCCACGTCGAAGCCGATGCCGCCGGCGCCAACGATAAGCACGCGCTCGCCCACCGGCTTGCCGTGCAGGAGAACGTCGACGTAGCTGAGCACCTGCGGCGCATCCTGGCCCGGGATCTTCGGGTCGCGCGGGCGCACGCCGGTGGCGACGATCACCGCGTCGGGCCGCACCTCGATCAGTTGCTCGGCGCTGACCCGCGTGCCGAGCTTCAGCTCGACCCCGGTGGCCTCGATGCGCCGGCCGAAGTAGCGCAGCGTCTCGTGGAATTCTTCCTTGCCGGGAATCCGTTTGGCCATGTTGAACTGGCCGCCGATCTGCGGGCTCGCCTCGTACAGCGTGACCGCGTGGCCGCGCTCGGCCAGCGTGGTGGCGGCGGCCAGCCCGGCGGGTCCGGCGCCCACCACGGCATAGCGGCGGCGCTGCGGCGTGGCGCGAATGACGATCTGCGTCTCGCGCGCGGCGCGCGGGTTGACCAGGCAGGTGGCCAGCTCGTTCTTGAAGGCGTGGTCGAGGCAGGCCTGGTTGCAGGCGATGCAGGTGTTGATGTCCTGCGCGCGCCCGGCTCTGGCCTTGTTGACGAACTCGGCGTCGGCCAGCAGCGGCCGCGCCAGGCTCACGAGATCGGCACAGCCGTCCGCGAGCACCTGCTCGGCCACCTCGGGTGTGTTGATGCGGTTGCTGGTGACGAGCGGGATGGTCAGGCCGGCGGCGCGCAGTTCGCGCCGCATCTTCTGCGTGACCCAGGCAAAGGCGGCGCGCGGCACGCTGGTGGCAATCGTCGGCACGCGCGCCTCGTGCCAGCCGATTCCGGTGTTGATGATCGTCGCACCCGCTGCGGTGACCGCCTTGGCGAGCTGGACCGCCTCGGGCCAGGAGCTGCCGTCGGGAATGAGGTCGAGCATCGACAGCCGGTAGATCAGGATGAAGTCGGGCCCGACCGCCGCGCGCGTGCGCCGCACCACCTCGATGGCAAAGCGCATCCGGTTCTCGTAGCTGCCGCCCCACTCGTCGGTGCGGCGGTTGGTATGGGTAACGAGGAACTGGTTGATCAGGTAGCCCTCGCTGCCCATGATCTCGGCGCCGTCGTAGCCGGCCTCGCGCGCCAGTTGGGCGCAGCGCACGAAA
Source organism: Burkholderiales bacterium (assembly GCA_020248865.1). Taxonomy (GTDB): domain Bacteria; phylum Pseudomonadota; class Gammaproteobacteria; order Burkholderiales; family Burkholderiaceae_F; genus JALHMQ01. The sequence goes on along the minus strand of JADCGS010000005.1, from coordinate 146,746 downwards.
GCGCGGATCTGCCGCTCGATGCCGCGCGCCGACAGCTCGAACGGCGTGAACGGCGTGATCGGGCTCTTGATGCGCGACGGCGCCACGATGAACGGGTGGTAGCCGTAGCGGCCGGTGTGCAGGATCTGCAGCGCGATCCTGCCGCCCTCCGCATGCACTGCCTGCGTCACCTCGCGGTGGCGCCGCGCCGCCGCAGTGGTGGCCAGCGTGCCCGCGAACGGCTTGGTCCAGCCGGCGATGTTGGGCGCAAAGCCCCCCGTCACCATCAGCCCGACGCCGCCGCGCGCGCGCTCGGCAAAGTAGGCGGCCAGCGCCGTGAAGTGCCGGCGCCCGTCCTCCAGCCCCGTGTGCATGCTGCCCATGAGCACGCGGTTGGCAAGCCGGGTGAAGCCGAGGTCCAGCGGCGCGAGCAGGTGGGGGTAGGACATCGGCCGGTGCGCCGGGCTACAGCAGCGTGCAGGCTGCGGCGAAGGGCAGGCGCGGGCTGCGCGGGAACAGGCCCGCCGGGTCGCCCTTGCCCAGGTTGATGAGGAAGTTGGACTTCACCTTGCCGTCGGGAAAGAACGCCGCGTCGACCTTGGCGCTGTCGAAGCCCGACATCGGGCCGCAGTCGAAGCCGAGCGCGCGCGCCGCCAGCATGAAGTAGGCGCCCTGCAGGCTGCCGTTGCGAAACGCGGTGGTGGCGATCAGCTCGGGCTTGCCGACGAACCAGCTGCGCGCGTCGGTGTGCGGAAACAACTCCGGCAGCCGCTCGTGGAACTCGAGGTCGTGCGCGACGATCACGGTGCACGGCGCCCGCATCGTCTTGTCGAGGTTGCCGGGCGACAGCGCGGGGCGCAGCTTCTCCTTGGCCGCCGCCGAGCGCACGAACGCGAAGCGCGCCGGCGAGGCGTTGGCGCTGGTCGGCCCGAACTTCATAAGGTCGTAGATGGCGGTCAGATCGGCGTCCGTGACCTCGCCGGTGAAGGCATTGAAGGTGCGGGCGGTGCGAAACAGCCGGTCGAGGGCGGCGGCGTCGAGGGGATCGAGCATGAAAGGCTCCAGGGGGCAGAAAGTCAAACTCGCTCGAGCAGCACGGCGATGCCCTGGCCCACGCCGATGCACAGCGTCACCAGCGCGTAGCGCGCGCCCTGCTCGTGCAGCCGGCGCACCGCGGTGGCGGCCAGGCGCGCACCGCTCATGCCGAGCGGGTGGCCGATGGCGATCGCGCCGCCGTCGGCATTGACGTGCGCCGCGTCGTCGGGCAGGCCCAGCCCGCGCGTGCAGGCGAGTACCTGCGCGGCGAAGGCCTCGTTGATCTCGATGACCTCGATGTCCGCCAGCGCCACGCCGGTGAGCGCCAGCAGCTTGTGCGTGGCCGGCACCGGGCCGATGCCCATGGTGCGCGGCGGCACCCCGGCCACTGCGCTGGCCACCACGCGCGCGCGCGGCACGAGGCCATGGCGCGCGGCCGCCGCCTCGCTCGCCAGCAGCAGCGCGGCCGCACCGTCGTTGACGCCCGAGGCGTTGCCGGCGGTGACGGTGCCGTCCGGCCGCACGATCGGCCTGAGCTGCGCCAGTTGCTCCAGCGTGGTGGCGCGCGGGTGCTCGTCACGCTCGACAGCGCTCACCGCGCCGCGGGCGCCGGGCACCGGCACCGGCACGATTTCCTGCGCAATGCGCGCGGCCGCCGCCGCATACCGCTGCTGGCTGCGCAGCGCATAGGCGTCCTGGTCGGCCCGGGCGATGGCCAGCTCGGCGGCGAGGTTCTCGGCGGTCTCGGGCATCGCGTCGGTGCCGAAGGCGGCCTTCATGCGCGGATTGACCAGGCGCCAGCCGACCGTGGTGTCGAACACCGCGGGGTCGCGCGCAAACGCGCTGCCGGCCTTGGGCATGACGAAGGGCGCGCGCGTCATGCTCTCCACGCCACCGGCGACCAGCAGTTGCGCGTCGCCGCTGCGGATGGCGCGCGCCGCGCCGGCCACGGCGTCCAGCCCCGAGCCGCACAGGCGGTTGAGCGTGCTGCCGGGCACGCCGACCGGCCAGCCCGCCAGCAGCAGCGCCATGCGCGCGATGTTGCGATTGTCCTCGCCGGCCTGATTGGCGCAGCCGAGGATCACATCGTCGATGGCGGCGGCGTCCAGCCGCGGATTGCGCGCCAGCAGCGCCGCCAGCGGCACGGCCGCCAGGTCATCGGTGCGCACCGCCGCGAGCGCGCCACCGTAGCGGCCGACCGGCGTGCGCACGGCGTCGCAGATGAACGCGTGGGTCGTCATGCAAGGCAGTGTAGCGAGCGCGGCCGGCGCCGCCTTCATCGATCGTCCGTCGCGCAGCGGGTCTACAGGACCGCCGGCTTGTTGGACAGCTCGTTGGGATTGCGCTCGCCATCGGCCAGCGGAAAGTGCTGCGTCAGCAGGGCGCCGACCTCCTGCACGCCGGCGATCACGCCGGCCTCGAACTGCCCGCGCCGGAAGCGCTCGCGCAGCGTGTTGCACACCGCCTCCCAGCGCTCGCGCGGCACGTGGCGCGCGATACCGCGGTCGGCCACGATTTCCACGCCGTGGTCGGCCAGTTCGACGTAGATGAGCACGCCGTTGTTGTGCTCCGTGTCCCACACGCGCAGCTTGGAAAACACCATCACGGCGCGCTGGCGCACGGGCGCATCGCGCCTGAGGTACGACCAGGGCAGCGCCGCCTCCACCGCAAAGCGGATCTCGCCGCTGTGGGCCGCCTCGGCCTGCGCGATGGCCGCCGCAATGCGCTGCAGCGCCGCGGCCGGGAACCATCGGTCCACGGCGCGCGGTGTGATGAACCCGTGACGCAACAGGCGAGCGAGCTTCATCGAAACCATCCCTTACCAGTCACCCGAGGCGCCGCCGCCGGAAAAGTCGCCGCCGCCGCCGCTGGACCAGCCCCCGCCGCCGCCCCACGAGCCGCCGCCGCCCCAGCCGCCGCCCGGAACGATCACCGGCCCGCTGAAGCCATCCCGGCCGCCGCGGCGCCCGCCCAGCACACGCGCGCCGCGCGAGCCGGCACCGAGGGTGAAGACGAAAACCAGCACCCCGGCCAGGCCGCCGAGCGCCATCGACTGCAGCATCGTGCCCGCCAGCACGCCGCTGCCGCCGCCGGCCGCCAGCGCGCCCGGCACGCCGAACACGCGCCGCAGCAGCGCGCCCAGGATGACGCCGCCGATCACGAACGGCAGCAGCAGCGCCACGGTGTCCTCGCCGGCATCGACCGTCCGCTGCGGCAGGCCAGCGGGCGTGGGCAGGCCCTCGCCCTCGATCTGCCGCGCCAGGTGCTCGACCGCCGCAGCCAGTCCGCCGGCGTAGTCCTGCTGCGCAAAGCGCGGCGCCATCGCTTCGCGGATGATGCGGCGCGCGGTGGCATCGGGGATGGCGCCTTCGAGCGCGCGCGCCACGTCGATACGCGCGCGCCGGTCATCGATCGCGGCGATCAACAGCACGCCGTCGCCCACGCCGCGCCGCCCCACCTTCCAGGCGGTGCCCACGCGGTTGGCAAAGTCCTCGATCGGCTCGGGCTGGGTGCTGGGCACCACCAGGATCACCATCTGCGCGCCGTGCGCCTTCTCGATGGCCTCCAGCCGGCCGCGCAGCATCTGCATGTCGGCGGCCGACAGCACGCCCGCCAGATCGGTGACCTGAGCCGCTGGCGGCACCTGCAGCAGTCCGTCGGCGCCGCGCGGCGCCGCGCGCCCGGTGGGCGCTGGCCGGGCGGCCTTGGCCTGGACCGCGTCCTGGCTGGCCCCCTGGCCCGACGGCGCGATCTTCTTCAGCACATCCTGCACGCCAGGAATGACCCGGCCCAGATCCGGCACGCCGGGGACCGGCGCGGCCGGCTGCTGCCCCGGCTGCTGCCCCGGCTGCTGCACCGGCTGCTGCGCCGATTGCTGCGACGGCTGCTGCGACGGCTGCTGCGCCTGCGCCGCGCCCAGTGCCAGCGCGAGCGACAGCGCCGCCGCCGGGGCGAGCGTCACGATCCGACGCAGCAGGCAAGTCATGAGACGGCAAGGAGGCAAGATGCGCGAGGCGTCAGTGGTCTGTCGGCGGCAGCACAGGTTCGGCGGGGCAGCCAGACGGCAGGGGATCGGACGGGGCAAGGCGCCGCCGGCGCAAGCGCCGGCGCACGAGCCCTTGCGGCCACTACTTCTTGGCCCCGAAATCCACCGTCGGCGCGGTCTGGATCGCCTTCTCGTTTTCGACCGTGAACTGCGCGCGCTCCTGGTAGCCGAACACCATCGCGGTCAGGTTCTGCGGGAACTGGCGCACGAAGACGTTGTAGTCCTGCGTGGCCTTGATGTATTTGTTGCGCGCGATGCCGATGCGATTCTCGGTGCCTTCGAGCTGTGCGCGCAGGTCCTGAAAGCCGGCGTTGGCCTTCAGGTTGGGGTAGTTCTCCACCACCATCAGCAGGCGGCTCAGAGCCGAGCTCAGCTCGCCCTGCGCCTGGTTGAAGCGCGCGAGCGCCGCCGGGTCGTTGACCAGTTCGGGCGTGGCCTGGATGCTGGTGGCGCGGGCGCGCGCCTCCACCACGCGGGTCAGCGTCTCCTGCTCGAAGTTGGCCTCGCCCTTGACGGTGTTGACGATGTTGGGAATCAGGTCGGCGCGGCGCTGGTACTGGCTGAGCACCTCGGCCCAGGCCGCCTTCACCGCCTCGTCGCGGCTCTGGATCTCGTTGTAGCCGCAACCCGAGAGCACGGTCGCCAGCAGCGCCAGCAGCGCCAGGCGCAGCCCGCGCGACCGACCAGCGGACGGGGTTTCGAGGGCAAGGGCAGGATGCATGATTCCTCCGAGAGTTTGTGCTTGATCTGACGCCCGCAACATGCGGGCTGGCGGGCCATCTTCAAGGGCGCCTGCGCGCGCCGCTCGGTGCTGCTCGGATTTGTTCGAGGCTGCTCGGCGCTGCTCGGCGCTGCTCGGCGCTGCTCGGTGCTGTTCGATGCCGCTTGGTGCCGCTTGGTGCCGCTTGGTGCCGGTGCGCGCCCGCGCGGCCCGCACGCCGCCGCCTGCGGGCCCCGCCCCGGGCACCCCGGCGCTCAGCCGCCGCGCGCGCGGATCAGCGCGTCCTGGTAGTCCTGCCAGGCCTGGGCTGCCGCAACAGGCCGACCCGCCAGTTCGAGCTGGATCAGCAGCGCACGCAGGCGCTGGTCGCCGCCGGCCGCCTCGAACTCGCTGCGCCCGGCCAGCGCCACCAGTTGATTGATCTGCGACACCTGCAGCGCCTCCGGCGGCACGTAGCCCGCGTTGCGGAGGATGCGATGCGCCACGCGCACCTCCTCGGGCACCAGCAGGTCGTCGTCCAGTTGCATCGGCTGACCCGTGCCCGGCAGCCCCTCGAAGTCGCCGCGCTCGGTGGCCTCGCGGATGCGCTGCTCGATGAGGGTCTCGTAGGCGGGCAGAAGGGCGCGGGACATGAGGACTCCCAATCCAGCACAGCGCCGCTGCAGGCACCAGCGGCAGAAGGCGTTTGCGCGGCATCGTACCGCGGCAAACCGCCGACCCGGGGTGCGAACCGCGTCGGGCCCGCACCGGCGCTCCCGGATTGCAGAGGCGGTCGCCGCCCTCCGTACAATCCACGGGTGCAAGCCAAGACCCAAGCCCCGCCCGCAGCGCCCGCCACGACCGAATTCCGCAAGGCGCTCGCGCAGTACGCCACCGGCGTCACCCTCATCACCACGCGCACACGCGACGGCGCGCCGGCGGGGATGACGGTCAACTCCTTCACCAGCGTCTCGCTCGACCCGCCCCTGGTGCTGTGGAGCGTGGCGCGCAGCGCCTCCAGCTTCGAGGCGTTCCGGCGCTGCAGCGGCTGGCTGGTGCACGTGCTGGCCGGCGACCAGCTGGCGCTGGCGCAGCGCTTTGCCACCCGCGGAGCCGATAAGTTCGGCGCCGCCACGGCGTGGGCCGAGGGGCCCGGCGGCCTGCCGCTGATCGCCGGCTGCGTGGCCTGGTTCGAGTGCAGCCCCCGCAGCCAGTACGACGAGGGCGACCATGTGATCCTGGTCGGCCGCGTCCAGAGCTTTCACGGCGCCGGCGGCAACCCGCTCATCTTCCACGGCAGCCGCTGGGTGACCGACCTGGCGGAGGCACCGCTGCCGCGCCAGTTGCTCAAGCCCTGGTAGGACTGCCGGATCAACAAGGCGACCGGCGGTGGCAGCACGCGGCGGCCCGGCAACCGGGTCCGGCCGCCCCGCTACTTGCGGCTGGCCACGTGGATGCCGCCGATGATCAGCACCAGGCCGATCAGGTGATACAGCTGCGGCGACTCGCCCAGCACCAGGGTGGACAGCAGCGCGGCAAACAGCGGCGTCAGGTTGGCAAAGTGCACCGGCACCACGGCGCCGACGCGGGTCACGCCGCGGTCCCAGCAGTAGTAGGCGGCAATCGAGGGGAACAGCGCCATGTAGGCCAGCACGAGCAGCACCGTGCCGCTCCAGCGGATGTCGGCACCGACGGCCGCCTCGCCCACCGCCAGCGGCAGCACGAACAGCGACCCGACCAGCATCTGCGCTGCCAGCAACGGCGCAAACGGCAGATCAGGCCGCCGCTTGCGCAGGAACCAGGTGTACAGCGCCCACGTGATGTTGGCAGCGATCATGATGAGATCGCCCGGCACGAAGGCGAGTTGCGCGATGCTGGCCGGCTGCCCGCGCAGCAGCACCCACAGCACGCCGCCGATCGACAGCGCGGCCCCGAGCCACTGTGCGCGGCGCGCCTGCTCGTTAAAGAGCAGGACGCCGAAGACGAGCGCGAACACCGGCGTGGAGGCCGCAATCAGCGTCACGTTGACGGCGGTGGAGGTCTGCACCGCCAGGTACTGCAGCGTGTTGTACAGGCCCACGCCGAGCACGCCGATCAGCGCCACATCGCGCCAGCACGCGCGCAGGACGGCGCGGTGCTCCCACAGCGGCCGCCACGCAAACGGCAGGAAGATCGCCAGCGCCAGCAGCCAGCGCAGCAGCGACAACTGCAGCGGCGGCACATCGCCCACCAGCAGGCGCGCGAACACCGCGTTGCCGGCCCAGAACAGCGGCGGCAGCGTCAGCAGGAAGGCGGTGCGAGGGTCGAGGGACAACGGGAACGGCGCGGGGGCGTGCGCGGTGGACAGCGGAAGTCCGCGGGCGCGAAGGATAGCCGCTGAGCGGTGCGGGCGATGACAGCCGAGGTCGCCGGCGCAGTCACGCGAGCCGAGCACGCCGCGCGGGCCGGGAAGGCCCGGCGGGGCTTGAGGGCCGGGCCATAGAATGTCTTCGCCGAAGCGCTCGGCCGCTGCCCGCCGGCAGCCTTGGACCGCCACTTCCGACCGCTCCCGCCCCCCCCGATCCCCGGCCCCGACGCCCCGCTCGATGCTCTACGACATCTCCCCGCTCGTTGCCCCCGGCTTTCCGGTCTTTCCGGGCGACACGGCGTTTGCCGCCCGGTGGGCCTGGAAGGTCGCTCCCGGCTGCCCGGTCAACGTGTCGGAGGTGACGCTGTCGCCGCACACCGGCAGTCACGCCGACGCACCGCTGCACTACGACGCGGCCGGCGCCTCGATCGCCGAAGTGCCGCTGCAGACCTACCTCGGCCCGTGCCGCGTGGTGCACGCCATCGGCGCGCGCCCGCTGGTAACGGCGGCGCAACTGGCGCCGCATCTGACGGGCACGCCGCCGCGCCTGCTGGTGCGTACCTACGCGCAGGCACCGACGGCGCAGTGGGACCCGCACTTCGCCGCCATCGAGCCCGCGGCGATCGACCTGCTGCATGCGCAGGGCGTCCGACTGGTCGGCATCGACACGCCGTCGCTCGACCCGGAGCAGAGCAAGACACTGGCGGCGCACCAGCGCGTGCGGGCGCACGGCATGGCCATCCTCGAAGGCCTGCTGCTCGATGCGGTACCCCCGGGCGACTATGAACTGATTGCCCTGCCGCTGCGCTGGCAGGGTCTGGACGCCAGCCCGGTGCGTGCCGTGCTGCGCCCCCTGCCCTTGCGAGCGACCGCACCATGACCCGCAACGACTGCCTGGCCCGCGACGCGGCCGACCCGCTGGCGCCGCACCGCGCCGCCTTTGCGCTGCCGCCGGGGGTGATCTACCTGGACGGCAACTCGCTCGGCGCCCTGCCGGCCACCACGGCCGCGCGGGTGGACGAGGTGGTGCGCCAGGAGTGGGGCCGCGGGCTCATCGGCTCGTGGAACACGGCCGGCTGGGTCGACCTGCCGGCGCGGGTCGGCGCCCGCATCGCCGAACTGATCGGCGCGCAGGCCGAGGAGGTGATCTGCGCCGACTCGACCTCGCTCAACCTGTTCAAGGTACTGGCCTGCGCGCTGCGGCTGCAGGGGCAGCGGCCGCAACTGTCGATGCGCGAGCGGCGGATCATCCTGTCGGAGCGCGGCAACTTCCCGACCGATCTGTACATGGCGCAGGGGCTGGCCGAGCTGATGGGCGGGCATTACGAGCTGCAACTCGTCGGCTTCGACGAAGTGCCCGCGGCGCTGGCGCGGCTGGGCGAGCGCGTGGCGGTGCTGATGCTCACGCACGTGAACTTCGCCACCGGCGCCATGCACCACATGGCCTCGCTCACGGAGCTGGCCCAAGCCAAGGGGGCGCTCACGGTGTGGGACCTGGCGCACTCGGCCGGCGCGGTGCCGGTGGACCTGGGTGCTGCGCGCGCCGACTTTGCGGTGGGCTGCGGCTACAAGTACCTCAACGGCGGCCCCGGCGCACCGGCCTTCGTCTACGTGGCGCGGCGGCACCTGGCCACGATGGCCGACGATGCATTCGCGCAGCCGCTGTCGGGCTGGCTGGGGCATCGCGCGCCCTTCGACTTCGTGCCGCAGTACGAGCCGGCGCCGGGCATCGGGCGCTTTGTCGTCGGCACGCCGTCCATCCTTGCGCTGGCCGCGCTCGAGTGCGGCGTAGAGACGGTGCTGGCGGCCGGCGTGCCCGCGCTGCGCGCCAAGAGCGTGGCGCTGACGGAGCTGTTCATCGAGCAGGTGGAGTCGCGTTGCCAGGAGTCCGAGTTGCGGCTGGCGAGCCCGCGCCAGCCGGCACGGCGCGGCAGCCAGGTCTGCTTTGCGCATCCGCAAGCCTGGCCCGTCATGCAGGCCTTGATCGGGCGCGGCGTGATCGGCGACTTTCGCGCGCCCGACATCCTGCGCTTCGGCTTTGCACCCCTGTACGTGTCGTACACCGACGTGTGGGACGCCGCCGAGGCCCTGCGCGAGGTGCTGGCGACGCGCGCCCACGACGCGCCGCAGTATTCGCAGCGCAAGGCGGTGACCTGATGGCGCAGCCGATCGACCCGGCCGACGACGGCGCCCGCACGGACTATGCGGGCTCGATGACCTACGGCGACTACCTGCGGCTGGACGCCATCCTCGGCGCCCAGCAGCCGCGCTCGCCCGACCCCAACGAGCTGCTGTTCATCGTGCAGCACCAGACCAGCGAGCTGTGGATGAAGCTGGCGCTGCACGAGCTGACGGCCGCGCGCGCAGCCATCGCGGCCGACGACCTGCCGGCCGCCTTCAAGATGCTGGCGCGGGTGTCGCGCGTGATGGAACAACTGGTGCACGCCTGGAACGTGCTGGCCACCATGACGCCCTCCGAGTACAGCGCGATTCGGCCCTATCTGGGGGCCAGTTCGGGCTTTCAGAGCTGGCAGTACCGGGCCATCGAGTACATCCTGGGCAACAAGAACGCGGCGATGCTCAAGCCGCACGCGCACCGTGCCGATATCCAGCAGTCCCTGGCGCAGGCGCTGGCCGCGCCCTCGCTGTACGACGAGGCGCTCGCATTGCTGGCGAGGCGCGGGCTGGCGATCGCGCCGGCCGTGCTGGCGCGCGACGTGCGCGAGCCCTGGACGTTCGACGAGTCGGTCGAGCACGCCTGGCTGGCGGTGTACCGCGCGCCGCGCGAGCACTGGGAGCTGTATGAACTGGCCGAGGAGCTGGTGGACCTGGAGGATGCGTTCCGCCAGTGGCGCTTCCGGCACGTGACCACGGTGGAGCGCATCATCGGCTTCAAGCGCGGCACCGGCGGCACCGGCGGCGTGAGCTACCTGCGCCGCATGCTCGACGTGGTGCTGTTTCCCGAGCTGTGGAAGGCGCGGACGGATTTGTGAGGACCGAGGATCGAGGATTGAGCCGTCGCGGCCGATACTGCAGTCATCGACGAAGACCCTGTCCCTGGCCGGGGGAGCGCGCGGGGGCCGGCCAAGCCCCCTCGTAGCCCGATCGACGAAGTCATGGGCGGGGCGGACGAAGGCGGGTCGGAGCCGGGCCGCTCCCGCCTGCATGCGACAGCCACGAGGACAACCCGCCCATGACCTTCATCAAGCCCTACATCATCCGCCTGTCGCACTGCGATGCGACCGGTCAGGTCTTCTATCCCAACTACTTCCACATTTTCAACGCGCTGGTGGAGGACTGGTTCTACGAAGGCCTGGAGATCCGCTACGACGAGCTGCTCATGCAGCGCGGCCTGTCGCTGCCCACGGTGAAACTGGAGAGCACCTTCCTCGTGCCCACCCGCATGGGCGAGGTGGTCGACTTCTGGCTCATCGTCTCGCACCTGGGCCGCAGCTCGGTGCGATTCACGATGGGCGTCAGCAAGGACGGCGTGGACCGGGTGCGCCTGAACCGCGTGGCCGTCTGCATCAGCCAGCGCGACGGCAAGCCGGTGCCGGTGCCGCCGGACCTGCGCGAGAAGATCCAGGAGTTCATGCGCGGCTGAGCAGGCTTCAGCGGGCCGTAGCGGGCCTCGGCGGGCCTCAGCAGAACTGAGCGGGCAGCCAGCCGCCGGCCCCGTGCCCGGCCGGGCGGCGCCTTGGGTACATTGGCGTCATGAAGATCCTCCACCCCCCCGGCTGGTCGCGTCCGCGCGGCTACTCCAACGGCGTGGCCGCACAGGGCACCGTCGTCTCGATCGCCGGCCAGATCGGCTGGAACGCGCAGCAGCAGTTCGAGACCGACGACCTGGTGGCGCAGGTGCGGCAGACCCTCGCAAACGTGCTCGCGGTGCTGGCCGAGGCCGGCGGCGATTCGCGCCACCTCGTGCGCATGACCTGGTACCTGGTGGACAAGCGCGAGTACCTGGCGCGCGCCCGCGAGATCGGCGCGGTGTACCGCGAGCTGATGGGCCAGAACTACCCCGCGATGACCGCCGTGCAGGTGGTGGCGCTGATGGAGGACCGTGCCAAGGTGGAAATCGAGTGCACGGCCGTGATCGGGCCCGACGAGCGCGCCGGCGGCACTTAGCCGGCGGGCGCGGCAGCGGCCGGGCGCGCGACGTAGACTAGCCGCATCGCAGCCCCTGCCCGCGCACCGGACCATGAACGCGCCCGACACCCGACTGCACACCCCCGCCGCCCGCTTCCAGTGGGACGACCCACTGCTGCTCGAGCAGCAACTGACCGACGACGAGCGCATGGTGCGCGACGCGGCACGCCGCTACGCCCAGGACAAGCTCGCGCCGCGCATCCTCGAGGCGTTCCGCCACGAGCAGACCGATTTGGCGATCTTCCGCGAAATGGGCGCGCTCGGCCTGCTCGGCCCCACCATCCCGGCCGAGTACGGCGGGCCGGAGCTGAACTATGTGAGCTACGGGCTGATCGCCCGCGAGATCGAGCGCGTCGACTCCGGCTACCGCTCGATGATGAGCGTGCAGAGCTCGCTGGTCATGCTGCCCATCTTCGAGTTCGGCTCCGAGGCGCAGCGGCGCAAGTACCTGCCGAAACTGGCCACCGGCGAGTGGATCGGCTGCTTCGGCCTGACCGAGCCCAACCATGGCTCGGACCCGGGCGGGATGGAAACGCGGGCGCGGGCGGTCGACGGCGGCTACCTGCTGCGCGGCACCAAGAACTGGATCAGCAATTCGCCGTTTGCCGACGTGTTCGTGGTGTGGGCCAAGAACGACGCCGGCCGGATCCGCGGCTTCGTGCTGGAAAAGGGCATGAAGGGCCTGTCGGCACCGGCCATCAAGGGCAAGATCGGCCTGCGTGCGAGCACCACCGGCGAAATCGTGATGGACGACGTGTTCGTTCCGGCCGATCACGAACTGCCCCACGTCGAGGGCCTGAAGGGCCCGTTCACCTGCCTGAACTCCGCGCGCTACGGCATCGCCTGGGGCGCGCTCGGCGCGGCCGAGTTCTGCTGGCATACGGCGCGCCAGTACGTGCTCGACCGCCAGCAGTTCGGCCGGCCGCTGGCGGCCAACCAGCTCATCCAGAAGAAGCTCGCCGACATGCAGACCGAGATTGCGCTCGGCCTGCAGGGCTGCCTGCGGCTGGGCCGGATGAAGGACGAGGGCACGGCCGCGGTGGAGATCACCAGCATCATGAAGCGCAACTCCTGCGGCAAGGCGCTGGAGGTCGCGCGTCTGGCGCGCGACATGCTGGGCGGCAACGGCATCTCGGACGAGTACGGCGTGATGCGCCACATGGTGAACCTCGAGGTCGTCAACACCTACGAGGGCACGCACGACATCCACGCGCTGATCCTGGGTCGGGCGCAGACCGGACTGCAGGCGTTCATGTAGTGGGCGCGCGGCGCAGCAAGGCTGTTGCCTTAGCCCTGGCGGCGGCGCTGGGAGCGGGCGGCGTGATGGCTCAGGGCAACGACCGCCTCAGCGGCCTGCTGGTTAACCGCATCGAGGAGGACCGCAGCGGTGCCTGCGTGCAGGCGGCGCGCGTCGACCTGAACGCGATGCCGCCGGTTCAGGTGGGGGCTGCCTGCGCCGACCGCCTGCGCGCGGTGCGGCCGGCGCTGGGCGCGCGCTTCGAGATCGGCTCCATCAGCAAGGCCTTCGTCGGGGTGCTGGCAGCCGAGATGGCGGCGCGCGGCGAGGTGCGGCTCGACCAGACGCTGGCCGCGCTGCTGCCGTCGGCGGCCGGCGTGGCGCGCGAGGCGCTGTCGGCGATCACGCTGGCCGACCTGCTGACCCACCATGGCGGCCTGCCGCCGCTGCCGCCGGGCTTTCGCCCCGCCGACCCCGCCGATCCGTATGCCGACCTGCGTCCGGATACGGTGTACGGCCCGCTGGCGCAGGTGAAGCGGCCCGCCAGCGGCCGCTACGCGTACTCCAACTGGGCCTTTCTCATGCTGTCGGACCTGCTGGCGCAGCGCGCCGGCCAGCCGTTCGACGCGCTGCTGCGCGAGCGCGTGCTCGAGCCGCTCGGCCTGCACGAGACGCGGGTGGCGAGCAACGACGGCCTGGCGCCCGGGCGCCTGTCCAACGGCCGGCCGGCCGCCACCTGGAACGTGCCGGTGGCCTACGCCGGCGCCGGCGGCCTGCGCTCCACCGTCGACGACCTGGTGATCCTGGCGCGCGCCCTGCTGGGCGAGGTGCCGGCCGGCACGCCGGAGTCGCTGCGCCGCGCCCTGCGCACATCGCAGGAGAAGCTGCGCGACGGCAACGCGCGGTTCGATCTGGCCTGGGCTTGGCACCTGATGAAGCGCCCAGCCGGCGCGCCGCTGCTGTTTCACAACGGCATGACGGGCGGCTTCTCCGCCACGCTGGTGCTCGACGTACAGCGCCGCCGCGCCGCCATCGTGCTGGCCGATGCGGCCGGCGGCTTCGACGATCTTGCGCTGCACCTGCTCGATGCGCAGGCGCCGCTGGCGCCGGCGCGCAAGCCGGTGGCGCTGGACCTGCCCACCGCGCAGGCGGTGGCGGGGCGCTACGAACTGGCGCCCGGCTTCGTGCTGACGGTGAGCTTGGACGGCGCCCGGCTGTACGCGCAGGCCACCGGACAGGGACGCTTCGAGTTGCTGCGCGATGCGCGCGGCGACTTCTACACGATGGTGACCGACCTCGTGATCCGCTTCGATGGAATCGGCCCGGCGGGCGGCGATGGCCGCGCCACCGGGCTGACCCTGTTCCAGGGCGGCGGCGCCATGCCGGCGCGCCGGCTCGACTGACCTGCGGCGGTGACACGCTTGGCCGAACTGATCGAGGTCGTGCACACAACCACCTACCGCTATGCGGAGCCGGTGCGCTTTGGCGAGCACCGCATGATGTTTCGGCCGCAGCCGCGCCACGACATGCGCGTGCTGCGGGCCGAGTTGGAGGTGACCCCCGAGCATGCGCTGCGCTGGGTCACCGACAGCTTCAGCAACTCGATCGCCGCGGTCACCTTCCCCGGCGCGGCGCGCGAGCTGAAGTTCGTGGCCCGCTTTGCGATCGAGCACTTTGGACAGGCCAACATCGAGCTGCCGCTGGCCGCCGACGCGGTCACCTACCCGGTCGAATACAGCGCTGGCGAGCGGCTCGATCTGTACCCTTTCCTGCAACCGTCCGCGGCCGACCCGCAGGGCGAGCTGAAAGCCTGGGCGCAGGGTTTCGTGCGGCACGCCGGGGGCGACACGCGCCGCATGCTGCAGGCGATGATGGAGTCGATCCGGCACGGGTTCAGCTACCGCGCGCGCTACGAGGAAGGCACGCAGCACCCGCTCGACACCATCCAGTGGCAGGCGGGCACCTGCCGCGACTACGCCTACCTGATGCTGGAGGCCTGTCGCCAGCTCGGTATCGCCGCGCGCTTCGTCTCCGGGTACTTGTACGACCCCGGGCGCGACGGCGCGGCCGACCGCGGTACCCTGGGCGCGGGCAGCACGCACGCCTGGGCCGAGGTCTGCCTGCCGGGGGCCGGCTGGGTGCCCTACGACCCGACCAACCTGCTGACCGGCGGCACCGAGCTGATCCGCGTGGCCACCACGCGCACGCCCGAGCAGGCGATGCCGCTGGTCGGCAGCTTCACCGGCGCGGCCGGCGCCTACCTCGGCATGCAGGTGCAGGTGCAGGTGCGCAAGCTGGGCGACCTCGCCGAGCTGCGGATGGACGAGGCGATCGTCCAGGCGGCGGGCTGGCTGGCGCGCGGCCCGGTCGCGCGCGCCTGACGCGCAGGTCTGACGCGCGGGCGACACACCTGCCTACACTGGAGTGCCATGCCAGTCGGGCCCGCACCGTGATCGAGTTCATCGAAGCCGCCGGCGCGCGGCTCGAACTGCTGCGCATCGCGCCTGCGGCGCACGGCACGCCCTTGGTGTTCCTGCACGAAGGCCTCGGCTCGGTGGCGGCCTGGCGCGACTTTCCGCGGGCGCTGTGCGAGAGGCTGGGCGCGCCCGGGCTGGTCTACTCGCGCCGCGGCTACGGTCAGTCCGATCCGCTGGCCGCGCCGCGCGGCACCGACTACCTGCACCACGAAGCGCTCGCGGTGCTGCCGGCGCTGCGCGCGGCGCTGGGCATCGAGCGGCCTGTGCTGGTGGGCCACAGCGACGGCGGCTCGATCGCGCTGCTGCATGCGGCGCGTCACGAGTGCGCCGGCCTTGCGGCGATGGCGCCGCACGTGCGGGTGGAGGAGATGACGCTCGAGGGCATTGCCGCGGCGCGCGCCGCCTGGAGTGCCGGCGGACCGGACAACCGCCTGCGCGCGGCCCTGGCCCGGGTGCATGCCGACGCTGCCGGCGCCTTCTTCGGCTGGAACGACGCCTGGCTGGCGCCCGCCTTTGCGCACTGGAATATCGAGGCCGAGATCGAGACCGTGGCCTGCCCGGTGCTCGCCATTCAGGGCGCGGACGACGAGTACGGCAGCTTCGACCAGATCGACCGCATTGCCGCGCGCGTAGCCGGACGGTGCACCCTGCTGAAGCTGGCGGCCTGCGGTCACGCGCCGCAGCGCGACCAGCCCGAGGCGGTGGCCGCGGCCATCGCCGGCCTGTACCGCCAGGTGTCGCGTTGAACGCCGCCGAAGTGATCGGCTACGTGGCCGCGGTACTCACCACGGTGGCGTTCGTGCCGCAGGCCTGGCAGACCTGGCGCACGCGCGATGCCGCCGGCGTTTCGCTCGGCAAGTACGCCCTTTTCTGCACCGGCGTGGCGCTGTGGCTCGTCTACGGCCTGCTGCTGGGCGCCTGGCCGATCATCCTGGCCAATGCGGTGACCCTGGTGCTGGCGCTGGCGATCCTCGTTATGAAGCTGCGCTTTCGCTGAAGCGGCCGGAAAGGAAAGCGGCGCCCGGAGGCGCCGCTTTCTGCCTGAGGCGGCCGCGCTCTTACGGCGCGGGGAGCAGCGTGTTGATGCGCGTGGCGAAGATCGCGCCGGCCGCCTGCGTCGGGTGGAACGGGTCCCAGTAGAGGAACGTGCCGGGCGCGGCGCAGATCGTGGTCCCCGCCACGCAGGGCTGGGTGACGTTGGTCAGGCCAAAGTTGGCCGGCTGCGCGGTAATTTGGTTGTGCAGCGTGAACGCGTCGAACTGGTACAGGTTCAGGCCGGGCCAGGTCGGCGCCTGCTGGGCGATGGCGCCGGCCAGCCCCTGGTTGAAGCCGGCCGACAGTTGCGTGGCGCCGGCCACCGCGGCCGGCCCGCCGGCCTGCGCCAGCGGCGTGAGGCCGATGTTCACCGAATTGACCACCAGGATGTGGCGCGCACCGGCCGAGTACAGGCGGGTGATGAGGGTGACGATGTCCGTCACGCCCTGGGTGACCACCGCCGTGCCATTGAGCCCCGGCGTATTGAGCACGGTCGCAATGTTGTTGCCGAACGTGGTCGCGTCGACCACGAACAGCGCGCGGTTGGACAGCGTGCCCAGCGAGGCCTGGCGGGTGAGGAACTGGTCGACCTGCTGCACCATGCTCGGCGTCGCCGACTGCGTGGTCAGGCCCGGGATGGCACCCGTGCGCGCACCGGCGTAGGCAAAGTTGTTGCCGCCGCGCAGCGAGGGCACCAGTGCCGCGCCGTAGCGGCCGGCCACGGTTTCGATGAACAACGTGCCGTTGGAGTAGCGGCCGCTGGCGTAGGGCGGCGAGGGCGGGCAGTTGGCCGCCGCCGGACAGACGTTGCCGGTGTCGGTCAGGCTGGCGCCGAACACCACGGTGGTGCTGAACAGTGGCGGCGTGGCGACTTCATCGCTGCCGGCACCGCAGGAGGCCAGGATCAGGGCCGACAGGGCGATCGCGCTCGCGCGTACCCCGAGGCGGACGGCGCGCCCAAACAGTTCTTGCATGGTGGAAGTCTCCTTGTTCATGTGTTTTCGCCAGGGCCTGGGACGGCCGAACCCAACCCGACCCGACGCGGTCAAAATCATACAAGCCGGCCTGCACTCGCCTTGTTGGCGCCAGTCGTCCGGCCAGCCGACGTGCGCGGATACAACGTCGCGCTGTCGGCGGCCGCAGCCCTCAGCGGGCGGTCGGCAGCGGCACGGCGGCGCGACGCAGCCGGTCGTGCACGCCCTCCCAATCGGCGCCGGCAGGCGGCGCCACCACCACGATGCGGTCGGCAGCGACGGCATCGAGCCGGTGCAGCAGGCCGTACAGGGCGCGGGCGTACTCGCCCGGCGACTCGGGCGCGACCTGGGCCGGCACGCCGCCCGCGGGCGGCAGGAGGGCGGCCGGCGCAAGCAGGGCCACACGCTGGCCCGCCAGCGCGGCGAGGGTGGCCGCGAGCGTGTCGGCCGCCACCAGGTGCAGCGGCGTGCGCGGCGCATAGTGGCTGTCGAGCCGGCCGGAGGCACGCGGCGCCTCGCGCGGCGCATCGGGCACGGGCTCGCCGAGCACGGCCTGCAGTTGCGCGCGGGTCACGGTGCCGGGGCGCAGCAGCCGCGGCCGGCCGGTGGACAGGTCGACGATGGTCGACTCGATGCCGACCGGGCAGGGGCCGCCGTCGAGAATGAGATCGACCCGTCCCGCCGGCTTCTCGCCGAGGTCGGCGCGCACATGGGCGGCCAACGTGGGACTGACGCGGCCGAACGAGTTGGCGCTCGGCGCGGCGATCGGCGCGCCGAAGGCGGCCAGCAGCGCGCGCGCCCAGGGGTGGGCCGGGCAGCGCAGCCCCACCGTGTCCTGGCCGCCGGTGATCAGGTCATGCGCCAGCGGGGCGCGCCGCAGCACCAGCGTGAGCGGCCCGGGCCAGAAGCATTGCGCCAGACGCCGGGCGGCGGCCGGCACGTCGATGGCCCAGGCATCGAGCGCCGCCGCATCGAGCACATGCACGATCACCGGATGGTCGGCCGGCCGCCCCTTGGCGGCGAAGATGCGCTGCACCGCCCCGGGCTGCAGGGCGGCGGCGCCGAGCCCGTACACCGTCTCGGTCGGAAAGGCCACCAGACCGCCGGCGCGCAGCACCGCGGCGGCGCGCGCGATCAGCGCGGGATCGGGCGCTGGAGCCGCGGCCGCCGGCGCGTCGCTCACCGCGGCGGCGGCAGGCGCAGCACGCCGGCGGCGTGCCGGGCCTGCTCGATCGCGTGCTCGCGCGAGTCCGCCACCAGCGTGACGTGGCCCATCTTGCGGCCGGGACGCGGCTCGCGCTTGCCATACAGGTGCAGCCGCGCACGCGGGTCGCGCAGCAGCTGTGCCCAAGGCGGCTCCCGCCGCTGGCCACCGTCGAACCACAGCTCGCCGAGCAGGTTGAGCATGACCGCCGCGCCGAACGCGCAGGTATCGCCCAGCGGCAGGCCCGCCAGGATGCGCGCCTGCTGCTCGAACTGGCTGGTGACGCAGGCATCGATGCTGTAGTGGCCGCTGTTGTGCGGGCGCGGCGCGATCTCGTTGACGACGAGCCGGCCGTCGTCGAGCACGAAGAACTCCACGCACAGCACGCCCACGTAGTCGAGCGCCTGCGCGATGCGCGTGGCCAGCGCACGCGCCTGCCGCTCGACCTCGGGCAGCACCCGGGCCGGCACGATGCTCACGGCGAGGATGCCGTGACGGTGCTCGTTCTCGGCCACCGGGAAGGTCGCCGTCGCGCCATCCTGCCCGCGGCAGACGATGCACGAGACTTCCTGCCGCAGATGCAGCTTCTGCTCCAGCACGCACGGGACCTGAGCCAGGCGGTCGAAGGCGTGGCGCGCTTCTCGCGCATCGGCCACCACGACCTGGCCCTTGCCGTCGTAGCCCAGGCGGGCCGTCTTCAGGATTGCCGGAAAGAGCGAGGCTGGCGCCTCGTGCAGGTCGTCGGCGCGCACGACCACGCGGTGCGGCGCAACCGCTATGCCGATCGAGGCGATGAAGCGCTTCTCGGCCATGCGGTCCTGCGCGATCGCCACGGCGGGCGCCGCCGGCGCCACCAGGCAGCGCTGGGCCAGCGACTCCAGCGCGTGCGCCGGCACGTTCTCGAACTCGGTGGTGACCGCCTTGCAGCGGGCGGCCAGCCATTCGAGCGACACCGGATCGAGGTAGTCGTTGACGAGGTGGTCGTCGGCCACCGCGCCGGCGGGGCTGTCGGCGTCGGGGTCGAGAACGCAGACCTTGTAGCCGATCGACTGCGCGGCCATGCAGAACATGCGGCCGAGCTGACCACCGCCCAGCAGACCCAGCCAATCGCCCGGTTGCACCTGCACCATGCGCCCGCCTACAGCGGCAAGGTCATGTTGCGCGCCTTCTCGGTCTGCGTGGCGCGGAACTGCGCCAGCTTCATCGCGAGCTCGGCGTTCTCGGTCGCCAGCATGGCGACGGCAAACAGCGCCGCGTTGGCCGCACCGGCTTCGCCGATGGCAAAGGTGGCCACGGGGATGCCCTTGGGCATCTGCACGATCGACAGCAGCGAGTCCTCGCCGCGCAGGTACTTGGAGGGAACCGGCACGCCAAGGACGGGAATCACGGTCTTGCTGGCAAGCATGCCGGGCAGGTGCGCCGCACCGCCGGCGCCGGCGATGATCGCCTTGAGGCCGCGCGTGCGCGCCTCCTCGGCATAGGCGAACATCTCGTCGGGCATGCGGTGCGCCGAGACCACCCGGGCCTCGAACGGCACGCTGAACTCCTGCAGCACGTTGCACGCGTGCTGCATCACGTCCCAGTCGGAGTTGGAGCCCATCACCACCCCGATCAGCGGGGCTGCGCGCGTCGCCATGTGGGTTGCCCTGCAAAGCGCGCGATTCTACGTGCGCCGCGACGGCAGACCGGCACGGCCCGGTGCGCTGGCGTGGCGCCGCGCCGCTACAAGTCGCCGCCGGTGATGGCGCGCAACGCGCCGCGGTACTTCTCGGCGGTCTTCTCGATCACTTCGGTCGGCAGGTCGGGCGGCGGCGGCGCCTTGTTCCACCGCTGCGCCTCCAGCCAGTCGCGCACGTACTGCTTGTCGTAGCTCGGCGGCGAGATGCCGACGCGGTACTGCTCGGCCGGCCAGAAGCGCGACGAGTCGGCCGTCAGCACCTCGTCCATCAGCCGCAGCTGCCCCTGCGCGTCGAGCCCGAACTCGAACTTGGTGTCGGCGATGATGATGCCGCGGGTGGCGGCGTACCGCGCCGCCTCGGCGTACAGCCGCAGCGATACGTCGCGCATCCGGCCCGCCAGGTCCTTGCCGATGCGCTCCTCGACCTGGGCCAAGCTGATGTTCTCGTCGTGCTGGCCGAGCTCGGCCTTGGCGGCCGGCGTGAACAGCGGCTCGGGCAGCTGCTGCGCCAGTTGCAGTCCCGGCGGCAGCGCAATGCCGCACACCGCGCCGCTGCACTGGTAGTCCTTCCAGCCCGAGCCGATCAGGTAGCCGCGCACCACCGCCTCCACCGGCAGCGGCTTCAGGCGCATCGCCACCACCGCGCGCCCGCGCACCTGATCGGCCTCCGCCGGCGCGACCACGCTCACCGGGTCGATGCCGGTCAGGTGATTGGGCACGACGTGAGCCAGCCGCGCGAACCAGAAGTTCGACAACGCATTGAGCACGCACCCCTTGTCGGGGATTGGCTGGTTCATCACCACGTCGAACGCACTGAGGCGATCCGAGGTGACGATCAGCAGCTTGTCGTCACCAACCGCGTAGGAGTCGCGCACCTTGCCGCGGTAGACGAGCGGCAGCGAGCGGATCGAGCTGTACAGCAGAGGCATGAGGGATGACGGATGAAGAATGTCGGCCGACGAGTGACCGATGACCAACGACCAGTGACCAATGACAGCCGCGGCGCAGACCTTGAGGCGCTACACGCCAGACCCCTCAGCGGCGCGCCAGGCCCATCATCGGCGCCAGAGCGCCATCATCGCAGCCACAGGCCGAATCATAGGCGCGCAGCGCCGTCATGCCGCTCACAGGAAGTGATGCGCCAGGATGGCGAACCAGGTTCCCAACGCCAGCAGCAGCGCCAGCATGACGGCTGCGCTGCCGAAGTCCTTGGCGCGCTTGCCGAGGGGATTGATCTCGTAGCTGTCGCGATCGACGGCCGCCTCGATCCCGCTGTTGAGCAGCTCGACGATCAGTACCAGCACGACGACGCCGATCAGCAGCACGGTCTCCACCGCCGGCAGGCGCAGCAGCAGCGCCACCGGGATCATGACGGCCGCCAGCGCCGCCTCCTGGCGGAAGGCATCCTCGTGCCGCCAGGCGGCGGCCAGGCCGTCGGCCGAATAGCGCGCCGCATTGAGCAGGCGTTGCAGCCCGCGCTTGCCCTTCAGGGCGTGGCCGTCGAGCGGCGGCGGTTCGGCGGCGGGGCGGGGGGCGTGCGGCATCGGGTGCAGTCGGCGGGACGGAGGTGCGTCGAGTCTAGCCAGCGTGCGAACCGTCGGCGTGACAACGTCTGCGTGACCACGGCAGCGTGATACGAGCTGAGTGAGGGCGCCCTGCGTGACCGCGCTTGCCCCGCGGCCGCGGCCCGGGGGCGGCTGCATGCCAGGTCGCCTAAGATCGCGCCACCGGATGCCTGCTTCGCCCGGCTCTATCCAGTCACCCCGCCACCATGCCCGCCATCGACTTCTCGCGTTTCCACCGCTACGACGAACTGATCGCCCACCTGAAGGCCTTCGCGGCGGAGCGGCCCGAGCTGGTGCAGCTCGACTTCATCGGCAACAGCCACGAAGGCCGCGCCATCCCGGTGCTGACGGTGACCAACATCGCCACGGGCGCGGCGCAGGACAAGCCGGCGTATTGGGTCGACGGCAACATCCACTCGGTCGAACTGATCGCCAGCACCGCCTGCCTGTACCTGACGCACTGGCTGCTCGAGCACTACGGCAAGGACGCCGAGGTGACGCGGGCGCTGGACACGCGCACCTTCTATATCGCGCCGCGCCTGAATCCCGACGGCGCCGAGTGGGCGCTGGCCGACGCGCCGGTGTACGTGCGCTCCTCGACGCGGCGCTACCCGTTCGACGAGGAGCCGGTCGAGGGCCTCGTGGTGCACGACGTCGACGGCGACGGCCGCGTGCTGCAGATGCGGGTGCGCGACCCCAACGGCCCTTGGAAGAAGCACCCCGACCAGCCGCAGCTGCTGGTGCGGCGCGACCCGCTCGATGCGCCGGGCGGCGAGTACTTCCGCGTGATGCCGGAGGGCACGCTGCGCAACTACGACGGCCAGAGCATCCGGCTGGCCGGCGCGGGCGGCCACGCGCAGGGGCTCGACCTGAACCGCAACTTTCCGGCCGGCTGGCGGCAGGAGTTCGAGCAACTGGGCGCCGGACCCTACCCGACCTCCGAGCCCGAGGTGCGCGCCGTGGTCGAGTTTTTCACCACCCACCCCAACATCTGCGGCGGCACCAGCATCCACACCTTTTCCGGAGTGCTGTTGCGCCCGTTCGGCGGAAAGCCCGACGACCGGATGCCGGCCGAGGACCTGTGGACCTACCAGACGATCGGCCGCAAGGGCGAGGCCCTGACCGGCTACCCGGCCGTGAGCATCTTCCACGAGTTCCAGTACTACCCCAACGAGTTCGTCAGCGGCAGCTTCGACTGGATCTACGAGCACCTGGGCATGCTCACCTGGACCATCGAGATCTGGAACCCCAAGAAGGAAGCCGGCATCGACAACAAGGAGTGGATCCACTGGTTCCGCGATCACCCGATCGCCGATGACCTGAAGATCTACGACTGGGCCCAGCGCATCGCTCCCGGCGAGGGGCATGTCGACTGGAAGCCGTTTGACCACCCGCAACTGGGCGCGGTGGAAATCGGCGGCTTCAACCGCATGGCGGTATTCACCAACCCGCCGCCGGCGCTGCGCGAGCAGGAAGTGGCGCGCTTTCCGCGCTGGCTGCTGTTCAACGCGCTGGTGTCGCCGCGGCTGGAGCTGCGCGCAGCCGAGGCCACGCGGCAGGGCGCCGACACCTGGCGCGTGCGCCTGGCGGTGCAGAACAGCGGTTGGCTGCCGAGCTACGTGAGCAAGATGGCCGTCCAGCGCAAGCTGCTGCGCGGCGTGCTGGCCGAGATCAGCCTGCCGGCGGGCGCGCAACTCGTGCAGGGCCGCCCGCGCGAGGCGCTCGGCGAGCTCGAGGGCTGGGCCTACCTGCACACGCCGGTGAGCTTCTGGGGCAACCCGCACGTCACCGCCGACCGCGCGCACGCCGACTGGATCGTGCGCGGCGCGCCGGGGCAGGTGATCGGGCTGAGTGCCCACCACGAGCGCGCCGGGCGCATCACGGCCAGCGTGACGCTCGCCTGAACGGGTGCCGCCGTCGCGACGCCCGCGGCGCTGGCGGACTTCTCGCAGCAGCCGTGACTCGGCCTGTCGTCGCTGGCAGGTCGGGGACAAGCGCAGCCGCGAAGCGCCCCCGGCGTGGCTCGCCCGGGGTCGCCTCGACCCGCCCTCAGTGCACGTGCTGCGACAGCTCGCCGGTCGTGTACTTGTGCGCGATCGCGGCGAGCGGCAACGGCTGGATCTTGCTGCCCTGCCCTGCGCAGCCGAACTGCTGGTAGCGCTGCTTGCAGATCGCTTTGGCGGCGGCACGCGCCGGCTTGAGGTAGTCGCGCGGGTCGAAGTGGCTCGGGTTCTCGTGCAGGAACTTGCGGATCGCCGCCGTCATCGCCAGCCGGATGTCGGTGTCGATGTTGATCTTGCGCACGCCGTGCTTGATGGCTTCCTGGATCTCCTCCACCGGCACGCCGTAGGTTTCCTTCATCTGGCCGCCGTACTTGCGAATATCCTCCAGCAGGTCCTGCGGCACGCTGGAGCTGCCGTGCATCACCAGATGCGTGTTGGGAATGCGGCGGTGGATCTGCTTGATGCGCTCGATCGCCAGGATGTCGCCGGTGGGCTTGCGGGTGAACTTGTAGGCGCCGTGGCTGGTGCCGATGGCGATGGCGAGCGCGTCGAGCTGGGTCTTCTTGACGAAGTCGGCCGCCTGGTCCGGGTCGGTGAGCAGCTGCTCGCGTGTCATGGTGGACTCGGTGCCGTGGCCGTCTTCCTTGTCGCCGCGCATGGTCTCCAGCGAGCCGAGGCAGCCCAGCTCGCCCTCGACGCTGACGCCGAGCGCGTGCGCCATGTCGACCACCTTCCGGGTGGTCTGCCAGTTGTAGTCGTAGTCGGCGATGGTCTTGCCGTCTTCGCGCAGCGAGCCGTCCATCATCACGCTGGAGAAGCCGAGCTTGATGGCGCCCTCGCACACCGCCGGCGACTGGCCGTGGTCCTGGTGCATGGCCACCGGGATCTGCGGATAGCTCTCCACCGCAGCCTGGATCAGGTGCTTGAGGAAGGTCTCGCCGGCGTACTTCCGCGCCCCGGCGCTCGCCTGCATGATCACCGGCGCATCGATCTCGCTGGCGGCTTCCATGATCGCCTGCACCTGCTCGAGATTGTTGACGTTGAAGGCGGGCACGCCGTAGCCGTTCTCGGCGGCGTGGTCGAGCAGCTGGCGCATCGAGACAAGTGCCATGGGAAAGCCTCCGGGGCAGACGAACATTCGGAAGGGGATTTTAGGCGAGCGCGCGCCATGGCCTGCAGGCACTGCGTCAACCGGGGGTCGGCGACAGCGGCCCGGCATCCCGCCGCGCCGGCTTGCTCCAACCGGACTGCGGCCGCGCGCCGCAGCGCGCCGGCCAAGCCCGCGGCGCGCCCTGAGCGGGCCAGGCCCGCGGGCTTCAGGCGTGCTCGCCCACGCGCACGATCTTCAGTGTGTTGGTGCCGCCCGGCTGGCCCATCGGCTCGCCGACGGTCAGTACGATGAGATCGCCGCGCTTGACGCACCCATGCGCCAGCAGCAGCCGCTCGGCCTGCGCCAGGGAGGCGTCGCGGTCGTCGGTCTTGGGCAGCAGCAGCGGGTGCACGTTGCGGTACAGCGCGAGCTTGCGCGAGGTGGCGGGGCTGGGCGTCAGGGCGTAAATCGGAATGTCGACGTCGTGCCGGCTCATCCACAGCGTGGTCGAGCCCGACTCGGTCAGCGCGCAGATGGCCGCGCAGCGCAGATGGAAGGCGGTGAACAGCGCGCCGTAGGCGATCGACTGATCCACGCGCAGGAAGGTCTGGTCGAGAAACTCCTTGTCGAGCTGCACCGTCTCCGAGCGGTCGGCCTCCAGCACGATGCCGGCCATCGCCTCGACCACCTCGACCGGGTAGCGGCCGCTGGCGGTCTCGGCCGACAGCATCACGGCGTCGGTGCCGTCGAGCACCGCGTTGGCCACGTCGCTGACCTCGGCGCGCGTGGGCACCGCGTTGACGATCATCGACTCCATCATCTGGGTGGCCGTGATGGCCAGCTTGTTCTGCTCGCGCGCCATCTTGATCATGCGCTTCTGCAGGGCCGGCACGGCGGCGTTGCCGACCTCCACCGCCAGATCGCCGCGCGCCACCATGATGCCGTCGGCGGCGTCGAGGATCTCGCGCAGCAGCGGCACCGCCTCGGCGCGCTCGATCTTGGCGATGATGTCCGGCCGGACTCCGTGCTTCTCGCCGGCAATGGTGGCCAGGCGCCGCGCCATCTCGACGTCGGTGCGGTTCTTCACGAAGCTCACCGCCACGTAGTCGGCGCCGCAGGCCATTGCGGTCTCGATGTCGCGCACGTCCTTGGCGGTCAGGGCCGGCGCCGACAGGCCGCCGCCCTGCTTGTTGATGCCCTTGTTGTTGGACAGCTCGCCGCCCACGCGCACCAGGGTATGGATTTCGGCGCCGGCCACGCGCTCGACGTCGAGCACGATCAGCCCATCGTTGAGCAGCAGCACGTCGCCGGCCTTGACGTCGCGCGGCAGGTCCTTGTAGTCCAGCCCGACGCGCTCGGCGCTGCCGAGCTCGGCGCTGGCGTCCAGCACGAAGCGGGCGCCATTGCGCAGCTCGGCCTTGCCGCCCTCGAACCGGCCAACGCGGATCTTCGGCCCCTGCAGGTCGGCCATGATGGCAACCTCGCGCCCGCTGGCCGCAGCGGCGTCGCGCACCAGCACGGCCCGCGCCAGGTGGTCCTCGGCCGTGCCGTGCGAGAAGTTGAAGCGCACCACGTCCACGCCCGCCGCCAGCATGCGCTCGAGCACCAGCTTGTCGCTCGAAGCGGGGCCCAGGGTGGCGACGATCTTGGTGCTGCGCGGCATGTTCAGTCCCGGGCGCGCTGCTGCAGCACCTCGATGGCCGGCAGCATGCGGCCTTCGAGGAATTCGAGGAAGGCGCCGCCGCCGGTGGAGATGTAGCTGATGCGGTCGGCGACGTGGTACTTGGCAATGGCGGCCAGCGTGTCGCCGCCGCCGGCAATCGAGAAGGCACCGTCGGCAGTCGCCCCCGCGATGGCCAGCGCCATCTGCCGGGTGCCCTCGGCAAAGGCGTCGAACTCGAACACGCCGATCGGGCCGTTCCAGACGATGGTGCCGGCCTCGCGCAGCAGGTGCACCAGCGCCAGCGCGCTCGACGGTCCGATGTCGAGGATCATTTCGTCCGGATGCACGTCGCCGGCAGCGCAGACGCGCGGCACCGCGTCGGCCTTGAACTCGCGGGCCACCACGACGTCGATCGGCAGCGGCAGCGTGCCCCCCTTGGCCGCCAGCGTCCCCATGATCTTGCGGCACTCGGGCACGAGGTCCGGCTCGGCGAGCGACTTGCCGATCGGCACGTCTTGCGCCAGCAGGAAGGTGTTGGCGATGCCGCCGCCGACGATCAGCTGGTCGACCCGGGCCGCCAGGTTGTTCAGGATGGTGAGCTTGGTCGAGACCTTGGCGCCGGCCACGATCGCCACCAGCGGCCGCTTCGGCGCGCCGAGCGCCTTGCCCAGCGCCTCGATCTCGGCCGCCAGCAGCGGCCCGGCGCAGGCCACCGGCGCGAACTTGGCCATGCCGTGCGTGGTGGCCTCGGCGCGGTGCGCAGTGCCGAACGCGTCGTTGACGTAGACGTCGCACAGCGCTGCCATCTTGCGGGCCAGCTCGTCGCTGTTGTTCTTCTCGCCCTTGTTGACGCGGCAGTTCTCCAGCAGCACGACTTCGCCGGGCGCCACCGGCACGCCATCGATCCAGTCGCGCACCAGCGGCACCGGGCGCCCCAGCAGCTGCGACAGGCGCTGCGCCACCGGCGCCAGCGAGTCCGCGGGCCGGAATTCGCCCTCGGCCGGCCGGCCCAGATGCGAGGTCACCATCACCGCGGCGCCGGCCGACAGCGCCAGTTCGATGGCCGGCACCGAGGCGCGGATGCGCGTGTCCTCGGTGATATTGCCGGCGGCGTCCTGCGGCACGTTGAGGTCGGAGCGGATGAAGACCCGGCGGCCCGCGAGGCGGCCGGCGGCAGCCAGCTGGGCGAGCGTCTTGACCTGCATGGGCTTGGGCGCGCGATGAGTGGGTGGATGCAACCGGGGGCGAGGACGGCGCGGCAGGGCCGTGCGGGCACGGCCGGCGGGCTTTCCTCGGGTGCGAGGGCTGTGAGGCATTATACGAACGGCCTCATAACGACCGGCCTCATACGCGAGCGGCGCGAGCGGCGCACGCGCCCTGCGCCGGGCCCGACTCGATCGGCAAACTCGATCGGCAAACGCGGGAACGCGCGGCAATGCAGCTCTCGGTGGCGGAACGGCAGGCTCTCGGCGGCGCAGCGCTGGTACTGCTCGTGCAGGCCCTCGTCCCGCTGCACGGCGCGCTCGAGTATCGCCAGGCCCTGGTGGCGAGCCAGCCGTGGCGGACGCTGACCGCGCATCTGGTGCACGTCAACTGGGTCCATGCGCTGCTCAACCTCGCGGCGTGGCTCGTGGTCGCGCGGCTGTTCGCCCCCGAGCTGCGCACCTGGCGCCAGCCACTGGTGCTGGCGGTGGCGGCGCTGGCCGTCACGCTGCACCTGGCGCTGCTGCATCCGGGCATCGCGTGGTACCGCGGCTTCTCGGGCACGCTGCACGGCGTCTTCTTTGCCGGCGCCACCGCCTGGCTGCTGGCGCTGCTGACCGACGGAGAACGACGCCCGCGCGCGCTGTGGTTGCCTGCCGTGCTGGTGGCCGGCGGCTGGGTCAAGGTGCTGGCCGAGCAGCCCGGCGGCAGCCTGACGCCGTATGCGCAGTGGCTCGGCGCCGGCATCGTGCCGCAGGCGCACCTGGCCGGCGCGGTGGCCGGCAGCATGCTCGGCCTGCTGTTTGCATGGGCCGGGCCGCGCGAGCCCGTGACCCACGCAAGGAACTAACTCATGAGGACAGCGCGTCGCCGGCTGATGCGCGGCGCAGCCGGCCTGCGGCGCCCAGCAGCGGCACGAGCAGCAGCGCCGCCAGCGGCAGGGCACCGCCGCCGCCATCGCCGCGGCGCTGCTGCTGTTGCGCCCGATACACCGCGTCGACGGCCGCGCCGGCGTCGAGCAGGCCGGCGCCGCAACGGTTCTGCGCGGTCGGCTCGGTGGCGCAGTAACCGGCTGCCGGATGCGCCCGCGCCGTGCTGGTGAGGAAGGCGCGCAGTTGCGGGCCCGCCAGCGACGGATCGACCGACCACAGCAGCGCCGCCGCCGCCGCGACCTGTGCCGCCGCGGCACTGGTGCCAGTGAGTCCGCCGGTGGCCGGGCCGCTGCGCGCATCGCCGCTGCCGGCTGCGCTCGCCGGCGTGGTGGCGCCGAACAGGGACGGCGCCCAAACGTAGTACGCGGTCTGGTCGGCATCGAGCGACGCCAGCGCCGCGAGCGACGGGCGACCGCCGCCGGGCGCGCTGAGCGCGGCTTCGGGCCCGATGTTGGCGTAGCTGGCGTTATCGCCGTTGATCGCGTGTGCGGTGACACCAATCACTCCCGCACAGTTGGCGGGCTGGCTCACTGCATTGGCGGCGTCGTTGCCGCTGGCAGCCACCACGACGGCACCGGCAGCCAGCACGTCGTTGACCGCGCTCTGGTAGGCCGCGTTGCACGCGCCGGCCGCGGTGCCGAGGCTCAGGCTGATGAGGCGCGCCGGGTTGGGGTTGAGCGGTACGCCGGGCACGGCCAGGCCGGCGGACCAGCGGATGGCGTCGATCACGTCGGAGGTGGTGCCGCCGCACTTGCCCAGCGCCCGCACCGGCACGATCCGCACCTCGGGCGCCAGACCGGCGAGGGAGGTGCCGGGCGGGTTGGGGTTGGCGGCAGTCCACAGCGCCGCGATCAGCCCGGCCATCGAGGTGCCGTGCCAGGTCGACGGCCCGATGTCGGCCGCGCCGCACAGACCGGGATAGGCGGCCGCTTCCTCGGCCGTGACCCAGTCGCCGGGATCGCCCGCATCGGGGTCACGGCCGTTGCCGTCGTTGGCGACGAAGTTCAGCGGCGCGTTGAACGGCGCCACCGCCAGCGCATCGGCCGAGATGAAGTCGAAGCCCGGCAGCAGGTTGGCCACCAGGTCCGGGTGGCTCAGATGCACCCCCGTGTCGATCACCGCCACGCGCACCGCGGCACTGCCGCGCGTGATGGACCATGCGAGCGGCCCGTTGGCCCCACCGGTGGCCGAGAAGTTCACCGTACTGGCGGGCGTGACCAGGCTGGCCGAGACGAACTGCGCGTTGGCAGGCAGGAAGTTCCACTGGCGCGTCGGGAAATTGGCGTCGGGCGGCGAAGACTGCAGCCGCTTGACCGGCAGGTCGGGCGCGGCCCACTCGACGGCCGGGTCGCGCGCCAGCGCCTGCGCCAGTTGCTGCGCATCGGCCGCGGCGAGCGGCTGCGCCAGGCGCAACACGGCGGCCTCGCCCGACATGGCGCGCAGCGGCGTCAACGACCGACCGACCGCACTCGACAGACGCCGGGCGCGCTCGGCGCTCATGCCGCTCACGCGGTCGCTATCGACGCCGGCCGCGCGCAGCTTGACGATCATCTGCCCCACCAGCACCGGCTGCGCCGGCGGGCTCTTGATGGCCGGGGCCTGCGCTGCAGCGGCGCCGGCCAGGGCGCCGGCAGTACCGAGCAGAGCAACGAGGCGGCGGGTCGTCATGGTGCGTCCTTTCCGTGGGCCGGCGTTGCCGCCGGGCCGGCAGCAACGCAGCGCTGCTACAACGGAACGGATGCCACCCCTCGTTGACCGCCGGGGTCAGCGAGGACGTAACAAAACGCAACGGACGGCCGGTGGACGCGCTGCGGCCGCCGGCGGGAGCGGGCCTACCGGGCCGCCATCAGCGCGACGGCGGTGTCCAGCATCCGGTTGGAAAACCCCCACTCGTTGTCGTACCAGCTCGACACCTTGACCAGCCGGCCGCTGACCTTGGTCAGGGTGGCGTCGAACACCGACGACAGCGGGTTGTGGTTGAAGTCCACCGACACCAGCGGCTCGGTGTTGTAGCCGAGAATGCCCTTGAGCTCACCCTCAGCCGCCGCCTTGAGGATGCCGTTGACCTCCTCCACCGTGGTGTCGCGGGCAGCGATGAACGACAGGTCGACGATCGACACGTTGATGGTGGGCACGCGGATCGCGTAGCCGTCGAGCCGGCCGTTCAGCTCGGGCAGCACCAGACCCACCGCGGCGGCCGCACCAGTCTTGGTCGGGATCATCGACTGGGTGGCGCTGCGCGCGCGGCGCAGGTCCTCGTGATAGACGTCGGTCAGGACCTGATCGTTGGTGTAGGCGTGGATGGTGGTCATCAGGCCGTTGACCAGGCCGATCTTCTCGTGCAGCGGCTTGACCAGCGGCGCCAGGCAGTTGGTGGTGCAACTGGCGTTGGAGATGACCGTGTGCGCAGCCTTCAGCGTGCCGTGGTTGACGCCGTAGACGACGGTCGCATCGACATCCTTGCCGCCGGGCGCGGAGATGATGACCTTGCCGGCGCCGCCCTTCAGGTGCGCCGCGGCCTTCTCCTTGGAGGTGAACAAGCCGGTGCACTCCATCACGACGTCCACGCCGAGCTCGCCCCACGGCAACTCGGCCGGGTTGCGGTGGGCCAGCACGCGGATACGGTCGCCGTTGACCACCATGGTGTCGCCATCGACGCTCACCGTTCCGGGGAACGGGCCGTGCGCGGTGTCGTACTTGGTGAGGTGGGCGTTGGTCTTCGGGTCGCCCAGATCATTGACCGCCACGATCTGGATGTCGTGGCGCTTGCCGCCCTCGTAGTGCGCGCGCAGCACGTTGCGGCCGATGCGGCCGTATCCGTTGATGGCTACCTTGATCGTCATGTCGTCTGCCTGCTGAAGTCAAAGAATGGAACGGCCCCGCGCGCTAGCGCGCGGGCACTCGGCCGGATCAGCGCCCGATCACCTGGCTCACGACCGCGGCCAGGTTCTCAGCGGTTAGCCCGAAGTGCCGGTAGACGGCGGCGGCCGGCGCCGACTCGCCGTAGCGGTCCACGCCGAGCACCGCACCGGTGCCGCGGACGTACTTCCACCAGAGGTCGGTGACACCGGCCTCCACCGCCACGCGCGGCACGCCCTCCGGCAGGACGGCGGCCTTGTATTGAACGCTCTGGCGGTCAAAGACGGTGGTCGAAGGCATCGACACCACGCGCACGGCAACACCCTGCCCGGCCAGTTGCTGCTGCGCCTGCACGGCCAGCGGCACTTCCGAGCCGGTGGCGATGATCACGGCGCGCGCCTTGCCGGCGCCGCCGGGCGCCTCGCTGAACACGTAGGCACCCCTGCGGATCGCTTCGAGGTCGGTGGCGGTGCGCAGGAACGGCACCGCCTGGCGCGAGAACAGCAAACTGGTGGGGCCGTCGCGCCGCTCGATGGCCGCGGCCCAGGCGGCGATCGACTCGACCGTGTCGCACGGGCGCCAGACATCCATGTTGGGAATCAGGCGCAGGCTGCTCGCCTGCTCCACCGACTGGTGGGTGGGGCCATCCTCGCCCAGACCGATTGAATCGTGGGTGAAGACGAAGGCCACCCGCTGCTTCATCAGTGCGGCCATCCGCAGCGCATTGCGGCCGTAGTCGGCGAAGGTGAGGAAGGTGCCGACGAACGGCAGGAAGCCGCCGTGCAGCGCCAGGCCGTTGGCGATCGCGCTCATGCCGAACTCGCGCACGCCGAAGTTGATGTGGCGGCCCGGCTGCAAACCGTTGACGGTACGCAGGCTGCCCGCCTTGCTCCACTGGGTGAGGTTGCTGCCGGTGAGGTCGGCCGAGCCGCCGATCATCTCGGGCACCGCCTCGGCCAGCGCTTCGAGCGCCAGCTGGGAGGCCTTGCGGGTGGCCACCGTCTCCTTCTTGTCGACGGCCGCCCGCACCGCCGCCTGCACGGCTGCGGCGAAATGGGCCGGCAGTTCACCCCGCATGCGGCGCTTGAACTCGGCCGCCTCCTGCGGATGGCGCACCTCGTAGTGCGCCAGTCGCCGCGTCCACTCGGCCTGCATCCGGGCGCCGCGCGGCCGCGCATCCCATGCGGCGTAGACCGCCGGCGGGACCACGAAGGGCGAGTGGTTCCAGCCGATATGCGCGCGCGTGGCGGCGATCTCGGCCTCGCCGAGCGCCTCGCCGTGCGCCCTCTCGCTGCCGGCGCGGTTGGGCGAGCCCTTGCCGATGACCGTGCGGCAGATGATGAGGCTGGGCCCACCGCCACTGCCCTTGGCCGTCGCGAGGGCGGCGTCGACCGCCGCCACATCGTGCCCGTCGACCGGGCCGATCACGTTCCAGCCGTAGGCGCGAAATCGCTGCGCGGTGTCATCGGCGAACCAGTGCCGGACTTCGCCGTCGATCGAGATGCCGTTGTCGTCGTACAGGGCGATCAGCTTGTCGAGCTGCCACACGCCGGCGAGCGAGGCCGCCTCGTGCGAGATGCCTTCCATCAGGCAGCCGTCGCCGACGAAGACGTAGGTGTGGTGGTCGACGATGGTGGCCTCGGGCCGGTTGAACTGCGCCGCCAGCAGCTTCTCGGCCAGCGCCATTCCCACCGCGTTGGCGAAACCCTGCCCGAGCGGGCCGGTGGTCGTCTCCACCCCGGGCGTGACGCCCACCTCCGGGTGCCCCGGCGTCCTGCTGTGCATCTGCCGGAAGTTGATAATCTCCTCGATCGGCAGGTCGTAGCCGGACAGGTGCAGCAGCGCGTACTGCAGCATCGAGCCGTGGCCGTTGGACAGCACGAAGCGGTCGCGGTCGGGCCAGTGCGGGTCGGCCGGGTTGTGCTTGTAGTGCCGATCCCACAGCGCCAGCGCAATCTCGGCCATGCCCATCGGCATGCCGGGATGCCCCGAGTTGGCTTTCTGCACGGCGTCCATCGCCAGCGCGCGGACAGCATTGCCCATGTCGCGCTCGAGGGCAGCCGGGCGGGCGGGTGTTACGGCGGGGGTGTCAGGCATGTCGGGAAAGACCCGGATAGGGGGGGAGTTGGCCGCGGAGGAAGAACTGCTTGAAGGCATTGCTCCCGGCCCTCAGCGGAGCTTCTAATTTTATCAGCGACGCTCTGCACGACTGCCGCGGCCGGGGAGCAGAGCAGCTCGGCCGCAACGGGCGCCGCCCGGGCGCTCGCACACTGCCCCGATTCGCCCGGATTCGCGGCCAGGCCGGCGGCCCGTTGCACTGGCACCCACGGGAGGTGCGGCGCAGCGTAACGACCGGGGCCGTGGTCGGGGGTTTCAATAGGGGGCCATTTCCGATAGCATCCGCGCCTCGTTTTTCGGTTCGGACTCACCAAAGGAAGCAACGGGTAGCCTGCATTGCTTGATCCGCAATTCCGATCAAGAGAGGCCCTAATCCCCCGCCAGAGCCAATCGACGCAGTCGCCGGCGCTTGCAAGAGCGTCGGCGCTGCCATGATCCGGTCGCCGCGCACCAGCGTCCGGGTCCCGAACCGATGGGTTGCGGCGCAGTTTTCTGCTGCGCGCGTGATTCAGGTCGATTGGGCGGACCTGCTGGGGGGATGAAAATGCAAGGCATTCACCTGACTGGCGATCTGTTCGACTGCAACTGCAGCGCAGGTCTCCTCACCGATCTGGACGCTCTGTCCACGCTGTGCCGTGACACCACGGTCGACAGCGGGCTGACGATCGTCGACGAGAAGTACCACGTCTTTCCGCAGTGGCAGGGCCAGCCCGGCGGCATCACCGGCGCGGTGTTGCTGGCCGAGTCGCACCTGGCGATCCACACCTGGCCGGAGCGGCGCGGCGTCACCCTCGACGTCTACGTCTGCAACTTCACCGCCGACAACGAGGCCAAGGCGCGCCAGCTGTTCGACACGCTGATGTTCGCGTTCCGGCCGCGCAGCCAAGTCGTCAACCGCATCGTCCGCGGCGATCTGGCGGCCGGCGCCGATGCGCTGGCGGCTCCGGCGGCGAGCGCCAGCGGGTCGGGCCCCGACAAGTCTGGGCGCGACCAGCTGATCTTCGACTGGCTGAACGCGCACGCCGGCTACGGCTACACCGCCCGCCAGCAGATCGCCGTCAAGGACACGCCACACCAGCGGCTCGAGGTGTTCGACACGCACCAGTTCGGCAAGCTGTTCCGCCTCGACGGCCGCCTGATGACTTCCGAGGGCGACGAGTTCTTCTATCACGAGGCGATGACGCACCCGGCGCTGTTGTCGCATCCCAGCCCGCAGTCGGTGCTGGTCATCGGCGGCGGCGACGGCGGCTCCTGCGAGGAAATCTTCAAGCACCCGAGCGTGCGGCGGATCGTGATGGCCGAGCTCGACGAGGACGTGATCCGCATCGCGCGCGAGCACCTGGGCACCATCCACAAGGGGGCGCTCGACGACCCGCGCCTGGAGATCCGCATCGGCGACGGCTTCGAGTTCGTGCGGGCCTGCGCCGAGAAGTTCGACCTGGTGGTACTCGACCTTACCGATCCGGACACGCCGGCCTTTCACCTGTACAGCGAGGAATTCTTCCGCATGTGCCGGGGCCTGCTCAACCCGGGCGGCCTGATGACCCTGCACCTGGGCTCGCCCGTGTACCAGCCGGCCACGGTCAAGAAGAACGCGGCAGCGCTGCGCAAGGTGTTCAAGCACGTGAGCCCGCTGACGGTGTTCATCCCCCTGTACGGCTCGCTGTGGTGCCTGGGCGTGGCCAGCGACAGCGTCAACCCGCGCGCGCTGGCGACCGAGGCGGTCGCCCAGCGCCTGCGCGAGCGCCGCATCAACGGCCTGCGCCTGTACAACGCCGAAATGCACGGCGCGCTGTTCGCCCTGCCGACCTTCGTGCGCGAGCTCACCGACCCGGCCGCGCCGGTGGTGCCCGCCAAGCGGGCCGCCTAGGCGTCGCACCGACGGCGCCCACGCACCCGCGACACGACCCAGCCCGGCCCTGCCGGGCTTTTTCTTGCCCGATGCCTGTCCCCCGCTTCTTCGTCGACCGGCCGCTGGCCTGCGGCGCGCTGCTGCAGTTGCCCGATGCCGTCGCGCACCACGCTTGGCGCGTGCTGCGGCTGGCGCCCGGCGCCCCGGTCACGCTGTTCGACGGCCGCGGCGGCGAGTACGAGGCCACGCTGGGCGACACCCGGCACGCTCCCGTACGCGTGGGTTCGCATCGCGCGGTCGAGCGCGAATCGCTGCTCGACCTGACGCTGGTGCAGTCGCTGGTGGCCACCGAGAAGCTCGACTGGATCGTCGAAAAGGCGACCGAGCTGGGTGCGGCCCGCGTGCTGCTGCTGCCGGCGGCTCGCAGCGTGGTCCGGCTGGCCGGCGAGCGACTGGAGCGCCGTCTGGCGCATCTGGCCGGCGTGGCGCGGGCCGCCTGCGAGCAGTGCGGGCGCAACCGGGTGCCGGCGGTGCAGGCTGTCGAGTCGTTTGCCGCCGCCGCCGCTGCGGCGCCGGCGGATGCCTGGCGCGGCGTGCTGGCGCCCGAGGCCCGCGGCGCGCTTGCCGCCGGCACGCGGGCGGCCGTGGTTGCGGTCGGCCCGGAAGGCGGCTTCACGCCTGCCGAACTGCAAGCCGCTCAGCAGGCCGGCTTCGCCGTGACGGGACTTGGGCCGCGGGTGCTGCGCACCGAGACCGCGGGCCTGGCCGCGCTGGCCGCGCTGGCGGCGCTGCAGGGCGACCTGGCGCCTGCGTCCCCTCCTGCGTCCCCGCCTGCTCCCCCGGCCGCGTGCTCGGCGGCACCGCCTCAGGACGTGTAGAACACGCGCAGCGCCATGCCCTCGTCGGCAAAGTGCTCAGCGGCATCGCGGAAGACATCGATCAGCGCATCGCGCGCCTCGACGTCGAAGTCGGCCGTGTACGGCAGGCGCAGCAGCAAGAGCACCCAGCCCGGCGCGGGACGCTCCTGCGGCAGGTCGGTAAGACAGTCGTACAGCGCGTCCAGGTTGGCGCCGTACCAGTCCGGAAAGCCGAGAGCCCGGCCGATCGCGGTCAGTACCGCCTTGCGATCCTGCAGTCCGCTGCAGTCGATTTCGACATAGCGGTGCTGCGCCTGGTCGGCCCACTGGCGCAGGCTGGCCGGCGCCAGCACGCCCAGCGGGCGCACGCAGTGCGCAGGCAGGTCGTCGAGACGCTCCACGGTCGGCCGGCTCACCGGTCACTCCCGGATGCGTCGAAAGCTGTCGTAGTGGTCATCGGTGTAGTAATACTCGCCGCTGGTGCGGAGGTCGCCGGTGCTGCCGCGGCCGGCGATGATGCGGCGGGCACCGCGGTCGCGTTCGCCAGGCGTACGCACCGTGTAGGCGGTGTAGTAGCCCTCCGGCTGCCGCGGCAGGCGCCGCTCGCGGTTGGAGAACGTGCTGCCGTCCTTGCGATAGGGAAACGGCCCGCCGCGCTTGATCAGCGCCAGCGTTTCGCGGGCCTCGCGCGGCAGCTCGGACAGGCGGACTTCGCCGATGGCAGGCGCTCGCTCGCGGGTCTCGCGCGCTGCGGGCGCCGGCGCAGCCGTCACCGCCAGCAGGGCGACCGCCAGCGCAGCCAGCGGGGCGGCGGCCAGCGCCGCGCGCAGCCGCCGCCACGCGCCGGCCGGTGCGCGCCCTGCCCTACTCGACCACCACGCGAGGCACATGGCCGCCCGCCGCCGGCGCACCGGTAAAGAAGTGAAGGACCTCATCCTTGCGTTGCATCGTGTCGCCGTATCCCAGATCGATCAACTCGCGCGTGTAGGCGGACTCGAACAGCAGGTAGCTGGCGAAGCCGGCGGCCCCGGCCTGCCCGCCTGCTCGGTGCGCGCCGAGCACGTCGAGCAGCACGCGAACCGCGCGCGGCAGGCTGCCAATGTACTGCGCCGCGATGCCGTCGAGCCGCTCGGACGGCGCAATCACCAGCGACTCGATCGGCTTGACCCGCAGCGCAGCCTGCTGCTCCGTCGACAACACCGCTGCCACCCGGTTCATGTGCTGCAGCCGCTCGATGTCGCTGGACAGCGCATCGAGGAAGATCGAGGCCATCGCATGGCCGGCGATCTGCGCCAGCGAGGGATAGGCGCGTGCGTCGGCGCTGGCCAGCACCCCCGGCTTGCCCAGCTGCCCGGCGCCGATCACGAGCACCCGCTCGGCGCCCAGATGAATGGCCGGGCTGATCGGCGCGATCTGCCGCATCGAGCCATCGCCGAAGTGCTCGCCCTGCTCGCCCACGGTCAGCGGCACTGCCGGAAAGACGAACGGGATCGCGCTGGAGGCGAGCAGATGTTCCAGGCTGATGGCGCCGTGCACGAACACGCGCTGCAGCTTGGGCGCAAGGCCGCGATCGGTCAGCGACTGGTAGAACGTGACGTGCCGCCCCGAGCTGTAGCCGGAGGCGGTCACCGCCAGCGCGCTCAGGTGGCCGCGCTGCAGCGCCGCGGCCAGCCGCGGCCGGTCGATGATCTGCGCGAGCAACCGTGCCAGCGGCGCGTTGTCGAGCAGGCTCTTCGGCCGCAACTTCAGAGACCGCCGCACCATCCAGCCGAGCGACAGCAGCGTCACCCAGCGGGCGCCGCTGCGCACGGCATCGAGCAGGTCGGAGCGGTACACCTGCTGGGCGTGGAAGTTCTCCCACACGTCGAGCAGCCGGGCAACCGCCTCCTGGAAGTTGTCGCTGC
This sequence comes from Burkholderiales bacterium, assembly GCA_020248865.1. Taxonomy (GTDB): domain Bacteria; phylum Pseudomonadota; class Gammaproteobacteria; order Burkholderiales; family Burkholderiaceae_F; genus JALHMQ01. The sequence goes on along the minus strand of JADCGS010000005.1, from coordinate 108,839 downwards.
GGCAGGCCAGGCCTGCGGCGTTGATGGCACCGGCCGAGGTGCCGACGATGACGGGGAACGGGTTGGCCCCCTGCGCAATGGTCGGGTCGAGCCCGCGCCGGGCATCGCGCAGCAACGCGGCGATCGCCTTGAGCACGCCCCCCTGGTAGGCGGCGCGTGCGCCACCGCCCATCAGGATGAGACCGGCCGGCGAGGACTTAAGCGGGACACGGTCGTCCGCTGGCGGGGCCATGCCGCTAGGACCTGGTCAAGCCGGGATGGCGCACGGGCAACCCGGGCTTCCTACGGCGCTAGACGTGCGGCAGCGACGGCTGCCGCTGCGAGTTCGCGTCGAGCACCGCCAGGGCCGTCATGTTGACGATCCGGCGCACCGTGGCCGACGGCGTGAGGATATGGATCGGCCGGGCCGCGCCCAGAAGGATCGGACCGATCGCCACGTTGTTGCCCGCGGTGATCTTCAGCAGGTTGTAGGCGATGTTGGCGCTGTCGAGATCCGGGCACACGAGCAGGTTGGCATCGCCTTGCAAGGTGGACAGCGGCATGATCGACTTGCGCATCGCCTCGTCCATCGCGCAATCGGCATGCATCTCGCCGTCGACCTCCAGCTCGGGGCTGCGCGCCTTCAGCAGCGCCAGCGCCTCGCGCATCTTCGTCGCGCTCGGCGTGCTGGCCGAGCCGAAGTTGGAGTGCGATAGCAGCGCCACGCGGGGCACCAGGCCCATGCGGCGCATCTCCTCGGCGGCCATCACCGTGAGCTCGGCGATCTGTTCGGCGCTGGGGTCGTAGTTGACGTGGGTGTCGACCATGGCGACCTGCCGGCCCGGCAGCATCAGGATGTTCATCGCGCCGTACACGGTGGCGCCGGGCCGTCGCCCGATCACCTGGTCGACGTAGTGCAGGTGCAGGCCGTGGTTGCCGAACGTGCCGCAGATCATCGCGTCGGCCTCGTTCTTGTGGATCATCATCGCGCCGATCAGCGTGTGCCGGCGCCGCATCTCGATCTTGGCGTACTGCTCCGTAACCCCCTTGCGTGCGGTGAGCTGGTGGTAGGCCTGCCAATAGTCGCGGTAGCGCGCGTCGCGCTCGGGGTTGACCAGATCGAAGTCGGCTCCTGGGCGCATGCGCAGCCCGAACCGCTCGAGCCGGCGCTCGATGACCGCCGGCCGCCCCACGAGCGTGGGCCGCGCGATGCCTTCGTCGACCACGACCTGCACGGCACGCAGCACGCGCTCGTCCTCGGCCTCGGCGAACACCACGCGCGACCGGCCGCCCGCGGCGTGCGCATTGCGCGCCACCGCGAAAATGGGCTTCATGAAGGTGCCCGAGTGCCAGACGAACTGCTGCAACTGGCTGCGGTACAGGTCCAGGTCGGCCAGCGGGCGCGTGGCCACACCGCTGTCCATCGCGGCCTGCGCCACCGCCGGCGCGATCCGGATCATCAGACGCGGGTCGAACGGCTTGGGAATGAGGTACTCGGGGCCGAAGGCCAGATCGGTGATGCCGTAGGCGGAGGCGACGATCTCGCTCTGCTCCTCCTGGGCCAGCGCGGCGATCGCATGCACCGCCGCCACTTCCATCGCCTGCGTGATGGTGGTGGCGCCCACGTCCAGCGCGCCCCGGAAAATGAACGGGAAGCACAGCACGTTGTTGACCTGGTTCGGATAGTCCGAGCGGCCGGTGGCGATCACCGCGTCGTCGCGCACGCGCCTGACTTCCTCCGGCAGGATCTCCGGGTTCGGATTGGCCAGCGCGAGGATCAGCGGCCGCGCCGCCATCTGCGCCACCATCTCGCCCTTGAGCACGCCGCCGGCCGACAGGCCGAGGAAGATGTCCGCCGCGCCGATCACCTCGGCCAGCGTGCGCGCCGCAGTGGGCTGCGCGTACCGCGCCTTCTCCTCGTCCATCAGCACGGCGCGGCCTTGGTAGACCACGCCCTCGATGTCGGTGATCCAGATGTTCCGCCGCGGCAGCCCGAGCAGCTCGAGCAAGTTCAGGCAGGCCAGCGCCGCCGCGCCGGCGCCGCTGACCACCAGCTTCACCTGGGCGATGTCCTTGCCGACCACCTTCAGGCCGTTCAGGATCGCCGCGCCGACGATGATCGCGGTGCCGTGTTGGTCGTCATGGAACACCGGGATCTTCATCCGCTCGCGCAGCTTGCGCTCGATGTAGAAGCACTCCGGTGCCTTGATGTCCTCGAGGTTGATGCCGCCGAAGGTCGGCTCCAGGGCGGCGATGACCTCGATCAGCTTGTCGGGGTCGCGCTCGTTGATCTCCAGGTCGAACACATCGATGCCGGCGAACTTCTTGAACAGTACCGCCTTGCCCTCCATCACCGGCTTGGCGGCGAGCGGACCAATCGCGCCGAGTCCCAGCACGGCGGTGCCGTTGGTGATGACGCCCACGAGGTTGCCGCGGGCGGTGTAGCGGAACACCGCTGCCGGGTCGTCGCGGATCGCCTCGCTCGCGGCCGCCACGCCAGGCGAGTAGGCAAGCGCGAGGTCGCGCTGGTTGATGAGCTGCTTGGTCGGCGTGACCGAGATCTTTCCCGGACGCGGATGCTCGTGGTACTCGAGCGCCGCGCGGCGCAGGTCGATCGATTCGGGTGGCGGCATCGGGTTGGCCGTGGCGGAAGAAGGCGAGCTCCGATTATCCGCCGCCGGCCGGCGACGCCCTCGTACCGGCCGCGCCCTGGTGCTTCGCCCGCGCTGTCGTCGACAACGATGGCGACTGCACCGGCAACCGGCGGGAGGCCCAGCACACCCACCCGTTTGACCTAGACAAACTATTGACTTTTGCGTGGACCTGCATGAAACTCGAATCAGTTGTTTAGCGAGCCTGTCCCAAGCTTGAGCGCAAAACAGCCCTTAGTCGGTGCCTCTCCTCCCTCCCTCCTCAGCCGAATTTGGGTGCGTTCAAGTGACAGGCTCTTTTTTTGCCTAGCCTCGGCGCGAAAGTAAACACTAACGTCGCTCGATAAGCAGCGGCGGTCGATGCCGCGCGTTGCCACCCGTGCAGGCCCGCCGTCGTGAACCAGCCCGCCCAACGCACCCGCGCCATCGAGCCCTTCTATGTCATGGAAGTGGTGAAGGCGGCGCAGCGACTGGCCGACGCCGGCCGCTCGGTGCTGCACCTGAGCATCGGCGAGCCGGACTTCTCCGCCCCGCTGCCCGTGCAGCGCGCAGCGATCGCCGCGATCGAAGCCGGTCGCACCCAGTACACGCCCGCCCTCGGACTGCCCGAGCTGCGCGAGGCGATCGGCCGCCACTATGCCGAGCGCTTCGGCGTGGCGGTGGCACCCGAGCGCATCGTTGTGACCGCCGGCGCCTCGGGCGCGCTGCTGCTGGCGCTGGCGGCGCTGCTCGAGCGCGACGCCGAACTGCTGCTGCCCGACCCCAGTTACCCCTGCAACCGCCACTTTGCCACCCTCTGCGAAGGGCGGGCGCGCCTGCTGCCCTGCGCCGCCGGCAGCCGCTTCCAGCCGACCGGCGCCGCGGTGGCAACGGCCTGGTCCGACCGTACCGGCGGCGTGCTGCTGGCCAGTCCGTCCAACCCCACTGGCACCTCGATCGAGCTGGCGGCGCTGCAGGACGTGCTGCAGGTGGTACACGCACGCGGCGGCTTCGTGCTGGTGGACGAGATCTACCAGGGCCTGACCTACGACCACGAGCCGCGGACCGTGCTGGCCCTCGGCGCGGCTGGCCAGCAGGCTGTGGTGATCAACAGCTTCTCCAAGTACTTCGGCATGACCGGCTGGCGGCTTGGCTGGCTGGTGCTGCCGCCGACGCTGGTGGAGCCGGTCGAGCGTCTGGCGCAGAACCTGTTCATCTGCCCCTCGGCGATTGCGCAGCGCGCGGCGCTGGCCTGCTTCGGCGCCGCGGCGACCGAGGAGTACGAGCGCCGGCGGGCGGAGTTCCGCAGGCGCCGCGACGATCTGGTCCCGGCGTTGCAGGAACTCGGACTGGCGGTGCCCGTGGTGCCGGACGGCGCGTTCTACGTCTACGTGGATGTCAGCCGCCATGCGGCCAGCAGTTGGGACTTCGCTTTCGCGCTGCTGGAGCAGACCGGCGTGTGCGTGGTCCCGGGACGGGACTTCGGCGTTGCCAACCCCGACCGCTACGTGCGGGTGTCGTACGCCACGGGGCTGGAGCACCTGCGCGAGGCAGTGTCACGGATCGGCGCCTTCCTGGGGCGCCCGGCCTGACCCTTAGCGCGCGGCCAAACGGCGGTTAGGCTGCCCGCTCGCTGCCCGTGCCGGCATTCACTGCGGCCGGCGGGGTCGGCACCCCCGTACCGGCGGCGCCGGCCGGCTTGGCCAGCTCGGGAGCATTGCGTGCCTCGGCAGGGCGGGCGGACTCGCGCAGCGCCGCCGACAGGGCTGCGTCGACCCTGCCGCTGGCCGCCAGGGCGATGCGAGCGCGCTCGGCCAACACCCGCGCGGCATACCCGCCGTCGTCGGGCAGATGGCCGGCGCCGACATAAAGCTGCAGGCCGCGCTCGACCGAGCCACCGCGACGGACCACGTCCTGCAGGATCGCGCTGCCGACCTTGATGTTGGCAATCGGATCGAGCGCGGCATGGTCGCCGCCGTGGGGCTCGAACTTGTCGGCGTGCACCCGGGTCATGACCTGCATGAGACCCTGCGCGCCCATCGAGCTTTCGGCGAACGGATTCATGCTCGACTCGATGGCCATCACCGCCAGGATCAGGAGCGGGTCGAGCTGGCGCTCGCGGCCGGCCTCGAAGGCGGCGGCCACCAGCGTGCGGACCGCTTCGTCGGCCACGCGGTAGCGGCGCGCCAGGTACTGGGTCACATGGCGCAGCTGCGGATCTTCGATTGCCGCCGGGGTGGAGGCCGCGATACCGTCGGCCGGCGCCTCGGCCATGGCCGGTGCCGGCAGCAGCAGCTGTGCCAGCACCGCTGGCGCCTCAGTGAGCAGCCGGTCGCGCCAGGGCGCATGCGACATCACGGCGGCACTGCCGAGCAGCGTCAGGCAGCCGACCAGTGTGACCAGCACCCGCGAGGTCGACAGAAAACCGTTGCCGACGTCGCAGGCGAATGCCCGCAGCCCCGCCCACAGGGCAGGCAGGCGGGTGCGCAGCGCATAATCGGTGACTTTTGTCATGCGTACCTCCTTATGTTGAGCGTCCGACTGCCTCGAGATTTCCGGCAGAACGGCCGTCCTTCACAGGTTGGAACGTTCGCCGGCGAGCAGTTCGCCGGCCTCGTTTCTCGGACCGGTCTCGGCGCGCTGGCCTGGATTCCGGACCTATTCAGTCGGGTGGGGCGGCCGCCCTGCCATCAGGACGCGGGCCCGGACCCGGGGGCGGCCCCGCCTCACTGCGATGCAGGACGCATCGCGCATCCCGTCCGGAGCCGCCAAAACAAGCTTCGATTTTACGGCCACGAGGGGCGTAGACCCGGCCGGTTATCTTCAGATTCACCGCCCAGCCGACGAGCGGAGGCTTGGGCAACCGACCCAGATTGCATGAGATTTAACATCAAATCGATATCGTTAGATTCCTTTGACGAATTATTCTGCCTGTTTTGTCTGGTCTAACCCAATTCCATTGCGTCTAATGCGTAGCAACAAAAATCGATGAAGTATTCGGATTTGCGGGACTTCCTGGGGCAACTGGAGCGCGCCGGCGAACTGCGGCGGATCGAAGTGCCGGTGTCGCCCCAGCTGGAAATGACCGAGATCTGCGACCGCGTCCTGCGCGCCGGCGGGCCGGCGTTGCTCTTCAGCCGCCCAACCGGCCATGACATTCCGGTACTCGGCAATCTGTTCGGCACGCCGCGCCGGGTGGCACTGGGCATGGGAGCGGTCAGTGTCGCTGCCCTGCGCGAGGTCGGGGAGTTGCTGGCGGCGCTCAAGGAGCCGGAAGCGCCCAAGGGGCTGCGCGATGCGCTGGGCAAGGTTGCCATGCTCAAGAGTGCGCTGTGGGACATGGCGCCGCGTGAAGTCCGGGGTGCGGCCTGCCAGCAGGTGGCCTGGGAAGGCAGCGCGGTGGATCTGGCGCGCCTGCCGATCCAGACCTGCTGGCCCGGCGATGCCGGTCCGCTGATCACCTGGGGCCTGGTTGTCACCCGCGGGCCGCACAAGAAGCGCCAGAACCTCGGCATCTACCGCCAGCAGGTGATCGGCCGCAACAAGCTGATCATGCGCTGGCTGGCGCACCGCGGCGGCGCGCTGGACTTCCGCGAACACCGGCTGGCCCGCCCCGGCGAGCCGTTCCCGCTGGCCGTGGCGCTCGGTGCCGACCCGGCCACCATCCTGGGCGCGGTCACGCCGGTGCCGGACAACCTGTCCGAGTACCAGTTCGCCGGCCTGTTGCGCGGCGGGCGGACCGAGACCACGCGCTGCATCGGCAGCGACCTGACGGTTCCGGCGTCGGCCGAGATCGTGCTCGAGGGCCATCTGCTGCCCGATCCGGCCAACGCCCGCGGCGAGATCAACGCCGCCAACGCCGGCTACGAGACGGCGGTGGAGGGCCCCTTCGGCGACCATACCGGCTATTACAACGAGACCGACCGCTTTCCGGTCTTTACGGTCGAGCGCATCACCATGCGGCGCGACCCGATCTACCACTCGACCTACACCGGCAAACCGCCCGACGAGCCGGCCATCCTGGGCGTGGCGCTGAACGAAGTCTTCGTGCCGATCCTGCGCCGCACCTTCCCGGAGATCGTCGACTTCTACCTGCCGCCGGAAGGCTGCAGCTACCGCATGGCGGTGGTGAGCATGCGCAAGCAGTACCCGGGCCATGCCAAGCGCGTGATGTTCGGCATCTGGAGCTTCCTGCGGCAGTTCATGTACACGAAGTTCATCGTGGTGGTCGACGAGGACGTCGATGCGCGCGACTGGAAGGAAGTGATCTGGGCCATCACCACGCGCGTCGATCCGACCCGCGACACGGTCCTGGTGGACAACACGCCAATCGACTACCTGGACTTCGCTTCGCCGGTCAGCGGGCTGGGCAGCAAGATGGGAATCGACGCCACCAACAAGATGCCGGGCGAGACCCAGCGCGAATGGGGCCGGCCGATCGCGATGGACGCAGCCGTCAAGCAGCGCATCGACGCGATCTGGAACAGGCTGGGACTGTAGACGAGCGCCATGCCCATCGAACGCAAACCGATCCGCCGCGGCGGCATCAAGTCCGCCGGCTACGACCGCTCCAACCGCATCCTGGAGATCGAGTTCGACACCGGCTCGATCATCCAGCACACCGCCGTCGGCGAGGAGATCGCGCGCCGCTTCCTCGGAGCCTCCAGCCCGGCCAGTGTCTACAAGGACACGATCCAGGAGGAGTACACGATCCGGCGCATCCGCTGACCGGCGACGGGCGGCGGCGCCGGCCGTCAGAGGAAGAACAGCGTCGCCAGGCCGAGGAAGATGAATACGCCCATGCTGTCGGTGGTGAAGGTCAGCAGCACCGACGAGCCCATCGCCGGGTCTCGGCCCAGGCGTTCGAGCGTCAGCGGCACGAGGATGCCCACCAGCGCGCCGACCAGCATGTTGAGCACCATCGCGATCGCCATGGTCAGGCCGATGAGCCAGCCCTGCGGCGAGTCGTGGTAGATCCAGAATGCCAGCGCGCCCGCAAGACCGCCCCACACTGCGCCGTTGAGGGCAGCGATCGCCAGTTCCTTCAGGACCAGCCGGCGCACGTTGCCGGCGGTCACCTGGCCCAGCGCCAGCGAGCGGATCACCAGGGTCATCGTCTGGTTGCCGGAGTTGCCGGCGATGCCCATCACCACCGTCATCAGCGTGGCCAGCGCCACCACCTGCTCGATCGTCCCTTCGAACACGCCGATCACGCGCGAGGCGAAGAAGGCGGTACCCAGGTTGACCGCCAGCCACAGCCAGCGGTTCTTGGCCGAGTTCCACACACTGGCGAACAGGTCCTCTTCCTCGCGCAGGCCGGCTTGCGCCAGCGCCTGCTCCTCGCTTTGCTCGCGGATGACGTCGACCACCTCGTCGACCGTCAGGCGGCCGACCAGGCGCCCGGCCGCATCCACGACCGGCGCCGAAACGAGGTCGTAGCGCTCAAAGGCCTGCGCCGCCTCGCCGACGTCGTCCAGCGGCGCCAACGTCAAGATGTCCGAGCGCAGCAGCCGCGCGACCTCGGTCTCGGGCTCGTTGATCAGCAGTTGGTCGATCGGCAGCGCGCCCTTGAGCACCTCGTCGCGATCGACCACGAACACCTGGTCGGTGTGGTCGGGCAGCGCCTCGAAGCGGCGCAGGTAGCGCAGCACGACTTCGAGCGTCACGTCGTCGCGGATCGTGACCATGTCGTAGTCCATGCGCTCGCCGACCGAGCCCTCAGGGTAGGACATGGCCGCGCGCAGCTGCGCGCGCTCCTCGGCGGTGAGCGACTGCCGTACCTCCTCGACCACATCGTCGGGCAGGCTGTCGGCGATCGAGGCGATCTCATCGGCGTCGAGCTTGCTGACCGCCGCGATCAGGTCGGGGCGGTCCATGGCTTCGATCAGCGTCTCGCGCACGCCTTCGCCCACCTCGATCAGGATGGCGCCGTCGGAGTCGGCCTTGACGCTGTCCCACACGACCATGCGGTCGTCGCGCGGCAGGGCCTCGAGGATGTAGGCGATGTCGGCCGGGTGGAGCCGGTCGATGATCGACTTCAGCTCGGACAGGTGCTGCCTGTGCACCAGCTGCTCGACCAGCGCCTTCTTCTCGTCCGGCCTGGCGTCATCGCGCGCGCCGTGCTCGCGCTGCACCAGCGACTCCACGCGCCGCTGCCGTTCGAGCAGAGCCTGCACGCGCAGCAGCGCGCGCTGCGCTTCCTCGGGGTCGCGCGGCGGCCTGGCGGGTGTGGCGGCGGTCGGCAGCGGCTCGGTCATGGACGCAAAGATTCTAGGCGTGCCGACCGGACGCCGGCCGGGTCCGGCATGGGTCGCGGTGACCGGGGCCGCGCGACGCAGCCCGCCGCGCGCCGGCAGCACCACGTAGCCCGGATTGCTAGCCCGGATGTTTCATCAGGGACGCGGGATTTGCGTGGATGCCCGCGCGAGCCAGATTGCGCGAGAGGGGCGCAGCCGATGCCCGTAGGCATCGGCGAGCACTTGAGCGCAGTGTGGCCGCGCGGGCGCCGCGCAAACCCGCGTAGCCCCGGCCGTCCAAATTGGCTTGGGCCAAGTGCTGGGTACCGCCGCAGCTTACGGAGGCAGATCGTGGATGCACGGGGGCGACCTGGTGAAACATCCGGGCTAGGGCACCTGCGTGCCGGGCATGTAGCGCAGGATGGCGGCGGTGCGCGCGTCCAGGTAGGGGCTGCTGCGCAGGCGCCCGTAGCGCTTCGGACTGGGCAGGAAGGAGGCCAGTCGCGCCGCCGCCTCCGGGCCCAGCTCGCGCGCGCCGAGGCCGAAGTAGTGGCGTGCGGCCGCCTCGGCGCCGAACACGCCCTCGCCCCACTCGACGACGTTCAGGTAGACCTCGAGGATGCGCCGCTTGTCCCACAGCGCCTCGATCATCCAGGTGATCGCCAGCTCCTGCGCCTTGCGCACGTAGCTGCGCTCGCTCGACAGGAACAGGTTCTTGGCCAGTTGCTGCGAGATCGTGCTGCCGCCACGCGCCGGCCGGCCGCGCTTCAGGTTGGTCTCGAAAGCCCTTTGCAGTGCCTCCCAGTCCACTCCTTCGTGCTCCAGAAAGCGCGCATCCTCGGCCGCGACCACCGCGCGCTTCAGGTGCACGCTGATGTGCTCATAGGGCTGCCACCGATGGCGCAACTGGGCACGCTCGTCCCGGGCCTGCAGGCGAGCCCGCTCGCGCTCCATGAAGGCGGTTTCGGCGGGGTCTTGCCAGCGCCACAGCGCCACCCATCCGAGATACCACAGTTGCAGCGCCAGCAGAAGCGCCAGCGCCAGGGCCGCCAGCCGCAGCAGCCAGCGGCCGGCGCGGCGCAGGCGGGTCATCGCCCTGCGACGGCGGCGGCGGGCACCATGGCGTCGAGGCGGTGCCGCAACTCGCGGTACACGGCGAGGGTCTCGGGACGCACGCCGCGCCACACGAGAAAGGCCTCGGCGGCCTGCTCGATCAGCATGCCAAGGCCGTCGCTCACTACCTTGGCACCGCCGCGGCGGGCCAGTTCCATGAAGGGCGTGGGGTGAGCGTCGTAGACGAGGTCGTAGGCAAGCGTACAGTCGTCGAAGGTCTCTGGGTCGATGTTCGGCGCCTGCGCATGCAGCCCGGTGGGAGTGCCGTTGATCACCAAGTCGAAGTGCTCGGCCGGCACCTCGTCGAAGGTCAGCGCTTCCACGCCGAACTCGTCGGCCAGCTCCTGGGCGCGGCCGTGGGTGCGGTTGGCCACCGCGATCCCCCGCGGCTTCTCCTCCAGCAGGGCGCCGATCAGTCCGCGCACGCCGCCACCGGCGCCGAGAATCAGCACCGCGGCGTCCTGCAGCGCAAACTTCAGGCGGCCCTGCACGTCACGCACGAAGCCGATACCGTCGGTGTTGTCGCCGAAAATGGTGTCGCCGTCGAACTTCAGCGTGTTGACCGCGCCGGCTAGCCGGGCACGCGGCGCGAGCTCGTCGGCCAGCTTGGCCGCATCGAGCTTGAACGGGATGGTGACATTGAGCCCTGCATAGCCCACATCGCGCAGGCTGAGAGCAAACTCCTCGAAGCCATCGAGCGGTGCCAGCAGCTTCTCGTAAGTCATCTGCTGGCGGCACTTGTCGGCGAACAGCGCGTGGATCTGCGGCGACAAGCTGTGCTGGATCGGGTTGCCGACGACGGCATAGCGCGCGACGGTCGGCGCCGCGGCGACTGCGCTGGATGAGCGGCTGCTGCGGGTCATGGTGAGGCAATCCTATCTCTTCGTGGCAAGCTGGTCGTTGGTGAAGATCCAGGTGCGTGTGATCTCCAGGATATCAGTGTCACGCGCAATGTCGGGCGGAAAAGGCGGATAAGGCGCGGCGAGCTTGACGATACGCCGGGCAGCGCGGTCAAGCAGGGCTGAGCCGGACGACTGCTCGATGATGGTGTCGACGACGCTGCCGTCCTTCCGGATGGCCACCGTCATGCGCAGGGTTCCATAGTGCTTGCCGCGCGCTTCGTCCGGATAGTTGTCGTTGCCGATCTTCTCGACGCGGGCGCGCCAGTCTTCCACGTAGCGGGCATAGCGGTACTCGCTAGTGCTCGGCATGAAGTGGTGCTTGCGCGGGCGCCTCTGGTAATCCGAGATCTGCCGTGCGATCTCGGCCTGCATGCGCGCCAGCAACTCGCGATTGGCATCGCTGGCGCCCGCCTGCAGCCGTTCCGACTGCAGCTCCTTGACCGGCTGCGGTTGCAGCAGCTCACCCGGCTTGACCTGTGCGAGCAGATTTCTTTGCTCTTCCTCAAGCCGCTCGACCATGCGGCGCGCGGTCTCCACCGTGTCGCCGTCGCGCATCTGGAAGGCGTCGGGCAGCGGCGAGCTTCGCCGCCCCGTGTCGTTGGCACCGCCGCCATCGAGGTTGGCCTGCGCCAGCGCCTCGGCGGCGGAGGGCCGCGCCGGACTCTTGGCATTGACGAGAATGATCTCCAGCGACGGATCGGTCGAGCGCACGCGCAGGAACTCGGGGTCCACGAAGCGGATCGCCAGCACGCCGGCGTGCAGCAGCAGCGAGACGGCAAACGCCGTCAGCAGCACCTTGTCGGACAGAACGTTGTTGACGCTGTACATCGGGCTGCACCCCGCCGGCTGCGAGACGCCAAAGGAAACACTCGAAACGATTGTAGCCAGCGAGGTCGAACCCGCAGCCGGTCTAATCCGGCTGCGGGTTCGACGGGTCGTGCGCCGCGCCGCCCGCCGTAGCGGCCGATTGTGGCGATGCAGTCTCGCCTTCCGGAGCGATCGCCGGCTCGAGCCCCTGGGCCGCCGCCCCGGCGGCGGCCTCGGCTGCGTCGTCCTCGGCCTCCTCCTCGCCGACGTCGGCCTGCCGATCGAGCAACTGATGCAGTCGCGCCTCGATCGACAGACTCACTTCGTCGAGCTCGAGCAGGTCGACTTCGAGCCGCTGGCCGCGCGGCAGCTCCGGCAGGCCGGGCACGCGCGACAACAGCGGCAGGCCGTCGAAGCGCAGCAGATCGCCCTTGACCACCGTGGCGCCGATCCGCCGCACGCCTTCCTGCCGCAGCCAACGCAGGCACCAGTAACGCTCGAGCCGCTCCTGGAACTCGGCATAGTGGGTGTAGGCGGCATCGAAGCCAGAGACGATCGCGAACAGGTCCGCGTCGCCGGCTGCGTGCGGCGGCTCCTGGCCGCGCGCCGCCGCCACGATCTGCCGCTGGTTGACCAGGTCGACGTAGCGGCGCAGCGGCGAGCTCGACCAGGCGTAGTGATCGACGCCGATTCCCTCATGCGGCCCCGGCGTGGTGCTCATCTTCACACGGCTCACACCCATCACACGGCGCTGCGAGCGGTACACGCCGGCCACGCGCCGCTGCTTGAGCCAGCCACCCCAGTGGCTGTTGGCCAGGATCATCAGTTCGGCCACGATGAGGTCGAGCGGCGCGCCGCGCGGGCGCGGCTTGATGTTGACGTGCGCGCGCTCGTCGGGCTCGGCGCCCGCGAAGTCGAGCTCGAAACCGTAGTCGACGCGGCCCAGCGGCTCGGGCCGGCCGCGCACCGCCTCGCGCCGCGCCAGCAGCGCCCGGGCGAAACGCCACAGCAGCGCCAGTTCCGCCCCGAACGGCGCATCGACCTGCCCGGTCTCCATGGCATCGGCGGTGACCACCTCGCCGAGCCGGTCGTGACGAAGGTTGGCGGCGATGTGCACCGTCTCGACCTCGGTGCGGGTGCCCGTGATGTCGAACTGGCCGTCGATGTCCACGTACAGCGACACCACCGGCACGGCGCGGCCTTCGTTGAGCGAGAAGGCATCGACCCACGCCGCGGGCAGCATCGTGAATTTGAGCCCGGGCGCGTACACGGTGGACATGCGCGCACGCGCCACGGCGTCGAGCACGTCGCCGCGCACGATGGCCACGGCCGGCGCGGCGATGTGGATGCCGACGCGCCAGCCCTGCCCCTGCGGCACGACCGAGAACGCATCATCGATCTCGGTGGTGGCCGAGTCGTCGATCGAGAAGGCGGCGACATCCGCCACCGGCAGGTCCGGCGGCAAAGCTGGCGCGGGCAGGTCGGCCGCAAAGCCGGTGCCGCGCGGGAAGGTGGTGGCCAGGAACTGCCCGAGGTGCCAGCGGTAGGGCGATGCGATCGCGCCACGGGTCAGCAGCAGCGCCAGCATGTTGACCTGCAGCTCGGCGGCAGCCTGCTCGACCGCCTTGTACTCGATGCTCTGCTTGTCCGGCCGCGCCAGCAGATGCACTCCGGCCGCCGCGATGGCGGCGGGCAGGCGCCCGGCCTTCAGCTCGTCAACGAGCTGCTGACGCGCCAGCTCCTGCTGCCGCTTGCGCTCGACTGCGGCCAGTGCCTGCCTGAGGATCTCGGCCGGCGCCGGCCGGAAGCGGCCACGCCCCTTGCGGTGGAAGTACACCGGCGCGCCGTGCAGTCGCAGCAGCACGCTGGCCGCCTGCACCGGCGAGGCGGCCGCACCGTGGTACTCGCGCGCCAGTTCCTCGAAGCCGAACTCGTCCTGCGGCGCGCACTCCCAGAGGAAGTCGAGGTCGATGTCCTCGGCGCCTGCCTGCGCGTCCTTGATCAGCTGGCCGGGCGGCGGCTGCTCGAAGCGCAGCACCACGTGCGAGGCCTTGACCTTGGTGCGCTTGCCGCTGGGCAGCTCGACCTGGAACGCGTTGTCGGTGCCCGACAGCACGGTGCCGGCCTTGAAGGATCCGTCTTCTTCGAACAGGAGATGCATCGGGCGAGCATACCGACCGGCACGCCGGCTAAAGCGTGGCGGCGAAGGTGCGGATGCCGCGCAACATCAGCTCGACCGCGATGGCCGCCAGCACCAGCCCCATCAGCCGCTCGAAGGCGACCGTCACGCGCTCGCCGAGCCAGTGCTGCAGTTGCTCGGCAAAGGCGAGCACCAGGGCGCAGATCGCCATCACCACGGCGATCGCCAGCACCCACTCCAGCGACTGCGCCGGGCTGCGCGACACCAGCAGCAAGACGGTGGCCAGGGCCGACGGGCCGGCCAGCGCCGGCACGGCCAGCGGCACGATGAAGGGCTCGCCGCCGGGCGACGTGCCGTACACGCCCTCCTTGGTGGGAAACACCATGCGGATGGCCACCAGCATCAGCACCACGGCGCCGCCAATCTGCAGGCTGACCTCCGACAGGCCGAGCAGCCGCAGAAATGGCTGGCCGACGAAGGCAAACAGCGTCAGCACGGCGCAGGCGATCACGCACTCGCGCAGGATGATCATGCGGCGCCGCTCGCGCGGCACATCGCGCAGGGCGGCGATGAAGATCGGAATGTTGCCGAACGGGTCGCAGACCAGCAGCAGCAGCAGGACCGCCGAGACGAAGGTTCCGTCCATGGCTCTCAGTCGACAGCCAGCTCGGTGCCGCTGCTGACGCGCAGCAACTCGCCCGGCGTGATGGGAAAGACGCAGTGCGGCGTGCCTCCCGCGGCCCAAACGACCGCGAAGCGCCGCAGCGAGGCATCGACAAACGTGCGCATCGGCCGGGCGTGGGCCACGGGCGCCACCCCGCCGATTGCAAATCCGGCGTGCTCGCGCACGAACTCCGGCGTGGCGCGCTCGATCGACTCCCCAAGCGCGGCGGCCAAGCGCGCCTCGTCGACGCGCCGGTCGCCGGCGGCGATGACCAGCACCGCGCGGCCGCTGGGGGCGGCGCGAAAGATCAGCGATTTGGCGATCTGCCCGACCGCGATGCCGAGTGCATCGGCCGCCTGCTGGGCGGTGCGCGCCGCCACCGCCAGCTCGATGACCCGCGCGGCCACGCCGGCGGCCAGCAGCGCCGCCTGCACCCGCTGCGCAGAAGCCGGGAGCAGCGAACCGTCGGCTGCGCTCATACCGTGAGGCCGCCGGCGACCTCGATCACCGCGCCATTGATGTAGCTGGCCTCGTCGGAGGCGAGGAAGGCATACAGGTTGGCGACCTCTTCCGGTTGGCCGAGGCGCCTGAGCGGCACGCGGTCGACCATCTGCGCCATCACCTTGTCCGGGATGGTGTGCAGGATCGGCGTGGCGATGAAGCCCGGACAGACCGCGTTGGCGCGGATGCCCTTGGGGCCCAGCTCGCGCGCCCAGGTCTTGGCCAGACCGATCACGCCGAACTTGCTGGCGGCATAGTTGCTCTGCCCGAAGTTGCCGTAGATGCCGACCACGCTGGAGGCATTGAGGATCACGCCGGCACCCTGCTCGACCATGGTGTCGACCACCGCCTGCGCGCAGTTGTAGGTGCCCTTCAGGTTGACGGCGATGACCTGGTCGAACTGCGCCTCGGTCATCTTCTGCAGCCGCGCATCGAGCGTGATGCCGGCATTGTTGACGAGCACGTCGATGCGGCCGTGGCGTGCCTTCAACTGCGCCACCATGGCATCGATCTGGCCGCGCTGCGTCACGTCGACCACGTGCCCTTCGACGCGCGCCCCGGCGATCTCCTTCCGCATGGCGGCCACCGCGCCGTCGACCGCCCCGGCCTTCAGATCGGCCACGGCGACGATGGCGCCCTCGAGCGCAAACTTGCGCACCGTGGCCAGGCCGATGCCCTGCGCGCCGCCCGTGACGATGCTGACCTTGTCCTTCAGGCGCTGTCCGGCGCCCGCCAGATTGACCATCGATTCCCCTTTCTCGACCCGCAGGTCCGGTTTACCTGTCTCGCCTATGCCGTCGCCCCGGCGCCGCAGAACGCCAGCACCTCGTCCAGGTACTGCGCGAACTCCGCGATCTGGTGATCGGAGCCCTGGATGACATGCTGCCGCGCGCCCGCGTACTTGGCGACCATGGTGCGGTAGTCGATCACCTCGTCGCCGGTGGCCGCCAGAAGAAAGTAGCGCTCCGGCCGCGTGATGCGCGGCGTGTCGAGCGCCAGCAGCTCGTCGAGGTACTCGGGCCGCATGTCGATCTGCGCGTCGCTGAAGAACACCGGCTGCACACCCAGGTGCGCGCGCAGGTCCTCATAGGGCCGGATCGCCGGGTTCAGGAGGACGGCGCGGCAGCCGGTCCGTTCGGCCAGCCAGGTTGCGTAGTAGCCGCCCAGCGAGGAGCCGATCAGGACCAGCCGGGCCGGGTCCTCGGTGGCTGCCATCGGCTCGATCAGTTCGGCCGCTGCGCGTGGCGAGGCCGGCAGCTGCGGGCAGACGTAATCGCCGGCGCGGCCGCGCTGCTGCAGGGCCGCCCGTACCTGCAGCGCCTTGCGTGACTGCGGCGACGAGCGAAAGCCGTGCAGGTAGATGATCATGGCGCCGCCTGCGCCGCCGCGGCAGCGGCCAGTGCTTCCAGCAGCCTGACATGCACGCCGCCAAAGCCGCCGTTACTCATCACCAGCACATGATCGCCGGGCCGGGCCGCCGCGGCGACCGCATCCACCAAAGCATCGATCTCGCCGAAGCTTTGCGCGCGCGCGCCGAGCGGCGCCAGCGCCTGCGCCAGGTCCCAGCCGAGTGCATTCCTGCCGGTGCGCTCGCCGTAGCCGAACACGAGGTCGGCGGAGGCCAGGCTGCCGGGCAGGCGCGCGTTCATCGCGCCCAGCTTCATCGTGTTGGAGCGCGGTTCCAGCACCGCCAGGATGCGCGCTGCACCCACCTGCGCGCGCAGGCCGGCGACGGTCGTCTCGATGGCGGTGGGGTGATGAGCAAAGTCGTCATACACGGTCACGCCGGCAGCCTCGCCGCGTACTTCGAGCCGGCGCCGGACGCCCTCGAACTGCGCCAACGCCGCGATCGCCTGCGCCGGCGCAACGCCCGCATGCTCGGCCGCCGCGATCGCGGCCAGCGCATTGCTTCGATTATGGCGACCGGCCAGCCGCAGCGTGCAGCGCCCCAGACGTTCGCTGGCGCGAATGACATCGAAGGCTTGCACCTCTGCCTCTTCCACTTCGAGTGCATGCCAGCCAGCCGGCGCATCGAAGTCCACCCGCTCGGCCCAAAGGCCGCGTGCCAGCACGCGACCGAGCGCGGCGTCGGCGCCGTTGACCACCACGCGGCCGTTGCGCGCGATGCAGCGCACGAGATGATGGAACTGCGTCTCGATGGCCGCCAGGTCCGCAAAGATGTCGGCGTGGTCGAACTCGAGGTTGTTCAGCACCGCCGTGCGCGGGAAGTAGTGGACGAACTTGCTGCGCTTGTCGAAAAAGGCGGTGTCGTACTCATCAGCCTCGATGACGAAGCAATCGCCCGCGCCGTGCCGCGCCGACACATCGAAGTTCTGCGGCACGCCACCGATCAGGAAGCCCGGCGCGCGGCCCGCGTGCTCCAGGATCCACGCCAGCATGGCGCTGGTGGTCGTCTTGCCATGGGTGCCGGCCACCGCGAGGACCCAGCGGCCGCGCAGCACGTGCTGGCCAACCCACTGCGGGCCCGAGGTGAACGGCGCGCCCGCCTCGAGAATCGCCTCCATCAGCGGGTTGCCGCGCGTGACCACGTTGCCGACCACGAAGACGTCGGGCGCCAGCGCCAGCTGTTGCGCGTCGAAGCCTTCGATCAGATCGATCCCTGCGGCGCGCAGTTGCTCGCTCATCGGCGGATACACCTGCGCATCGCAACCGGTGACGCGGTGCCCGGCGCAGCGCGCGAGCTGCGCCAGCCCACCCATGAACGTGCCGCAGATACCCAGGATGTGAAGATGCACGGGAAGATGGGACGGAATCAGGTGCCGCCGGCGGAAACCAGCGCGCGATTCTAGGGAAAGACCCGGGGCGGATCGTCGACCCGTGGTGGACACGAACGCGCCGCTACACTGACGACCGAGTCAAGATCGCTCCGCCCCCCCGCCCCCCGGAAACCCGCGCCGGTGCGGCGCCTGCGTGCTGCCCCCCCCCGACCCAACAGCCAACCGATGCCCACCCCCAGCGACCTCGACCTGGAGATCGCCGCCGTCGCCGCGCGCCTGATTGCCGAGGACGGCTGCGACTACGCCAGCGCCAAGCGCAAGGCAGCGCGTGAACTGCTGGGCGACTCGGCGCGGGGCCGATTGCCCGACAACGCACTGGTGGAACAGGCGTTGCGCCGCCACCTGCGGACCTTTGACAGCGAGCGTCATGCGGAGCGTCTGGGGGCGTTGCGGCGCGCGGCGCTCCAATGGATGGAGCGGCTGGCGACCTTCGAGCCGCGCTTGGTGGGCGCTGTGCTCAACGGCACGGCCACCGAGCACTCGGACCTGCACCTGCACCTGTTCACCGACAACCCGAAGGACGTGGAGATGTTCCTGCTCGATGCCGGCCTCGCGTTCGAGGCCGAGGCCGGCGAGGACGCACCGGGCGGGGCCGATGAAGTGCTGCACCTGGTGGTGCCCGCCCCGCGCGGCAGCCCCCTGCCGCCGCGGCTCGGGCTGGTGCTCAGCGTGCACGCCGCCGACGCTGTGCGGCTAGCGCCGCGCTTTCGCTCCAGCGGGACGGACCTGCATCCGGTCGAGACGCTGGGCCGCGCCGGTGCGGCGCAGCTGCGACAGCTGATCGACGACGCGGCATGAACCGGCGACAGACGCTGATCCTCGGGGGCAGCGGACTGGCCGCCGCTGCCCTGGGCGCCGGCGTGGCGTGGTGGCGGCTGACGCCGCAGCCACCAGCCGATGCCGCCGTCGCCGCCCTGTTTGCAGCCACGTTTCCCGACGCCGACGGCCAGCCGCAGCCGCTGGCCCAGTGGCGCGGCAAGTTGCTGGTGGTCAACTTCTGGGCCACTTGGTGTCCACCCTGCGTCGAGGAAATGCCGGACCTGGAACGCACCCGCCAAGCCTACCGTGGCCGCAACGTGGAGATCATCGGCCTGGGCATCGACCGGCCCGACAAGATTCGCGCCTTCCGGGACGATCTGAAGCTCACGCTTCCCCTGCTGGTCGCCGGCGCCGGCGGATCGGAACTGGGGCGCCTGCTGGGCAACTCGGCGGGTGCGCTCCCCTATACTGTCCTCGTCGATCCTGCCGGCCGCGTCGGCCAGCGCAAGCTGGGGCGCGTGCACGCTGCCGAACTGCAACAATGGCTCGACGCCCGCCTGTCGGGCTGAGCCTCGGTCCGATACTGGACAAGCTCGGCAAGTCGTCCCACAATTGGCGCGTTCTGTTTTTTTTTGCCGCCTTGTCTTTGCATGTTCCGCCATCTGCGCGGTAACCAAGCCGGCGAAAGGCTCGAGTTTCCAACGTGGCGGCGCGCATCCTCGTCCTCAACGGCCCGAATCTGAACCTGCTCGGAGCTCGCGAACCGGGCATCTACGGCACGCGCACCCTGGCAGAGATCGAGCGCGATCTATCCGACGTGGCGCAGAGGCACCGCGCGGAGGTGGCGTTTTTCCAAAGTAACCACGAAGGCGCCCTGATCGACCGCGTGCATGCCGCCCGCACCGAGGGCGTCGATTTCATCGTGATCAACGCTGGCGCCTTTACGCACACCAGCATTGCCTTGCGCGATGCGCTGGCTGCGGTGGCAATTCCGTTCATCGAGGTTCACCTGTCCAACGTGCATGCGCGCGAGGCGTTCCGCCACCGCTCGTATCTGGCCGATCTGGCCGTGGGCTCGGTAGCCGGCCTGGGCTGGGCCGGCTACCGGTTTGCTCTCGAATTCGCCCTGACCGACCGCGCCTCGTAGGCATCGGGCCGCCAAAGGACACATCCATGGATCTGCGCAAGCTCAAGACCCTGATCGACCTGGTGGCCGAGTCCGGCATCGCCGAGATCGAAGTCACCGAAGGCGAGGACAAGGTCCGCATCGTCAAGTACGGCCCGGCTGCAGTCCCCGCGCCAATGACGATGCAGCCGGCCACTTACCTCGCCGCCCCTGCGGCCATGGCGCCGGCCATGCCGGCCGGCCCGGCGGCGGCCGCGCCGAGCGCCGAACCGGAGGAGCCCAAGGGGACGGCGGTCAAGTCGCCCATGGTCGGCACCTTCTATCGCTCCCCCAGCCCCGGCGCCAAGGCCTTCGTTGAGGTGGGCCAGGCGGTCAAGCCCGGCGACACGCTGTGCATCATCGAGGCGATGAAGCTGCTCAACGAGATCGAGGCCGAGGTCGCCGGTGAGGTGAAGCAGGTGCTCGTGGAAAACGGCCAGCCGGTCGAGTACGGCCAGCCGCTGTTCGTGATCGGCTGACCACTCCATGTTCGGCAAGATCCTGATCGCCAACCGCGGCGAAATCGCCCTGCGGATCCAGCGTGCCTGCCGCGAGCTGGGCATCCGCACGGTGGTCGTTCACTCGACCGCCGACAACGAGGCCAAGTACGTCAAGCTGGCCGACGAGTCGGTGTGCATCGGTCCGCCGCCTTCCAAGGACAGCTACCTCAACATCCCGGCCATCATCAGCGCGGCAGAAGTGACCGACGCCGAGGCGATTCACCCCGGCTACGGCTTCCTGTCCGAGAACGCCGACTTCGCCGAGCGCGTCGAGAAGTCCGGCTTCGTGTTCATCGGCCCGCGTCCGGAGTCGATCCGGCTGATGGGCGACAAGGTCAGCGCCAAGCACGCCATGAAGGCCGCCGGTGTGCCCACCGTGCCCGGCTCCGAAGGCGCGCTGCCGGAGGACCCGCGTGAGGTCGTCAAGATTGCGCGTGCGGTCGGCTACCCGGTCATCATCAAGGCGGCCGGCGGTGGCGGCGGCCGCGGCATGCGCGTGGTGCACACGGAAGCGGCGCTGGTGAACGCGGTCAACATGACCCGGCAGGAGGCGCAAACGGCCTTCGGCAACCCGTCGGTGTACATGGAGAAGTTCCTGGAGAACCCCCGCCACATCGAGATCCAGGTGCTGGCCGACCAGCACCGCAACGCGGTGTGGCTTGGCGAGCGCGACTGCTCGATGCAGCGGCGCCATCAGAAGATCATCGAGGAAGCGCCCGCGCCAGGCATCCTGCGCAAGCTGATTGAAAAGATCGGCGACCGCTGCGCCGAGGCCTGCCGCAAGATCAACTACCGCGGCGCCGGCACCTTCGAGTTCCTGTTCGAGAACGGCGAGTTCTACTTCATCGAGATGAATACGCGGGTGCAGGTGGAGCACCCGGTCACGGAAATGGTCACCGGCATCGACATCGTGCAGCAGCAGATCCGCATCGCCGCCGGCGAGAAGATGGTGCTGCGCCAGCGCGACATCGTCACCAAGGGGGCGGCCATCGAGTGCCGCGTCAATGCCGAGGACCCGTACAAGTTCACGCCCAGCCCCGGTCGCATCACGGCCTGGCACGCGCCAGGCGGTCCCGGCGTGCGGGTCGACTCGCATGCCTATGCCGGTTACATGGTGCCGCCCCACTACGACAGCATGATCGGCAAGCTGATCTGCTACGGCGACACGCGCGAGCAGGCGCTGGCGCGCATGCGCATTGCCCTGAGCGAGATGGTGGTGGAGGGCATTCTCACCAATATCCCGCTGCATCGCGACCTGATGATGGACGAGAAGTTCGTGCTGGGCGGCACCAGCATCCACTACCTGGAAAAGCGCCTGGCCGCGCGCCAGCTCAATCAGGCCTAGCGCCTGCGAGCGGCTCGGATCGCACCGGCGTGACCTCCACCCTCCTCGTTGCTGCGTGAACTGACGCTCATCGTGCCGGCGAACGCGGCCGAGCCGCTGTCCGATGCGCTCCTCGCGGCCGGCGCGCTGTCGGTGGCGGTCGAAGACGCGCAGGCCGACACGGCCGACGAGGCACCGCTGTATGGCGAGCCGGGCAGCGAGCCGGCTCGCCACGCCTGGCCCGAGAGCCGGCTTCAGGTGCTCATCGGCCCGGGCAGCGACCCGGATCAGGTCGTGGCCGCAGCGGCGGCGGCCTGCGGACCTGACTCACCCATCATCAGGGCAACGCGCTCCATTGAGGATGTTGACTGGGTGCGGTTGACACAGGCGCAGTTCCCGCCGACACGGGTCAGCGAGCGGCTGTGGGTGGTACCCACCTGGCACGAGCCGCCCCGAGTTGCCGCCATCAACATCCGCATCGACCCGGGCGTAGCCTTCGGTACCGGCACCCACGCAACGACACGGCTGTGCCTGGCTTGGCTCGACGCGCAGGTGCGCGGCGGCGAGCGCGTGCTCGACTATGGCTGCGGATCCGGCATCCTGGCCATAGCGGCTGCGCGGCTCGGTTCCGCCGCGGTTGTGGGCGTGGACATCGACCCGCAAGCGGTGCAATCGGCCCGCAACAACTCGCTGGCCAACGGCATCGCGGCAGAGCGCGCCAGCTACACTGGCCCGGATGACCTTGCAGAGCCCACCACTCCCAGCGGCCGCTTCGACATCGTGCTTGCCAACATCCTCGCCAACCCGCTGAAGCTGCTCGCCCCCGCGCTGCTTGCGCGCGTCGCCCCGGGCGGAGCGCTCGTCCTTGCCGGCTTGCTCAACCGGCAGGCGGACGAACTACTAGCGCTGTATCGCTCGGTCGATTCGGGGGTGCAACTGCGGGTGTGGGCGCAGACTGAAGGCTGGACCTGCCTTGCCGGCAGGCGCATCGACTGAGATTCCATGGGGCTCGCGACCCGTTGTCCGAAGTGTCAGGCGATGTTCCGCGTCGTCGCCGACCAGTTGAAGCTACGCGGCGGATTGGTGCGCTGCGGCTCCTGTCGTCACGTATTCGACGCGATCGGCAGTCTCAGCTACGTCGACGACCGATCGGCAAGCTCGGCTCCTCAAGCGGGCACATCTGCGTCAGGATCGGCAGCCTCAGCCCTCGCCCTATCCCCCACATCTGCCGCAGATCCAGGCGGCGTACCTCCCACCGTCGCTGCAAGCGCGCCCGTGTACACACCCGCGGCATTACGAGCGGCTCGCGGCGAAGCCGATCAAGCTGCGCTCGGCGTGCCGACCCTCCTCCTCACCGACTTGCCGTCGCAGCTCCAAGTGCCGGCTGCCGAAGCGGGTCGTGCAATCCGGGCCACGACGGTTTCGGCCGCTTCGCGTGCGGCTGACGCCCCGTCGCAACCTGGCGTGTTGCAGTCCGGACGAGGAGCCAAGGACGTCGCAGCTAAGCAAGCCGACCCGGCCACAGGCAAGTACGCGGTGCCCGTTGCCGGGCGGGAGCCCGCCAATGAGCGGAGCGAGGACTCCTCACCCGCTTTTCTCCGGCGAAAACCGCGCAGCCGCGGTCTTTCCATGGTCTTCGGCAGTGGCACCGTGCTACTGGTCATCGTCGCACTGCTACAACTGGCGGTGCTCTTTCGCGTCGAGGTGGCCACCACTGTGCCGTCAGCGCGTGCCGCGCTGATCGAACTGTGCAAGCCACTGCGCTGCGCGGTGGGCTGGCCCACGCGGGCCGACCTGCTTGCGGTGGTGGGCACCGAACTGCAGGCCGTGCCAGGCACCGATATCCTGGAACTCACTGCCGTACTACGCAGTCGCGCCACCTACACGCTGGCCCTGCCAGCCATCGAGGTCACGCTGACCGACACGCAGAACCGCGCGCTGGCTCGCAAAGTGTTCGCGCCCGCCGATTATCTGGCTGCCAGCGGCGAGCCGCGCAGCCGAGTCGATGGAGGACTGGCTGCGGGCGCCGACTACATCGTGCGGGTGAGCTTCGAGGCGCGCGGGCTGACCGCCGCGGGCTTCGTGGTCTATCCCTTCTACTTCTAACCGACTCACGGGCCCTCAAACCCATCAACAGCATGAGCACCCTGATCTGCGGCTCGATCGCCTTTGACTCCATCATGGTCTTCAAGGGCCGCTTCAAGGACCACATCCTGCCCGATCAGGTCCATATCCTGAACGTGGCCTTCCTGGTGCCCGAGATGCGGCGCGAGTTCGGCGGCTGCGCCGGCAACATCGCCTACAACCTCAAGCTGCTGGGGGGCGCGCCCCTGCCGATGGCCACCGTCGGCGACGATGCGCCGCCCTACCTGGCGCGGCTGGATGCGCTCGGCATCGAGCGGCGCCACTTGCGCCATGTACCGGGCACCTTCACCGCCCAGGCTTTCATCACCACGGACCTCGACGACAACCAGATCACCGCCTTCCATCCCGGCGCGATGTCGCACTCGCACCTGAACTCGGTCCCGGGCGATGGCAGCGTCAGGCTCGGAATCGTCGCGCCCGACGGCCGCGACGGCATGCTGCAGCACGCGCAGCAGTTCGCGGAACTCGGCATCCCGTTCATCTTCGATCCCGGCCAGGGTCTGCCGATGTTCAACGCCGAAGAGCTGGAGTGGTTCATCGCCCGCGCGCACTACATGGCGCTCAACGACTACGAGGCCCGGCTGATGAGCGAGAAGACGGGCGCCGACATCGAGTCGCTGTCGAAGAAACTCAAGGCGCTGGTTGTCACCCGCGGCGCGCAGGGCTCGCTGATCTACATCGACGGCAAGGCGCACGAGATCCCGGTCGTGCGCCCGTCTGCGGTGGTCGATCCCACCGGCTGCGGCGACGCTTACCGGGCTGGACTCTTGTACGGCATCGACCGGGATCTCGACTGGGAGACGACAGGTCGCCTGGCCGCCCTGCTGGGCACCCTGAAGATCGAGCGGGCAGGCGCCCAGAACCACCAGGCCGATCGCGCCGTCATCGGCCAGCGCTTCCTCGAAGCTTTCGGCTACCGGCCCTGGAACTGAGCCTTGCGGTCAACGAGCCGGCCTGTATGGCGTTGAACCAGAGGGCGTCTGGTTCCGTCCCAAGCCGGGACGGCCAGAGGCCGTCCACCCACCTCGGAGAAGTCACATGAACCGTCAACTGCGTTGGATTGCAACGGCCGCGGCGGCTCTGCTGCTGGCAGGCTGCGCCACTCAGCAGCGCTCGGCGAGCGTTTACCGCGCCGGCGAAGCACAGCGAGAACAGGTGGTGCGGATGGCCGTCATCGAGAGCGTCCGAGACGTCACGATCGATCGGGGCCAGACCGGGGTCGGTACGGGCGCCGGCGCGGTGGTCGGCGGCATTGCCGGCAGTACAGTCGGCCAGGGACGCGGCTCGGCAGTCGGTGCCGTCCTCGGTGCGGTGGTCGGCGGTATCGCCGGCCAGGCGATCGAGAACAACAGCAGCAAGGTGCCGGGCGTCGAGCTCACCGTGCGCCTTGATAACGGTGAGTTACGCGCCATCGTGCAGGAGACGGACGGCCAGCAGTTCCGCCCCGGCGACCGGGTCAGGCTGCTCAGCCAGGGCGGCGTGACACGGGTCTCCCGCTAGGCTGGAGCTTCCGACCGGCGGGACCGGTACTACGGGGCGCTGCGGCGCCCCCGATTGCATCTGCGCTCTAGAACCCGCTGCGGTTGACGACCAGCAGAAGGATCTGCACGACGACGATCAGCGCGATAGGCGACAGATCCACGCCACCCACGAGCGGGATGATGCGCTGGAACGGGGCCAGGAATGGTCGCACCAACAGCGCGATGCCGGGAGCCACAGGCGCGTACGGGTTGACCCAGCTCAGGATCACGTGCAACAGCACCAGGAAGAACACCATGTACAGGGCCCAGCGCAGCACCTGCACCAGTGCTGCGAGCAGCAACTGCGCCCACGGCCACGAGGTACCTGCGGCGCCGATCACCAGCAGGGTCAGAGCCAGCATCAGCAACGCCATGAAATACGCGGCCACGAGCGAGGCGCTGTCGATCCGACCGGCGCTGGGGATGACCCGACGCAACGGCCGTACCAGCCAGTCCGTCAATGCCAGGACGAACTGGGCAAAGGGATTGCGCCCCGGCATGCCGACGTAGTTCATGTAGGCGCGTAGCAGCAGCGTCACGCCGAGCAGCGCAGCGGTCGTCTCAATCAGCAGGCGGGCGATGTCGATGAGCAGCATGGAGCGGTCCAGCAAGCCTGCAGGATTGTATGCGGCAGGTTACGGAGCGTTGCGGTGGGCGGCGGTGCAAACAAAAAGGGCGCTGCCGAGGCAGCGCCCCTAGGTGGCAACATTTCCTTACGGTCGGCTACCCGTGGGGAAGGGCCAGGCCGCTGCAGGATTCAGCGGGGCCTTCGCGCCCGGAGCCGCAGAGGTCGAGACCGCGGGCGCCGGAGCAGGGGCTGGCGCGGGCGCAGCCGGCTTCGGGGCCGCGGGCGCCGCAGGCTT
Source organism: Burkholderiales bacterium (assembly GCA_020248865.1). Classification (GTDB taxonomy): domain Bacteria; phylum Pseudomonadota; class Gammaproteobacteria; order Burkholderiales; family Burkholderiaceae_F; genus JALHMQ01. The sequence goes on along the minus strand of JADCGS010000005.1, from coordinate 82,793 downwards.
GGCTGCTTTCTTCGGTGCGGCTTTCTTCGGAGCGGCCTTCTTTGCAGCTGGCTTCTTTGGAGCAGCCTTCTTTACGGACTTCTTCGGAGCGACCTTCTTCTTCGCGGCGACCTTCTTCTTCGCGGCGACCTTCTTCTTCGCAACGACCTTCTTCTTCGCAGCGACCTTCTTCTTCGCAACGACCTTCTTCTTCGCAACGACCTTCTTCTTCGCAACGACCTTCTTCTTCGCAGCGACCTTCTTCTTGGCGGCGGCTTTCTTGGCCGGGGCCTTGGCCTTCTTGGCAGCTTTCTTGGTTGCCATGTCGATCTCCAGTCAAACAATGACGGTCGGACTCAGTGCAATCGCATTCCGCCCCGAACGCAACCATCCGGCTGATACGCCGGCTGCCGAACTCGGGCTGGAATGCCACACCGGCTGCCCGAGGGCAGCCGGTGAGCACCAAGCAAAGACGCCCCGCGCCTTACTTCTTGGCGGCTTTCTTGGCAGTCTTCTTGGCAGCCTTTTTCGCCGGCGCCTTCTTGGCCGCTTTCTTGGCCGGGGCTTTCTTGGCCGCCTTCTTGGCCGGGGCTTTCTTGGCGGCCTTCTTCGCAACTTTCTTCGTAGCCATGCGGAACTCCTTCATGCGATTGCATCGAGGTTGATGGAAACCCGGTCGCGCTCGTTACGACGAGTGCGGGCATCCGGGCTATTCATCGGCGCATGCAGTTGCGGTGTCGCCGCTTCAACCCCAGAAGTGCGTTTGAGGCGCAGATCCGAGCGGAGCGCGGAACGGGCAGCGCGAGAGCCGCTGACGCTGATGAATTCGGCACAACGCGCGAGCTCGTTACTGGCAGGGCTCAAGCGCGCAGAGACAAACGCCGGCTCAAGACCGGCATTCAGAAGAACTCTGGGGGACTGCGGAAGGTGCGGGGCCGAAGGGGACGGCCTGCAATTTTTGGCGGGAGCGGGACCACAAGACCGAAGCGTCTTGGAGTGCTGTCGTCCCTTGTTCTTGAAGGTTGACGGATTTCTTTGACTGTCTGAGTTCAATTCAATGACTGATCGTCGCTTGTTAGACCAACGAATCGAGCAACCAAACTCAAGATCGATTTGTACTCGCAAACAAATCGGATCGCAAGAATTTTTCGCCCGCGACTTCGCCTTGTGTTCGATTTCTCGCACGGTCGTTTGCCCAAACGCCACGCGGCGGACTGCACCGGGCACGGCACTGAATGCAGCAGTTCTCGATGCGCGACGCATGAGGTGCGTCGTGGCGACGGCGCCCGGTGTGCTGATCCGCGCGGGCTGCCGCAACTGACGCTCTGCAGGCGTCAGGCCGACCACGTTGCCACCAAGTCGCCGGCCGCTCATTCCCAGTTCAACGCGCCGCCCGACTGATACTCGATGACGCGCGTCTCGAAGAAGTTGCGCTCCTTTTTCAGGTCGATCATCTCGCTCATCCACGGGAACGGGTTGTCCTCCTGCGCAAACATCGGTTCCAGACCGATCTGCTGGGCACGCCGGTTGGCGATGTAGCGCAGATAACCCTTGAACATCGGCGCGTTCAGGCCGAGCACCCCGCGGGGCATGGTGTCTTCCGCATACGCGTACTCGAGTTCCACTGCCTTCCTGAACAGGCCAACGAGCTCCTGCCGGAACTCCGGTGTCCACAACTGCGGGTTCTCCAGCTTGATCTGGTTGATGAGATCGATTCCGAAATTGCAGTGCATCGACTCGTCGCGCAGGATGTACTGGTACTGCTCGGCAGCGCCGGTCATCTTGTTTTGCCGGCCCAGCGCCAGGATCTGGGTGAAACCGACGTAGAAGAACAGACCCTCCATCAGGCACGCGAACACGATGAGCGAACGCAGGAGCTTCTGGTCGTTCTCGGTGGTGCCGGTCTGGAAATTGGGGTCGGTGAGCGTATCGATGAACGGGATCAGGAACTCGTCCTTGGCCCGGATGCATGCGACCTCGTGATAGGCGTTGAAGATCTCGCCTTCGTCCAAGCCGAGCGACTCGACGATGTACTGGTAGGCGTGGGTGTGGATCGCCTCCTCGAAGGCCTGGCGCAGCAGGAACTGGCGGCACTCCGGCGCCGTGATGTGGCGGTAGGTGCCCAGCACGATGTTGTTGGCGGCCAGGGAGTCGGCCGTCACGAAAAAGCCCAGGTTGCGCCTGATGATGCGCCGCTCGTCCGGGGAAAGACCGTTGGGGTCTTTCCAAAGTGCAATGTCGCGCGACATGTTGATTTCCTGCGGCATCCAGTGGTTGGCGCAGGTCGCGAGGTACTTTTCCCAGGCCCACTTGTACTTGAACGGCACCAGCTGATTGACATCAGTGCGGCCATTGATAATCCGCTTGTCGGCGGCATTGACGCGCCGCTCGTCTGCTGCGGCTTGCGAACTGGTCGGCGCGCCCGGCGGAACGTCGTAAGCCGGCATCGAGCCGGGCGACTGCAGCGGTTGCAGACGAGGCATCGGAACCGGGTTGGCGGCTTGTTCGTCCCAGGACAGCATGTGGGGTCTCTTCCTCTTGATGTTCTTGTCGGTTGCGCGCTACTGGCACGCTTCGCAGTCGGCAAAGCCAGGATCGCCCGGTTTGAGCATGCAGACCCTGCCGTCGGCCTGGGGCATCGCTGGCGCGGCCCCTGCCGCGGCTGCGCCGCCGCTGGTCGGCACCGCATTCAGTTGGCCAGTGCGGGTGGTGGTCGACTTCTCGGCGTGCGTGGCGCCAATCGTGCGCAGGTAATAGGTGGTCTTCAGACCGCGCAGCCAGGCGAGCTTGTAGGTCTCGTCCAGCTTCTTGCCGCTGGCGCCCGCCATGTAGATGTTGAGCGACTGCGCCTGATCGATCCACTTCTGCCGGCGCGCTGCCGCCTCGATCAGCCAGGTGGGCTCGACCTCGAACGCGGTGGCATAGAGCCGCCGCAGCTCGGCCGGGATGCGGTCGATCTTCGACAGGGACCCGTCGAAGTACTTGATGTCGGAGACCATCACCTCGTCCCACAGCCCCAGCCTCTTGAGATCGCGGACCAGGTGCTCGTTGACCACCGTGAACTCACCCGACAGGTTGGACTTGACGAACAGGTTCTGGAACGTCGGCTCGATGCAGGCATCGACGCCGATGATGTTGGAAATCGTCGCCGTCGGCGCGATGGCCACGCAGTTCGAGTTGCGCATCCCGTACTGCCGGATGCGGGCGCGCAGCGCGTCCCAGTCCATGGTCGCACTCATGTCGACCTCGACGTAGCCGCCGCGCTGCTCGGCCAGGATCCGCAGCGAGTCCTGCGGCAGGATGCCGCGGTCCCACAAGCTGCCGGCAAACGACGAGTAGCGGCCGCGCTCGGCAGCCAGATCGGTAGAAGCCCAGTAGGCGTAGTAGCAGACCGCCTCCATGCTGCGGTCGGCGAACTCGACGGCAGCCTCCGAAGCGTAGGGCGTACGCATCAGGTGCAGGCAGTCCTGGAAGCCCATGATGCCCAGGCCGACCGGGCGATGGCGCACGTTCGAGTTGCGCGCCTTGGGAACGGCGTAGTAGTTGATATCGATGACGTTGTCGAGCATCCGCATGGCGGTGCCGATCGTTTTCTTCAGCTTGGTGTGGTCGAGCACCATGCCACCAACGCCGTCGGGCGACATGTGGGCCGGGAGATTGACCGAGCCGAGGTTGCACACGGCGATCTCGCTGTCCGAGGTGTTCAGCGTGATCTCGGTGCAGAGGTTTGAGCTGTGGATCGTGCCGGCGTGCTGCTGGGGCGAGCGCAGGTTGCAGGCGTCCTTGAACGTGATCCAGGGATGCCCGGTCTCGAACAGCATCGACAGCATCTTGCGCCACAGCTGCACTGCAGGGATCTTCTTGAACAGCTTGAGTTCGCCACGCGCAGCTTTGTCCTCGTAGCGCGTGTAAGCCTCCTCGAAAGCCTCGCCGGTCTTGTCGTGCAGGTCGGGGCAGTCGCTGGGGGAGAACAGGGTCCAGTCACCGCCCTGCATGACCCGCTTCATGAACAGATCCGGGATCCAGTTCGCGGTGTTCATGTCGTGCGTGCGCCGGCGATCGTCGCCGGTGTTCTTGCGCAGTTCCAGGAACTCTTCGATGTCTAGGTGCCAGCTCTCGAGGTAGCAGCACACCGCTCCCTTGCGCTTGCCGCCCTGGTTCACGGCCACGGCCGTGTCGTTGACCACCTTGAGGAACGGCACCACGCCCTGGCTCTTGCCGTTGGTGCCCTTGATGTGCGAGCCCAGCGCCCGCACCGGCGTCCAGTCGTTGCCCAGCCCGCCGGCGTACTTGGCCAGCAGCGCGTTCTCCTTGATCGCCTCGTAGATGCCGTCGAGATCGTCCGAGACGGTAGACAGGTAACAGGAGGAGAGCTGGGAATGCCTGGTCCCGCTGTTGAACAGCGTGGGCGTAGAGCTCATGAAGTCAAACGTGGACAGCACGTCGTAGAACTCAATGGCCCGCGCCTCGCGATCAAGCTCGTTGAGCGCCAGCCCCATCGCCACCCGCATGAAGAAGGCCTGCGGCAGCTCGAAGATGCGGTTGTCATGGTGCAGGAAGTAGCGGTCGTACAGCGTCTGCAGCCCGAGGTACCCGAACTGCAGGTCCCGCTCGGGCCGCAGCGCCGCGGAAAGCTTCTTCAGATCGAACAGCGCCAGCTTCTCGTCCAGCAACTCCGCATCGATGCCGTACCTAATGAAGCGCGGGAAGTACTCGGCGTACCGGCCGTCAAGCCCGCCATCGCCCTGCATCTGGGCCTGCGTGACTTCCTCGCCCAGCACTTCGCGGCGCAGCGTGTGCAGCAAAAGGCGGGCGGTGACGTAGGTATATGCGGGCTCCTTCTCGATCAGGGCGCGGGCGGCCAGGATCGTCGACTTGTAGACCTCATCGAGCGGTACGCCGTCGTAGAGGTTCTTGACGGTCTCCTCGAGGACCGCCCCGGCCGAGACCTCGGCCAACCCTGCGCAGGCCGACTCGACCAGGGAACGGATGCGCGCCATGTCGAGAGGCATCCGGCTGCCGTTCTCGATCACGGTCAGCGGCGCCGCGCCCTGCTCCTGGTCCGCCGCCTCCTTCGCTCTGGCGACGCGCTCCTGTGCGCGCTTCTCGCGGTAGATGACGTAGGCGCGAGCGACATCGTGTGCGCCGTCGCGCATCAGCACCAGTTCCACCTGGTCCTGCACTTCCTCAATGTGGAAGGTCCCGCCCGCGGGTTGCCTGCGCAGCAAGGCCTGTACCGCGCTGGCCGTCAGCTTCTCGACCTGCTCGCGGATGGCGGCCGAGGCGGCACCCTGGCCGCCGCGCACGGCGAGGAAGGCCTTGGTCATGGCCAACGCGATCTTGGACGGTTCGAAGCCGACTACCGCCCCATTGCGCCGGATCAGCTTGTAGTCGGCATAGCTGGTCGCAGGCGCGCCACCGGCGGTGATCGGCATGCCCGCCGACGACTCGACCCGCGGCGCCGATAGCGTTCCCGCGGCAGCGGCGACAACCGCCTGTTGATGCTGCATGTGACCTCCGGTCGGATTGTTATTGGTGGATGCCTCTCGCACCCACAAGCTATTGATTGCCCTGCACCAGCGACCGCTAGGAGGTGCGGTCCCACCCGACAACCACACCTACGCCTCAGGCGGCCGGCCTGTTGAAGGCGCAGCGAATGATCACTGGAGCTTCCGCGTCAGCCCCTATATGTTGTGCCATTTCGCGGTTACCGCCCAATACCTAGTGGGATTGGATCATAGGCAAGACTTTGCGCGAACTCAACTGATAGTCGGCACGGAAAGTCGACACCGTGCGCCTGCAGCGCAGCAAAGGACGGTGGACGTTGGTTGCCGCGAGTGGAATGAGGACGACCACGGCGGGCTAGCTAGCCGCGTGTCAGTCCCGTATCGGCCGCCAGGCGCGGCCAGTCGAACAGCGGCCCGGGATCGGACTTGCGCTCCACCGCAATGTCGCTGTGGCCGGCCGCGTGCGCCAGCGCATAGCGCGCCCGCAGTGCCGGCACCAGCGCCGCGAGCGCCAGGTACTGCGCCGGGCGGTAGGGCGTGAAGTCGGTGCCCTCGAGCTCCAGGCCAATCGAAAAGTCGTTACAGCGCGCGCGTCCGCGGTGCACAGAGGCTCCGGCGTGCCAGGCGCGTGCGGCGCAGGATACAAACTGCGTGATGCAGCCGTCTCGCTCGATCAGGAAGTGGGCAGAGACGCGTACGCCAGCGAGCGTGGCAAAGAAAGCATGGGCGGACAGGTCGAGGGTGCCGGCAAACAGGCGCTGTACGTGCCCGCCGCCGAACTCGCCTGGCGGCAGGCTGATGTTGTGGATCACCAGCAGGTCGACTGAACTGCCGGCCGGCCGAGCGTCGCAGTGCGGGGACAGGCAGTGCGCCACTCCAGCGACCCAGCCGTCTTCACGCAGCGCAAGCGACGGCAACCGCATCAAGGCGCCTCGACTGCCGGGTCAGCGATCACCTGCCCGACCGCGGTCCGAACGGCGGCCTCCGCCAGCGGGCAAAGCACCGGCGCGTGGTAACGGCCGTCCAGGTACAGATGCAGGGCCGGCAGGTGGAACACTTCGAACTCGCGCGCCAGCGCGGCCTGCTCCTGCGCATCGACCTTGACACACTGCTGCACGAGGCCGGCCAGCCAGCCCGGCAGGAAGGCCTCGGCCCGCCGACAAGCCGCGCAGCCCGGCTGGCTGAACAGCACGAGTGTGCGACCGGGCAGCAGCTGGACATGGCGATGGAAGTGACCCTCGTGCAGCGTGAGCCAGGCTCTCACTGGACTACCTTCGCGCTGCGCGCTCAGGATTTCGCCCTTCGGGCAGCCTGTCGGGCTCACGGCCGCGCATCACCTCAGTCCGAGCCGCTGCATCCGGTAGCGCAACTGGCGGAAGGTGAGGCCCAGCAACTGCGCCGCTGCGGTGCGGTTGTTGCGCGTGCGGGCCACGGCGGCGCGGATCGCCTCGCGCTCGAGCGCATCCAGGTAGGCCTGCAGGTCGTTGGGCACACCATCGACCACGCTGAAGGTCGGGGCCGGCGCTGCCGCGCCGCGATCGTCCGCCCATTCGGCTGCCGCCGCCTCAGTCAATCCGGCGGCAGCAGCAGCGTCCGCGTCGGCGCCAGATTCGCGTGCGGCCACCGTGGAATCCAGGTCCTCGGGCTCAAGCAACAGGTCGATCTCCGCTTGCGGCAGCATCAGGTCCAGCGGCTGCAACTCGTCTGCCGCAGCCAGCGCCAGCGCTCGTTCCAGCACATTCTCCAACTCGCGCACATTGCCCGGAAAGGGATGCCGCTGTAGCGCGGCAAGAGCCTCGGGTGACAGCCGCGCCGGCTTGCCGTCGACTCGCTCGGCCAGGCGATGTAGCAGATACTCGGCAATCAGCGGGATGTCCTCGGCGCGCTCGCGAAGGCTGGGCACACGCAGCTCAATCACGTTGAGCCGGTAGTACAGATCCTGGCGAAAGCGTCCCGCCACCACTTGCTTGGCAAGGTCCTGGTGGGTGGCGCTCAGGAGCCGTACGTCGACCGGCTCCTCAGCGGTTGCACCCACCTTACGCACGCGCCGCTCCTGGATTGCACGCAGCAGCTTGACCTGCATGGCCAGCGGCAGCTCGGCCACCTCGTCCAGAAACAACGTGCCGCCGGCAGCAGCCTGGAAGAAGCCGCCACGGTCGCGATCGGCACCCGTGAATGCGCCCTTGCGATAGCCGAAGAACTCGGCCTCCATCAACGTTTCAGGAATCGCGCCGCAATTGACCGCCACGAACGGTCCGCCCGCGCGTGACGACAACTCGTGGATCGCGCGCGCAACCAGCTCCTTGCCGCTGCCAGACTCGCCCCGGATGGCCACCGGCGCCATGCTGCGCGCCAGCTTGTCGATCAAAGCCCGCAACTGCTGCATCGCGGGACTGGCGCCCTGCAGGCGGCTGAACGCCGGCAGCGGCGTACCGCCGACCAGCGTCTCGTGCCCAGACTTCAGGGCCGAGCGCACCACCAGCCGCAGCTGCTCGAGGTCTACCGGCTTGGTGAGGTAGTCGAAGGCTCCGGCCTTCAGCGCGGCGACCGCGTTTTCGGGGCTACCGAAGGCGGTGATCACCACGATCGGAATCGGTTCACGGTACTGACCCTGTGCAACTTCGCGTACCAAATCGAGGCCAACTCCATCGGGCAGCCGCATGTCGGTTAAGGCCAGGTTGTAGCGCTTTCGCGCAAGCCGTTCGCGCGCTTGCGCCATTGAATCAGCGCTGTCCACATCCAGGCCGAGCCGAACCAGTGTCAGCGACAGCAACTCGCGCAGGTCGGCCTCGTCGTCGATGACAAGCGCGACTGGCAGGCGGCGCGGCGCCTCGATCGGAGTGCGGTCGGTGTCAGTGTCGCTCATTGAGTCGGAATCGTGTCCAGGAAGCCGAGGTCCTCGACCGCACTGCCCGCGGCGCGCGCGAAAGTCAAAACGAAACCCTCGCGTGCGCTACCGTCCAAGTGGCGCCGGGTTGCGTAGCTGAGGTCGCAGCGGTTGGCTAAGCAGAACTCGCGCGCCAGGAACAGGCCGAGCCCGGTACCGCGCGCATGGGTGGTCATGAAGGGCTCGAACAGCGCGCCAAGCACCTCGGGTGTCAGGCCCGGCCCGTCGTCCAAGACCCACAGCTTGATACGGCCGCCGTCGTCGGCGGCGCGCTCCACCAGGATCTCGACCGCCCCGGCCTTCGGCGAGGCGTAGCGCAGCGCGTTGTCGACCAGGTTGAACAGCACCTGCCGCAAGTGCGACGGCTCGAACTTGACCACCAGCCGAGGCTCGGCATTCAGCACGATGCGGCCGGCGACCAGGCTGCGGTCGCGCACGAACTCATCGAGCCACTGGCGGACGAAGATCGCAGGCGTGATCGAATCGCCCATCGGAGCCTCGCGACGCGCCACTCGCAGCACGTCATCGACCAGGCGATTCAGGCGCTGCGTGTTCTCGCGCACGATGCCGGACAAGCGCTTCTGAAGCGGCTCCTGGTTGACTTCAGCTAGCAACTGACCAGCGTGGCTGATGGCCGCAAGGGGGTTGCGGATCTCGTGCGCGATGCTGGCCGTGAGCCGACCCATGGCCGCCAGCTTTAGCTGCTGCGCACGCTCCTGAACCGCCCGCACGTCCTCTAGGAAAATCACGAACTCGTCGTTCGAATCCGACGATGGTCGCGCGAAGCGTGCCCGTAACTCGAGCTGCCCGAGGTGGCGAGCATCCTGCGCGGCCGGCGCCTTCGGCTGCATGACCGTGTTGGACCACACGCCGGAGGAGCACTCGGCCGCCCGCCATTTGAGGAAGGCATCCAACAGGGGCGCCAGCGACGGAAAGTCCGACAGGCGCCTGCCCGTCAGCTGCATGGTCGGTGCTAGCCCGAGCAGCACTCGGCCTGCCAGATTGCTGGCACGAACCAGGGTCTTGGCATCCACCACAAGCACGCCCTGCTCCATCTGGGCGATGACGAGCCGGTTGATCTCGAGCTGGTTCTCGAGGTCGCGGCCGCGCAGGCGCGCCAGCCGCTCCTGCTCGGCCAGGCGCGCCATCAGCAAGCGCAGGAGCGCGGTGATGCCGAACAGCGCCGCCCCGAATAGGCCCGTCTGGAACAACAGCGAGTCCGAGCCGGCCGTAGAAAGCACCTGCCGCACGGCATCCACCAGCAGCGCCAACACGATCAGCGCACAAACGAAGAACGCAGCCGAGCTCGGCAGCATCACCGAAGCGCCGGCCAGCGGCAGTAGGTAAAGCGCCACGACGCCCCCTCGCAATCCGCCGCCACCCAGGACCAGAGCCGTGATCAGGACTAAGTCGACTGCCAGTTGGGCAGCAACCTGCCCGAGGATCTGCTGGCGCACGTAGAACGCCGCCAGCGCCAGCACCACGGCCAGACCCAGGTAAACGGCGTTGCCTGCCAGCAGCATCGAGGCCGTCCCGCGCTCGGGCAGGCCAAACAGGGCCGCAGTGCCGCCAAAGAGCGCCATGCTCAAGAGCGCGGCCGCCAAAAGCACTCGGATCAGCGCGAAGTACTGCAGAGCGCGCCAGGACAGCTCGCTGGGAGGAAGCAGGTGCTGGAGCGGCTCGCCGATGGCCACGGTTCGATCCATGCTGGTCCGAGTATTTCGTCAGATACGCGCGATGTGCGCGCAGGCCCACCCTAGCCAGATTTCGCGAGTGGGCAAAGCCGAGCCTCCGCGAAGTCCGCATCGGACCGACTGAGCGGCTGCGGCCTGCCGGCCGCAGCATGCGGCACGGGGACGTAGCCGGTCTCCAGAGGGATCGGCGAGCAATCGATCGCGTGATGGCCGCGTCCCCTTCGTGCCAACCCGCGTAGCCCCGATGTACCGAACTGGCTGCGGCGAAACGCGCACCGATCGTTGCGCGCACAGAGCGGAATCGGCGATGCGGGGGGTGGCGATCCGACGAAACATTCAGGCTAGCTCCGGTGCCGCCGCCGGTGCGCCTCGCCGCAGTACCAGCGAAGCGCCGCACCCCCGGCCTCTTTGCCGCCGGCCTCCTTACCCCCGGCCTGCGCATCCTCCTCGCACAGCGCCTCGGACTGGGGCAGATTCAGGCCACAGACTTCGCAGCGAACCATGTGTTCCACGGTGCTGGCGTCGTCCATGGCGCGCCGGGCCGCCGCCTGGCGCTGCGCCAGCCACCAGCGGTAGCCGACATAGACTGCGAGCGCCAGCAGCAAGAAAAAAAAGATCCGCCCCATCAACGCCCCAGCACCACTTCGATGACGAAGCGGCTGCCGACATAGGCCAGCAGCAGCATCACGAAGCCGATCAGCGTCCATCGCAAGGCCACCCGGCCGCGCCAGCCAAAGCCCCAGCGACCCAGCAGAAGCCCGCCGAAAACGACCCAGGCGGCCAGCGCAAACACCGTCTTGTGCTCGAAGCGCAGGGCGCGGCCGAAGAGTTGCTCTGAGAAGAACACGCCGGAGATGACCGTGGCGGTCAGCAGCACGAAACCTGCGGCGATGATCTGGAACAGCAACCGCTCCATGGCCAGCAGCGGCGGCGCGTGGCGGAACAGACCGGACTCGCCCGCCGGCGCCCTGGCAGCACCCGCGTGCAGCCGGCGGTCCAGTGCTGCCATCAGCAAGGCGTGCAGGGCTGCGATCGTGAGCAGACTGTTCGCAAAGATCGCCACCAGCAGATGCAGCCGGAAAGCCCCGGGGTTGCCGGCTCCCGCGCCGATCGCCACGCTGTCAAACACCAGCGGCAAGACGGTAGCCAGCGCCGCGGCCGGCAACACCATCGGGTAGAGCATCCGCATTGGCACGAAGAACGTTTCCACCCACAGGATGGCCACAGTGAGCCACAGCGTGGCCGACAGCGCCAACGCGAACCCAAAGCGGAAGTCACCGCTGCCCAGCATGGTCTGCGCCAGCAGCGCGCCATGGGCCACGGTCAGCACCGGCAGCAGCCAGCGGTCGGCGATGGTGGCCGGGGCAATGGCCTCGGCGGCCGTCGGCCCGGTCAGGCTGCGCCAGCCGTGCCACGCCACGCCGAGATAGCCGGCCGCCACGAGCAGGTGGGCAAGTACGTAGAATGAGAATGGCCCCATAGCCCCGTCTATATCACAACCGGTCGCCGGCGCGCACCCTGGCCTGCAGCCGCCGACGCGCACACCCCGGTGCCATGCTCGAACAACTGACAGAAAAGCTCGCGCGCGTGGTCAAGACCATGCGCGGTCAGGCCCGCCTGACCGAGGAAAACATGCAGGAGATGCTGCGCGAGGTGCGGCTGGCCCTGCTCGAAGCAGACGTCGCGTTACCGGTGGTGCGCGCGTTCGTTGCGCGCATCAAGGAGCAGGCGCTGGGCGAGGACGTGGCCGGCAGCCTGACGCCGGGCCAAGCGCTGGTGGGCATCGTCCACAAGGAACTGACGGCGCTGATGGGCGGCGATGTGCCGCCGGCCGAGCGCGAACTCAGTCTCGCCACCCAGCCGCCCGCTGTGATCCTGCTGGCCGGCCTGCAGGGGGCAGGCAAGACGACGACTGCCGCCAAGCTCGCCAAGTGGCTTGGCGACCAGAAGAAGAAGGTCATGACGGTGTCGACCGACGTCTACCGTCCGGCTGCGATCGAACAGTTGCGGGCGGTGTCGGCGCAGGCGGGTGCCAGCTTCTTCCCGAGCACGGCGCAGGACGCGCCGGTCGATATCGCCCGCCGCGCGCTCGAGCAGGCGCAACGGCAGATCTTCGACGTGCTGATCGTCGACACGGCCGGCCGCCTCGCCGTCGACGAGGCCATGATGCAGGAGGTCGCGGCCTTGCACGCCGCGTTGCGCCCGATCGAGACGCTGTTCGTGATCGACGCCATGCTGGGTCAGGACGCGGTCAATACCGCGCGGGCGTTTGCCGAGCGGCTGCCGCTGACTGGCGTCATCCTGACCAAGCTCGACGGCGATGCGCGCGGCGGCGCAGCGCTTTCGGTGCGCCACGTGACCGGCAAGCCGGTCAAGTTCGTCGGCGTGGCCGAGAAGATCGGCGGGCTGGAGCGCTTCGACCCCGAACGCATGGCCGGCCGCGTGCTTGGCATGGGCGATATCGTCTCCCTGGTCGAGGACGTGCAAAAGTCGATCGACGTCAAGGCGGCCGAGAAGTTCGCGCAGCGGATGAAGTCGGGCGAGAAGTTCGACCTCAATGACTTTCGCGAGCAGATCGGCCAGATGCGCAAGATGGGCGGCATCTCGAGCATGCTCGACAAGCTGCCGGCGCAGTTCGCACAGGCCGCCGGTCAGGTCAACGACCAGGACGTCGACAAGCAGGTGCGGCGGCTCGAGGGAATCATCAACTCGATGACGCCAGCCGAGCGGGTGCGGCCCGAGCTCATCAAGGCCTCGCGCAAGCGGCGCATCGCCACCGGCAGTGGCGTGCCGGTGCAGGAGGTCAACCGGCTGCTCAACCAGTTCGAACAGATGCAGTCGATGATGAAGCAGATGAAAAAGGGCGGCCTCGCCAAGATGATGCGCGGCCTGGGCGGGCTGGGCGCGCTCAAGGGCGGCCTGCCCGGTCTGCCCAAGCGCTGAAGGCGACGACGGCGGGCCGGGCCCGTCGTCGCACCACGCGACTGCCGCGCGGCTAGAAGCGGTAGCCGACGCCGATTGACCACAGGTACGGGTCGACCTTGACCTTCGACACCGTTGCGCCCGTGGCCTTCAGCTTGACGTCCGACTGGATCTGCACGAACTTCGCATCGAAGTTCAGCGACCAGTTCTTGTCGATGTTGTAGTCCAGACCCAGTTGCAACGCGTAGCCGACGCTCGAGTCCTCGAGATCGAGCGCACCCACGCCCGGCACGGTCAGGTCCACGCTCGAGATGAGCGTGTAGTTGATACCGGCACCGACGTAGGGATTGAACTGGCCCCTGGGATTGAAGTGGTACTGCGCCAGCAGCGTCGGCGGCAGGTGCTTGAAGCTGCCGATCTTGGTGCCGTTGAGCGACACGTCGTGCCGTTGCGGGTAGGTGAGGATCAGCTCGGCGGCAAAGTTGTCGGTCAGGAAGTAGGTGAAGTCGACTTCCGAGATCGTCTTGTCGCTGACGGTGATCGCATCGGCGCGCACGCCCAGAGCGGGGATCGGGTCGGACTTGTCGGCGGGCGCGATCTGCGTCACACGGCCGCGTACGACCACGGTGCCGGCCTGCGCCGAGGCCAGGTCGGGAACGATGACGGCCACGGCAGCGGCAGCCAGCGCGAGGGCGGTTGGTTTCATGGTGCCTCTCCTTGCGGTTGGTCGGGGGCGAACGCCGCAGTGTCGCGAACCGCGCCGATTGGCCGCTTGGTGAAGGTCACAAGCAGGATCCAGGCGTCGCGCGCCGCCAACGCCGCGGGCGCCGCCGGCCCCTCTCAGTTGTCCCGCAGGCCGTTACACAGGCCGCTTCAGGCGCGCGGCTTGGCGAGCGATTCGAAGCTCCAGTGGTTGCTCCAGGCCGCCAGCACCGCGTTTGGATACTCCGGGCGGCCGCGGCTACCGTTGTAGCGGCCGAGGGCCAGGAACAGATCGCCCCGTTCCAGGTCGATGTAATGGCGCAGGATCACGCAGCCATACCGCAGGTTGGCGCGCAGGTCGAACAACCGCCGCGGATCGCCGTCGCCCAGCACGCGTGTCCAGAAGGGCATCACCTGCATGTAGCCGCGCGCCCCGGCGCTCGAGATGGCGTACTTCCGAAAGTTGCTCTCTACCTGGATCAGGCCGAGGACCATCTGCCGGTCGAGTCCGGCCCGCGTGGCCTCGTAGTCGAGCGTGCGCAGAAACTCGCTGCGCGCCTGGCTCTCGGGCTTGCGCCGCTCCAGCCGTTGCGCCATCTGTCCGAGCCAATCGACGAAGGCCGCGCGCTCCTGCGGATCGGCAAACTCGCGCACGGGCGGGCGGCTGTCTGCGATCTGTGCCGCCAAGGCCAGCCGCACCGCATCGGCCATCGGTTCGTAACGCTGGGCGCCGGCCACCACGATCCGCGGCGCCAGCAGCAGCGCTGCCGCGCCGAGGGCGCTGCCGAGCAACGGCCGACGGCCGGGCGACCGCGCCTCAGCGGGCCAGCTGCGACTTGACGAAGGCCACCGCATCGCCGAGGGGCACCATGGCAGGAGTCAGGGCGCGGCGCTCGGTGTACTCGATCTCGCCGGCCTTCAGGCCGCGCTCGCCCACCGTGAGCCGGTGCGGCACGCCGATCAGCTCCCAGTCGGCGAACATGGCGCCTGGACGCTCGCCCCGGTCGTCGAGGATCACGTCCACACCCGCCGCACGCAGCGACTCGTACAGCTGGTCGGCCGCCTGGCGCACGGCCTCGGACTGGCGGTAATTCACGGGACAGATCACCGCGATAAACGGCGCGATGGCCGCTGGCCAGACGATCCCCTTGGCATCGTGGTTCTGCTCGATCGCCGCGCCCAGCAGGCGCGTGATGCCGATGCCGTAGCAGCCCATGTGCATCGGCTGCAGCTTGCCGTCTTCGTCGGTGAAGCGGATGTTCATCGTCTGCGGGTAAGGCAAACCGGCAAACACGTGCCCGACCTCGATGCCGCGCTGGATGGCGAGAACGCCCCTGCCATCAGGCGATGGGTCGCCAGCGACCACCTTGCGGATATCGGCCACGACGGGCTCGGGAAGATCACGGCCCCAGTTGACACCGGTGTAGTGGAAGCCCTCGTCGTTGGCGCCGCACACGAAGTCGCTCATGTTGACCACCGTTCGATCGGCCACCACCCGGACCGGCAGTCGGGTTCCGATCGGACCGAGATAACCGGGCTTGCTGCCGAAGACCGCCTCGATCTCGGCCTCGGTGGCGAAGCGAAAGCCTTCGGCAAGGCCGGGCACTTTACCCGCCTTGACCTCGTTGAGCTCGTGATCGCCGCGCAGGAGCAAAAGCCAGATCTCGACGCCGGCCGCCCGGCCGTCCGCGTCCTTGCGCTCCACGGCGAGCACGATCGACTTGACCGTGCGCACCAGCGGCAGCCCGAGCAGCAGGGCAACGTCCTCGCACTTTTCCTTGCCCGGTGTCGGCGTCTTGACAAGCGCCTCCCTCGGTTCGGCCCGCGCAGCGAGCAGCGGCAGCGCCTCTGCCAGTTCGATGTTGGCCGCGTAGTCCGAGTCCGGGCAGTAGACGAGCGAGTCCTCACCGGTGTCGGCGATGACCTGAAACTCATGGCTCGCCTTGCCGCCGATGTTGCCCGTGTCGGCGCGCACCGCGCGGAACCTCAGGCCCATACGCTCGAAGATGCGCACATAGGCGTCGTACATCGCCTGGTAGCTCCGGCGCATGCCATCTTCGTCGCGGTCGAACGAATAGGCGTCCTTCATCGTGAATTCGCGCCCGCGCATGACGCCGAAGCGCGGCCGCCGCTCGTCGCGGAACTTGGTCTGGATGTGATAAAAGTTCACCGGCAACTGCTTGTAGCTCGTCACCAGCTGGCGCGCCAGGTCGCCAATCGCCTCCTCGGAGGTCGGCTGGACGATAAAGCCGCGCTCGTGGCGGTCCTTCAAGCGCAGCAATTCTGGGCCGTACTTGTCCCAGCGACCCGACTCCATCCACAGCTCCGCCGGCTGCACCACAGGCATCAGCAACTCGATGGCCCCGGCGCTGTTCATCTCCTCGCGGACGATGCGCTCGATCTTGCGAATCGAGCGCAGGCCGATGGGCAGGTAGTTGTAGATGCCGGCTGCCAGCTTGCGGATCATGCCGGCGCGGACCATCAGGCGATGGCTGACGATTTCCGCGTCCGACGGCGGTTCCTTGAGGGTGAAAATAAAAAACTGGGTGGCGCGCATGGCGGCAGCTCGTTGGGCGGGCGCGCGGGGCGCGCGGTTGCGCTGCCGACGGATTGATGCCGCGTCAAGACCCGGTCATATAATCGACGTCAGATGATAAAGCTTCAGGTGTTGGAATGCTGGACAAGGACGGTTACCGCCCGAATGTCGGCATCATCCTGCTCAATGCTCGCAACGAGGTCTTCTGGGGCAAACGGGTCAGGCAGCACTCCTGGCAGTTTCCGCAAGGCGGCATCAAGCATGGTGAGTCGCCGGAACAGGCCATGTTTCGCGAGCTGCACGAAGAGGTCGGCCTCAAGCCCGAGCATGTGAAGATCGTCGCGCGCACGCGCGAGTGGCTGCGCTACGAGGTTCCCGAGCAGTGGATCCGCCGCGACCTGCGTGGCAATTATCGCGGGCAAAAGCAGATTTGGTTCCTGCTGCGCCTGGTTGGTCGCGACTGCGACGTCTGCCTGCGCCGGTCGGAAAAGCCCGAGTTCGACGCCTGGCGCTGGCACGACTACTGGGTTCCGCTCGATTCGGTAATCGAGTTCAAGCGCGACGTGTACCAGCAGGCGCTGCAGGAACTGTCGCGTTTCGTGTTTCGCCCGCAGCGGCGGCAGCCAGCCCGCCTCGGCGAACGGGAACCGCCCACCGAACCGGCCGCAGCGACCGTCACCCCGCCGAGCTGACGACGAGGTTGTCGGCGTGAATCAGCTCGGGTTCCTCGATGAACCCGAGAATATCCTCGATCTGCGCCGTCGGCCGCCTCGCAATCAGCCGCGCCTGCGCGCTCGAGTAGTTCACCAGCCCGCGCGCGACCTCCTGGCCCTGGCCGTCGACACAGGCGATGACGTCGCCGCGCGCGAACTCGCCGAGAACCTCAGTCACCCCGATGGGCAGCAGGCTCTTGCCGCCGGAACGCAGCGCCCGCGCCGCGCCGGCATCGATGACCACCCGGCCGCGCAACTGCAGGTGGTCGGCCAGCCACTGCTTGCGCGCCGTCAGCACCGGTACATCGGCATCGAGCTGGGTGCCGATGCGCTCGCCTTCGGCCAGCCGCAGCAGCACTTCGCGCTCGCGCCCGGATGCGATGACCGTGCTGGCTCCGCTGCGTGCGGCGCGTTTGGCTGCCAGCACCTTGGTGATCATGCCGCCGCGTCCGATCGAACTGCCGGCACCGCCGGCCATCTCCTCCAGCCGCGGATCGCCGGCCTGCGCCTGCGCGATCAAGGTCGCGGCCGCATCGTGGCGCGGGTCGGCGCTGAACAAGCCAGTCTGGTCGGTGAGGATCACGAGGACGTCGGCCTCGACCAGGTTGGTTACCAGAGCGCCGAGCGTGTCGTTGTCGCCGAACTTGATCTCGTCGGTAACCACGGTGTCGTTCTCATTGATGACCGGGACCACGCCAAGGTCGAGCAGGGTGAACAGCGTGGAGCGGGCGTTCAGGTAGCGCGCGCGGTCCGCCAGGTCGGCATGGGTCAGCAGCACCTGTGCGCTGTGACGGCCGTGCTCGGCGAAGCGGCTCTCGTAGGCCTGCGCCAGACCCATCTGGCCGACGGCGGCCGCCGCCTGCAGCTCATGGACCTGGCGCGGCCGGCGCGGCCAACCGAGGCGCTGCATGCCCTCGGCAATGGCGCCACTGGAGACGAGCACCACCTGCTTGCCGGCACGCATCAGCGCGGCAATCTGCCCCGACCACCGCGATATGGCCTCGAGGTCGAGTCCGCGGCCGTCGTTGGTGACCAGGCTGGAGCCGACCTTGACGACCATGCGGCGCGCCGCGGCGACCGCCGACGGCGATGCGCCGGCCGGGCAGGCCGACGTCATGCCGCCACCTCCGGCCTGCCCCCCTGCTCATCCAAGAAGCGCTGCACTGCAAACATCAGTTCCCGGCAGCCCTCGCCCGTGGCGGCCGACACGGCGTGCACTGGTGCCTTGGTACGCAGCCTCCGTACGAGAGAAGCCAGCCGCGCGGGCCTGAGCTCCACCGGCACGAGATCGATCTTGTTGAACACGATCCAGCGCGGCTTGCGGTGCAAGACCGGGTCGTGCTTCTTGAGCTCGGCGACGATGGCACGCGCGCCGGCCACCGGATCGCTGCCATCCATGGGGGCGATGTCGATCACGTGCAGCAGCAGACCGGTTCGCGCGAGGTGGCGCAGGAACTGGGGCCCCAGGCCGGCTCCTTCGGCTGCGCCTTCGATCAGTCCCGGAACGTCGGCAATAACGAAACTCTGCCCCGCCGATGTGCGCACCACGCCCAGGTGGGGCTGCAGCGTGGTGAACGGATAGTCGGCAACCTTCGGCCGTGCGTTGGAGACCGCCGTGATCAGGGACGACTTGCCCGCGTTGGGCTGGCCGAGCAAGCCGACATCGGCCAGCACCTTGAGTTCGAGCTGCAGGTAGCGGTGCTCGCCCGGCTCGCCGAGCGTACGCTGACGCGGCGCGCGATTGGTGCTCGACTTGAAGTGCAGGTTGCCCAGTCCGCCGACTCCACCCTTGGCCAGCAGCGCGCGTTGGCCGTCGGCGGCCAGGTCGGCGAGCAGCTCGCCGCCGTGTTCATCGCGCACGACGGTCCCCACCGGCACGCGCAGCACGATGTCGTCACCGGCTGCGCCGTAGCAATCGCTGCCGCTGCCGTGCTCGCCGTTTCTTGCCGCATGCTTGCGGGCGTAGCGATAGTCGATCAGCGTGTTGATGTTGCGATCGGCCACGGCCCACACGGAGCCGCCGCGCCCCCCGTCGCCGCCGTCCGGGCCGCCCTTGGGGATGAACTTTTCACGGCGAAAGGAGGCACAGCCGTTGCCGCCGCGACCGCCGCTGACCTCGATCCTCGCTTCGTCGACGAACTTCATGGCTCGAGCAGAAATGAAAAAGCCCTGCCACTGAGCGGCAGGGCTTCGGCTGCGCCGGCGGCGCTGTGCTTCAGGCCGGTGGCAGCACGTTCACGGTCTGGCGATTCTTGTCGCCCTTGACCGCGAAGCTGACTTTGCCATCGACCAGGGCGAACAAAGTGTGGTCGCGCCCCATGCCGACGTTGGTACCGGCGTGGAACTGGGTGCCGCGCTGGCGCAGGATGATGCTGCCGGCGTTGATGTCCTGACCGCCGAAGACCTTCACACCCAGACGCTTGGCTTGGGAATCGCGACCGTTGCGCGACGAACCGCCTGCTTTTTTATGTGCCATCGTGTCCTCGAACGCGTCGACCGGTCGCTCAGGCGATCGAATCGATCTGAACCTCAGTGAAATTTTGACGGTGACCACCGCTCTTGGCGTAGTGTTTGCGGCGCCGCATCTTAAAAATTGTAACTTTATCGCGCCGACCGTGCGCCAGCACCGTGGCAGTCACCGCCGCGCCAACCACCACAGGTGTGCCTACGCGCAGGTCGACACCGCGCCCCAGAGCAAGAACCTCGCCCAGCAAAATCTTCTGACCCACCTCGGCGGCCAGCGTTTCCAGCTTCAGCCTATCACCGGGCGCGACCCGGTACTGCTTGCCGCCAGACTTGATAACTGCATACATACGATAACTCCTTCTTATCGCTCGACCTCCGCAATCGCGCTCATTTGATCAAATGAGCGCGGCTGGCCGGATTTGAATGCGACGACCGATGCGAAGCCTACCGACATGGTCACCCGTGACGAAAGGAATGTCATGGGCGACCGGACGTCATTAATCAAACGTCGATAGCCCGGATGGCGGACTGACTACATGCAACTGCGAAATTTCACGCCAAGCCTTTGATTATGGCAGAAATTACCCTGGCGGGTCAAACCCCCACTTTTGCTGCTCCGCATAACGGACTTGAGCACGGGTGAGCCGGAGGCAACGCAGGGCCGACACCTATAAAATGGAAAAGTTAGCTTCTCCGCCGCTCGGCGCGCGTATGCCGACCACCGACCCGTGCAAACCGCCACAGCAGGCTCTCCCCGTCTTCCGACCCTGCCCGAGTTGCTGGCGCCGGCCGCGGCCGACATGTCAGCGCTGGATGCGGTGATCCGCGAGCGCCTCGGCTCCGACGTGGCGCTGATCCGTACGATCGCCGATTACATCATCGGCGCCGGTGGCAAGCGTCTGCGCCCGGCCATCTTGCTATTGACCGCCCGTGCATTGGGCTACGCGGGCACTAATCACCACCAGCTAGCGGCTGTCATTGAGTTCATTCACACCGCAACTCTCCTGCACGACGATGTGGTTGACGAGTCCGATCTTCGTCGTGGACGGGCTACCGCCAACGCCGCGTTCGGCAATGCAGCCAGCGTCCTGGTCGGGGACTTCCTGTATTCACGCTCGTTCCAGATGATGGTCGACGTCGGCAGTCTGCGCGTGATGCGCATGCTTGCCGATGCCACCAACCGCATCGCCGAGGGTGAAGTACTGCAGCTGCTCAACGTTCATGATCCCTCGGTGACCGAGCCGCGCTACATGCAGGTAATCGAGCGCAAGACGTCGACACTGTTCGAGGCGGCCTGCCGCATTGCCGCAGTGCTAGCTGGCGCCGGTGCGGATGTTGAGGCGCGCTGTGCGCGCTATGGCATGGCGCTCGGCTCGGCCTTTCAGATTGTCGATGACGTGCTCGACTATTCAGGAAACACTGGCGATCTGGGCAAGCGGCTTGGTGACGACCTGCGCGAGGGCAAGGCGACCTTGCCGCTGATTCACGCTCTGGCCCGGGTGCAGGCGGCGGATCGCTCGGTACTAGAGGCGGCCATTCGCGAAGGCGGAGGCGACTTCGTCGCTGTGGCCGAAATCGTCAAGCGCAGCGGCTCAATCGAGTACGCGCAAACACTTGCCGAGTCGTTTGCCGCCGCGGCAGCCGACGCGCTGACTCCGCTTCCCGCCACGATCTTCAAGCGGTCTCTGCTAAACTTAGCTGAGTTCGCTGTGTCGCGTGACCGGTGAGCCCTTCGTTGACCCATCATTGGTCGATAAGGCGTCGGGGTGTAGCTCAGCTTGGTAGAGTACTGCGTTCGGGACGCAGGAGTCGGAGGTTCAAATCCTCTCACCCCGACCATCCCGCTCATCATTTCTTCCCTGCCGTTCCGCTGTTCCCGCTTTTGCCGTCCGGTAGATGCGCCGTGGAAGTTCGCCTATTTCTTGCACACCGTCTCGGAGCGGGCCGCCGCTCCGATCAGTTGACGCGTAGACAGGTGAGCAGGGCGAAGCCGCCCACCGCCTCTCAGCTTTACAAATTGCGGCCTTATCGGCAATATCTCCGGTCTTTTCCTCCAGCAGTGCGGGCTATAAACGGGCGAAGGTTACAAGCATCGCATCCATGTCCGCCGTCTCCCAAGCAACATCCGCTGCCTCCGTCCTGACGGGGTTGGCTCGCGCACTCGTTCAGCAGGGCAAACTGCGCCCGGACCGCGCCGAGACACTCGCGCGCAAGGCAGTGCAGTCCAATACGCTTTTCATCGGCGAACTGATTGCCGCCGCTGACTCAAGCGGCCTTTCGCCGAGCGTCGTCGCCAAGTTCGCGGCCGATACGTTTGGCCACCCTCTATTGGACCTGTCTTCCGTCGACCTCGGTCAGTTGCCGAGCGACATCATTGATAGGAAGCTCGTCTCGGCTTCCGGTGTTCTGGCGCTGCGCAAGCGCGGCAACCGGCTCGCGGTAGCGGTCTCCGACCCGACCAACTTCCAGGCGCTTGACCAAGTCAAGTTCCAGACGCAGTTGTCGCTCGACATTGTTGTCGTCGAACACGACAAGCTCATGCGCGTGGTCGAGTCGACATCGCGCGGCGCCAACGAGGCCTTCGAGAAACTGGTCGACGACGACGTCAGCTTCGAGGACCTCCTGTCAGCGGAAGACGATAAGGCGCAGGAGCAGGAGCAGGACACCTCAGAGGTCGACGACGCACCAGTGGTTCGCTTCCTGCAGAAACTCCTGCTCGACGCGATCAGCGAAGGAGCGTCAGATCTGCACTTTGAGCCCTACGAGAAGTTCTATCGAATCCGCTTCCGGGTCGACGGGGTACTGCGGGAAGTGGCACAGCCTCCGCTGGCCATCCGCGAACGGCTGGTTGCGCGAGTCAAGGTCGTGTCCAGGCTCGACATCTCCGAAAAGCGGGTCCCCCAGGATGGCCGCATGAAACTCGCCCTGTCCGGCCAGCGCGCCATCGACTTCCGGGTCAGCACACTGCCCACGCTGTTCGGGGAAAAGGTGGTGATGCGGATCCTCGACTCGTCGCAGGCCAAGCTGGGCATCGACGCGTTGGGCTACGACCCCGAGCAAAAGGAGGCGCTGCTGAATGCCATTCAACGGCCTTACGGCATGGTGCTGGTGACTGGGCCAACCGGCAGCGGCAAGACCGTTTCTCTGTACACCTGCCTGAACATCCTTAACCAGCCGGGCGTCAACATTTCCACCGCCGAAGATCCGGCCGAGATTCAGCTGGCCGGGATCAACCAAGTCAACGTTAACGACAAGGCAGGCCTGACCTTCGCGGCAGCGATGAAGTCGTTCTTGCGCCAGGATCCAGACATCATCATGGTTGGCGAGATTCGCGACCTTGAGACCGCTGATATCGCAGTCAAAGCTGCGCAGACCGGCCACATGGTCATGTCGACGTTGCACACCAACGACGGGCCGTCGACCCTGACGCGCCTTGCCAACATGGGTGTGCCCGCGTTCAACATCGTCTCCTCGATCATCCTGATCACCGCGCAGCGGCTGGCACGTCGGCTGTGCGCCTGCAAGCAGCCTGCGGACTTCACGCTCGATGCCCTCCGCGCAGCAGGCTTCCGCGACAGTGACCTCGACGGAACCTGGATGCCCTACAAGCCGGTCGGTTGCGATCGTTGCAAGAACAGCGGCTACAAGGGCCGCGTGGGCATTTATCAGGTGATGCCAATGAGCGAGGCGATCCAGCAGATCATCCTGCGCGGCGGCAGCGCGATAGAGATTGCCGAACAAGCCACTCGCGACGGGGTCAACGACTTGCGCCGCTCGGGGCTCATGAAGGTGAAGCAGGGCATGACCTCGATCGAGGAAGTGCTCGGCTGCACCAACGAGTAGAAGCAATAGCGGAGTGCATCCATGGCCACCGGAGCAATAGCCCGTCCGCGCGAACAGGTTCGCGAGGTGATGTTTCTTTGGGAGGGTCGCGACAAGCAGGGCCGCGTCGTCAAGGGCGAGATGCGCGCAGGCGGCGAATCAGTCGTGGCTGCCTCGCTGCGTCGGCGCGGGATTATCGCCTCCAAGATTCGCAAACAGAGCTTCTCGCGCGGCAGGCGCATCACGGAAAAGGATCTTGCTCTGTTCACGCGACAGCTTTCGACGATGCTGCGGGCTGGCGTCCCGTTGATGCAGTCTTTCGACATCGTCGGCCGCGGCCACGCCAACCCGTCAATGAGCCGACTGATCAACGACATCCGTATGGACGTCGAGACTGGCACCAGTCTGAACCAAGCTTTCCGAAAGTACCCAATGTACTTCGATGCGCTGTTCTGCAACCTGGTGGCGGCCGGCGAACAGGCCGGCATCCTCGAGACCCTGCTCGACCGTCTGGCGCTGTACAAGGAAAAGACGCTAGCGCTGAAAGGCAAGATCAAGAAAGCACTTTTCTACCCCACGATGATCATCCTCGTGTCAATCGCGATCACGGCCATCATCATGATTTTCGTGATCCCGTCATTCAAGCAGGTATTCGCGAGTTTCGGCGCCGACTTGCCCGCGCCCACGCTGTTCGTGATGGCCATGTCGGACTTCTTTGTCAAGTACTGGTATGTCGCTCTGCTGGGTGCAGGTGGAGGTTTCTACTTCGCCTACACAGCATGGAAGCGCTCGCCCAAAGTGCAAATGTTGGTCGACCGCCTACTGCTCAAGCCGCCAGTCATTGGCGAGCTGATTACGAAGGCCTCCATCGCACGCTGGAGTCGCACCCTGTCGACCACCTTCGCCGCCGGCGTGCCGCTGGTCGAAGCGCTCGACTCGGTCGGCCCCGCTTCGGGCAACGCGGTCTACAAAGAGGCGACCAAGCTCATACAGAACGAGGTCAATGTCGGCACCAGTCTGGCGGTGGCAATGCAAAACTCGGCGGTGTTTCCCCCCATGGCTGTGCAGATGACCAGCATTGGCGAGGAGTCCGGCTCGCTCGACTCGATGCTGTCCAAGGTCGCCGACTACTACGAGCGCGAGGTCGACGAGGCAGTGGACGCCATGGCCAGTCTGCTCGAGCCTCTGATCATGGTGGTGCTCGGTGTGGTCATTGGCGGTATCGTCGTCGCGATCTATTTGCCGATCTTCAAGCTCGGCCAGGTCGTCTAGCGAAGTAAGGGGGCGCCGGAACCGTCCGGCGCTAGCGCATGCCGCCGGACACCCTGATCTTGCTCGGCGCTGCCGGGGTCGGCCTGGTCGTCGGCTCATTCCTCAATGTCGTGATCCATCGCCTGCCGAAGATGATGGACGCCGAATGGCGGGCGCAGTGCGCCGAGTTGGAGGGTCGAGAGATGCCCAACCTCGGCCGCTACAACCTGCTGCTGCCCTCATCGCGCTGCCCGCATTGCCAGGCGCCACTGCGCGCGTACGACAACGTGCCAGTGCTGTCCTATCTGGCACTCGGGGGGAGGTGCCGCGAGTGCGGCGCGGCAATTTCTTCGCGCTATCCGATTGTCGAAGTGCTGACGTCTGTCTTGTCGATCCTTGTTGTTGGTCACTTCGGCTGGAGTGTTCAGGGCACCCTTGCGCTCGCGCTGACCTGGACGCTGATCGCTCTGACTTTCATCGACGCCGACACCACGCTCCTTCCCGACAGCCTGACGTTGCCGCTGCTATGGCTCGGACTCCTCGCCAATCTATTCGGTGTTTTTGCTCCGCTGGAGCAAGCGGTGGTCGGCGCAGTCTGCGGCTACCTGTCGCTTTGGAGCGTGTACTGGCTGTTCAAGCTGCTGACGGGCAGAGAGGGGATGGGTTACGGCGACTTCAAACTGCTGGCAGCGCTGGGCGGGTGGCTTGGCTACAAGATGCTGCTGCCGATCATCCTGCTGTCTTCGGTAGTCGGTGCGATCGTCGGCATTGTCCTGATCGCATTGCAGCGCCGTGGCCGCGACATCCCGATTCCCTTCGGACCCTATCTGGCTGCCGCCGGCTTCCTGACCTTGCTGTTCGGTGATTACCTTCTGACACTTCTGCTGGGCGGCTGATGCCCAACCAGTCCTACTACGCCGTTGGCCTGACCGGTGGCATCGGCTGCGGCAAGTCGGCAGTGGCCGCAGTCTTGAGCGCCGCAGGCGCGACAGTAGTCGACGCCGATATGCTCGCGCACAGGGTCACCGCGGCCGGCGGTGAAGCGATCGAACCGATCCGCAGTCGCTTCGGTACGGGCTTCATCGCCGCCTCAGGAGCGCTCGACCGGGCTGCCATGCGCCGGCACGTGTTTGCGGACCCCGCAGGCCGCCAGGCGCTCGAATCAATCGTTCATCCGCTGGTGCGCCAGGCGGCCGAGGAGGAAGCGCTTGCGAGTCAACGCGCCGGCGCACCCTACGTGGTGTTTGCCATTCCGCTGCTGGTGGAGTCGGGCGAGTGGACGCAGCGGGTCGACCGAGTTCTTGTTGTTGATGCTCCGCAGGCGCTGCAGGTGCAGCGGGTCATGCAGCGCTCTGGGTTGTCAGCGGCCGAGGTGCTGGCCATCATTGGTCAGCAGGCGAGCCGGGCAGCGCGGTTGGTCGCCGCGAACGACGTGCTTGTGAACGCGGGGCCGCTGACTCAGTTGGCGCCGCGCGCAGCGCGGCTACACGGCCAATATCTTCGCCTGGCCAAAGGGCACGCAGCAGCGACGGCAGGTGCCCTGTAGTATCTCCCCTGGGGTCGGCAACACATGGTCAACGAGCAGCAAATCGTGCTCTATGAGTACCCGTTCAACGAACGGGTCCGCACGCTACTGCGCTTGGAAGACCTGTTCGACAAGCTCGACTACTTCTGCGCCCAGACGCACTCGTACTGTCACCATACCGCGTTGCTCACGCTGTTTGAGATACTCGAAGTCACGTCACGTGCCGACCTAAAGAGCGACCTGCTGCAGGAACTCGAGCGCCATCGGCAATCGCTCAGCGTTCTGCGCAATAACCCGCAAGTGGTCGAGGATGCGCTCGACGCGATTCTGCGCGAGATCGAGCAGGCGCAGCAGACACTGAACTGCACGCCGGGCAGGGCCGGCCAACAGCTGCGCGACAACGAGTGGCTGACCAGCATCCGCAGCCGTGCTGGCATTCCAGGCGGCACCTGCGAGTTCGACCTGCCGTCGTATCACGCCTGGCTCATGCGCGACCCACAAGAACGTGTAACCGACCTGCGGCAATGGATTAGGCCACTGTCACAGTTCGTCTCCGGCACCGCGATCGTGCTCAAGATGCTGCGCGAAACCAGCCACCGAGCGCAGCAGGTGGCGAGCCAGGGTCAATTCCAGCAAATGCTCCAGGGCCGCAGCTACGCACTGTTGCAAGTACGGGTCGCCGCCGATCTCGGCGCGGTTCCCGAGATCAGTGCCAACAAGTACATGTTGTGGATTCGCTTCACCGCTGCTGATCGAGAAGTCAAGCCCAAGCCGGTCGAGCGCGACGTTCCATTCGAACTGGCCCTTTGCGCTTTCTGATGGCCGCGTCCGTGCAGTGCCCGGTGTGCAGGACACCTGTGGCGTGGATCGAGGCCAGCCGCTGGCGACCGTTTTGCTCCGAGCGCTGCCGCACGATCGATCTGGGCGACTGGGCGTCAGAGCGCCACGTGATCGCTGGCAGCCCGCTCAACCCGATTGGTCCGGACTTCGACGGCGAGTCGGGACAGGGCAAGCCCTAGCCCGGATGTTTCACCAGGTCGCCCCCGTGCAACCACGATCTGCCTCCGCAAGCCGCGGCGGTCTCCTGCACTTGGCCCAGGCCACTTTGGACGGCCGGGGCTACGCGAGTTTGCGCGGCGCCCGCGCGCGGCCACATCGCTCAAGCGTTCGCCGATGCCTACGGGCATCGGCTGCGCCCCTCTCACGCAGTCTGGCTCGCGCGGGCATCCGCGCAAATCCCGCGTTCCTGATGAAGCATCCGGGCTAGCCACGCCAAGCGCCCGACAAGAGTGCGACCCCGTGCGCCCCGGCCTGCTGGGCGCAGTCGAGGTCCATCGCGTCGAGTCCGCCCAGTGCGAAGCAAGGCAGAGGTGTATCGCGCATGAGCATCTCGAAGCCGTGCCAGCCCAGCACCGGCTGCCCGGGGTGGCTCACGGTCGGCAGAACAGGTCCCGCCACCACGAAGTCACAGCCCAGTCGGGCCGCACGCAGCAGATCCTCGCGGGTGTGCGCCGAGGCCGCCAGCCAGCCGCAGTCCGGACGCACAGCCGTGCTTGCCAAGTCGGCCGAGGTCAGGTGCACGCCGTCGCAGCGGTCAGCCCAGCGCGCCGCATGGCGGCTGGACACCAGGACCCGTGCGCCATGCGCGCGGCATCGCGGCAGTATCGCCCGGAACGCAGCGTCGACCTCAGCCGGCTCCAGCGCCGGCTCGCGCAGCTGCAGCTGGCGCAGGCCGCGCGCCAGCTGCACGTCGAGCGCGGCGAGGAAACGTTCCAGCCCAAGCGCCGCAACCCCGGTGAAGGCGTACAGAGGCGGCACCTTCAGGCCACGCAGCGCCGGCGCAGCCGCCGGTAGGCAAGGCGTTGGCCAGTCGCCGTCGGGGCGGAAGAATCCGAGGCGCTGGCCTTCCCGCGGGTGCGGCTCGCCGCGCCAGCGCAGCACGCGCCGGAAGTGCAGGCGCACGTAGGCATGCGGGTAGTCGTACTCATGCACGAACCAGGGCAGCGCAACGTCGATGTCGATACCCAGTTCCTCGTGCAGTTCGCGCGCCAATGCCTGCTGCACGGTCTCGCCGGGCTCGATCTTGCCGCCAGGAAACTCCCAGTGACCGGCGTACGGCTTGCCGGCCGGGCGGTCGCCCATCAGCGCCGCACCGTCCGCGCGGACCAGTACACCCACAGCCACCTCGGTGGTCTCGCGCGCCGACGCGGTCACGTGACACCCCTGGCGCACCGCCTTGGCGCCATCCCCCAGAGCAGGAGTTCGCGCTTGGGACGGCCCGGCGCGCTCACGGACGGCGCCGCAGGCCGTGGCGCCCGGCGCAGTCGCGCGCGAACTGCAGAGCCACGCGGCCGGAGCGCGAGCCCCGCTGCAGCGCGAACTGCAGGGCCTCGAGGCGGCTCGCCTCGACCAGCGCCTCATCGGCTCCATGCTGACGCAACCAGTGGGCCACGATGTCCAGGTAAGCGTCCTGGCGAAACGGGTAGAACGAAAGCCACAGACCAAAGCGCTCCGACAGCGACACCTTTTCCTCGACAGTCTCGCCGGGGTGGATCTCGCCATCGTCCTGGTGCTTGGCCGCGAGGTTCTCGCGCATGAACTCCGGCATCAGGTGGCGCCGATTCGAGGTCGCATAGATGAGCACGTTGTCTCCGGTAGCGGCCACCGAGCCGTCGAGTACCGCCTTGAGCGCCTTGTAGCTCGACTCGCCTTCCTCGAAGGACAGATCGTCGCAGAACAGGATGAAGCGTTCGGGCCGCCCGGACAATTGCGCGACGATGTCCGGCAGATCGACGAGATCGGCCTTGTCGACCTCGATCAGCCGCAGGTCCTGGTGCGCGAACTGCGCCAGACAGGCGCGGATCAGCGACGACTTGCCGGTACCGCGCGCACCGGTCAGCAGCACGTTGTTAGCCGGCAGGCTGCGTACGAACTGCGCGGTGTTCGCGAGCAACGCCGCCTTTTGCGCCTCCACGTGTTGCAGGTCGGCCGGCGCGATGGCCGCCACCCGCCACACCGCCTCCAGCCGCCCCAGCGATACGCCAAGGTAATGTCGGCGGCGCCAGCGGAACGCCTGCGCACTCCAGTCCGGCTCGTGCTGCGCTGGCGGCAGCAGTGGCGCCAGCCGCGTCAGCACGGCGGCAATGTCCCGCAGCGAAGATTCGTCCACGGCTAGCTGCGGTAGTCCGCGTTGATCGACACGTAATCGTGCGACAGGTCGCAGGTCCAGACCGTGTGACCGACCTCCCCCCGGCCGAGCGCGATGCGCACGGTGATCTCGCTGCCCTTCATCACGCGCTGACCGTCTTCCTCGCGGTACTGCGGATGACGGCCGCCGTCCTTGGCCACCCAGACCTCGTTCAGGTGCAGTTGAACCCGGTCGGCATCGAGGTTGGCGATGCCGGCATTGCCGACCGCCGCGAGGATGCGTCCCAGGTTCGGATCGGAGGCGAAGAACGCAGTCTTGACCAGCGGCGAATGGGCCACCGCGTAACCCACCTGCGCGGCTTCGCGCGCGTCGGACGCGCCCTCGACGATGATTTCGATGAACTTCGTCGCGCCCTCGCCGTCGCGCACGATGGCCTGCGCCAGTTGCCGCGCCACCGCGACGATGACGTCCGTCAGCAGCGGCAGCCGCGGGTCGTTGATCGATTCGATCGCCGGCATGCCGCTGGCGCCGCTGGCCATCACGATGAAGGAGTCGTTGGTCGACGTGTCGCCATCGACCGTGATGCGGTTGAACGATGCGTCGGCCACCTGCCGCGCCAGCGGTGTCATCAGCGCCGGCGCCACGGCGGCGTCGGTGGCGACGAAGCCGAGCATGGTCGCCATGTTGGGCCTAATCATGCCGGCGCCCTTGGCGATTCCCGTCACGGTCACTTGATGCGACCCGACCAGGGCACGCGTCGATGCGGCCTTGGGTAGCGTGTCGGTGGTCATGATCGCCTCGGCGGCCTGCGTCCAGTGATCGGCGGCCAGACGAGCCTGTGCCTGCGGCAGCCCGGCGACCAGGCGCCCGAGCGGCAGCGGTTCCATGATCACGCCGGTGGAAAACGGCAGCACCTGCTGTGGCGCGCAGCCCAGCTGCTGTGCCACCGCCTCACAGGTGGCCCGCGCGGCGGCCAGGCCGGGCTCCCCGGTACCTGCATTGGCGCAGCCCGTGTTGACCACCAGGGCGCGGATGCTGCGCCCGCTGTCCAGGTGTGCGCGGCACACCTGCACCGGCGCAGCGCAGAAGCGGTTCAGCGTGAACACACCTGCCACCGCGCTGCCCTCGCAAAGCCGGACCAGCAACAGGTCCTTGCGGCCAGCCTTCCGAATGCCGGCTTCGGCCCAGCCCAGTTCGACACCCGCGACAGGCAAGAGCGAGGCGGGGTCAGGAGCGGTCAGATTGACGGGCATGGCAATGCGACGGAAAGGCAGTCGCCAAGTATGGCAGCCAACCGCGGGCGAAGGATGGACGACCCGGCAGGATCGAAGGCGGGGCGGGCGTCGCGTGAGTCACGACCGGCCGCACCGGCTGGCGCGGCGCTGCCGCGCTACGCCAGCTTGCCGTGGCACTGCTTGTACTTCTTACCGGAGCCGCAGGGGCAGGGATCGTTGCGGCCGATCTTGTCGCCGAAGCGCCGGATCGGCTCGGGCTTGGCCTCCGCGGGTTCCGGCAGCGTGAGGGTCTCGACATCGGGCGCCTCGGCGGCCAGCGCGCTGCCGAACTCCGAATGCTGGGCCCGTGCGGCCTCGGCGCGACGACCGGCCTCGGCCTCGATGCGCTGTTCGGCGCGCTCGATCTCTTCGCGCGTCTCGATCTTCACGTTCATCAGGATCTTGACCACATCGGCGCGTACGCGGTCGATCAGGCCGCCGAACAGCTCGAAGGCCTCGCGCTTGTACTCCTGCTTGGGCTGCTTCTGCGCGTACCCCCGCAGGTGAATGCCCTGCCGCAGATGGTCGAGCGCCGCTAGATGCTCGCGCCATTCCTGGTCGAGCATCTGCAGCAAAATGGAGCGCTCGAAGCCGGCGAAATTCTCGGCACCAACCTGCGCCACCTTGCCGGCGTAGGACTCGTCGACCGCCTTGATCACGCGACCGAGCAGATCCTCGTCGGTGAGCGAATCGTCCTCGTCGGCCCACTGCTTGAGGGGCAGATCGATCTGCCAATCGGCCGCCAGCACCGACTGCAGGCCTTCGAGGTCCCACTGCTCGGCCACCGATTCGGCCGGCACGAACGAGCGGAACAGGTCGTTGAAGTGGCCGTGGCGCAGGTTGGCGATGACTTCGCCCAGATTCTTGGAGCCCAGGATGTCGTTACGCAGCGCGTAGATCTCCTTGCGCTGGTCGTTGGCCACGTCGTCGTACTCGAGCAGTTGCTTGCGGATGTCGAAGTTGCGGGCCTCGACCTTGCGCTGGGCGGTCTCGATCGAGCGGCTGACCATGCCGGCCTCGATGGCCTCACCCTCGGGCATCTTCAGGCGGTCCATGATCGCCTTCATGCGGTCGCCGGCGAAGATGCGCAGCAGCGGGTCTTCCATAGACAGGTAGAACCGCGACTCGCCGGGATCGCCCTGGCGGCCGGAGCGGCCGCGCAACTGGTTGTCGATGCGGCGGCTCTCATGCCGCTCCGAGCCGATGATCTTCAGGCCGCCGGCCGCCACCACCTGGTCGTGCAGCGACTGCCACTCGCCGCGCAGCTTGGCGATGCGCGCCTCCTTGCTGGCCGCATCGAGCGCTTCGTCGGCCTCGACGAACTGCACCTGCTTCTCGACATTGCCGCCGAGGACGATATCGGTGCCGCGGCCCGCCATGTTGGTGGCGATGGTGATCATCCTGGGTCGTCCCGCCTGGGCAACGATTTCGGCTTCCTTGGCGTGCTGCTTGGCATTGAGCACCTGGTGCGGCAGGCCTTCCTTCCTGAGCAGCTGGCTCAGCAGTTCGGAGTTTTCGATCGAAGTCGTGCCGAGCAGCACCGGCTGGCCGCGCTCGTAGCAATCCTTGACGTCGGCGACGATCGCTGCGTGCTTCTCCTTGACCGTGCGGTAGATCTTGTCCTGCTGATCCAGGCGCACCATCGGCCGGTGGGTCGGGATCACCACGGTCTCCAGGCGGTAGATCTCCTGGAACTCGTAGGCTTCGGTGTCCGCGGTGCCGGTCATGCCCGCCAGCTTCTCGTACATCCGGAAGTAGTTCTGGAAGGTGATGCTGGCGTAGGTCTGGTTCTCCGACTGGATCTTGACCTTTTCCTTGGCCTCGACCGCTTGGTGCAGACCTTCGCTCCAGCGGCGGCCGGGCATCAGGCGGCCGGTGAACTCATCGACGATGATCACCTCGCCGGTCTGGATCACGTAGTGCTGGTCGCGATGGAACAGGTGATGCGCGCGCAGCGCGGCATTCAGGTGGTGCATCAGCACGATGTTCTGCGGCGCGTACAGGCTCTCGCCCTCGCCAAGCAGGCCCTTGCGCACGAGGATGCTTTCAATCTTCTCGTGCCCGGCCTCGCTGACGTGAACCTGGTGCGACTTCTCGTCGACCCAGAAGTCGCCCTCGGCCTTCTCGTCGGCCTGCCGCGTCAGCAGCGGCGGCACCTCGTTCATCGCCGTGTACAGGTCCGTGTGGTCCTCGGCCGGCCCGCTGATGATCAGCGGCGTGCGCGCCTCGTCGATCAGGATCGAGTCCACCTCGTCGACGATCGCGTAGTTCAGCCCTCGCTGGCGCTTTTCCTCCAGCGAGTGCTCCATGTTGTCGCGCAGGTAATCGAAGCCGAACTCGTTGTTGGTGCCGTAGGTGATATCGGCGGCGTAGGCCTGACGCTTCTCGGCGGTGTCCTGCTGGCTGACGATGGTGCCGACCGTCATGCCGAGGAAGCGATAGATCCGGCCCATCCACTCCGCATCGCGCGTCACCAGGTAATCGTTGACGGTGACGATGTGCACGCCCTTGCCTGCGAGGGCATTCAGGTAGACGGGGAGCGTGGCCGTCAACGTCTTGCCCTCGCCGGTGCGCTGCTCCGATATCTTGCCGGCGTGCAGCACCATGCCGCCGATGAGCTGGACATCGAAGTGGCGCATCCCCAGCGTGCGCTTGGACGCCTCCCGCACGACGGCAAAAGCTTCCGCCAGCAGCTCGTCGAGGGTGGCGCCGGCGGCCAGGCGCTGGCGGAACTCGGCGGTCTTGGCGCGCAGCGCCTCGTCGGACAGCTTCTCCAGGCCCGGTTCGAGTGCATTGATCTTCTCGGCCGTGCGCTGGTACTGCTTGAGCATCCGCTCGTTGCGGCTGCCGAAAAGACGGGTCAGAAATCCAGAGATCATCGACGGGGGGCCCGGAGGGAGCCGGAAAAATCGATCGGCATCACGCCTCGACGCTCAGGCGCCGGACGTGAAAACGCGCTGCCGGGCAGGCCCGCAGCGCGAAAAACGCGAGTCTATTGCATCGAGGGCCACTGGCCCCCGGCACCCGCACCCGCGCCCGATGTTATCTGGAGGCGCCAGCCGCGCGTGCAAGCCCCTGGATGTCGACCGAGCGACCGGTGCCGCGCGGCGCGTTGGCCGTCAGGGTGCCGAAGGGCGAACCGGGCTGGGCGAGGAAACGAGTCGGGTTCTGCGGCACGCCTTTGGAGTGCACCTCGAAGTGCAGGTGCGGCCCGGTGGAGCGGCCGGTGGAGCCGACGGCGGCAATCTTATGGCCGCGCCGCACGATATCCCCCGGCTTCACGTCGATCCGGCTGGCGTGCGCGTACAGGGTGGAAAGGTCGTTGCCGTGGTCGATCACCACGGTCTTGCCGTAGACCGGGTGGAACTCCGCGCTGGCCACCACGCCGCCGGCAGCCGCGAAGATCGGCGTGCCCACCGGCGCGGCGAAGTCCACGCCCGCA
This sequence comes from Burkholderiales bacterium, assembly GCA_020248865.1. Classification (GTDB taxonomy): domain Bacteria; phylum Pseudomonadota; class Gammaproteobacteria; order Burkholderiales; family Burkholderiaceae_F; genus JALHMQ01. Next base: position 48,925 of record JADCGS010000005.1, on the reverse strand, counting down.
TGCATGGCCAACTGGCCGGTGAACGGATCGGTCCGCATACCAAAGCCCGAGCCCAGGAAGCCTTCGCTGACCGGCGTGTTCTGCGGCAGCAGGGCGCGCCGCACCTGGGCATCGACCAGTTCGGACTCGATCACGTTCATGTAATCGCTGCGCGCCTCGACCCCCCGGGAGATGCGCTGCAGTTCCTGCTCCAGTTCCTGCAGGCTCATGGCGCGCCCGCCCTCGGCGGCGCCGCCGCGGCCCGGCAGTTCCTTGAAGTTGAACGTCTCGGGGCGGATGCCCGACATCTGCGACACGCGCTCGCCCAGGGCGTCGAGCCGCATCAGCTGCGCCTGCATTTCGCCCAGCTTGCGCGCCATGGCCGCGACGTTGTCGCGCATCACCTGCTCGTGCCGCTGCGACTCCGCACGCGCGGCCGACGACACGAGCTCATGGATGAAGGGCAGGCGAAACTCCGTGCCTGCACGGAAAGTCGCCACGTACAGACCGGCAACAGCCAGCAGCACCGACACCACCAGAGCCACGCCCGCAGTCACCAGCATGCGCGGCGACAGCGTAACCGACCGCGCCTGCCGAAGCCGGCGGTCCACCAGGATAATCTGCACGTCGAAACCCCTGACCTTGTCGAGGGCGCCGACCTAGCGAGCCGGCACCCTGCGGGCATTCCTCGAAGCAAGAAACCTACTGTCCCGACCATGCGCCCGGCCCGTCCGCTTGCCGCTGCCCTCGCCGAATCTCCGGCGGCGGCACTGCTGCATCGGCTGGAGCGGTGGCGCGCCATCGCTGCCCTGACGGGGCCCGCCGCCGCGGCGATCGCGCCGGACTTCCCGGTGGGCGACCCACGCGCTTGCGAACTGAGGGGCGATGTCCTTACGTTGACCGCCAGCTCGGCCGCCCAGGCGGCCAAGTTGCGGCAGGGGATACCGGGACTGTTACGGCTCCTGCACCAACACGGGACGCAAGTTACTGAAATTCGCGTTCGGGTTCAACCCGCCGGGGCCGGTCATGCGCCCGACGCCGATGGCGAGCCCTTTGTGACAAAGACCCGGGCCGCGCCACCCGACCCCCTGCCCGAAGGGGCGAGCGAGGGTGCACGGGCGCTGGCCGATCGACTGGTGCAAACCCTGCCCCCATCGCCGCTGCGGGCCCAGGCCGAACGGCTGCGCGACCGACTCGACGAGCGGCGTCGGCGCGGCGAACCAGCCGCCGCGGGAACTACAACGCCACGACCGCGCGCTCGAGGATGAGCACGGCAAAGATTAGCAGCCCCGCCGCAAGCGCCAGCTTGAACAGCAGGCCGGCCCAACCGAGGTAGCGGCGGTTGCCGGTGATGAAATAAGCTGCCACGCAGACGAAGATGCCGGCGGCGAAGAGCAACGCCAGCGCACGGAACAGCAGCATGACGGCCGACGCCTAGGCGGCCAGCGCCGGCTGCAGGTGGGCGCGGGGAGCCGTGCTGGGTTCCTCGAAGCTCACCACCTCGAAAGCCTCGGCATCGGCCAGCAACTCGCGCAGCAACCTGTTGTTCAGGGCGTGGCCGCCCTTGTGGGCCGAATAGGCGCCGATGATCGGCATGCCGACGACGTACAGGTCGCCCATGGCGTCGAGCAGCTTGTGCTTGGCGAACTCGTCGCCCGAGCGCAGGCCGTCGGTGTTCAGGACCCGGTACTCGTCCATCACGATGGCGTTCTCGAAGCTGCCGCCCAGGGCCAGGCCCATCGCGCGCAGCGCCTCGACCTCGTTGACGAAACCGAAGGTGCGCGCACGCGCGACCGACTGCACGAACGGCTCTTCCGCGAGATCGACTTCGACCGCCTGCGCGGTAGCGTCGATGGCCGGATGATTGAAGTCGATGGAAAAGCGCAGCTTGAAGCCGAAGTGCGGCTCCAGCTTCACCCATTTGTCGCCGTCGACGACCTCGATGGCCTTCTTGACCCGCAGGAAGCGGCGTGGTGCATTCTGCTCCGCGATGCCGGCCGACTGGATCAGGAACACGAAGCTGGCGGCGCTGCCGTCCATGATGGGGATCTCGGGCGCATCGACGTCGACATAACAGTTGTCGATGCCCAGGCCCGCCAGCGCCGACGACAGGTGCTCCACGGTGCCGACGATCACGCCGTCGCGCCCGACCGTGGTGGCCATGCGCACGTCGACCACCGCCTCGGCCGTGGCGCGGATGTCCACCGGCGGCTCGACGTCGGTGCGGCGGTACACGATGCCCGTGTCCGGCGCCGCCGGACGCAGCACCAGTTCCACCTTGGCGCCGCTGTGCAGGCCGATGCCGACCGTGCGCACCAGCGACTTCAGGGTTCTCTGCTTGACCATGGCCTGTCATTGTACCGGCGCATGTTGCGCCGCCGCGGGCCGGCTTGGATCCGGCGCTCCAGAATGCGCCCATGCACCGCGGGCCGCAGACCCTTGCAGGCGCGCAGGATCTGGAGCGTGCGTCATGTCGGAATCGAACCCGGAACCGGCTGCGAACACCGGCGCGGCCGCCCGCGGGGCGAGCCCCTTTCCGCCGGTCCGCGCGGTGAGCCTGGCCGCGCCGCTGCGCTGGCTGGCGGCCGGCGTTTCCGATCTGGAGCGCGCACCCCTTGCGGGCATGGCCTACGGGACCGCATTCGCCCTGATGGGGTGGCTGGTGTGGCTGGTCTTTCGCCACGCCTACCAGTACACCACGGCACTGACGGCAGGCTTCCTGCTCGTGGGCCCTTTCGTCTGCACCGGGTTGTACGACATCAGCCGCCGCATCGAGCGCGGCGAGACGGTGCGGCTGGCCGACACCGTGGCCGCGTGGCGCGCCAACCTGGGCGCCTTCAGCCTGTTCGCGCTGGCGCTCACCATCATCATGCTGATCTGGGCGCGCGCCTCGCTGGTCACCTTTGCGCTGTTCTTCTCGACCGGCATGCCGACGCTGACCAACTTCCTCGCCCGGGTCGCCAGCCCGGAGCACTGGGACTTCATCGTCACCTACTTTGCAGTCGGCGGACTGTTTGCCGCCCTCGTCTTTGCCATCAGCGTGGTCAGCGTGCCGATGATGCTCGACCGCGGGACCGACACCGTGGTGGCGGCCCTCACCAGTGTGCGCGCACTCCTTGCCAACCCCGGTCCGCTGGCGCTATGGGCCTTGCTGATCGTGCTGGTGATCGGGATGGGCTTCGCCACCCTCTTCATCGGCCTTGTCGTCGCCGCGCCCGTCGTCGGCCACGCGACCTGGCACGCCTATCGCGACCTGGTCGGGCCCGCCAGCGAAGGCTGAGAACACGGGCCCGTCGCAGCTCCCGCCCCCCGGGTGGGGCCGTGTCGGGGTGCAGGCGCGTCGCAGTCGATCCGGGCGCGATCGCCCGGCCGCTCGAAGCTCGCGCCCGCGATCAGGCGCTTCGCGTGCGCGCACGCGCAGGCGCACGCGAAGCGAACCGCTCAATCCGCCTGCTTGCGCAGGAACGCCGGGATGTCGAAGCGGTCGGTGCCCGAGTCTTCCATCGCCGCCACACGAGCCTGCGCTTGCTCGCGTGAGCGCCACACCGCCGGCGTATCCAGTCGCGCGTAGTCCTGGCCGGCGGACGCTGCAACGGCCGCGGCCGTGGCCGGTGACGCAACGCTCGCAGCCACATGATCGGTACCGGTGCGGATGACCTGCAGCGGCGCGGCGGCCTGCTTCCTGGCGGCGGACCGGCCGAGCCCGGTGGCCACCACCGTCACGCGCAGCGCCTCGCCCATTGCCTCGTCGCACACGGTGCCGAAAATCACCGTCGCGTCCTCCGCCGCAAAGGCACGGATGGTGTTCATCACTTCACGCGTCTCCTTCATCTTCAGCGACGAGGAGGCGGTGATGTTGACCAGCACGCCGCGCGCATTGGATAGATCCACGCCTTCGAGCAGAGGACTCGAGACGGCCTGTTCGGCTGCCACGCGCGCGCGGTCGATGCCGCTGGCCACGGCGGTGCCCATCATGGCCTTGCCGTGCTCGCTCATCACGGTCTTGACGTCCTCGAAGTCGACGTTGACGAGGCCCGGGATGTTGATGATCTCGGCAATGCCGGCGCAGGCGTTGTGCAGGACGTCGTCGGCCGCCTTGAAGCACTCGCCCATCTGGGCGTCTTCGCCCAGCACCTCCTCGAGCTTGTTGTTGAGGATGACGATCAGCGAGTGGACATTGGCCTCCAGCTCGTTAATGCCGCCGTCGGCATGCTTCATGCGCTTGGGTCCCTCGAACTCGAAGGGCTTGGAGACCACGGCGACCGTGAGGATGCCCAGCTCCTTGGCGACCTCGGCCACCACCGGCGCAGCACCGGTGCCGGTGCCGCCGCCCATGCCGGCGGTGATGAACACCATGTGCGCGCCGCGCAGGGCGTCGGCGATGCGCTCACGCCCCTCCTCGGCGGCCTGCTTGCCCGCCTCCGGACGACTGCCCGCGCCCAGTCCCGTCTTGCCGAGCTGGATCAGGTGCTTGCATGAGGAGCGCGCCAGCGCCTGATGATCGGTGTTGGCGCAGATGAACTCCACGCCCTGCACCCCGCGGCGGATCATGTGCTCCACCGCGTTGCCGCCCGCGCCGCCGACACCGATCACCTTGATGACCGTGCCGCGCGTTTCCGTCTCCAGAATCTCGAACGCCATGTTGGTGCTCTCCTAGTTGAATGTGAAGTCAGATGCAAAACGCGCAATGGCAACCGCGGGCCGAGTTCCACTTCGGTCCCGCGCTTGACACTGCACGCTCACCCCACGCGAGCCCTCCCTGAACGGCCTCGCACCCACTCCTTCCGCATGGAAGGAAGTCCTTGCCGCTTCGACCCGGCGAGGGCCGAAGCGAAATTGAGCCCCGGCCTGCGCCGGGGCGACGAACCGTGGCAGCCGGGAAGTGCAGCGGACTTCCGTGGTGCCAAATGCGAAATCGGTCGCGCAGCGACCGTTTCGCCTCATTGACGCGGCCGTCGCCGAGCCGCCGCACCGGGCCCGGGCGTGGCGGCGCAGGCTCATGCCGGCAAAGCCGGAGTGAAGCTCGCCATAGGCGAGCGGTCGGAGCCAAGGCGACCGCGCCGATCTCGCCGCGCGAGATGCTCGTGCGACGCGCAGCGTCGCGTACACCGAGTGCGCCGCTAGAAGTTCCCGACGATCCATTCCTTCATCCGCTTGAACGTCTGCTTGAAGGAACCGCTCTGCGCGGCCACCTTGCGGCCGCGCAGCCGCTGCAGATGCGCCTCCTGCAGCAAACCCATCACGGTCGCGAAACGCGGGTTCTTGACCACGTCCGCGAGCGAGCCGTCGTAGCTCGGCCAGCCCACCCGGGCCGGCTTCAGGAACACGTCCTCGGCCAGTTCGCCCATGCCCGGCAGCAGCGCACTGCCGCCGGTGAGCACGATGCCGCTCGACAGCAGTTCCTCGAAGCCCGACTCGCGCACCACCTTCTGCGTGAGCGTGAACAGCTCCTCCACGCGCGGCTCGATCACCGCGGCCAGGGCCTGCCGGCTCAGCAGGCGTGGTGCGCGGTCGCCGATGCCCGGGATCTCGATGCGGTCGTTGGGATCGGCCAACACCTCTTTGGCCACGCCGTAGCGCAGCTTGATCTCCTCGGCGTCCGGGATCGGCGTGCGCAAGGCCATCGCGATGTCGCTCGTGATCTGGTCGCCGGCGATGGGGATGACCGCTGTGTGCCGGATCGCTCCGCCGGTGAAAATGGCCACGTCCGTGGTGCCGCCGCCGATGTCCACCAGCGCCACGCCGAGTTCCTTCTCGTCCGGCGTCAGCACCGACAAGGCCGAGGCCAGCGGCTGCAGCATCAGGTCATGCACCTCGAGCCCGCAGCGGCGTACGCACTTGATGATGTTCTGCGCCGCGCTGACTGCGCCGGTGACGATATGCACCCGAACCTCCAGGCGCACCCCGCTCATCCCCAGCGGCTCGCGGATGTCCTCCTGGCCGTCGACGATGAACTCCTGCGTCAGCACATGCAGCACCTGCTGGTCGGTCGGGATGTTCACGGCGCGCGCGGTCTCGATCACGCGCGCCACGTCGGCCGGCGACACCTCGCGGTCCTTGATCGCCACCATGCCGCTCGAATTGAAGCTCCGGATGTGACTGCCGGCGATGCCCGTGAACACCTCGCCGATGCGGCAGGCGGCCATCAGCTCGGCTTCTTCGAGGGCGCGGCGGATCGACTGCACGGTGGACTCGATGTTGACCACCACGCCCTTGCGCAGGCCCTGCGACGGCGACTGGCCCAGGCCGATCACCTGGAAGCGGCCATCCGGCAGCACCTCCGCCACGGCTACCACCACCTTGCTGGTGCCGATGTCGAGGCCGACGATCAGGTCCTTGGTTTCGGTTCTCATCGCTTGTTGCTCTCGGCAGGGGGCGTAGCGGCGAAGCCGTTGGGGTAGCGCAGGTCCAGTCGGGCCGGCGGGGCGCTGAACTTGCCGACCACCACCGGGTAGTGCGCGGCGGCCAGCGCGACGCGTGCGTCCAGCGCACCGGCCGGATCGTCCCGCCCGAGGTGGATCTGCACGTCGCGCTCGCCGGCGCTGGCCCGCAGCGACCAGGAGGCGCGGTCGGATACCTGCAGGCCCTCGATCCGCAGCGCCAGCGGCGCCAACTGGGCGGCCAGCCGGTAGTAGCGGCGCGCCGCCTCGGCGGCGAACTGCGGCGGACCGTCGAACTCCGGCAGTGGCCCGTAGATCTCGGCCTCGGCCGCATTGGCGACGAACAGGATGCCGGCATCCGACAGCAGCCGCCCGTCGCTCCACACGCCCAGCGCGCGGTGCTCGGTCAGCGTAACCACCAGCCGGTCCGGCCAGACGCGCCGCACCGAGGCGTTGGCCACCCAGGGCACGGTCTCGAACACGACCCGCGCCTCGTCCAGCGGCATGCTGAAGAAGCCGCCGCGCAGCTTGCCGGCCACCGCCGTGCGGACCGCGCTACCGGAGACGTGCTGAAGTTCGCCGCCGGCGCCCTGCACCTCGAGGCGATGGAAGTCGAAGGCCGGCCGCTGCGCCACCCAGGCCACCGCCGTGCCGGTGAGCACGAGCAGCGCAAGGCCGAACAGCAGCCGGGCAGCCAGGTCCATCAGCCGGGTCGCGCTCATCGCACGGTCCTCATGGCTGCGACGCCCCCTGCCAGTCGAGCCGCGCGCTGGCGAGGACTTCCAGCACCAGGTCCTCGTAACTCAACCCGGCAGCCCTTGCCGACATCGGCACCAGCGAGTGGCCGGTCATGCCCGGCGAAGTGTTCAATTCCAGCAGGTAGGGCTTGTCGCCGCGCGGATGGACGTCGACCATCACGTCGACGCGGCCCCAGCCGCGTGCGCCGAGCGCGTTGTAGGCGCGCACCGCAAGTGCCTGAACGTCGGCGGCGAGCCGGGCGTCGATGGGCGCCGGACACAGGTACTGCGTGTCGTCGCTGTAGTACTTGTGGTGGAAGTCGTAGTTGGCGCCGGGCGCGCGGATCTCGATCAGGGGCAGTGCGCGCGTTGCCTTGCCCTCGCCGAGCAGGGCGCAGGTCAGTTCGCGGCCGACCACCAGTTCCTCGATCAGCACATCGGCGTCGTACTGGGCCGCTTCCTCGAACGCCAGCCGCAGCTCGTCGTGGTCGTGGGAGGTGACCTTGGTGATGCCGATGGTGGAGCCTTCGCGGCTGGGCTTGACGATCAGCGCGTCGCCCAGCTCCGCCACCACGCGCTTGAAGTCGGTATCGGCACGGGCCGTGCGCCAGGCCGGCGTCGGCAGTCCCTCGGCCACCCAGATCTGCTTGGTCATCCGCTTGTCGATGGCCACGCTGCTGGCCTGCACCCCGCTGCCGGTGTAGGGAATGCCGAGGAGTTCGAGCGCGCCCTGGATGGTCCCGTCCTCGCCGTAGCGGCCGTGCAGCGCGATGAACACGCGGTCGAACCGTGCGGCCGCCAGATCGGCGAGCGACTGCGTGGCCGGGTCGAAGGCATGCGCATCCACGCCGCGGCTGCGCAGCGCCTGCAGCACGCCGCCGCCGCTCATGAGACTCACCTCGCGCTCGCTCGACTTGCCGCCGAACAGCACGCCCACCTTGCCGAAGCTGCGCGGGTCGATCACTCGGCCCCCCCCTGCGTCAACCTGGCAGGTACACCGCCGATCGAGCCTGCCCCCATCGTGATCACCACGTCCCCGGCCTGGGCAACCGCCAGGATCGCCGCCGGCATCTCGTCGATGCTCTCGACGAACACCGGCTCGACCCGGCCTGCCACGCGCAGCGCGCGCGCCAGCGCGCGGCCGTCGGCCGCCACCAGCGGCGGCTCGCCCGCCGCGTACACCTCGGCCAGCAGCAGCGCATCGGCGGTGCCGAGCACCTTGACGAAGTCCTCGAAGCAGTCGCGCGTGCGGGTGTAGCGATGGGGCTGGAAGGCCAGCACGATGCGGCGGCCCGGATACGCGCCGCGCGCGGCGGCCAGGGTGGCGGCCATCTCCACCGGGTGATGGCCGTAGTCATCGATCAAGGTGAAGCTGCCGCCCCCGGCGGCGGCCGGCAGCGCCACTTCGCCATGCCGCGCGAAGCGGCGGCCCACTCCGGTGAAGCCGGCAAGCGCCTCCAGCAGGGCCGCGTCCGGCACGCCGAGTTCCGTGCCGACGGCAATCGCCGCCAGCGCGTTCTGGACGTTGTGCACACCCGGCAGGTTCAGGGTCACGCCGAGCGCGGCCAGGCCCTCGCGCAGCGCGGTGAAGCGCATCGTCGGTCCCACGGGGCACAGTTCCACCGCGCGGTACTGCGCCTCGACGTTCAGGCCGTAGGTCACCACCGGCTTGGACACCAACGGCAGGATCTCGCGCACGTTGCGGTCGTCGGTACACAGCAGCGCCGTGCCGTAGAAAGGCAGACGCGACAGGAACTCGATGAAGGCCTGCTTCAGGCGCGCAAAGTCGTGCCCGTAGGTCTCCATGTGATCGTTGTCGATGTTGGTGACGACCGCGATCACCGGCATCAGGTTGAGGAAGCTCGCGTCCGACTCATCCGCCTCCACCACCATGAACTCGCCGCTACCCAGGCGCGCGTTGGCGCCGGCCGCGTTCAGCCGCCCGCCAATCACGAAAGTCGGATCGAGGCCGCCGGCAGCCAGCACGCTGGCCACCAGGCTGGTCGTGGTGGTCTTGCCGTGGGTGCCGGCGATGGCGATGCCCTGCTTCAGGCGCATCAGTTCGGCCAGCATCACCGCGCGCGGCACCACCGGGATGCGTCGGGCGCGCGCGGCCAGCACCTCCGGGTTGTCGGGCCGTACCGCGGTCGAGGTGACCACCGCATCGGCGCCTGTGATCTGCTCGGCCGCATGGCCCAGGCTCACCACCGCGCCGAGGCTGGCCAGGCGGCGCGTCGCGCTGCTGTCGGCCGCATCGGATCCGCTGACCTTGTAGCCCAGGTTGAGCAGCACCTCGGCAATGCCCGACATGCCGCTGCCGCCGATGCCGACGAAGTGAATGTGCCTGACCGCGTGTTTCACTTCGTTGCCCCAGCGGCTCCTGAACGCTTCGTCGGCATCGGCGCAAGCGCCCACGAACAACGCCGGGGCCCCGACCCCGGCGTGCCGACGAAGTGAATGTGCCTGACCGCGTGTTTCATGCGGCCGCCTTCAGGCTCGAACGGACGATGTGTTCGATCGCGTCGGCCACCACGCGGGTCGCCTCGGGCTTGCCGAGCGCGCGCGCCTGCTCGGCCATGCGTTGCAGGCGGTCGCGGTCGAGTTCACCCAGCACCTGCGCCAGGCGCTCGGCCGTGAATTCAGCCTGCGGCAGGTGGATGGCGGCACCATGCGCAGCCAGGAACTCGGCGTTGCTGCGCTGGTGCGCGGTGGTCTTGACCACGAAAGGCACGAGCACCGCAGGCACGCCTGCGGCGGTGAGCTCGGTCACCGTGATGGCACCGGCCCGGCAGATCGCCAGATCGGCGGCGGCATAGCGAGCCGCCATGTCGTCGATGAACGGCACCACCTCGGCCGCGACCCCGGCCCTCGCGTAGGCCGCCCGCGTGGCCTCTAGGTGCTGGGCGCCGCACTGATGCACCACGCCCGGCCGCCGCGCCGGCTCGATCCGCGCCAGCGCCTGCGGCAGGGTCTCGTTGAGCACCTGCGCGCCGAGGCTGCCGCCCACTACCAGCAGCGACAGCGGCCCGCTGCGCCCGGCATAGCGCTGCGCGGGCGGCGCGATCTGCGCAATCGGCGGCCGCACCGGATTGCCGGTCACCAGCGCCCGCTCGCCCCCCATCCGCGCGGCCGCACCGTCGAAGCCGCAGAAAATGGCGAAGGCCTGCGACTTGAGTATCTTCAGAGACAGCAGCGGGCCGGCGTCGGCGTTGAGCAGCGCGAGCGGCCGGCCCAGCGCCGCAGCCGCCAGCCCCGCCGGCACCGCGACATAGCCGCCGGTGGAAAACACCATCGCCGGCTGGCGCATCTTGACGATGGCGCGGCTCTGCCACATGGCGCGCAGCAGGAGAAAGCCGCCGAACAGCAGCGTCTTGATGCCCTTGCCGCGCAGACCGGCGAAGTCGATCGCGTCGAACGCGATCCCGCGCCCCTCCACCAGTCGACGCTCCATGCCGGCGCGCGTGCCCAGCCACGACACGGTCCAGCCGCGCGCCTGCAGTTCGTCGGCCACCGCCAGCCCGGGCATCACATGTCCGCCGGTGCCGGCGGCGACGACGAGCAGGTGCCGGCTCGAGTCGACTCGACTACCTTCGCGCTGCGCGCTCAGGGACTCGCCCTTGGAGCGGTCCGGCGAACCCAGGGGCGTTGTTGCGGGGTGTCTCATGCCCGCCCCCCGCGCATCAGCTTGCGGTTCTCGTAGTCGACTCGCAGCAGGATGCCGAGCGCGGTGAGGGTCGACAGCAGGGCCGAACCGCCGTAGCTCATCAGCGGCAGCGTCAGGCCCTTGGTGGGCAGCAGGCCCGTGGCCACGCCGATGTTGATGAAGGCCTGCACGCCCAGCCACAGGCCGATGCCCTGCGCCACCAGCCCGGCAAAGGTGCGATCGAGCGCGATGGCCTGCCGGCCGATCTCGAAGGCGCGCTTGACCAGCCAGTAGAACGCGAAGATCACCGCCAGCACCGCGACCAGTCCGAGCTCCTCGCCGATCACCGCGAGGATGAAGTCGGTGTGCGCCTCCGGCAGGTAGTGCAGCTTCTCGACGCTGGCCCCCAGGCCGACGCCGAACCACTCGCCGCGGCCGAAGGCGATCAGCGAGTGCGACAGCTGGTAGCCCTTGCCCAGCGCGTTCTCGGCCGACCACGGGTCAAGGTAGGCAAAGATGCGCTCGCGCCGCCAGGGGCTCAGCCAGATCACCGCCGCAAAGGCCGCCGCCAGCGCGATGGTGATCGCCGTGAAAATGCGCGCGTTGACCCCGCCCAGGAACAAGATGCCCATGCTGATGGCCACGATCACGCCGAAGGCGCCGAGGTCCGGTTGCAGCAGCAGCAGCACGCCGACGATCGCCATCACCGTGGCCATCGGCAGGAAGCCCTTGCGAAACTCATGCATGTAGTCCTGCTTGCGCACCGTGAAGTTAGCCGCGTACAGAACGCAGGCGACCTTCATCAACTCCGACGGCTGCAGGTTGAGCAGTCCCAGCGGGATCCAGCGCTTGGCCCCGAGCGCGCCCTTGCCCACGCCGGGCACCAGCACCACCACCAGCAGCAGCAGCGCGGCGACGAAAGCCACGGGTGCCAGCTTCTGCCAGGCCGACAGCGGGATCGCGAAGGCCACCGCCGCGGCGCAAAAGGCAATGCCGAGCGCGATCACGTGCCGCAGCAGGAAGTGGGTCGGCGTCACGTTGTAGCGGGGCGAGTCGGCCAGCGACACCGAGGCCGAGTACACCATGACCGTGCCGAAGACGACCAGCGCCAGCACCACGCCCGCCAGCGCGCTGTCGTAGTGCGCCAGCGGGCCGCGCGGCGTGCCGGCGGCGCTGGCGCTGGCACTGCCGAAGCCGGCCAGCGCCAGGACGCCGCCGCGCGGCTCGACCGCCGCCGCGCGGCGCCAGGGGAGAAGGCTGCGCAGGAACTTCATGAGGCCCCCGCGGCACCGCGGTGCGGCACATTCCCCCGGCGGGAGTGCAAGCCCGCGCGCCGGCCCGTCCGGAACAGGCGGCAAGCTGCGCGCGGCGCGCTCAGGGTTTCGCCCTTGGGACGGCCCGGCGGGAACATCGGACTGCCTTCGCGCGGCGCGCTCAGGGTTTCGCCCTTGGGACGGCCCGGCGGGAACATCGGACTGCCTTCGCGCGGCGCGCTCAGGGTTTCGCCCTTGGGACGGCCCGGCGGGCTCACAGCACCTGCCCCTTCTCGGTGGCCAGCTCGCGCACCGCGGCGACGAATACCTCGGCGCGGTGCTTGTAGCTGCGGAACATGTCGAGGCTGGCGCAGGCCGGCGACAGGAGTACCACGTCGCCCGTCCGCGCCAGACCCGCGGCCGCCGCCACGGCCTCGGGCAGCGTGTCGGCCGCCCGCAGCGGCAGGCCTGTGTCCTTCAGCAGCGCGCCGATCGCCGGACCATCGCGACCGATCAGAACCACACCGCGCCCATGGGCGGCCAGCGGTGCCACCAGCGGCACGAAGTCCTGTCCCTTGCCGTCGCCGCCGAGAATGACGACCAGGCGACGCCCTTCGGCGCCCAGGCCTTCCAGCGCGGCGACCGTTGCGCCGACGTTGGTGCCCTTGCTGTCGTCGACGTAGTGCACGCCGTCGATCACCGCCACCGGCTGCACGCGGTGGCGCTCGCCGGCATAGTGGCGCAGCGCATGCAGCATCGGCGCCAGCGGACAGCCGATCGCGCGCGCCAGCGCCAGCGCCGCCAGGGCATTGAGCGCGTTGTGGCGGCCGCGGATCTTCAGCGCCTCGGTGGGCATCAGCCGGTGCACGTGCACCTGGCCTTCGATGCCGGGCAGCTCGCCGGCCGCCTTGCGGCGGCGGTGGCCCAGGCTGAGGTCCTCGGTGTAGGCGAGCCACATCAGGCCGCCGTCGCGCACCAGACCGTACTCGTCGGGCTGGCTCGGAGCGCCGGCGCCGAAGGTGATCACCGACGGCGGCAGCTCGCGCTCGCGCCTGAGGCCACGCTCGACATGTTGGACCCCGTGCACCGGCGTCGGGCTTTCGCCTTCGGTCGGGTCGGCACCGCGCAGTGCGGCGGCTGGCGCAGGCATCTGGCCCGCAGCTTGCGGCGCGTGCAACCCTGCTGTCTCGGCTGAATCAGCCGGCAGCGCCACTGGCGCCGCGAGGTCGATCGACGCCGGCGGCAGCGCTGCCGCCGGCCGCGGATGCGCCAGCGCAGCGTCGTCGGCGCCGCTGGCGCCGACGGTCGCGCGCGACCCGCTGGCCGCGCGCGCCGCCTTTGCCCTCGGCGCTTTGGGCTGAGCCGGTGCGCCCCGCGGCCCCGGCTGCATGGCGATCACCCACGGGTCGTCGCGATTCAGGACCCTGACAGTACGGCCGCCGAAGATGCGCGCCTTGGCGGCGGCGTAGGCCTGCATCGAGCCGTGCCAGTCCAGATGGTCCTGCGTCAGATTGAGCACGGTGGCGGCGTCGCACTCCAGCGAGTCGGTGGTGGCGAGCTGGAAGCTCGACAGTTCCAGCACCCAGACCTGCGGCAGCTCGTCGCCGGCAGCCAGGCGCTCGCGCAGCGTGTCGAGGGCCGTCGGCGAGATGTTGCCGGCCACGGCGACACCATGGGCGCCCGCCACGCCCGACTTCTCGATCAGCAGGCCCGTCAGCACCGTGGTGGTGGTCTTGCCGTTGGTGCCGGTGATGCCGACGATGCGCGGCCGATACGCTTGTGTCTCGCGCAACCGCCGCAGCGCGCGCGCGAACAGCTCGATCTCGCCGACCACCTCGATGCCCTGCGCCGCCGCCGCCTGCACCAGCGGTGCGGCTGCCGAGCGCTGCGGCGCCAGCCCGGGGCTGAGCGCCAGCAGCGTCACGCCGTTGAGCAGTGCTGCGTCGAAACTGCCGGCATGGAACTGCGCCGCCGGCAGCTCGGCGCGCAGGGAAGCGAGCATGGGCGGCGCGGCGCGTGTGTCGGCCACGCGCAGCGCCCAGCCCTCGCGCGCCAGCCAGCGCGCCATCGCCAGACCGCTTTCGCCAAGGCCGAGAATCAGGGCAGTGCCGGTCGCGCTCATCGGCTCGCTCAGCGGATCTTCAGGGTGGACAGGCCCACCAGGACCAGCATGATGGTGATGATCCAGAACCGCACGACCACCTGGTTCTCCTTCCAGCCGGACAGCTCGAAGTGGTGGTGCAGCGGCGCCATGCGGAAGATGCGCTTGCCGCCGCTCCATCTGAAGTAGGCCACCTGCAGCATCACGCTCACGGTCTCGGCGACGAACACGCCGCCCATGATGAACAGCACGATCTCCTGCCGCGTGATGACCGCGATCGTGCCGAGCGCGCCACCGAGGGCCAGCGCGCCGACGTCGCCCATGAACACCTGCGCCGGGTAGGCGTTGAACCAGAGGAAGGCGAGCCCGGCGCCGGCGATCGCCGCGCAGATGATGGTCAGTTCGCCCGCGCCCGGGATGTACGGGAACAGCAGGTACTTGGAGAAGTCGGCGCGGCCCACCACGTAGGCAAAGATGCCGAGCGCCGCACCGACCAGCGCCGCCGGCATGATCGCCAGGCCGTCCAGGCCGTCGGTCAGGTTGACCGCGTTGCTGGTGCCGACGATGACCAGGTAGGACAGGATCACGAAGCCGATCACGCCCATCGGATAGGCGTAGTTCTTGAAGAACGGCACGATCAGGTCCGAGCGCGGCGGCAAATCGATGTAGAAGCCGTCGCCGACCCACTGCCACATCAGCGGCCAGATGGCGTCGGTCGACGGCGCGGCGATCGCGAAGGCCAGGTAGAACGAGGCGCCCAGACCGATCAGCGACTGCCAGAAGTACTTCTCCCGGGCGCTCATGCCCTTCGGATTGCGGTGCACGACCTTGCGGTAATCGTCGACCCAGCCGATCCAGCCGAAACCGAGGGTCACGATCAGCACCACCCAGACGAAGCGGTTGGACAGATCCGCCCACAGCAGCGTGGTCAGACCGATCGAGATCAGGATCAGCACCCCGCCCATGGTCGGCGTGCCGGACTTCGACAGATGCGACTGCGGACCGTCGGTGCGCACCGCCTGGCCGATTTTCATCTCGGTGAGCTTGCGGATCACCCAGGGCCCGGCCACCAGGCCGATGGCCAGCGCGGTACCCGCCGCCAGCACCGCGCGCAGCGTGAGGTAGTTGAAGACGTTGAAGGCGCGGATGTCCTGCGACAGCCATTGCAGCAGTTCGAGCAGCACTAGTGCGCCCCCATCGTTTGTGGTGCGCCTTGCTGCGCGGCCAGCGCCTGCACCACGCGTTCCATGCGCATGAAGCGCGAGCCCTTGACGAGCAGGGTTCCGCCGCCGGCCGCCGCGTCGCGCGCGGCGGCGAGCAGCGCCTCGACGGTCGGGAAATGGCGCCCCCCGTCGAAGGCACGCGCACTGTCGGCGCTGGCCGTCCCGAGCGCCAGCAGCGTGTCGATGCCGCGGGCGCGGGCGTATGCGCCGACCTCGGCATGGAAGGCCGGCCCCTG
This sequence comes from Burkholderiales bacterium, assembly GCA_020248865.1. GTDB lineage: Bacteria > Pseudomonadota > Gammaproteobacteria > Burkholderiales > Burkholderiaceae_F > JALHMQ01. The sequence continues at coordinate 33,373 of JADCGS010000005.1, read as the reverse complement.
CGCGCCGACCTCGCCCATGTCGCCCAGCACCAGCGTGCGCGGCGCCGGCAGGGTGGCCAGCAGGTCGATGGCCGCGCGCACCGAGTCCGGATTGGCGTTGTAGCTGTCATCCACCAGCAGCGCCCCGCCGGCGAGCCGGTGCCGCACGCCGCGGCCGGCCACCGGCACGAAGCCCGCCAGGCCGGCAACGATCGCCGCCGGGGCGATGCCGACGGCGAGCGCCGCGGCGGCGGCGGCCAGCGCGTTGTGCACGTTGTGCTCGCCGGGCACCGGCAACTCCACCTCGAATGCACCGGCCGGCGTGGCCAGCGCCAGCCGGCTGCCCTCGGTGCGCAGCGTGTACTGCGCGGTGACGGCAGCAGCGCCGCTGCGCGCGAAGTCGAGCACGCGGCGCGTGCCCGCCAGCGTGCGCCAGATCGACGCGCAGGCATCGTCGGCCGGAAAGCAGGCCGTGCCCTCACCGGGCAGCACCGCCAGGGTGGCGCCGTTCTCGTGCGCCGTGGCCTCGACCGAGGCCATGAACTCCTGGTGCTCGCGCTGCGCATTGACCACCAGCGCCACCGTGGGTCGCACCAGTTGCGCCAGGTAGCGGATCTCGCCGGGGTGGTTCATGCCGAGCTCGAGCACGGCGGCGCGGTGCGCCGGCGCCAGGCGCCACAGCATGAGTGGTGCGCCGATGTCGTTGTTGAGATTGCCTGCGGTGACCAGCCGCTGCGCCTCGCCGTGGGCCTGGGCCAGGATGCGGCCGATCATCTGGGTGACGGTGGTCTTGCCGTTGCTGCCCGTGACGGCGATCAGCGGCAGCATGAAGCGGCTGCGCCAGTGCGCCGCGCCGAGGCCAAGCGCGCGCAGCGTGTCGGGCACGACCAGTTGCGGCAGCGTGCTGTCCAACGGCCGGTCCACCAGCAGCGCCACCGCGCCGCGCTCCTGCGCCTGAGCTGCGTAGTCATGGCCGTCGAAGCGTGCACCGCGCAGCGCCACGAACAGGGCCCCGGCCGCGAGCGTGCGCGAGTCGGTGGACACGCTCGCGAAAACGGTCGCGCCCTCGCCCTGCAGCCGGGCCTGCGGCAGCGCGTGCGCCAGTTGCGCCAGCGTCAGCACGGCAGGCCCCGCGCGCCATCGGACTGGGCCACCGCGCCACCGCCGGGCAAGGCGGCGCCGGCGGCGCTGTGTGCCGGCGGGCGCGGCGGCGTGCGGCGCCGCGCCAGGGCCGCCTCGGCCTGCTCCACGTCCGAGAAGTGCGCCTTCCGCCCGTTGATCTCCTGGTAGTCCTCGTGCCCCTTGCCGGCAATCAGCACCACGTCGCGCGCATCGGCGGCGGCCAGTGCATGCGCGATCGCCGCGGCGCGATCGACGACCAGCTCGCAGTGCGCCGCCGACGGCGGCGGCACGCCAAGTGCTACCGCGCGCACGATCAGCAGCGGGTCCTCGCTGCGCGGGTTGTCGGAGGTGATGACGATGCGCTCGGCGCCACGGGCGGCCGCCGCACCCATCAAGGCACGCTTGCCGGGATCGCGATCGCCGCCGGCACCGAACACCGCCCACAGGCGGCCGCCGCGCGCCTGCGCCAGCGGACGCAGCGCCGCCAGCGCCTGCTCCAGCGCATCGGGCGTGTGGGCGTAGTCGACCACCGCCAGCGGCTCGTTGGCCGCGCTGCGGCCACCCAGCTGCTGCATGCGGCCCGGCGGGGCGCGCAGGGCACCGAGCAGCGCCGGCAGCGCCGACACCGGCACGCCGGCCGCCCGCAGGGCGCCGGCCACGGCCAGCGAGTTGGCGACGTTGAAGCTGCCCACCAGGGGCAAGGTCACGGGCACGATCTGCGCGCCGTTGCCCAGCTCGTACTCGAGGCCCTGCGCCGTGGTGCGCGGCCGGCGCGCCACCAGGCACTCGCTCAGGCCGCTGCCCGGCGCGTCGTGCTGCGCGTCGTGCTGCGCGTCGTGCTGCGCGTCGTGCTGCGTGTAGCCCGTGAGGTGCAGCGCGCCGGCCCGCACGCGCGGCTGCAGGCGCCGCACCAGCCGCAACCCGGCCTCGTCGTCGAGGTTGACAACGGCATGGGTCAGCGTCGGCCAGTCGAACAGCCGCGCCTTGGCTTGCTCGTAGGCCGCCATGGTGCCGTGGTAGTCGAGGTGGTCGCGCGTCAGGTTGGTGAACACCGCGACGTCGTACTTCATGCCGTCGACGCGGCCCTGGTCCAGGCCGATCGACGTCACCTCCATCGCCAGCGCCTGCGCGCCGGCGTCGACCAGCCGCCGCAGCTCGCGCTGCAGGGCCACCGCATCGGGCGTGGTGCGCGCGGCAGCAGCCAGCGGCTCGCCGGGAAAGCCGCTGCCCACGGTGCCGATCACCGCGCAGCGCCGGCCCGCCGCGGCCAGCGCCTGCGCGATCCACTGGCTGACCGAGGTCTTGCCGTTGGTTCCGGTGACACCGACGCTGAACACCCCCTCGCTCGGCGCGCCGTACCAGCGCGCCGCCAGCGGACCCAGCAGGGCCGCCAAGCCCGGCACCGCGCACAGCGGTACACCGACGTCGCCGCCGCTCCAGCCTTGAGCCTCCGCCAGTACGGCGGCTGCGCCGCGCTCGACGGCAGCGGCGATGTACCGGCGGCCGTCGTGCACGCGACCGGGCAGCGCAATGAACACGTCGCCGCGCCGGATGCGCCGGCTGTCCGGCTGCAGGTCGTTGGCAGCAGCGCCGGCATGCTGGCGCAGCCAGGCCAGCACGTCCGTGGGCGCGGGCGGCGGCGGCATCACAGGGTCTCCCGCGCGGCGGCAAGCACCGGCTTGGGCTGCAGCGGCCCGTCGGGGGCCACCTGCAGCGCGCGCAGGCTGCCGGCGGCAATCTGCGCGAACACCGGGGCGGCCACGTCGCCACCGTAGTAGCGGCCGCCACCGGGCTCGTCGATCATCACCGCCACCACGATGCGCGGATCGCTGACGGGTGCGAAACCCGCAAACGAGGCGACGTAGGCGTTGACGTACTGGCCGTTGCGGAGCTTGCGCGCGGTACCGGTCTTGCCGGCCGTGCGGTAGCCCGGAATGCGCGCCTTGGGCGCGGTGCCTTCATCGCTGACTGCCTGCTCCAGCATCCGCCGCATGGCGCGCGCCGTCTCCGGCTGCATCACCGGCACCGAAGCCACGTGCTGTGCCGGATCCAGCCGCGTCAGGCTCACCGGGACCACGTCGCCGTCGCGCGCGAATGCGGTGTAGGCACGCGCCAGTTGCAGCAGCGAGACGCTGACGCCGTAGCCGTACGAGATGGTGGCCTGCTCGATCGGCCGCCATGCCTTGTAGGGGCGCAACCGCCCGGCCACCGCGCCCTGGAAACCGAGCGTGGCCGCCGCCGGCGCCTGGCCGAAGCCGGCTCCGGTGTAGGTCTCCCACAGCCGCTGCGCCGGCAGTTCCATCGCCACCTTGACGGTGCCGACGTTGCTCGACTTGGCGACGATCTGCTCGACCGTCAGCAGGTCATGGGCGTGCGTGTCGTTGATGGTGCGGCCGCCGATCACGATGCGCCCCGGCGCGGTCTGGATCCGCGTGGCGGGCGTGACCTGGCCGGCGTCCATCGCAGCGGCGACGGCAAACGGCTTGAGCGTCGAACCCGGCTCGAAGGTGTCGGTGATGACGCGGTTGCGCAGATGTTCCAGGGTCCAGGCCTGGCGCTGCGCCGCCGCCACGTTGGGGTCGAAGCTGGGCCAGTTGGCCAGCGCCAGCACCTCGCCGGTCCGGGTGTCGAGCACCACGGCGGCACCGGCCTTGGCGCCGTGTGTCTGCACGGCACTGCGCAGGGCCGCGGTGGCGATGAACTGCACCCGGTTGTCGAGCGCCAGCGCGACGTCGCGCCCGGGTGCCGGCTCGCGCAGCCACGCGTCCTCGACCACGCGGCCCAGACGATCCTTGATCACGCGCCGGCTGCCGGTCCGGCCCGCGAGCACGGACTCGTGCGCCAGCTCGACGCCCTCCTGACCGCGGTCCTCGACGCTGGTGAAGCCGACCACGTGCGCCACCGCCGGCCCTTCCGGGTAGTGACGGCGGAACTCGCGGCTCGAGTGGATGCCGGCGAGCTTCAGCGCGGCGATCTTGTCGGCCACGTCGGTGTCGACCTGCCGGCGCAGGTACACGAAGCTGCGGTCCTCGTGGCCGAGCCGGCGCTTGAGCTCGGCCAGCGGCATGTCCAGCAGTTGCGCCAGCTGCGCCAGCTGCGGCGCATCGGTCGCGACATCCTCGGGGATGGCCCAGACGGCGCGCGCCGGCACGCTGGCCGCCAGCACCACGCCGTTGCGGTCCGTCACCTTGCCGCGCACCGCCGGCACCTCGAGCGTGCGCGCGTAGCGTGCCTCGCCCTGTTTCTGCAGGAATTCGGTGTTGACGCCGCCCATCAGGTAGAACGCGCGTCCGGCCAGCGCGGCAAAGGCGCAGAACAGCGTGAACAGCAGCATCTTCGAGCGCCACGCCGGCAGCCTGATCGCCAGCAGCGGATTGCTGTTGAAGCCCACGCCGCCGCGCGTGCCGCCGGTCGCGGGCGCCGCGCGGCTGCTGCCGGCGCGGCGGATGACCGAGCGCAACGGCGCGGGCTGCTTCACTTCGAGCCTCCCGCTGCGGGCACCGTGGTTTTCACACTGGCCGCGTCCCGAGCAGGGGCGGCGGCGCTCGCCGCGGGCACCGCCGGCAGAAACACCACCGCCTTGCCGTCGACGGGCTTCAGTCCCAATTGGCGCGCGGCCGCCTCGACACTGGCCGGCTGTGCGGCGCGACCCAGTTCGATGCGCAGCCGGTCGCCCTCGGCTTCGAGCAGGCGCGCCTGCTGCTGCGCGCGCTCCAGGTCCACGAACAGGCCGCGCGAGCGGTGCTGCGCCGTGATCAGCGACAGCGCAGCGGCCACCAGCAGCGCTGCCAGCACGCCGACCGCCAGCCGCATCACGGCAGCCCTCGCTGAAGCCCGGTGCGCTCGGCCACGCGCAAGACCGCCGAGCGCGCGCGCGGATTGGCCGCGACTTCCGCCGCATCGGGCAGCACCTTGGGCAGCGCGCGCAGGCGGGGCTGCGGCAGCTGTGCCTGCGCCAGCGGCAGCCGGCGCAGACGCTGATCCGTCTGCTGCAGCTGCCGCTCCGGATGGGCGTGCGCCTCGATGAACCGCTTGACGATACGGTCCTCCAGCGAGTGGAAGCTGATCACCGCCAGACGGCCGCCGGGCGCGAGCAGGTCGAGCGACTGGTCCAGCACTAGCGCCAATTCCTCAAGCTCTTGATTGACGTGAATCCGAACAGCCTGAAAAGTCCGCGTGGCCGGATGCTGCCCGCCGCCCTGGACGGTCTTGCCGCTGCGGGGGACCGCGTCTGCCACGAGTGCGGCAAGCTCGGCGGTCGTTGCAGGCGGCCGGGCCGGCCGGCCGCCTGACCCAGGCGCGCGGCCAGCCACAATCGCCTTTGCAATCGGTAGAGCAAACCGTTCTTCCCCATAGTCCCGGATCACCCGTACGAGCTCATCGAGCGTTGCCGTGGCCAGCCACTGGGCGGCCGAAGGGCCCGACGTCGGATCCATGCGCATGTCGAGCGGACCGTCGCCGCGCAGCGAAAAGCCGCGCGCCGGATCGTCGATCTGCGGCGAGGACACGCCGATGTCGAGCAGGATTCCGTTGACCCGGGTCACGCCGAGTGCTGCCAGCGTGGCGGCCATGCGTGAAAACCGTGCGTGCACGAAGCGAAAACGCGGGTCGTCGATCGCCCGCGCCGCATCGGCAGCCTGCGGATCGCGGTCCAGGGCAATCAGCCGGCCGGCCGGCGCCAGGCGTTCGAGGATCAGCCGTGCGTGGCCGCCGCGTCCGAACGTGCCATCCACGTAGGTGCCCGCCGGGTCGGTGAGCAGGTGCGCGACCGCCGTCGCGGCAAGGACGGTCCGGTGCGAAAGAGACGGCGCAGTGGCGAAGGGCATTCACGATCAGAACGTGAAGTCCGCCGCCGCGTCGGGCAGCCCGTTGGCGAGCTGCTCCTGCTCGTGATGGCCCAGCCGCGCCAGGTCCCACAACTCGAAGTGCGCGCCCATGCCGAGCAGCATCACATCGCGTTCGAGCGCGGCCGCCCCGCGCAGTTCGGTGGGTACCAGCACACGACCCGCCGAGTCCAGGTCGACATCGGTGGCATTGCCGAGCAACAGGCGCTGCAGGGCGCGCGCCGCATAGGGCAGCGCAGCGATCTGCTCGCGACGCGCCTCCCACGTGGGGCGCGGGTACACCAGCAGGCAGCCGTCCGGATGGCGCGTCACGGTCAGGCGACCGCCACACTGCGCCAGCAGGGCGTCGCGATGCCGAGTCGGCATGGACAGCCGCCCCTTGGGATCGATCGTCAGTTGAGACGCGCCTTGGAACACCGTTGCCCTGCTCGCTTCAAGTGGAGGACTGTGGCCAGCATCTGCATCCACGAGAAAAGACGTGGTAGCAAACACTAACTATTCCACTATCTCCCACTTTCTCCCACAAAGTCGCCACTGTAGTGCACGGCGCCGGGACGGGTCAAGGCAAAAACGGGTGATTTTTCAATGGATACAAGGACTTAGACGCTGGCTTTAATCACAGGACTCAGAATCGAATGCGTGCAAAAAGAAGGACTTGCGTCGCCATCTGAAAGTGACGCATGAAGTGTCGGCGCCCGCCGCGACGGGGGTGCGCGCATTGCGGTGGAGGGCGACCGCAGACATCGCAGTCCGGGACCGCCGCACCGGGAATCGAGGCAAAGCACCGTCTGTAAGCGGGATTCTGGTCGGCACCCACGCTTGACGCGCAGGCACCGCGACGACCATTCCTCTAGGCACGCACTCGCGCACGCGCTCCAGCCACCTACCCGCAGCCTCCCCGAGCCGGATCGGCGGCTGCCTATTTGGTGTTGCTCCCCGTAGAGATTGCCCGTTTCACCCGAACTGAATCGGCTCGTCTCTGTTGCTCTGATCCTCGCCTCACGGCGGGCAGGCGTTACCTGCTACGGCGCTCTGTGGAGTCCCGACTTTCCTCTCGCTGCGCAAGGCAGCCAGCGGTCGTCCGACGGTCTTTGCACCGACATTGTAGGAGCAGGACCCGTGCCGCACCCGCCGCGGCGCGCGTTCAGGGGCAGCGCGCGCGGATCACCGCAACGCCGCGGCAAGATCCGTCGGCGCGAGCGTGTGCGCCTGCGCAAAGCCCGCCACCAGGCGCAACGACTGCGGCGCGAGGACGAACAGCGAGAAGTCGCCGAAGGAAAACATCGGCTCGCTGTCGGCAAAGCGCCCGAGGTAGGCGGCGCGCGCCTCGGCGTGGCGCGGATCGACCGGGCCGCAGGATGCGGCCAGCGCCTGGATCGTCACGCGCGGCAGCGCCTGCGGCAGCACCCCGGCCGACGGTGGCGCCATGACCAGCAGGCTGACTGCCGGCTCGGCCAGCATGGCGCGCGTGTGCGCCGCCAGCGCACTGACGTGGATCACCGCGCTGCCGTCGCGCAGCAGCGCAAACGGGACCATGGACACGTAGGGCACACCCTCGTGCAGGGTTCCGAGGGCGGCGACCTGCTGAGCAGAAAGGATGCTGCGCAGCGTCTGCGCGTGCTCGGGATTCATCGCAGGAATGCTCCAGGCGGTCGCGCGGGGCCGCGATCACGAGCCCGCCGGGCCGCCCCAAGGGCGGATCGCTGAGCGCGCAGCGCGCACGCAGTCCCGTGGACGAAGCCCGCGGCAGCCGTCGCGCGCCAGCCCTGCCTGCAGCGTAACGCGCCGCTTGCCGCGTCAGACGCGGTGCGCCGCGCCACCCATCTCGGCCAGCTTCTCCAGCAGGCGGCCGGCGATCTTGCCGATCGGCAGCACCTCGTCGACCGCACCCAGGAGCACGGCCTCGCGCGGCATGCCGTAGACGACACAGGTGGCCTCGTCCTGGGCAATGTTGTAGCTGCCGGCCTGGCGCATCTCGACCATGGCCGCAGCACCGTCCTTGCCCATGCCGGTCAGCATCAAGCCGAAAGCGTTGCGCCCCGCCACCACGGCGGCACTCCGAAACAGCACCTCCACGCTCGGGCGGTGCCGGTTGACGGGCGGACCGTCATCGAGCTGCACCACATAGTTGGCGCCGCTGCGCGCCAGCTTCATGTGCCGGTCGCCAGGCGCGATGTAGGCATGGCCCGGCAGCACGCGCTCGCCGTCCACTGCCTCGCTGACGGAGATCTTGCACAGCGAGTCCAGCCGCGCGGCGAAGCTCTTGGTGAAGCCCACGGGCATGTGCTGCGTGACCAGGACCGCGGGCGAATCGGCCGGCAGGCGCACCAGCACCTCGCGGATCGCCTCGGTGCCTCCGGTGGAGGCGCCGATGATGATGAGCTTCTCGGTCGACAGGCGCGAGAAGTTCACCGGTCGCGGCTTGGCTTCACCCGCGACGTCCTGCGGCGCCGGTGCGGCAGCGACATGGCGCTGCATGCGCGCCCGTGAGGCCCCTCGAATCTTTTCGCAAATGTCCTGCGCCAGGTCCGTGAGGCCGCTGGCGATGCCGATCTTCGGTTTGGATACGAAGTCGATGGCGCCCAGCTCCAGGGCGCGCAGGGTGGTCTCGGCACCGCGCTGGGTCAGCGTGGAGACCATCACCACCGGCGTCGGCCGCAGGCGCATCAGCCGCTCGAGGAAATCGAGCCCGTCCATCCTGGGCATCTCGACATCGAGCGTCAGCACGTCCGGATTCATGGCACGGATCATCTCGCGCGCCACCATCGGGTCCGGCGCCGCGCCGATGGCCTCCATGTCCGGCTGCTTGTTGATGATCTCCGACAGCAGGCTGCGCACCAGCGCGCTGTCGTCGATGATGAGGACTCGGGTCTTGCTCATGAACTCTCCTGCGCGGGCCGCCGCTCAGAACAACTCGATGTCGCCGGCCACCGGCTTGGTCGTCAGCTTGGCCGAGTAGCTCTGCTCCTCGGCAATCAGTTTCGAGTCCGCCTGCTTGAGGTGCTTGCACAGCGCCCGGCCGCTGGCCGGGAAGAACGCCACCCGGCGCGGATGCACATCGAGCAGGTCGCGTGAGGCCACGCGGATGCCCTCGGTCTGCAGGAACTTGAGCACGAACTCGGCATTGCGCGAGCCCACGGTGATCGTGGTGAAGTTCTTCATCACGTGGCCGCCGCCGAATACCTTCGCCTCGAGCGCGGACTTGCGCGCGCCGCGCTTGAGCAGCTCGTTGATCAGCTGTTCCATGGCGAAGACGCCGTAGCGCCCCGAATCCGACGCCGGGTCGTTGCTGTTCTCGCCCGGCAGCAGGAAATGGTTCATGCCGCCGACCCCGAGCTTGGGGTCCCAGATGCAGGCCGACACGCAGGACCCCAGCACCGTGGTCAGCACCAGGTCTTCGGTCGCCACGAAGAACTCGCCCGGCAGCACCTTGACCGCATGCTTGCCGAAGTCGCGCTCGAAGTAGAACGTGCTGGCCTCACCCTGCGCGCCCGAGGCCTTCGGCCGCGGCAGCGCAAGCTGGTTGTCCTGCTGCGCGCACGGTGGCGCCTTGTGGGGAGGATGTGTCATGTCGTCTGCGCTAGATGCGCTCGTAGACCGTCTTGCCGCGCAGCACGAACAGTTCGCGCTGGTCGGTGAAGTTCTCGGAGTGGCCGATGAACAGCAGCCCGCCGCGGCGGATCACCGCTGCCAGCCGCTCCAGGATCTGCCGCTGCGTGGGCTTATCGAAGTAGATCATCACGTTGCGGATGAACACCACGTCGAGTTGACCCGCAAAGCGGCGCTGTGCGCTCCAGCCCGGCTCCAGCAGGTTGAGCGGCTCGAACTCGATGAGCCGCTGCGCTTCGGGCTTCACGCGCACCATGCCCTCGTTGGCGCCGCTGCCGCGCAGGAAGAACCGCTTCAGCCGCGCCTCGCCGCACTGTCTAGCCGCATCGAGCCGGTAGACGCCGCGGCGCGCCGCCTCCAGCACGTGGGTGTCGATGTCGGTGGCCAGCAGTCGCGCCGAGGTGCCGGCGCCCAGCGCCTCGATCAGGGTCATCGCCAGCGAGTACGGCTCCTCGCCGGTGGATGCCGCCGCGCACCACAGCCTCAGGCCTGGCGCGCCGGCGTGACGGCGCAGAAACTCCGCGAGTACCGGAAAGTGATGCGGCTCGCGAAAGAACGCGGTCAGGTTGGTGGTGAGCGCGTTGACGAACTCCTGCGACTCGGCTGCCATGAACGCGGCGTCGGACTCGAGCTGGTCCAGGTAATGGCCGAAGCTCGCCACGCCCAGCGTGCGCAGGCGGCGCGACAGCCGGCTGTAGACCATGTTCTGCTTGGACTCGTTCAGGCTGATGCCGGCGCGCGCGTAGATGAGCTTGCGCACCCGGTCGAAGTCCTGCGCGGTGAAGCTGTATTCCCGCACCGCATCGCCAGCCAGGCTCGGCGGCGCGAAGCTGAATTCTCTGGCACCCATGTCGGTCGTGGCCCGTAACGGCAGGATCGACCCCGATGATCGCCCGCGGTGTGCACGGCGAAAGGGCGGGAAAGACCCCGGCGGGCCGTCCTTATCGGCCCACGCGCCCGCTTGGCGGCAACCGCCCGCGCCGCCGGCGGGCTGCGGCCAACACGGCTGCTCCGCCGCGGCACACGGATCCGGCACGGCCACCGGCCGTGCGGTCAGAACAGGAGCTTGAGTCCGACGGTGGCCAGACGGGCGCGCGCCCCGTTGGTCTGCACGCCATAGGAAGCATCGAGCGACAAGCCCTCGTCGGTCGGGCGCCAGCGCACGCCGGCGTTGAGCCAGGGCGCACGTTCGCGGTCGTTGCCGAAGACCTCGGCCAGCAGGTCCAGTCCGCCGAGCGCGGTGCGCTCGGCCGCCAGCGCCCACAGCGTGCTGTCGCGACCGCTGTCGTGGTTGTGCAGCACGCCGACATTGGCATGCAGGAGCCAAGGCCCACGCGGCATCGTCACCACCAGACGCGCAGCGCTGCCCGCCAGGCGCAGACCCTGGTGGCGCGGCTGGCTGCCGATCAGGCTGTAGGCCAGCAGCACGCCGGCTTGGTGGTCGGTCAGCGGGCGCAGCGCGGTCTTGCCGGTCGCGGTCAGCGTGTTGGCGCGCCCGTCACCGCGCTCGAAGCCGGGTGCCAGCGCCAGCTGCGTCTGGCCGCCCGCCCCGCAGGCGATCTGCGCGTAGCCCGCGTCCTGCCTCGGCTCGCCACGCCGCGGATCGAGGCGGGCGAACGCCGTCTCCAGCTCGCAGCGGCCGCGCTCGAGGACACCGGCATCCTCACTCTGCAAGGGCCGCCCGGCCTGGGCAGCGTGAGACAGCAGGAGCAGGAGGGCAGCGGCCAGCAGGCGGCGCATCGGGCGGTCTCCGGAGGGCATCGGTAACGGCGGCAGATGGGAACGTCGACAGGCTAGCCTCCGCCCGCCAGAGTCCAAACTCCCGCGTGGTCGAGGAGCAACATTCGGCAGACCCCCACCTGCCAGAGCCAGAAACGTCAACGGCGCCGCGCGGCGCCGTTGACGCTTCATCGCCCGACCTGCGCGGTCAGGCGACCGCGGCATCGACCAGCGCCATGTCGGCGGCGCTCATCAACTTCTCGATGTCGACCAGGATCAGCATCCGGTCCTGGTTCTCGTCGGCGCCGCTGCTCACGCTGCCGATGCCCATGATGTAGCTGGCGTCGAGCATCGAGTTGAACTCCGGCGCCGGCCGCACCTGCTCGGCATTGAGCTCGAGCACGTCGCTGACGCTGTCGACCACCGCACCCACCACGCGATTGGCGACATTGAGGATGATCACCACCGTGAAGCTGTCGTACTTGGCCTCGCCGAGACGGAACTTCAGGCGCAGGTCGACGATCGGCACGATCACGCCACGCAGGTTGATCACGCCCTTGATGAAATCCGGCGCGTTGGCGATGCGCGTCACCGTGTCGTAGCCGCGGATTTCCTGCACCTTCAGGATGTCGATGCCGTACTCCTCGGCGCCCAGCCGGAAAGTCAGGTACTCCTGCGTGCGCACGGTCGCTTCTTCGGCGAAGCGAGTGGTCTCCATCATCATGCCCATCGTGGTTCCTCGTTGGGCGGCACCGGTCGGCGCCGCGGGTGGTCGGGTTGGGTTGATCCGCCGCGTGCTGGCGGCCGGCCACCGAAGGGCGGCACGGCCGTGGCCCGACAGCGGCGGCAAGGTGAGCCTGGCGGCTAGAACTCCTTCCAGTCGTCGCCGGCGGCCGGTCGTGCCGGCGACTGCGGCGCGGCTGGGCGCGCGGCGGGGGCGGGTGCTGCCGACACCGGGGCGGCCGGCGCCGGCCCCGTCGACGGCCGGGCGGCGCCCGGCTTGCCGGCGGCGGGCTTGCGGGGCGAGGCGATGGCCGCCGCCCGGCTGACCGCCTGCGCCTGCGCGATCACCTGCGCCGACTCCTCCCGGCTCAGCTTGAAGATCGCCACGGCCCGTGCCAGACGGTCGGCCTGTTCGCGCATCGACTGCGCCGCCGCCGTGCTCTGCTCCACCAGAGCGGCGTTCTGCTGCGTCATCTGGTCCAGTTGCGTCACCGCCTGGTTCACCTGGCTGATGCCGCTGCTCTGCTCCAGCGTCGAGCTGGTGATCTCGCCGATCAGGTCGGTCACCCGCTTCACCTGGGTGACGATCTCGGCCATCGTGGCGCCGGCCTGCTGCACCTGTGCACTGCCGCTCTCGACCTTGGCAACACTCTCGCCGATCAGGCTCTTGATCTCGCGGGCGGCCTGCGCGCTGCGCTGCGCCAGATTGCGCACCTCGCCGGCCACCACCGCAAAGCCGCGGCCCTGTTCGCCGGCGCGCGCCGCCTCGACCGCGGCATTGAGCGCCAGAATGTTGGTCTGGAAGGCGATTCCGTCGATCACGCCGATGATCTCGGCGATCTTCTTGCTGCTGGCAGTGATGTCGTCCATCGTCGCCACCACCTGACCCACCACCTGACCGCCCTTGGCCGCCACCTGCGAGGCCGAAGTGGCGAGCTGATTGGCCTGCTTGGCGGCATCGGCGTTTTGCCTCACCGCGCTGGTCATCTGCTCCATGCTGGCCGCTGTCTGCTGCAGGCTGCTGGCCTGCTGCTCGGTGCGGCCGGACAGATCCTGATTGCCCTGCGCGATCTCGCGGCTGGCAACGCTGACCGAGTCCACACCGCTGCGGATGTCACCGATCAGCCGCGCCAGCGCCTGGCGCATCTGTTCCACCGCGGCCAGCGCGCTGCTGCGGTCGCTTGCAGCCAGCGTCACCGGCGTCACCAGGTCGCCCTGTGCGACGCGCTGCGCCGCCTCGCGCGCCTGGGCCGGCTCGCCGCCGAGGTCGCGCAGAAGCTGGCGCACGAACCAAGTGCCCACGACGGCGCCAAAGGCCAGCAGCACGAGACTCATCACGGTCATCGTCAAGCGGGCCGAGGCGGCCGCATCCCCGGCCTCGCCGACTCGCTGCTCGAGCAGCTTGTGCTGCCATTCGAGCTGATGTTCGACCGCGGCCAGCATCCGGTTGCGCGCCGGAACCGCCTGGTCGACGAGCATGCGGAACGCCGGCTTTGCTTCGCCGGCAGACAGCAGCGGCGCGATCCCGTTAACCGCCTGGTCGAAGTCGGCCACCGACGTCTTGACCTTCTGAAACCGCGCCGCGCCCTCGGCGCTGGAAATAGCCTTCTCGAAATCCTTGAGGTCCTGCTCGATCTTCCGCCGCAGTTCGCCAATGAGCTTCAGCGCGGCCGTGCGGTCGACTTCAGTCTCCACCAGCATCGCCTGGCGCGCTTCGAGCGAGATCCGCAGGACATTCAGGCGAATGTCCATCATGCGATCGATCTGCGGCACCAGCCGCGACACCGTGCTCGCCAGGACGCGCTCGGCAACACTGAGCCGCTGCCAGGCAATGCCGACGATCACGACGACGCCGAGGCCAAGCGTTCCAAGGAGAAGCGAGATTCTCTTGCCGGTTGTCCAGCGCATCTGAGTCCTTCCGTCAGTTGTCGCCTTGAGAGGCGCCCGTGAGGGCGACAGGCACTCCGCCGAGCCCGCCGCGTGGATGATCGAGGAACGAGTCGAAGCTCGCCCCGCTGATCGGAGTGTCGGCGACGCGGCCCGCTGTCAACCACGCGAAAAGCGCAGCCCGCGGCCGGCAATTCCGCCCGCCCAGCACGCCGCGGTCGGCCACCTCGTTCACTGAAGCATCGCCCGCCGGCCGGTCGGCCGGCTGCTCCAGGTGGCGCGAAACCGTCGTGCCCTATTTCACCGGCACTGCAGTTGGCGACTTCAGAGAGTGGTGGGCAATCCGCCATGGCTGCTTTGACGCCCCACGATGGCCGTGCGTCTTCAGCTGCGCTCGCGGCAGCCCACGTCTGCGCTTTGGGCCTCACGCGTCACCGCGGCGGTGCGCGCCAGCCGCGTCCAGCCATCGCTGCTCTGGCGCAGCTCGTCGGTCGGGAGCAGGGACTCGTACCGGATGGACGGCGCCCACCGGCGCTCGGAAGGCCGCACGCCCTGGCAGGACCGCCAGCGACAGCAGCGACAGCGTCGGTGCGGTCGTGACGAGCGGAGCCCCGAATGGACCCTCGACGGACCTGCCTTTCTTGGCGCTGCCGAGCCGCAATGCGTCAGTGCCGCACCCGCTTGGTCAGGCCGGTGACATCGATGATCAGAGCGACGCGGCCGTCGCCGAGGATGGTGGCGCCGGACACGTTGGGTACGCGCCGGTAGTTCGACTCGAGGTTCTTGACCACGACCTGATGCTGGCCGAGCAGTTCATCGACCACCGCGGCAATCCTGCGCCCTTCAGCCTCGACGATCACCAGGATCGAACTGCCTGGCGCGTGATCGGGGCGCGGCACGCTGAAGACTTCATCGAGCGCGACCACCGGCAGGTACTCGTTGCGTACCTTGACCACGCGGCCGCTGGAGCCGACCGGCTGGATCATTCCGGGCTGCACCTGGAAGCTCTCGACCACACTGGCCAGCGGCAGGATGTAGGTCTCGTCGCCGACGCCGATCGACATGCCGTCCATGATGGCCAGCGTCAGCGGCAGGCGGATCGACACGCGCGTGCCGCTGCCTTCCGCCGAGTCCAGATCGACCGATCCGCCCAGCGCGGAGATGTTCCGGCGTACTACGTCCATGCCGACGCCGCGGCCCGAGACATCGCTGATCTCGTCGGCCGTCGAGAAGCCGGGCTCCCAGATCAGCGCCCAGACCTCGTGGTCGGTCATGTCCTCGCGCACGGCCAGCCCGCGGTCGCGCGCCTTGCTCATGATCTTGTCGCGGTTCAGGCCCGCGCCGTCGTCCCGCACCTCGATCAGGATCGAGCCGCCCTGGTGTGAAGCCGCGAGCGTGATGGTGCCCGTGGCGCTCTTGCCGGCGGCCAGACGCCGCGCCGGCGACTCGATGCCGTGGTCGGCGCTGTTGCGCACCAGATGCGTGAGCGGGTCGATGATCTTCTCGATCAGCCCCTTGTCGAGCTCGGTGGCCTCGCCGACCATCTTCAGCTCCAGGTCCTTGCCGAGCTTGGCCGCCAGGTCGCGGATCATCCGCGGGAAGCGGTTGAACACGAAGCTCATCGGGATCATGCGGATCGACATCACGCTTTCCTGCAGATGCCGCGTGTTGCGCTCCAGGTCCGAGATGCCCGACATCAGGTTCTGGTACTGCACCGGGTCGAACTGCTTGGCCTGCTGTGTCAGCATGGCCTGGGTGATGACCAGTTCACCCACGAGGTTGATCAGCTGGTCGACCTTCTCCACCGACACGCGCAGCGTCGAGGACTCCAGGCCCGCGCCGGCGGTCTTCTCGCCCTTGTCCCGGTCGCCGCTGCGGCGGTCGGCCTTGCGGCGCTCGTCGGTGCGGCGCTCGGCCGGCGCAGCGGCGGGCTCACCGACCGGCCGTTCGGCAGGCACTTCGCCGGCCGACTGGCCGGGCGAGACGTCGGCCTCGCCGGCCGCAGGCTGGCTGGCGGGCAGGCCGGCAGGGTCGACGAAGAACCCGAAGCCATCGCCCTCGACCGGCGCAGCACCGTCACTGCTCGGGGGCACCACAGCCGGCGCCGTACGGGGCGACATCGGTCCGATGCTGACCTGCTCCTTGCTCACGTGGAAGGAAAACAGCTCGATCAGCTCGCTGTCGGGCGAGGCGGTTTGCACCTGGAACTCGCGGAATCCATCGGCCGACAGGGTGCCGCCATCGATCGGCTGGAGCACGCCGAGCGCCGGAATGTCGCGAAACAGGTCGGCCAGTCCGTCGGCGATGGCGCCGTCCTTCAGCGGACCCACCCGTACCAGCAGCTGGCGCCGGCCGTCGCCGGCCGGTTCGATCGCCTCGCCCGCCGCCAGCCGCTTGATGCGCACCACGAGTTCGGTGGTGTCGGGGCTGTCGGCGGTCGAGCCCTGGTAGCGGGCCAGTTGCGCGCGCAGCGCATCCCCGGCCTCCAGCAGCACGTCGACCATGCCGCGCGTCAGCGTCAGTTCGTGCTTGCGCACCCGGTCGAGCAGGGTTTCCAGCTCGTGCGTGAGTACCGTCACGTCGGCAAAGCCGAAGGTGGCCGCGCCGCCCTTGATCGAGTGGGCCACCCGGAAAATGGCATTGAGTTCGTCGTCGCTGGCGGCCTCGACGTCGATCGCCAGCAGCATCGACTCCATGGTCTGCAGGTTCTCGCCGGCCTCCTCGAAGAAGACCGCATAGAACTGCGACAGGTCGAAGTCGGCCTGCTGCAGGCCCTGGTTGGTGATTTCTCCCATCGCAGCCTCAGCGGATCACTTTTTTGATGACATCGAGCAACCGGTTCGGGTCGAACGGCTTGACCAGCCAGCCGGTGGCACCGGCCGCCTTGCCCTTGGCCTTCATCTCGTCGCTCGACTCGGTGGTCAGGATCAGGATCGGCGTGCCGTTGTAGTGCGGCAGGCCGCGCAGGCTGCGCACCAGCGTGATGCCGTCCATCCGCGGCATGTTCTGGTCGGTCAGCACGAGGTCGACCCGCGCGCCCTTGGCTTTCTCGAGGGCGTCGGCGCCGTCGGCCGCCTCGATGACGTTGTAGCCCGCTCCCTTCAGCGTGAACGCGACCATCTGTCGCATCGAGGCCGAATCGTCCACCGCGAGGATTGAATGCATGTCGTGCTCCGTGCGCTGCCGCTCTACGGCGTTACTCAAAATAGGTCGATCGATCCGGCGCTCATCTGGGTCTGCCGGACCGGCTGCATGCGTGTGGCCTGCAGCAGCGGGTCGTCGAAGTCCGTGCCCAGGGCGGACAGGCAGCGCTCCAGCGCATTGAGCCGCACCTGCGCGTGCTGGGTCAGCTGCGTGGCCATGTCCTGGAACTGCAGGGCGGTGACGGCCGTGGTCACGGCGCTGCTGAGCTGTGCCTGCGCCGCAGCGGCGCCGGCCAGCCGCGGCGCGACCTCACCCACCTGATTGAAGCTCGCCAGCAGCCGGTCGCCAGCGTCGGTGATCAGCGCCTTCAGTCGCTCCAGGTCGGCTGCGATCGCGGCGCACTCCTGGGCCGCTTCCAGCGCGGCGCCCCGGCTGCCGGCGGCAGCTGTGCCGTCGAATGAGGAGTCCATCGAATCAGGGTCCCGTCAAAGACCGACGCGCGCGGCCCGTGGCGCACATCTTGGACGCCAGTGTCGGTCCCGCATGGGCGCCGCAAAGGGCGGATAAGCGGGCCGCAAGCGGCCAGTTTCCCGTCGGTTGCGGGCGCCGGGTCGGTGCTTGGATCGCTGGGGGGAAGGGAAATCGGACACAATCGCGCGGCGCGCGCGGCACGCAGGCTGCGCCCGCAGACAGGCATGGCCCAGGATCCATTGTCACTGCTGGTGGTCGAGGACTCGGAGTTGGACTTCGAGCTGCTGCTGGCCGTCCTGCAGCGCGACCGCGACCACCTCGGGCGTCCGGTGCGGGCCTGCCGCGTGGAAGAAGAGGCCGGCCTGCGCGCGGCATTGGCCCGCGGCCGGGTCGACGCGCTGATCACCGACCACAACCTCCCGCGCTTCGACTCCTTCGCGGCGCTGCGGGCGGCGCGCGCGCTCGATGCCGACTTGCCGGTGATCGTCCTGTCGGGCGAGATGTCGGAGGAACTGGCGGTGGCTGTCCTGCAAGCCGGTGCCGACGACTTCGTTCTGAAGACGCGCATGTTCCGGCTCGGTCCGGCGCTCAAGCGCAGCCTTCAGTGGGCCGAAGCGCGGCGCGACCGGCGCGCCCAGGCGCTGGCGCTGGCCGACAACGAGGCGCGGCTGCGCCAACTGACGCACCGGCTGGAGGGGGTGCGCGAGGAGGAGCGGCGGCGGCTGGCCCAGGAGGTACACGACGACATCGGCACCACGCTGACGGCACTGAAGTTCGAGCTGGCGCGCCTGGGGCGCGATCTGGGCGACCACCCGGTCGCCGCGCCGCGCCTGCTGGCGATGAACGAGCTGCTGGCGCATGCGGTGGCGGCCAGCCACCGCATCCAGCACAACCTGCACCCGCCGGTGCTCGACGCCGGGCTGGCGGCCGCGCTGGAGTGGCTGGCCAGGGGCTTTTCCGAGCGCACTGGCGTGCCGGCGCGGTTCGAGAGCAACCGCGACGACGTGCCGCTGTCGGCCAGCCGCGCCGCCGCCATTTACCGCGTGGCCCAGGAAGCACTGGCCAATTGCGCCAAGCACGCGCACGCGCGCCGCGTGACGCTGCAGTTGTTCGCCGGACCGGAAGAAATCAC
Organism: Burkholderiales bacterium; assembly: GCA_020248865.1. Classification (GTDB taxonomy): domain Bacteria; phylum Pseudomonadota; class Gammaproteobacteria; order Burkholderiales; family Burkholderiaceae_F; genus JALHMQ01. Next base: position 14,743 of record JADCGS010000005.1, on the reverse strand, counting down.
GCTGGAGGTCAGCGACGACGGCGTCGGGTTCGACCCGGCAATGCTGGAGGCCACGCTCGGCCTCGGGCTGCGCGGGCTGCTGGAGCGTGCCCGCGGGCTGGGCGGCTGGGCCGAGGTCAACTCGGCGGCCGGCCGCGGCACCACGCTGATGTTTTCGGTGCCGGCCGAGCCGGAAACGGCCGCAGCCGCCGGCAATGCTCGCCCGGCCCGCTAGGATCGCGCATGGCCACCAAGACCATCGTCGTCGACGACCACGCCATCGTCCGGCGCGGCATCGTTCAGATCCTGCACGAGCACCCCGGCCTCAGCGTGGTCGCCGAGGCTGGCGACTACGCGCAGCTGCGCGCGGCGCTCAAGGAGCATGGCGACGCCGAGCTGCTGGTGATGGACGTCGGCCTGCCCGGCCGCAACGGCATCGACATCCTCAAGCTGCTGCGCGAGGAACTGCCGCGGCTGCGCGTGCTGATCGTGAGCATGTATCCCGAGGATCAGTATGCGGTGCGCGCCTTTCGTGCCGGTGCCGCCGGCTACCTCAACAAGGCCAGCGCGCCGGAAAAGCTGATCGAGGCCGTCACCCAGGTGATCGGCGGCCGCAAGTACGTCACGCCCGAGATCGCGCAGGCGCTGATCGAGAACCTCAGCGCGCCCGACGACGTGGCGCCGCACGAAAGGCTGTCGGACCGCGAGTTCCAGACCCTGCGCCTGATGGCCAGCGGCAAGCGCCTGTCCGACATCGCCGAGGCGCTCGCACTGTCGCCCAAGACGGTCAGCGTCTATCGCGCCCGCATCCTCGACAAGATGGGGATGAGCAACAACGCCGAACTGACGCACTACGCGATCAAGCACGGGCTGGTCGAGTAGCCCGAGTGCGCCCGTTCGCGCGGCCGCCTCGAACCTCGCGCGCATCGATGGGACGCCATGAAGCGCTGCGGGGCGGCGCCGCAACTCGCGCCGTAGTCCCCTCGGCCGTGAATTTCTTCAGCCCCGTTGCCGTGGCTGCCGCACTGGCGGCGGGTCTGGGACAATCCGCGGCTTTTCCTTGATCCGGCGGCCGCCCATGCCCTTCGACGCAGAAACTCTCGCCCAACGCTTCCGCCGCCTGGCCCCGGCGGCCGACCATTGCTCGCTGCGCGTGGTGGAAGAACGCTCCGAGACGATCTCGGTGCGGCAGGACCAGGCCGAGCCGGTGCGCACGAGCCTCGACCACGGCGGCATGGTCACCGTCGTCGATGGCGACGGCATCGGCTACGCCGCCACCAGCGACCTGAGCGACGCCGGCCTCGCCTGGGCGCTGGCACAGGCCGCCCAGTGGGCGCGCCTGGCACGCGGCCGCAGCGTGTTTGCCGGCCAGCCGCCGCAACTGCCGCAACCGCGGGGCCGCTACGCCTCCGCCACCCAGCGGCCGATGCGCTGGAGCAAGGCCGAGCGGATCGAGCTCCTGATGCGCGAGTCGCAGGCCTGCCGCATCGATCCCCGCATCGTCGACTGGCAAGCCAGCCTGTGGACGCTGGCCACGCAGCAGATGCTGATCGGCGCCGACGGCGGCGAGCCGGCTCTGCAGTCGTTCGACTTCACCATCCCGAGCCTGCACGTGGTGGCGCACGGCGACGGCGTCACGCAGACGCGCTCCTGGGGCGGTCGCTACAACGGCTACTGCCAGCAGGGCGGCATCGAAGTGATCGAGCGCTCGGGCTTCATCGGCAGCGGCCGCCGTACCGCCGAGGAAGCGCTGCAGCTGCTGGCCGCGCCCAACTGCCCGAGCGGCCGGATGGACGTGGTGCTGATGCCCGACCAGATGATGCTGCAGATCCACGAGTCGATCGGCCACCCGCTCGAGCTCGACCGCATCCTCGGCGACGAGCGCAATTACGCCGGCACCAGCTTCGTCACGCTCGACATGTTCGGGCGCTTCCAGTACGGCTCACCCCTGCTCAACGTCACCTACGACCCGACGCGCAACGCCGAGTTCGCGAGCTTCGCCTTCGACGACGAGGGCCTGCCCGCCGAGCGCAGCTTCCTCATCAAGGACGGGCTGCTGCTGCGGCCGCTGGGCGGCAGCTCGTCGCTGCAGCGTGCCCGGCGGCTGGTTCCCGAACTGGCCGGGGTGGCGACCACCCGCGCTTGCGCCTGGAACCGCCCGCCGATCGACCGGATGAGCAATCTGAACGTCGAGCCGGGCGAGTCCTCGCTGCAGGAGATGATCGCTGCCACCGAGTACGGCGTGCTGATGAAGACCAACCGCTCCTGGTCGATCGACGACTCGCGCAACAAGTTCCAGTTCGGCTGCGAGTGGGGGCAGATGATCCGCGGCGGCCAACTGGCCGAAGTGGTGCGCGATCCCAACTACCGCGGCGTCAGCCGCGATTTCTGGCGTTCGCTCACGATGGTGGGCCAGCCCGACACGGTCGAGGTCATGGGCTCGCCCTACTGCGGCAAGGGCGAGCCCAACCAGGCGGTTCGCGTGGGCCATGCGAGCCCGGCCTGCCGATTCAGCGGCATCGATGTCTTTGGCGCGGAGCGCTGAGATGAAGGACCTGTTCTACGAGCTGGCCGACCACGCATTCGGGCAACTGGCCGGCGGCGAGGTGCTGCTCGCCAACTTCTCCGGCGAGGCCACCGACTTCGTCCGCCTGAACCACGCGCAGGTCCGGCAGCCGATGAGTGTGCGCCAGGGCGAGCTGTCGCTGGCGCTGATCGAGGGCCGGCGCCGCAACCAGGCGAGCTTCGGCCTGACCGGCGTTGCCGCAGCCGACCGTGAGCAGACCGACAGGGTGCTGCGCGAGCTGCGCCGCGAACTGGCCAGCCTGCCCGAGGACCCCTACCTGCTTTACTGCACCGACGCGGCCCGCTCGGAGCGCATCGAGCGTGGCGCCCTGCCGAACGCCGAGCAGGCGATCGACGATGTCGTGCGCGAAGCCGCCGGCACCGATCTCGTTGGCATTCTTGCCAGCGGACCGATGATGCGCGGCTTTGCCAGTTCGCTGGGGGCGCGCCACTGGCACCAGGTCGAGGCGTTCCTGTTCGACTGGTCGCTGTATCACTCGGGCGACAAGGCGGTGAAGTGCGCCTGGTCGGGCAGCCAGTGGGATCGCGCCGAGCTCTCGCGCCGCATCGATGCCGCGCGCGGCCAGCTCGCGCATCTGGCGCAACCGGCGCGCAACATCGCGCCGGGCGAGTACCGCGCCTACCTGAGTCCGGCCGCGCTCGACGAGCTGTTGTGGATGCTCAACTGGGGCGGCGTATCGGCCAAGGCGCAGCAGACCAAGCAGAGCTGCATCCAGCGGCTGGTCGAGGGCCAAGCGAGCTTCGCCCCGCAGGTGCAGCTCACCGAGGATACGGCCCGCGGCCTGGCGCCGGCATTCGACGAGGTCGGCTTCACCAAGCCCGCCCAGGTGCCGCTGGTGCGCGACGGCCGCCACGCCGGCAGCCTGGTGAGCCCGCGCACCGGCGCCGAGTACGGGCTGGCCGCCAACGGCGCGGGCGAGGACGAGTCGATGCGCGCTGTGGCGCTGGCCGGCGGCACGCTCGCCGAGGAGGAGGCGCTGGCCGCGCTCGACACCGGGATCTACATCGGCAACCTGCACTACCTGAACTTCTCCGACCGCGCCAGCGGTCGCGTGACCGGCATGACGCGCTTTGCGACCTTCTGGGTCGAAGGCGGCCGCATCGCCGCGCCGCTGGCGGTCATGCGCTGGGACGACTCGCTGTATCGCCTGCTCGGCACCGAACTCGAGGCGCTGACCGATGCGCCGCATTGGATCCTGAACAGCGGCACCTACGGCCAGCGTTCGGTCGAAACCAGCCGCGTGCCCGGCGCGCTGCTGCGCCGGATGACGTTCACGCTGTAGGCGGCACGCGGGCTTGCGCCCGAGGACTTGCGCTGCAGGCGGCAGACTCCAGCCTGCGCCTCAGGCGCAGCGGGTCGTAACTCCGAGAGATCGGAGTTTCCAGCCCTAGTCGGCTCGCAGCACCCGATTCTTCCCGGCCCGCTTCGCCTGGTACATGGCCTCGTCGGCGCGCTGCAAGATCGACTCGAGCGACTCCTCCGGCTGCCAGAGCGCCGCGCCGGCCGAAAAGGTCAGCGTGTGAGGGCGGCCTTCGTGCACGAACGCGCGCCGCGCCAGTTCGGCCTGCACGCGCTGAGTCGCGGCAATCGCGGCGTCCAGACCGGTGGCCGAGTACAGGATGGCGAACTCCTCGCCACCGACACGCGCCACCACGTCGGTCGGCCGGACCGTTGCCTGCATCACGGTGAGCAGGTGCACCAGCGCACGGTCGCCGGCCAGATGGCCGAGGCTGTCGTTGATCCGCTTGAAGTTGTCGAGGTCGATCATCGCCAGCGACAGCTCGGTGCCGTAGCGCGTGGCGCGCGCGGTCTCGACGCGGAACGCCTCCTCGATGCCGCGCCGGTTCAGCGCATGAGTCAGCGGATCCTTCTGCACCATGTTCGAGACCTGCGTGAGCTCCTTCTCCAGATGGCGCATCCGCTGCTCATAAGTCTCGACCTTGCGTCGGGCATCGATCAGTTCCTCGCGACCCTTGCCGATGTCGGCGCGCATCGCCTGCGTGTCGGCGAGCAGGCCCTTGGCCACCCGCGACAGGGTCTCGATGTCGTTGGCTTTCTCCAGCTCGGTCTGGTAGGCGCCCACCTGGTCGTAGAAGCGGCCCGTGCTCGATCCCATCGTGCCAACCCGCTCGATCAGCGTGGCCAGCATCTCCTTGAGCGCATCCTTGGCCTCCTGCAGGCCCTTGCGCGCGCCGGCCTGTCGCTGGATCGCCTGTGCCACCCGCGCCTCGGTGTCGGCAATCTGCTGCGCCTTGACTGCCTCCGCTCCGACCAAGGCGCGGATCGGCTCCAGCTGGCCGGTGAGCCAGGCCTCCTCGGGCGTCAGGCTCTTCATGTTGTCGCACAGCAGGGCCAGCAGGCGTTGCAGACCCGCCCGTACCTTGACCTGCTCATCGATCTGGCGGTCGAGGCTCGCCGCTGCCGCGCTGAAGCGCGGCAGCAGCTGGCCGATCTCGTCCGGTGGAGTGGGGCCGGTGTGCTGGGCACAGTACTGCGTCAGCTTCTGCGCCGCCGCGCTGTCCTGCCCGCAGGCATGCCCGACCAGCCCGATGGCGCGCATCGCGACCTGCTTCCATGCCGCTGCCTCGGCCAGCGCCTGCGCCAGCTGTCCCTCCAGGACCGGGGCGGCCGCGAGCTGCTCCGGCACGGACTGCGTTGCCTGCGACGGCGCGACCGCCGTAGCCGGCGCCGCGGCCGGCACCGCCTCTTCGCCGCGCGGTGGCACGGCCATCGCCGGACCCCAGGACTCCACCAGGCGGCTGAGCCGCTCGAACGCGGTATCGGGTTCGCTCTGCGCCGCTTCGAGCACGCGCCCGACGGCATCGAGCTTGCGGGCGCGCGTCCACTTGGCGTGCAGTACATCGGCCTGTCTGAGCAGCGTCAGCGCCAGTTGCGGCCAGTTGCCGGCGGCCGCGCCGACCCGGCGCGGCAGCACCCGGTCGAGGGCCTCGCGCACGGCGGGCCAATCCTGCCGCAACACGCCCTCCTGGATGACCGCAGCCTCCGGCGCCGCCAAGCGGTTGGTACGCACGAGGTCGCGCAGCAACTCCTTGATGACCGCCGCCGCACTGCCAGCGCCTGGGGGCACGCCGGCGATCTCGAAGTAAACCTCCGCAAAGCTGTCGGGCGTGGGCGCCAGCCGGCGCTCAGCCAGCGCCTTCAGCGCGCGCCGGGTGATCTCGCTGGGGGTCAGGCGACCGGTCGGGGCCGGAATGTCGTTCATGTTCATCGCCAATCTCCGTGGCTACTGTCTGCCGACGAAGCGGCGCGCCCATCGAACGGCGCGCGCCTTGTGGGGTTCCGATGACGCAGGCCCGGCCGGCGCGTCGGCGGGTAAGGTATGCGGGCCTGTCATGGCCCTCGACGCCGGCGCTTCCCCGTTCAACAGGCCAAAGTGGCGGCCGTTCGAATGCGCGTTTGCCAGCGGTGCAGCCGGCGGCGGGGCCGACTGGTCGACACCAATCTGCACGCGCCAGTTGCGCTCCTGCGTGCCCGGCCCCAACAGCCGCGCAAACTCTTCGGCCGGCACGGCGCGCGAGAACAGGAAGCCCTGCATCAGCTGGCAGCCCTGCTCGAACAGCCGTGCCATCTGCCCGCGCGTCTCCACGCCCTCGGCCACCACCTCCAGCTTCAGGCTCTTGCTCATGGCAATGATGGCTGCGACGATCGCCGCGTTGTCGCCGCTCGACTCCAGGTCGCGCACGAACGAGCGATCGATCTTCAGGGTATCGATGGGCAGCCGCTTCAGGTAGGCCAGCGACGAGTAGCCGGTGCCGAAGTCATCAATCGAAATGCGCACGCCCAGCGCCTTGAGCGCCGCAAACAGCGGCGCTGCGCCCTCAAGGTTGTGCATCAACGCGGTCTCGGTGATCTCCAGCTCGAGCAGCCGCGCATCGGCGCCGCTGGCCGCCAGCGCGCTCTGGACAGGTGCCAGCAGGCTGGCGCGCTGGACGTGGCGAGAGGACACGTTGATCGACACCGGCACGCGGCAGCCGGCCCGATCCCAGACCAGCAACTGGCGACACACGTCCCCGATCAGCCACTCGGTGATCGGGACGATCAGCCCGGTCTCCTCGGCGGAGGGGATGAACTCCGAGGGCGGCACCAGCTTGCCCTCGCGTTGCCAGCGCAGCAGCGCCTCGGCGCCCACGATCTGGCCGCTGACCACGTTGACCTTGGGCTGGTAGTGCAGCACCAGTTCGTTGCGCTCGAGCGCGCGGTGCAGCGCACTCTCGATGCGCCAGCGCTGCGCCGTGACGGCGTTCATCTGATCATCGAACAACTGCCAGCCGTTACGGCCCGCCGCCTTGACCGCGTACATCGCAACATCGGCCTTGCGCAGCAGTGTGTCGGCATCGGCACCGTGCTGCGGAAACATCGCCACGCCAATGGAGGCGGTGACGAAGAGCTCGTGGCCGGCACAGTCGACCGGCCGGCGAACCACATCGAGCAGCCGCAGGCAGGCCTGCTCGATCGCGCGCTCGTCGGCAACCTGCGTCAGCAGCACCACGAACTCGTCGCCTCCCGGGCGCGCGACGCTGTTGACCGTGAATGCCGCAACGGGCCTGTGCCCACCAAGCGCCAGGCCGAGGTCGGGCAAACCCGCAAGCCGGATCGCGCCGGGCTGCGTCGGCACGCCCTCCTGCTGGTCGACTCCCTCGTTGAGCGGTTCGTGCAGCGAGCGGAACAGCCGTTTGGAGAGTTCGCGCAGGAGCTGGTCGCCGTGCTGGTGGCCCAGCGTGTCGTTGACCTGCTTGAAGCGATCGACGTCGATGAACAGCACCGCCGCGCAGGTGCCGTGCACGGCAACCTCGCGCAGCGCCGCCTGCAACTGGTCGCGGAAGTGGCGGCGGTTGGGCAGGCCCGTCAGCGGGTCGAAGTTGGCCAGGTGCCGGATCTGGTCCTCGGCCTGCTTGCGGTCGGTGATGTCCTGCATCACGCCATGCGCGCTGACCACCACGCCGACTTCGTCGCGGTCGAGCTCCGCCTCCACCAGCACGGTGCGCAGTTTGCCGTCGGGCCGTGCGATGCGGCACTCCAGCGTCAGTTGCACGCCCGCCTGCTGCGCGTCGCACCACGACTGGCGCGCCCGCCCGCGATCTTCCTGCAGCAGGCGGGACCAGAGGACCCCGTCGGCCAGGCCGCCTTCCTCCGGCTGCAGACCCAGGATCGCATAGCACTCGGTCGACATCGTCACCCAGCGGCGACCGATATGCCACTCCCAACTGCCCAGGCGCGCAATCCGCTGCGCCTTGGTCAGTTTGGCCTGGCTTTGCGCCAGCTCCTCGCGCGTTCGCGCGGCACGGATCAGGTAGCGCAACCGCTCCGACAGCAGGGTCCACGGGCTGTTGGTCTTGACGAAGAAGTCGGTCGCGCCAACCTCGTAGGCACGGGCGATGGAGGCCTCGTCGTCGAGCCCCGTGAGCATCAGGATCGGCACATGCGTGCCGGCCGTCCGGCCGCGCAGCTGCTCGCAGGCGGCGAAGCCGTCGACTCCGGGCATCAGGGCATCGAGCACCACCAGCTCGGGCAAGTGGCGGTCGAAGGCAGCCAGCCCCGCCGGGCCGCTGTCGGCTTCGATCACCTGCCAGCCACGCTCGACCAGGGCGGTGGCCGTGAGCATCCGCGCCACCGGGTCATCATCGACCAGCAAGACGCAGTCGGCCGCGCCCGCCGGCGAGCCGCGCAGGGCCGGCGCACCGCGCCCATCGGTAATCGGCTGCTTGCGCGGTTCGGGCTGATTGCCATCCATGCGCGTTCCCGTTGTCTCAGTGGACACCGGCCGTGCCGGCGACCGGCAGGGCGCGCAGGGCCAGCACCACCCGCTCGTACTCCTGGCGTGCCGCCGGCCAATGCTGGCGTGCCGCCAGCAGGTGGCCGCCGCGCACCAGGTTTTCGATCTCGCCACAGCGGTGCGCCAGTTCGCTCGCGCCCAGGTTGGCGCTCGATGACTTGAGCGTGTGAGCCGCGTGCCGCAACGCATCGACGTCCTTGTGCTGGATCGCCTCCTCGGCTTCGGCCACCAGGCGGGCGGCGGTGTCGAGGTAGGCGTCGACCAGCCGGCGCAGCAGGTCCGGCGCGCCGCGGCGCTCCATGTCGCGAATGCGGTCGATCACTGCAGCGTCCAACTGCGCTGCGCCGGGAGTCACCTGCGGCTCCTCATCGGTGCTTGGAGTGCCGGCCGGCGCTGCGGCCGCGGCATCCGCTTCGGCGTCCGGCGCGGCCGGACGCGTGCCGAGGTGGCGAGCCAACAGATCGGCCAGCTGCTGCTGGCGGAACGGCTTGGCCAGATAGTCGCTGAAGCCGGCGGCCAGGCAGCGTGCGGCATCGCCCGCCAGCGCGTTGGCAGTCAGGGCAACGACCGGCACCTGCGACGGGGTGCTGCCGCTGCCGCGCGGCTCGGACGCTTCGCGCAGGCGGCGCACGGCCTCGAAGCCGTCCATCTCCGGCATCTGGCAGTCCATCAGCACGACATCGAAGCTTGCCTGGGACAACGCATCGAGCGCCTGCTTGCCGTTGGTCGCGAGTGTCACCTGGCAACCGAGGTCCTCCAGCATCACGCGCGCCAGCTCCTGGTTGACCGGGTTGTCCTCGGCCAGCAGCACGCGGGCGCCGCCAAACGGGCGAGGCGTCGACGCGTCGCGGGCGGCGCGCCCCGCCAGCACCGAAGCCAGCGCCTGCACCAGTTCCTGTCCACGTACCGGCTTGGCGAGGAAGGCATCGACGCCACTGGCCGGCGCGATGCGCGCTTCCGCGCCGCCCGTGATCGAGGTCAGCAGCAATACACCGAGGCTGCCGAGCAGCGGCTCGCGTCGCAGCCTCGTGGCCAGGGTCAGGCCGTCCATCACCGGCATCTTCATGTCGACCACGGCCGCGTCGAACGGCCGGCCGCAGCGCGCCGCCGCCAGCAGCCGCTCGATCCCCTGGCCACCGTGCTCGGCCGTGCCGACGTCCATGCCGGCACGCGCGAGCTGCTCCTGCAGGATGCTGCGATTGGTCGGGTTGTCCTCGACCACCATCACGCGCCGTCCCTCCAGCAGCGCGGGCACGGCGGCCGGCGCCACCGCCGCGTCCTGACCGATCTTCAGCCGCAACTCGAAGCGGAACGTCGAGCCCTCGCCCTGTCGGCTGCTGACCTCGATACGCCCACCCATCAGCTCGACCAGCTGCTTGCTGATGGCCAGGCCGAGCCCGGTGCCGCCGTAGCGGCGCGACATCGACTGGTCGGCCTGCATGAAGGAGGAGAACAGACGCGCCAGCTGGTCCGGCTCGATGCCGATGCCCGTGTCGCGCACGTCGAAGGCGATGCGAGTGGCGCCGTACGGCCCATCGCCGCAGGGCTGCTCGTCGGTCGCACTGCCCGGCGCGCCAGCGGCCGGCGCCGTAACCGTGACGACGACCTCGCCACGCTCGGTGAACTTGATGGCGTTGCCGACTAGGTTGGTCAGCACCTGACGCAGCCGCGTGGGGTCGCCACACACCACGCGCGGCACGTCGGCAGCGACGTGGTGCGCCAGCTCCAGCCGCTTGTCGTGCGCCCGCGGCCCGAGAAGTTCGAACACGTCCTCCACCAGGGTCGGCAGGTCGAAATCGACCTCCTCGAGCTCGAGCTTGCCGGCCTCGATCTTCGAGAAGTCGAGGATGTCGTTGATGATGGCCAGCAGGTTCTCGCCCGAGCGGTACACCGCATCGGCAAAGCGCCGCTGTTTGTCCGTCAGCGGCGTGCCCAGCAGCAGCTCGGTCATCCCGAGCACGCCGTTCATCGGCGTGCGGATCTCGTGGCTCATGTTGGCCAGGAACTGGCTCTTCGCGCGGCTGGCGCTCTCGGCCACCTCCTTGGCCTCGCGCAGCATCTTCTCGTTGGTCTTGATGTCGGTGATGTTCTCGATCACCGACAGCAGCAGCGGCTCGCCCTGCTGACCGCTGATGGGCGCACCGTGCACGCGCTCGTAGACCAGGCTGCCGTCGCGCCGGATCGAGCGGCGCTCCATGACCATCGCGGACGTCATGTGGTCGGGCGCGGAGCGTCCCGACCGCTGCGCCGGCACCTCGTCCGGATGCGTGAATTCGATCGGGTCCCGGCCCACCAGGTCGGCCGGCTCGCAGCCCAGCATGGCCGCGTAGGCGCGGTTGACCTGCACCAGGCGATACCCCCCCCGGTCCTGGATCGCCATGGGTACCGGCGAGTCCTCGAACAGGGCGCGGAAGTGGGTCTCGCTCGCGCGCAACGCCGCCTCCGTGCTCTTGAGCGCCGTGATGTCGGTAGCCAGCAGCGCGTATTGCACATACTTGCCGCGCTCGTCGAGCAGCGGCCGACCCTCGACCTCGTGCTCGCCCCGCACACCGGCGCGGCTGTAGACCACCAGCTCGAACTTGACCGGACTGCCCTCGATCACCGCGGTGGCTAAGCGCTCGATGATCGCCGGGTCGGTGTCCGGTCCACCGACCAGGGTGTGCGTGAGGCGGCCCCGCGCGTCTTCCGGCGCGTGACCGGTCCAGCGCGTGAAGGCCTCGTTGACCCACTGCACGCGGCCGAGGGTATCCAGCACGAGGACGGCCTTCTCGGTGTTGGCGGCCACCAGCGCGAGCCGGCGGGCCTCGGCCTCGCGGCGGCGCAGGTCGCGCTCGACCCGGTGGCGCTCGGCCAGGCGCGACAGCTCCGCGGTGATCGCCTCGATCAGGTCGATCATCTCGGCGCTGGCCTCGATACGACGGTCGACGAAGAACTCGAGGAAGGCCATCACGTGACCCTGCGCGACCACCGGGATCGCCAGAGCCGTGTGCAGGCCCGCCTCGTTGGCCACTTCGCCCCGGTTCCAGCCGGTCAACTGGCGCAGGTCGGTGACCCACTGCGCCATGCCGGTGGCGTAGGCGCGGCCCAGCAGACCCTTGTTGGAGCGGGTGATGGTCAGCCCGTTGCTGACCTCGATGAAGTGCGCAAAGCGTGTGCGGTCGTGCACATACCAGTCGGAACAGGGCGCCTCGGTCTCGAAGGTACCCTCGTCGGCCAGCAGCGCAAAGCGTCCAAGCGGCCAGTCCAGATAGGCGCCGACCTCGTGCAGGGCGCCCCGCAGCGCATCCTGCACCGTGCCGGCCTCGTTGGCGATGGTGGCCAGGCCGCGCAGCAGCCGCATCAGGGCGTACTGGCGCTGCAGCTCCAGGCTGTTCTGCAGCTCGTTCAGGTGCGCGCGCTTGAGGCGGTCCGAATGGCCGAGCAGCGCGTCGGTCATCGCATCGAAACTCACCACCAGCGAGTCGAGCTCGTTGCCGTACCGCGGCACGCTGCGGCCGGCGTAACGCAGCGCCAGTTCCTCGGCGCGTTCGGTCAAGCGGCGGATCGGCCGGATCAGCAGGCGCTGGAGCACTGCGGCCAGCAGTAATGCAGCCAGCAGCGTGAGTGTGGCCACGCTGACCAGCTGCTCGCGCGACTGCGCCAGCGCCAGCCGCTGCGAGGCCTTCGGCACTGCGACCGACAGCAGCAGGCGCTGGTCAGCCAGCAACAGGGGCTGCAGCAGCACGTCGTATGCGTGGCCGAGCGCGACGAACTCACCCTTGCCGTCATCGCTCACGCGCTGCGCCGGCGCCTCCGGCACCGCCGACAGCAAGTCCGGCGCGGTGCTGACCAGCAAGTGCCGGCGGTAACCAAGACCCAATTCCGCGCCGGCCGGGCCGGCGATGTCGCGCAGGTAGCCGCGGTCGATCAGCCGCTCGATTGCCACGCTGCCCACCGCGACACCCCGCTGCCGAACCGGCCCTTCGACCCGCAGAAGCAAGCGGTCGGGCAGCGGCACGAAGTCGACCGTGACGTGACCCCGACGATGACGCGCCAGCGGGACCTCGGCCGGCTGCGGCGAGGCCGGCGCGGCTGTCGCCGGACTGGGGCTGGGGCTCGACCACAGCCGAGCGCCGCGGCCGTCGGTCAGGGTGATGGCGTCGGCCGCAGTCTGGTTGCGGATGTGTTGCGCCAACGGCTGCAGTTGCCCGGCAGCGGCCGAACCGGCCACCATCGCGCGCACCAGCTCCGGCTCATCCCGCAGCGCGAAGACAACCGCCTCGAGCGTGTCCAGATCCCGCTGCAGCGCCGTCTGCACCGCCAGCGCGGCGCGGGTGGCGCGGTCTTGCTCTTCGACTTCGAGCATGCGGCGCAGGCCCGTGTGGCTGAGGAAGAAACTGATGCCAATGGCCCAAACCGTGAGGAGTACCAGCACCGACATCAGCAGCGTCGCGATCGAGGCGCGGCGACGCGGCACGTTCGTGTCCGCGGGCGGTGCCGGCGCACTGGCCGTCGCCGTCGGCTCGACGGGCGGCCGCGTCGGGCCGTCCGCCCGCGGGAAGTCCAGCGCCGGCATGGGGCGCCGAAGCCCCACTGCGGCGGCGGCTTCGACGGAAGGCGTGCTGTCGGGTGTCATCGGTGAAGGCATCACGGGCGCGCCGGGGCGTTTGCCCGGCACGACAATTCGGCAGGCACAACAGTGCCCGATCCGCCACCGACTCCCCCCGCGAAAAAGGCACCCTGACCGAGCCCATTTCGCGTGACCTACCGGGCGCTACCGCCTTGCCCCGGGACCGCCCCCGGCACACCGGCGGCTGGCACAATCCAACCGTGCCTCCACCCCGTCCCGCCGCATCATCCGTCTCCACGGCCAAGGGCCAGCCTCTGACGGCCCGGTGGAGCCTGCGATGCGGCGCAATGGCCCTGCTGGGGGCGTTGGCGCCGTGCGCGGCCCGGGCGGTCGAGCCGGCGGGTGGCCCATCGAACGTGCTGGGGTTGATTGCCCTGGCCACCGCGGCCGGCGCCGGCGCGGCACTGGCCGGCGTGGCCCTGGCGCACCGGCTGCGCCGCAACCACGAACTGCAGCGGCTGCAAGCGCAACTGGCGGCCAGCGTCGACTGGACCTGGCGCATCGATGGGCAGGGTCGGCTGACCGAACTGGCGGCGCGGCGTCCCGGCGCGCCGCCGCTCGACCCGGCCGCGCTGCTCGGGCGTCGGCTCTGGCAACTGCTCGACACCCGGGCCGACGCACCCCAGGCACTCGAGGCGGCGCTGGCGGCGCGCCAGCCGTTTGGGGGGGTACTGCTGCAGGCCGCAGGCCGCGCGCTGCTGCTGGCCGGCGCACCGATTCCGCAGGGCGGCTGCGCCGGCACCGCCATCGACGTCGGGGCACTGCTGCCGCAGGCCGCCGTGGCCGATCCGGCGCTGGCCGAGCGCACGCGCCGGCTCGAGCTCACCGCGCGCGAGCTCGACAGTTTTGCGTACTCCGTCTCGCACGACCTGCGCGCACCGCTGCGCGTGGTCGACGGCTTCGCCAACATCCTGCTGGAGGACTACGCCGACGCGCAGCGACCGCTCGATGACCTCGGGCGCGAGCATATCCGGCGCATCATCACCGCCGGCAACCGCATGAACGCGATGATCGATACGCTGCTTTCGATGTCGCGCATGACGGCCGCCGATCTCACGCGCGAGCGGGTCGACCTCACGCATTTGGCGCAGGAGCTGGCCGACGAGCTGCGCGCATCCGACCGCAGCCGCCGCGTGCAGTTCGTGATCGCCGACAACCTCACGGCCGAGGGCGACCGCACGCTGCTGCGCCTGGTGCTGCAAAACCTGCTCGGCAATGCCTTCAAGTTCACCGCCAAGGCCACCCCGGCGCGCATCGAGTTCGGTGTCGACGACCGCGCGGCGCGGCCGGTGTACTACGTGCGCGACAACGGCGCGGGCTTCGACATGCGCTTTGCCGACAAGTTGTTCGGACTTTTCCAGCGGTTTCACTCGGCCAACGAGTTCCCCGGCACCGGCGTTGGCCTGGCCACGGCGCAGCGCATCGTGCGCAAGCACGGCGGCCGCATCTGGGCCGCCAGCCGGCCGGGCGAAGGCGCAACGTTCTTCTTCACGCTCTGGGACGACACCGGCTTGGGTTAGTGCCCGGGCGTGGCGCTCGCGGCGCGTCGCGGCGCCTGCACCAGAGCCGGTCTGATCGGATGGGGACAGAGCATGCGGGCGCCTGCGGCGCGTCGCGGCGCCTGCACCAGACCTGGTCTGAGCCGGTCTGATCAGATGGGGACAGAGCATGCGGGCGCCTGCGGCGCGTCGCGGCGCCTGCACCAGACCTGGTCTGAGCCGGTCTGATCAGATGGGGACAGAGCATGCGGGCGCCTGCGGCGCGTCGCGGCGCC
>JADCGS010000049.1 GCA_020248865.1 Burkholderiales bacterium | reverse complement strand
GTTTGCGCGGCGCCCGCGCGGCCACATTTCGCTCAAGTGCTCGCCGATGCCTACGGGCATCGGCTGCGCCCCTCTCGCGCAATCTGGCTCACGCGGGCATCCACGCAAATCCCGCGTCCCTGATGAAACATCCGGGCTAGACAAACTCCGGATTGATCACCGCACGCACGACGACCTCGTCGCCACCGGCGCGGCTGCGCGACTGCAGCCACCAGACCGCGCCCTTCTTGAAGCTCCACTCGGCATCCTGGTCGGCCACCAGGTGGCTGACCACCTGGCCGAGCGTGGGCTGGTGGCCGACGATGACCACCGGCGCCTTGCTGTCGGGCCAGTCGGCCGCGCGCAGCACGTCGAGCACGCGGGCGCCAGGCGCCAGCGCATCTACGGTCCGGAACTTGCGCCCCGACAGCTCGGCCAGTGCGCGCGCCGTCTGCTGGGTGCGGGTGGCCGGGCTCACGAGGACCCGCGCCGAGTCGGGCAGGTGCTGGTAAAGCCACTCGGCCACGCGGCGGGCCTGCTTCTCCCCCTTGCCGGTGAGCTGGCGGCCGAGGTCCGGCTCGCCGTACTCGGCCTCGGCATGGCGCCACAGGATGAGATCCATCACCCGGCTCCCGGATCGGCGGCCAGCTTCAGCAGCAGCGCGCGCTGCGCCTGAACCAGCCGGGTTCCCGGCCGCGGCCGCGCCAGCCGGTACTCGCCCGTGGTCGCCAGCGTCCAGGCATCGACGTTGTCGTCCAGATAAATCTTCAGTCCCTCGTCGATCACGCGCTGCTTGAGCTTCCGGTCGAGCACCGGCCAGGCCACTTCGATGCGCCGAAACAGGTTGCGGCCCATCCAGTCGGCGCTCGACAGGTAGACGTCGTCGGCGCCACCGTTGCGGAAGTAGTAGATGCGATGGTGCTCCAGCAGCCGCCCGACGACCGAGCGCACGCGGATGTTTTCCGACAGGCCCTTGACCCCCGGCCGCAGGCTGCAGGCGCCGCGCACGATGAGGTCGATCTTCACGCCCGCCTGGGAGGCCGCATACAGCGCGTTGATGGTGGCCTCGTCGATCAGCGCATTCATCTTGGCGATGATGCGGCCCGGCTTGCCCGCCGCCGCCAGCCTGGCCTCGTGCGCGATGGCCGCCAGCACCCGCTTGTGCAGCGCGAACGGCGCCAGCCACAGGTGCGTGAGCTTCTCCACCCGGGTGAGACTGGTCAGGTGCATGAACACCCGCTCCACGTCCGCGCACAGCGCCACGTTGGCCGTCAGCATGCCGAAGTCGGTGTACAGCTTGGTGGTCGACGGGTGGTAGTTGCCGGTGCCCAGGTGCGCGTAATGCGCCAGCCGCGCGGGCAACGGCTTGCGGCGCCGCCCCGCCGGCTCGTCCTCCTCGCGCCGCAGCACGAGCAGCAGCTTGGCATGAATCTTCAGGCCCACCACCCCGTAGACCACCTGCGCGCCGACCTGTTCGAGCCGCTCGGCCAGATCGATGTTGGCTTCCTCGTCGAAGCGCGCCTTCAGCTCGACGATGACCGTGACCTCCTTGCCGCGCCGCGCCGCCTCGATCAGCAGGTCCACCAGCACGCTGGCGGCGCCGGTGCGGTACAGCGTCATCCGGATCGACACCACCTTGGGATCGTGCGCGGCCTGGCGCAGGAACTCGATCACGGGCTCGAAGCTCTGAAACGGGTGATGCAGCAGGATGTCGCCCTGCCTGATGGCGTCGAACACGCTGGCCCCTTCGCCGGCCGGGCGCAGCCGGTCCGGCCAGGCCGGCACGAAGGGCTTGAAGCGCTGCTGCGGCTGCACGACGTGGTCCACCAGCTGGTTCAGCCGCACCAGGTTCACGGGTCCGTCGACGCGATAGACCGACTCGCGGGGCAACTGAAACTGCTCGCGCAGCAGCGACTCCAGCGGCGGCGGACAGGTGCGCAGGACCTCCAGCCGCACGGCGTTGCCGAAGTGGCGCTGCGTGAGCTCCATCCGCAGGGCCTGGCGCAGGTTGCTGACCTCGCGCTCGTCGACCGACAGGTCCGAGTCGCGCGTCACGCGGAACTGCGAGAAGCCCGCCACCGCCCGCCCCGGGAACAGCTCCTGCAGGTGCGAACGGATCACCGAGGACAGCATGACGAAGGCATGCTTGCCCTCGGACAGCCGCGGCGGCAGGGGAATCACCCGCGGCAGCACGCGCGGCACCTTGACGATGGCGATGGTGGCAGCGCGGCCGAAGGCGTCCTTGCCCTCGAGCTGGCAGATGAAGTTCAGCGCCTTGTTCATCACCAGCGGGAACGGGTGCGCCGGGTCCAGTCCGATCGGCGACAAGAGCGGCCGCACCTCGCGCTCGAAGTACTCGCGCACCCACCGCTTCTGTGCCGGCGTGCGGCTGGCGTGGTTGACCACCACGATGCCCGAGCGGCCGAGTGCCGGCATCACCACGTCGTTGAACAGTGCGTACTGACGGTCCACCAGGCCATGGGCGCGCTCCGAGATCAGCGCAAACTCGCCCCAGCGGGCCGCCGTCGGCACCCAGCCGCCTTCCTCGCGCATCTCGTCGATCAGATCGGACAGGCGCACCTCGAAGAACTCGTCGAGGTTGGACGAGACGATGCACAGGTAGCGCAGCCGCTCGGCCAGCGGCACGTCGGCGCGCGCGGCCATCGCCAGCACGCGCTCGTTGAACGCGAGCAGCGACAAGTCGCGGTGCAAAAGGCGCGCGGCCGTGCCGGGCGCCGCCAGTACCGTGGAAATGAGATCGTCCTTGGCGCGGGCGCGCTTGCCGTCCTTAATGGGCGGCGGCTTCTCGCTCGCCGCTTTGCGTTTGCGTCCGACCATAGGCAGTGCAGATGACCGCTCGATGAAGCGCGGCGCCCGTAGAATGAAAAACCCGTGGGCCCGCCATTGACCTTCGTCCATTCTAGGCATGCACCTGCCGCGGCCCCGGCGCCCGCCGCGTTGCCCGCCGCGTTGCCCGCCGCGTTGCCCGGGGCGTTGCCCGGGGCGTTGCCCGGGGCGTTGCCCGGGGCGCTGCCAGCGGCGTTGTCCGCATGAGCACCCCGCTCGAAACCCCTGCCGAGACAACCACGGCGCCTGACGCCGAAGCGCCGCTGGTGCAATTCGACGGCGTGAGCCGCCGCTTTGGCAGCTTTCGGCTGGCGCTGGCGGACGTGAGCTTCAGCATCGCGCGCGGCCAGTTCGTGCTGCTCACCGGGCCAAGCGGCGCCGGCAAGTCGACCATCCTGCAACTGATCGCGGCACTCGATCTGCCCACCAGCGGCAGCGTGCGCGTGGCCGGCCAGGACATCGGCCGCCTGCGACCGCGCGCCGTGCCGCTGCTGCGCCAGTCCATGGGCATCGTGCTGCAGGACCCGATGCTGCTGGACGACCGCAGCGTGTTCGACAACGTGATGCTGCCCGCGCTGGCCACCGGCGTGGCGCACGCCGAGGCGGCCGAGCGGGCCGAGCGCGCGCTCAGCCGCACCGGCCTGCCCGCCGACGAGGCGCGCCGCGTCCGCCCGCGCGCCCTGTCGGGCGGCGAGCAGCAGCGCGCCGCACTCGCGCGCGCCATCGTCAACCGGCCGGCGCTGCTGCTGGCCGACGAGCCGGTGGCGCACCTCGACGAACCGGCTGCTGCGGCACTGCTGGCCATACTGGCGCAGTTCTGCGCGGCCGGCGTCACCGTGATCGTGGCCACTCACGCCCCGCCCGCCGGCGCGTGGACAGCACCGCCGACGCTCAGGCGGCTGCATGTCGAGGCGGGCCGGCTGCAGGCGGATGCGTCATGAGTCCACCGGGCCGTCCCGGGGGCCGATCTGCAAGCCCGCTGCTGCGCAAGGTGAGCCCGATGTTCCTGCCGGACCACCCCAGGGTCGCAACCTCGAACGCGAAGGTCCTCCGGTGAGCGCCGTCGCCCTGCGCGGCTTTGCCCTGCGCCGGGCGTGGCGCGGGGCAGCGCGCCAGCCCGGTGTGCTGCTGGTGGCCCTGCTGCTGGCAACGGTGGCCACCACGGTGCTGCTGGCTGCGCTGGTGGCCGCACCGCTGCTGTGGCGCGCCTGGCAGCAGGTGCAGCCCCTGCGCACCGCCGAGGCGACGCTGTTCGTCGCGCCCGGCACCGCGAGCGCCGATCTGAGGGCGCTGACGGCGCGTGCGCAGGCCGCGCCGCGCATCGCAGCCGTGGAGTGGGTGCCGCGCGAGCAGGCGCTGGCCGCACTGGCCGCGCGCGCCTCGCGCAGCGGTGTACCGGCCGAGGTCAAGAACAACCCGCTGCCCGACGTGCTGGTCCTGCGGTTCGACGCCGGCGCCACGACAGGCGAGATCGAGGCCGCGCTGACGGCTCTGCGCAAGCTGCCGCGGGTCGATCTGGTGCACTTCGACGCCCGCTGGCATCAGCGGCTGACCAGTGGACTGCGCGCCGGCACGGCGCTGGGAGCCACCGCCGCCGCGGTCGCCGCCTTGACCCTGGCACTGGCACTGGTGGCGGCGATCCGCCTGCTCACGGCGGCGGACCTGCCCGAGGTCCGGCTGCTGCGGCTGGTCGGCGCCACCGACGCCACCATCGCCCGGCCCTATGCCTACACCGGCGCCGCGTTGCTGCTCGCGGCCGGGCTGCTCGGCAGCGGCGCGCTGTGGGTGCTGTGGCAAGTCCTGGCGCCCGCCCTGCCCGGCCTCGACCCGCTGGAGCCGGCGCGCACGCTGCCGGCCGGTCCCGGGCTGCCCTGGGCGGCCGTGCTGGCCGTGCTGGGAATCGGCGGGGCCATCATCGGCCGTCTGGCCGGCGCGTCGGCCGTGCGCAAGGCAAAGTGAGCTTGCACTCACACTATCGCAAGGCCGCCTCAGGGTAAGTGTCGGGTTGCAGCCAAGTCTGGACCCCGGACCCTCTTGAATCAACGGCATAGCGCTACCGCGCTCAAGCACTTCTGAATGCCGTTTGCATCCAACTCTGAACTCTCCCAGTCTTCTTTCACTGAGTATTGAACCAGCGTACAGCTAACGCATTCTTGTCATGCAGCATTTAGTTTGTTGACGCACAGCATTTGTTGTATCAAGATGCCGCTATCGCCACATTTGGTAGCGCGGCCGTATGCCTAAGCCCAAAGACACCACGCAAATTACTGTCCGCCTCTCGGCAAAGCTCTTTGAGACCTTCGACGAGGCAATTGAACGGGCATTCCTCCGGCGTGACGTATGGCTCGCCCACATCTTGAAGGAGGAGTCGCGGCTCATCGGCGAGGAACTGAAGGGGCTGCGGAACTCGACGGCGGCTCGGAAGTTTATTGAAGGGCAGCTGAACGAGCGCGAGCGTAAGGCACTGACTCTCACGCTCCCTGCAGATGTAGTTAGCGCGCTCAAAGTGCTCTGCGATGAGCACGGTCTCGTTCGCGACGCACTCTTCAACCGGCTGGTCTTCATGCTGTGTCGTTCGCCCTTGGAGTGGGCAGAACTGACGGGCGTGCCAGGCGAGGCGGTCCTTATGGCGGCTGGCAAGCCCGCTGAACCTGGTCCTCAAATGATCGAGTTCACGCCCTGGCTTGGCTATAGCGACGTGGTATCGAGCACTCCCGTCGCACTCGCAAGCCAGGAACTGCGCGACCCGTTCGCATTGCACCGCCACGTTCTCCACTTCCTCGCCGATGACTTTCCGATGGATGAGAAAGATCGTTCCGAATGGCAGCAGCAGTCACTGTGGAAGATGTCTTTGGTTCGGCCATTCAACGGTCCACTCCGCACGAACCTCGCCTTTTTGGAGCTCTATCTTCCCGACGAACTGGTGCCAGGAACTGAAGCCTGGACAAAAAATCAGGCGGACGCGGAAAGACTTCTGCGCACGCTTGGAGGGATCTAAGGGGGCTTCGATGACTGGAAACAGCCACATCGAACGGGGCCTTAGCAGGCACGCCGCGACGAGAGCTCAGCAGCGGGGCATTCCTCCGATGGTCGACGACTGGCTGACTCTCTTTGGAGAAGAGATTTACGACGGCAACGGAGCAATCGTCGTCTTCTTCAGTCGAGACAGCGTTCGGCAACTGGAGCGCCAGTTCGGCCGCGAGCCTGTTCGCCGAATGTCTGAGTACCTCGACTGTTACAAGGTCATGAGCTCGCGGGACGCGACGGTGATCTCCATCGGGCACCGGTACAAGCATATGAACCGCAGGTAGGTGACCCATGGAAGCAGCGTGTGCCTCCTCAATGCCGCGGTTGTTGCAAGAGATTCCGAAGGCACTTATGTCCCGATCGGGGAAAGTGTTCTATTCGGGTCGGGCCGCGTTCACACAGAACTGCCCGCTGTACATGCTCGGCATCAACCCGGGAGGTGATCCCGAAGTGCTGCGAAGCGAGACGGTGGGATCGCACTCCACTTGGGTCCTCAAGCAAGCACCTGAAGAGTGGTCGGCTTACCGGGACGAGAGTTGGAACGGCGTCCGACCCGGTGCGTATGGCATGCAGCCCAGAGTGTTGCACCTGCTAGGCCGTCTTGGGCTCAATCCCGCTCGCGTGCCAGCGAGTAACTTGGTCTTCGTTCGATCACGCCGGCAGGACGATCTTGCGGATTTCGAGAGATCGGCCGCCGAGTGCTGGCCATTCCACCATCAAGTCATCGAAGAGTGCAAACCGCGCGTCGTCGTGTGCTTCGGCAAGAGAGCCGGCGACTACGTCCGTCGCAGATTGGGAGCGACAACACGTGAGGACCGGTTTGAAGAATTGAATGCTAGGCGTTGGGAGAGTACGACCCATGTCGCGTCATGCGGCCTGCGCATCGTGACACTCACCCACCCGAGCATTGCGAATTGGCGCACCCGCGAAACGGATCCCAGCGACATTGTATTGAGGGCGCTCAGGACGACGTAACAAAGACATGAGGCCGGTAAACCACATCGGCAAGTTCTGAAGAGCAACTGGCTACGCGTGACGCAGCTCAGCGTCACCGAGCATCTGACGGGACAGAAGGCGATGAGAACCGGAAAAGAAGTGACTACTCAACTCACTAAACCTCGTATGCCCAGTCACATCACCGATCCCGTTGAACTTGTGTACCTCTCCCTCATGCTGCGTTGGGAAAGAACAGCACCCCCCGACCGGTCCGGGGGCCTCCTCGACGGCAAACCGGCGAGAAATACGCAAACCGCACGATTGGCGTACGTGCTGCAGAAGGTCGCCGTCGGTTTACGCGAGGAACCCTTCGCAACCCTCGCACGGTACAGCAGGCGCAAGGATGGAGAGTCGTCTGTCTCGAGGAACCCGGCCACAATGATCCAGCCTCATGCCCTTACTGACGGCTGGTACGTCGAGGGCTGCATGAATCTCCAGCAAAAGCAGATGTTCCTGCAGAACATCACTCGCCTTGGATTGTCGTCGGCCTTTGCTGCCTGCTTAGACGACTTTGTTGCGGGTAAGAGCGTCGAGGACTATCTCCCGACAGAGGAGGAACAAGTCGAGATTCTTCGCAAGATCGACGAAATTGAGGGTCGGCCATGATTGAGAAGAATCTCCTCCGCATTAGTCACACACACTCTTCCGCAATGGGCGGAGCTTCAACCATCGTGGCGGAGTTCGATGTGCAGGCACCTGTCCCTCGCTACGAAAAGCATTCAAAGGCCGAACCGCTCCGGTGGGGTGACGTACAGCTTGTCGAGGGACGCGTCCGACGGGAGTTGCTGCCGAGGAACCTCTGGGAAGACGAGGACGTGAATCCGGATACGAACGAAAGGCATATGACTGTTGAGCAACTGAAACGCGTCTCTGACGCGTTAAGGGGTCTCAAGCTGACGGTGGCGCCATTTGAGAACGGAGTCCTCGGCGTCTGCGATGGTTGGAGTGACGACGTCAGGATCGAAGCCGGCGACGTACGAATTGAAGTTCACTGGTTCTTATACCCGCCGCCGCACTTCGAGGGCATCGCGGAACTCTGCGCTGCGATCGAGTGAAGTAGTTAAAGGACGGCTCCATAAACGCGTCCGAGCAGCCAAAGCGGTCGACAACGACTCCTGAGCAGTTGCTCGCGACCGCGCGCCAGCGCGGACTTCCTAGATATGGCGCGAAACGAGGCGCGTTGAACCACAGTCGGCGCAACAGAGACGCCCCCGATCTTCACTGGCGGCCTTCTTTCGCTCAAGTGCAGCGTAAATGGCGAGGGAAGTGGCGCGGCCTCTTCTGTTCCAGATCTCCGTGTTCCGCGCGACAACGGCATCCCATGCCGCATCACTGACGATCCGAAGGCTTTCGTCAAAACGCACCAGCCAATCCGCCTGCGGCCGTTCACGGTACCGGCCGCGGCCCGTGTCTGGATCCTTGATCCAAGTAAACCGACCGAAGATGACCTTTGCGGTGACTAGCGGCTGGCGCAGCACCAGGATGCAGGCCGGGATGCCCGTGCCATAGAACAGGTTGGGCGCGACGCCGATCACGGCTTCGAGCAGATCGGCGTCGATGAAGCCGGCACGGATGGTTTTCTCTTCACCGCCGCGGAATAGCACGCCGTGCGGCATCACCGTCGCGATCATTCCTCCGTTGCGGGTGACGGCCAGCATGTGCTGCAGGAACATCAGGTCGGCCTTCTTGGCGCCGAGCGGCACCTGACCGAAGCTGAAGCGCTCGGGGAACTTGGGCGCCCAGGCCGGCGTGCCGTCGGCGTTTTTCTCGGTGTTGCCCCAGTTGATGGAGAACGGCGGGTTAGTGAGCACGCGGTCGAAGCGCATCAGCTCGCCGCCTTCGACATGCTGCGGCTCGGCCAGCGTGTCGTCGTTCTGCAGGTTGGCGGTGCTGATGCCGTGCAGCAGCATGTTCATCTTGGCGATGGACCACACCGTGCCGTTGAACTCCTGCCCGAAGAGGTTGGCCTTGCGGCCGTCTTCGCCGTGTTCGTCGATGTACTCCTTGGCCGCGATCAGCATGCCGCCGGAGCCGCAGCAGGGGTCGTAGATGTCGTGCTTCAGCTCGGGCTTGATCAGCCGCACCATCATCCGCACCACCGAGCGCGGTGTGTAGAACTCGCCGCCCTTCTTGCCAGCTGAGTCGGCGAACTCGCCGATCAGGTACTCGTAGGCTGCGCCGAGCAGGTCGGGGAACTCGAAATCCTCGTTACGCAGGCGGTGGATGCCGAAGTGGGTGATTAGCTGGCGGAGCTTGTTGTCCGGAATCTTGCTTTGACCCACCTTCTGCGTGAAGTCGATGTGTTGCAGCACGTCGTACAGGCTGGTGTTGGCTGTCTCGATGCCGGTGAGCGCTTTGTTTAGGTAATCGCCGACGTTCTGGTGGGCGTCGTTGACCAGGGTCTCGTAGCGCGACTGCGGCGGCACCCAGAAGGAGCCTTCCTTCTTGTACCAGCGCGAATTTTCGGCAGATGCCCTGGCCTCGGCTTCGCTCTTGCCGGCCTCGATTTCGAGGCGGATCACTTCCTCGCGGCGCTGGTCGAAGACGTCAGAGCAGCGCTTGAGGAACAGCATGCCGAAGATGTATTCCTTGAACTCGGAGGCGTCCATCTTGCCGCGCAGGATGTCGGCGGCTTTGAAGAGATGGCGCTCGAGTTGGCCGAGGGTGAGGGGCATGTGGCGAGTTAGTCTTCTAGTGAACGGAGAAGTAGTGGGTCGTATGAGTCAAGCAGGCGCGAGGTGCAGATCGTGACCGTCGTGAGCAAGATCACGCGAGTGCCGCGCCACCCTCGGTGCATACGCTATCCACCTCCGCCGCCACTTCATGGAGGAAGGAGTTCCGGTCTGGAGAGGGGGTCACGTCGGGAATGGGCGCGGCGCGCTCATAAATGCGCTCGCCAATGATCGATGCGCGCGCGTAGCTCGAACGGGGTCCCGACTGATTGAAAGCCAACTGCCAGTCCGGCATCCGTTCGGCCCGAACGCGCCTGCTCGCGAGGTCCAGCATCTTGATGGCCAAGGCGTTTGCCAAACCGTCGAAGACCTGCTGCTTCTGTGCGTCGTCGGTTGGCTCATGCGGAACCCATCGGATGGGGTTCTGCAGCAGCACATATAGCCCGTCCTGGAGCTGCTTGCGAAGGTCCGCAACCGGCTTGAGATTGTCGAACTCGTCGCCGAGCCCCGGGGTGCTGAGGCGCCGGCTCAACGCCCAGATGCGCTTCCAATGCTCCTTGCCGACGCCCGGCTTGCTGGCCAGACCAAGGCGCGGCCACCAAGCGTCGTGAAAGCTTTCGGCTGCGTTCTTCACCGCCAAGACGAGATTCATTCGGTCGTACACCGGCTTTGCGGCGACGGGTGCGGGCCTTTCCACGATGCTGTCGATGGCGGCGAGGAGCGCCTGCAGTTGACCTATGGTTCGCTTGTGCGCCTTCCTGGATGTGTCCAGATGCTCGTCGAGACCACCGACGAAGAAGCAAGCCTCTTTCAAGCGACAGCGAAGCGCGCGTTCAGCGAAGGGGCCCAACTCCTCACCGATGGACGCCAGGACATTCTCGGCAGAGGCCAGGACGTGCTGCTCCTTGGCGGCAGCGTTGGGCAGGTTGTCGCCCTTGACCTCGTCGAAGTGCGTGAAGACGAGCAGCAACTTGCTGGCGCTTCCCGACGTGATCATCTCCTTCATTGCGGCCACCGGTGCGGCCTGCATTGGCTGGACCGCGTTGTCGACGAGCACGATCGCGTCTGTCGACTCGATGCGCCTCGTTATTGAAGTTGAGATGGCTGCGAGCGATTTTGGCGTATGTCCTAGGCCTTCGCCGTCGAGCAACACCAGCTTAGGCTGCTGTCCGCCGTTCCATGCAGGTAGAAAGGCGCCTGCTACCCGAATGCCGTTTACTAACGGCGTCAGCAGGCGACCGAAGAGCGGGGCGTGGTTGCTAGAAAAGCGGGTGACCATCTTGATGAAGCTCGCTCGGTCGTCCGTCTCCCATGACCACGACTGTGGCCAGCCCTGTTTGTTGCGCCGAACCGCGCCAACGGTGAGCAGCGAGAACCGAAGCTCGATCTCGTCCATGAGCTCGTCGCTGATGCGGTGGAACTCGTCGTCTTCGCGCAGCCTACGATCCAGCTCCTCCTCGAACAGCTCGTCGATGACTCGCTGATCGTTCTCGTCGGTGGCACCAAGCTCGACCTTGAGCAGGTCACCGTGGCGACCAGCGATGGCGCGCAGCGCAAGGAGCGTCTTCGTCAACAAAGCGTTCGTCGCCTCAAGATCGATCGAACTGTCTGTGGCTGACTCGTCAGCTGATTCCACGACCTCGTGTTCGTCATCGTCTTCTTCCTCTGCTTCGTTGGCCTGCGGGCCGTTGCCAAGCACATAGCTGAAGCGGAATCGCTGATTCACGTGCATCAGCAACTTTCGAAGGACTTCGCCGTCGCTGTCACCGCGGTAGGCGGAGAGCACGGCCTCTGAGATACATTCGTTTAGATGCTCCCGGACCTCGTCGATCGGGAAGAACGTCACGACAGCCCGGTACGGGCCTTCGGTCAGAACGACCTCGGTCTCGTGCACCGTGGTCTTTGCGGTCGAAGTGGATGGAAAGCGCTCGCTCTTGGGGTCGGTCCCAATCAATTGGCGTAGCAAGGTCGTCTTGCCAGCGCCAGTGGTTCCGAGCAGCAGCGCTCGCCGGTACTCGGAACCGGAGGATGTAGGAAGCGGAAGGACCGACTCACGGATCGAGCCGAAGTCGCTCTGCTCCGGTTCCATGCCGTGGTAGAAAATCTCAACGACGCGGCGATGGAATCGCTGTTCGGCCTCCGCTCGGGCCGGCAGACTCCAAAACGCTTCGTCCGCCAGCAGTTGGTTGAGCTGCTCCTTCAGTTCGCTCGCCTCCGCTTCATCGGAGGTTCCGAGCCCCTGACGGACCCTCAGGCCAGGTTTTCCGGTGTTCGGATCGACCCGAATTGGGTGACGAAAGATCACTGCCCACGCGGTCCGGCCTTGAGACCTGCTGAGGCTTGCCACAAAACGCTTGTCCATATCTCGTTGTTCCAGCGTTGTTCCTGACGTGATGCTATCCGTGTGCTGTGTGGACCGTCAAGCTCAAGTGGAACAACCGTGGAACAACAGTTTTCTGAGGCGACGCTAGTCAGCTGGTCGAAGTCGGGCTAGTGGTGGCGAGCTCCGACCTAGTCACTCTGCGACTACATGTGGCTCTTCCCATCGTACAGCGCTGCAGGCGAATCAATGGTCAGACCGGAAGCGGCCACTCACATCGAGTTCAAAACTCGGTGAGAAGAGTTCGAAACTCAGCGAAAACCGACAGTAAGGAGGGCCGATCTCGCCCGACCTAGCAATCCGGAACTGAACTCCGTTGCCAATACCGGGTCCATTCGTTGGCACTCGACAGGGTCGACTGCTAACATCCTCGGCAAGGAGATTGTCCTGATGGCATCGAATTCCGCTCTGGTACCCGCTCTGGCTCCTTCCGGCTCGGCTGGCGCACTGGCGCTGGCCCCCGCCGTGGGCAACCTCGACGCGTACATCACTGCGGTCAACCGCGTGCCGCTGCTGACGGCCGAGGAGGAAGACCGCTACGCCCGCCAGTTCCGAGACCACAACGACCTGGAGGCGGCCCGCCACCTGGTGCTGTCGCACCTGCGGCTGGTGGTGGCGGTGGCGCGCAGCTACCTGGGATACGGGCTGCCGCATGCAGACCTGATCCAGGAAGGCAACATCGGCCTGATGAAGGCGGTCAAGCGCTTCGACCCGGACCGTGGGGTACGCCTGGTGTCCTTTGCGCTGCACTGGATCAAGGCCGAGATTCACGAGTACATCCTGCGCAACTGGCGCCTGGTCAAGGTGGCGACCACCAAGGCGCAGCGCAAGCTGTTCTTCAACCTGCGCAGCATGAAGCAGGGGCTGGGCACCATGTCGGCCGGCGAGGTCGAGGGCATGGCGCGCGAGCTCAACGTCAAGCCCGAAGAAGTGCGCGAGATGGAAACGCGCCTGTCCGGCGGCGACATTGCGCTCGAAGGCCGCAACGACGACGGCGAGGAGGAGTTTGCGCCGATCGCCTACCTGGCCGATGCGCACAGCGAGCCGACCCAGGTGCTGGAGCGCAAGGAATACGACCGGCTGCAGACCGAGGGCATCGCGCGGGCGCTCGACGCGCTCGATGCGCGCAGCCGCCGCATTGTCGAGGCGCGCTGGCTGGCCGAGGACGCGCAGGGCAACGTCGGTTCGGCCACGCTGCACGATCTGGCACAGGAATTCGGCGTGTCTGCGGAACGAATCCGGCAGATCGAGGCCAAAGCCCTGCAGAAGATGCGCGGTGCGCTGGCCGCAGCCTGATCGCGGCGGCCGCAGCGGCAACTTCTGGAATGGTTTGGTTGGTTGCTGGACCCGCCTCTCCTCCTCCCCTCTCTCCGAGAGGCGGCATTTCAAAGCCCCGCTTGCGGGGCTTTTTCTTTACCCCCGACACCTGCCTTGAGCAGCCCGGCGCGGTCCGCCGCAACCGCTCTCGCAGCCCGTTCGGCGGCAGTGGAAAACCGCGCGCCTAAAGCAGGCGCTTCAGATCGCCCACCAGGGCGTCCACGCCCTGCGCGTGCTTGACGAACAGGCGCACGCGGCCATCGCGGTCGAAGACGTAGCTGCCGGCGGTATGGTCGATGGTGTAGGAGGTGGCGGTCTTGCCCGGCACCTTCTGGTAGAACACCTTGAACTCCCTGGCCGTGCGCTCGATCTCGGCGGCCGAGCCATACAGGCCCACGAAGCTCGGATCGAAGCCTGGCACGTACTGCGCCAGCACCGCCTGCGTGTCGCGCTCGGGGTCCACCGTGATGAAGATCACCTGCAGGTCCTGGCCGGCGGGCCCGAGCTTCTGGCGCGCCAGCGCCAGGTCCGACAGCGTGGTGGGGCAGACATCGGGGCACTGGGTGAAGCCGAAGAACACCACCAGCACCTTGCCCTTGTAGTCGGCCAGCGTGCGGCGCGCACCCGTGTGGTCGGTGAGCGCGAGTTCCCGGGCATACGGCGCACCCGTGATGTCGACGTTGTTGAAGGCGGGCGCCTGCGGCTGGCAGGCGACCAGCAGCAGCGCGGCGGCGCCGGCGAGCAGGAGGGCGCAGATGCGGATCATCGTGAACATCGACCCCGGCGGCGCGGCAGGGTTCCGCGCTGCCGCGCCGTGCCGTCAGCCGACGTAGTGATCGACGAGCAGCGCGGCGAACAGCGCCGCCAGGTAGACGATCGAGTAATTGAAGGTGGCGCGGGCCAGCCGGTCCGAGTAGCAGCGGACCAGTTGCCACGTGTACCCGAGGAAAACGGCGCCCAGCGCCAGCGCGCAGGCCAGGTACAGCCAGCCCGACATGCGGATCGCAAAGGGCAGCGTGGTGGTGGCCACCAGCGCAATCGTGTACAGGAAGATGTGCAGGCGGGTGAGCTGCGGGCCGTGCGTGACCGGCAGCATCGGCAGGCCGGAGTTCTTGTAGTCGTCGACGCGGTACAGCGCCAGCGCCCAGAAGTGCGGCGGCGTCCAGACGAAGATGATCAGCGCCAGCAGCCAGGCCTCGGCCGGCGCGCTGTTGGTGATGGCGGCCCAGCCGAGCACGGGCGGCATCGCACCCGACAGCCCGCCGATGACGATGTTCTGCGGCGTGTTGGGCTTCAGCAGAACCGTGTAGACGACGGCGTAGCCGACAAAGGTGGCAAAGGTCAGCCACATGGTGAGCGGGTTGACGTGGGTGTAGAGCACCCACATGCCGGCGCCGCCGATCACGCCGGAAAACAGCAGCGCCTGCGGCGGCGTGATCTCGCCCTGCGCCAGCGGCCGCATGCGCGTGCGCGCCATCTTGGCGTCGATGTGGCGCTCGATCAGCGAGTTCACGGCGAAAGCCGCCCCGGCGAGCAACCAGATGCCCAGCGTGGCCACCAGCACGCGCGCCAGCGACGGCAGTTCCTGCACCGACAGGAACATGCCGATCACCGAGCAGAAGATCGCCAGTTGGGTGACCCGCGGCTTGGTCAGCAGCCAGTACTGCCGCGCGATGTGCGGCAGGGCAACGGCCGAAGTGGCGGGCGAGGCGGGCATGGGCGCGGCGGGGGGGATGCCGGGCGCCTGCGGGGGCATGACGGCCGGCAACCTGCAATTCTACCCGTGGCCTGAGTGCGCCCAGCCTGTGGACTTGTCGGCGGACTTCGCGGACGGCACGGCCGCCGTCCGCATGCCGCCCTGCGACAGCCGGAAGCTGATCGCCACCAGCAGCGCCACCAGCACGGCGGCCCCACCGTTGTGCAGGACGGCCAGCGCCAGCGGCCACTGCAGGACCACATTGGACAGGCCCGTGAGGAACTGCACCACCAGCATGATGGCCAGGGCGCGCGCCAGCCAGCCCAGCCCCTGCACCGTCCAGCAGCGCCACGCCAGCCAGGCGAGCACCGCCACCACCACGTAGGCAAAGTGCCGGTGAACCCAGTGGATCGCCACCAGGGCCTGGAATGGGATCGGTTCGCCGGCGCCGGTCATGCCGAGGTCGCGCCAGAGGGTGAAGCCATGCCCGAAGTCCATGTCCGGCAGCAGCTTGCCGTGGCACAGGGGAAAGTCGGGGCAGGCCATCACCGCGTAATTGGTGCTGACCCAGCCGCCAAGCGCGATCTGCAGCCCCAGCAGCACGAAGGAGACCACCGCCAGCGGCCGCAGCGCGCGCGCCGCCGGCGGCACCGGCAGCGGCACCTCTTCGCGCAGCGCCAGCCACACCAGCAGCGCCAGCAATGTCATTCCACCCATGAGGTGAATGGTCACGATGATCGGCTGCAGCTTCAGCGTCACGGTCCAGGCCCCGAAAGCCCCCTGCAGGCACACCGCGAAGAAAACCACGGTGGCCAGCCACGGCGAGTGGCGCGGCTCGCGGCGCTCGGGCGTGCGGCGCCAGCGCCGCCACGCCATGACCATCAGCACGATGATGAGAAAGCCCACCGCCATCGCAAAGTAGCGATGCGCCATCTCGATCCAGGCCTTGGTCATCGTGACCGGGCCGGTCGGCTGCGCGGTCTCGGCAGCACGGATGTATTCGCCGGCCGACAGCGGGTTGGAGTGCCCGTAGCAGCCGGGCCAGTCGGGGCAGCCGAGGCCCGAGTCGGTCAGCCGCGTGAAGCCGCCGACCATGATGAGGTCGAGCGTCAGGAACGCCGTGACCCAGGCGAGCTTGCGCAGCTTGTGCGAGTCGCGCGACAGCCAGACATAGGCAAGCGGCAGCGCCGCGATGGCGATGGCCTTGGCAGCCAGCCAGAACAGCGCTTCAGCGGACATCGGACGGCTCCGGCATGAATGCGCCCCTCAACCGATGCGCGAGGCCTTGAGCAGGCGCTTCAGGTCGTTCCTGACCCGCTTGGGATCGGCATCGCGCGGCCACCGCAGCATCTGGTTGGAGATCGGGTCGATCATCCAGATGTGATCGCGCAGCGCGCCGCCCGGCGGCAGCGCCAGGAAGCTCTCCAGCGCGGCGGCCGGTGTGCGCAGGAAGTGCGTGCCGTCGTACTCACGCAGCAACTGGGTATCCATGGGCGCGTTGTCGAGCACGAGAAACACGCGTTCGATCCGCTCGGCATCCTTGCCGCTGGCCGCGCGCAACTGCCGCATCTGCCACAGCTTGGCCTGGCAGTCGGCGGCGCAGGCGGACTGATCGGCCATCACCATCACCCAGTTGCCGCGCAGCGAGCGCAGGTCGAAGGCGCTGCCGTCCTGCAGCGTGGTGGGCAGACCGGCCGGCACCGGGCGCTGCGGCTGCACGAGTTCGCCGTAGTTGGTACGGCCGACCGGCGGATCAAGGTAATACAGGTAATAGGAGGCGAGCACCGGCGCTGCACAGACGGCGATCAGCAGGTACAGCACGCGGAAGCGGCGCCAGTGGGAGGCTGGCGCGGCCGGGGTTGCGGCGATGGTCACGGGGAACGGCAGACGAACCGAGTCACTGAGTTGGTGGGCGGGTGGGATGCGCGGCTGTTGCACCCGTGCGCCAGAGAGCACGCGCGCCGAGCACGAGGGTCAGCACGGCGATCAGGCCAGCCAGCGAGTACCACTGCACGGCATAACCCCGATGCTTGTCCACGCCGCTGGAAGGCCGCGGCCAGTCGCGTCGCAACCCGTCGGCCGCGCCGCCCTGCTGCTGCACGATCCAGGGCGCCACCGCCAGTCCGGTCACCCGGCTGAAGGCGGCGTAATCGAGATTCTGCCAAATCGCCGGCAGCGGCCCGCCTACGGCGCCCTCGCCCAGTTCGAGCACCCGCGGCGGGTTCGGCAACGCCAGCCCTTCGACCACGATCTGGCCTTCGGGTTGCATCACCGCCGGCAGTTTCGTGCGGTCCCGCGGGTCGCGCGGTGCCCAGCCGCGCAGCACCAGCACGGCCGTCGTGCGCTCGCCCGCCGGGTCGGCAAGCACCAGTGGGGTGAGCAGCAGCAGGCCCGCCTTGCCGTCCAGCGGGCGGTTGTCCAGCCACACGCTCTGCGCGTGCAGGTAGCGCCCGGCCAGCCGCACCCGCCGCGGCAGCTCGGCACTGAAGTCCTGCAACTGGGCGGCCCGGGGCGTGGCAGGGGCCGCCGCTTCGGCCGCCTGCCAACGCTGCTCGACCGCGAGCTTGCCCTCCGCCCGGCGCGTCTGCCAGCTGCCCAGGCTCCAGGCCATCAGCACGCCCGCCACACCGGCGGCCAGCGCAAGCACCAGGCCAACGCGGCCCTGGCGCAGCACCGCGCTGCCGGGCTCATCGGCCGCTGCGTGCCGGGATCCGCTTTCCTTCATGGAGCGACCCCGCCCGCGGCAAGGGCGCAGAAGCGATGCGATACTGACATTGGCATGAAGACGTTCATCGCACTGGCTTTCGTCGGCATCCTGGTGGCGCTGGGGTCGGCACTCGTGTTCCTGATGCGCGACAAGGGTGCGACCAACCGCACCGTCAATGCCCTCACGCTGCGTGTGGGCCTGTCCATTGGACTGCTGCTGTTCATCTGGTTCAGTTACTGGATGGGCTGGATCGAGCCGCGATCTTATTGACCGCGCCGGTCAGGGCGGGCTGACTGGCCGGGCGCGCGGGATCGCTGCGCCGGCAGCCGGATGTGGCGTGTACCCGCGCGCGGCAGCACCACGGCCGGAAGGCCGCGGTGCTGGCCGCAGGCTACTGGCTGCCGACGAACCACACCTTGGCGATTCCATCCGGCGTCACTTCGTAGATCGCTGCCACTTCGAGCGGTTGCGCCTGCACGCCGATGACGCGCTCGTGGTCGATGACCTTGTTGCCGAAAACCATGCGGGCGACGAGTTCCGCATGCAGCCCCGGCAGGTTGAAGCGGTGGCTTCGATAGTGCTGCGCAAGCGCCGCCCTGCCGCGCAGGATCGGCTCGGTGCCGGGCAGGCGATAGACCAGCACATCTTCGGTGTATTCGCGCACGAAGCGGTCGAGGTCCCGATCGTTGTAGGCGTCGAGCTGCCTTTGCGCGAACGCCTCGGGCTTGAAGTTCTCGGGCATGCGGGTCCCCCGGGGAGAAGGCGCTGCGGCGGGCGCGGCAGCGACGGCGAGCGTGCCAAGCCGGCTGCCAGACCGCGGGACCGCGGAACGGGTCTCCGGAGCGGGCCTACGGAGCGAGTCTACGGAGCGGGCCCGTGGAACGGGACTGCGGAGCGGGTCTACGGACGCAGTCGGTAGCTTACGGGCGCCGCCCGCCTCATCCGGCGCCGACCCGATCGCACGCCAAGCGCAACCAGTCGAGCAGGTAGTCGGCAACCGGGCGCTCCACCAGCAGCCAGGCGCGCTGCGCCTGCAGGCGCAGCAGCACCACGGCCAGGTCGGCGCAGCGGGCCCGGGTGGCCTGCCCGGGCAGCGCGGCGATGGCAGCGGCGTCCATCAACCGGGCGAGCAGCGCGTCGAGGTCCTCGCCTTGCAGCTCGATGCCCACCGTGCCCGTGCTGTGGTCGACCGCATAGGCCAGCGCGGTCGCGCCGGGCCGCAGCGCCTCCGCAACGGGATCGAGCAGCGCCGGGCGCTCGGTAACGAGCCAGTACTCGGTGGGGCTGCGCCAGACGACACGCACCGCAACGCCCTCGCAGCGCCCCGGCGCCGGCAGGCGCGTGACGCCGCTGTCGCGCAGCGCTTCGATCCACCCGCCGTCGGCCGCGGGCAGCGCTCGCACCGCCACCACGCGCAGTGGCTCCAGCACCGCCAGCCGCAGCGCGCCGGGCGCGGCCGGGTTACCGGACGCAGTACCGGCAAGGCGCAACGCCAGCCCCTGCCGCGTCCCGCGCTGCAGCGACACCGATGGATCCTGCATACGATCAGAAGCCACGCAGCCGCTCCCCGGCGGCATCAACGAACGGCGTGGCAGACACCGCTGCCTCGATCGGTGCGCCCATGTGCCAAACGGTGATCCGTTCGCCCAGCCGCTGCCGGCCCCGCCGCAGCATGCCCAGCGCGACCGGGTAGCCGAGCGCGGGACTGAAGCAACTGCTGGTCACGAAGCCCTGCGACGGCGCCGGCGGGCGTGTGGCGCACACCTGGGCGCCGACCGGCAGCCGGGTACGGCCATCGACGGACAGCAGGCCAATCAACTGCAGTCGGTCGGGATCAACCGCGGCCGGCCGCAGCAGCGAGCGGCGGCCGACGAAGTGGGTGCGCTTGCCGACCACGCCGCGGTCCATGCCGACATCGCCCGGCAGCGTGGTGCCGTCGGTGTCGCCACCGACGTGCAGGTAGCCCTTCTCGGTGCGCAGGATCATCAGCGCTTCCACGCCGTAGGGCCGAGCCGCCAGCGGACCGCCGGCAGCAGCCAGTTCGGCCAGCAGGCCGGGCGTGCGGGTGGCCGGTGTGTTCAGCTCATACGACAACTCGCCGGTGAAACTGGCGCGCAGCACCCGCAGCGGCGTGCCGCGCCACACGACCTCGCGAATCGTCATGTGAGGCATTTGCGACGGAGCCAGTGCCGTGTCGAAGCCGGCCACGCGCAGCAGGTCCCAGGCACGCGGGCCGCTGACCGTGACGTTGCCCCAGTCGGCGGTGACCGGGGTCACGAGGACGCGATGGTTGACGTACTCGCACTGCAGCCACTCGTCGAAGGCCAGCGCCACACGGGCCGCGCCGCCCGATGTGGTGTTGACCCAGAAGTGCTGCGGCGCCAGGCGGGCGACGATGCCGTCGTCGACGATGACGCCGTTCTCGTTGAGCAGCAGGCCGTAGCGCGCGCCGCCGACCTTCAACGTGGACATCGTGCCCACGTACATCAGGTCGAGGAACTCGGCGGCATCGGGGCCGTAGACCTCGATCTTGCCCAGGGGCGAGCCGTCGAACAGACCGACCGCCGTGCGCACGTGCAACGCTTCGCGCTCGGCAGCAGTCTGCAGCGTCTCGGCATGCTGCGGATAAGCGGCCGGACGCAACCAGCCACCGTACTCGTCAAACTGCGCGCCGCGTGCGGCATGCCAGTCGTGCGCCGGCAGACGCCGGAGCGGCCGGATGCGCGCGCCGACGCGGCCGCCGGCCAGCGTGTTGAGCGTCACAGGCTTGAACGGCGGCCGGAACTTCGTCGTGCCGACCTCGGCAGGCGCCCGACCGGTGGCGGCGCCCATCAGCACCAGCGCGTTGATGTTGCTGGTCTTGCCCTGATCGGTCGCCATGCCGGTGGTGGTGTAGCGCTTCAGGTGCTCGACCGAACGGTAGTTCTCGCGCGCCGCCAGCGCCACGTCGGCGGCGCTGACATCGCTTTGCAGGTCGATGAAGATCTTGCCGGGTCTGCGCGCCAGCGTGCGCAGCGCCGCGTCGCCGGGACGCAGATCGGCCGGGATGCGGCCCAGCCCGCCGACCAGCGCCGTACCGCGGCCGTGAGCTCCCACTTGCGCCGCATGATCGAGCGCGGCGGCAAAGTCGAACACGCCGGCGCACGCGCCAACCGAGTCGATGCCTTCGGCCGGCTGCACCGGCACGAACATCGCCGCCGCCTCGTCCCAGTCGAGGCGGCCGCCCGCCATCGAGTGCAGATGCACTGCCGGGGTCCAGCCGCCGGCGCTGGCGACGCAGTCGGCGGCAAGCGTCTGCCGGGCACTGCCGTCGCGGGCCGCCACCATCACCGCCTGAACGCCGTGGCGGCCGTGCGTGGCCACGATGGCGCTGTTGCGCAGCACCGCAAGGCCGGGCGGCGGCTCGCAACCGGCCTGCGCGCGCAGGTCAACGATGGCCGGCACCGGCACGCCCGCGGCCAGCAGATCCTGCGCAACCGAATAGCCGCCGTCGCAGGCGGTGGCCACGACCACACGCCGGCCACAGGCCACGCCGTACAGCGCCGCGTAGCGCTGCACCGCGCCGGCCAGCATGACGCCCGGGCGGTCGTTGTCCGGGAACAGCAGCGGCCGCTCGAATGCGCCGGTAGCCAGCACGATGCGCCGGGCGCGGATCTTCCACAGCCGCTCGCGCCAGCCGTTGCCCGCGTGTTCGACACCGACGGCCAGCCGGTCGTCGTACAGGCCGACGATGGTGCAGCGGGTCAGGAGGGTGACACCCGCCGGGGCCAGCCTCGCGGCAAGCGCTGCCGCCTCGTGCGCCAGCGCGGGCGCCGCGCCGGCCGCCCAGCCACCGAGCCGCGGCGCGCCGTCGACCAGCAGCACTGACCGACCGCCTTGCGCCGCCGCCAGCGCGGCTGCCATGCCGGCCGCGCCGCCGCCGACCACCAGGACATCGATCTGCTTGGACACCTCGTCGTAGCGGTCGGGATCGGCGCCGGCCGCGGCCGGCGCCGCATGGCCCAGACCGGCCAGCGCGCGGATGGCCGGCTCGAACAGGTGCCAGTGCGGCCACATGAAGGTCTTGTAGTAGAAGCCGGCGGGCAGCAGCGACGCGAGCCGGTCGTTGACTGCCGCAAGATCCAGGCACAGCGACGGCCAGGCGTTGCCGGTGACCGCGCTCAGGCCGGGCGCGGCGTCGATGTCGGTGGCGCGGGTGTTGGGCGTGCGCGCGGCGCCGACGCCCACGTCGAGCAGCGCGCTCGGCTCCTCGACGCCGCAACTGAACACGCCGCGCGGCCGATGGAGCTTGACGCTGCGCGCCACGACGCGGATGCCGGCGGCCAGCAGCGCCGCGGCCACGGTGTCGCCGGCGCATGCCGGTATGTCGCGGCCGCCAAAGCGGAAGACGAACGTACGCTCGCGGTCGATCCAGCGGCCGGCCGGGGCTTCGAGTCGGTAGCCGCTCATGTCAGCCGGTCTGCGGTCCGGCCTCGGTGATGCCGTACACCGCGGACACGCGGTGCGTGACGGTGTCGCGCCGGACGTTGAACCACTGCCCGCAGCCGAACGTGTGGCGCCAGCGCTCGGCATGCGCGCCCTTCGGGTTGGCGCGGAAGAACAGGTAGTGCGCCCAGGTGGCGTCGTCGCAGTCCAGCGGCGGCCGCGCGATGCCAGTGGTACCGCCACAGTCGAATTCGTTCTGTGGCCGCTCGCCGCACCAGGGGCAGCGCAACTGCATCATCTTGGGTCGCCTCCTTCAGTGCGCGATGCCGGCAGCTCCGGCCTCGTCGATCAGCCGGCCGGTAGTGAAGCGATCGAGCCCGAACGGCGCGGCCAGCTCGTGCGCATGGCCGGTGGCCAGCGCGTATGCCAGCGTCCAGCCGCCGACCGGAATCGCCTTGAAGCCGCCGGTGCCCCAGCCGCAGTTCAGGTAAAGCCCCGGCACCGGGGTGGCGCCGATGATCGGGCTGGAGTCGTGCACCACGTCGACGATGCCGGCCCACTGGCGCAGCAGCCGCAGCCGGCTCAGCGTGGGCAGCATTTCGCAGGTCGCGGCCACCACCTGCTGCATCACGTCGAAGCAGCCACGCTGCGCGTAGGACGGAAAGTGGTCGAGCGCGCCGCCGATCACCACTTCGCCCTTGTCGCTCTGGCTCCAGTAGGTGCCCAGCGCGGGCGACAGCGTGACCGTGTTGAGCACGGGCTTGACCGGCTCGGTCACCATCGCCTGCAGCGCGTAGCTGGTAACCGGCAATCGCAGCCCGGCGTGGGCCGCCAGCACCGAGGTGTGTCCGGCCACCGCCAGCGCTACCTTTTCAGCCTGGATGCGCTGTTCCCGGCCGCGATGGCTGACCGTCACGCCGGCGACGCGCCCCCCGGTCAGCGTAAAGCCGGTCACTGCGCAGTTCTGAACGATGTCCACGCCCAGCGCCGAGGCGGCACGCGCGTAGCCCCAGGCGACGGCATCGTGGCGGGCCGAGCCGCCGCGCCGCTGGATGAACCCGCCGAGGATCGGGAAGCGCGCATCAGGCCCGGTGTTCAGTCGAGGTTCCAGCGACTGCACCTGGCGCGCGTCGAGCAGCTCGGCGTCGATGCCGTTGCAGTGCATCGCGTTGGCCCAGCGGCTCTGCGCGTCGAGGTCATGACGCGAGTGCGCCAGTGTCAGCACACCGCGCTGGCTCAGCATGATGTTGAAGTTCAGCTCGCACCCGAGCTGTTCGTACTGACGCAGCGAGAAGTCGTACAGCCGCGCGCTCTCCGGGTACAGGTAGTTGGAGCGCACGATGGTGGTGTTGCGGCCGGTGTTGCCGCCGCCGATCCAGCCGGCCTCCAGCACCGCCACCTTGGTGATGCCGTGGTTCTTCGCCAGGTAGTAGGCGGTGGCCAGGCCGTGACCGCCACCGCCGACGATGACCACGTCGTAGCGCCCGCCCGGCTCGGCGTCGCGCCAGGCGGGCGCCCAGTCGCGGTGCCCCTGGCGCGACGCAGCCAGCAGGTTCCAGACGGAGTAGCGGTTTCGCAACGACGTCACATCCAGGCCGCGATTTGGTCAAGCGGCTTCTTGATGCCGCCATGCACCGGCACCTGGCACCCCGGCTTGGGATACCCCACCACCAGCAGGATGACTGCCTTCTCCGAGCTTGGCCGGCCGCAGAGCTTGTTCAAGAAGCTCATCGGGTTGGGTGTGTGCGTCAGTGTTGCCAAGCCCGCGTGGTGCAGCGCGGCAATGAGGAAGCCTGCGGCAATGCCCACCGATTCCGGCACGTAGTAGTGGCTGAACTTCTCGCCCTTCAGCGGGCCGTCCCGGTGCACACCGTACTTCTGCGCAAAGATGGCAATCAGCACCGGGGCCGCTTCCAGAAACGGCTTGTTCCAGTCGGTGCCCAGCGGCGCCAGTGCGTCCAGCCACTCCTGCGGCGCGCGCTCCTGGTAGAAGCTGCGTTCCTCGACCTCGGCCGCTTCGCGCACACGGCGCTTGTGCTCGGGGTTTGTGATGACGCTGAAGAACCAGGGTTGCTGGTTGGCACCCGATGGGGCCGTGCCAGCCGCAAGCAGGCATGTTTCGATGACTTCGCGTGGCACCGGTCGCGTGTCAAAGTCGCGCACGGTGCGCCGGCGCACCAGATCACCGTAGAAGGCCCGCGCGCGGTCGACCATCTCGGTCTGCGGGTACTCGCGGTAGGCCGGCAGCGGTTCCAGCAGGCAGGCGGGTGGGGTGAGTTGTCTGTTCATCGGGAACCCTGGGGTTCGCAAGGGGAAGGGGTTTGAAGCCGGAATGGTCTCCGCCCGCCGGCCGGCCATCTGCGAGCGACGCCGTCAAGGCCTGCCGCTCGTGCGCGGCCAGACGCGGGGGTACAACTCACCCTGAAGCGCTGTTCCCGGCACCTGGCCGGTGGTGTTGAAGGCATAGGTGCCCGGCCGGTCGTCGAACACGGCGTCCTCACCCATCCAGCGCAGCGACATGGCGCTCCGCCGGCGCTGGGCGCTGCGGTTACCCCGGGCGCCGTGAATGACCAGGCCGTGGAAGGCGATCGCATCGCCTGGCTGCATCGCCCAGGACAAGCGGTCGGCAGGCGCGACGGTAGCGTCGATGTCGGGCATCGGCTCGCCGCGTGCGCCGTCGTAGCCCGACCCGCCGCCGAAGTGCTGCGGACGGTACCAGTACCCGCCACGGTGCGAGCCTCGAACGTACTCGACGGTACCGCTGTCGAGGTCCACCGGGTCGAGCAGGCACCACAGGCCGCAGATCTGCTCGCCCCGCAGCGGCCGGTGCGGCAGGTCCTGGTGCCACGGCGTGGGCGCTGCCGAGCCGGGTTCCTTGACAAACATCTGGTCGTAGAAAAAGCGCACCTGGCGTGCACCCATCAGCCGGCCGGCGGCCTCGGCCAGCGGCGAGTCGTGGATGAGGCTGCGGAAGGCAGCACCGGCCGCGTCGGGCCGCTGCGCCATGAACATGTCCTGCGCAAAGCGCGCCTCGCCGGGCCGGGCGTACTCGTTGCCGTGCGCGCTCAGACTGCTCAACACGGTCTGCACCGCGTCGCGCAGACGCTCGATCGTCGACGCATCGAGCAGGCCGCGCAACACGACAGCGCCGTCTTCGTGGTAGCGATGGATGGTCTCATCGTCGATCATGGCAGCGGCTCCGGTGCCGCAGCGGCCGCGCCCAGAATGGCCTCGCGCATGACGCCGATCGTGAACTGCGGGTCCTCGTAGACGAAATTGTGGCCCGAACCTGCGGGGGCAATCACGCGGCGTGACCGGGTCGAGGTGGCCAGGTAGCGTTCGCGCGTAGCGGCGAAGAAGCGGAACATGCGCCGTGCGTGGTCGGCACCGCCGGACTGCGCTTCGGGCAGCGCGGCGATGTCGGCGTCGGAGTTGTCCTGCGGGGCCACCAGCCACACCGGCAGGTCGCCCAGGTCGCGGTCGTAGACCACGGTGTCCCAGGCGCAGGCGGCCACACCCTCGGGGGTCAGCTCGCTGAAGATCGAGGCCTCGGCAAAGGCGCGGCCGGCGTTGGCTTCGATACCGCGTGCCGCCTCGACCTCGGGGCCGAGCGCGGCGCGCGCCGCGTCCATCACGCGCGCGTGGGCCGGGTTCGCGCGCGCTCTGGCGTCGGCGCGCGCGCGCAGGTCGATGCCGAACAGTTGCGCAAAGCCGCCCAGCCATGCGGTGCGCCGCATCTGCCTGAGCGCACTGAGTCGCGGCCCGAAGACGATGGTCTCCAGCGGTGTCGGGTCGAGCAACACCAGCGTATGCACCAGGTCGGGCCGTCGCCGCGCAACATTGGCCGCGAGCAGGCCGCCGAACGAGTGCCCGGCCCAGACGAACGGACCGCGCTCGCCGGCGCGCTCAAGCGCGAGCAGTACCTCGTCGGCCTCGCGCGCGGTGCTGCGCGGAAACGGGCCGGTGTCGCTCCAGCCGGTACCGGGCCGGTCGATCAGGATCGAGCGCGTTGCGTCGCGAAAGGCGCGGTGGAGGTGGTGGATCGCCAAGCCGCTGGCGTGTCCGCCGGCAAACCAGATCACCGGCGGACGGCCGTCACGCACCTGGCCTTCGGCGAGCAGATGCACGCGGTAGCCGTCGACGTCGATCAGCCGCCCCGGCGGTGGATGGTCGCGGCGGGCACGGGTGAGTGTCAGCAGGTGGTGCAGCGAGGCCGCCGCCAACCCCAGCCCGAGCAGCGCCCCGAGCAGTGCGAGCACGGTGCCAGCGGTGCCGCCGATCACCCACGCAGACAGACCGAACAGTGCCGCCACCAGCAGCGCGACCAGCAGCCCCGCCCATTCGCGGCTGAACAACGTCAGCAGCGGATCGCGCCAGGAGCGCATGACCTCAGGAAGCCGTCGCCGCGCCGGCGGCTGGCGGGCGAGCGGCACCCTTGCCGCGATGCTCGGGCAGCATCCAGGCGGCAATCGCGGCCAGCACGAAGGCGCACATGGCCGCCACCATCGCCATGTCGTAGCTACCGGTGCGATCGTGTGCCACGCCCATCAGCCAGGGCGCGGTTCCGGCGCCGAAGGCGGTGGCAATCTGCTGCGTTGCAAAGGCGCGGCCGTAGCTTTCGGAACTGAAGTAGCGCCGCGCGAGGAACGCCGACAGACTGTGGTCGCCGGCATTGAACATGCCCAGCAGCACCGCGGCGGCGATGGCCACGCCCAGGCCAGAGCCGAAGAACAGCATGGCGGTGGCACCCAGCGGGGCGAGCACGAACAGCCGCGCCAGCCGGGCCGCGGAGGTGCGGTCGATCAGCCAGCCGGCCGCCAGGTTGCCGACGAAGCCGCCCGCGCCCACCAGGCTCATCGCGGTGGCCGCCTGCGCCAGCGACAGGCCGCGATCCTGCATCAACGCCGCAAAGTGCACCAGCACGCCGGCCGCCGCCAGGCCGAACAGCATGTTCCACACGGCCAGGTTCCACCACAGCCGGTCCTTGAGGAAGCCCCGCATCGACACCGGCGGCACGCCGGCAGCGGGTTGCGGAAGCGAGGGCGGCCGCTGCAACGCCGGCGCGGCCGCGGGCGGCTCGCGCAGCAGCAGCCAGGCGGCCAGGCCGCCGAAGACGAGACTCATCAGACCCATCGCCATGAAGGCCTCGCGCCAACCGGCGTAGGCCATCACGAGGCTGACCACTTGCGGGTGAATCACCGCCCCCACCGCGCCGACCGCGAACAGGATGCCCAGCGCGCGGCCCAGCGCCTTGTCGAACCAGATCTGCAACAGTTTGGACAGCGTCAGCACCGACGCGCCCGACGCGGTAAAGATCATGATCAGGCTCAGGCCGTAGTAGACCCAGACGCTGCCGTGCATGAAGCCGAAGCCGGCAAGACTCGCCGATTGCAGCGCCACACCCCAGAGGATCAGGGGCCGCAGCCGCACGTGGTCGATGACCCAGCCCACCAGCGGCAGGATGGCGGGACCGAACAGCGTCATCAGCGTCAGCACGAAGGTGATGTCGCCGCGCGACCAGCCGAGCTCCTTCTGCATCGGCAGCATCATCAGACCGAAGGTCGAGCCGTACAGCGACGTGACGCCGAAGATGCCGACAATGCAGCAGCCCGCCAGCACTCGCCAGCTGGCTGGCGAGTCGGTGGCGGGCGCGGGGTTCAAGTTGTGCTCGGATCGAAGGGGGTACCAGCCACCGGCAGCGCCGGCGGCTGCCGGTGGCCGTCTCAGTGGTCGTAGCGCAGCGACACTGTGAAGGTGCGCGGCCGTTGCAGGAAGTACTGGGCGAACGAGCCAACCCCAGCCGGTGCGCCGGTGATGCTGAGCACGCCTCTCTCGTCGGTCACGTTGGTCAGCGCGGCGGCAACCGTCCAGTTGTCCCGGACGAACTGCAAACCGAGGTCGAGCGTGTCGAACCCATCGGCCGGCTTGTTGCCGCCCAGGAACATCACGCGGTCACCGACGTGGGTGTAGGTGGCGTTGGCGCGGCCGCGCGACTGCAACGGCCCGGCAAAGCGCAGATTGCCCTGCAGGGCCGCCTGCAGCTCGGCGGTACCGGGCAGCGGCGAGCCAGGCGGCACGACGATCGACCTCGGCCCGCCCGAGGGGATGGTGACTGCCGCCCGCGTCTGCGCATCGACGTAGGCGAGCGATGCCGACATATCGAACGTCGGGTTGAAGCGGTAGCGCAGCGCCGCTTCCAGGCCGGTGCTGCGCGCCTTGCCCACGTTGCCGATGCGCGAGTTGGGCAGGTTGCCGATCCGCTCGAAGAACGTGAACTGCGCCTCCTTCCAGTCGAGCAGGAAGGCGCTCAGGTCGAGCTGCATGTCGCGGGTCGGGTTCAGCCGCACCCCGGTCTCGTAGCTCCAGAGCGAGTCGGACTTGTACTCGTCGTTGGTCGGCGGGCCGTTGCGCCCGCCGTACCGGTAGCCCTTGGATGCCAGGGCGTACCACAGGTTGTCGCCAAAGCGGTACTTGGCGGTCAGCCGCGGCAGAAAGCCGCTGTCGCTGCTCTCCAACGGCCCGACGTTGGCCGGGGCTCCAAACTGGGTGCCGGTGGTGGTGGACTCGGTGGTGGTGCGGTAGAAGCGCCCTCCCGCACCAAGGCTCCAGCCGCCGCCGAGGCGGTACTCGGTGTCGGCAAAGATCGCGCTCTCGGTGCCGGCGCCCTTGCCGGTGAGGTCGACCAGGGTGGTGATGCCGAACGCCCCCGAGGGGTCGATCTGCTGACCGTTGGAGTTGGAGTCGCTGGTCTGGTAGAACACGCCGGCAACATAGCTGAAAGCACCGCCCGCGTTGCTCGCGATACGCAACTCCTGCGAAGTTGCCTTCTGGTTGCTGGTCTGCGGTCGATAGACCTGCGGCAACGGCAGGCCGACGCTGCCGAACAGCTCGGTGTCGTCGATCAGGTTGTTGCCCTTGTTGCGCCAGTGGCCGGTGATCGAAGTCAGCGTGTGCCCGCCCAGATCGTAGTCGACCGTCAGGCTGTAGAAGTCGGTGGTGGTGGAGCGCCGCGAATCGTTGGGCGCGGTGTGCTCGAGCCGGGTGGGATTGGGCGAGACGCTGAAGGTGTCGCCCTGCTCG
Organism: Burkholderiales bacterium; assembly: GCA_020248865.1. GTDB lineage: Bacteria > Pseudomonadota > Gammaproteobacteria > Burkholderiales > Burkholderiaceae_F > JALHMQ01. Next base: position 8,714 of record JADCGS010000049.1, on the reverse strand, counting down.
GTCTTCTGCGAACTGGCCACCAGGGTCGCGGTCAGCGCCGAAACGGGCCTGGCGGTGACGAGCACACGTCCGCCGCGCTGCGTGAGATCGTTCGCATCCTGGCGCCTGGTGCCCAGGTTGTCGATGTAGCCGGGGTCCTTGCGGTCGTAGGCAACGGCGCGCAGGCCGACAGTCCCTTCCTGGAGCGGCGCGTTGATCATTCCGTACAGCGAGAATGCGCCGTCGCCCTCCGACACCTTCGCGTATTCCCCCTTGAGGCTGGCCTCGAACGAGGACAAGTTGGGCTTGTTGAACAGGTAGCGCACCGCGCCGCCGAGCGAGCCGGAGCCGAACAGCACGCCCTGCGGGCCGCGCAGCACCTCGACCCGGTCCAGGTCCCAGGTCAGCGGGTCGTACACGGTACCCTTGCCCTGGGGCGAGGCGAGCGGCACGTCTTCCAGGTACTGGCCGGTGGGTCCCTGCTGCGCGCCGCTGCCTTCGTTGGTGGTGCTGGTGCCGATGCCGCGGATCAGAATCGTGTTGCTGCCGGCATCGCCCTTGTTGAACTGGACGCCCGGCGTCAGCTTGAGCGTGTCTTCCTGGTCGCGCGCGCCACGCGCCTCGAGCGCGGCGCCGTCGAGCACCGAGACCGTGCCGGCGACATCGCGCTGCCGTTCGGCCCGCTTGCTGGCGGTGATGACCACCGCCTCCAGCCGCTTGGTTTCCTCGTCCTGGGGGGCCGCGGCCGACGGGGCCTGCTGCGCCGCGACCGGCCAGGCGGCAACGAGGGCCAGCGCCAGCGCACTAAGTTGGTGGGGAGTCCTCATCGCCTGCCTCCTGTTGAACGGTGCGGGAAACGATAGGAGCACTCTCCCCGGGCCGGGTACGCACTTGCACCGAACATTTAGGCGATCCCACCGCAGCTACATGGTCGTGCCGCCGCGCCGCGCCACCCGCAGCCCGACCGGCCGGCCTGGCCCCGGGGGCTGCACGAGTCGCCTCGACTGCGGCGCGCAACCGGCAGCCGGACGGTGGCCTCGGGCGCAGTCGCAGGGGGCGGCCCGTACGAGCTGCGGCCCGCGCGAGCCGCGACTCGCTCAACTGGGCAGGTCGAGGGTGAACGGCGCGCGGTGCCGGCGCCAGTCGCGCGGCGACATGCCGACGTGGCCGCGGAAGGCGGCCGTGAAACTGCTCTGGTGTTCGTAGCCGACGCGCTCGGCCACCTGGGCGATGGTCAGCGCCGCCTCCATCAACAGCAGCTGCGCTTCCCGCATGCGCCGCTCGAGACAGTAATCGGCCATCGTCACCCCGAACGCCTCCTTGAAGACCGCCTTGAGCTTGTTCTGGCTGGTGCCTACCTCGCGCGCCAGCGCGCCGAAGTTGGGCGGGCGTCGATACTCCCGGTCGAGGCAGGCGCGCGCGGCGCGCGCGAGATCGAGGTCGCGGCGGCGCGACAGCGCTGCGGTACGGGCCTGGTGCTGGTGCAGCATCGCTTCCAGCGCGTAGGCCACCAGTTCGGCCAGCCGGCCCGCCAGCTGCACCGTGCGCAGTTCACCGTGCAGCCGGCTGTCCAGCGTGTCGGCCACCAGGGCAGCCACGCGGTGGGTGACCGGAAAGGACGCCAGGCGCCCCATGCTCGCGGTGCCCTCCATGGCCGCGTGCAGTTCGGGCGGCAGGTCTTCCTGAACCAGGCCGAAGCGCGCGGCAAAGGTGCGGGCCCGAAACACCGCCACGATGCCCTGCTGGCGTGCTCCTGCGGCGATGATCGCGCTCATCGGCAGGCCCGGTGGAGTGCAGGTCAGGGTCAGCTCGGGCCGGTTGAACACCAGCGGCGGCGCCGTGCCGTAACGAAACTCCACGTCGCAGGCGAGCGAGGCCCGCAGGGTGATCAGCGCCTCCTCGTCGGCATAGGTCCAGCGCGCCGCGCGCGGCACCACGCAGTTGATGACGTTGGCGAGCGCGTCGCTGCTCAGACGGACGGTGTCCGTCGTCCCGCTGCCGTGCGGCGGCATGTAGATGGTGCGCACCACGTTGCGCGAGATGCGCTGCGAGCGACCGTCCTCCCCGGCAGCACGGCGCCACTCGCGGTCGAAGTCGAGCGCCGACGGCAGGTCCGACGGCAGTGCGTGGCGGGCGCCCATGCGGTGGACTCTCCTAAAACTTCATTGTCTAAGCCTAACCCGCCCGTGGGCTACCGCGCGTAAGGTCTCGGTGTGTTCGCGACACACGGTGCCCGTTGATGCACGCCGCCGCCGCCACCTCCGCCCGCCGACTGATCGACGCCGTTCCGGTCTGGGACCACCATGCCTGCATGCCACTGCGGCCGAACGATCCTTCGTTCCTGCCCCGGCTTGCCCGGCACAAGGCCGCCGGGTTCGACGCCGTCACGCTGAACGTGGGTTTTGGCGAGCAGGGCCCCGAGCAGCATCTGCGCATGCTGGCGGCTCTGCGCCACTGGGTCCTGATGCGGCCCGACGAGTATCTGTTGCTGCTGCAACCCGAGGACGTCGAGTGCGCGCGCCGCACCGGCCGGTTGGCGGTGGGTTTCGACATCGAGGGGGCCAACGCAATCGGCGACCAGCTCAGCCTGATCCAGATGTACTACGACCTCGGGGTGCGCTGGATGCTGCTGGCCTACAACGTCCCGAACCGCGTCGGCGGCGGCTGCCAGGGCGACGACGACGGCCTGACCGATTTCGGCCGCGCGGTGGTGGCCGAGATGGAACGGGTCGGCATGCAGGTCTGTCTGAGCCACACCGGCCACCGCACGGCGCGCGACGTGCTGGCGATTGCGACCAAGCCGGTGATCTTCTCGCACAGCAATTGCGCGGCGCTGCACGCGCACCCGCGCAACATCCCGGACGATCTGATCCGACAGTGCGCCGCGCAAGGCGGCGTGGTCGGCATCAACGGCGTAGGCATTTTCCTGGGCCGTAACGACATCGCCAGCGAGACTTATGCGCGCCACGTCGACCATGTGGTGCAACTGGTCGGCCCGACGCACGTTGCGGTCGCGCTGGACTATGTGTTCGACCTGAACGAGCTCGAAGAGCAAGTGCAGAAGATGAGGGCGACCTTTCCGCCGGGGCTCGGCTACGAGCTGGGGGCGCGCTTCGTCGCGCCGGAGCAGCTCGAACAGATCGTCGGGGTGCTGCAGGGCTGGGGCTACCGCGACGAGGACCTGGCGGCGCTGCTCGGCGGCAATCTGCTGCGGCTGGCGCGCACCGTGTGGAAAGCGCCGGCGCATGGCTGAGTCCGGCTCGCTCCGCCTGGAGGCACTGGCCGAGCGGTACTGGCAGTTCCTGCGGCACGAGTTTCCGCTCACCGCCTTGCTCGCCGGCCAGCCGAACGACGAACCGACGATGTTCCGCGAGGCCCCGTCGGACTTCGAACGTCGCGCCGATCGGGCCGTCGACATGCTGGCCGAGCTGTCCGGCATCCCGCTGGCCGGCCTTTCTTTTCAGGAACGCAACACCCATCGCCTTCTGCGGCGCGAGCTGGACGATCTGCGTCAGGTGCGAGACACCGCCGCGCACCTTCGGCCCTGGCTGCTTCCCGCGGGACCCGAGTTCAACACGATCTACTTCGCCAATGCGACGCAGCTGGCCGATACGGCGGCCGCGCAGGCCTACCTCGCGCGCCTGGCGACGCTGCCGGCCTACTTTCGCGATGTCGAGGCCTGCCTGCGGGAGGGCACCGAGCGCGGCCTGCGCTATCCGCGGGCCGTGCTGCAGGCGGCGCTCGTCAACATCCGGGCGGCGGTGGCCGCCGCCGCGGAGGAGCTGCCCTGGTTCGGACCGTTCCGGCGTTGCCCGGCCGCAGTGCAGCCGTCGGTGCAACCGCAGGCCGATCGCGCGCGGGCGCTGATCGAGCAGGCGATCGTGCCGGCGGTGCGGGCGCTGGCCGACTTCATGGAGCAGTCGCTGCTGCCGCGGGCGCGCGATTCGATCGCCTGCACCGACGAGCCGCAGGGCGCGGCGTTCTATGCGTTCTGGGTCGGGCACTTCACCACGGTCGCGATGGAACCGGCGCAGATCCACGCGCTCGGGCTGGCCGAGGTGGCGCGGCTCGAAGCGGAGATCGCCACGGTGGCAGCGCAAGCGGGCTTCGCCGGCGATGTCGACGGCTACCGCCGCCACCTGCGAGACGACCCTGCGTTCTACGCGCCCTCGGCCGAGGCGCTGCTCGAGCGCACGCAGGCGCTGGCCAAGCGCATCGATCTGAAGATCCCGACCGTCATCGGCCACCTGCCGCGCGCCTGCTACGGCGTGCAGTCGATCCCGCCGGCGGCGGCCGACAAGCTGCCGCTGGCCTATGCGCAGCCGAGTTCCGCCGACGGCCGTTCACCCGGCATCTTCTGGATCAGCAGCCTGCCGCAGCGGGTCCCCGTCTACGTGCTTCCGAGCCTGGCGCTGCACGAGGCCTGGCCCGGCCACCTGATGCACATTGCGCTGATGCAGGAGATGGACGCGCTGCCGATGTTCCGGCGCGCCAACTTCACCAAGTATTCGGCCTGCCTGGAGGGCTGGGCGATGTACTGCGAGTCGCTCGGACAGGAGCTGGGCCTGTACCGGACGCCGCACGAGGAGTTCGGCCGGCTCGACATGGAGATGTGGCGCGCCTGCCGGCTGGTGGTCGATACCGGCATTCATCTGCACGGCTGGAGCCGCGATCGGGCGATCGACTACATGGCCGCGCGGCTGGCGTTGACGCGTCCGGCGATCGAGGCCGAGGTCGATCGCTACATCGCGATGCCGGCGCAGGCACTGGGCTACATGATCGGCGGCCTGAAGTTCCGCGAGCTGCGTCGGCGCGCGCAGGCTCGGCTGGGAGCAGGCTTCAAGCTGCGCGACTACCACGACCAGTTGATTGCCGCCGGCGCGGTGACGCTGCCGGTGCTCGACGAGGTCATCGACCAGTGGCTCGACCGCCATGCCGCTTGATCCGGCCACCGGGGTGTACTACGAGCTGGGCGGTCCCGCGGCGGGAGCGCCGTTGCTGATCACGCTGCCACTGATGGCCAGTTTCGTCGAGATCTTCGGCCCCGAGCTGGAGCCGGCGCTGCGCGGCTACCTCGACCGGCTGGTCGACCGCTACCGCGTGCTGCGGGTCGACTATCCGGGCATCGGCCGCAGTCGCGACATCGCACCGGAGCCGTTGACGGCCGAGCGCGTCTGTGCCGATCTGCTCGGCGTGGCCACGGCCGCCGGCTTCGACCGCTTTGCCTACTGGGGCTACTCGTGGGGCGGCAGCGTCGGCCTGCAACTGGCCACGCGCACCGACCGCCTCAGCGCCCTGGTGGTGGGCGGCTGGCCGGCACTGGGTGGCCCGTACGACGCCTTGCTGGCGGCAGCGCGCCGCAAGCAACCCAACCCCGAGCCCGCGTCGCTGAAGGTGCTGCGGCGCCCCGAGCAGTACGCGCAGTGGATCGAATACGGCCAGAGCATCGCGGGCTGGCGCGAGCACGAGGCCGTTGCCCGCATCGCCTGCCCGCGGATGAACCTCTTCGGCAGCGAGGGCGATCTGGTGGAAGCGGGCATCCCGGTGCCGATCGCCTCCTGCATCCGCGCGCACCGTGGCACGCTGGAAGCGCTGGGGTGGCGGGTGCACGAGATCGCCGGCCACGGCCACGCGCTGTGCATGCTGCCCGAGGTGGCCGTGCCGCCGGTGCGGGCGTTTCTCGATGCGGTGACCTGATGCCGACGCCAACGCAGAAGCCACGTCAGGACGGCCGCCGGAGCGGCCGAAGGCGGCACCAGGGCAGCTCGCGGCGGCTGCGAGTTACCGCCCCGATCGCGCGCTCCAGCCCCGGTCGCCGCGCGCAGCCTGCCACCGCGCCGGCCGCGGCGCTGCCGCCCGCTCCGGCGCCGCTTCCCGTCCACGCACGGCCTGATCCATGTCGCAATCCGCCGCTCCGCCGTTGACGCCGGGCGCCGCCGCACTGCTGGCTGCCTGGCCCGGCCCCTGCGGCGGCCTGCCGCCATTCGATGATGCGACGCCCGAGGCGCTGGCGCAGGCGCTGCCGCTGGCGGTCGAGGCAAAGCGCCGCGCGGTACGCCGCATTGCCGACAGCCCGGAGCCGCCGGGTTTCGACAACACGGTCGCGGCACTCGAGGACAGCGCGCGCGCCCTGCGCAACCTGCATGCGGTGTTTGCCGCGGTATCGACCAACGCCCAGGTTGGCGCCATGCCCGAGGTTGCCCAGCGGCTGGCCGCGCTGGTGCCTGCGCTGGAGCTGGAGATCGCGCACGACCGGGCGCTGTTCAGCCGCATCGACGCGGTGTGGCAGACGCGGGAGTCGTCGGGTCTGGACGCCCAGCAGATTCGCCTGGTCGAGGTGCTGCGCGCGCGCATGGTGCGCGCCGGCGCGGCCCTCGGCGGCGCCGACCAGGCGCGATTGCAGGCCATCGATGCGCGGCTGGCCACGCTGTCGGCGCGGTTCAACCAGAACCTGCTCGCCGAGCAGGAGACGCAGGTGGTGTGGCTGGCGGCCGAGTCCGATCTGGACGGCCTGCCGCCAGCGCACCGTGAGGCCGCGGCGGCGGCGGCCCGGGCGCGCGGCCGCGGCGGCGCATGGGCGATTCCCAACCAGCGCCCGGCGGTGTGGCCGTTCCTGATCCACTCCCGCCGGCGCGATCTGCGCGAGACCGTCTGGCGTATTTGGAGCAGCCGCGGCGGCCATCCCGGCGAGCACGACAACCGCCCGCTGATCGCCGAGATGCTGCGGCTGCGCGGCGAGCGTGCACGGCTGCTGGGCAGCCCCAGCCACGCGCACTGGGTGCTGGCCGACCGGATGGCCGGCACGCCGGAGACGGCGCTGGCCATGCTGATGCGTGCCTGGGACGCGGCGCTCGCGGCCACACGGCGGCAGATCGCCGACTATCAGGCCATTGCCGATGCCGAAGGCGCCGACTTCGCCCTCGCGCCCTGGGATCGGCTGCACTACGCCGAGAAGCTGCGCCAGCAACGCTTCGCGGTGGACGGTGAGCAGATCAGCCGTTACCTGTCGGCCGATCGCATGCTGGAGGCGATGTTCTGGGCCGCCGGTCGCCTGCACGGCCTCGGGTTCAGCGAGTTGACCGGGGTGCCCGTGCTGCATCCGAGCGTGCGGGTGTTCGAAGTCAGCCGCGACGCCGGGGCGATCGGGGTGTTGTACATCGACCTCTTTCAGCGTCCGGGCAAGATGCACGGATCGCACCAGCACCGGCTGCGCGCCGCCGAGAGCTTTCGCGACCGCGTGCTGCCGATTGCCAGCATCGTCTCCGGCGTGCCGGCGCCGCCCGCGGGCACGCCGGCGCTGCTGCCCTGGGAGTACGCCAACGTGCTGTTCCACGAGTTTGGCCACGCGCTGCACATGCTGCTCGACGGCGCGCGCTATCCGTCGCTGGGCAGCCTGAACGTGGCCTGGGACATGGTCGAACTGCCCTCGCTGCTCAACGAGTACTGGCTGCGCGACCGCGAGCTGCTGCGCCGCTTTGCCCGCCACCACGAGACCGGCGCGCCGATTCCGGAGGCGTTGATCGACCGGCTCGAGGCGGCGCTGGCCTACGACCGCATCTTCAGCGTCAACCTCGACTACCTGGGAGCGGCGATCGTCGACCTGAAGCTGCATCTGCTGGCCGACGGCAGCGGGCGCGGGATCGACGCGCTGGCGGTCGAGCAGCGCACCCTGCAGGAACTCGGCATGCCGGCGTGCTGGGATGTCGTGCTCGGCGTCACCCACAGCGTGCACAGCTTTGCCGGCAACTATGACGCCGGGCTGTACGCCTACCTGTGGTCCGACGCCATGGCGGCAGAGGTCGCAGCACGGTTCGCCAACGCGCCCGGCGGCCTGTACGACCGCGAGACTGCGCAGGCATGGCGCGAGCAAATCCTCGCCGTCGGCCACCAGCGGCCGGCGCACGATGCGTTCCGCGCGCTGCTCGGACATGACCCGGATCTCGGTGCGCTGCTGCGGCGGTTTGCCTTGCAGTAGGACTGCATCGCGCGCAGGCCGATCCGGGCCGGGTGCAAAGCGCAGCCGCAGCGCCGGTCAGGGCAAGCGCTTGCCACCAGGCATGCGGGCGTCCTGGGCGGACCCAGCGGTCAGGACGGCCTGCGTCTGACCCTCAGTCCAGCGCGGCTGCCCGCTCCCGCACCAGCTGGTGGATCACGGCGCGCCGATGCAGGAACAGCGGCACGAACAGCAGCACGGCAGCCGCCAGCACCAGCAGCGGGTTGTGCTCGGCCAGTCGTGCACCCAACGCGTAGGCGCAAGCGGCCAGCACCGCCAGCGTCAGGCCCCAGCCGGCGAGCACCGAGAAGCGCACGTTGGCGTCCTCGCAGGCGTCGTCGACCACGCGCTCGCGCTCGCTCACGGCGAAGCGCTGCAACTCGGCGAACTGGTACCAGGGAAGGATGAACGGGGCGCGCTGCGCGCGCCGGGATGCGACCGGCTCTGGACTGGACATGGCGGCTCCGCGAAGACAGGCGGCGCTCATTGTGCGCCCGGCTGCTGCCGCGCTGCCTTGCGTCATGCCAACGGCGGGCCGAAACGAAAACGCCGGCCTGCGCCGGCGTCTTCGCCAGAGCGGGCGCGGTCTAGCCCGGATGTTTCACCAGGTCGCCCCCGTGCATCCACGATCTGGCTCTGTAAGCCGCGGCGGTAGCCTGCAATGGGCCCAGGCCACTTTGGACGGCCGGGGCTACGCGGGTTTGCGCGGCGCCCGCGCGGCCACACTGCGCTCAAGTGCTCG
>JADCGS010000048.1 GCA_020248865.1 Burkholderiales bacterium | reverse complement strand
TGGCCACCTCGCCGCTCGGCCTGCGGCTGCTCGATGGCCGTGTCCGCACCACGCAGCTCGGCACGCTGGCCTTCCAGCGCGACGGCGCTGCGCTCATCATCCGCTGCGCGCCCTGCCGGCTGCAGGATGCGCGCGTGGCCTCCCGGCGCATCGCGCTGCCGCCGACCGAGCTGCGCGTGAGCCGCCGCCCCGGCGTGGAGAGCAACAACGTGCTGGACGTGGAGCTGCGCAATGCCCATCTGGCCGCCAGCGCCGCGGCCACCCTGTCACCGGAGGCGGTGCGGCTCGACTGGCAACTGCCCGCCACACCGCTGGCCGCCGTGGTGCGCACGCTGGCCGACGCGATTCCCGAGGCGCGCAACGCCCAAGTGGGCGGCACCGTGCAGGCAAGCGGCCGGATCGCGCTGCCCCTGGGCCGCGACCGCCGCCCCGTGCTGCGACTGCATCTGGATGGTCTGCAAGTCGAAGGGCTGGGCACCGAGGCGCTGCGCCACGGCCGCTTTGCACTGAACTGCCCGCTGCCCGATGGCACGCCACGGCAGATCCTGACCGGCGAGGGCGAGCGGACCTGGGCCAGCCTGGACGCGCTGGGCCCGCTGATGGCGCAGGCCGCGATTGCCGCCGAGGACCAGCGCTTCGAGGAACACGCCGGCTACGACCTCGCGGAACTGGCGCGCGCGCTGGCGCCCGACGGCGACGACCGCCCGCGCGGCGCCAGCACGATCACCCAGCAACTGGCACGCACGCTGTACACCGGGTACGAGCGCACCCTGGCGCGCAAGCTGCGCGAGCTGCTGTACGCGGTGGAGATGGAGCGCACGCTCGGCAAGCCGCGCATCCTGGAGTTATATCTGAACACGGTCGACTGGGGCCCCGGCCTGTGTGGCGCGCGCGCCGCCTCGCGCGCCTACTTTGGCAAGCGGGTGCCGCAACTGTCGCCACTGGAAGCCGCCTGGCTGGCCGGCATCCTGCGCGCGCCGCATGCTGCGCACCGCGAGCAGTGGGCCACGCAGACCCCCAGGCTCGAGCGCGCGCGCTGGGTGCTGATGCAGATGCGCAGCCTGCCGCGCAGCGAGCGGGCGAAGTGGAGCCAGCGCGGGATCGAGTTTGCACCGGCGGGGGCGAGGGGTGGCGTAACAGTGCCGGCCGTGGCGGGGGTGCGATAGGCGGGTGGGGCAAGGGCGGGTTCCGACCCTGTGCAGCCCTTCGATGTGCAACCGCCGTATTCGGAATTCCAGGCCTCTACAGGCTTGTCGGCAGGCCTTGCTGAGGGCCTTCGAAACTCCCAGGGCTCTCGACGCGCATGACAGGACTCAACCCTCGGCGTGCGGCTCGTGCCGGCTCGGCACCAGTGCGATGGCGCGGCCGAAGGAAGAGCGATCACCGAGCATCGCCAGGACGGTGCGGGCCAGTGCTTCGCGCGAGACCTTGGACATCAGCGAGTCGCCCTGGCGCATGGGCCGGGCCGGCTGCGTGCAGCGGGTGTCGTCGAGCAGCATCGGGCGCAGGGCGGTCCAGTCGGTGCCGGACCCGGACAGCAGCCGTTCGCTGCGCGTGTGATCGGCCATCGAGTAGCGCACCTTGCTCAGCCGCAGGAACGCACGGCCCCACCAGGGGGTCCGGGTCCAGCTGTCGCCCGCGCCGTACGCGCTGACATAGACGATGCGACGCACGCCCTCGAGCTGCATCGCCTGCAGGATTGAGGCCACCGCGCGAGACGTGAGATCGGGCGGGGAGACAAGCGGCGCAAACGGCGAGCGCGTCCGGCGCGAGATTCCCAGGCACACGGCGACTGCATCCGCGCCCCGGATCGCGGCTGCGACGACGACCGGATCGGTGGGCTCTCCGACCACGGTCTCCTGCGCACCACCCACCCGGCCGCGCGCCTCCTCCGAGCGCACGAAGGCCCGCACCGACCACCCTGCTGCGGCGGCCAGGCTGCCGAGGTGGCGGCCAGTCGCGCCGGAGGCTCCGAAGACGACGAGCTTCATCGCGAGCGTTCCACGTCTGCCAGCACCACGTCGAACACGCCGACCGCCACGCCATCACTGCCGGGCGCGAGGCGGACCAGCATGCGCTCGCGCAGTTCCGCATCGCTGATCCTTCCGACGAAGCTGTCGCGCTCGTTGCCGGGATCGCCGGCGAACCACACTTCCGTGGCCAGTGACGGCCGGCCCGGGGCCGACACGCGCATGTGGATGTGGGCTGCCCGCTCGATCAGGCCGCCGTAGCGGCGATACCCGCGCGGCTGGATCGTCGCGAAGGCGTAGCGGCCCTCGGAGTCCACCACGTGCGTGCCGTAGCCCGAGAAGCCGGGGTCCCGGTCGGCAGCGGTCTCGACCGCATAGTGACCGCGCGCATCCACCTGCCAGATCTCCACCAGGGCGCCCATGACGGGCAGTCCGCCTGAGCCGAGCACACGGCCGAAGAGGCGAATGCGCTCGCCTTCGGCGCGACGCCCACCGGGGCCGGTGGTCAGGTCGTTGCCCTCCGGCAGCGGACTCAAGGGCTTGGCACCGAAGAACGGAAGGCCCGTCGGGTCGGGGGGATAGAACGGACCGACCGTCACCGCCGGCGTCGGCTTGAGTTTGCCGGACGCAGTGGCTAACCCGGCGACGGGCAGCACCACGAGAGCGCGCGCGATCCCGCGCAGAGCGCGGCGACGACCGACGTGCGAGACTTCCTTCATCGAACCGACTCCTCGATCAACGATGCTTGGAACGCTACGCGCGAAGGGACCGAGACGCGCGTCCGCGAGTCCGGAACACGATGCCGATCGTTCGGCGCGCGAGACCCTGATCTCGCAAGTTCTTGACGCGCTGCAGTTCCAAGGCTGGTACTTCTGCGTCAGCCAACTGAGCGCGCCTTGGGCGCTGCAGCTGCCCGGAGGACGCCTCGCCGCCCTGCATGCCGTGCTCGAAGGCGAGTGCACGCTGACGTTCGCCGGTCAGTCGAAGGGTGTTCGGCTGCAGGCGGGCGACGTCGCGGTGCTGCCGCGCGACGAGGTCCATGCCATGTCGGATCGCGAAGGTCGACAGCCGCTTCCCGTAAGCATGCTTCACGGACTCGACCAGCGTGATCGACGTGCGACCACGCTCTCCCACGGCGGCGGAGGGACGACCATGCGGCTGCTGACGGCCAGCTTTGTCGCCGAGTTGCGGACGGCGCATTCCATCGTGGCCGGCCTGCCCGCGCTCATGGTGTTGCGCACCGGCACAGCCGCACGGGAGCGGGTGGAGCCCGTGCTCGCGCTGGTGCTAGCCGAGACAGCGCAGCCGGGCGGCGTCTCATCTGCCGTGCTGCGCCGTGCCGCCGAGGTCCTGTTCATCCAGACCCTGCGCGAAGCGCTGCTCGATGCCCGGCCCGCGACCGGCTGGCTTGCCGCAGCATCGGATCCGCGCCTGGTCAACACGCTGACCGCGATGCACGAACAGCCCGACCGCAGATGGACATTGAACGAGCTGGCGCGCCTAGCCCACCTGTCGCGCACGGCGTTCTTCGAACGCTTCCAGGCTTGCCTAGGGCAGACGCCGGCCGACTACCTGCTGTGGTGGCGACTGCAGCTGGCTGCGCAACGGCTGCGCGACACAGACGACAGCGTGGCCAGCATCGCCTTGGCCGTGGGCTACGGCAACGCGTCGGCTTTCGCCCGCGCGTTCAAGCGGCTGTTGGGCCGGTCGCCCAACGAGTTCCGCACGGCGCGGGAGGGGTCGATGCCATCCGCCGTGCGATCCCTCTGATCGAGAGCCGGGCCGGTACGGCGGTGGCTCCTGCGCGGCGCGCTGGCGCTCGGCGTGGCCGCCACCGTGGCGGCCAGCGCAACCGCCGTGACGCTCGCCGCCAGCGGCGTGTTCGACTACCGCGCCGGTGCCTGGACCGTGGCGCTGCGACCGCTGCCCGGCGTGACTGTGCAGGCCAACGTCAGCGGACTGCTGCGGCTGGCCACCTCG
>JADCGS010000047.1 GCA_020248865.1 Burkholderiales bacterium | reverse complement strand
GCGCGAGAGGGGCGCAGCCGATGCCCGTAGGCATCGGCGAGCACTTGAGCGCAGTGTGGCCGCGCGGGCGCCGCGCAAACCCGCGTAGCCCCGGCCGTCCAAAGTGGCCTGGGCCCATTGCAGGCTACCGCCGCGGCTTACGGAGGCAGATCGTGGATGCACGGGGGCGACCTGGTGAAACATCCGGGCTAGGCCTCCAGCGTGACGCGCGGATCGACCAGCGTGTAGACCAGATCCACGAACAGGTTGAGCAGCACGAACAGCACCCCCATGGCGAGCACGAAGCCCTGGATCGGCGCGTAGTCGCTGACGGTCAGCGCATCGAGCGCGTAGGCGCCCACGCCGGGCCAGCCGAACACCTTCTCGACAATGACGCTGGAACCCAGCATGAAACCGAACACCATGCCGAGCGTCGTCACCACCGGCAGCAGGGCATTGCGCAGCGCATAGCGCACCAGCACCGTGGCCGGGGATAGGCCGCTGGCCCGTGCGGTGCGCACGAAGTCGCTGCTGAGCACGCTCAGCATCGAGGCGCGCGTCATGCGCGCGATCGGCGCCAGCACGAACAGCGCCATGGTGGCCACGGGCAGCACCATCTGCTTGAGGCTTGCCCAGAACACCACGGTGTCGCGCGGCAGCAGCGCATCGACAAGGTACAGCCCGGTCACGAACGGTGGCGGCGAATGGACCGGATCGAGCCGGCCGAGCGGCGACGGTGCCCAGCCGAGCAGGTAGTAGAAGACGTAGGCGAACAGGAGCCCGGTGAAGAACACCGGCAGCGACACGCCGAGCGTGACCAGCACGCGGCACAGGTGATCGACCCACGAGCCGGGGCGCGTGGCGGCCAGCACGCCCAGCGGCACCGCCACCGCGCACGACAGGACTAGCGCGGCGATCACCAGCTCGAACGAGGCCGGCAGGCGCATCAGGATCTCCTGCGCCACCGGCAGGCCGGTGGTCAGGGACACGCCGAGGTTTCCTTGCGCCAGATCGGCCACGTAGCGCAGGAACTGCATCCACAGCGGCTGGTCCAGCCCCATCGCACGCCGCACCTCCTCGATCGCCTCCGGCGTGGCCGCACCGCCCGCGAAGTAGGCCGCCGGGTCGCCCGGCAGCGCGCGCGTCAGGACGAAGGTGATGACGATTACCCCGAGCAGGTTGGGCAGGGCGCCGAGCAGACGCTTGCCGACGAGCTTCAGCCTCATGGCTGCGGCTCCATCATCACCGACACGTGCGCGGCCACGCAGCGCCAGCCGGCCGGCGTCTTCATCCAGGTCTGTGACTGGCGGCCGATGCGGTTGCTGCCGGCGCGGCGGAACTCCGTCATCGCCGTGGCAAAGCGGTCGCCGTAGGTGGTGATGACGGTGTTCTGCAGGCTGCGCTGCAGCCCGGCCGGCGAGCGCCCGGCGCGGAACGCCTTGATGGCCGCATGGCCGTACAGGTTCTCGAAGATGCCAAAACGCACGGTGGTCGGGGAGTCCCAGAACAGCTCGTCGAGGACCTCCACCTTGTTGTGGACCAGCGCGTCCTCGTAGCGTGCGAACACGGCCTGCACTTCGGCCACGACGGCCGGATCGTTCAGCGGCAGATCGGTCGTCGGGCCGCCTGTGTGCAGCGCGCTCATGCGAGGGCTCCGGCGGCCACGGGCGCGCTCGCCACGCCAGCGGCTTGCAGCGCCGCGGCCACCCGCAGCGCGTGGTCTTCCCGCCACGGCGCAGCGACGATCTGCACGCCGATCGGCAACTGGCCGCCGGGCCGCTGCACCGGGGCGACCACTGCCGGCAGGCCGATGAAGGAGATCGGCTGCGTCAGCAGGCCCATGGAGGGCCGCGCCGCGACCTGCTGGCCGTTCAGGTCCATCATCGTCTGGCCGATCCGGGTCGCGGGCACCGGCGTGGCCGCCGAGACGATGACGTCGACCTCGTCGAAGAGTTTCGTCACGGTGTTGCGGTACCACTGGCGGAAACGCTGCGCCTGCACCACGTAGTGCGCCGGCACGAGCGTGCCGGCGATGAAGCGGTCGCGGGTGGCAAAGTCGAAGTCCAGCGGCCGCGACTGCAGGTCCGCAAAGTGCAGGTTGCCGCCCTCGGCCATGGTGATCACGAAGGCTGCGGCGCGGGCGCGTCCGGCCTCGGGAATCTCCACCGTGCGGGTAAGGCCGAGCGCCTGCACCGCCTGCTGCAGCACGACCGCGGCCTCGGGACCGGTGTTCTGCGCATACCAGCCGCCGGCTACGGCGATGCGCAGCCCGCTGGCGCCCTGCGCCAGCGTGGGCGCCGCCGGCTCGACCGCGCGCTGGGCGCAGGCGGGGTCCTGCGCGTCGGGCCCCTGCAGCGCGTCGTAGGCGAGCGCCAGGTCCTCGGCGCTGCGGGCCAGCGGCCCCAGGTGGTCGAAGCTGGCGGCAAACAGGTACGAGCCGGTGCGCGGCAGCCGGCCGTAGGTCGGCTTCAGTCCGAACAGGCCGCACAGCGAGGCCGGCACGCGGATCGAGCCGTTGGTGTCGGAGCCGAGCGTCAGCGGCACCAGCCCCGCAGCCGCGGCGGTCGCGCTGCCGCCCGAGGAGCCGCCGGCAATGCATTCGACATCGTGCGGGTTGCGGCTTGCGCCGTAGTGCGCGTTCTCGGTGGTGAAGCCGTAGGCGTACTCGTCCATGTTGAGCGCGCCCACGCAGACCGCGCCCGCCGCCTCGAGCCGCTGTACCAGCAGCGCGTCGTGCGTGGCCGGCGGATGCTCGCGGTTGATCTTGCTGCCCGCCAGCGTCGGCAGGCCCGCGAGGTCGAACAGGTTCTTCACGGCAAATGGCACGCCGGCGAGCGGGCCGCCGGCCGCACCGGCGGCCAGAGCGGCATCGACTGCGGCGGCGCGTGCCAGCGCGCGCTCGCGCGTGACGGCGGTGAAGCTGTTGTAGCGGTCGTCGATCGCGTCGATGCGCGTCAGCGCCGCGCGTACCGCGGCCATGGCGGTGAGCTGGCGGTCGCGCACGCGCTGGGCAAGCGCGGCGGCGCCGAGGGTGCGCAGATCGGCCATGGTGTCGGCGCGCGGTCGGTCAGGGCCTGAAGGTGTTGGCCGGCTCGACGTCGGCGGGCAGCGGGAAGTGCAGGTAGGCCTGCGCGACGCCGTGCATCAGCGCCCAGTTCTGCAGCA
The DNA here is from genome assembly GCA_020248865.1 of Burkholderiales bacterium. Lineage (GTDB taxonomy): Bacteria > Pseudomonadota > Gammaproteobacteria > Burkholderiales > Burkholderiaceae_F > JALHMQ01. Next base: position 16,418 of record JADCGS010000047.1, on the reverse strand, counting down.
CGCCGGCCCGGCATTCGGCCGGGATCGGCATGCCGACGGCGGCGGCGATCGCATCGACGGCGGTTTCGACTTGCTCGGGTGTCATGAGGTCGGGTCCCGGTACGGCCGATCGCGCGCCGCGCGACCGGCGGATTGCGCGGCGCGCGATGGTCAGGCCTTGGAGATCGACCGGTAGTCCGGCTGCAGGTGGAACCAGTACACGTAGCCCTGCACGTTCTTCTGCATCGCCACGTCGAAGCTGGGCTGGCTCAGCGGAATGCGCGGCACTTCGTCGTAGGCCTTCTGGATGAAGGCCTGCACCTGCTGCGCGTAGCGCTTGGAATCGGTCTCGAAGCGCGCCGCGTCGATCAGCTTGTCCATCTCCGGGCTCTTGTAGCTCATGGTGTTGAACACGGCGTCCTGGCCGTGGTAGCACCAGAAGAAGAAGTACTCCGGGTAGTTGAGCCAGCCGCCGAAGCGGTTGAGGATCAGCGGCATGTCCTTCTTGAGCAGGGCCGCGCGCCAGTTGGCCCCCGGCACCTTGTTGAGCTGGGTCTTGATGCCGATCTGCGCCAGCGATTCCTGGATCAGGATCGCGGAGGGCTCGCTCACCGTGGCGCCGCCCAGGTCGAAGCTGAGCGTGGTCTCGAAGCCGCCGGCGGCACCGGCCTCGGCCATCAGTTGCCGGGCGCGCGCAATGTCGGTGCGGTAGCCGGTGGGCTGCGGCCAGGCGGTGCTGGACACCTTCGGGCTCTTGGCGCCGTACATCGGGATCGCGCGGCCGAACATGGCGTTCTTCTGGATCGCCTCGTACGGGATGGCGGAGGCCACGGCCTGTCGCACCTTGACGTTGTCGAACGGCGGCCGGGTGACGTTCATGCCGACGTAGATCAGCGAGTTCTCCACCGGCGTGGACACCACGCGGATCGGCCCGCCGTCGGTGGCCATCTCGGCAAAGTCCTTCGGCGGCATCTCGAAGGTCATGTCGATGTCGCCCTTGGCGAGCAGGGCGCGGCGGTTGCCGGCGCTGGGCACCTGGCGCTGGACGATGCGGCGCAGCTTGGGCAGCGGCCCGCTCTTCCAGTCGTCGTTGCGGACGTAGATGATCTCCTGCCCGGGGCGGAACGCCTCCACCTTGTAGGCGCCGCCGCCGGCGGTGTTGGTGCGGGTCCAGTTCAGCCCCCACGGGTCCTGCGGCGTGGCGTGCTTCTTCACCAGCTCGCTGTTGAACACGCAGGGCACCGGCACCGCCATGTTCATCAGGGTCAGCTTGTCCTTGCGGATGAAGTCCACGCGGAAGGTGTGATCGTCCACGACCACGAACTGCTCGGGGTTCTCCAGCGAGCCGGCCTTCATCTGGAAGGTCGGGAAACCGCCGGCCGCCACCGCGCGGTCGAAGCTCCACTTCACGTCGCGCGCCGTCACCGGCGCGCCGTCGTGGAAGCGCGCGTTGCGGCGCAGGCGGAAGATCACGCTCATGCCGGTGGAGGACAGCAGCCACGACTCGGCCAGCTCGGGCTCCAGCTTCTCGAAGTCGTACATCAGGTCGCCGCGCGGAAGCTTCTTGGTGCCGAAGGTCATCAGCCGGTCGTAGCACAGCCAGCTCACGCCGTAGGCGGGCCGGTTGGCCCCCACGGTATGGATGTCGAGCGAGTTGGGGCCGCCCTCGTTGGCCACGATCAGCACGTCCTTGGGACGCGCCTGCGCTGCCGCGCTCAGGGGCAGGGTGGCGCTGCCGGCCGCCACGGAGGCAGTGCCGAGGAAGTCACGACGTTTCATGGAGGCTCCTTCGATCCGGACGGGATCAGGTGGGGACTGAGGCAGGAACGGGTGTTGCAGCGATCGCGGCGGCCGACTGCTGGTAGGCCTTCCAGCCGCCGAATGAAGTGATGTCGCGCGCGCCGGCCAGCGCATGCGGTTCGCAGACGAAGCCCTTGACCCAGCGGCCGTCGGCCAGCTCGATCGTGCCGATGGCCAGCGGCGGCGGCACCGCCGCCACGAAGCTGCCGAAACCGGCCGCCGGCATGGCCCACAGCTCGACCGCGATCGACGCGCCGCCGCTGCCCACGCGCTGCAGGCCGGGCTTGGCCGGCTGCGTGTCGGCCAGCGCGTGCAGCCGGTAGCGCGGCGCCGTGGCGGTCTGCGCCAGCAGCGCGGCGCGGCGCTCGGTGAGCTGGTGATTCAGCGGCATGCCGCTCAGGTGCGCGCCGACCACCGCGAGCGGCACGGTGCCGGCGTCCAGCGCCGGGGCGGCCGCCGCCCCGAGCCGCCGCCCGGTGGCCCCGAGAGGCAAATGCAGATGCAGGTCGAAGTGCTGCTGCCAGCGCGCGCCCAGCGCCAGCAGCGGCGCCTCGCAGAACGCCGGAGCGATGAGCGTGCAGCCAAAGGGCAGGCCGTCGCGGCGGAACCCGGCCGGCACGGCCAGCGCCGACCAGTCGAGCAGGTTGACGAAGTTGGTGTAGTGGCCGAGCTGCGAGTTCAGCGCGACCGGATCGCGCGCCATGTCGGCCAGCCGGTGGATGGTCGGCGCGGTCGGCACCAGCAGCGCATCCACCGCATCCATCAGGGCCCAGGCTGCCGGCTGCAGCGCCGCCAGCGCGTACTGGCCGGCAAAGGCGTCGGCTGCCGTCAGCGTGCGGCCGCGGCCGATGATGCCGCGCACCGTCGGGTCCATCGCGTCGGCCTGCGCGTCGAAGAAGCTGCGGATCGCCGCGTAGCGCTCGGCCACCCAGGCACCGTCGTACAGCAGCGCCGCCACCGCATGCAGGGGCGTGAAGTCGAGCGGCACCAGCACCAGGCCGAGCGCGCTGGCCTGCGCGAGCGCGGCATCCCAGGCGGCCGCCTGCGCGGCGTCGCCGAAGAACTCCGGTGCGGCCGGCACGCCGACCCGGCGCAGGGCGGCGCGCGGCGCGGGTGCGGCCGCGCGTGAGTACGGGTCGGCGCGGTCCGGGGCGGCGGCCACGGCGAGCACCGCGGCGGCGTCGGCGCAGTCGAGCGCGAACACCGACACGCAGTCGAGCGAGCGGCAGGCCGGGACCACGCCCGCGGTCGAGATCAGGCCGCGCGTCGGCTTCAGTCCGACCAGATTGTTGAAGCCGGCCGGCACGCGGCCCGAGCCGGCGGTGTCGGTGCCCAGCGCAAAGCTCACCAGTCCGCGCGCGGTCACGCTGGCCGAGCCCGAGCTCGAGCCACCGCTGATGTAGGACGGGTCGAAGCTGTTGGGCACCGCGCCGAAGGGCGAGCGCGTGCCCACCAGCCCGGTGGCAAACTGGTCGAGGTTGGTCTTGCCCACCAGCAGCGCGCCGGCGTCGTGAAGGCGCTGGACCACGGTGGCCGAATGCCCGGCCCAGCGCGCGAAAGCCGGGCAGGCGGCGGTGGTGGGCAGGCCGGCGACGTCGATGTTGTCCTTGACGGCGAAGGGCACGCCATACAGCGGCAGCGACGCGGCATCCTGCGTCATCAGCCAGTCGGCGCGCGCGCGCAGGACGGACGGCTCCACCCGAGTGATCCATGCCGTATCGACGCCCAGCCCGTCGACCGCGGCGAGCCACCGATCCACCAGCGCGCGCGGCGTCAGCACGCCGCTGGCGTAGGCCGCGCGCAGGGCGGGCAGCGAGAGCGGTGGCAGATCGACAGCGGCGGGTTGGGCGGACATCGGCACCGGGGGCCTTGCGGCAGCGCGCGCCAGGCCCGAGCAGTCTTGTATACATGAATGTGTTGCAAAGCCCGTGCCAGCGACCTCCGTGCGCCGCCTGCGCGGGCGCTCGCCTGCCGGGTGGCGGGTGACCCGCCAGGGACGTGGTGCTGTTCGACGACACGATCGCCGAGCTCGCCTGCCGGGCAGCCGGGGGGGGCCGCTGGGGGTCCGGTTTGCCGAGCGGCAGCCGCCACGGGCCGCCGCGCTGGCGCGTGCCGCCCGGCGCGCGGTGCCGCAAGCCGGCGCCGCCTGGGCCTTGCGGGCCGGCACCTTGGCGGTGCGTCATGCCCGGTCGCGGTGCGGTGCGCCGCGGCTGCGGTCCAACCGGAAGGCCGGCTCCGGTATCGTCCGAGGCTCTACCCACGCGGGCGCTCGTGCGCCACGCCGCCGTCTTGCCGGCGCCGTCTTGCCGCATCGTGCGCCTGCCGCCTTGCTGGTGTGTCCCAATGGCTTTCGAATCGACCCCGCCTTCGCCGTTGCCCCCCAATCCGCTGCTGCAGGACTGGAACGCGCCCTTCGGGCTGCCGCCGTTTGCGTCCGTCCGACCCGAGCACTTCGCGCCCGCCTTCGAGGTCGCCACGCGCGCGCAGCGCGACGAGGTGGCCGCCATCGCCGCGGCGGCCGCGCCGCCCGACTTTGCCAACACCGTGGCTGCGTTCGACCGCAGCGGTGCGCTGTTTAACCGCGTTTCGCACCTGTTTTTCAACCTGACGGCGAGCCAGACCTCGCCCGCGCTGCAGGCCGTGCAGCGTGAGCTGGCCCCGCGGCTGGCCGCGCACAGCAACGCGCTGTACCTGGATGCGGCGCTGTTCGCCCGCATCGACGCCGTGCACGCGCAGCGCGCCGCGCTCGGCCTCGACGCCGAGGAGTTGCGGCTCGTCGAGCGCGTGCATCTGGACTTCGTGCTGGCCGGCGCGGCGCTCACTGCGCCCGCGCGGGCGCGGCTGGGGGCCATCAACGAAGAGCTTGCGGCGCTGACCACGCAGTTCGCGCAGAACGTGCTGCACGACGAGGCCGAGGGGGGACTGTGGCTCGCGGGTGAGCCAGACCTCGCCGGCCTGCCCGCCGACCTGCGCGATGCCGCCCGCGGCGCGGCCGCCGAGCGCGGCCGGCCGCAGGACTGGCTCATCACCCTGAACCGCTCGCTGGTGGTGCCCTTCCTCACGTTTTCGGCCCGGCGGGAGCTGCGCGAACAGGCCTATCGCGCCTGGAAGGCGCGCGGGGCGAGCGCGGGCGCGCACGACAACCGGCCGGTGGCCCGTCGCATCCTGGCGCTGCGGCAGGAGCAGGCGCAGTTGCTGAACTACCGCAGCTTTGCCGACTACGCGCTGGTCGACCGCATGGCGGGCACGCCGGCGGCGGTGCGCGAGCTGCTGCTGCGCGTGTGGCAGCCGGCGCGGCGGCGCGCCGAGCAGGAGCGCGCCGACCTGGAGCGCGTGGCCGCCGCGCAGGCCCATCCCGGCCCCATCGAGCCCTGGGACTGGCGCTACTTCGCCGAGCAGTTGCGCCAGCAGCGCTACGAGTTCGACGACGCGCAGATGAAGCCGTACTTCGCGCTCGACCGCATGCTGGCGGCCGCCTTCGACTGCGCGCGGCGCCTTTTCGGACTGGAGTTCATCGAGCGGCCCGACCTGCCGGCCTATCACCCCGACGTGCGCGTGTTCGAGGTGCGCCGCGACGGGGTGCCGGTGGGGCTGTTCCTGTCGGACAACTTTGCGCGGCCGTCCAAGCGCAGCGGCGCGTGGATGAGCGCCTTGCGCAAGCAGTCGCGCCGGCCCGACGGCAGCCGGGTGCTGCCGATCATCCTCAACAACAACAACTTCGCCCGCGCTGCCGCGGGCCCCACGCTGCTGTCGCTGGACGACGTGCGCACCCTGTTCCATGAGTTCGGCCACGGCCTGCACGGGCTGCTGTCGGACGTGCGCTTCGAGACGCTGTCGGGCACCAGCGTGCTGCGCGACTTCGTCGAGCTGCCATCGCAACTGTACGAACACTGGGCCGAGGAGCGCGGCGTGCTCGAGACGCACGCGCGCCATCACGCCACCGGCGAGCCGATCCCCGCGGCGCTGATCGACAAGCTGGAGCGCGCACGCCTGTTCAACCAGGGCTACGAGACGGTGGGCTACGTTGCCTGCGCGCTGCTGGACCTGGCGCTGCACGAGCAGACCGCCGCCGACGGCGTGGATGTCGAGGCCTTCGAGCAGGCGGAGCTGGCGCGGCTGGGCCTGCCGGCCGGCTGCGCGCTGTTTCACCGGCTGCCGCACTTCCAGCACCTGTTTTCGAGCGACGCCTACGCCGCCGGCTACTACGTCTACCTGTGGGCCGAGGTGCTGGATGCCGACGGCTTCGACGCCTTCCGGGAAGCCGGCGATGCGTTCGACCCGGCCACCGCGGCGCGGCTGCACCGTTTCATCTACGCCAGCGGCAACTCGCTGGAGCCGCGCGCGGCCTACCGCGCCTTCCGCGGCCGCGACGCGCGGGTGGAGCCGTTGTTGTTGCAGCGGGGGCTGGTAGGGGCTTGAAGGGCAGCCCGACGGATGAGGACGCCTGCCGCCTCATCGCCGCAGGTAGTCGTGCAGCCGCTCCACCCCGCGCTCGATCAGCTCTTCGGTCGCGGCGAAGCACCAGCGCAGGTAGCCCTCGCCCTCGTGGCCGAAGGCGATGCCCGGCGCCAGCCCCAGCCCGACGGTGGTGACCAGCGACTTGGCAAAGGCCAGCGAGTCGTCGCTGCGCCCGGGCAGGCGGAAGAACAGATACATCGCGCCCTGCGGGCGGGCGAGCTGGACATCGGGCAGCGCCGACAGCCGCCGCACCAGGAGGTCGCACGCGCGCGCCAGCCGGGCCTGGGTCGCGGCGATCAGCGCGTCGCCGTCGCGCACCGCCACCAGGCCGGCGCGCTGCACGAAGGTGGGGGCGCACGAGGTGTTGAACTCCACCAGCTTGGCGAAGCTGGCGATGAACTGCGGCGGCGCCACCAGCCAGCCGAGCCGCCAGCCGGTCATGGTCCAGCTCTTGGAGAAGGTGTTGGCGCTGATGAAGCGCTCGTCGGGCTCGACCTGCGCCAGTACGCCGGGCGCATGGCCGTCCACGACCAGCGACGCGTCGTAGACCAGCCGCTCGTAGGCGTCGTCGCTCACCAGCCAGATGCCGTGCCGGCGGCAATGCGCGCGCAGCGCATCCCACTGCGCCTGTGGCATCACCCAGCCGGTCGGGTTGCCGGGCGAGTTGACGAATACCGCGCGCGTGCCGGGCCGCGCTGCGTCGAGCAGCTTGTCCAGATCGAGCGACCAGACGCCGGCGTTGCAGTCCAGCGCCACCCGGACCACCTCGGCGCCGAGGATGCGCGGGATCGACGTCAGGTTGGGCCACACCGGCGTCACCACTGCCACCCGGTCGCCCGGATCGAGGATCGCCTGATTGACGAGCGACAACGCGTTGATGCCCGCGCTGGTGACCGCGATGCGCTCGCTGCCGATGGGCGCGCGGTGCAGTGCCGTCAGGTAGCGCGCCAGCGCCTCGCGCAGTTCGAGGATGCCGAGGTTGTGGTTGTAGAAGGTCTCGCCGGCGTCGAGCGCCTGCTTGGCCGCCTCGCGGATGAAGGCCGGCGTGGGCAGGTCGCCCTCGCCGAACCAGAACTTGACCAGATCGTCGCGGCCGAGGGCCGCGTTGGCCACTTCGCGGATGCGCGAGGCGGGCAGGGCGTCGAGGGCGGTGCGCAGCATGGGGGAGGCGGAGGCGGGCGCCGTCGCCGGTCGGCGCAGCGCAGGCCAACATCTTAGGCGCAGTGCGCCGCGCGCTGCCGGGCTGGCCTTCGCCGCGCCGCCGTGGTCGCACCGCCCTCGGCGTGCTGCCGTGGTCGCGCCTCAGAGGTCGCACCGCCCTCGCCGTGCTGCCGCGGCAGCGCCGCCGTGGCCGCATCGCCGCGGTTTTGCCTGCCGGCGCGGCCGCGGCCGCGCTCGCGCGCGCCGAGGGCCTCGCTTACCATGAGCGGCACCTTGGGGCCGTGCAGCGGCCCGCTCCGCCAGGACTGCGCATGAACCTCGAAAAAGTCATCTTCGGCGCCTTCGTCATCCTCGCCTGCACGCTGAACTTCGGCTTCTTCATCGGCGAGCTCGACAACCCGCAGCACCACCACCCGATGGAGCTGGCGGCGACCCTGGTGGTCAACCTGATCGCGATGACGCTGAAGTTCGGCGACCGCACCCACATCGGCGCCGTACACCTGGCCACCAGCATCGTGGCCGTGGTGCAACTGGTGGCCGCCACGGTCGTGTGGGTGTGGGCCACCCAGGTCAGCAACCTGCCCTCGGAGGGCGAGGTGATGGCCACCGTGGTGTCGCTGTCCGGCGGCGCGCTGCTGGCCAACTTCATCTCGGTGGCGCTGCTGATCGGCGAGACGCTGCGGCGTACCCGCTAGGGCGGCACGCCCCGCGCGGCCGGCGCCATGTCCGACATCCTCGTGCTGATCCTGCGGCGCCTGCGGGCGCCGCTGGTGACGCTGATCAGCGTCTATGCAATCAGCGTGTTCGGCCTGGCGCTGATGCCCGGCGTCGACCCGCAAGGCCAGCCGTGGCGGATGGGCCTGTTCGACGCCTTCTACGTGATGAGCTACACCGCCACCACCATCGGCTTCGGCGAGATTCCGTATCCGTTTTCGTATGCGCAGCGGCTGTGGATGACGCTGAGCATCTACCTGACCGTGATCGGCTGGGCCTACGCGCTCGGCTCGATCTTCGCGCTCACGCGCAACACCGCGTTCCGCCAGGCCATCGAGCGCCACCGCTTCGAGGCGCGAGTGCGGCGCATGACCGACCCGTTCTTCGTCATCTGCGGCTACGGCCAGAGCGGGCGGCGGCTGGTGGCCGCGCTCGACGAGATCGGCTTCGGCACCGTGGTGCTGGAGCCCGATGCGCAGCGCGCCCGCGCGCATCTGGTGCTCGACACCCGCCAGGCCACCGCGCTGCTGATGGCCGACGCGCGCAGCCCCGAGGTGCTGCTGGCGGCCGGCGTGGCCAAGCCCGAGTGCGCCGGGCTGGTGGCGCTGGCGGCCGGCGATGAAGTCAACCAGGCGATCGTGATCGGCGCCAAGGTACTGGCGCCGTCGCTGCCGGTGCTGGCGCGCGTCGGCTCGCCCGGAGCACGCGACACGCTGGAGTCGTTCGGCGAGACGATGATCGTCAACACCTACGAGACCTTCGCCTTCAATTTCCGCATGGCGCTGACGCAGCCCGATTCGCTGCGGCTGGAGGACTGCCTGAGCGGCGTGCCGGGCGCGGCGCTGCCGCCGCGCATCGAAGCGCCGCGCGGCCACTGGATCGTGGCCGGCTACGGCCGCTTCGGCCACGGCATCGCCGCCGCGCTCGAGACCGCCGGGCAGAGCTGGAAGGCGATCGACATCGACCCGGCGCACTGCGGCGAGCAGGGCATCGTCGGCTCGGCGCTGGCCGAGGAGGCGCTGCGCCGCGCCGGCATCGAGCAGGCCTGCGGCATCGTTGCCGGCACCGATGTCGACGCCAACAACCTGGCGATCATCACCAACGCGCGCCGGCTCAAGCGCCGGCTGTTCACGGTGATCCGCCAGAACGCCGCCGGTAACCGCAGCCTGATCGAGGCGGCACGCGCCGACCTGGAGTTCGTGCAGGCGGCGCTGATGACCAACGAGTGCGTGCAACTGCTCACCACGCCGCTGCTGAACCGCTTTCTGCTGAAGGCGCGCCAGCAGCCCAATGCCTGGGCGGTCGGCGTGCTCGGCCGGCTGCGCGATGCGCTCGGCGACACGGTGCCGCACACCTGGGCGCTGCTGTGCGACCCGGCGCTGCTGGGCGCGCGCTACGCGCTGGTCGAGCAGACCGAGCCGCCGCTGACGCTGGCGCACCTGCTGGCCGATCCCGACGACCGCCTGGTACGTCTGCCGGCGGTGCCGCTGCTGCTGCTCTCAAAGGGCCGCGACACGCTGCTGCCCGAGGAGAACACGCCGCTGCGCGCCGGCGACCGCATCCTGTTCGCCGGCGCCGAAGGCATCGAGGGACTGCAGCGGCGCACGCTCAACGACGACGGCGCGGTCCACTACCTGCGCACCGGGCGCGAGCCGGTGCGCACCTGGCTGGGGCGGCTGCTGGAGCAGCGGCGCCAGCGCGCACCGGGCGAGGCGGTTGCCGGGCCGCGCTGAGGCGTGGATCGACCGCGCACCGCTTCTCAAGGCGATATCGAGAGGATCGATCGTGAAGACCGTCGTGCTTGATGGTCGCCCGCCGTCCGAGGCCGTTACCGACTTCTCCAATGCGTGCAAGACCGGCAAGGCTTCGAGGGCCGACCGTATTTCGTTCGCATGTCCGCGCCGCAGTTGTTCACGTCGAGGATGCCGTACAGCCGTCGCTGGTTGCCCGTGGTTCTGGCATGGCTGCTCCCGGTCTTCGTGGCACAAGCGCAGCGGCTGCCGGCGCAGTTCATCGACGGCCGGGTATTCGTCGTTGCCGCGGATCGCGACGGCACGCGCTTGCGCCTGTTCACCGACACCGGCGGCGGCTGGAACGCGGTGCGCAGCTCGGTTGCCCAACGGCTCGGGCTCGCTCCCGCCGGGTCGGTGCAACAAGACGATGGCACGCGGTTGCCCGCGGTCGGCTTTCCGCGCGGCTGGATCGATCAGGGGATTCCCGCTCCGCTTCACGACAGCTGGCTGCAGGGCCGGCTCGTGGTCGTGCCGGACCACGAAATCGACGACGATCTATTCCTCGGCTCGCGCTGGTTCGCCGGGCGAGTCTGGTCGATCGACTACCTGAATCGAGAGTTTCGCCTCATCGATCCAGTCGCTGCGCCCGCCGGCTTCGCGTCAACCGCCATGACGTTCCGCGCCGACCTTCACTTTCCGCGCATCGAGGTCGAGATCGACGGCGAGCGCCTCGGTGTCCTGCTGGACACCGGCGCCACGGCAACGCTCAGCGCCTCTGCCGCGCCGGCCTTTGGTGTCGCTGCGGGCACATCGATCGGGACCAGCTTCATCGTGCGCGAGGTATTCGAGCGATGGACGCGGCGGCACCCGCAATGGCGCGTGCTGCGCGCCGCAGACCGGATCGGCGGAGCCGGTAAGGGCTTCGACATGATCGAGGTGCCGCAGGTGGTCATCGCCGGCCTGCGCGTGGGGCCGGTGTGGTTCAGCCAGAGACCCGACGGCGCATTGCGCGAATGGATGTCGTCGATGACCGACCAGCCGATCGAGGGCGCCCTGGGCGGCTCGGCGTTCCAGCACATGCGCATGATCCTCGACTACCCCGGTCGGCGCGCTCACTTTTCCGCCACCCCGAGATAGCAGTCCCGCGCCGCCGGCACGTGCGCCCCGGCGCAACCCGCGCGGCGGCCGTGCGCGCGTCGCAGATCGGCTGCGCCGGTGCGGTTGCCCGCACGCCAGGCGACGCAGGCGCTGCCGCGGCCGGCGCTGCCCTGCCAGCGCTTGGCGACCTGGGGCGCTGCTTGGTCGCACCCGCGTTGCGCACGCAGCGCGTGGCATGCAGCGTGGCGGCGCTGTCGCTTGCGCGGTTTGCTGCGCGGGCCGCGATGCGGAGGTCAGGAGATGCGCGGTTCCCTCAAAGCCGGCTTGCGCCGGATGATTGCCCTGCTTGCAGCCGGCTGCGCCGGTGCTGCGGCGGCCCAGGTCGGCATGACGCAGATCGACGCCGGCGGTCTGCCGGTGACGCTGGTCTACCCGACGCTGCAGCCGGCGCAGGCGCAGGCCTTCGGCCCGTTCATGCTGACGGTGGCGCCCGACGCGCCGCTGGCGCCTGCGCCTGCTGCCGGACCGGCCGACGCTGCTTCGGCCCGCAGCGCCGCGGCGGCCGTCGATGACCGCGGCGCACGCCGCATGCTGATCGTGCTGTCGCACGGGACCGGCGGCGGCACGCACTCGGACCACCAGCTTGCCGCCACGCTGGCACGCGCCGGCTTCGTGGTGGCGCAGCCGCTGCACTTTGGCGACAACCACCGGGACCGCTCGCTCGCGGGTCCGTCGTCGTGGCAGCGGCGGCCGCAGGAAGTCAGCCGCACGCTCGACGCGCTGGCAGCCGATCCGGTGTGGGGGCCGCGACTGGCGCTGCAGCGCGTCGGCGTACACGGCATGTCGGCCGGCGGCGTCACCGCGCTGGTGCTGGCCGGCGCCTCCTGGCGGGTGCTGGATCTGGTGCGCCACTGCGAGCGGTACGCGGACGACGATGCCGGCTTCTGCTTCAACGGCCAGCCCACGCCGCAAGCGCAGGCGGCGCGCCGCGCCGGCTTCGAGCGTGCGCGCGGTGTACCGGAGGTCTTTCTCCCGGCAGAACTGACCACGGTGCACGGCGCGTCGGCCGGCGCCGGCTTGCCCGACCTGCGCGTGGCCGCGGCAACGGTCGCCGTGCCGGTAGCGGCGTTGTTTACGGCCGACCGCCTGCGCGAGGTCGCCATTGCGGTGGGTGTGGTGAGCGCCGGGCGCGATCGGCTGCTGCTGCCGCGCCACCACAGCGAACACCTGCTGCACGCCTGCCCGCGCTGCGAGCGGATTGCGCACCTGGCGGGCGCCGGCCATATGGATCTGCTCGGCCCCTGGCCGCCGGAAGTCGCGCAGCGCGTCGGTGCGGGTGAAGCGCGCGGCGGCTGGCCCGAGCCGGACTTCGACCCGGCCGAGCGGCAGGCCGCGTTCGACGCGATTGCGGCGTTCTTCCAACGTAAGCTGCGGCCGTGACGACTGGCTTTTGCCTGATTCCCGCGGGCGAGGGGCGCGCACTGCTGCGGCGCCTCGGTCTGGTGCTGGCGGTGTCGCTGCTGGTTGGCGCTCTGGTCTGGGCGCTGGGCCGCGGGCAGGCGCCGGGCTGGCGCGCGCTGGCCACGGCGCTGGTCTACAGCCTGTCCATCAGCGTCCTCACGTGGGCAGCCATCGACCCGATGCGCTTCATGCTGCGCGGCCTGCTGCGGGCGCAGCCGCCCGGCTACTGGCCGCCGCCGGGGCGGGCCGCGCTGCTGTGCGGCCTCGGCATTGCGGCCGGCTACGTGCTGGGCACGCTGGCCGGCGATGCCTGGTCCGGGCGTTCCACGCTGACCTTGCTGCAGACCGACCAGCAGCGCTTCCTCGGCGTGCTGGCCTTCTCTCTGGCGGTCAGTTTCGGCTGGCTGACCTACTTTCTCGAACGTGCCCGGCGCGAGGTTCTGCAGCGCACGGCGCGCGATGCGCGGCTGTCGCTGCTGCAGTCGCAGCTCGAGCCGCACATGCTGTTCAACACGCTGGCCAATCTGCGTGCGCTGATCGCCGCCGACCCGCGGCGGGCGCAACAGATGCTCGATCACCTGATCGGCTTCCTGCGCGCCACGCTGGCGGCCTCGCGCAACGCCGAGCACGCGCTGGGCGAGGAGTTCGACCGGCTGCGCGACTACCTGGCGCTGATGCAGGTCCGCATGGGGCCCCGCCTGCACGTGCAACTGGACCTGCCGGCCGAGCTGGCCGCCGTTGCGGTGCCGCCGTTGCTGCTGCAGCCGCTGGTGGAGAACGCGATCCGGCACGGCCTGGAGCCCAAGCCGCAGGGCGGTCGCATCGAGGTCAGCGCCCGTGCCGCAGGCGGTCGTCTCCTGCTGCGGGTACAGGACACCGGCGTCGGTTTGCCGGGGCAGGCCGCCGGCACGAGCGGCTTTGGCCTGGTCCAGGTGCGCGAGCGGCTGGCGGTGCGCTACGGTGCGGCGGCCCGGCTGGCGCTGGAGGCGGTGCCGCACCCGGCGGGCGGCACCCTGGCCACGATCAGCCTGCCGCTGGATGCGCCGGCACCATGACGACCGCGTTGATCGCCGAGGACGAGCCGCTGCTGGCCGACGAGCTGCAGTCCGAGCTGGCGCGGCTGTGGCCCGATCTGCGCGTGGTGGCGCGCGCCGGCACCGGCGAGCAGGCGGTCGAGCAGGCGCTGCGGCTGCGGCCGGACCTGTGCTTTCTCGACATCCGGCTGCCGGGCGCCAGCGGGCTGCAGGCGGCGCAATGTCTGGCCGAGGACTGGGCGGACGACGCGCCGTTTCCGCTGCTGGTGTTCGTGACAGCCTATGACCAGTACGCCGTGCAGGCCTTCGACGCGCAGGCCGTCGACTACCTGGTCAAGCCGGTTCAGCTGGCGCGGTTGGAGCGCTGCCTGCGGCGCTTGCGCGAACGGCTGGCGGCGCGCGCGGCAACGCCGCCGCCGGAGGTGACACTGGCCCAGTTGCGTGCCCTGCTGGCTGCGGCCGAGGCGCCGCCGCAGCCACTGCCGCCGCTGCGCATCGTGCAGGCGCAGCAGGGTGCGCTGATCCACCTGGTGCCGATCGACGACGTGATCTACTTCGAGGCGGCCGACAAATACGTGCGCGTGATCACCGCACAGCGCGAGCTGCTGGTGCGCATGGCGTTGCGCGAACTCCTCGCCCGGCTCGACCCGCAGGCGTTCTGGCAGGTTCATCGCGGCATCGTGGTGCAGGCGCGCTATATCGCCACCGCCCTGCGCGACGACAGCGGCAGGGTGCGGCTGACGCTGCGCGGCCGCCCGGAGACGCTGGTGGCCAGCCGGCTCTACGCGCACCTGTTTCGTGGGCTGTAGCGGCAGTGCTGCGGTGTGCGCGGCGCCTGCGACCGCCGGCCGCCCTGCGCGCTGCGCTTCATTGAGTCGCCGCGGCATGGGCATCCTTAGAATCCGTTCCGTGTCCGCCCCCCGCCTGCTCCTGGTCGAAGACGACCAACGCCTCGCCGAACTGGTGCGCGATGCGCTGGTGCGCGCCGGCTGGGAGGTCACCCACTGCGCACGCGGCGATGACGGCGAGGCGCTGATGCGGCGCGAGGCCTTCGACATCGTGCTGCTCGACGGCCATCTGCCGGGCAAGGACGGCTTCGACGTGCTGCGCGACGTACGGCGCGACTTTGCCGGCCGCATCGTCATGCTGACTGCGCGCGACGACGACATCGACCAGGTGCTCGGCCTCGAAGGCGGGGCCGACGACTACATCGCCAAGCCGGTGGCGCCGCGCGTGCTGCTGGCGCGGCTGAAGGCGCTGCTGCGGCGCGATGCCGCGGCGCCGTCCAGCGCCACCCCCGGCGCGCCCGCCGCCCCGCCGCCGCTGCGCTTCGGCACACTCGAACTGCGGCCCGCCGCCCGCGAGGTGCGGCTCGACGGTGCGGCCGTCGAGCTGACCACGGCCGAGTACGAGCTGCTGCTGTTCCTGGCCCAGCGCGCCGGTACCGTGGTGTCGCGCGACGACATCATGCAGGGGCTGCGCGGGCTGGAGTTCGACGGCCTGGACCGCGCGATCGATGCGCGTATCTCGCGCCTGCGGCGCAAGCTCGGCGACGACGCCGATACCCCGACCCGCATCAAGACCGTGCGCGGCAAGGGCTATCTGTTCGCGCGGGACTGACGCGGCCGCCGCCGGAACCACGGCTGTCCGGAGAGTTCCATGACGATGCGGCAACGCCCGTTCCAGCAAGTCGATGTGTTCACCGCCGTGCCGTATCTCGGCAACCCGCTGGCCGTGGTGCTGGATGGGCAGGGGCTGAGTACCGGGTCGATGCAGGCCTTCACCCACTGGACCAATCTGTCGGAGTGCACGTTCGTGCTGCCGCCCACCGCCGCCGGTGCGGCGGCGGGCGCCGACTACCGGGTACGCATCTTCTGCCCGGGGCGCGAGCTGCCGTTCGCCGGGCATCCGACGCTGGGCACCTGTCATGCCTGGCTCGGCGCCGGCGGCGTGCCGCGCGCCGGCGACCGGGTGGTGCAGGAGTGCGGCGTCGGGCTGGTCACGATCCGCCGTAGCGTCGGCCAGAGCGGGTTGGCCGAACAGGACGGCGCCCGGCTCGCCTTCGCCGCGCCGCCCCTGATCCGCAGCGGCCCCCTCGACGAGGCCGACGTCGCGCTCATTGCGCGCGGCCTGGGCGTGGCGCGCGCGGACATCGTGGCGCACGCCTGGTGTCACAACGGCCCCCACTGGCGCGCGGTGATGCTGCGCAGTGCCGAGCAGGTGCTGGGCCTGAAGCCCGACGGTGCGGTGCTGGCGGGGCTGGACGTGGGTGTGGTGGGCCCGCGGGGCAAGGTCGGCGTGATCGGGGCGCAGACCGGCGGCCAGGACACCGACTTCGAGGTGCGCGCCTTCTTCCCCGGCAATTCCGGCATGGCCGAAGACCCGGTGACCGGCAGCCTGAACGCCGCGCTGGCGCAGTGGCTGATCGGCGCCGGCATGGCGCCGCCGCGCTACGTGGCCGCCCAGGGCACGGCGCTCGGCCGCGCCGGACGGGTGTGGATCGAGCGCGACGACGCCGGCACTGTGTGGGTCGGAGGCGCCTCCGTCACCTGCGTGCAGGGCAGCGTGCGGATCT
Organism: Burkholderiales bacterium; assembly: GCA_020248865.1. Lineage (GTDB taxonomy): Bacteria > Pseudomonadota > Gammaproteobacteria > Burkholderiales > Burkholderiaceae_F > JALHMQ01. The sequence goes on along the minus strand of JADCGS010000047.1, from coordinate 405 downwards.
GAGCGGCCGGCTGACGCCGCGCTCGTCGCCCGCATCGCTGGCCGCAGCCGACTGCGGCCGTCCTCACCTCAGCGGCTGCGGTCCCAGTGCGGGCCGAAGCAGCCGACCCGTCGCAGTGCCATGCCGCACCCCGTCGCACCGCTCCGACCGCTGTACGCCGATACCGACCACGGCGGTCTTCGAGCCGGCGTCGGCCCGGATGAGCATGAGCCCGGCTGGGCTAGCCCGGATGTCTCACCAGGGACGCGGGATTTGCGCGGATGCCCGCGCGAGCCAGATTGCGCGAGAGGGGCGCAGCCGATGCCCGTAGGCATCGGCGAGCACTTGAGCGCAGTGTGGCCGCGCGGGCGCCGCGCAAACCCGCGTAGCCCCGGCCGTCCAAAGTGGCCTGGGCCCATTGCAGGC
>JADCGS010000046.1 GCA_020248865.1 Burkholderiales bacterium | reverse complement strand
GATGAACATCCGCGGCAACTCGTACCGCCTGAAGGACAAGCTCAAGGCCGGGCTCGTCCGCTCACACGACGACAACTCTTCTCAACCGGGTGGGGAAATTTGAACGACCACACTGGGGAAAATTCGGCGACCCTTGACACCAGGACGAGGCCATGCTGCTGGGGCTGGATGACGACCTGCCTTGCGCTCTCATTCAGCGCTGGCCGACCGACACATCGGAAGCCCTCCAATGGGCCAAGGGCCATGTTCTCGACGCCACATCGAAGCGCCTCGACCACGACGCTTGGGTGCGTCGAGTGCCCGCGACGGGCGAGCTGGCGGCCAAGACGCTCATCTTGCTGGCAAGCGTAGACCCAGTGAGTCCGAAGCTGGCCGCGTCGCTTGCCAACATCATTACGGAGCCCGTTTGGAAGGTTCGGCGGGCCGGAGCCCTTGCCATCTCGGAGGTTCTGAGGCCCAAGCAACCTCAACTCGCTGAGAGCCTGACCACGGCGCTGGCTTTGTACGCCGAAGCGCTGGATACGACGATTGGCGCTGCACAGAGGCGCCGGCGTGACTTCGTCGAAGAGGCAAGAGACGCAACCAGCAAGGCGCTTGTGGCTGCCCTCACAGGCGGGCAGCTTCCACCCCGACCTGGCCCCAAGAGCCTGGCGGCTGTCAAGGAGTGGACGATCGCACTAGATGCCGCCCGCAGCGAGACGTCCGAGACTTGGAGAGTCCATGCGCTCATAACACTGGTTCGCCTCATGGCCGACCAAGAAGGCAAGCCGCGAGTTGATCGGTACGACCCGGACTACGTCGACTTCGAAGCGCGCTGGGAAGTGGGCGACCTTCTGGCGTCTGAACTGCTGGCTCAGGGCACGAACATGAAACCCATCTTCGAAGCCCTTGACTACTGCATCGAGAACGGCCCGGAGCTCAGCGAAAGGGTGCTGGAGTCGACTCTGCGCGGAAGCATGAAGCAGGAGTACGCGAACGTGGATGCCTTCTGGCGTGTGTGGGACCGTGCCGCAGCAAAGCTCCTTCCACACGAGTCGTTGCGCACGCGCTCGCGGCGCGTGTACAACAAGAACGAAAAGCCGCTCGCCGTTCTGCTTTTCCAGTCCATTCCGTGGGTCAAGACCTTCCACGACTTGCCGCTGCTACGAAGCCGCCCTCGCTTCGTCGCCGCCTGCCTTGTCTCAGCAGGCGACAGCTGGCACGCGTTCGGGCATCTTCTTGCCCTGATGGCGGGTGTTGGCAGAGCAACGGCCGTCCCATCCGCGCTGGTGCAACTACGGGATGCGATAGCCGGGGCTCCGGCTGACCTGTTCAACGACGGGAACAGCCTTTGGGACGCTGAGACTGTCTGCCAAGCGGCAGTGCACGAGCATCGTCAGGCACTCCTGCGTGACGTGTCTCTAAGGCAAGCTACTTTGGACGTGCTGGACAGGCTAGTAGACGCTGGATCGTGCTTGGCCTTTCAGTTGCGCGACTACCTGGCCACGTCGCCGTCGGCTGTACCCTCCAAGCTTGCGATTCAGGGCTCAGCTTCGCAGCCAATCAAGTAGCTGCCCGCAGCAACGCAGCAACAGCTATCCTTCCGAAGAGTCGACCGTCCCAAAGGTCGGCTACTGGCCGATCGCGTCAACTGGGCAAGGACGCGCATCTGTTTACCGTGTGCGGCCGGTGAAGGCGCAGACTGAGTCCCGAAACAGGAGTCCATAGCTCGTGTCGAGCACGCACCCTGCATAACACTCGCATGCCGGAGAGGCGAGGGCCTTGTCAGTCCCTGCGAGTCCATTCCGGCAGGGGTGCGCTGGTCAGCGCGGCGACCTGCGCATTGAACTCATCGCGCTCCGCGAGCTTCCCGCGGATGAACTCCACAGCCTCTTCAGGTCGTAGGATCCGAACGTCGAACTGCTCGCGTAGCCTGTCGCGGTTGCCGAGGATGCCCGCTGGCTGTTCTTTCGAGCCGCCGTCCCTCGTCACGAGAATCGCGTGCCACTTAATGGCTTCGCAGACGACCTCGACATCGTGTGCTTGGTTCCTGTCGGTAGCTCGGCCCCATAGGATCGCCTCAACGCGCGCGTAGGTGTCGTCTGCTTTCGCGTCACCATCGTCGTTAATCGTGTAGATGTGGCCGGCAGCCTTGCGTTTCCGCGCCTCAGCATTCCCGCCCGCACCGGCCTGCGCCTCTTCATGAGCGATGCCTGCCATCACAAGCAAGATCACGCCTGTGTCTCGCCAATGCTCCATGCAATTGACAGCGTCGAGATTCCGGCGCGCGTTGATGAGGTTCGCATCGAGGTGAAAGGTCGGAACGCGCAGCAGGCGAGGCAGCATGTTCGCCTTGAACTCCGGAGCCGCTAGGGGCGGTGGCGATGACTCCGGTTCGAGATTGAACTGCTTGAAGGCTTCGCGCTCAATCGTCAGAGCGGCCTTGACTGCAGTGTCATGATCCGTGCCTTCCCCGTACCGCAGATTGAGCTCCGACCAGTTACAGCCGCCATGCTTCTGTGGTTCCCGTAACCTGTACTTCCACGTGAGGTCGCAATCCCTGCAACCGTCGACCTCTTGAATCTGGGCCGTAAGCCATGCGTTCAGCTGGCTCGGTGAGACAATTTTGCGTTCGGGCATCGCACGTTCTCCTCTCCTGCCACGGATGCGCCGACGCCATTTTGAGGCTTGGTCGGAGGCGCTGGCTACGGTGGAACGCTGCGAAGCTTCCCGAGCCGCGGCGCCTGGAAGCCGCCGGTCACCAGCGACCGCTCCTGGCCGGGAACGTGAATCCGCCTGCGCGCCAGGAAGCTGACCTTCGGCGGGCATACGCTGCCGGGCGCCGGTTGACCCACGGCAACGACCGGGCAGTCGGACGGCGCATCTTGGTAGGCCCTTATTTCGATGGGAGAACATCATGGGATCCGCTGCTGGCGCTGCGCCGCATGTCGTCTCGCCGCCCGAAGAGCTAGGGTCAACCCGAGACATCGAGGCCGGGCGAATCAGGACAAGACAACGGCGCAAGCCCCATGCAGTTCCATGCCGTCCGGGGAGGCGCCGCCACCGCCCCACCGTCCGGCCCGCCCAGGGCTGGACTCGAGAGGCCAAGAGGCCGTTTGAAGGTCCTATGCGCGTACACCGGCGTGGGCGCCCCGGGGTCAACGCCTCCAAGGCAGGCGCTGCAGCAGCCTGGACTGCGCAAACCAGTTCCTGACCGGCGCCAGCGCGCTGGGCTTGCCCCACAACTTCAGCAGCACCAGTTCTTCACAGTACTTCTGGATGTCCACGCCCGAGTAGATGACCGGGCTGCGGTTGCGCTCCTTGCTCAGTTTCAACAACGCGTCGACGTAAGCCTTGGTGTTGGCGGTGATACCACCTGTCACCAGCGCCATCGCCTTTTCCACAGCGCCGACAGCGATGAGGTTGATGGCGCTCTTGTTGACGAACTTCTCGTACCGGGCGTGCAGGCTGGTGACGCTGCTGGCAAGCCGGCCCACCGAACGCGACGCCGCCGATTCGTGGTGCGCCAGTTCGGTGTGTGCCTGGGCGTAGCGGATGTATTCCGGGCTGCCGAAGAAGTTGGCGCTGCGCAGCCCGGTGAGTTCGGTGCCGCTGGCGGGCACGACGATGCTGCCGTTGGTGCGCTCGGCGGTGCGCACCAACGCATCCATCTGCACCAGTTCCTGGAGCCCGAACCGCCGCGTGGCGGCACCGTACTCGTGGTACGGGTTGAACAGGATCAGGCGCGCGTCGCAGCGCATGGCCACCAGCATGTCGATGAGCGTGATGCCTAGCATCACGATGGGCTTGCGCACTTCCCACGGAATGTCCTGGTCCCAGGTCACCTTCTGCAGGCTGGGGAACAACTGGTTCACCTCGGCCCGGGCCCGGTCCAGCTCTTCCCGCGGTAGCACCGCGAACTGCGGGCCCAGCAGCTCGATGCCACGCGCCGTGCTCAAGGGCCGCGGCGTGTTGTCGTCATCGCCGTGGTAAAGCAGCGTCCCAGCGCCAGTGGCCAGTGCCACGTGCATGAACACGTTGTCCACATCAAGCACCACGTTCATCAGTTCGTCGCGGCGCGCCGCGAACAGTTCGCGGTCCTTCAGGGCTTCAAATGTGCCGGCCACCAGGCGGTTGATCTGATCAGCATGCTCGGGGTTGGTGGTGGGCAGGCCGCCCTGGCGGCCCTGGCGTGCCCCGTGCACGAAGTGCTGCGTCATCACATCCAGCGCCAGCGACTCACGCAACTCGCTGAGGTGCCAGTGAACCGAGCACCCCAGCAGCACGCGGGGTGGACTTGAAGCGTCGGTCATGGACGTGCCTGTAGACTGAACGGCAAGTGGCGTAGGGGCCCACTGACAGCGAATTCGGCCTGTTCGGGGCCCATAGTGTCAGCCGGCGCGCCGGTGCTGCCGCCACCACACCGCTGGCGCCGGATGAAAGCCTGGCGCGTCTGCATCGTGTAGACGGCCGGCACGTCGGGCGTGGTGATCAGCCTGTCCTGCACGAAGCCTGCTTTCTGATAACAGCGGATGGCGCGGCGGTTGCCGGGCGCGGGGTCGGTCTGGATCTTCGTCACCGCGGGGTCAGCGTACAGCCGCTGGCAGCAGCGCCAGCCCCAGCTGCATGCCCAGGCCCTGGTTTAGCTGCACCGGATGGGCCAGGAACTGGTCGATGCCACGCACCCCGGGGTCGGTCTCGTCCGGCCACCAGCATCCGCCGCTGCCGATGGCCACGTAAGACTGGGCATAGCCGATGGGTTCAGTGCCCAACAGTGCGACGTAAGGCATTACCGGTTCCTGGGCCAGCACGCGCGGCAGGTAGTGCCGGACGACGTCTTTCAGCGTCGGCCGCTGTGCTTCACCGCCCCACCACTGCACGATGTGGGGCCGGTTCAGCCAGTCGTGCAGCACGGGCAGGTCGGCCTCGGTCATGGCGCGCAGGGTGACGGGGTGGGAGCTTTTGTACATGGGGCAGTGGCAACGCTAGCGGGACACCGGGCGCAGCGCAACGGGAGTGCCTGATGGACCGTGCGGGGGCTCGGCGTGTCGACGATCTGCAGCGCAGGATCTCGAAGGCCAATGTCTCATCGGGGCCGGTTTGTTGAGTTCGCCCGGGGCGGAAGCACTCATCGGCGAGGTGCCGGCCACTCTGGACTCGACGACCGTTCACTTTGAGAGGTCAGCGGTCAGTCACGGCAGATGCCCTCGAAGGACCGGTCTCGGATGCCACCGACACTCGACCTGCGAAGGCGAGTGACTCTGACCAGTCTGAAGCAGTCGGCGGCGCGTAGGTCGTGAACAGCGGGCCGCCCTCGGCGCCAAGCAGACCGCCCCAAACGGCAGAGGCAGGTCGTTCGACGCGAGATGGACCAGTGCCACTGCGCAGGGCCGCCGCGCTGACACACACGCCCGCCGCGGGACTTGGCTCTTTGAAACCGGGCCCAAGGCCACCGGGCGCCGCGGCGTGGCCCGCCGTTTATCATCTAGGCAAATGCCGCTCGACCTCGCCCAGATCCGGCTCGACAACGCGCTGCTGCTGTTCGAGGAGTTCGTGCAGCAGGCCGCCCGCAAGCCGGACGCGGCCACGCTGCGGGGGCTGGAGGGTCGCTTTGCCGAGCGGCTGCAGATCCAGCCGTCGTACTGGAGCCAGATCAAGGGCCGCTCGCGCCAGATCGGCGAACGGTTGGCCCGCCAGTTCGAAGAGCGCATGCGCAAGCCCTACGGCTGGATGGACCAGCCGCACGCGCTGGGCGCGGCGGTACCGGCTGCCGCCGCCGCAGCCGGTGGCGAGTCGGACGAGCCCGCGCTGTTTGCCCAGACCGACGACGAGCGCTTCATCGTCGGTCTGGTGCTGACCTACTACCGCCGCCATCCCGACAAGGCGCGGGCGCGCCTGCTCGACCTGTTGAGCGAGGTGCTGGTGGCCGCAGCGCCGCCGGCGGCGGCACCCGCGGCGCTGCCGCCCCGCGCCGGCCCGGCCGCCGGCAGCGACACCGACCTGTGGCGTCGCTCCCAGGCGGGCGTGCGGCCGCTCAGGAAGAAGCGCTGACGGGCCAGCTCCGTCCCGGCGTGCGCGGGCGTGCCGCGCCGGGACGGCGCTGCATCGGCCCGGGCCGGCGGCCTCGCGCCTTCGCGGGATGAATCAATTGATAAAACGTGTTGCGCATGATAAACATTCGTTTATCATGCGGACTTTCGCGGGCTGCGGTGAGGACCACCGCAGGCTCCGTGGGCTCCGGCCCGCCGCACCCGCCAGAACGGAAAGGATCGATCGGATGTTGAACCGCCTGATGCAAGCCCGCGCCAGCGCCTCGGAAGGCGGTGCTGTCGCGCACGGTGGGCTGAGCGCCCCGGGCGGGCTGTTCGGCATCACCCCCATCGCAACCCGGGAGGGCCGCGTGCGCTAGACGCTCACGCGCCAGACGGCGGCCCGGGTTGCGCAAGCACCCGGGCCGTTTTGTTTTCTACTGCGGAGGACACGATGAAAACGCTGCGCAAGACCGACAAGACCGGCAAGACCAAGCTGCCGCGGCGCCCGCGCAACCCGCTGGTGGCGCTGGCGCATCGGCGCCGGGCCGGCGCGCATGGCGGCAGCCGCAAGACCGATCGACAGCAAGGCCGGCGCGCGCTGCGCCGAGCCCTGGAAGAGCAATGACTCGCTCGCCTGGCGAGCCGAGCCGAACCTTTGATCCGGACCGGCCCCGGCCGGTCCATCGCCCGACGAGGAGTTCGCCATGGCGCGGACCACGATGCACTTGACCCCGGCCGGTCCGTTCGGCCGGCCCACCCACCCGGTCACCGGCTGGCTGCTGGCGGTGAGCGCCGTGCTGCTGAGCTGGGCGGCGCGCCTGGAGCAGCAGGCCCGGCGCGCGCGCGAGCGCGTGCCGCGGCGCGAGTTCGAGCTGCGGGAAGTCGGCGGCGAGGCCGTGGGGGCCGTGTTCGAAGACGGCAAGCTCGTCGGCGTGCTGCCGGGAGTGACGCGGCTGTAGCGCGGCGCTTGCGCGAGCGCGCTGCAAGGGCGGCAGTCGTGCCGATGCCCGGTGCGAAAGCGCGGACAATGCGCGGCCAGCAGAACTGCCACGCCCGCCCGCTGCACTCCGTGTCCGACGAAACCGCTCACGTGCTCGACCGGCCCGGCGTGCGCCTGCACTACCGGCGCACGCCCCGCCGCGCCGGTCCGGCGGTCGTGCTGTTGCACGGGCTGGCGAGCAACCTCACGCGGTGGTCGGAGTTCGTGGCCGCGACCTCGCTGCGGCAGCAGGCTCAGCTCATCCGCCTGGACCTGCGCGGCCACGGCGATTCGGACACGCGCCGCCGGGTGGGTCTGGAAGCCTGGAGCGACGACCTCATTGCCCTACTCGATGCCGAAGCGCAGCCGCAGGCCGTGCTGGTGGGCCACAGCCTGGGCGCGCAGGTGGCGCTGCACTGCGCGGCCCACTATCCCGGCCGGGTCCGGGCGCTGGTGCTGATCGATCCGGTGTTTCGCGCCGCGCTGCGCGGACGGTGGCGCCTGATGGCCGCCGCCGGCCCGCTGTTTGCACTCGCCGCAACGGCGGTGCGCGGGGCCAACGCCGTCGGCTTGCGCCGGCGCCAGTTGGCGCCGCTGGATCTGGAGGCGCTCGACCGGCAGGCGCGCATCGCGCTGCAGTCGCCGGCCGCCGAGGCCGAGTTCATCCGCCAGTACAGCTCCACGCGTGCCGACCTGCGCAGCTTCCGCAGCGCGCACTACCTGCAGGAGCTGGTGGAGCTGTTCCGGCCGCTGCCGCCGCCGGCGTCCTACGCGCAGCCGATGCTGGTGCTGTTGTCCACTGGCGCGACGTTTGCGGCGCTGGCGGCCACGCGGTCGATCGCCGCCGGATTCCCGCACGGCCGCGTGCAGACGATCGACTGCCATCACTGGCCGCTGACGGAGCGGCCGTTCGAGGTGCGGCAGGCTATCGAGGGATTCGTCGCGCCTCATATCGGGCCGTACCCGGCTGCAACGCCGGCGCTACGCTAGCGATCGGGTTGGCCTCTCCGATTACGAACTACGAGCAGAACCGGCCGCCCCCTAAGTACCAACGCGCTGCGCGCGGGCTTCAGCGGCCCTCGACCGTGCGGCATCCAGGAGACCCGCATGCGATCACTCACCGAGCAGGTGGCCAGCTATGCCGCCTACCACCGCGACCGCCGCAACATTGCGACCCACTTCGTTGGCGTGCCGATGATCGTCTTTGCGGTGGCGGTGTTGTTGTCGCGCCCGCACTTCGAACTGGCCGGCATGCCGCTCAACCCGGCGTGGCTGGTGGTCGCTGCCGCCTGCGCCTTCTACCTTGCGCTGAGCCTGCCCTATGGTCTGGGGATGGCGGCGCTGCTGGCGCTTGCCACCTGGACGGCCGGCTGGGTTGCGGCGGGCAGCACGGCGCTGTGGCTTGTAACCGGCGTGGGTCTGTTCGGCGCCGGCTGGGCGATCCAGTTCCTCGGCCACCACTATGAAGGCCGCAAGCCGACCTTCGTCGATGACCTCGTGGGCCTGCTGGTGGGGCCGTTGTTTCTGGTGGTGGAGATCGCGTTCGCGCTTGGCCTGAGCGGCGCGCTCAAGCGCGCGGTCGAGACGCGCGTCGGCCCGACCCACAACGGCAAGCCACGGGCGCGCACGGCCTGAATCGCATCACTTGGCAAACAGCCGCGACGGGTCCGCGAATGCCTTGAACTCGAGCGCGTTGCCGCAGGGGTCGAGGAAGAACAGGGTCGCCTGCTCGCCCACCTCGCCCTTGAAGCGGATATGCGGCTCGATGACGAACCGGACGCCGGCGCCGCGCAGCCTGGCGGCCAGTGCCTCCCACTCGGGCATCGACAGCACCACGCCGAAGTGGCGCACCGGCACATCGTCGCCGTCGACCGCCGAGGTTTTGCGGTGGCCGGCTTCGGCTGGCGCCAGGTGCGCCACGATCTGGTGGCCGTACAGGTTGAAGTCGACCCAGTCCTCCGATGAGCGGCCCTCGGGGCAGCCGAGCAGCTCGCCATAGAAGGCGCGTGCCTTGGCGAGCGAGGTGACGGGAAAGGCGAGGTGAAACGGGTGCATGGCGCCCATCGGGCGTCCTCCTGAACGGGGGTGGCGGGGTAGCTGGCAGTCGCGGCATTTTCGCAGACGGGCTCCTGCGGCCGGCACAGGCGTGGCATGCGTGGCGCGCGTTTGTGGCGACCGGCCGACTCGGGTCTAATGCGGCGTCCGCCGGTCGCACCGTCCGGCCGGGCGCCGCCACGAGCCCCTGCCCATGACCTCAGCTTCATCCGCCCGCGTCTGGTGGTGGACCGTGCTGGCCGCCTCCGCGCTGCTCATGATCACCATGGGCGCGCGTCAGTCGCTGGGCCTGTTCGTCTCGCCAGTCAACACCGACACCGGGATGGGGATCGTCGCCATCAGTTTTGCGCTGGCGGTCGGGCAGTTCGTCTGGGGCGCGGCGCAGCCGATTGCCGGCGCCTATGCCGACAAGTACGGGCCGGGCCGGGTGCTGGCCGCGGGCGTGATCCTCGCCGCGGTGGGCATGGCGCTCACGCCGTTCATGACCAGCGGTCTCGGCCTGACGCTGATGCTGGGCATCGTCATGGCGGCCGGCGCCGGCGCGGGCAGCTTCTCGGTGCTGATCGGCGCGGCCGCGCAGCGCGTGCCGGCCGAAAGCCGCGGCACCGCCTCGGGCGTGATCAATGCCGGCGGCTCGTTCGGCCAGTTCGTCTTCGCGCCGCTGGTGCAAAAGCTGATCCAGGTGGCCGGCTGGATGGGCGCGATGTGGAGCTTGGCGGCGCTCACGCTGCTGGCGCTGCCGCTGGCGCGCGTGCTGCGGCGTCGCCCGGCGCCGGCCGGCACCGCCAGGGCACCTGAGGACGGCGGGCTCAAGCACGCGGTCAAGACGGCACTGGCCGACCGCAGCTACCTGCTGCTGCATGCCGGCTTCTTCACCTGCGGCTTCCACATTGCCTTCCTGGTGACCCATCTTCCCGGCGAGGTGAGCCTGTGCGGTCTGCCGCCGTCGGTGGCGAGCTGGTCGTTGGCCATCATCGGCCTGGCCAACATTGCCGGCTCGCTGGCGGCCGGCTACTGGGTCAACCGCCACCGCAGCAAGTACATCCTGTTCTGGATGTACTTCTCGCGCGCGGTGCTGGTGGTGCTGTTCCTGCTCGCCCCCAAGACCGCGCTCACGTTCTATCTCTTTGCCATCGGTCTGGGCTTCACCTGGCTGGCTACCGTGCCGCCGACCGCGGGCGTGGTGGGCAAGCTGTTCGGCACGCGCTACCTTGCCACGCTGTTCGGCCTGACGCTGCTGTCGCACCAGATCGGCGGGTTCTTCGGCGCCTGGCTGGGCGGCCTGGCCATTGCGCAGCAGGGCAGCTACCTGTGGATGTGGTACGCCGACGCGCTGCTGGCGCTGGCCGCGGCGCTGTGCAACCTGCCGATCCGCGAGGCGAAGGTCGAGCGCCGGCTGGCGGCGCAGGCTTGAGGCCGGCGCGCACGGCACGGACCGACCTGAGCCGGCATGTCGGCAAGCGCGCGCCGACTGGATTGCCGGGACTGTTGCGGCGCTGCGCGGGAGAGCCGGTCAAGCGGCTCGGGCGGAGCGAGTTTCTTGCGGAAAATGACGACCGAAAGGAGAGAGCATGGCCGCCACCGAACGAATCTATCGCCTGGGCCTCGCGGGACTCAATGAGACCCAGACGAGCGACCTGTTGGCGGCGCTGGCACGACTGCCCGAGGTGGCTGCATGTTGGCGCGTCGTCGAAGACCTGCCGTTCGATGCACTGCTGCTTGGACGCGGTAGCCGCGCCAGCGATCCTGACGACATGGCCGTGCTGCGGTTGCTGACCGCTGCGCCGGCGCCGTCGGGGGATCCGGAAGCCGATCGCCGCGCCAGCGTCCTGCAGCTTCGCAAGCCGATCGCCGACGCCGCGCTGCGGGCGGTCTTGCTGGCTGCGCGGGACCGGCTGCGAACCGCGCCCTGATCAGCGCGCAGGCAACCCATCCAGCGCGCAGGCAACCCATCGGACCCGGGGGGCGTTGCAACCTGGCTGCGTGTCGCGGCTGGCGCTGGCGGCGGCATCACACGTACGGCGCGGCGCGCCGATGCCATTCCGGGTGGCTGCCGCGACGGCGCCCGGTTGTCGCCGCCCTTCCGGCAGCAGGCGGGCTACAGGAGGTCGCGCGGCGGAAACGCGCGTGCTTCGGCCATCTGCTCGACCGCGCGCACGGCAGAAGCGAGGATGCGGTCGGCGCTGATGGGGCCGTACAACTCGGCCAGCGGTACGTAGAACAGGTTGATGATCACGCTCGCGTTGGTTGGTGCGTAGTCGCGGCTCAGCACCGCCGCGCGGCCGCTCAGGAGTGCAGCAATGTCCTGAGTCGCAGCCGATCCGAACCGCTTGCCGCAGCCGGCGATGAACTGGCTAACCAGCTCTTTCTGGCTGCGCACGTCCGCCTGGCCGGCGGCATCGCACAGCTTGACCAGCAAGGCCGACAGGGTGTGCGTGGCTGGGCTGACGCGTGGCGTGTCCGCCGGTGCGGTGCTGGCGGCGGGCGGCGGCTCTGGGAACATCGTCGCGGTACCGGTACCGGCTCCGGGACGTCGCGCCCGGCCGGTCAGCACCGGCAAGGGATCCGCCGGCAGCGTGCTCTCGTCCTTCTGCAAGTGCTCCAGCAGCTTGATCGAAAGATCGTTCGGGTTGATCTTCAGCTTCAGCTCGACCACGACCAGCGCGGCGAACTGCGAGATACCGCGCAGCAGCGGCTGCTCCGACCCGAACGCGTGCTCCCAGATGTTGATCGCCTCGAGCGCGCTGTCGCGACCGACCAGCGGCGCCAGCGCGGCGTAAAACGCACGCCGGCGCCGGATGGCAGGTGCGGTTTCGAGGAAGGCGGTCACGTCGCTGCAGGCCCGGTCTACTGCGGCTTGCCGCTGTGGACGATTTCCTGCTGGAACTCCGGATAGCCGACTTCCGCATGTTCCGTGAAGTCCAGGCCGCGCTGTTCCTGCAGCGAGGTCGCGCGCAGGCCGACGACCTTGTCGATCAGCCAGTACATTGCGAGGGCCACGGGGAAAGCCCAGACGCCGGCGGCGACCACACCGATCAACTGCACCCCCACCTGATCCAGGCTGAACAGTGCCTTCGCATTGAACAGTCCGGCGGCGATCGTGCCCCAGATGCCGCCGACCAGGTGTACGGCGACCGCGCCCACCACGTCGTCGATGCGGATCTGGATCAGCAGCGCCTCGGCGACGCTGACGAGGATGCCGGCGACGAATCCGGTGAGCAGGGCAAAGCCCGGCGTCATCACGTGGCAGCCGGCGGTGACGCTGACCAGCCCCGCGACGCTGCCGTTCAGGACCACGGTCAGCAGGATCTTGTTGCGGAAGAAGACCATCGCCGCGATCGCGCCGAGCGCGCCCGCGGTTCCGCCGAGGTGGGTGTTGACCACGACCTGGCCGAGCGAGATGCCCGTGCCGCCCGGCAGCAGCGCCACCGACCCGCCGTTGAACCCGAACCAGCCGAGCCACAGGATCAGGGCGCCGAGCGTGGCCGACGACAGGTTGTGACCGGGAATGTTGCGCGGCGTGCCGTCCGGCGCGTAGCGGCCGAGCCGGGGCTTGATCACGATCAGCGCCGCCAGCGCGCACCAGCCGCCGATCGAGTGCACAACGGTGGACCCGGCGAAGTCGATGAAACCCATATCGGCCAGCCAGCCGCTGCCGCCGTGCCAGCCGCCCCAGACCCAGGAGCCGTAGACGGGATAGATGAGGCCGGCGATGCCCATCGAGCCGATGATGTAGGCCTTGAAGTGGGCGCGCTCGGCGATCGCGCCGCTGACGATGGTCGCCGCCGTTGCGGCGAACATCATCTGATAGAAGAAGAACGCGAAGCCGCTGCCAACCAGGCCCTGCAGGAAGAAGTCGCTGGTGCCGAACCAGCCGCTCGGATTGAAGCCGAACAAAAGGCCGTAGCCGACCGCCCAGAACACCGTGGCGCCGAAGCACATGTCCAGGAAGTTCTTCATCAGCACGTTCACGTTGTTCTTGGCGCGCGACAGCCCGCTTTCGAGAAACGCGAACCCCGCCTGCATGAAGAACACGAGCGAGCCGGCCAGGCAGAGCACGACGACGTCGATCAGAGCCAGTTCGCGGCCCGGCTGCGGGCCGCTGGCGGCGCCGCCGGCCGCCAGAGCGGTTTCGGCCGCCATGAGTACGGCCGTCGCGAGCAGTGCGTGGGACTTGCGCATGGTCTTCCTCGTTCTGTGGTCGCCAGGGCGACAGCGTCTCGGCGCAGCGCTCGCCGGAGCCTTCCTGGCTAGATTATTGGGGGGTTGGAAGCGTTTGAGTACTGAAGAATCGACTGGCTAGACCGCGCCAATTCGGTCGAAGGCTACACCGCAAGACCGGGGCTACGGGGCGCGCGCGCCGCGGGTCCGGCAGGTGGCAGGCCGTGGCGGTGACGGCGCCGATCGCACGGCCGAGGGGCCCGCCGCGCGCCGTTGCAGCGCTGCAAGACTCAGTCGCAGGCGGACCGCGCGGGTCGTTCGAAGTACCGCTTACCCTTCCAGCAGGACCCGGGTGGCGGGCGCTGGCGCGCCGCGCTCATCGACCAGCAGTCGGCGGAAGTACGCCTGGAACTCCGGGTCTTCGCCCACCAGCAGCGACTCGGCGCTGGCGTAGAAGTCGTCGCGCTGAATCCACTCGCGCATGAAGTCCTCCCACACCGCCCAGCGGCGCCCCTGCGCCTCGTTCATGCGCGGCTGCCAGGCGGTCAGATAGGCGCGCTCGAACAGCGACATCAGCATGTCGAAAATCACCCGCATGCGCTCACGCTGCTCCGTGGTGAGGTCGGGTGTGGCGGTGCTGGTGAACAGGTGCAGGTCGGGGTGCTCCAGCACCACCTTGAGAAAGTCGGTGTAGGCGTTGGCGAGCAGCTGGTAGACCTCTGCCTCTTCGTTGGCGCGCTCCTTGCGCTGCTCGAAGAAGAAGATGGCAATGGCCATCGGCAGGCCGAACACGGTGACGACGTAGCTCGCCAGCTCCCAGACGCTCGATTCCATGACGCCATCGTAGCGGCGCAGGCGGGCGCTGCGGGCGCGCAGCCCCCGGCCGGCGGCCGTCTCTCAAGAAAACGTTCTGTAAGCCATCGTTTTCTTTGCGAGCGCCTGCCGCCGCTGGCGGCGGCTGGGATGCTCAGAGGGTGAGAGGCAATCCGGCGTGCCCGAGGGGGCTGCCCAAAGCGCTCCAATCTAGGCGCAAAGCGCAG
>JADCGS010000045.1 GCA_020248865.1 Burkholderiales bacterium | reverse complement strand
TTCCCCGTACTTTGAGCGGTCAACCGCGCGCTCCCAGGCGATCAATCCCCCCTTGCACTGACGATACGAACGCGGCTTCGGGCCGGATCACCGTTCACCCGCCTCGCCTTGGCGCCCTCACGCGATCACGGGCCGAGCGCGGTCGTCGGTTCTCTCGCGGAACCGTCGTCCTGCTCTCCGGTCAGGCTGCGTAGTCGAGCGAGAACTCCCGCGCCGCTGCGCGCGGCGGCGCCCGCGCGGGCAGGCCCAGGTGCGTGAGGATCCGCACGATCACCACCGGCTCTTCGATCGCGGCGATGATCTTCCGTCGACCGCCACACGCGCAGCGCTCCACGTCGATGTCGAACACGCGCTTGAGCAGCCGTGCCCAGCTCATCCGCGCCGCCTGGCCGTTCGCGTGCTCGTGCGCTGGTGCGCTGTCCTTCTGCGCGGATTGCGGGATGACCGCCGCACGCAGCTTCGCGTTCGGGGCGAGCCCCCCGTGGAAGCGGATCAGGTGCAGCCGCGGGCGCGGCACGAGAGCCGCCAGGCGTTGCATGAACTCCTGCGGCTGCATGACGATGTGGGTCGTGCCGTCGCGAGTCGGGCTTTTGAGCTTCAGCACGACCTGGCCCTTGGCGTTGCGGCTCAGGCGTTCGTTGGCCAGCGCCGGGCGGGTGATGTAACGGCATAGTCGTTCGAGTTGCTTGCGTTGATCGCTACCCACGCGCACCGCGGCGTGCAGGCTGAAGCCCGGTGCACGATGCCCAGCACCGGTGTGAGCAACTCCGGGTGCGCCGCCAGCAGGATGCGCAGCGGGATCGGAAACGACAGCACCCACTGCCTGACCGGCACCCGCGGCATGACGCGATCCACCAGCACCGCCGCCGTCTCGGCCATGCGACGTGCCCCGCACGAGGGGCACAACCCCCGTCGCTTGCACGAGTACGCCACCAGCTTCTCATGGGCGCACTCGGCACAACGCACACGCAGGAAGCCGTGGGCCAGGATGCCGCATTCGAGGTACGCCTCGAACTCGTCCTTGACGAACTGCGGCAGGCCCGAGCCTGTTTGCGCCTCGACCTGGGCGAGGAAGGTCTCGAGCTCTTCCTGCACCACCCGGTAGAGCGTGGTGTCCTCCGGCCGGTGCCGCTGGTAGGCGAAGCGTGCGCCCGCCGAGGCGGGCCGCGGGGGCGGCGGATGAAGGGGGCCAGCAGAGCGCAGGCGGGGTGTGCGGGCCACGGGGCGAACGGCGCAGCAGTGATCACGGATCGCAGCACACCTCGGGCGCGGCGAGTCCGGCAAGCTCCGGCACCCTTCCGCGGGCTTCGCTCGGCGACTGGCACGCGCCAGCACCACGACCTGGCCGTGCGCAGCCGCACCACCCTGCGCGAGCGCACGCCGCTGGCGGCACCCGCGCCCGGGCGGGCACGGACTTGCCGCCGCCGGTGGGCATCAGCACCAGCGCGTCGCCGCCGCCGGCCACGCGGTCGATCACCTCGCGCCGAAAGCCGCGAAAGCGGTCGTAGCCGAAAACGGACTTCAGGAGGTGCTGCGGGTCGCGCGGCTGCATGGCGCAAGGGTAGCAACGCGACGCAACGGCGCCGCCGCGGCCCGTAACCCGCACCGCGCCGGGCGCCGGGCGACTACGATGCCGAACTTCCTCACCCCGCCCGCTGGTCTGCCCACCGGCCTGCCCGGCCGGCGCGCCGGCCGGGCCGCCCCGAGGGCGGTTTTCTGAGCGCGCAGCGCGAAGGGGGTCCAGTGAGCCTGCCTCCACCCACCCACGACAGCGGCGTGGTGCCCAATGCCGGCGAGTTCGGTGTCGCCTGGATCGTCTACGTGCTGTTCGGCTTCGGCATCTTTCTCTGGTGGCCGGCCCTGTTTGCCGTGCTGGTGTGCCACCTGCGCGCCGGCTCGCCGGCGGTAGGCTTTCTCGCCAGCCACTACCGCTGGCTGGCGCGCACCTTCTGGCTGTCACTGGCGGGCTACGTGCTGGCCGTCGGCATCATCCTGGGCGGCGCCTGGCCGCTCGTGCGCGACATCCTGGCGCAGGTGAAGGAGCGCGGCGACTGGTCGGTCTCGACCTCGCTCGGCCTGGCCTGGAGTTCGCTGTTTGCCACGATCGGCGCCGCCACCCTGGGCGGGCTGCTGCTGTTCGGCGTGTGGTGCTGGTTCATCTACCGCGTGGTACGCGGGGCGGTGCGGCTGGCCGACGCGCAGCCGGCTTAGCCCGGATGGTTCACCACGTCGCCCCCGAACGTCCACGATCTGCCTCTGGAAGCTGCGGCGGCAACCTGCCCTTGGCCCGAGCCGCTTTGGACGGCCGGGGCACCGACCCGACATCCGCGCCCTTGAATTCGTCGCCCTGAAGCCGCCGGTCAGACCAAAGCAAGAACACTCGAAGGTGGTCCCTCGGCGGCGGGCACACATCGGTCGGCGGCCGTCAGTGCGATTGAAGCGCAGAGCACGGCTTGAGACTGTGCGGGCTCACCTCACCGGGAGCCCATCGTGCAAGCCATCGGCCGGCAGCCCCAGCGGGCGCCGGACGGCGCCGCGCTCCACTACGAACGCCACCGCCCCGAGCAAACCACGCTGTACCGCCTGGTGCAGCAGCATGCGGCCAGCTTCATCGCGCACACCGAGGCCAGCACTGGCGCCGAGCTGCCTCGTTTCATCAAGGACGAGTTCGACGCCTTCCTCGAGTGCGGCATCCTGGCGCACGGGTTCCTGCGGTTGCGCTGCGCCGAGTGCGGCCACGACAAGCTGCTGGCCTTCAGCTGCAAGCGGCGCGGGTTCTGCCCTTCATGCGGCGCCCGCCGCATGTCGCAGACCGCGGCGCACCTGATCGATCACGTCATCCCGCACGTCCCGGTGCGGCAGTGGGTGCTGTCGCTGCCGATCCCGCTGCGGGTGCTGCTGGCCGCGCAGCCGCAGCTCGTCACGCCGGTGCTGCAGGTGGTGCAGCGCGTGATCACGCGCCACCTGCTGGACGCCGCCGAGCTCCCCGCCGACGAAGGACAGGGCGGCGCCGTCACGCTGATCCAGCGCTTCGGATCTGCTGGCAACCTCAACATCCACCTGCACTGCCTGGTGCTGGATGGGGTGTACCGCTGCGGTGCCGATGGCGCGCCGACCTTCGTCGAGAAGGAGGCACCCACCGACGACGAACTGCATGCGCTGCTGCAGACCGTCATCACGCGGCTGATGAAGATGCTCACG
>JADCGS010000044.1 GCA_020248865.1 Burkholderiales bacterium | reverse complement strand
CTTCTTGGCCTCGCCACCAAACTTGGTCGCCAAAATGGTGGTGATCGCCGCCGTCAGCGTGGTCTTCCCATGATCCACGTGACCAATCGTCCCCACGTTCACGTGCGGCTTCTTGCGCTCAAACTTGCCCTTGGCCATCTTGGCTAGCTCCTAAGACTCTTTCTGAAACCGGATACCGCTCATTCTTGGTGCCCATGACGCGGATCGAACGCGTGACCTCTCCCTTACCAAGGGAGTGCTCTACCACTGAGCCACATGGGCGGGAGGGCTGCGCGCGCTGCCCGCACAACCGTCTTGCAACCTGGAGCGGGTGAAGGGAATCGAACCCTCGTATTCAGCTTGGAAGGCTGCTGCTCTACCATTGAGCTACACCCGCCTGCAACGCCGCCGGACCACGGCCGACGAAACTGCCGCCGTCCGCCCTGCCTGCGCACCGGCGCTTTGCTTCGTCAGCCAGCCCTTCGCCCGCAAACTGCTATCAATTCGTCTGTGATGTCCGTGAAAATCCTCGGCGATTGGTGGAGGAGGTTGGATTCGAACCAACGTAGGCGTAAGCCAACAGATTTACAGTCTGCCCCCTTTAGCCACTCGGGCACCCCTCCGGCGCAGGGAACCGCAAATTATGGTTCCCTGACAAGGGGTTGTCAAACGCGGGGGCAATCCGCGAGGCATCCGCCCGCTTCATCCGCGGTTCAGCAGGCCCCCTGCTGCTCCCCACCCAATCCCCACGCCGCCAGCGAGCCATGAGCCCCAAGTCGTTCGCCTCCCAGGCCGATCTCGCGCCCAAGAAGACCTCCTTCACCCGCCTGTCCACCCACGCCTGGGCCTACACCGCGGAGGGTGACCCCAATTCGGGCGTGGTCATCGGGCCCGACTGCGCCATGGTGATCGACACCACCGCCACGCCAGCGATGGCGCAGGCGCTGATCCGCCACATCCGCGAAGTGACGGACCGGCCCATCAAGTACGTCGTCCTGACCCACTACCACGCCGTGCGCGTCCTGGGCGCGTCGGCCTATCGGGCCGAAGGGGCGCAGGAGATCATCGCCAGCCGCGGCACCTGGGAGTTGATCCGCGAACGGGGCGCGCAGGACATGCAGTCGGAGATCGAGCGCTTCCCGCGGCTGTTCCAGTCGGCCGAGACCATCCCCGGGCTGACCTGGCCCACCATCGTGTTCGAGGATCGCCTGACCCTGTGGCTGGGCGATCTCGAAGTGCAAGTCTTCCATCCGGGCGCCGGTCATACCCGCGGCGACACGGCGGTCTGGCTGCCGCAGGAAAAGGTCCTCTTCTCGGGCGACCTGGTCGAGCACGAGGCAGCGGCCTACACTGGCGATGCACACTTGGCGACCTGGCCCGTCACCCTGGAGCGGCTGCGCACGCTCGGCGCCGAACGCCTGGTACCGGGCCGCGGGCCGGCCCTGCTCAGCCGCCAGGAGGCAGAGCAAGCCATTGATTACACGCGGGATTTCGTGACCACGCTGTATGCCGCCGCTCAGGAGAGCGTAGCCGCGGGACACAGCCTGAAGCAGGCCTTCGCCCACGCCCGCAGCAAGATGGATCCGCGGTTCGGCTCCGTATTCATCTACGAGCACTGCCTGCCGTTTGATGTGAGCCGCGCCTTGGACGAAGCAGCCGGCATCACGCACCCGCGCATCTGGACCGCCGAGCGCGACCGCCAGATGTGGGCGGAACTGCAGGGCTGACTCGCCGCGGCCGCACCGGCCTGCTACATCTGCTTGAACAGATGGGTGTAGTTGCGGCTGACCTCCAGCCGCTCTGGGTGGTTCTTCAACTGAACCAGCTGGCGGCCGCGAAAGTCGCGTGTCACGCCAGCGATCGCCCGGACATTGACAACGGTGGCGCGATGGATCTGCCAGAACTGCTTCGGATCCAGCTCCTCGACCAGCTCCTTGATCGGCTTGCGGATCAGCGCCTCGTAGCCCTCGGTCTGCACCCGCGTGTACTTCTCGTCCGACGTGAAGAACAGGATCTCGGACACCGGGATCATGCGCAGCTGCTGGCCCATGGAGGCCTGGATCCACTGCAGGTATTGCTCGGCCGCAGGGGTCGCAACACCCGCTGCGCCGCCCGGCCCATCGAGCCGTGCCGCAAGTCTTTCGAGTAGCGCGCTGAGGTCGGCTGGCTTGCTGCCCAGACGCTTACGCAGCCGCGCCACGGTGAGCTCAAGTCGGTCGCGCTCGGCGGGCTTGAGCACGTAGTCCACCGCACCCTGCTCGAAGGCCTCGACCGCGTACTCGCTGTAGGCGGTAATGAAGACCACGTGGCAGGCGTCGCCGATCTCGCGCGCCGCCTCGACACCGGTCTTGCCGGGCATCCGGATATCGAGGAAGGCGATGTCCGGCCGATGCTCTCCCACCAGCGCGACCGCCTCGTCGCCATTGCGTGCCTCGGCCACGATCTGCAGCTGCGGCCAGACCTCGGCCAGCCGGGCCCGCAGTTGCTCTCGCATCAAGCGCTCGTCATCGGCGATGACAGCGCGCACCACGGAAGTCGTCATGCGGCAATCCTAAGCGCTGCGGCGGCGGATTTCCGCTCAGGCCGGCTGCGGCCGCGCCGGATCGGCCGACGTTGCCGGGACTCCCGGTACCGCGCCGCCCTCGACGACGTACGGCACCTCGATCGTGGCCAGGGTGCCACCTGGCGTGTTGGCCTGCAGCGACAGGCGCGCGCTGCTGCCGTACAGCGCAGCCAGCCGCTCGCGCACGTTGGTCAGGCCGAGGCCAGTGCCGGCCGTGTCGGCCGCGCCGAAGCCCAGGCCCGTATCGGCAACCGTGACGCGCAGCTTGCCGTCGGCAATGTCCGCGGAAAGGGTCAGCGTGCCGCCCTCCGACTTCGGCTCGAGCCCATGCTTGATCGCGTTCTCGACCAGCGACTGCAGCATCATCGGCGGAAACTGCGCCGAGGCGAGCCCCTGCGGCACGGCGATGGCGAACTGCAACCGGTCCTCCATGCGCACCTTGAGGATCTCCAGGTAGGAGCGGCAGAGTGCCAGCTCCTTGCCGAGCGAGCTGGACCCTTCGCGCATCTGCGGCAGCGCGGCGCGCAGGTACTGGATGAGGTGCTTCTGCATGCTCGAGGCGCGCGCCGGATCGGTCTCGATCAGGTAGTCGACCGAGGCCAGCGTGTTGAACAGGAAGTGCGGCTCGACCTGCGCCTGCATCGTCTTGAGCTGGGCCTCGGCCAGTTGCCGCTTCAGGCCTTCTTCGGCGGCCGTGGCGCTGGCCGCCTGTGCGCGCACCTCGGCCTTCTTCTTCGAGCCCAGCACCACCTTGACGATGATGGCGCTGACGATCAGCAGCAGCAGCAGGGCCATGGGGCTGCCGCCCGACTGCTCGCGCACCACGCGCGACTGGCGGGCCTGCTCGCGGTCGATCTGCTCAGCGACGATCTCCTCGACGCGGTCGCGCACCGACTCCAGCGCCTGCGCCAGTTGCTGCGGATCGGCGGCCGCGTCCGGCGCGATCACGATGCCGCTGTCGGCCGCCGCACCGCGCGCGGCCTCCTCGGTCACCCGCACGCCGCTGCGGTCGATCAGCACCGCAACGGGCTTGCCGTCGCGCTGGGTCAGGATTCGCACACCGCGCTCGTCGATGCCGACTTCGGGGCCTTGCCCCGGCGGCTCGGGCGGCGAGGTGGCGCCGCCGGAGCGCGGCGCCGCTGGCGTCGGCGGCGGCACCGGGCCAGGAGCCACGCGAATGCCCTGCGGGGACACCGACACCGAGACGCTGATCCGCTCGCGCCCGCCGGGCGGCTCGATGACGAGGGCATCGCGCTGGTCCAGCACCACCGAACTGAAGATGGCGCCGAAGACCAGCAGCAGCAGAGCGAGCAGGAAAAACTTGCCCCAGCCGACGTTCGCCAGCCAGTCGCCCGTGCGGGCGCCGGCGCGCTTGAGGACCCGCAAGGTCGCCACCACGCCGTCGCCGAATCGGCCGGCGGCATGGCCAAGATGCGGTGCGCTGCGAGAGGCGCCATTGGCCACATCGCCGGCCACGCTGCGCCAGGCGCCGGGGCGGCCATCGGGCGCAGCGGCCGGCGGCGGAACGGATGAATGATCGGCAGTCATGGCGGAGAAGGCATCCAGCGTCCCGCGGCAACGCGGGCGATGGCAGCACTTTACGCAGCCTTGCGGCGCCGGGGCGAGCCGGCTGCGATGAACTGCAGATCGGCCGGCGTGGAGTGCAGCCCGGGCCACGGTCGGGTGCGGCCGACCCGGCCGCCGCTCAACGGATCAGGGGAAAGTCGAGCAGCACGTCAGGCCAGCCCGACCGCCCGCAGCGCCAACGAGCTCAGAAGCAGCGTCCAGCCAGCGCGGCTGAAGCGGTCCGACCACGGATTCTGGGCGCGAAAGCGCTCCGCCTCGGCCAGCAGCCGCTCGCGCGCCTGGGGCGTGGCGTCCTGCCGCGTCACGGCGCGCAGGAACGGAAACTGCGACATCAGCGACAGCAGCAGGCAGGCCACGCCGGCGTCGCCCATGGCATGCACCAGGCGACCGGCATCGAGGTCGACCATCGCCAGCGCGCCCATGAAGGCACTGAAGTAGAAAAAGCCGTTGCGCCACATGGCCTCGCCGGGCGTCGGTGCGCTGACAGGGGGCTTGCGGAAGGGAGCGCTCATGGAGTTCATTAGATGCGGTGGACGGCCGCGGGTTCAAGTCGGGCGGCGGCTGCCCGCCACGGCGGCCGGCGCCAGGTGGCGCAGCGGCAGCGCGGTGGTGTCCTTGATGCGGTCGAGCGCAAAGCTGCTCTTCACGTCGACCACGCCGGGCTGCTTGAGCAACTGCTCCATGACGAACCGGGAAAAGTGCTCCAGGTCCTCCACGTGCACGCGCAGCAGGTAGTCCATGTCCCCGGTCATCGCGTAGCAGGCAGCGACCTCGGGCCAGGTCTGTACCCGGGCCCGGAACTCCTCCATCGGCATCTTGCCGCGCTTTTCCAGCTTGACCGTGACGTAGGCCAGCAGGCCCAGACCGATGCGCGCCGGGTCGATCAGCGCCACGTACTGGCGGATGACACCCAGCTGTTCCAGCCGCCGAATGCGGCGCAGGCAGGGCGAGGGCGACAGCGCCACCCGCTCGGCGACCTCCTGGTTGGACAGGCGGCCATCCTGCTGCAGCAGCTCGATGATGCGCAGATCGGTGCGGTCCAGTTCAGTTTGCGCCATTAAATGCCCCTAAGTAGCCTATTTGTGGCAATTTTATGCTTCCGAAGCGATTGGAGACGCTGCATCTCGCAATTTTCTGCCGCGTGCCGCTGACCATACTTGCGCCCATGGCACACCACCCGTTACACGCACCTGCCGCGAGGACCCGCATGCGCTTTTCTCCCTGGGACAACCCGATGGGCACCGACGGCTTCGAGTTCATCGAGTACGCCGCGCCCGATCCGGCCGCGCTCGGGCGGCTGTTCGAGAGCATGGGCTTCGCCGCCGTGGCCCGCCACCGGACCAAGAACGTGACGCTGTACCGGCAGGGCGAGATCAACTTCATCATCAACGCCGAGCCCGACTCGTTTGCGCAGCGCTTCGCGCGTCTGCACGGCCCTTCCATCTGCGCGATCGCCTTCCGCGTGCAGGACGCCGCCAAGGCCTACCGCCGGGCCCTCGAGCTGGGCGCCTGGGGCTTCGATTCCAAGAGCGGCCCGATGGAGTTGAACATCCCCGCCATCAAGGGCATCGGCGACTCGCTGATCTATTTCGTCGACCGCTGGCGCGGCAAGGACGGGGCTGCCGCCGGCGGCATCGGCGACATTGGCATCTACGACGTCGACTTCGTGGCGTTGCCGGGCGCGCAGGTCGCGCCCCGCGGCTTCGGTCTCACTTACATCGACCACCTGACGCACAACGTGCACCGGGGGCGCATGAAGGAGTGGGCGGAGTTCTACGAGCGCCTGTTCAACTTCCGCGAGATCCGCTACTTCGACATCGAGGGCAAGCTCACCGGGCTCAAGTCGAAGGCCATGACCAGCCCCTGCGGCAAGATCCGCATACCGATCAACGAGAGCTCGGACGACAAGAGCCAGATCGCCGAGTACCTCGACCTGTACCACGGCGAGGGCATCCAGCACGTGGCGCTGGGCGCCGACGACATCTACGCCACCGTGGCGGCGATGCGGGCCAACGGCGTAGCATTCCAGGACACGATCGAGACCTACTACGACCTGGTCGACCAGCGGCTGCCCGGCCACGGCGAGCGCCTGCAGGACCTGAAGCGGCTGCGCATCCTGATCGACGGCGCCACGCATCAGGGCGCGCCCAACGAACTCTTGCTGCAGATCTTCACGCAGACCGTGATCGGCCCGATCTTCTTCGAGCTGATCCAGCGCAAGGGCGACGAGGGCTTCGGCGAGGGCAACTTCCGCGCCCTGTTCGAGTCGATCGAGCTCGACCAGATCCGGCGCGGCGTGCTGGCGCCGGCCGGCGCACCGGCCACCGCCTAGGCGCTGCGCGATGGCCGTGGCTCCCGTCACCTACGGTGCTAGCGAGCGGCCGCCGCGCGGCGACTACTCACGGGCGCGCAGCGACTACACCTGCGAGCAGGACTGGGACACCTACACGGCAGCCGAGCATGCGCTGTACGCGCGGCTGTTCCAGCGGCAGCTGCGCCAGCTGCCGGGGCAGGCCTGCGACGAGTTCGTCCACGCGCTCGGACCGATGGACATCGGGCGCGCGATCCCGCGCTTCGAGGACATCAGCGATGCGCTGCGGCGTTCCACCCGCTGGGAAATCGTGGCCGTGCCGGGGCTGATTCCCGAGCATGCGTTCTTCTCGCTGCTGGCCGGGCGGCGCTTTCCGGTCACGGTCTGGCTGCGGCGGCCCGAGGAGTTCGACTACATCGTCGAGCCCGACGTCTTCCACGACCTGTTCGGCCACGTGCCGCTGCTGTTCAATCCGGTGTTTGCCGACTACATGCAGGCCTTCGGTGTCGGCGGACTGAAGGCCGAGGGGCTGCACGCGCTGGAGTACCTGGCGCGGCTGTACTGGTACACGGTGGAGTTCGGCCTGATCAGCACCCCGGGCGGGCTGCGCGCCTACGGCGCCGGCATCCTGTCGTCGGCGGGCGAAACCGTCTACTCGCTCACTAGCCACAAGCCGCAGCGGCTGTCGTTCTCGCTCGAGCGCGTGCTGCGCACGCCGTACAAGATCGATGACTACCAGGACAGCTACTTCGTGATCGACAGCTTCGCCCAGCTGTTCGACGCCACCGCGCCCGACTTCACGCCGATCTACCAGCGGGTCGGCAGCGCGCCGGAGCTGCCGATCAACGGGCGGTTGCCGGGCGAACGCCTGTACGCCCCCAACGCGCCGGTGGCGGCCGTCCCGTCGACCTCTTGACGGCGCGCTAAGGCTGCCGCGGCGACTCCGACTGGGCCGGCGGCGACTGCGGCGGGCTTCCGTCCTGCTGCAGCGGCACGGCCCCGGGAGGCAGCGGATCCGGCCGGGGGGCGGTCAGGTTGGGCACGACCGGCCGGCCGGGCGCTGCTGCCGGGGCCGCGCCGGCCGGCGCCGCGCGGCCGCTGCCACCCGCGGCGCTGAGCACGTTGCCCTGAAGGTGGTAGGCCGGCGCCGGCGCCACCTCGGCGGCCAGCGGCGCCATGCCCGGCCGCGCCGGCATGCGCAGCTCCTGGCGCGCGCCACCGGACTCCACGAACACCCCATCCCGTTGCACCTCGGCCAGACGCGTCCCCGGAGAGATCTCCTGGCCGACGCGATAGGCCCGGGCCGGCTTGCCGTCCACGACGAGAACGGCCGAGGAGTGCTTGCCGGCGGCAAACAAGCCCATGACCTGAATGCTGGAAGCCGCGACTGCCTGCTGCCGCGCCTGCACCAGGCCAAGCAGGCGCGCCGTGAGCACCGGGTCGGGCTCGCGAGCCGGCGCAGCGGCCAGCGGCGGCGGCGCGGCGGTCGGCGGCGGGGTGACGATCTTGATCGCCCAGTACGCTGCCAGTGCGCAGAAGATGGCCAGCCCCGCGCCATGCAGCGCCACCCGGCCCAGCTTGTCGAGCATCGCCATCCTGATTCCTGATCGAGCGCCGCCGCCGGCCCCTTGCGAGGCGACTGGGCCGCAGCGTCCCGCCCGCCGCCCCGTCGTCTCCTGCCACCTGTCCCGCCGCGCGACGCCAACCCATCGCACCCCGACCATGTCGGCCGTCATGCCCCGCCGGTAACGGGGCGAAGTCCGTCGCGGATATTATCTCGCCCGATCCTTTGACTGCTTCCCGTCCAGGGTCGATGTCTCAAGGCGTTCCGGACGCGACCCGAGATGACATGCCCAGCAAGGTTCACCGCACCGACTCGGGACCCCCGCATGCAGACTGACCTTCGACGCCGCGCCCGCGCGCGCGGCTTCACGCTGATCGAGATCATGGTCGTGATCACGATCCTGGGCATCCTCGCCGCGCTGATCGTGCCGCGCGTCGTGGGCCGCACCGACGACGCGCGCATCGGCGCAGCCAAGCAGGACATCGCTTCGATCATGCAGGCGCTCAAGCTCTACCGGCTCGACAATGGCCGCTATCCGACCACCGAGCAGGGGCTGCGGGCACTGATCGAACGGCCCGGCACCGAGCCGCAGCCGGCCAACTGGAAGCAGGGCGGCTACCTGGAGCGCAGCAGCGTGCCAAGGGACCCGTGGGGCAAGGAGTACCAGTACCTGAGCCCCGGCCTGCGCGGCGAGATCGACGTCTTCAGCTTCGGTCGCGATGGCCAGTCGGGCGGCGAAGGCGTCGATGCGGACATCGGCTCCTGGCAGCTTTGACCGGCTGCGGGCGGCACGGCTGGGCCGACGCGCCAATCGACCCGGGCCCGGCACCCATGTTGCCCGCTGATCTGCAGTCAGGCGCAACGAGGATTGCTACAGCGGCCATGAGCGGGGCCACGGCGACCCCACGCGCCGCGTGCGGCTTCACCCTGCTGGAGATGCTGGTGGTGATCGTGCTGGCCGGCATCCTCCTTTCGATCGTCACGGTGACCGTCACGCCGGACCCGCGGCAACAGTTGCAGCGCGAGGCCGAGCGCATCGGCCAGTTGTTTGTACTGGCCGCCGACGAGGCCCGTATCCGCCAGACGCCGATCGTTTGGGAGGCCGACCTGACGGGCTACCGGTTCGTCACGGTGGCCGGGGGCGAGCGACAACTGATCGCCGGCGATGACCTGCTGCGCGAACGCCAGTGGGAGCGGCCGCTGTCGCGGCTGGCGGTGTACGAGGTGGCAGGCCAGCCGCCGACCCAGGTGCTGCTCGGGCCGGGGGCGCCGCCGGCGCGCATCGCCGTGGCGCGCGAGTGGGTGCAGCCGCGCTGGCGGCTGGAGCTCACCAACGACACGGCGGCCGTCAGTGTCAGCTTCGACGAGAACGGACGTGGCGATGTCGCATTGGCCCGACCGTAACGCCGGCGCCCGCACCTGCGGGCGCCGCCATGGCGGCGGCTTCACGCTGCTCGAGGTGCTGGTGGCGCTGGTGATCATCGGCGTGGCGCTGGCAGCGGCCATGCGCGGTGCGCTGGCCCTGACGGGCGCCGCCGAGGACACGCGCCTGAAGATGCTCGGCACGCTCGCGGCCGAGAACCGGCTGCTGGAGCTGCGGCTGTTGCGCCAGCGCCTGGAGCTGGGCCAGGCGACCGGCGACTGCGAGGAGGGCGGCGTCCAGTTCGTCTGCGAGCAGACCATCCGCGGCACGCCCAATCCGTTCTTCCGCCGGGTCGAGGTGCGCGTGTCGCGCGGCACCGACGCCGGCCGGCGCGTGTATGCCGAGCTGATGACGGTGCTGCCGACCCAATGACGCCGAGCGCCCGTCCCGTCGACCTGCGCCCCCGCCGAGGCGGCTTCACCCTGCTCGAACTGCTGGTGGCCATCAGCGTGCTGTCGATCGTCTCGATCATCGCTTGGCGCGGCCTGGAGTCGCTGTTGGCTACGCGCGAGCGGCTGGAGCCCGAGCGCGACGACGTGCGTGCGCTGCTGTCGGCCTTCGGACAACTGGAGCGCGACCTCACCCACACCGCGCAGCCGGGCCTGTTCGCGCTGACCGCCAGTCCGGTCGCGGTGCGCCCTGGCACCGCCGGGCCGGTGCTGGAGATCGTGCGCGTGGCCCCAGCCGACGAGGCCGCCGCCAGCGCGCTGCAGACGGTCTACTGGCGCGTCGTCGACGGCGTGCTGCTGCGGCAGGCCACGCCGCCGTTGCGCGAATTTGCCAGCGTGCCGTCGGAGCAGTTGTCCAGCGCCCGGGTGCTGGGTGCGGTCAAGTCGCTGCGGGTGCGTGTGTGGAGCGACAGCGGCTGGATCGAGCCCGCGCCGGATGGCACCCTGCCGGCGACTGCTGCACCGCCGCCGGGCCCGAATGCACCGCCGGCCGTCGCCGGCGATGCCCTGCGCGCGCCGGCCGGCATCGAGCTGACCGTCGAGCGCAGCAACGGCACGCGGTATCGGCGCGTGCTGCTGGTGGGCTGAGCATGGCGACCGCCCCGACCCCTGCCCGCGCCCGGCACGCCGCCGCCGGGCGGCCATCGCCCCGCCCAAGGCGGGGCGGTCGGCGGCTCAACGGACTGCAGGCGCCACGGCACCACGAGCGCGGCGCAGCCGTACTGATGGCGCTGTTCGTCGCCACCCTGGCCACCGTGCTCGTGTCCGGCCTGTTCTGGAGTCAGTTCGTGCTCCTGCGCACCATCGAGAACCAGCAACTGGTCTCCCAGAGCCGCCTGCTGCTGCGCGGAGCACTCGACTGGTCGCGCGCCATCCTGCGCGAGGATCAGCGCACGACCGCCCAGGACACCCTGAGCGAGCCCTGGGCGCAGGGCCTGGAGGAGACCCGCCTGGACCAGCTCGGGGAGACCTCGGCGCTGGCCTCGCTCGCCTCGCTGGCCGGCAGCATCGAGGATGCGCAGAGCCGCTTCAACCTGCGCAACCTGCTGTCGGCCGAAGCGCAGATCGACGAGTACGAACTGGACGCGCTGCGGCGCCTGGCCTCCCTGCTGCAGGTGCCCGAGGCGGCCGCCGATCTGATCGCGCTGCGCATGCAGCAGGCCTGGCGGCCGCGCAGCAAGGCGAGCGACGAGCGCGCCGCCGGCGGCGGCCGCGGCGCCCCGGCGCCGGACGACGGACCGCGGCCGATCCCGCTGGTGCATCCGCACGACCTGTACGCCGTCGCCGGACTGGACCCGAAGGACGCCACCAAGCTCGCACCCTACGTCGTAGTGCTCGACGTGCCGACGCCGGTGAACCTGAACACGGCCACACCCGAAGTCATGGCCGCGCGCTTCGAGCGGATGACCCTGGCCGAGGCGCGCGCCCTGGCGCGCGATCGCGACCGCACCTACTTCGTCAACATGGGCGACCCGCGCATCGACCGCTTTCGCAGCGCCGGCCTGCCGAACGAGCGCCACATTTCCACCGGCTCGCGCTACTTTCTGGTGCGCGGACAGGTGCGGCTCGATCGCGCCAACACCCGCATGGAAGCCCTGATCCGCCGCGGCGACCGCTGGGAACAGCCGCCGCGCCTGCTGTGGCAACGGGAACTGTGATGCCCAAGCAAAAAACCGTCCAACGTCTGCTCGTGTTCCTGCCCGCGCACCGCCAGCTGGCCCGGCACACGCTGTCCACCGGCACGGTGGTCGACTACGTGGTCATCCATGGCGGCGCGCCGGCCGAGGCCGGCGACTCGCCGCTGGCGCTGCTGCCCAAGGCCAGCGTCGTCGACGTGGTGTTCGACACGGCCGACGTCTTCGTCGCCGGAATCGATGCGCCCCGGCTGTCGGATGCCAAGCTGCGCCAGGCGCTGCCCAACCTGCTCGAGGACCGGCTGCTGACCAATCCGGCGGACTGCCATTTCGCCTTCGAGCGGCCGGCCAGCGGCAGCGCAGAGGCGGACGCGGCGCAACTGGCGGTGTCGGTGATCGACCGCGGCGTGCTGACGCGCGCGCTCGACGCGCTCACCGCGGCCGGCCTGCGGCCGCAGCGCGCCTTCGGGGAGGTCTACACCGTGCCCGCGCCGCGAACCGGCGTCCTGTCGGTTCGCGTGGCGCGCGGCCGCGGAATCGCACGCAGCGGCCGGCACGACGGCTTCGCCTTCGACTTGGAGGGCGACGAGCCACCGGCCGCGCTGCTGCTCGCGGTGCGCCGCCTGGGCATCCGGCGCGTGCAGGCCTACGGGCTCGAGGCCGACCGTCTGCTCGCTCTGGCGCCGGCCCTGGGCGCCGAGGTCGAAGTCGCCGGCCGCGAGGTCGACCTCGAAGCGGTCGAGCGCAGCGTCAACCTGCTGCAGGGAACGTTTGCCGCCGGCGGCCTGCTGTGGCGCGCCGGCCTGCCCAAGTTGAGCGCCCGCGCCGTGCGCGCGCCGCTCGGCTGGGCCGCCGCCGCCCTGCTCGTCTTCATCGCCGGGATGAACGCCTACTGGCTGAAGCTCGAGTCCGAGTCGCGCGCGCTGCGCGGCGGCATGGAGACCGCCTTCCGCAGCGCGTTTCCGGAAGCCACCGCCGTGGTGGACCCTGTGCTGCAGACCAAGCGCCAGCTGGGCGCGCTGCGCGCGCGCGCCGGCATCCCCTCGGCCGGCGACTTCTCGGTGCTCAACGCGCAGGCGGCGCAACTGTTTGCCGGCGCGCCGATCGGCGTCATCGGCGGGGTCGAGTACCGCGACGGCAGCCTGCGCATCAAGCTCAAGCCCGGCCAGACCCTCGACGCCGGCCTGCAGAACACGCTGCGCGCGCAGGCCATCCAGCAGGGGCTGGCCCTGCGCTTCGACGCCGACGGCGCGGCGCGGCTGGCGCCGGCGGGGCAGTGACGATGCACCCGCTGCCCACACCCCGATGCGGCTCGCCGGCTGCGGGAGCACGAGCAGACCCGCGCGGCACGCAGGCTTCCACGGCATGCTGCGGCGCCCCGGCGGCAACGGGGGCCCGCAGCACGCTCTCTGTCTTGTGCCGGCGCGACCGCAAGCGGCGGCAACCCGGATGTCGGTGACCCAGGCGGTCACCGCGGAGCCCTGATGGATACGCTCTTGAGCTTGTGGCGCGAGCGCGCCCCGCGCGAAAAGTGGGTGCTGTCGCTGCTGGCCCTGGTGGTCGGCGGCGCCGTACTCTTCCTGCTGACGGTCGAGCCCGCCTACAGCGGCATCCAGCGCCTGGAGCGCGGACTGCCGCAGACACGGTCGCAGGCGGCCCAACTCGATGCGCTGCTGGGCGAGGTCAAGACGCTTCAGGGCCGCCCGCAGGTGGCCACGGTCGGGCCTGCCGAGGCGCGCGCGGCCCTCGAAAAATCGCTGGCCACCGCCGGCCTGAAAGCCGCGCGCACCGTGCCGCTGGCCGACGGTGACCTGCAGCTCACGTTTCAGAACGTGCCGTTCGCGGCCTGGTCGACCTGGCTGGCGGGCATCGAGCGCGAGCTGGGTGCGCGCGCCATCGGCGTGGCGGCCACCGCGACCGCCACGCCCGGCAACGCCGACATCGAGCTCGCCCTGCGGCTGGCCCGGCGCGGTTCCTGATGCGGATCGCCGGCTTCGTGCTGGTGGCGCTGCTCGCCGTGGCGGGCACGGTGTCCACTCTCGCGCCGGCCCAATGGGCCGCGGCGGCGATGCGCGACGCCACGGCCGGCCGCGTCGACCTCGCCGAGGCTACCGGCTCCCTGTGGCAGGGCGAGGCGACCGTCGTGCTGTCGGCAGGAACGGAGCCGGGGGCGGCGCGCGCCAGCCTGCCCGAGCGGCTGAGCTGGCATCTGTCGCCCTGGCAATTGCTGCTCGGCACGCTGGACCTGACGGTCGCCCACCCCTCGGCGCTGTCGCAGCCGCTTGCGGTGCGCGTGCCGCTGGGCGGAACCACCGTGATCGGCGCCACCACGCTGCGCCTGCCGGCCTCGCTGCTGGTCGGGCTCGGTGCGCCGTTCAATACGCTGCGGCCCGGCGGCCAGCTCTCCATCAACTGGAACCGCCTGCAGGTGGAGCCGGGCAAGCTCACCGGCACCATCAACGCCGAGTGGCAGTTCGCCTCCAGCGCCCTGACCCCCGTGGCACCGTTCGGGCACTACCGGCTCACCACCGATGGCGCCTATCCGGGAACGCGCCTGCTTCTGACGACCGTTTCCGGGCCACTGGAGCTCACCGGCAATGGCACAATCGACGCGGGCGGCCGCCTACGCTTCGAGGGTACCGCGCGCCCCGCCCCCGGTACCGATCCCGCGGTCAAGAACCAACTGGCCGGGTTGATCTCGCTGCTCGGCCCGCGTCGTGACAACGAGTCCGCCACCCTGAAATTCGGATCCGAAAAATGAACGATTTGCGCGCAGACGCAGGCGACAGGGCGTCCCGTCCCCTGCAGGACCCCACCAGGCAGCCTTCGGACCGGTCCGCACCGACGACGGCGCGCCTCGTCCTGCGCCCGCTGGTGCTGGCGCTGGCCGTGGCGCTGGCGGTTCCGCCTGCGCCGCTGCGGGCGCAGACGGGCGGCAGCCGCGCGGCGACGCCGGCCGCCGCGCCTGCGACCGACGAGTCCGTCTACCTGAACTTCGTCAACGTCGAAATCGAGCAGGCGGTGCGCGCGATCGGCCAGTTCACCGGCCGCCAGTTCGTGATCGACCCGCGCGTCAAGGGCACCCTGACCCTCGTGACCGAGCGGCCGGTGAGCCGGCAGCAGGCCTACGAGCAACTGCTGTCGGCGCTGCGGCTGCAAGGCTTCACCATCGTCGAGGGCCCGCCGGGCGGCGTCTCGCGTGTCCTGCCGGAACCCGATGCCAAGCTGCAGGGCAGTCGCGTCATTGCGCCCGAGCAGAGCCCGCCGCGCGGCGACCAGATCGTCACCCAGGTGTTCGAGCTGCAGTACGAGTCGGCCACCAACATGGTGCCGGTGCTGCGGCCGCTGATTGCGCCCAACAACACGATCGCCGCCTTCGCCTCCAACAACTCGCTGGTGATCACCGACTACGCCGACAACCTGCGGCGCCTGCGCGACATCATCGCCTCGCTCGACCGGCCGGGCTCGGCCGAGGCCGAGATGATCCAGCTGCGCCACGGCCTGGCGCTCGAAATCGCCACCATCGTCAACCGCGTGCTCGACGAAGGCGCGCGCGCCGCCGGGCAGGCGGTCGACGGCGGCCAGCGCGTGCAGGTGCTGGCCGAGCCGCGCACCAATTCGCTGATCGTCCGTTCGGCCAGCCGCGCCCGCACCATGACCGCGCGCCAGCTGATCGAGCGCCTCGACCAGCCCAGCCTGACCCCCGGCAATATCAACGTCGTCTACCTGCGCAACGCGCAGGCGACACGGCTGGCGCAGACGCTGCGCGCGGTGATCTCGGCCGATCCCACCTTCGCGCCGCAGGCCGGCGGCACCGCCAGCCTGTCGCAAGGCAGCGCCTTCGGCGGCGGCCAGCAGGGCAACGTGCCCGGTCAGGCGGTGCAACCGCAGGCGCCGCAGCAGGCGCAGGCCGCTGGCGGGCAGGCCGGCGGGCAGGCCGGCAGCGGACCGCTGGCGGGCCTGATCCAGGCCGACCCGGCCACCAATTCCATCATCATCACCGCACCCCAACCGCTGTACCGGAACATCCGCGCCATCATCGACAAGCTCGATGCACGGCCAGCGCAGGTGATCATCGAGTCGCTGATCGCCGAGGTCAGCGCCGACAAGGCCGCCGAGTTCGGCATCCAGTGGCAGGCGCTGGGGGGGCTGCGCCAGTCCAACGGGAACGACACCAGCGTGATCGGCGGCACCAACTTCGGCGGCACCGGCACCAACATCATCGGCGCGGCGCAGAACCTCGGCACGCTCGGGCCGGGCCTGAATCTGGGCATCATCCAGGGACGCCTCACCATCCCCGGCATCGGCGAGGTCACCAACCTGGGCTTTCTGGCGCGCGCGCTGGAAACGCAGGCCAACGCCAATATCCTGTCGCAACCCAACATCCAGACGCTCGACAACGAAGAAGCCAAGTTCCTGGTCGGCCAGAACGTGCCGTTCATCACCGGCTCGTTCGCCAACACCGGCGTCGGCCAGGCGCCTTCGGGCGCGGTCAACCCGTTCCAGACCTTCGAGCGGCGCGACATCGGCCTGCAGTTGCGCGTGAAACCGCAGATCTCCGAGGGCGGCAATGTGCGCATGACCATCTATCTGGAGGTCTCGTCGCTCGTGCCCGGCACCGCGCAGGGAGGGATCATCACCAACAAGCGCAGCTTCGAGTCCAACGTGGTGGTCGAGGACGGCAATTTCGTCGTGCTGTCGGGCCTGATCGAGGACCGCAGCAACAACCAGGAGCAGCGCGTGCCGCTGCTCGGCAGCATCCCCGGCCTGGGCGCCCTGTTCCGCTACGAGAACCGCAGCCGCACCAAGACCAACACGATGGTGTTCCTGCGGCCGGTGGTGGTGCGCGACGAGGCCACCTCGGCCAACATCGCGGCCGACCGCTACGAGTACATGCGCACGCAGGTGCAGCGCGGCACCAAGCCGGACACCGCCATCCTGCGCGGCTACGAGCCGGAGGCATTGCCGGTGCGGCCGCAGCGGACAACGCCGCCGGTGAGCGGCGGCGCCGCGAGCCCGGCGGCGCCGGCCGGCGCCCAGGAACCACTGCGGCGCGATGCACCCGTGCTGACGGCACCGCCCGCGGCGACGTTGCCGCCGGCGGCTGCCACGCCGCCCGCGGCCGCGCCCTCGGCGGCCATCGCGCTGGCGCCGCCGCCGGCAGCCGCGCCCGCGCCCACCGCGCCGCCGCCGGGCGGCGGCGCGCAACTCATCCAGGTGGCGGCCAGCAGCGACATGGTGCGCGGCCGCGACCTGCAGCGGCAACTGCGCGCCGCCGGGTTCGACGCCTACT
Source organism: Burkholderiales bacterium (assembly GCA_020248865.1). GTDB lineage: Bacteria > Pseudomonadota > Gammaproteobacteria > Burkholderiales > Burkholderiaceae_F > JALHMQ01. The sequence continues at coordinate 6,954 of JADCGS010000044.1, read as the reverse complement.
GGGAGATCGTGCGCGGCGACAAGGGCGACGTGGTGCGCGTGCGCGTGGCGGTGGATCGCGCCACGCGCAACGTCGACGACACGCTGGCGGCGCTGCGGGCGCGCGGCCTGCAGCCCGTGCTGGTCGCGCCCTGAACGCGGCCGCGCTCTGCACCGGGACGGACCCGTCATGAACGCCCAGAAGTACCTGCCCTACGCCTTCGCCCGCGACAACGCGATCCTGCTGAAGCCGGCGAGCGAGCAGGACGCCGAGGCCTGGATCACCGAGGCCACGCCGCTGGCCGCGCTCAACGAGGTGATGCGCGCCTTTCCGGGCAAGGTTCGGCCGGTCCTTGTCGACACCGACAAGCTCAGCGAGGCGATCGCGCAGAGCTACGCGCAGTCCGAGGGCAGCGCGCAGCAGATCGTCGGCGACATCGAGGGCGAGTTCGACATCAACCGGATGATGCAGGAGGTTCCCGACATCGAGGACCTGCTGGAGACCGAGGACGACGCGCCGATCATCCGCATGATCAACGCGCTGCTCACGCAAGCGGCGCGCGACGGCGCCAGCGACATCCACATCGAGGCCTTCGAGACCTACTCGCTGGTGCGCTTCCGCGTCGACGGCACGCTGCGCGACGTGGTGCGGCCCAAGCGTGCCCTGCACGCCGCGCTGGTTAGCCGCATCAAGATCATGGCCCAGCTCGACATCGCCGAAAAGCGCCTGCCGCAGGACGGCCGCATCACGCTGCGCGTGGGCGGCAAGGCGGTCGACGTGCGCGTGTCCACCCTGCCCACCGGCCACGGCGAGCGCGTGGTGCTGCGCCTGCTGGAGAAGGACCTGTCGCGCCTGACGCTCGAGTCGCTCGGCATGAGTGAAGGCACGCTCAAGACCTTCGACGCGCTGATCCACCAGCCGCACGGGATCATCCTGGTCACCGGTCCCACCGGCTCGGGCAAGAGCACGACGCTGTACGGCGCGATCCGGCGGCTCGACCATGCCACCACCAACATCATGACGGTGGAAGACCCGGTCGAGTACGACATCGCCGGCATCGGCCAGACGCAGGTCAACCCGAAGATCGACATGAGCTTCGCGCGCGCGCTGCGCGCCATCCTGCGCCAGGACCCGGACGTGGTGATGATCGGCGAGATCCGCGACCTGGAGACCGCGCAGATCGCGGTGCAGGCTTCGCTCACCGGCCACCTGGTGCTGGCCACGCTGCACACCAACGACTCGGCCAGCGCGGTCACGCGCCTTGCGGACATGGGCGTGGAGCCGTTCCTGCTGTCGTCGTCGCTGCTCGGCGTGCTGGCGCAGCGCCTGGTGCGCAAGCTGTGCCCGCACTGCAAGCAGCCCGACCCCAACGGTCTGGGCTGGCGCCCGGTCGGCTGTCCGGCATGCGCGCACACCGGCTACCTCGGCCGCACCGGCATCTACGAGATGCTGGTCGTCGACGATGCCGTGCGCCAGCTGGTGCACCACGGCGCCAACGACGGCGACATCCGCCGCGCCGCCGAGCGCGCCGGCCTGCTGCCGATGCGCAGCGACGGCATGCGCTGGGTGACCGCAGGCGTCACCTCGCAAGAAGAGGTGTTGCGGGTGACGCGGGACTAGGGCATGGCGTCGTTCGAGCCTCGGCACCGCGCATTCGTGCCCTTGCAGTGGCGGCCTTCGCCCGGCCGCCCGCAGGCGGCCGCGCCGATCAGGCCGTTCGCGGGCACGGGCGCCGCGCAGCGGCGCGTACACGCGAACTGAAGGCCCATGGCCGCCTACCGTTACGCAGCGGCAGACGCCGACGGCAAGGAGTCCTCCGGCGTGCTGGAAGCCGACTCGGCCCGCGTGGCGCGCCAGCTGCTGCGCGGCCGCGGCCTGGTGCCGCTGTCGGTCGAGCCGGTGCTCTCGGAGCAGCAGCGGGCCGGGCTGTCGCTGTCGCTCGGCCGGCGCCTGTCCAACACCGAGCTGGCCGTGATCACGCGCCAGCTTGCCTCGCTGCTGGGCGCCGCGCTGCCGGTGGCCGACGCGCTCACCGTGATGGTCGAGCAGAGCGAAAAGCAGCAGCTGCGCGAGCTGATGGCCAGCATCCGCACCGACGTGCTGGGCGGCGCGCCGCTGTCGAGCGCGCTGGCGCGCCACCCGCGCCAGTTCCCGGACATCTACCGCGCGCTGATCGCCGCCGGCGAGGAATCGGGCAAGCTCGCCGCGGTGCTGCAGAGTCTGGCCGACTACATCGAGGAGCGCGCCCGGCTGCAGCAGAAGATCACGCTGGCCTTCGTCTACCCGATCATCGTCACCCTGGTGGCGCTGGCGGTGGTCGTCGGCCTGCTGACCTACGTGGTGCCGCAGGTGGTGCAGGTGTTCGCCAACACCAAGCAGCAGTTGCCGCTGCTGACGGTGGCCATGATCGCGCTGTCGGACTTCGTGCGGCACTACGGCTGGATCGTGGCGCTCGCGCTGGCGACGGCCGGCTTCCTGCTGCAACGGGCGCTGCGGATCGACGCCATCAAGCTGCGCTGGCACCGGCGCATCCTCGGGCTGCCGGTGCTGGGCGTACTCAGCCGCTCGCTCAACACCGCGCGCTTTGCCTCGACGCTGTCGATCCTGGTCGGCTCGGGCGTGCCGATCCTGCGCTCGCTGCAGGCCGCCGGCCAGACGCTGACCAACGTGGCCATGCGGCTGCGCGTGCTCGACGCCACGCAGCGGGTGCGCGAGGGCTTCTCGCTGGCCCGTGCGCTGCGCGCCGACGCCGACGAGGTGAAAAAGTCCGGCCACCAGAAGCTGTTTCCGCCGGTGCTGATCCACCTGATCGCCTCGGGCGAGGCCACCGGCAAGCTGCCCGAGATGCTGGCGCGTGCCGCCGACATCCACGCCCGCGAAGCCGAACGCCGCGCACTGTTCTTCACCTCGCTGCTGGAGCCGGCGCTGATCCTGGCGATGGGCGTGGTAGTCATGCTGATCGTGCTGGCCGTACTGCTGCCGATCATCGAGATCAATCAGCTGGCGCGCTGAAGTCGGTGCGCGCCGCGCCACCCGCCGGCGCCTGAACGGCGGCCCACCGCCGCACCGCCGCGGCGGCCCTGTCACAGACCGTCACACAAGCGCCACCGAACGCCGACTGACGGCAGCACCCGCCCTGCCCACAATGCGTCCTGTCGAAACACAACGCATCGCAACCCACCCCAACCGACAGGAGATCCAGATGAACCCGCTCAACCTCAACCTCAGCCTCCCCGCCCTGGCCGCCGCCGCGCTGGCCTCCACCCTGGTGCTGGGCAGCACCGCCGCGCTGGCCGACGAGGCGCGCGTCATCGAGCGCAGCAGCAACCCGGTGCAGATGGCCCGCGTGATCTCCGCCACGCCGAACATCGAGCGCATCGTCGAGACGCGCCAGCAGTGCAGCGAGCAGGTCCAGCAGGTGACCACGCCGGGCTCCAGCAACCTGGGCAGCGTGCTGGTCGGCTCGGTGATCGGCGGCGCGGCCGGCTCGGCCGTCGGCAAGGGCAAGGGCAAGACCATCGCCACTGCCACCGGCGCGGTACTGGGCGCGCAGGTCGCCCGCAACTACGCCGAACAGCCCACCACGACCAACAAGGTGGTGCAGGTGTGCCAGCCGGTCAGCTCGGTGCGCGAGCAGGTGCGCGACTACCACGTGCGCTACGAGTGGGACGGCCGCGAGTACAGCGTCAACCTGCCGCAGCACCCGGGCGCCTGGCTGCGCGTGAGCACCTCGCACAGCGTGCAGACGATGTAAGACCGCAGAAACCTCGTCCCGGACGGCGGGCGGCGTCTCCTCGGAGCGCCGCCCGTTGCGCTGGGCGGCGCGCCCGCCGCGCCAGCGGTACGTCTTCGCAGGCGCGGCGGGCGCCCAGCGGAAGCAGTGGCGCCTGCCTGCCGCAGGGTCTGGCGCAGTCGTCCAGGGTGCGGTGCCCGGCCCCGCTCAGGCGCTGGCGTCAGCCTCGGCCAGCAGGGCCTGCACCGGCCAGCTCAAGCGCAGCCGCGCCCCACCCAGCGGCGAGTCCTCCATGATCGCGCGACCGCCGTGCGACTCGACGACCCGCCGCACGATCGCCAGCCCGAGTCCGTAGCCGCGGCCGGCGCGCCCGGCCTTCTCGTCGAGCCGCCTGAACGGCGCGAACACCGCCTCGCGCTGCGCGGCCGGGACGCCGGGGCCGTCGTCATCCACCGCAATGCAGACCTGCGCCGGCGCCGCGCTGGAGGCCGGCTCGGTCCAGGCCCGCAACTCGATGCGCGCGCGGGCGTGCCGCGCAGCGTTGCGCAGGCCATTGCGCACCGCGTAGGGCAGCAGCCGCGCATCGAACGGCAGCGGCTCCGGCAGGCGCAGGTCGGTGGCGAGCGACTTGCGGTCGAGCAGCGGCGCGAAGCCGGCCGCCTCCTGCGCCAGCAGCGCCGCCAGGTCGCCCGGCTGCGGCGCGGCGCGCAGCGCACCCATGTCGAGCCGCGCCAGCGTGAGGCTGGCGTCGATCAGCGCGTCGAGTTCCTCGATGTCGCGTTCGCAGGCGGCCACCGCGCGCTCGCGCGCGGCGCGATCGTCCTCGTCGACCAGCGCATCGATGCCGAAGCGCAGCCGCGCCAGCGGCGTGCGCAGCTCGTGCGACACCGCGCCGGTCAGTTCGCGCTGCGCTGCCAGCGCGCCGGCCAGCCGCTCGAGCGTGGCGCGCATGCCGCGCCCGAGCGGCGCAAACAGGCGGCTGCGCAGCGCCGGCAGGGGCGCCTCGAAGCGACCGGCCGCCAGCGCATCGGCGGCGCGGCGCAGGGCACGCAGGTCGCGCCAGGCCGGGCGCAGCAGCCACCACGCCAGCAAGCCGACCGTCAGCGCCAGCGCCAGTGCCGCCGCCAGTTGCAGCCACAGCGCGCGCGGCAGGTTGAGGCGGTGCTCCGGATTCCAGTCGGGGTCGAGCGGCCCCAGCTCCAGCACCTGGCCGTCACCCGGCAGCGGCGCCAGCACCTTGCGGTTGAGGCCGCGCACCACCAGCTCGCCGCGCGCCAGCCGCTCGCGCGCGGCGGTGTCGAGCGCCTGCACGCCGGCGGCATCGAGCAGCAGCACCGGGTAGGCAAAGCGCTCGTCGAGCTCGCGTACGCGCTGTGCGCGCGCCGCCGCATCGAGGGGCGCCAGATCCTGCGCCAGCATCTCGACGGTGCCGCCCATGAAGCGACGCAGGTAGTCGTCGGTCACCTCGTCGACCGCCAGCAGCACCAGAGACTGCACCAGCACCAGCAACGTGAGCACCGCCAGCCCGAAGCCGGCGGCCACGCGCAGCAGCGGCAGGTGGCGGCGCGGCGGCGGATCGGCGGAAGGACTCATCGAGGCAGCGGCAGACTGGAAGCCGAGGGGTCTGGCGGGAGCGGGCAGCCGGGTCCGCCCACCCGCGTCGGCGCGGGGTTGTCGGACCGGGGTTGTCGGCGCAGGGTTGTCGGCGCGGGTGGTCGGACCGGCGACTGCAGCGCCCGGTCGGCCGGCAGGCTCGCCCCGCAGCGGGCAGCCGCAGCGCGGATCGCTCACCCCGCTTGCGGCCGAAGACTACCCCAAGCCCCCTGGCCGGCGCGGCACGGCTGCGGCCATCGCGGGCTGCCAACCAAGGGCGGCGTGCAGCGCGCAGCGGCGGTCGTCATGCGCCCGCGCCATCGGCGCGCGCCGACAGGGCGCGCCACGCAGCACGCCGGTTGCAGCGGCGCCCTGCGTGGCCGAACTGCCCGCGCAAGACCGGCGGGCGCCGCCGCGGCGGCTGGCCGACCGGGCTGCGCTGCTCGAAACCGGGCAGACGGCTGCGGGGTTGACGGGTGCACTGCCGCCGAAACCCTGTTGCGGCCCGCTGCGCGTCATCTCCTGGCACCCCGCCTCATGCCCGGGCCCCGGAGTCGGTGCGCCGCGGCTACACCACCTCGACCTCGTGTCCGCCGCGCATGAAGAACACAGCCAGCACCAGCAGGATCACGGGAAACAGGACGACGTTGAACAGCCCGAGCACGACGGTCAGTTGCAGCAGACAAGCCAGGACGAGCAGGCCGGCGAACACCTTAAGCAGGGCGGGCAGCTCGGCTGCCTTGACCAGCAGGGCGATCGACAAGACCACGCCCAGCACGGAGTAGACGAACAGCCCGCCAATCGTCACCGCGGCGCTGGCCCACACCAGGCGTTCTTGCAGGGGCTGCGCCAGCGTCGGTCCGACGTTGAGCACAACGTCAAACAGCACGGTCGCATGGAACACGCCGACCACGATGGCCATCAGCAGCAACAGCGTCGCCGGCAGCCCGCCGTGAAGGCGATCCTCCAACACCCGGCGCAGGCCGAGATAGACGTAGATCTCCATCGCGCCGATCAGCACGAACAGCAGATCCATTGCGCTCAGGCGCATGACGTCGGCCCGATACGCCGCCATCAACGACGACTCGCCGGCGAGCAGCGTGGGGATCCAGTAGACCGGGAACAGCACCGCCAGAGCAATGGCGGTGTAGGCGGGCAAGGCGTGCGGGCGCTTCATCGTCGATCTCCTCGTGGGTCGTCGGGCACGTGTTCGAGCAAAGCACCCGGCTGGCAGTCGAGGGCCGCGCAGATCGCCTCCAGAGTGCTGAAGCGGATGGCCTTCACCTTGCCGGTCTTCAGCAGCGACAGATTGGTCATCGAAATGCCCACGCGCTGGGACAGCTCGGTCAGCGACATCTTCTTCCGGGCCAGTTCGACGTCGAGGTTGATGCGGATGCTCATCGCAAAGGGCCGGCGGAACGGCGCCGATCGAAACCGCCCAAAGAATATACGATAAACGTAACATTATCTTCGATGAACATTGATTTCCTGTCCCTAGCCCGGATGTGTCACCAGGTCGCCCCCGTGCATCCACGATCTGGCTCTGTAAGCCGCGGCGGTAGCCTGCAATGGGCCCAGGCCACTTTGGACGGCCGGGGCTACGCGGGTTTGCGCGGCGCCCGCGCGGCCACACTGCGCTCAAGTGCTCG
>JADCGS010000043.1 GCA_020248865.1 Burkholderiales bacterium | reverse complement strand
GGCCCGCAGCCGCTCGATCTCGGCCTTGTGCTGCGCGCGCTCGAGCTCCAGCCGCGCATGGAGCACCTGGCCCCGCTGCTCGGCGGACTGGTCGCGCGCCTGCAGCGTCAACTCGTGATAACGGCGGAAGCTGGCCAGCGCGCCGGACAGGTCGCCGGCGGCTTCCTGGGCGACCACCAGTTCTTCGAGGATCCCTGTCCGATCAAAGGGGGTCAGATCGTCCAGCGGCTCGGCCTGCAGTTCGGCAATCGCCTCACTCGTGCGGCCGGTCAGCCGCAGCAGGCGCGCTCGAAGCGTACTGCGGTCAGCACGGAAGAACGGACGGTGCGTATCGCTGGTCAAGTGATGGTCGATTCGGTTCAGTGCCTCGAGCGCCGCGGAGCAGTCCCCCAGGATGGTCAAGGCTCTGACGATCGTCACATGTGCGCTGATGGTCGCCTCGTCTTCAGCCTCCATGGACGGGTCGGCCGCGACCTGTTCGGCGAGCGCGAGCGCCTCGCGCGCTGTCGCCAAGGCCTGGACGCGCGCCTCCACGGGGGCTTGCTGGCTCAGTCGCTCCGCGCGCATGACCTCGCATGCAGCACACGCTCCGAGGCAGGTGGCGCCATCTCGGGGGCGGCCCAGCCGCAGAAAGAGATCATGTGCCTGCCGGTACAGCGGCAGCGCCTTGCCGGGCAGCCCCATGAGCAAGTAGGTCGACCCGAAATTGGCAAGAATCTTCGCCGGGAGCAGGTCGTTGCTGGCCGATCGGGGCAAGACTCTATGAAGATTCAGCGCCCGCTCGTAGTGCTTGATCGCCTCGGAAAACGCTCCCAGCCTGTCTTGGGCAACGCCCAGCGACGCAAGATGATGTGCCTCAAGATCGATACGCCCGATCGCCTGTGCGATGCTGACGGAACGGTGAAGGGCAACGGCGGCCTCCACCACCTGTTCGAGTCGCACATGGCAGAGTCCGACGAGCCAAGCGAGCCGCGACTCCACGTCGAGCCGCTGCTGGCCACGCAGTTCCTCAAGCGCCGCTTGCGCCTGCTCGCGGGCGGACGCCGCGTCGGTGTTGGCGAGCTGCCGCAGCGCTTCGATCCGCGCGTCCCACTCGGCGTCGGTGGGGCCTGCGGCTTGGGTCACGGCGCCGGCCGAAACGGACGCTTCCGCCACGGCCATGGATCCCAAGCCACGGCCTGCGGGAGCGTGGCCATCGGCGCCTGCGGGCGCAACGGTTTCCGGGTGCGGAACGTCCATGGCGAAGTCAGTCTAGCCAGCGACTCCGGGACCGCTGGCGGCGAATTGCCGGTAGGTACCCGGGCAATTACGGGCAACGGAATGGGTCGCAATCAGGCCGCGGGCGGACAGGGCAGCCGCGCCGGACGGCCCGGTGCCGGCGCGCCCCGGCGGGCGCGGGCGACCCTCCACCGCGGTCTGCCGCGCGCCGCGCCCGCCCTGATAGGCGCCCCGGCCGGTTCGCGTTAGGGCAGGCAGGGCGACTCCATACCTCCGCGTGGCCGGGCCCCGGCCGCGTAGCTCACTGCAAAGAGAACCCACCAAGTTGCTCGACCGTCGCTCCCTGCCCCTGCGCATCGCGGCCTCCGCATGTGCCGGCGCCGCGACCTTCCTGACCATCGGCGGCAGTTTTTTCATCGCCAAGGGCTCGATCGGCGCGGCGCTGCTCGTCGCCGCCCCGCTGGCCGCGGCTCAGGCGGCATCCCCGTCGTCGCAGGCACAGGCGCGTCTGGCCGATGAGCCGGCCTGGGGCCCGTTCGTCTACGAGCAGCTCGGTGCCACCCCCGGCGTGCGGATTGCCTGGTCGGCCAGCGCGGCCGCGGCCCGCGTCGAGCCCATGGGCGCCCGCGTCCAGGCTCGCCCGGCCGTGGCGGACCGGACCGGCGTCGCGGCCGGCAGCCAGACCGTTGCCGCCGAGACCCCAGCGGCCGAGCGTCGTTCGCGCAACTGAGCCACGGCGGCCGCGTGTCGGCGGTCGCCGCGTCGGTCGGCCTCACAGCAGGTCGAACGACTCGCCCCGCGCTGTTGCTCTCACGCCGGCGCGGGCCCGCAACACCGCAGCGGAGCGCCCGGTGGATTGGTTGTACAAGGCCGCGCAGACGGCAGCCGTCGTTGCCATCGTGCTCATGACGGTGAGCCGTTTCAGCCGGCGGCTCGTTGGCCTGCTCGCGGGGCTGCCGGTGATCACCGCGCCGGCCCTGTTTTGGCTGGTGCATGAACAGGGCGCCGACTTTGCCGCGCTGGGGCTGGCCTGTGCCGCGGGGCTGCCCCGCTGCATGCCAGCGCGCGTGGCCGGGTAACGCGCCCGCCCGGGCTCGGGTCCCGGCAGGCGCATCTCCGGGAACGTCGCAGGAACAGGTGGCCCACCGCAGCGCGCGGCCCGACTGCGGGTTGCCCTGTGCTTGCCGCCGTGCTGCGGCGTGTCAGACTCGCGGCTGTGAACGCCGATTCCACTGATCGTGCTCTGACCGTGCTGCTGCGCGCGTGGCAGGCCGGCGACCAGGCCTCGCTCGCCAAGCTGATGCGGCAGATTGTCGGCGACCTGCAGCGCATGGCCTCGTCGCGCCTGCGCGGCGCCGAAACGCCGTCCCTCGCCAGCCACGACCTGGTGCAGGAGGCGCTGCTCAAGGTGATGCAATCGCCGCCCGAGTGGCAGAACCGTGCACACTTCTTCGCCACCATGTCGCTGGCCATGCGCTCGGTGCTGGTGGACCACGCACGCGCCCGCCAGGCCGACAAGCGCGGCGGGCAGTGGCAGCAGATCACCTACACCCTGAGCGCCGTGGGCGAGGAGTCGATCGTCGCCGACCTGCTCACGCTCGACCAGTTGCTGACCCAGCTTGCCGCGCTCGACGGGCGCGCGGCCGAGGTGCTGCAGATGACCTACTTTGCCGGTATGGAGCGCGCCGAGATCGCCACCGTGCTCGGCGTCTCGGTACCCACGGTCGATCGCGAGCTGCGTTTCGCCCGCGCCTGGCTGTCCGAGCAGTTGGGCCGCGACCTGCAAGCGTGACCACTCGCGCCGGTGATGGTTCGGGGAGGCTGTTTGCGTAGTGGAAGTCGGGGGGCCGGCCCGTGGCTCCGCAAGGGTTGCAGGGAATGCCGCTGCCCGCCGACCACCAACGGATCAAGGCACTGTTCAACGCCGTTTGCGACCTGCCCGACGACCGGTCCCGGCGGGCAGCGCTGGCGGCGCTCGGCGCCGACGCGGCCAGCATCGCGCTCGTGCGGGCGCTGTTGCGGCACGACCGCGGCGAAGCACCGCTGCCGGCACGCTGGCGGCGCTGGCTCGCGCTCAACTGGGGCGATGAATGATTGCGGTGGCCGCTTGCCGGCGCGACAACGACCGCAGCAGGCGCCGCCGCCCGCGCAACACGCTCGGGACGACCGTTGCGCACGCGAAAGCACGGCAGTGGCAACCGCAGCAGCATTCGCCGTCGGCATGCCCGGACTCGCAGCCCGCCGGCGCGCAGTCGGTGATCCGCGCTCGTTCTTCCCGCCGGCCGGCTGACCCGCCGATCCATTCATCCGCCGATCCGCCGATCCGCCGCCCCCCACTGCCCACCTGCCGATGCCCAGCGTGCCATCAACCCCCGTGACCACCGCCGCACCGGTGCCGCCGCCCGGCGTGGAGACCGCCGATCTGGCACCGGCGCCCGGCGCCAGGGTCACCGACCTCGCGCCGCCGCCACCCGAGGCCGGCGACTACGCGCGCATCAAGGCGCTGTTCAACGCTGTCTGCGACCTGCCCGACGAGACCGCGCAGCGCGCCGCCCTGGCCGACCAGGGCGCCGATGCCGCCACCGTCGAGCGCGTGCTGGCGCTGCTGGGCCACAGTGCTGCGCAAACCCGCTTTGCCGCACCGGTGGCCGCCGCCGCCGCCCGCTGGCTCGACAACGAACTCGCCCCCGGCGACCGGCTCGGCGCCTGGACGCTGGAGCACGAGATGGGCCACGGCGGCATGGGCCGCGTGTTTGCCGCGCAGCGCAGCGACGGCCATTACCAGCAGCGCGCGGCCATCAAGGTCTTGCTGGGCTACAGCGGCCCCGAGGCGCTGGAGCGGCTCAGGCGCGAGCGGCAGATCCTCGCCCACCTGGAGCACCCCAACATCGCGCGCCTGCTCGACGGCGGCACCACGCCGGCCGGGCGACCGTACCTGGTGATGGAGTTTGCCGACGGCCAGCCGATCGACCGCCACGCGCAGACTCGCGGTCTCGACCTCGCGGCGCGGCTCAGCTTGTTCGACCAGGTGTGCGAGGCGCTCGCCTACGCGCACCGGCACCTGGTGATCCACTGCGACATCAAGCCCGGCAACGTGCTGGTGGATGCCGACGGCCGGGTGCGGCTGATCGACTTCGGCATCTCGCGGCTGGAGGGCGAGGCCGACGGCGAAGCCGGCGCGCCGGCCATGACCCCCGGCTACGCCAGCCCCGAACAGCAGGCCGGGCAGGCCCCCGGCGTGGCCAGCGACATTTACAGCCTGGGCCGGCTGCTGCTCGAGCTGCTGGCGCCGCTGCGCGGCCGGCACCGGCGCGGGCGCGAGCTCGACGCCATCGTCGCCCGCGCCACCGCGGCCGACCCGGCCGCGCGCTACGAATCGGTGATCGCGCTGCAGCTCGACCTCGGGCGGCTGCGCGCGCATCAGCCGGTGCAGGCGCTGCCGCAGACCGTCACCTATGTCACGGCCAAGCTGCTGCGGCGCCGCTGGCCGTGGGCGCTGGCCGCCACCGCCGCGCTGCTGATGGCCTCCGGCTTCACGGTGCGCGTTGTGCAGGAGCGCAACGAAGCGCAGTTCCAGCGCCAGCAGGCCGAGGGGCTGATCGAGTTCATGCTCGGCGACCTGCGCAAGAAGCTGGAGCCGGTGGGGCGGCTGGATGCGCTGGACGCGGTCGGGCAACGGGCGCTCGAGCACTATGGCGAGGCTCCCGAGGCCAACCTCGATGCCGCTGCGCTGGGCCGGCGCGCGCGGTCGCTGCACCTGGTGGGCGAGATCGCCCGGCTGCGCGGGCAGGCCGATACCGCCGCGACCGCCTTTGCCCGCGCAGCGGCCACCACGGCGCGTCAACTGGCGTTGGCGCCCGACGACCCGCAACGCATCTTCGACCATGCGCAAAGCGTGTTCTGGGTCGGCGCCCTGGACTACGACGCCGGCCGCTACGACGCCGCGGAGGCGGCGTTCCAGCGCTACGACGCGCTCGCGCGCGACCTGGTGGTGCGCGAGCCCACCAAGATCGAGTGGCAGATCGAGGCCGCGTATGCGGCGAGCAACCTCGCCATGCTGGAGCTCAAGCGTATGCGGCTGCCGGCGGCATCCCGGGGCTTCGAGCGCGCGCGCAACGCCTGGCAGGCGCTGGTGGCGGTGCGCCCGGACCTGACACTCGCTCTGGCCGACAACACGCTGTCGATCGCCCAGGTGAGCGAGCTGTCGGGCCGCTATGACGAAGCGCTCCAGCACTACGACACGGCGGCGGCGCTGGTCTCGGCACTGGCCGAGCGCGATGGCAACAACCAGGCGCTGGCACCCCTGCAGTACGCCCTGCGACGGGCGGCATGGAATGCGCTGGCGCGCGGAGACGCGGCAACGGCAGACGACTACATTGGCCGCGCGGTGGCCGCCGGCCTGCGGCTGCTGGAGGTCGACCCGAGCAACCAGGATGCGCGCAGCGAGCTGGGTTTCACCTACCTCATGCTCAGCTACGCGGAATCAAGCCGGGGTCGAGTTGCAGCGGGGCGCTCGGCGCTGGCTCTTGCGCGCGCCGAACTGGCCGCGCTGATGGGCGCCGAAGGGCAGGACCAGCCCACGACCCGGACCCTGCGGGCCCTCGCTCTGGCGCAGGCGGCCGCCCTCGCCTCGGCCGGCAGCGCAGACGCGAAGCGGGCAGCGGCCGAGCTGCGCGACCTGCTGGGCGATGGCCGAGCAGCCGGCACCCGCGAGCCGGGCGCTGTGCCCGACAGGAACCTGGCACTCGCCCTGGCGCGTGCGCACTTCGAGCTGGGCCGGCTGCTCGGCGCACAAGGCCAGGCGGGCGAGGCGCGCACGCACTGGGAGGCGGCGCTGGCGCTGTTGCCGGCAACCGCCGTGCCGGCCTGGGATGCGATCACCCTGCAGGCCCGCGTCCTGCTGGCGGCCGGTCGCCTCGATGAAGCGCGAGCGCTGGCGGGACGGCTGGTTACATCTGCCTTTCGGCACCCCGATGTCGCCGACCTTCAACAAGCGCTGGCGGGCGGGGCCGGGCAGCGTCCAGGAGTCGCTCGATGAGCACGGTCAAGATCGCCATCACCCAGATCAAACGCAAGGCGGACGGCACGTATTCGTACGTCTGCAAGCCCGATCCCGCCGTCGTCAAGGGGAAGGACCGGACGCTGCACTGGACGGTCGTCACCAAGGGATGGAGGTTCCATCTGCTCGGCCGCAAGCAGCCGATCCAGGTGTCGGGAAAGAAGGCCAAGACGCAGTTCCCGCACCCGCCCGTTTTCACGGCCGATGGCCGGCAAGGCTTCCTGCAGGACCGCAACGGCAAGGTCGAAGAGTTCTCTTACACCGTTCGTCTCGTTCACGTCAGCGGGGCTGAACTGACGTTCGACCCCGGCTTGAGCAACCGGAACGGCGTCCACTGATGCGCCGCCCGCGCCGCCGCGCGCCGCGGCGGCGCGGGCGGCCGGTTGCAGCATCCGGGCTAGCATCAACCCGTGTCACCCCACGGGACCCCCTTCGATGCCCCTGCGCCCCTGGCTCACCGCCGTGCTGGCCGGCCTGATCGGCCTCGCCTGCCCGGCGGCCGGCGCCGCCGAGCTGCCCATTTTCGACGCGCACGTGCACTACTCGCACGATGCCTGGGACAACGTGCCGCCGGCAGTGGCGCTGAAACTGGTGCGTGAGGCCGGGGTCAAGCGCGTGCTGGTGTCCAGCAGCAACGACGAGGGCCAGCAGCAGCTGGTGCAGCTCGCGCCCGAGGTGTTCCTGCCCGCGCTGCGGCCGTACCGCCAGCGGGGCGACCAGAACGGCTGGTGGCGCGATCCGGGCATCGTCGCCTACCTCGAAGAGCGGCTGGCGAAGTACCGCTACGTCGCCATCGGCGAGTTCCACATCTTCGGCGCCGATGTCGATCTGCCGGTGCCGCGCCGCATGGTGGCGCTGGCGCGCCAGCACGGCCTGGTGCTGCACTCGCACTCCGACGCCGACGCGGTGGAGCGGCAGTTTGCGCAGTGGCCCGAGGCGCGCATCCTGTGGGCGCATGCGGGCTTCGACACGCCGGAGCGGGTCGCTGCCCTGCTGCGCAAGTACCCGCGGCTGTGGGCGGACCTGGCCTTTCGCACCGACCACGCGCCCGAGGGCCAGCTCGATCCCGCGTGGAAGACGCTTTTCCTGGAGTTTCCGGACCGCTTCATGGTCGGCACCGACACCTTCACCCCGGAGCGCTGGCCCTACATGGTCGAGCACGCGCGCTGGTCGCGGCAGTGGCTGGCGCAACTGCCGCGCGCGGTGGCCGAGCAGATCGCGTGGAAAAACGGCGAGGCGCTGTTTGCCGGAGCGCGGCGATGAGGCGGGCGCTCGCCGCCGCGCTGCTGGCAACGGCCGTTGCCGCCGGCGCGCTCGGGACAGTGGCCGCGCGGGCGGCGCCGCCCGCGGCCGGTCACGTGTGCGAGCCGCACTTCCGCGAGCCGCAGTTGCGGGGGGTGGAACTGAACCGCATCGACGGCACGCGCCACGCGCTGGCCTGGCACGCCGAGCCCGGCATCGCGGTGAGCGAGTTCTTCGCGCTCGAAGTCGCGGTCTGCGCCGCCGAAGGCCAGCCGGTGCCGCGCACCCTGCGCGTGGACGCCAGCATGCCCGAGCACCAGCACGGGATGAACTACCGCGCCAGCGTGCGGCCGCGCGGCCCCGGCCGCTTCGTCGCCGAGGGGCTGCTGTTCCACATGCCGGGCCGCTGGCAGTTGCGCTTCGAGATCAACGTCGGCGCCCAGGCCGAGGTGCTGACGGCCGACGTGATCGTTCGCTGACAGCCGTGCCGCCGCTGGTCGTGCCGCCGCTCGCCGCTGCCCTTTTCGCCGCCCTACCGCTGGCCTTGCCGCTGCTTGCCGCCTCCCTACTGGCCGCGCTGCCGATCGCCGTGTCACTGCTTGCCGCCCGACCGACTGCGGTACGGCTGCTTGCCGCCCGACCGCGCGCCCTGCGGTTACTCGCCCCGGCGCGGACGACTGCGCCGGGGCGGCCGTTGGTCCTTGGCGCGGCCGGGCTGCTGGTCGCGCTCGTTGCGCTGCCGCCCGCCGCCCCGGCGCAGCCGGCCGCCGCGCCGTTCAGCGCCGAGGAGCGCGCACGCATCCTGGCGCACGGCCCCTGGCCGCAGCCGTTCCGGCCCGACCCGAGCAACCGCGCCTCCGGCCAGCCGGCGGCCATCGAGCTGGGCCGGCGGCTGTTCTTCGACGCGCGGCTGTCGGCCGGCCAGCGCGTGGCCTGCGTCAGTTGCCACCAGCCCGACCGCGCCTGGACCGATGGCGCCCCGCGCGCCACCGGCCTGACCGCGGTGGACCGCAACACCCCGACGCTGGACGACGTGCGCCTGCAACGCTGGCTCGGCTGGGGCGGCGCCAGCGACAGCCTGTGGCTGGCGAGCATCCGCCCGCTGCTGGACGAGCGCGAGATGGGGCTCGACCCGCTGGCGCTCACGCTGCTGTACGCGCGCGACGCCGCGCTGGCCGCCTGCTACCGCAAGGCCTTCGGCGAGTCGCCCAACGGCGAGGCCGAGCGCACGCTGGTCGGCACCGCCAAGGCGATCGCCGCCTTTCTCGAGACCCTCGACAGTGGCCGCACGCCGTTCGACCACCTGCGCGAGGCGCTGGCGCGCGACGATCGCGCCGCGGTGGCGCGCTATCCGGCCGACGCGGCGCGCGGCCTGCGGCTGTTCGTCGGCCGCGGCAACTGCATCGTCTGCCACAGCGGGCCGCGCTTCAGCAACGGCGAGTTCCACGACATCGGCATCCCATTTTTTCTGGCGCCGGGCGTGGTCGACAGCGGCCGCCACGCCGGCATCCGCGCCGTGCGTGCCAGCGACTTCAACCGCCTGTCGCGCCACTCGGACGACGCCGGCGGCCGCAGCGCCCTGGCCACGCGGCACGTGACGCTGGAGCATCGCCACTGGGGCCAGTTCCGCGTGCCGGGCCTGCGCAACGTGGCGGTCACCGCGCCCTACATGCACGACGGCAGCCTGCCGACGCTGCGCGCCGTGGTGCGGCACTACTCGGAGCTGGACGAGGCGCGCCTGCACGCCGACGGCGAGCGGCTGCTGCGCCCGCTGCGGCTGACCGCGGGCGAGATCGACGATCTGGTGGCCTTCCTGGAGTCGCTCACCGATGCGGCGGGCAGGCAGCGCCCGCGACCGGCAGCGGACCCGCGCGCCTGCGACTGACGGCGGGCCCGCCGTCTCGCGCCCGGTGCTCGACACCTCACCCCATGCGGTCACGACGATCGCCCTTCGACGACCTCGAACCCGGCACCTTGCGCGACGAGCTATCCGCGCAGGAGGTGGCGGCCGAACGGGACGAACAGCGCCGCCGTGACGAGGAGCAGGCAGCGCTGCGGGCGCGCCAGGGGTCGCAGCCGCTGGTGTTCACCGGCAACGGTGCCGAGTACTTCCGCAACTGTCGTCCGAGCGGCAGGCCGCCATCGAGCAGCGCTTTGCGCAGGCCGCGGCGCGCTTCGCGCCGGAGGTCCGTTACCAGTTGCTGTTCCGCCATGCCGAAGGTCCCGCGGGCGTGTACGCCTTTGCGCTGCCCGGCGGCACCATCGTCCTGCTCGACGGGCTGGTGCAGATGCTGGGCGACCCCGCGGTGGCCGACGACCGCATCCTGGCAGTCCTGGGCCACGAACTCGGGCACGTAGCCCGCCGGCACGTGCTGCGCCGTCTGCTGCAGACGGCCGCGGTCTCCCTTGCGGCCACGGTGCTCTGTGGGGCGACACCGCCGGACTGGCCGCCAACGTGCCGGTGCTGTTGAGCGCGCTCAGCTACTCGCGCGACATGGAACGGGAGGCCGATGACTTCGCTCTGGCGTTCCTGCGCGCCAATGGCATGGCCCCCGCGCCCCTGATCGGGCTGTTCCAGGAGTTAGAAAAACTGGAAGGCAAGGATCGCCGTACCGGCTTCCTGAGCACACATCCAGCGCTCGGCGAACGCTCGCGACGGCTACCCGCGGAGTGACCGGCCGCGGCGTGAATCCGGCGCGGTCTATCCGATTCCAGCGCCACGGCTGGCCGCGGCGCTGCCAGGCTTCCGTGCGTACCGTGACGCCCGTGCCCCGCGCACGACGCCGCGGTGCTCGCGCCGATGGTCTCGCAGTTGCAGTTCCACATTGCGGCGGCGGTGCGGGCCGGGGCGGCATGATGCGCGACGCATAATGCCCGCCTGTCCCTTCAGAGCCAGCCCATGTCGCGCACCAATACCCTGCTGATCTCGCCCGACGCAACCGGCGCAGCCCTGACGGCGCCACAGCGGCGCTTCGGCAACCTCATCCGGCAAATCGAGCAAGCGCGGCAACTCCTGGCAACCTGGCACGAGCGGATTGGCGAGTACCGCCAAGTGCACGGCGAGCTTGTGCTGCCGCTGGAAACCGAGCTGACGAACGCCCACCGGCAATGGGCCTTTGCGCTGGACGGGCTGCTCGCGCAGCGAAGCTGGACCAAGGCCGAGCGCGAGATGCTGCGCGACATGCTGTGCGGCACCGTCGGCACGCTGCTGGCGACCAACGAAGACGACGCACCGCTGAAGGCGCTGTTTGCCAAGCACACCGGCGCCGACTTCGACACCGAGCGGCGCGACATGTTGCTGGCGATGAAGGAACTGACCGAAGCGATCACCGGCTTCGACCTGGGCGACGACGAGGGCCTGGACACGGATGCCGATCTGGTCGGGCGCATGCAGCAGAAGCTGCGGGAAGAGGCGGCGGCGCAAGAGGCGCAAGAGGCGCATCGGAGCGCGAAGACGGGGCAGCGGCGCAAGCGCGCCGCGCAGCAGCGACGCGAGACCGAGGCGCAACAGGCCCTGCAGTCGATGCGCGAGATTTTTCGCAAGCTGGCCAGCGCCCTGCACCCGGACCGCGAGACCGATGACAGCCGCCGTGAAGAGAAGACCGCGCTGATGCAGCGGGTCAATCAGGCCTATGCCGCCAACGATCTGCTGGCGCTGCTGGAGTTGCAACTGGAGATCGAGCAGATCGACGCGAGCCATATCGCCACGACCAGCGAGCAGCGGCTCAAGCACTACAACAAGGTGCTGGGCGAGCAATTGGCCGAGCTGAGGACGCAGATCGGCCGCGTCGAGATGGGCTTTCGCATCGAGTTCGGCCTTGAGCACGTACCGGCCATCCAGCCGCACAAGCTGGGCCAGGTGCTCGATCGGGCCCGACGCGAGTTGCACGCCGAATTGACGGACCAGCAGCGCGTGCTGCGTATGCTGGACGACACGGAGGCGGTCAAGCGTTGGCTCAAGCACGAGCGGCAGCAGCTGCGGTCGGCCAAGCGCGATTTCATGGCGTTCTGATCCCGCGCGTCCGTGCTCGAGCCCGGATACGTCACCCAGGAAGCTGGACTTGTGCGGCAGCCCGCGCGAGCCCGGTTGCGCGCGCCCGGTCGCGCGAGCGAGGTGCGGCGGATGCCCGCAGGCATCCGCGATCGCTCGATTGGGAGATGGCCATCGATTCGGCAGTCATGAAACGCGTATCCGAATGCCCGTCGTCCCCGCGCAGGCGGGGGCCCGGAGTCGTTGCGCGCCGACCTGTCAAGACGCAGGGTGCCCGCCCGTGCGGGGACGACGGTACGCCATGCGTCGCACGGCGCACAAACCGCTGTCTTGGCGTTTTGGCTTCGCAATTCCACTCGGTGCGTGCGTGACCCGGGTCCGGCCCTTCGCTCCGACCCTCGACGCACTCGGCACCGCCACGGCCGGGCGTCTGGCCGCCACCGCGCTGGCGAGCGTGGGTCGCGCCTGGCCGTTTCACCTGGTTCACCTGGCGCGCGCGGCGGCCGATCTGGCGCCGCCGCCGGCGCTGCACCCGGTGTTCTGGGGCAGCTACGACTGGCACTCGTGCGTGCACATGCACTGGACGCTGCTGCGCCTGCTGCCGCACCTGGCGCCGCCGCAGCAGGCGGCGATCACGGCGCACTTCGAGACGCGCTTGACGCCCGCCAACGTGGCGGGCGAGGTCGCGTACTTCGAGCCACGCGCCGCGTTCGAGCGGCCCTACGGCTGGGGCTGGCTGCTGCGGCTGCACCAGGCGCTCGGCGCGTCCCCGCATCCGGCGGCGGCGCGCTGGCAGGCAACCCTGCAGCCGCTGGCGGAGCTCATCGCGGCCCGCTGCCTGGCGTTTCTGCCGCGCGCCGACTACCCGGTGCGGGCCGGCACGCACGGCAACAGCGCCTTCGCGCTGGTGCTGGCGCTCGACTGGGCCCGCGCCAACGACCACGCCGCGCTGGCGCATGCGATCGGGGCGCGTGCGCAGAGCTGGTTCGGCGCCGACCGGCGCTATCCGGCCGACTACGAGCCGGGCGGCGACGACTTCCTTTCGGCCGGGCTGACCGAAGCGCTGCTGATGCAGCGCGTGCTCGCTCCCGGCGACTTTGCAGACTGGTGGCGAGCCTTCGTGCCGCCGGCGCCGGCACTGGCGCGCTGGCTCACGCCGGTGGCGGTCAGCGACGCCACCGATCCGAAGATCGTGCACCTGCACGGACTGAACCTGGCGCGCGCCTGGTGCTGGCGCACGCTGGCGCCGTGGCTGCCCCCGGCGCTGCAGCCGACGGCGCAGGCCGCGGTGGCCGCGCACTGCGCAGCCTCGCTGCCAGCCGCCACAGAAAGCCATTACGTCGGCACCCACTGGCTGGCTTCGTTCGCGCTGCTGGCGCTGGGCGCCGACGAGGCCGCGCCCGGAATCGGCAGCTAACCCGGATGCTTCACCAGGTCGCCCCCGCGCATCCACGATCTGCCTCCGTAAGCTGCGGCGGCATCCTGCCCTCGCAGGCGGGCGCGCAGGGTGCCTGCGACTCGCACTTACCGCAGCGTCCAGCCCCAGATGTTATCTTCCGTGGACCTCACCCCGTCGGGCGCGCTCGGCGTGGGCAGGGTGGACCAGGGCGACTCGGACAGCACCAGTCCCACTGAGCTCTGCGAGTACAGCACGGGGTTCGGAGCGAACAGACCGCTCTGGATCACGGTGCCGAACAGGAGATCGGCCGGGGCGAGCGGACCGCCGGCGGGCTTGATGTAGGCCCGCGCGACCCCATCGTACACGGACCAGATTGTTTGGGATCCCACACTCAAGAAGCTGCCGTCGCGCGTCACCTGAATGCCGCCGCTGAAACAGGGTGTGCGCGCCGGCGTGAGCGCGATGACGCTGCTGGCCCAGCCATTGGTCCCGAAATCGACGGCCTGGCAGTTGTTCAGATCGAGCAGGAGACCGCTGCCGTTGTCGGCCACGGTGACGAACGCGAACGTCGAAGTGGGCAGCACCTGGGGACTGGCCCAAGCGCCGCCGCCCAGGTCGCGCGCCGAGCCGACCTGCTGCGCCTGCGTTCCGACGCCCTGCTGCCACACCATCAGCGCGCGGCCGTTGCGGCCCAAGACCATGCGGCCAAGGGTCAGACCGTTGGCGGTGTTGGCCGGACCGCTGGCCACCGTCTGCTCGGCGCCGAAGCCGCCGCCAATGCTGCCCTCATGCGAGACCAGACTGACGCCGCCATTGCGCGCCGCCTCACCCACCAGCAGCAGGCGGCCGTTGGCGTCGAGACCGTGGTTGTAACGGTCGGCATTCAGCCCGCCGAAGCGTTGCACGGTGAAGGTGCTGGCACCGGCTGCGCGCCAAGCCAGTGCGGGCGAATGTGTCACGGTGCTGCCGATGCGTTCCCAGCCGGTGTAGGCCAGCAGCACGTCGCCTTTGTCGTTGATGCGGCCGCTGAAGTTGCGGTTCGGAATATCGACCAAGCGCTGGGCCGGCTCCCAGGTGTCGGTGGCGGCCAGGTACCGTGCCACGGCCAGGTAGCGGCAGTCACCGCTGGTCTGGTAGGTCTGCGCAGTACACGGGGCCATGGTGTTCCAGAACGCCACTGCATTGCCGTTCGGGGCCGACCAGATGAAGAAGGTGGAGACGGAAGTGTCGTCCTGGACGCAGGGCGGCAACGGCAGTGCCGTGCCGTCGGCCTGCAGGTCGATCTGGCGCGGCGTGCCGAACTGGTGCGGGCCACTGGCCCCGATCGTGGCGCGCACCGCGAACAATTTGCGATCGCTGCAGTCGGCCTTTAAGCGCAACAACAGGACCGTGGCGCTGCCATCGTCGGCCATGGCACCGCGGGGGAACCTCGACAGAAAGCCGTCGAAGCGCGGCAGCAACTGGCCGGCGCTCCAGGCTCGTGGATAGCTCACGCCGCTCTTGGGAACGACCGTGAGCACCGCCTCGCCGGAGGTGGTGCTGCCGACGCTGTCACTCACCTTGACGCGAAAGCGCGCGCCACCCTCCAGCAGCGACGCCGAATCGATGCGCCGCGCGGGAAAGTTTGATCCCGACAGGTCGACGAACCCGTCGACCGGCGTGTCGACGCCGTCGCGCTGCCACAGGTAGCTGAGCGTGCCTGTGCCAGTGGCGCTCACGCTCAGGGTGACCGGATCGCCGGCATTGACGGTCTGACTTTGCGGGGCACTGGTAATGCTGGGGCCTGCTCCGGCAGGCGGCGGTGTAGGGGCCGGGGCTGGGGCCGGGGCCGGGGCCGGGGCCGGGGCCGGGGCCGGGGCCGGGGCCGGGGCTGGGGCCGGAGCCGGGCCCGGCGGCGGAGGGGGTGGTGTTGGAACCGGCGTCGCTGCGGGCGCCGGCGCGTCGCTGCCACCACCGCAAGCTGTCAGCAACGGCGCCGTGACCACGGTGCTCAGAACCGCAAGAGTGGCCAGCGCGCGGCGCTGCGCCGCCGTCCAGGCTGTCGTATTTGATGTGCTCATTACGTAGTTCCCCGCTTTCGAGTTACCGGCGCCAGCCGACCCACCGCACCGGCCGGCGGCCCGCGCGGACGTCGTCGCGCGCCAGCGCGCTTGCATCCAACCTGGGAGACGGATCCGCTCTGCGGTCGACCGCGCGGTGGTTCCGCGCGAGCCGCGTCCTGCATTGCCCTTGTCCCTCCGGCCGCCGCCGGGACAACGCGAGGTCGCGCTGTTCCGGCAGCGGCATCAAACTTAGAGCGGTAGGCGTTTGATGGGCGTTTGATGGGCGTTTATCGGGGCCGGACGGTGGCGCGGCGCGTCCGCGGGTACTCGGCCAGCACCGTCGCCGCGGTCACGAGCATGGCCCGCAAGCCGGCATCGTCGAGGAGGCGGCGACGGCGCGGCAGCGCGAAGCCAGCGCCCACGGCCCAATGCTCGAGCAGCCGCCGTTGCGCGATCTTCAGCAGCGGATCGGCCAGTGCGACCTGCAGGACTCGCTGCGCCTCGTCGCGTCGCCCCTGAGCAGCCAGCAGTTGCGCCAGCGCTGGCAGCAGGCGCAGGAGCTCATCGCGATCGCGAAGGGTGCGATCGCGCCCCAGCGTTTCGAGCGCCGCGTGCAAGGCGGCGGCGGCAGCCGCGTCGCGGCCGCGCAGCAGCTCGGCATGGGTCTGCAGCACCCACGCATGGGCCAGGCCGGTCGCGCGCGAGAAGCCCGGCGGCTGGGTCGCGAGTGAGGCCAGCGCGCGCGCAGCGGCAGCAGCCGCCGCTCCGGCAGCCCCGGCCGCCAGCTGCGCGGTCGCCAGCATCAGCCACTGCAACCCGCTGCCACGGCCGCTGCGGCGCGCCAGGGCGACACCGGCGCGCGCTGCGGCTAGTGCCTCGTCGACGCGGTCGGCCGCGCACAGGGCTTCGACCAATTGCAAGCGGATGCGCGAATCGCCCAGTTCAGCGCGCTGGGCGCGCAGCCGGGCGAGCGCATCCTGCAGGCGCGCGATGCCGCGCGCCCGGCGCGCCGGCAGCAGGGTCTCGGCTTCGCCCCGTATGGCGTCGAGCTGCAAGGCTTCCTTGGGGGTCAATGCCGGATCGGCCCGGCGCGCGCGTAACAGGGCGATGGCGGCATCGATGCGGCCGTCGCGCAGCAACAGCAGGCGCTCGATCAGCACCTGGTTGGGCAGCGGCGCCAGGCCGTCCGCACGCAAGGTGTAGATCCACTGACGCGCCTCGTCGAAGCGGTCTTCCCACACCAGGCGCAGCACCGTCGTAGCGGCAACCACCGCCAGCGCACGCTGCAGCGGGGCGGGCCCGGCGTCGGTGCCGTCATGGACGCCGGCGCCCGACGTCGCCCGGCGCGCAACCACGGCCGCGCGCAGCGCCGCCAGCGCCGGCAGCAACTGCCGGTCGGGCGTGAGCAGGGTGTGCGGCGGATACTCCATGTAGGCGCACAGCGGCGGCAGCAGATCGGCCAGCGCGGCCGCGTCGTGCGCCGCGCCGGCCTGCTCGACCGCCAGCGCGTAGAGGGGGCCGTGGCGGTCGATCTCCGTGAAGAGCTGCGAGCGCGCCTGCGCCGGCAACTGCCCGCGCGGCAGCGCAGCCGCGCGTGCCTGCAGGCAGCGCAGCACGCGCAGACCGGCTGCCTGCTGTTCGAGCGGGCGCGCCTGCGGCGGCTGCAGCAGCCACTGACGCACCAGCGGGTGCAACCGGTACTGCGTGTGACCGTCCTGGCTGCGCCACTCCAGCAGCGAGTGGTCGGCCAGTTGCGCCAGCAGCGCCAGATTGGCGCCGGCGGCAGCCTGCGCGAGCGCGCGGTCGAAGCTGCCGGGCATCACGGCCAGACACCGCAGCGCGCGCCGCTCGGGCTCGACCAGCAGGACCCAGGAGCGCTCGATCACCGCCGCAAACGGCAGCACGGGGCCGGCGCCGCGACCGAGCACGTCGAGCTGCTGGGCCAGGTCCTGCGCGATCTCCTCGCACGACAGCAGGCTGGTCCAGCGCGCGGCGAGCTTGAGCGCCAGCGGCAGCCCCCCGGTCAGTGCGGCAATGCGCCCCAGCGCGGGCAATTCGTCGGCGTGCGGGGCGCGCCCCCGGTGTGCCGGGCTGTCGCGCAGGAACAGCTCGAGCGCGGGGGGCAGGCGCTGGCGGCGGTGGACACCCTGCCGCGCGACTGCGGGGCCAAGACCGGCGTGATCATCGCGGCCGGCGAGGCCGCGCAATCCGCGCAGCGCGAAGACCGACTCGTCGGGCAGGCCGAGCGGGATTCGCGATGTCGCAACCACGCGCAGCGCGGGCAAACCGGCGAGCAACCGCGCCACAGTGCGCCGCAGAGGGTTGCTAGCCGCCGGGGGTAAGGCGCCGGGTTCGTCTGTGGCGGCCGTGGCATCGCGCAGAAAGGGCTCGCAGTTGTCGAGCAGGAGCAGCACGGGCTGCGGCGGCAACGCCGCCAGCCGCCGCTCGATCAGTGCGGCCGCATCCGCCGCGTTGGCCTGCCCTTGCAGGGCAATCCACTCGAGGCGCGGAGCGCCCAGCGTGGCCTGCAGTCGCTGCGCCAGCGCCTGCAGCAGAGCGGTCTTGCCAATGCCGCCCGGACCAGTGACGGTGAGCATGCGCGGCCCCTGCTCGCGCAGCCGGGCGGCAAGGGTCGCGAGCTCGCTCGCGCGCCCGATCAGCGGGGTAGTCGCCGCCAGCGGCGGGGCGGCGCCGGACGCCGACAGCAGCGGGAGCCCACGCGCGGCGCCATGCGCGCCGCGCGTGGGGCCGGCTTCGACTAGGGCTGGCGCAGGGCGGCCGATGGACGAGTCCGCTTCGGCTGGGGCCGCTGCCGGACCGGCCCGATCCCGCCGACGTCGATCCGCGCGGTGCTGATCGACCGCAGGAGGCGGTTCGGCAGCCGCGGTCGACGGCACGCCCGGCGCCGCTGCAGCAGACGCCTCGCCCAGGCCGAGCGTGCGAGCCAGATCGCGCGTGGCCGGTGCGACCTCCAGGCCGTACTCGTCCATCAGACGCTGGGCCAGGGTGTTGAAGGCGGCCAGCGCGGCGCCGCGCCGTCCCTGCGCCGCGAGCGCGCGCATGCGCCACTGCTGCAGCGGCTCGTCGAGCGGATCGATGGCCAGCAGCGCCTCCGCGCGCGCCAGCAGCGGCTCCGCCGGCAGCACCGGCGCGGCGCGCAGCAACGCGGCGCGCAGCTCGGCGTGCAGTTGCTCGCGCTCGCGGTGCAGCCAGTCGCAGAAGGGCTCGCTCGCGCTGTGCTCGAAGCCCGGCAGCAGCGGCGCCCCGACAGCCGCCAGAGCGGCGCCGTCGTCACCGCGCTGCAGCGCGGCCCGCAGGTCGAGGACATCGCTCGGGATCGCCGCCGCCAGCGTCTGCTCGTGCTCCTCGATGGCAGCACCGATCGGCAGGCTGCGCAGCCGGTGCAGCAGGTTGCGCAGGTTGCTGCCGGCGGCGGCCGCAGGCCGCTGCGGCCAAAGCAGCGCCGCGGCGGCGCTGCGCGCCACCGGCCCACCGGCGAGCGCGAGGTAGACGAGCAGTTGCTGAGGACGCGCAGGGGTCAAGCGCAGCCGGCGCGCGCCGATCCGGCAGAGCGGAGGGCCGAGGAGGGTCAGCGTGACCGCTGCGCGCGACGGGGTACGGGTCAAGGCGGCTGGCTGCGGCGCCACGGCGGCGCCCGCGTCGGGCGCATACCGGTGCGAGCTGGCGAAAGGGTGATCACGACAGCAGGACAGCCGATAGTCTATCGGCGCGCTGCCGCTGTCGAAGCGCCGGGCTGCCGATCCCGGCGCGGCAGCGGGACACGGTGAGCCGCGCCGGCAGGCGCCCGATCCGAGGGGGTTGACCGCCATCAAGCGCCGTCCGGCGTGCGCTGCTGTGATCGGCGTCTGTGAAGAAGGGGCGATCATGACGCAGCAATTCGACGTGGTGGTGATCGGCTCGGGCATCGGCGGCCTGGGTGCGGCGGCGGCGCTGGCGCACCACGGGCGCCGCGTGCTGGTGCTGGAGCGGCACTGGCAGCCCGGCGGGCTGACCCAGACCTTCGAGCGCGACGGCTTCCGCTTCAATGTCGGCGTGCACTACCTCGGCGAGTTCGGCCCCGGGCAGTCGAACCGCCGGATCTTCGACCAGCTGGCCGGCGGCCGCATCGAGATGGCGCCGATTGCCGGCGTGTACGACCGCATCCACTTTCCGGATTTCAACCTGCCGTTCACGCCGCCGGCACAGGAGCTGGAGCGCACGCTGAAGGCGGCCTTCCCACACGAGGCGGCGGGCATCGACCGCTACCTTGCCGCGGTGAGCGAGGCCGGCCACGCGCTGGGCGCGCTGATGATGACGCACAGCGCGCCGGCGTTGCTCGCCGCGCCGGTGGCCTGGGCCAAGCGGCGCAGCTTTGCGCGCTGGGTCGAACGCACCACCTGGGATGTGGTGTGCGAGTGCGTGACCGACGAACGCCTGCGCGCCGTGCTCTGCGCCCAGTGGGGCGACTACGGCAGCCGCCCGCGCGAGAGCAGTTTTGCCGCCCACGCGCAGGTCATGGGGCACTACCTCGGCGGCGCCTGGTATCCGGTGGGCGGGTGCGCCAGCTTCGCGCGGGAGCTGGGCGCGACCATCACGGCCGCCGACGGGCAGGTGCGCACCGGCGCCGAGGTGGTGGGCATCGACGTCGACGGCGGCCACGTGCGCGGCGTGCGCCTGCGCGACGGCGCCGCCATCGCCTGCACCCGGCTCATCTCGGACGCCGGCGTTCACAACACGCTGCGGCTGCTGCCTTCGGCTGCGGTGGACTACGCCTGGGCGGCGGCGGCGTACGCGATCGCGCCGTCGCTCGGTCATGTGGGGCTGTACATCGGGCTGGAGGGCGATATCGCCGCGCACGGCGCCGACACCGCCAACACCTGGATCTACGAAAGCTGGGACGTCAATCGCGTCTGGCGCGACCCGTTCAAGGAGACGCAGGCGCCGGCGCTGTTCGTCAGCTTTCCGTCGCTGCGCGATCCGGCGCACCAGCCGGGACCACGGCAGCGCCACACCGCCGAGGTGATCGCGCTGGTCGACTGGAGCGTATTCGGCCAGTGGGACCGCTCCGACGACGCCGACGGCATGGCGAGCGGCAGCACGGCAGCCGTGCGCAGCGAGGACTACCTCGCCTTCAAGGATCTCCTGCGGAGCAACCTGCGCGCGCAGTTCGAGCGCCACTTTCCGGGGCTGGCGCCGATGATCCGGCGGGTGGAGGCGTCGACCCCGCTGTCGGTGGCGACCTTCACCGGCGCCGAGCATGGCGCGATGTACGGTCTGGCCACGACGCCGGCGCGCTTCATGTCGCTGGCGCTGAAGCCGCGCACGCCCATCGGCGGCCTGTACCTCGCAGGACAGGATGTGTGCATGCCGGGCGTCACCGGCGCGCTGATGGGCGGGATCATGGCGGCGGCCAGCATCGAGCCGGCGGTGTGGAAGCTCTTGCGCTGACCCGGCTACGACCACGACAACCGAGGGAGACGACCATGACCGATCGACGCCCGCCGACCGCAGCCGATGAACCCGCCGAGGCCCGCCCCCGCGGCGCGCGCAAGGCGCGCTCCGCCGCCGCGCTGCCGCCGGCAGCGCGCGCCCGTACGCGCAAGGCGCAGCCCGCTGCCGGCCAGGTAGCGCCACGCAAGGCCGCCGCGGGCAAGGCCCCGGCGGCGCGTCCGGCCGGGGCCGGCGACACTGCGCCCCGGCTGGACGCCCGCGGCATCGCCGCGCACGTGACCACGGAAGCGGTAGCCGCCGCGCAGGAGTCCAAGCTGGAGGCGGTGCGCGACATCCTGGCGCGCATTCCGGGCGACGATCGGGCCACGCTGATGGCCACGCTCGAGGCGCTGCTGGCGGGCGCCTCGCCCGATGACGCGCTGGCGCTGCGCGAAGCGCTGCTGCAGCGCCAGCGCGACACGCCGCCGCCGGTGGACCCGGACGAGGAGCTGGCGCCGGACTGGCGCGAGGGCGGCTATCCGTACCGCAACCTGCTGTCGCGCAAGAACTACGAGAGGCAGAAGTACCGGCTGCAGGTGGAACTGCTGAAGCTGCAGGCCTGGGTCAAGGCCACCGGGCAGAAGCTGGTCATCGTGTTCGAGGGACGCGATGCGGCCGGCAAGGGCGGCACCATCAAGCGTTTCATGGAGCACCTGAATCCGCGCGGCGCGCGGGTGGTGGCGCTGGAGAAGCCGAGCGAGGTCGAGCGCGGCCAGTGGTATTTCCAGCGCTACGTGCAGCACCTGCCCACCGCCGGCGAGATCGTGCTGTTCGACCGCAGCTGGTACAACCGCGCCGGCGTGGAGAAGGTGATGGGCTTCTGCTCGCCGGCCGAGTACGAGGAGTTCATGCGCCAGGCGCCGCAGTTCGAGCGCAATCTGGCCAACAGCGGCACCCACCTGGTGAAGTTCTGGTTCAGCGTGAGCCGCGCCGAGCAGCGGCGCCGCTTCAAGGAGCGCGAGCGCCATCCGCTCAAGCAGTGGAAGCTGTCGCCGATCGACATGGCCTCGCTCGACAAGTGGGAGGCCTACACTCGGGCCAAGGAGGCGATGTTCTACTTCACCGACACCGCCGAGGCGCCCTGGACGGTGATCAAGAGCGACTGCAAGAAGCGCGCACGCCTGAACGCCCTGCGCTACGTGCTGCATAAGCTGCCCTACAAGAACAAGGATGCCGAGGCCATCGGCGCGCTCGACCCGCTGCTGGTGGGCCGTGCGCACGTGGTGTACGAGCGCGGCGAGCGACGCAGCGGCCCGCTGCTGTGAGGAGCCGGGGACCGGCGCGGGGATCGCCGCCGGTCACCGGCATCGCCCCGGCCGTCACTGCGCCGGCTCGATCCGGAGCAGTTGCCCGTTGGGCAGGTCGGTCAGCAGGTAGACGAGCCCGTCCGGACCGACGCGCACGTCGCGCACGCGGCCGACCTGGCCGGCCAGCATGAGCTCTTCCTCGACCGCGCGCTCGCCCGCCAGCCGCACGCGCAGCACGCCCTGGCCACGCAGCGCGCCCATCAGCACGTCGCCGCGCCAGCGGGCGAAGCGCTCGCCCGTGTAGAACGCCATGCCCGACAGTGCCGGCGACGGCGACCAGTGCTTGACCGGCTGCGCCATGCCCTCCTTGGCGGTGCCTTCGCCGATCCGGGAGCCGGTCACGTAGTTGGCGCCATAGGTGATCACGGGCCAGCCGTAGTTGACGCCGGCCTTGATCACGTTGAGTTCGTCGCCGCCCTGCGGCCCATGCTCGCTGGCCCACAGCACGCCGGTGGCCGGGTGCAGCGCGGCGCCCTGCACGTTGCGGTTGCCGAGCGAGAACACCTCGGGCCGCGCCTTCGGGTCGTTGACGAAGGGGTTGCCCGGCGCCGGTTTGCCGTCATCGGTCAGGCGCAGGATCTTGCCGGCGTGATCGTCCAGCGCCTGTGCCCGCTGCATCTCGCCGCGGTCGCCGAGCGTCACGTACATGACGACCGGCTGGCCCGGCCGGGCGTCGAACACGATGCGCGAGCCGAAGTGCTGGCCGGAGCTGCTCTTCGGCGCCATGCGGAACACCACCTGCACCTGCTCCATGCGCCAGGCACCGGCCGCACCCGCGAGCTTGCCGCGCGCCACCTCGGTGCCGTTGCGGCCCTCGGCGTCGCGCTGCGCGTAGCTCCAGTAGATCCAGCCGTTGCTCGCGTACTCGGGGTGCGGCACCACGTCCATCAGCCCGCCCTGCCCCTGCGCGTCGACGCGCGGCAGGCCGGCTACCGACGTGGGGTCGAGCTTGCCGTCCCGGCCAACCACGCGCAGGCGGCCCGGCCGCTCGGTGACCAGCATGCGGCCGTCGGGCAGGAAGGCCAGGCCCCAGGGCCGCTCCAGGCCCTCGGTGACGGTGACCAGGCGGACCGGGTGCTCACGGGTGGCCACCGGCTGGGCTGATGCGGCACAAGCCGCCAGCGCGGCGGCGAGCCCGGCGGCGCAAGACAGGAGACGCGTCATCGACTGCACTTTCCAGGATAGGGAACAAGGCGTCAGACTGCCGCAAAGGCGCCGCCTGCGCCACTCGAAGTTGCACGCAGGACCGCGCCCTGCCACGCGGCTGCGGGCGCCGGCGCGGACCCGCGGCGGCGCGGTAGGCTGGCTGCCCGGGCTTGACCGATCCGGGCCGCACGGACCGCCGCCGCGCACCGCGCAGCCCGCATGTCCAGGCGTGCGGGTGGGGGCGCGACTGCCGCGGGTACACGCAAGGGAGCACCGGGAAGCACCGGGTAGAACGGAGAGCACTGCATGCTGCTGAAGAAAGCCGCCGAGCGGGAGTTTGCCGCCACCGGCATCGAGGGTATCGAACGCGCCCTGTTCCGCAACAACGCGGCGGGCGGCCGCAGTTCGGTGGTGCGGCTGACGGCCGGCAGCCGCTTCCCGCGCCATGCGCACCACGGCACCGAGGAGGTGGTGGTGCTGGCGGGCGTGGTGCAGATCGGCGGCGTGGAACTGGCGCCCGGCGACTATCTGTTCACCGAGGCGGGCGAGGAGCACGACGTGGTGGCGCTGACGGACGCGCAGATCTTCGTGTCGTCGCAGAAGGCAACACCGGTGCTGGAGTGAGTCAGCCGCCGGCCGGCACCGCCGGGGCGGCGGGGGCGGCAGCCGCGGCACCGGACTGCCGGGCCGACGCGAGGAACTCGGCGTAGCGCCGGTTGAACTCGTCGGCCAACTCGAAGTGCGGCATGGCGCCGGTGGGCAGCGGAAGAAACTGCCAGTTGGCTCGGGCCCGCGCCCAGTCGGCGCCACTGAAGTTCCTGAAGTCGCCGCGCGTGGCATGCGGCACCCAGACGGGCAGCGTCAGCCGCTCGTAGACGTTGCGGATGTCGCGACTGAACAGCCGCGCGGCCAGGAACGCCAGCGGCGCGTGCTGGGCGCCGGGCTGGTGGGTGCTCAGGTAGTCGTAGTCGACCATGTCCTCGGGCACGTCCTTGCTGCCGAACGTGCGCTGCAGGAAGTAGCGGATGCTGGCGCGGCTGGTGAGCGCGTCGAACAGTGCGCGGTCCCACAAGGGCACGCTGACCAGCGCGTGCAGACCGGGCACTTCGCGCGAGGTGGCGGGCGCACCGGCGTAGGCCGGTGCAGCGCTCGAAAACCCGGTCGGGGTTACCAGCGCGAGGGTGGCAAAGCGCGCCGGCGCCTCGGTGGCGGCGCGCGCCACGAACTCGCTTGCCAGGGACACGGCCAGCACGTCGACGGCAGCCGGTCCGTGCTCGGCCTCGATCACGCGCAGCACGGCGTGGATCGCCTCCACGTACAGGCGGATCGAGTAGTCGCGCTTGCTGCGCTCCGCAAAACCGAAGCCGGGCAGGTCGGGCGCGTAGACGCGGCGCTGCGTCTTGAAGGCCTCGTACACCGGCTTGACCTCGTAGGCCGACGCGGCGGCATTGATGCTGTGGACCAGCAGCAGCGGCGGCGCTGCCGGCGGGCCGGCCACGTAGTAGCTCAGGCGCCCGGCCGGCGAGTCGATTTCGCGCCGCTCGCCGCTGACGGCATGGGGCAGCGGCATTGAATGAGACACGAAGGCCATGCTGTAGCCGATCCCCGCGGCGGCCGCGAGCAACCCCGCCGCGGCCACCCCGCGGGCGGCAGAACGAAGACGAAGGGCGCTGGGCATCACAGGCGACTAAGGCTAGCACCCGGACGGCGCCGTCCGCGACAAGCCGCACGCGGGCGTTCGGCCGGCAGGACGGAAGTGCAGACCCATCCGCCTGCGAACGACCCGACCCGCCCGCGCCACCGCGCCGGCCCGGGCGCCGGCGGCCGCGCGCCGACCGCGTGGCCGCCGCTACAGGCGGCCCTCCTCGACCGCATGGCAGGCCACCTGGCTGTCACCGGCGGCGTGGCGGTACAGCTTGATGACCGGCGCCTCGGTGCGGCAGCGCTCGTTGGCATGCGGGCAGCGCGGGTGGAAGGTGCAGCCCGACGGCGGATTGAGCGGATTGGGCACTTCGCCGGCCACCGGCGTGCGCGCGCGGCCGGTCATCTCCAGGTCGGGGATGGCGTCGAGCAGCATACGGGTGTACGGGTGGCGCGGCGCGGCGAACAGCGTCGGCTTGGGCGCCAGCTCCACCAGCTTGCCCAGGTACATGACGCCGACGCGGTCGGAGATGTGGCGCACCACCGCCAGGTTGTGCGAGATGAAAAGATAGGTCAGGCCCAGCTCGCGCTGCAGGTCCTTCATCAGGTTGAGCACCTGCGCCTGCACCGAGACGTCGAGCGCGCTGGTGGGTTCGTCGCACACCAGGAACTCCGGGTGCGTGGCCAGCGCGCGCGCGATCGACAGGCGCTGGCGCTGCCCGCCCGAGAACTGGTGCGGGTACTTCTCCTTGTCGGCCGGCGCCAGGCGCACCAGGGTCAGCAGCTCGTCGACGCGCCGCATGGCCTCGGCGTCGGTCTTGCACACACGATGGGCGCGCAGCGGCTCGGCGATGATGTCGGCCACGCGCCAGCGCGGATTCAGGCTGGCATACGGGTCCTGGAAGATCATCTGCAGCTTCTGGCGCAGGCCGCGACCGGCGGCGGTGTCGATCTCCCGCAGGTTGCGGCCGAAGAACTCGACTTCGCCACGCGTGGGCCGGTACAGGCCGACCAGCAGGCGCGCCACGGTGCTCTTGCCGCAGCCAGACTCGCCGACCAGCGACAGGGTCTCGCCGCGGCGGATCTCGAAGCTCACGCCGTCGACGGCGTGCAGGATGGCCTTGCCCTTCTTCTCGAGCACGCGGTTGAGCCACGGCGGGGAGACGTCGAAGAACATGGCGATGTCCTTCGCCTTGACGATCGTTTCGCCCGCCGCAGCCGCGGTTTCCGTCGGCTTCATGACGGCGCTCATTGGACTACCTCGCGCTGCGCGCTTAGGAATTCGCCCCTGGGGCGGCCCGTCAGGCTACAGGCTGCCATCGCGCCCGTGCCGTAGGTGTCCTCAGCCGCGCCCGGCGTGGCGTCGTCCGGCGCACCTGAAATGACCGCAAACCCCGCGAGCCGGGCCTGCAACGCGGTGCTCGGATCGGGCTCAAAACGGCGGGAGGTCGACACAGGCAGCCTCATGCCGCCGCCCTGCCGCCGGTGGCATCGTGCAGCCAGCAGGCGGCCTGCGAGTCGCCGGCAGGCAGCAGGTCGGGGCGCTCGCGCCGGCAGCGGTCGGTCGCCTGCGGGCAGCGCGGGTTGAATGCGCAGCCGGTCGGAATGGCGGTCAGGCGCGGCATGCTGCCGTCGATCTGCGTGAGCCGCTCGGCTTGCGCGGTCATGCTCGGGATCGAGCCCATCAGGCCCTTGGTGTAGGGGTGCTGCGGACGATGGATGACGTCGGCCACCGGCCCGATCTCGGCGATGCGGCCGGCGTACATCACGGCCACGCGATCGGCGGTCTCGGCGATCACGCCCATGTCGTGCGTCACCAGCATGACGGCAGTCTGCTTCTCGCGGCACAGCGTCTTCAGGAGCGCGATGATCTGCGCCTGGATCGACACGTCGAGCGCGGTGGTCGGCTCGTCCGCGATCACGAGCTTGGGCTCGGCGGCGAGCGCCAGCGCGATCACCACGCGCTGGCGCATGCCGCCCGAGAACTGGTGCGGATAGTGGTCGATGCGCCGGTCGGCCGCCGGGATACCGGTGGCCAGCAGCAGGTCGAGCGCGCGCCGGCGCGCCTCGGCCTGCGAGACGTTCAGGTGCGTGGTGATCGTCTCGGTGATCTGCCGGCCGACGGTGTACAGCGGGTTCAGCGAGGTGAGCGGATCCTGGAAGATGGCGCCGATCTCGCGGCCGCGCACCTTGCGCATCTCGTCGTAGGGCAGGTTGTCGATGCGCAGCCCGTTGAGCTTGACCTCACCGGCGGCAATGCGCCCGGGCGGCTCGAGCAGGCCGATGATCGCCGCACCGGTGAGGCTCTTGCCGGCGCCCGACTCGCCGACCACGCCGAGCACCTCGCCGGGCGCGATCGAGAAGGAAACGTCGTCGACCGCCAGCAGCGTGCCCCGGCGGGTCGGAAACTCGATGCGCAGGTTGCGCACCTCCAGCAGCGGGGAACGGCTCATCGGCCCTCTTGTCGGCTACTTCGCGGCGCAGCCCGCGATGGCCTCGGTGTGGTTGACGCGCGGCTCGAAGTCCTGCGCCAGCGCGCTGCTCTTCTTGGCTTCCAGCCAGTATCGGGTGCAGGGCTTGACGTCGAGCTTGAGCGTGCGCTGCTCGCCGCGCGAGAAGCCGGCTACCGGCGGCCCCTGAACGACGATGGTGCGCGGGCCGGGATCCAGCAGGACCGGCGCCATCGGCCGCTCGATGTAGTGCTTGCCGTCGACCGAGATGATGAGGACGTCGTAGGTGTTCAGCTCGGCCTTCAGCCAGCGCTGGCCGGTCAGTTGCGAAAGGCTGGTGGTGCTGGCGCAGCCGCTGGCGAAGAGCGCCGCGGCGGCGGCGGCAACCAAGCTGAGAACGCGCATGTTCATGATGCCTCCGTGAATGGGCGCACTCCAGCGCCCGAGCGGCCGACAAACTAGCAGAGCCGGCGGCAGCGGCGGGTAACCAGTCGTTTCTGCCGGAAGCCTCAAGGCCGACCTCAGCGCAGCCGCGGGTTGAGCGCGTCGCGCAACCAGTCGCCCAGCAGGTTGACCGACAGCACGAGCAGCACCAGCGCCACGCCCGGGAAAATGGTGATCCACCACTCGCCCGAGAACAGGAACTCGTTGCCGATGCGGATCAGCGTTCCCAGCGACGGGGTGGTCGGCGGCACGCCCACGCCGAGAAACGACAGGGTGGCCTCGGTCAGGATGGCGCTGGCGATGTGGACGGTGGCCAGCACCAACACCGGCCCGGTGACGTTGGGCAGGACGTGCTTGAGCATGATGGCGAGCTTGCTGACGCCGATGACGCGCGCCGCCTGCACGTACTCCTTGTTTTTCTCCACCAGCGTCGAGCCGCGCACGGTGCGCGCGTACTGGACCCAGCCCGACAGCGCGATCGCCAGCACTAGCACGTAGAAGGCCACCTCGCTGTGCGCATCGCGCGGCAGCACCGCGCGGAACACGCCGTCGATCAGCAACGCCACCAGGATGGCCGGGAACGACAGCATGACATCGCACACCCGCATGATGAAGGCGTCGAGCCGGCCGCCCACATAGCCTGACAGCAGCCCGAGGCCGACGCCGAGGATGACCGACAGCACCACGCTGGCAAGGCCGATCATCAGCGAGATACGCATGCCGAACAGGATGGCCGAGAACACGTCGCGGCCCTGGTCGTCGGTGCCGAGCCAGAACTTGGGGTTGCCCTGCGCCTCCCAGGCCGGCGGCAGGCTGGCGTCCATCAGGCTGATGGTGGCCAGGTCGAAGGGGTTGTGCGGCGCCACCCATTGGGCGAACGCCGCGGCGAACACCATGACGAAAGCAACCAGCGCCGCCACCATCGCCACCGGCGAGTGCCGGAAGCTGTAGGCGACGTCGCTGTCCCAGGCGCGGGCCAGCAAGCCGGGCTCGCTCTTGGCAGCGGCGGTTTCGGCAGCCATCGTCAGGCGTTCCTCACTTGAGGACCGTCCACTTCAGGAACATGAAGTTGTCGGCCAGTTGCACGGTCTCGACATTGCGCTTCATGCCCCAGGCGAGCGCCTGCTGGTGCAGCGGGATGTGGCCGACGTCGTCGCTGTGGATCTGCATCGCCTCGCGGATCATGGCGTCGCGCTTCTTGGCGTCGATCTCGACCGCGATCTGCGCGGTCAGGTCGTCCAGCCGCTTGTTGCTGTAGCTGCCCAGGTTGAACTGGCCGCGCCCGCTCTTGGTGTCCGGCGTGGCCATCAGCGCATTCAGCGGGTTGTGCGAGTCGTAGCTGCCGGGGGTCCAGCCGAGCAGGTAGAAGCTGGTGTTGCGCGACAGGATCTTCTGGAAGTAGGTGGCGCGAGTCTGCGCGGTAAGGTTCACCTTGACGCCGACACGCGCCAGCATCGGCACGATCGCCTTGCAGATCTCCTCGTCGTTGACGTAGCGATCATTGGGGCAATCCATGCCGACCTCGAAGCCCTGCGGGTAGCCGGCCTCTGCAAGCAGGCGCCGCGCAGCCTCCGGGTCGAACGGCAGGCGCTTGTTCATGTCGGCGGCAAAGCCGCGGATGCCCGGGGCGATCATCAGCGCCGTGGGTGTGGCCGCGCCGCGCATGACCGCGCGCTGGATCGCGTTGATGTCGATCGCCTGGTAGAACGCCTGGCGCACGCGCTTGTCCTTGAACGGGTTCCTGCCCTTGACGTTTGAGAACAGCAGCTCGTCGCGCGACTGGTCCATGCCGAGGAAAATCGTGCGCAGCTCCGGGCCCTCCATGACCTTGAGGTTGGCATTGGCCCGCAGGCGCGGGATGTCCTGCACCGGCACCGGCTCCATCATGTCGATCTCGCCCGACAGCAGCGCCGCCACGCGCGTGGCAGCGTTGCCGATCGGCGTGAACACCACTTCCTCGATGTTGGTGTTGATCTGGGCGTTGCCCCAGTAGCCGAAGTTGCGCGACAGTGTGGTGCGCACGCCCGGCTCGCGCGCGCGCAGGCGGAACGGCCCGGTGCCGTTGGCCTTGAAGCTGGCGGTGTTCTCGGTGCCCTTGCGGCGATCTACCGGGTTGACGGCGCGGTTCTTCTCGGACCAGTCCTTGCTCATCATGTACCACAGCGAGATCACGTCCGGCAGGATTGGAAACGGCGCCTTGGTGACGATGTCGATAGCGTGGTCATTGATCTTGCGGATCTCGGCGATCTCCTGGACGTAGGTCTTCACATCCGAGCCGTCGGCCTGGGCGCGCCGGTAGGAGAAGATGACGTCGTCGGCGGTGAAGGGCGCGCCATCGTGGAACTGCACGCCCTTGCGCAGGTTGAAGCGCCACACGGTCGGCGCGGTCTGCTTCCAGTCGGTGGCCAGCAGCGGAATCAGCTCGAGGTTCTTGCCGCGCCCGACCAGCGGCTCGTACACGTTGCCCATGAAGTTGAGCAGGAAGGACTCATTGAGCGAGTGCGGGTCCATCGACACCACGTCGCCCTGGTTGGCGAAGCGGAAGGTCTTGGCCGCCAGCGGCGCGCTGAACAGGACGGCGGCAGCCAGGCCCAGCAGGCCGGCGACACGCGCGAGGCGTTGTGCAAGTTTCATCGGGGTCTCCTTCTCCTCGTGTTCTCGTGCCGGGTGCTGCCCGGCGCAGCGCTCAGGCGCCGGTTGCCAGGGGCAGCCGGCGCTCGGCCAGCGCCGCCAGGTAGCCCGCGCCCAGCGGTATCACGGCGTCGTTGAAATCGTAGCGGGTCGAATGCAGCCAGCAGCCCTCGCCGCCGCCCTGACCCAGCCGCGCGTAGCAGCCGGGCCGGGCCTGGAGCATGAAGGAGAAGTCCTCCGCGCCCATCGATGGCGGCATATTGCGGACCACCTGGTCCTGGCCAACCAGTTGCTCGGCCACGCCCGCGGCAAACTCGTACTGCGGCCGGTGGTTGATGGTGGCCGGGTACATGCGCTGGTAGCGCACATCGGCCGTGGCGCCAAAGGCGCGCGCCGTGCTTTCGACCAGTTCTTTCAGGCGCGCCTCGATCTGGCTCTGCACGCTGTGCTGGAACGCGCGCACGGTGCCGCTGATGCGCGCTTCGCGCGGCACCACCGAGAACGCGTTGAGGTTACCGGCCTGCACCGCGCACAGCGACACGACCGCCGCCTCCAGCGGTGCCACATTGCGCGCCACGATCGACTGCGCCGCGGCGATCACGTGCCCGGCCACCAGCACCGGGTCCACGGTCAAGTGCGGGTGGGCGCCATGGCCGCCCTTGCCGCGGACAACGATCTCCACGCGGTCGGCCGCGGCCATCATCGGCCCGGGATTCAGACCGATGTGTCCGGCTGGCAGGCCCGGCCAGTTGTGCAGCGCGTAGACCTCGTCGGCGGGAAACCGCTCGAACAGCCCGTCGCCGATCATCTCCCGGGCGCCCGCATAGCCCTCCTCGCCGGGCTGGAAGATCAGGTAGACGGTGCCGTCGAAGTGGCGCGTGGCGGCCAGGTACTGGGCGGCGCCCAGCAGCATGGTGGTGTGTCCGTCGTGGCCGCAGGCGTGCATCAGGCCGCTGCGGGTGGAGCGGTGCCCGAACTCGTTTTCCTCGCCGATCGGCAGCGCGTCCATGTCGGCGCGCAGGCCAACCGAGCGGCCACTGGTCTGCGCGCACCCGCGCACCACGCCGACCACGCCGGTGCGACCGACCCCGGTGTGTACCTCGATGCCCCACTGGCGCAGCCGCTCGGCCACCAGGGCCGCGGTGCGGTGCTCCTCGAAGCCCAGTTCGGGATGTGCATGCAGATCGCGCCGGACGCGCGTGAGTTCATCGTGATGCTGGTTGACGAAGCCGACCGCGCCGGTGAGCGCGGCACCCAGATAGCGGCCCATCAGCACGCCCTCGTCAGTGGGCACTCGCCGCGCGGTCGATGCGCAGGCGCGGATCGACCGCGAAGTACAGCAGGTCGAC
Source organism: Burkholderiales bacterium (assembly GCA_020248865.1). GTDB lineage: Bacteria > Pseudomonadota > Gammaproteobacteria > Burkholderiales > Burkholderiaceae_F > JALHMQ01. The sequence goes on along the minus strand of JADCGS010000043.1, from coordinate 6,770 downwards.
CACCAGGTTGATGAGCACGAACACCAGCGCAATCAGGCACAGGTAGGCCGCCATGACCGGGATATCCGCAAACTGCACGCTCTGGATGAAAAGCAGACCCATGCCCGGCCACTGGAATACGGTCTCGGTGACGATGGCGAAGGCGATGATCCCTCCGAGCTGCAGGCCAGTGATGGTGATGACCGGCACCAGCGTGTTCTTCAATGCATGGCCGAAGTGCACTGCGCGGTTGGTCAGGCCGCGCGCCCGCGCAAACTTGATGTAATCGGTGCGCAGCACCTCGAGCATTTCGGAGCGGACCAGCCGCATGATGAGGGTCAGTTGGAACAGCGCCAGCGTGATCGACGGCAGGATCAGGTGCTGCCAACCCTTGGCGGTCAGGAAGCCGGTGGTCCACCAACCCAGCGCCACCACGTCGCCCCGTCCGTAGGAAGGCAGCCAGCCGAGGTTCACAGCGAACACCAAGATCAGCAGGATGCCGATCAGGAAGGTCGGCAGCGACACACCGAGCAGCGAGACGGCCAGCAGGAACTGCGAAAACCAGGAGTTGCGTCGCAGCGCCGTGTAGACGCCCATCGGGATGCCGATCACGATCGCCAGCGTGGCGGCCACCAGCGACAGCTCGAGCGTGGCCGGCAGTCGCTCCCGGATCAGCGTCGAGACCTCGCGTCCCTGCCGCAGGCTGATGCCGAAGTCCCCCTGCGCGGCATTGCCGATGAAGGTGACGAACTGAACGAAAAAGGGTTGATCGAGCCCGAGGTCGGCACGCAGCCTGCTGCGATCCTCAGCCGTGGCGTCCTGGCCGAGCATCTGGGTGACCGGATCGCCGACGTACTGGAACAGCAGGAAGGCGACGAAGGCCACCGTCAGCATCACCAGGACGGCTTGCAGCAGGCGACGGACGATGAAGGCGAGCATGAAGCGGGTTGCTGCGGCGCCGGAACAGAAAAAACCCGGCCCCCTAGTATCGGCGGCCGGGTTGTCAGGAGATCGAAATATTACGCCTGCTCATTCCGCAGGTCGGCCTCGTGGCCGTGGCCCAGGCGGGCGGTGGCAAATTCACAACGGGCCGCAACGGTCGCTGCCTGCATCGGGCTGCCCGCGCCTAAAAGCCAAGGGCCGCGCGCGGCGGCCCCTCTCTTTGGCAGCGTTTGCCGCGGCCGTCAGTTGATGCGCACCCAGCGCATCTCGAGACGGTTGTCGGCTCGATGCACCACTTGCACGTTCTTCCGCATCGCCCAGGGAATGACCTGATGATGCAGCGGAATGTGCATGACATTCCGGTTGTGCACGAGCAGCGCGTCGGCGATCAGCTGGTTGCGCTTCTTGAGATCGGTCTCGCTTTTCATGGCGTCGACCAGCTTGTCGAGCTCCGGCACGCTCGCGCGCCCAAGATTCCACTGGCCGTCACCACCCTGGCCAGGCGTACGCGCCAGCGAGCCCAGCGAGTACAGCGCGTCGAAGGTCGGCACTCCCCAGCCCAGCAGGTAGGCCGAGGTATCGCGGTTCTGGATCTTGGGGAAGTAAGTTGCGCGCGGCATCGCGTTCAGGTTCACCTTCAGACCGATCTGCGCCCACATCGTGACGATGGCCTTGCAGATTTCCTCGTCGTTGATGTAACGGTTGTTGGGGCAGTCGAGCGTGAAGCCGAAGCCGTTGGGATAGCCAGCCTGGGCGAGCAGTTCGCGCGCGCGTTTCTGGTCAAAAGGCAGGCGCTCATCGCCGGCCTTGGTCCAGCCGTTGACCTGGCGCGCGATCATCGAGCCGGTGGGCTCGGCCACGCCGCGCATCACGGCGCGGTTGATGGCGGCGATGTCGATCGCGTGGTACAGCGCCTGGCGGACCCGAATGTCCTTGAACGGATTCCTGCCCTTAACGTCGCTGTACTGAAGCTCGTCGCGAAACTGGTCCAGGCCAATGAAAATGGTGCGCGCCTCAGGACCTTCCACGACGGTGATATTGGGGTTCTGCCGAAGACGCCCCAGATCCTGCACGGCGGGGTCCAGGACGAAGTCCAGCTCGCCCGACAGCAGTGCAGCGGTACGGGTGGCGTCCGAGCGTATCGGCGTGTAGATGACCTCGCTCACATTGCCCTTGCGAGACTTCGCGCCCCACCAGTTGGGGTTCTCGACGAACACGGTACGAACGTCGACTTCGCGCGACTTCAGCATGTAGGGCCCGGTGCCGTTGGCGTTGCGTGCGGCGAAGGTCTCCTCGCGACCGGCGAAGTTTTGCGGCGCAGTAACCTTGTTCTTCTCGGCCCAGGCCCTGCTCATGATGCGGATCTCGGTGAGCTGGCGCAGCAGCACCGGGTTGGGTACATCGGTAATCACGAGAACGGTGTGCGTGTCGGTGGCGCGCGCGCGCTGGATGCCCGTGGTGTAGACACGCATGTTGCTGGTGGGCATCATCGCGCGCTGGATGGAGAACTCGACGTCAGCGGCGGTCAGGGGTGTGCCGTCGTGGAACCTTACATCGCGCCGGATCTCGAAACGCCAAATCAGCGGCGTGTCGAGCTTCCAGCTGGTTGCCAGTTGCGGCTCTAGCTCAAACTTCTCGTTGTAGGCGAGCAGCGCCTCGTAGACATACGAATTGGCCGTGTTGTTCAGGCCCTCGTTCTGCGAGTGCGGATCAAAGGTCAGAATGTCGCCTTGGCTGGCCCATCGCAGGGTCTTGGCCTCGGGCGCGGTGGCCAGCAGCGCAGCCGCCGCCATGATGGCGGCAACGGCAAATCGACGCATGATTTCTCCTCGAAGCTTGGAAACTAGGGTGCCTGAAGCAGAGATGCTGCCGCAAGGTCGCGTGGGGGTCAAACCGCGGCAACTCCGGCGGACACCGTAGAAACCCTAGCGTCTCGGCGGTTTGCCTGTCCGCAGGAGCGTCGGCGGAGGTCCGGACGTCAGGGTACGTCGTCTGTCGAGCTTTGGGGTTCAACCGGCGACGGCGGCAGGGGTGACCTTCATCGGGCCGCACTCTCATGCAATGGGGTGGCCCGACTCGGGCGGTCGCTGAGGTTGGCACAACTGCCACGTCGAGACTTGGAAAACCGGCAGCGCCGCTTGTTGCGTGCCGGCGCGGGCAAACCGAAACCAGAAGAGTCAGATCGGCGGCGACCTCGGCGGCGGAGCCTCGGCATTACGGGAACCGAAGTTCGATGTCACCGTAGAACGCTTCAACCGCGCTTCGGGTGTTGTCGGTGTCGGTTAGAACGCCGATGCCGACGAGACGGCCCGGCGCTTGACCAAAGGCGCGCTGGTAATCCTCGACATAATTGCGCGCGAAGGGCTTCCATTGCCGGAGGCGGTCATGGCCGGCGCCGGCCACCACCATCTTCACCTGCCCCAGCACCGCGTGCGGGATCACGGTTCCCGGGGGCTGGCGGTTCTCCCAAACGTACATCAGCGTCGCGAAGGGAATCGGCTGACCCGTAAGCATGCGCGCCGTCTCCATGAGCATCTGCTCGCGCGCAGGCAGGCTCGCCTTGTCTCCGTCGAAAAACAGCAGGAGGCGCACGGGCGAGTCGTCACTGTGGCGGACAGTGACATCCGCCTCGGCGATGGGGTCGAGTACCCTCCACTGCCAGGCGATCACCGGACGTTGGAGGGGGTCGACGTCGAGTCGTTGCTTCAGCCCCGTCGCAGCGCGGTCGGCCACGGCGTGCAGCACGACCTTCCGCAACGCCGGATCCACGACGAGGTCATACCGGGTTGGTGCCTTCGCGCGCGTGATGATCCAGGGACGCCAGCCGCGCGGCAACTCCGCGCCCGGACGATTGGCGGAGAAGACTTGTACATCGCCGAAGACAGGCGCTGGCCGATCCAAAGACGCGCAGGCCGGCAGCAACAAGACAGTCACCGCCGCCAGGAGCCCGCGCGGATTTCGCAGAAAGAACAACATGACCGAGTTTCCCAGTCGTGGCTGCCGTGATCCATTGGTGCTCTTCCGGATGAAGGACGCGGAAAGCGGTGCCGGCGGCGCACGAAGCAAAACGCCCCGACGCGATCGCGCCGGGGCGTTTCACAGCAGGTGAGCCTGACAATGTCCTACTTTCACGGGAAATACATCCCACTATCATCGGCGCTGAGGCGTTTCACGGTCCTGTTCGGGATGGGAAGGAGTGGGTCCACCTCGCTATGGTCGTCAGGCAAAGAGGGACGACCGACCTGTGGAATCTGAAAGATACCGACAAGGCGATCCAACTCGGAAGAAGCAAGCTTCACGAAGGTGAAGCAGGTTGCGATGCACAACTGCTCAGCCTCGAGAACGAGGCAGCACGGTTATGGAATCAAGCCGCACGGGCAATTAGTAACGGTTAGCTCAACGCCTTACAGCGCTTCCACACCCGTCCTATCAACGTCCTGGTCTCGGACGACCCTTTAGGGAGGTCAAGCCTCCGGGAAGACTCATCTTCAGGCAAGTTTCCCGCTTAGATGCTTTCAGCGGTTATCTCTTCCGCACATAGCTACCCGGCGATGCCACTGGCGTGACAACCGGTACACCAGAGGTGCGTCCACTCCGGTCCTCTCGTACTAGGAGCAGCCCCCGTCAATCTTCCAGCGCCCACGGCAGATAGGGACCAAACTGTCTCACGACGTTTTAAACCCAGCTCACGTACCTCTTTAAATGGCGAACAGCCATACCCTTGGGACCGGCTACAGCCCCAGGATGAGATGAGCCGACATCGAGGTGCCAAACACCGCCGTCGATATGAACTCTTGGGCGGTATCAGCCTGTTATCCCCAGAGTACCTTTTATCCGTTGAGCGATGGCCCTTCCATACAGAACCACCGGATCACTTAGTCCTACTTTCGTACCTGCTCGACTTGTCGGTCTCGCAGTCAAGCACGCTTATGCCTATGCACAATCAGCACGATTTCCGTCCGTGCCTAGCGTACCTTCGAGCTCCTCCGTTACCCTTTGGGAGGAGACCGCCCCAGTCAAACTGCCTACCATGCACTGTTCCCCACCCGGATGACGGGCGAAGGTTAGAACCGCAAACAAATCAGGGTGGTATTTCAACGTCGGCTCCACGACACCTAGCGGCACCGCTTCAAAGCCTCCCACCTATCCTACACAGATCGGTTCACAGTCCAATGCAAAGCTACAGTAAAGGTTCATGGGGTCTTTCCGTCTAGCCGCGGGTAGATTGCATCATCACAAACATTTCAACTTCGCTGAGTCTCGGGAGGAGACAGTGTGGCCATCATTACGCCATTCGTGCAGGTCGGAACTTACCCGACAAGGAATTTCGCTACCTTAGGACCGTTATAGTTACGGCCGCCGTTTACTGGGGCTTCGATCAAGAGCTTGCACTCCATCACTTAACCTTCCAGCACCGGGCAGGCGTCACACCCTATACGTCGACTTTCGTCTTTGCAGAGTGCTGTGTTTTTAATAAACAGTTGCAGCCACCGATTCTCTGCGACCCGGTCACGCTCTGGGCGTCTCTCCCATCACGCTACAAGGGCACACCTTCTTCCGAAGTTACGGTGTCAATTTGCCGAGTTCCTTCTCCCGAGTTCTCTCAAGCGCCTGAGCATATTCAGCTCGCCCACCAGTGTCGGTTTTCGGTACGGTCGTTTCCAACTGAAGCTTAGAGGCTTTTCTTGGAACCACATCCAATCACTTCGCGGCACGAGGCCACTCGTTCCTTCACCTCGGTGATGCGCCAGCGGATTTGCCTACTGGCCACCTACGATCAGAAACCGGGACATCCAACACCCGGATGATCTTCAACAGTCCGTCCCCCCATCGCATTGGAAATCGGTGCAGGAATATTGACCTGCTTCCCATCGACTACGGCTTTCGCCCTCGTCTTAGGGGCCGACTCACCCTGCTCCGATGAACGTAGAGCAGGAAACCTTGGGCTTACGGCGAGAGGGCTTTTCACCCTCTTTAACGCTACTCATGTCAGCATTCGCACTTCTGATACCTCCAGCAGCCTTCTCAAGCCACCTTCACAGGCGTACAGAACGCTCCCCTACCACGCGCCTTGCGGCGCATCCGCAGCTTCGGTTATCAACTTAGCCCCGTTACATCTTCCGCGCAGGAAGACTCGATCAGTGAGCTATTACGCTTTCTTTAAAGGATGGCTGCTTCTAAGCCAACTTCCTGACTGTCTTAGCCTTCCCACTTCGTTTCCCACTTAGTTGATATTTGGGACCTTAGCTGGCGGTCTGGGTTGTTTCCCTTTCGTGTCCGGACGTTAGCACCCGGTGCACTGTCTCCCGCGCTGACACTTCCAGGTATTCGGAGTTTGCAATGGTTTGGTAAGGCGCCATGCCCCCCTAGCCATAACAGTGCTCTACCCCCTGGAGTGATACGCGAGGCACTACCTCAATAGTTTTCGGGGAGAACCAGCTATTTCCAGATTTGTTTGGCCTTTCACCCCTATCCACAGCTCATCCGCTACTTTTGTAACAGTAGTCGGTTCGGTCCTCCAGTGAGTGTTACCCCACCTTCAACCTGGCCATGGATAGATCATCTGGTTTCGGGTCTACACCGTGCGACTGGACGCCCTATTCGGACTCGCTTTCGCTACGCCTTCCCTACTCGGTTAAGCTCGCCACACAATGTAAGTCGCTGACCCATTATGCAAAAGGTACGCAGTCACCCCTTACGAGGCTCCTACTGTTTGTATGCATGCGGTTTCAGGATCTATTTCACTCCCCTCCCGGGGTTCTTTTCGCCTTTCCCTCACGGTACTGGTTCACTATCGGTCGATTACGAGTATTTAGCCTTGGAGGATGGTCCCCCCATCTTCAGACAGG
>JADCGS010000042.1 GCA_020248865.1 Burkholderiales bacterium | reverse complement strand
GATGGGCGCCAGCGTCGCGCAGGTGGCCGGCCTGCTGCTGTGGCGGCTGACCCGGCCGCTGCTGGCGGCCGCCCTGATCGCCTGCCCGCTGGCGTGGTGGGCGTTGTCGCACTGGCTGGCCGAGTACCCGTCGCGCACCGAGCTGACGCCGGCGCCGTTCGTCCTGGCGCTGGTCGCCGCCATCGCGCTGACCTGGGCCGTCACCGCCGGCCGCGTGCTGGTGGCGGCACGCCGCCGCCCGATCGAGGAGCTCGGACATGAATGAACCACCGCGCGCGCTGGCGCTCATGACGATCCACCCACCCAAGGAGCTGCAATGACCGGAAGACCCGAGTCGCCCAAGACCCTGGCTCGCGTGCGGACGCCCATTGCGGGAGATTCCCTTCGCGGCATCGCTGCAACCGGCAGACGGCGGATCGCACCCCTGACGGTCGCGGTGCTGCTGGCCGCCTGCGCCAGCCTCGATCCGCCGGCACGCGTGCCCGCAACCTACCAGCCGGTGGCCGGGCTGGGCGAGTCGCGCTTCGCAGTCACGGCTGGCGATGCACAGGCGCGCGCGCTGTTCGGCCACGGCCTGCAACTGCTCTACGCCTTCGAGCATGCACAGGCCGCCCGCGTGTTCCGCGCCGCACTGGCGCGCGATCCGACCTGCGCGATGTGCGCCTGGGGCGTGGCGCTGGCGCAGGCGCCGAACATCAACAACGACAACCGCGGGCCTGTCGGCGACATCCGCCGCCATATCGCACGGGCGCAGGCGGCCGCGGCCGGCGTCACGTCGCTGGAACGTGCGCTGATCGACGCCATGGCGGTGCGCTACGGCCGCGCCGACGAGCGCGAGCAACACGCCTGGGAAGCGCGCGGCGTCGCCATGTGCGCCGGGCGGCCCACGGAGCGCAGCGTCGACGCGCAGGAGCTGGCCTATGCCGCGGCGATGGCCGATGTGGTGCAGCGCTTCGGCGACGACCCCGACGTCGTGACGCTGTACGCCGACGCCGTGATGACCACCAGCCCTTGGGACTGGTGGGACCGCAAGACCGGCGCACCCACGGGCGCGATGGCCGATGTCGTAGCCCGGCTGCGCACCGCCAGCGAGCGGCATCCGCAGCACACCGGCGCGATGCACCTGCTGATCCACGCCGCCGAGCAGTCGCCCGCGCCCGGCCAGGCCGAAGCTGCGGCCGACCGGCTGGCCCGCATCGCCCCTGGCGCGCCGCACTTGGTGCACATGCCCAGCCACATCTACCAGCATCTCGGCCGCTTCGCCGATGCGACACGGGTCAACCAGGAAGCACTGGAGGTGCAGAAGCGCTACGACGCCGCGCTCGCCGCGCAGGGCGTGAGCCAGCGCGCCGGCGGCTGGGACTACCACCACCAGCACTTTCTCTGGTTTGCCGCACTCAAGGAAGGCCGCTTCGAGCTTGCGCTGGCCACCGCGCGCGCGTTCGAGCAGCGCTTCTCCGCCATCCCCGGCGGGCACGGCGAGTACGCGCTGATGCTCGCGCCGTTGACCGCTCTGCGGGCGCAGCAGTGGGATGAAGTCCTGGCACGGCCGGCGGCGCCGCCGGGCCTGGGCGTGGCCGAGGCATTCCGGCATGCCGCGCGCGCGATCGCCCTCGCCCGCACCGGCCGCCCCGCATCGGCGCAGAAGGAACTGGCGGAGTTCGACAGCCTGATGGACCTCGGCACCGTGCGGCGCGCGCGCCTGTTCCGTGAACCGGCGCCTGAACTCCTGCGGGTGGCCGGGGCCTGGGCGCGCGGCGAGATCGCACGGGCCGAGGGACGGCACGAGGCGGCGATCGCCGCACTGCGCCAGGCCGCCGATTGGGACGACGAGGCCGGCGGCGAGCCGCCGCGGCTGGCCGCCAGCGGCCGGCTGGCGCTGGTGGGTGCGCTTCTGGCGGCCGGCCGGCACGAGGAAGCAGCGAAAGAGACTGCTGCAACGGTCAAGCACTACGGGCCGAACGCGTGGACGCAGATGGCGCAGCTGCGGCTTGCCCAGGCACGCGGCGATTCGGCACAGGCGGCAGCGGCGTCCGAGCGGCTGCGGGTGATGTGGCAGGCGGCCGACCGCGCCGATCTGCCGGCGCTGTAGCCGCGGTTGCGCCGGCATGCAGCTCGATCGTGATCCGCAGCGCCGGGCACGTCGCTCAGAAGCGCAGCGCAGTGCCGGCCGGTCGACGGGTTGCGCCATACGCGACCGGCGTTGCCAATCCACGTCTTTCAACGCGTTCCGGATCGGCGGCCCGGCTGCGCATGGCAGCAGCAATGCGGCCTGCGCGTCCACTGGGCCGCGCATGCTGATCCGGCAATCCGTCGACCGCAGGAAGAACCGATGAACTCCACCACACGTCTATGGCTCAGCCACGTGGCGGTCGCGCTGCGCGCACTGCGCCGCGATGCCGTCGGCAGCGCCATCAACATCGTCGGCCTGGCTCTGGGTTGCGCCACCTGCCTGCTGGTGTTGATGTTTGCGCGCTACGAGATGTCGTACGACCGCTTCTGGCCCGATGCCGAGCGCATCGTCAAGCTGACAACCACCACCAACAGCCCGGGCCAGCCGCCGGATGTCAGTTCGGCCACGGCCGGTGTGGCCCTACCGCTCATCTTGCAGGACCTGCCGCAGGTCGAGGCCGGTGCGCGCATGATCCCGCGCACGCTGCGCGTGCTCTACCGAAATCACCAGCGAGAGCGGCGCGAGAACCCGCAGAGCTGGTTCGTCGACGCCGACTTCCTGCGCATCTTCCCGCTTGAGTTCATCGCCGGGCGGGCGGAGACCGCCCTGGTGGACCGGCACTCGATGGTGCTGGTCGAGTCCACCGCCAAGGCCTGGTTTGGCAGCACCGATGTGATCGGCCGCGAGGTCGAGGTGGACCTGCCTTGCTGCGGCAAGTGGGTGTCGCGCGTCAGTGGCGTGGTGCGTGAGCCGCCGCCCAACAGTCACCTGGGTTTGCAGCGCGTGCTGATGCTCTACAGCGACCAGACGTTTGCCGAGCATCGTGCCACGTTCGAGTCATGGCGGGCCACTTGGTCGCGGACCTTTCTCAAGCTCAAGCCGGGTGCGTCGATCGACTCCTTGAACCGCGACCTGCTCACGCTGGTCGAGCGGCGCGTTCCGCCCAGCGCGATGCTGGGCGAGGTGCCGCTGCGCAACGTGATGGCCCTGGGCGCGGCCCCACTTGCGGGCCTGCACCTGGACGCCAGTCTGGCCGACGGCCTGATGCGTCCGTCCGGCAGCGGCGAGCAACTGGCGATTCTGCTGTCCGTCGCCGCGGCAGTGCTGCTGATCGCAGCTGTCAACTTCCTCAACCTGTCGCTGGCGCAGGCCAGCCTGCGCCAGCACGAGGTGGCGTTGCGCAAGGTGATCGGTGCCAGCCGCGCCGAGGTGGTTCTGCAGTTCCTGCTGCAGTCGCTGCTGGCCGCCGGCCTGGGCGTGCTGGGCGCGCTGGCGCTGGCCGAGCTGCTGCTGCCGCCCTTCGGCGAGTTCCTGGGCCGCCCGGTGCCGGCCGCGGGGCTGTGGACCGCTGCCGCTGCCGGACTGCTGGTGGCGCTGCTGGGCTTGGGGGCCGGCGCCCTGCCGGCACTGCGGATGGCCGCCGTGCGGCCGGGCGAAGCGCTGCACGCCAACCGCTCGACCACCACCGCCGGCGGCACACGGCTGCGCACGGCACTCGTGGTGGCGCAGTTCGCGCTGGCTATCGGCATGCTGATCGCGCTGCTGGTGGCTCAGCAGCAGTACCGGCACCTGCAAGCGGCCGAGCGCCACATCGACACCGATCATGTGGTCACCTTCTGGGGACTGCGATGGCCCGAGGTGCGCGAGGGCGCGCAGGCGTTCATGCGGGAGGTCCGGGTGCTGCCCGGCGTTCTGGCCGTGTCTTCGTCGGAGCGGATACCGACCGCGTTCAACCCGGACCCGGTCTCGGCTCGCCTTGCCGACCGCCCGGATGCCGCGACCACGGTCATCGACATGACGTCCATCGACGACACCTTCTTCGACCTGTACCGCGTGCCGCTGCTGGCGGGCCGCCGTCTCGGACAGGAACACGAGCTGGACGCGGGGCATGGCCTCACCTTCGAGCAGACGGCTCGACGTGGCATCAACGTGGTGATCGACGCTGCCGCCGCCCGCAACCTCGGGCTGGCACAGCCGGCCGATGCGCTGGGCAGGACCCTGCTCGTGGCGCTCGGCGAGCCCCCGAGCACGGTGCCCGCGACCATTGTCGGTGTGGTGGCGGCCGCTCGCTACGGGGGCCTCACCACTGCGGAAGGAGCAAAGCTTTTCCACCAGAACCGCCGCGAGCACCTCTGGTTCTCGATTCGCGCCAGACCCGACAAGTTGCGCGAGGTGATCCCGCAGGTGCAGGCGATCTGGACCGGCATGTTCCCGCGCGTGGCGTTTGATCCGCTGATCCTGTCCGAGCGGCTGGCTCGCGACGCCGCCCAGCACCAGCGGCCCACCCAGGCCTTCGCGGTGGCTGCGCTGATCGCCATCTCGGTGTCGGCTGTCGGCATGTACGCGCTGGCCGCCTTTGCCGCGCAGCGCCAGGCGCGCGAGATCGCGCTGCGCCGGCTGATGGGCGCCAGCGTCGCGCAGGTGGCCGGCCTGCTGCTGTGGCGGCTGACCCGGCCGCTGCTGGCGGCCGCCCTG
>JADCGS010000041.1 GCA_020248865.1 Burkholderiales bacterium | reverse complement strand
TTGAGCAGCCGCGCCCAGCCGATCCGGTGCGGCCGGGCCTGGACAGGCTCGACTTCGCACTCGGCGGCCGCCTGTGCTTGCGCGGGTGGGCCTTGCGGCACCACCAGAGGCCGCAGCTTCGCGTTCGGGGCCAGCACCCCATGGAACCGGATGAGATGCAGCCGCGGCCGCGGCACCAGCGCGGCCAGCCGCTGCATGAACTCCAGCGGACTCATCACCCGGTGCGTGGTGCCATCGCGCCACGGGGTCTTGAGCTTCAGCTCCACCTGCCCGGCCGCGTTGAGCTGCACCCGCTCGTCCGACAGTGCCGGCCGGGTGATGGTGCGGCACAACTGTTCCAGCCGCTTGCGGTCATGGGCCTCGACTCGCACGGCAGCGTGCAGGCTGAAGCCGTCAATGTCGGCGCACAGGGGCTGGCGCGCCGTAGCCTCGCGCGGCACTGCACCTCGCAGGGTCAGCACCTTCTGCCCGGCGCGGGGCCCGAAGGCGATGCGATACGTCATAGCCGCCGCCTGCAGCGGCCGCAGTGTGCGTGCCTCTTCGCCTTCGGCTTGCGGCTCGGCCAGCCAGGTCTGGCCCATGTCTTCCACCAGCACGCCCCGGCGCGTGAGCAGCTTCATCAGCCGGGCGATGACGGTCTGCAGCAGCGCGTGCAGCTGGTCGTCGGTCGGGGCACCCGCCTCGACGAAGGTTGGCACACCGTCGGCGCCACAGCGGTACACGCCGTCCAGTACCAGGCAATGCAGGTGGATGTTGAGGTTGGCGGCGGAGCCGAGGCGCTGGATCAGCGTGACCGCACCGCCGTAGCCTTCTTCGGGCTTGAGACCGGCCCGGCCCAGCAGGTGCCGCGTGACCACACGATGCACCACCTGCAGCACCGACGTGACCAGTTCGGGTTGCGCGGCCAGCAGCGGTTCCGGTCGAACCAGACTCGGGCCTTGTGCAGGGTGAGCAGGGCGTCGCGCAATTCGGGGTCCGACAAGGTCCCGGCCAGTGGGGCCAGGCCCTGGCCCAGGCGATTGACCGCACGATTGCGCGCCGCGCGGCCGGCTGGCGTGAGCTCGGCGAGCTTGCCGCGACCATCGTCTGGATCCGGCGGGACCGCGAGGTAGCGCTTCTCCGTCAGGCGGTTCACGGTGTTGGTCATGGCGCCCATGGTGACCTCCAAGGGTGCGCGCCAGGCTGCTGAGCAATGCTTCGCTGCCGAGCCGAACAAAGTGGTTCAGGACGATGAACTGCGACATGTTCAGCTCGGGTGCGAGCAGGCGGGTCGCGCGGTTCTGCGACAACTGCGCCAGGATGCCGATCTCGCTCATCAACTGGAACAGCAGCGGATCTTGTGCGCCCTGTCCGTCGACGTTACGTCCTTGAGTCGATGGGGTGGCGATAGTCGGGCGGGACAGGAAGTCGATGGTAGCCAGAACCCGGACCGCCGACGCGGCGCAGCCGCACCGGAACTTGATGTAGCGCGCGGTCTGGCCGCGCTGGCTGACTGCGGTTTGCGCCGACGGCTTCAACGTGCCCCGGCGAACAACTGCTCCCAAGGCGCAGACGCGCGTCCGGCGTCGGGCGGTGCAGAGCGGCGGCGCCTGCCGCCGAGTTCAGCGCCGCACCTCGGAGAAGATGCGCACTCCCTCCGTCGCCAGCAATCCGCGCCGGCCGGCCTCGATCGCCTCGTCGACCTGTTCGGCAGACAGGGTCAGGCGCGTGGGGATGGCATCGAAGCGGCGCCGCCGGTCCGGATCGAGCGCGGCGACCGAAACCATGTCGCGCTCGAACCGCACATCGCGGCAGTTCCAGTCGTCGATCGATCCGCGCAACTGCCGTACCTCGGCCTCGCTCAGGCTGCAGCGGAACTCGACGATCGACCGTTGCCATTGATCCAGCATGATCGAGAAGAAGTCGGCCGACAGGCGCGCCGCGGAGTCGACCCCGGCGTTGGCCACGCTCAGCGCCAGTTCCACGCCGGCCGGGCCTTCCTCGCGTGCGCTCCAGTCGCCGCTGCGGCTGCGGCCGGCATCGACCAGCAGGAGCAGCATGCGCTCCATCGTGACCGCGTCCTTCGCCGTCAGCAGGCCCAGCGGCGAGCTGACGTCAAGGCGCCAGTCGAGCACCCCCGACAGCCCGTAGTTGTCGGACACGCCGCCGTCGACCAGCTTCACGTAGTGCGGCTGCCCGCCGGCGCGGTACCCGGCCAATGCCTCTGCCGTGGCCTGGGCGAGCAGCGAAGCGGGTGCGGCCAGCGTGGCCGCGACCCACGGGCTCTGCGGCATGGTGCAACGCTCGGGCCAGGAGCGCACGACCACCGGCGCAAACAGCAGCGGGACGGCCATCGAGGCGGCCACGGCATCGGCCAGCTTGTACTCGCGCAGGTCGCTGCACAGCGCCGCAAACACCACCGGCACGAAAAGGAATGGCACGCGGTGATACAGATCGGTGGCGTTGATACGGACGTCGGGGCGGCGCTGGCGGTACAAGTCGCCGAATACGGCGCCCTGGAACACCTCGCGGTCGAGCACCGCGGCAAAGTTGCTGTGGTCGTTGAGCCCGCCGCGCAGAATGCGCCACAGGTTGTCCGGATGCACGATCGATGTGCGCATGCTCGCTTCGTAGTCGCGCAGCAGCACGTCGTCGCGAAAGCGCGACAGACCGGCCCGGCCGTGCAGGCCGAAGTAGGCGGCGGTGAGTGAGCCGCCCGATACGCTCGAGACGAACGTCACGTCGTCCAGCAGATCGCCCTCGGGCGTCCGCTGTGCGGCCAGTCCCTGCAGGACGCCCTGGGCAAAGGCGGCGGCGCGCAGTCCGCCGCCCGAGAACGACAGCGCAATGACGTTGCGCCCCACGATATCTTGCGGCCGTCCCATGTCGGCCGCGCTGCTTTCGGCCAGCGGACCGTTGGTCGCGCGGTTGAACACCGGCGTGGCGCAGGCTCCGAGCAGCAGCACCGCGAGCGGCGCCAGCCAGCACGTCAGGCGGCGCGCCAACCCCAAACCGGGGCGCGACCCGGATCGATCCCGGACCGGTCGGCGTCGGTGAGGTACGAGTCGGTCACTCGCCCGGCCGGTGTCCGGGCCGGTTCTGGGGCTCTGGCGGTTGCGCTTCAAGGTGGCGGCAGGCCTCTGCTTCCCACTGAGCATAATGGTATTCCGTCGAAGCGCATCCACGCGGTTGATCGGCCGTCGCATTGGTTGGCGTCAACGGCATTCCACACCCGCGCGGGAGGCGGCAAGCAGGCGGCCACGGCGCGTGTCGGGTCTACCCGCCAGCCATGCGCCTCGGCTGGGGCCCCGCTCGCAGCGACGAGTGGCGTGCCGTCTCCTGCGGCCGGGTCGAAAGATCGGTCGCGCCGGACACGGCAATCAGGTCGCCAGTTGCGCATCGAGCCCGCGGCGCGGCGCGGGCGCGGCTGGGGCCGCGCTCGCCAGCAGATAGCCAAGCCGTGCCAGCATCTGCACCGTGTCGCGCGGTGCAGGGGTGCCAAGGAGCGTGTGGATGGCCCGGTACGACCGTGCAACCTCCCGATACTCCCGCAACGCCTGTTCGTTCGGATGCATCGCCAGACCGGTAGCCGTCCCCGCAAAGTTGACCCGCACGTAGGTACGGCCGCCGACGACCTGCTGGACGCGCGAGTTGCCCTCGGTAACCAGCCACAGGTAAGCCGGCGTGGTGTCCGTGACTGCGTTGAACTCCTTGATCTGCGCCACGGTGGCCTGCGAGTCGGGTGCCGGGAACTTGCTGCGGTCGACCAATCCGAGTCTCGCCCCGCGTTACCAGCATCGGCTGGGTGATGGCGATGCCATCGCCATGCCGGTCGATGTCGGCGCTGCCGTACCGAGTCGCCCGCATCGACTCCAGCATCGGCGCCTCGGTCGTCAGTTCGATGCGCCACGCTTCCTTGGCTAAGGCGCGGATCGATTCGATCTGTGCCCGCTCAGCGGGTGGCGCATCGACGCGGCCGGCGACCACAAAGACGATCGGCAGGCCGGCGACCGATGCGTTCAGCCGGGCCAGATCCGCAGCGGCGACGGGCCGCGCCGCGCCGTAGGCGCGCCAGTCGGTGCGCCGGTTCAACACCTGCGCAAACAGCGGTTCGCGCGGCACCGCCGGGTCAGGCACCCGCCTCTCAAGAAAACGTTCTGTAAGGCATTGTTTTCCTTGCGAGCGCCTGTCGCCGCTGGCGGCGGGTGGGTTGCTCAGAAGACACGGGTCCCGGAAGTCCGCCGCGGCGACGAATCGACCGCGCGCAAGCGCTGCTGCGGCCGTTGGCTGGCAGGCCGCGCAAGAGCATCCGGCGGGCCGATCGACGGCCTCCGGCCGGTGCCGGACTTGCACGCCCGACTCAGCCGGACAAACGTTCCAGCAGGCGGGCTGCTGTGGCGGGTGCTGCGGCATCGAACGGGTCGAGCACCGTGGCATCGTGCATCGAGCGCAGCCAGGTCGTCTGGCGCTTGGCCAGATGCCGCGTGGCTTGCAGCGCGGCGGCGCGGAATTCCCCGAAGCCGGTTGCGCCCGACAGATGGGCCCAGGCCTGGCGATAGCCGACGCTGCGCTGGCTCGGCAACTCGGGCGACAGGTCGCCGCGCGCCATCAGCGCCCGCACTTCGTCGAGAAAGCCGGCGGCCAGCATGGCGTCGAAGCGCGCCGCGATGCGCGCAGCCAGCGTGCGCCGGTCCGACGGCAGCAGGGCGATGGTGGCGAGCCGCAGCGGGCTCGGCCGGGCGCGCCCCTGCAGCTGCGACAGCGGCGTACCGGTCAGTTCGAACACCTCGAGCGCGCGCTGGATGCGCTGGCTGTCGGTGGCGGGCAGGCGCTCGGCGGTGGCCGGATCGACCCGCGCCAGCTCGGCGTGCAGCGCCGGCCAGCCGGCCAGCGCGCCACGTGCGGCGAGCCGGGCGCGCAGCTGCGGGTCGGCCGGCGGCAGATCGCTCAGGCCGGCGCGCAGAGCGTGCGCGTACAGCATGGTGCCCCCCACCAGCAGCGGCAACCGGCCGCGGGAGCGCACCTGCGCCACCGCGGCGGTCGCGTCGCGGACGAACTGCGCCGCGGAGTAGGCCTCGGCGGGATCGATCAGGTCGAGCAGGTGATGCGGCACGGCGGCCCGCTCGGCCGCGCCGGGCTTGGCGGTGCCGATGTCCATGCCGCGGTACACCTGCGCCGAGTCGATCGACACGATCTCAATGGGCAGCGCGCGCGCCAGTGCCAGCGCCAGCGCGCTCTTGCCGCAGGCCGTCGGGCCGAGCAGCAGCACGGCGTCCGGCACCCCATCCATCGGCGTCAGCGTCCGCGCAGAAAGAGCTTGTCGAGGTCGCCGAGCGACAGTTGCACCCAGGTCGGCCGGCCATGATTGCACTGGTCGGAGCGCGCCGTGGCCTCCATCTCGCGCAGCAGGGCGTTCATCTCGTCGAGCGACAGGCGCCGGTTGGCCCGCACGGCGGCGTGGCAGGCCAGCGTGGCGAGCAGCTCGTTGCGATGCTCGGTCAGCAGGCGCGCGCCGTTGTCGCCTCCGTACTCGCGCAGGTCGCGCAGCACGTCGCGCGCCAGCGAGGCGCCGGCGTCGGCCGGCAGCAGCGCCGGCAGCGCGCGCAGCGCCAGTTGGGTGGGCGCGGCCGGCGCAAGGTCCAGCCCGACGGCCTGCAGCACCGCCGCATGCTCCTCGGCGGTGGCGACGTCGAGCGCATCGGCCGCAAACACCTGCGGCAGCAGCAGGCGCTGCTGCGGCACGGCCCGTGCGTCGAGCTGCGTCTTCAGCTTCTCGTAGACGACGCGCTCGTGGGCGGCGTGCATGTCGACGATGACCAGCCCCCGGCTGTTCTGCGCCAGAATGTAAATACCGGCCAACTGCGCCAGCGCCATGCCCAGCGGCTGGGCGTCCTCCGACACCGGGGGCAGGGCCGGCCCGCCTTCACCGGCGGCTTGCGCCGCGGCAAATGCGAAGTACGCGGCCACCGGCTGCCCCACCCCCAGTTGCGACTGCTGCGGTGCCGCCAGCGGTGCCCGCAACGGCGCGCGCAGCGCGGCCAGCTCGGCCAGGGTGGTCGGGGTTGTGGGGCGTGCTTCGCCGCCCACGTGGCTGGCTGCGCCGCCGCCAGGCGCCAGCGCCCGCTGTACCGCGTGCAGCACGAACTGATGCACGCCCGAGCTGTCCCTGAAGCGCACCTCGACCTTGGTCGGATGGACGTTGACATCGACCCGCTGCGGGTCGAGTCGCAGGTGCAGGCAGTACATCGGCTGGCTCTGCCCGTGCAGCACGTCCGCGTAGGCGGCGCGCACCGCGTGCGCCAGCACTTTGTCGCGCACGTAGCGGCCGTTGACGTAGAACAGCTGCGCGTCGGTGCGTGCGCGGGCGGCGGTCGGCAGGCCGACCCAGCCGGTCAGGCGCAGCCCGGCGGCCTCGGCCAGCACCTCGCGGTGCGCGCCGGCAAACTCGTCGGGCAGCAGCTTGAGCGTGCGCTCGCGTGCTCCTGCCGCCGGCAGCGCCAGCACGCTGCGGCCCTCGTGCGCGAGGTTGAATTCCACCTGCGGGTGGGCCGCGGCGACGCGCTCGACCTGGGTGATGCAGTGGCCGAGCTCGGTGGTCTCGCTGCGCAGGAACTTGCGCCGTGCCGGCGTGCGAAAGAACAGGTCCGCCACCTCGACGCGCGTGCCCACCGCGCCGGCGGCCGCTTGCGCTGCGCTGCCAGCACCATCGACCTGAAACGCCGACGCACTGCCGGCCGTGCGCGAGACAATGCTCAGCGCCGCCACGGCGGCGATCGAGGCCAGGGCCTCGCCGCGGAAGCCCAGCGAGGCCACCGCCTCCAGTTCGGCCAGCGAGGCGATCTTGCTGGTGGCGTGCCGCGTCAGTGCCAGCGCCAGCTCATCGCGCGGAATACCGCCGCCGTTGTCGCTGACCACGATGCGGCGGATGCCGCCGCCGTCCAGCCGCACGTCGATCCGCGTGGCGCCGGCGTCGAGCGCGTTTTCGAGCAGTTCCTTGACCACCGAGGCCGGCCGCTCGATGACCTCGCCGGCGGCAATCTGGCTGACCAGCAGGTCCGGCAGCGGCGCAATCGGGCGGCGCGCGGCAGCCGCGGGGTTGGGAGCTGGCTCCGCAGCCGGATCAGGCTGCGGGCGCGTGGGCAACGATTCAGAGGGTAGCGAGGACATGCGGCAGACCAGCGGGGATTGATTCTACGGCGCACGCGGTGCTGCTCGGGGTAAACCCGCGCCTGCACGCCATTGCAACGCGGCAGTGCATCCGTTCGCACGGAAGGTGCTCGCGTATCATCCGCCGCTCTCAATCGGGTCGCCGGCCGCACCCCCTGCGGCACCTTGGCAACCACCCGCGACCCGGCCTTCCTTTCCCTTCGCTTCCGCATCCCAAGTCGTCGCGCGCCATGGAAGGCATCAACTGGGTCGACCTGTTCAACGCGATGGATCAGTTCCTCATCGGCATCGTCGAGAGGAACGTGGTGATGTTCTACGTCGTGCTGTTTGCAATCTTCTTCTCGGAAACCGGGCTGGTCTTCATGACCTTCCTGCCCGGCGACTCGCTGCTGTTCGTCGCCGGCGCGGTCAGCGCGCTGCCGCAGGCGCAGGCCCAGGGCCTCAACGTGTACCTGCTGATGGCACTGATCATCATCGGTGCGATCCTCGGCAACACGCTCAACTACGCCATTGGTGCCTGGCTCGGGCACAAGGTCTACGACGGCAGCATCAAGTGGATCGACAAGGGCGCACTCGACAAGACCCACGCCTTCTACGAGAAGCACGGCGGCAAGACCATCATGATTGCCCGCTTCGTGCCGATCGTGCGCAGCTTCGCGCCGCTGGTGGCCGGCGCCAGCGGCATGAACTACCGGCAGTTCCAGCTCTACAACGTCCTGGGCGCGGTCATCTGGGTCGTGTCGCTGGTGTACGGCGGCTATCTGTTCGGCAACGTGCCCGTGATCCGCGACAACCTCGGGATCATCCTGATCGTGGGCATCGGCGCGGTGCTCGGTCCGCTGGCGCTGGCCGGGCTGTATCGCTGGGCGCGCAGCTACTGGCGCAAGGCCGCGTAGACGCGCCGCTGCCTTAGCCGAGCGGGTTGCGCGCCCCCGGGGGGTTCTTCGCGAAGTAGCGCTCGATGCCCTTGAGCATCGCCTGTGCCATCGCCTGCTGGTAGCTCTCGTCCTGCAGCCGCAGTTCTTCCTGCGGGTTGCTGATGAAGGCGGTTTCCACCAGGATCGACGGGATGTCCGGCGCCCGGAGCACCGCGAAGCCGGCCTGTTCCACGCGCGGCTTGTGCAGGTCGTTCACGCGCTCCAGCTCGCGCAGCACGGCATTGCCCAGGCGCAGGCTCTCGCCGATCTGCGCCGTGGTCGAAAGGTCGAGCAGCACGCGCGCCAGTCCGGGATCGTGCGTCCCCAGGTCGATGCCGCCGATCAGATCAGCGTCGTTCTCGCGCCGTGCCATCCAGGCGGCCGCGGTGCTGGTGGCGCCGCGTTCGGACAGCGCAAACACCGAGGAGCCGCGCGCATCGGGCCTGATCCAGGCATCGGCGTGGATCGAGACGAACAGATCCGCCTGCACGCGCCGCGCCCGCGCGACCCGCTGGTGCAGCGGCACGAAGAAGTCGCCATCGCGCGTGAGCAGCACGCGCAGCCGTGAATCGGCCTCGATCTGCGCCTGCAGGCGGCGTGCGATCGCCAGCGTGACGGTCTTCTCGAAGGTGCCGCGCTTGCCGACCGCCCCGGGATCCTCGCCGCCGTGGCCGGGATCGATCGCGATCGTCAGCACGCGCGCCAGGCGCGCCGGGCGCGACCGCTGCGGGCCGCGGTCCTCGCCCGGGGCAGGCGCGGTCGTGGCCTGCGCCGGCTCGGCGGCAGCGGCGCGCGATGGGCCGCTGCGCGCGCCCTGTTCCTGCAGCAGCGCCAGCAGCGGATCGCGCGGCACCAGCGGATGCAGGTCGATCACCAGGCGATGCTGGTACGGCCCCACCGGTGCTGCGGCGAACACCTGTGGCCGGATCTCCTGCTTCAACTCCACCACCAGCCGCACCACGCGCGGCCGGTTCTGGCCCAGCCGCACGTTGGCGATGAACGGATCGTCGCCCTCGACCTTGCCGACGAGTTCCTTGAACTTCGGCGTGAGCTCGATGCCGTCCACGTCAATCACCAGCCGCGCCGGGTTGTCGAGCGCAAAGTGCGAAAAGCGCAGCGGCACGTCGTGTTCGAGCGTGACGCGGGTGTACTCGGCGGCCGGCCACACCCGCACCCCCAGCAAGCTGGCGCCCCGCGCGATCTGCGGCACGCCGAGCGAAAGCACCAGCGCGCCGCTGCCGATCAGGCGGCGTCGGGCGGCGTCGGGGGCGTGCTCGCCGACGGTCGGGTCATCCTTGCGATCGCTTGCTGCAGCCATGCGGCCCCGCGTTCGGTGCGCGCGGCCGCCGTGACGTGGCGGCCTGCATCCATCACCCTGAAGGTCAAGACCAGGTCTGGCGCCGGCAGGCGGTCGCCTACCCGCTCCGGCCACTCGACAGCGCACACGTTGCCGGGCGCGAAGAGATCGCGGAAACCTGCCGAGGAAAACTCGGCGGGAGCGCCAAACCGATAAAAATCAAAGTGATAGAAGTTTAAGCTCGAAAGCGGATAAGGTTCAAGCAGGGCGAATGTTGGACTTTTCACGGGGCCGCGGACGCCAAGCGCCCGCAGCAGCGCGCGCACCAGCGCCGTCTTGCCGGCGCCGAGGTCGCCGGACAGGCCGAGCACGAGGCCGTGCGTGGTCACGTCGGCGGCGCGCGCCGGCAGGGCGTGGCCGAGCGCCGCGCCGAGCGCGGCGGTGGCTTGCTCGTCGGGCAGGATGAAATCGTGGTTCACTGGACTACCTTTGCGCTGCGCGCCCGGGGATGCGCCCTTGGGACCGCCCGGCAGGAACATCGGACCCCCCTCGTGCTGCGCCCTCAGGGAATCGCCTTTGGGCTGGCCCGGCGGGCTCACGCCAGCTGCAGTGGCGGCCTAGACTGCAAGGCGGCCGGCGGACTCGCGAGCCTGCACCGGCCGCATTGTCCAAGATGAATCCGCCGACGAGCGCATCTTCCCGCAACGATCCTGCCGCGACCCGCCCGGTCGAGCAGGCACGGCTGGCCCAGCTCGCGCAGCAGATCCCGGCGTGGGGCGCGGAACTGGGCTTTGGGGCGGTCGGCATCGGCGACATCGACACCGCCGAGGCCATGCCGCACCTGCAGGCCTGGCTCGATGCCGGCCGTCACGGCGACATGGACTACATGGCACGCCACCGGCACCTGCGGGCCGATCCCCGGCTCCTGCTGCCGCGTGCGGCGCGGGTCATCAGCGCGCGGCTGGACTATCGGCCACGCCGCGATCGCTGCGACTGGGTCGAGCACGAGACCGCACGGCTGGCGCAGCCGGAGCAGGCAGTGATCTCTATTTACGCGCGCGGCCGCGACTATCACAAGGTGTTGCGCCAGCGGCTGCGGCAACTTGCCGCGCGCGTCGCGCAGGCGATCGGCCCGTACGGCTACCGGGTCTGCACCGACTCGGCGCCGCTGCTGGAGGTGGAGCTGGCGCGCAAGGCGGGCCTGGGCTGGCGCGGCAAGCACACGCTGCTGCTTTCGCAGCAGGCCGGTTCCATGTTTTTCCTCGGTGAGATCCTGACCGACCTGCCGCTGCCCGCGGACGTGCCGCCGGATGCACCGGGCGCAGAGCACTGCGGCAGCTGCACTCGCTGCATCGATGTCTGCCCGACGCAGGCGATCGTCGCGCCTTACCAGCTCGATGCCCGGCGCTGCATCTCCTACCTGACCATCGAGCATCGCGGCAGCATTCCCGTGGCGCTGCGACCGCTCATGGGCAATCGCGTCTATGGCTGCGACGACTGCCAGCTTGCCTGCCCCTGGAACAAGTTTGCCCGTGTGTCCCGCCTGCCCGACTTCGACGTGCGGCACGGCCTCGATGCAGCCACGCTGGTCGAGCTCTTTGCGTGGAGCCCGGAAGACTTCGAGGCCCGCCATGCAGGCTCGGCAATCCGGCGCATTGGCCATGAGCGCTGGCTGCGCAACCTGGCCGTGGCGCTGGGCAATGCGCCCGGCACGCCGGCGGTACTGGCAGCGCTGTGGGCGCGCGCCGATCATCCGTCGCCCCTGGTGCGTGAACACGTGCAATGGGCGCTGGCGCAGCACGGCAGTGGCACCGATGCGGCAGTACCAGCAACTCCCGTGTCGTTGCACTTGAAGGCGGACTGAGCGGTCGCCGACCCGCCCGGCCGCGGCAGCTGTCCGTTCCTGGCTCAACCCGTCGCCCGGCCCAGCCACAGCGGCAGGGTCAGCATGGCGGCCAGCGTCTGCAGCGTCACCACGAAGGCCACCGGCGCGGCCGCGCCACCCATGCGGGCCGCCAGGACGTAGGCACTGGAGGCAGTAGGCAGCGCCGCGAACAGCATGAGCACCTGCGCCGGCAGTCCCTGCAGGCCGGTCAGCGCGATCAGCGCCAGCGCCAGTAACGGGCACAGCAGCAGCTTGACGGCGCTGAAGTAGCCCAGCAGCGCGCGTTCGGCCTGCACCGCGGCCAGCGACAAGCCGGCGCCGATGCACAGCAGGCCCAGTGCCAGAGCGGCGCTGCCCAGGCGCGCCAGGAAGCCCTGGGCGAGCGGCGGCAGGGTCCAGCCGGCCAGGTTGGTGAGCAGCCCGCCGAGCGTGGCAAGGATCAGCGGATTGGCGGCCAACTCGCGCCACAGCCCGCGCTGCGCATGGCGCGCCAGCGCCCACACCGCGATCACGTTGGCCAGTGGTACGCAGACCGACACGATCAGGGCCAGCAGGGCGACCCCGCGCGGGCCGAACAGCGACTGCGCCAGGGCCAGCCCGATGTAGGAGTTATAGCGGAAGGCCGTCTGCACGCTCGCGGCAAACACATCGTCGGCCGGGCGGAACAGCCAGCGCCCGCCAAAGCCGGCGGCCGCCGCACTCAGGAGCACGGCCACCGCGACCGACAGCATCATTGCGTCGCTGCGCAGGTCGAACGCGGCGCCGTTGATCGCGCCGAACAGCAGGGCCGGAAAGAGGACGTAGTAGACGAGTTTCTCGGCGCCGACCCAGAAGGGCTTCGAGTACGCCTGCGGCCAGGCGCGACCCAGCGCCAGACCGAGCAGGATCAGCGCGAAGTCCGAGAGAATGACGAGGGTGTGCGCGAACATGGGGCGGGACGAACAGCGCGCCGGCGCGGGTGCGCCAGCGCGGCAGGCCAGCATCCTAGAGGCTGCGCCCGGCGCCGCCGCGGCCTGCGACTGGCGATCTGCGATGGGCCGCTGTTTTGCCGTACAGCCTTGCGCGCCTATACTTTCGATCCCCGCGCTGCTGTAGCTCAGCTGGTAGAGCAACTGATTCGTAATCAGTAGGTCGGTGGTTCGAGTCCACTCAGCAGCACCACCTCGGGTCCCCTCTCCCCCGGTCGCTTCGTGCGGGCCGGGTGCCGACTTCCTTTCGACCCCTTTCGACCCGTCTGCCCGCCCTGTTGCTCCAGCGCATCCGGACGACTGCACTGGATGCGCATGCTTGCGGCTTGTCTGCGCGTTGGTCAGACTGCGCGTCCACCGCCCACCGTTAGTCATCTTCGAGCTGCGCCGTGCCGCAGGTCCATCGATTCGGTCTCCTGGAAGTCCGACCCACTGAGCGCCAGGTGCTGCGGGCGGGGCAGCCTGTCGCCCTGGACAGTCGCGCCTTTGACCTGCTTTGGAGGCTGGTCGAGCATCGCGACCGTGTGGTGCCCAGAGCGGAGTTGCTGAACCTGCCGGGCGGGGCGAGCGATGAGGACGCGCTCGTGCTGCAGATCAGCGCGCTGCGGCGGGCGCTCGGCTCGTTGGCGATTGCAACCGTCGAGGACCGCGGCTATCGCTTCACGCTGGCCGCCGGGGACGCGGACCATGAACCAGCCGCGGCATCGCCACCTGTGTTCACCTACCTGTTCACCGATATCGAGGACAGCACTCGCCTGTGGGAGCAGCAGGCGGTCGCGATGCGACCCGTGCTGGCCGAGCACGACGCGCAGTGCCGGCAAGTCGTCGCGCGGCACGACGGTATCGTGATCAAGACGACCGGCGACGGCGTGCATGCGGCCTTCACCGAGGCCCGCGCGGCGCTGGCGGCGGCGATCGAACTGCAAGGTGCATTGAGCAGTTTGACGGTTGCCGATGGACAGCCGCTGCGCGTTCGCATGGGGCTGCATGCCGGTAGCGACGAGCACCGCGATGGCGACTTTTTCGGTCCTGCGGTGAACCGTGCAGTACGCGTGATGGATGCGGCGCATGGCGGACAGATCCTGCTGTCGCATGCGGTGGTCGTGCAGATCGGCGACGCGCTGCCGCCGCAGACGCAGGTGCGCGAGCTGGGCCTGGTGCGCCTGCGCGACCTGGCCAGCTCCGAGCGGATCTTCCAGGTGGAGCACCCCGAGCTGCGGCGCGAGTTTCCCGCGCTGCGCTCGCTGGAAGTCACGCCCAACAACCTGCCGCAGCAGCTCAATTCGTTTGTCGGTCGCAAGCACGAGATGGCGGAGGTGGCCGAGCTGCTTTCGCAGCAGCGCCTGGTCACGCTGCTCGCTATGGGCGGCATCGGCAAGTCGCGGCTGGCGGTGCAACTCGGTGCACATCTGCTCGACAGCTTTCCCGACGGCGTCTGGCTGATTGAACTCGCTTCGGTCACCGACCCGTCCGCCGTACCGCAGGCACTGGCCAGTGTGATTGGCGTACGCGAGGAGCCGGGTGCGAGCCTGACGGAGACACTGCTGCGCTACTTGGGTGAGCGCCAATTGCTCGTGCTGCTCGACAACTGCGAGCACCTCGTCGACGCCTGCGCGCAACTGACCAAGACGCTGTTGCAGGGCACGACGGGCGTGAAGGTGCTTGCGACGAGCCGTGACCCGCTCAACATCGCGGGTGAGATGAGCTATCCGTTGCGGCCGCTCGCGATCCCAGCCGCGGGCGAGGCCAGGCCCGACGAACTGATGCGTCACGAGTCGGTGCGGCTGTTCTTCGAGCGGGCACAAGCGGTACAGCCCTTGTTCCGCTTGGAGGGCGAGAACGCCGCGCCAGTTGCGGAGATCTGCAGCCGGCTGGATGGCATCCCTTTGGCGCTCGAACTCGCCGCGGCGCGCGTGCGCGTGCTGACGCCGCAAGCGATCGCCGGACGCCTCGACCAGCGTTTCAAGCTGCTCGTTGCGGGCGATCGAACGGTGTTGCCCCGGCAAAGGACTTTGCGCGCACTGATTGACTGGTCATACGATCTGTTGACGCCCCGCGAGCGAACGCTGTTTGCGCGGCTGTCTGTGTTTGCCGGCGGCTGCACGCTGGAAGCGGCCGAGGCCGTCGGAGGCGGCGGCGAGATCGAAGCGGGCGAGGTGCTTGATCTTCTGACCAGCCTGGTCGAGAAGTCGCTGGTGACGATCGACGTGGAGAGCGGCCGCTACCGCATGCTGGACACCGTGCGGCACTACGCCGCCGAGCGTCTGGCCGCGACCGACGACGAGCGCGCGACGCGCGAGCGACACCTTGCCTACTTTGCCGCCTTCGTCGAACAGGCGCGGCCCAAGCTCTTCGGTGCCGAGCAGGCGCGCTTTCTGGCACTGCTGGACGCCGAGCGCGAAAACACGCTGTCCGCGCATGCCTGGTGCGAGTTCAGCCCGAAAGGCGCGGCGCTCGATCTGCAGCTCGTGTTTTGCCTCAGTCCCTACTGGGCCAATCGCGGCCTGCTGGTCATGGGCCTGCGTATGGCGCAAGAGGCGCTAGGCCGGCCGGGCGCCGAGGCAAGGAATCTCGCGCGCTGCCGAGGTCTGTCGGACGCCGGACTGATCTGCTACTACCTGGGCCGCTACGAGGAGGCACGCGACCTGCTCGACGAGAGCCTTTCGATCGCGAGCGAATTCGGCCACGAGGCCAGGCTGGTGGTTGTGCTGCAGAGCCTCAGCGTGGTTGAGTTTGCGCTCGGTGAGTCCCAGCAGGCGATCGTGCATGGCGAGGAGGCCGTCAAGCTCGTAAGGGCGACGGACGTGCGAAATTTGCCCCCTGCACTCAGCAATCTCGCGCTGTTTCATCGCGCCCAAGGGGCATATGCGGCCGCCTTGCAACTGTACGACGAGGCGCTTGCCGTTGCCCGGACCTGTGGCAACCACGAGGTGACAGCCCTTGTGTTACTGAACCAGGCGATGACATTGATCGCCCAAGACCGCGGCGACGCGGCGAAGCCACTGCTCGAAGAGGCGCTGGCGATCGAGGGAACAACCGGCTCATTGGTCGTCGGCCAGAGCCTCATGGAAGTGTGCTCCGGACTTGCCGCAGCCCGCGGCGACTGGGACATCTGCGCGTTGTTGTACGGCGCCGCGGAGGCGCAGGCAGCGCGCAGCGGCTTTAGGCGTGATCCGGCCGACGCGAAGTTCCTCACCGGCGCGATTAGACGCAGCCGGGAGGCATCCGGTCTCAGCGGCCCTGCAGAGAAAGAGGGCCGTGCAATGAGCTACAAAGATGCGCTCCGCGTCGTTCGCAGCTACCTGTTGCTGGCCTCAGTCGTGGACTAGAACTCCGACGGCCACACAGTCGGATCAAGTTCGAACGGCACACCGTTGCGCCTAAACCGAACCGTGTAGGAGTAGGCGGTGTCCCTCACGAGCTTCTTGACCAAATCGGTTGGAAGCTCGCAGGTGACCTTGTTGCCGTCGACCTGCCCGCACTTCAGCGACTGATTGATCTTCGGCCCGTCCAAGGGCCTAAAGGTCACGACCTTGCCTTCCCGGACGATGCGCTTTGTCGCTGCGTCGATCGTGACCGCAAAGTCCTGGTACTTGGCATTGTCGGCAGGCAGGGTCCATGTCACCGAGTTGCGGCCGCGAAGCAGCAACGGCTCTTGATCGACGACCAGCAGTCCAGTTTGGGACAGCACAATCTTCGGCTCGCCGATCGTCATCGGGACAATGGCTGCGCGCTCGGTCCCGGTCTTCAGCGTGTCGCAGCCGGCGAGGGCAAAGGCGACGACGGCAATCGCGATGATTTTCTTCATTCTTGACTCCTCAGATCTTGTGCGATTCACCCTGAACCGCTCAGAAATCCTACGTCAGTACATCTACAGTGGCGCGCTTTCGACGCGTGAATGTTCCTCAGGGCTGCGATGCCGGCGTTGCTCCGGTTCCGCCGGCTCCGGGTCGTGATCGCCTCCGCGCTCAGGTGGACAGCGCGTGTGCGACCGTCGGCCAGCGCAGGCGCAGCTTCAGTTCCCGGCGCAGACGGTCATTGCCCAGCCGCCTCGACTCCGTCATGAACGAGTACATCATCGGCGAGACCGCCGCCCTGAGTTCCGCTCGCGGCAGCCGCGGCGGTCGCGGCAGAAGGAAGTGGTCGGCCACGAGGTCGAAGTACTCGCCCATCTTGAGCTGGCTGTCATCGACCGTGTTGTAGACACGCGTCGGCTTGCCGCGGACGATCGCGGCCAGGCTGGCGCGGGCCAGGTCGTCGGCGTGAATGTGGTTGGTGAACACATCGTCCTCGGCGCGCAGGGCCGGGGTGCCGGCGCGCAGCCGCTCCAGCGGCAGCCGGTCGAGGGCGTAGATGCCCGGCACGCGCAGCACGGCGGCGCCGGCGGCGCGCATCTGCCGCTCCGCGTCGAGGCGGCGGACGGCCCGGTCATTCGCGGGCTGCGGGCGGGCAGTCTCGTCGATCAGCGCCCCGCCCTGGTCGCCATAGACGCCGGTGGTGCTGATGTAGACGAGCCTGCGTGCGCTGCAGGCGAGCGCGGCTACCAGGTGCCGCGTTCGCGGGTCGGTGCGGCCGCTGTTGGGCGGCGGCGCGAGATGGATCAGCCACGGGGCCAGGCCGCGCAGGCGGCGCAGGCTCGCGCGGTCATCGAGGTTGCCGACAATCGGCACCGCGCCGGCCGCGCGCAGCGCCAGCACGCGCTCGGGCGAGGAGGTCAGCGCCAGGATGCGAAAGCGCCGGTGTGCGCGTGCGACAATGCGCAGTCCGACGTCGCCGCAGCCCACGATCACGAGGCGCGGCCGACCGAGCGTCCTGCGCCCGCGCTGCACTCCCGTCGCGGGCGTTGGTGTTTTCATGAGTCTGAGTGTATGAGCTTCAAGGTGACGGTCCGGCCCTCCGGCCGCGAATTCACGGTCGAAGGGGACGAAACCATCCTTGCCGCTGCCCTGCGCAGCGGCATCGGCCTGCCGTATGGGTGCAAGAACGGCGCCTGCGGCACCTGCAAGTGCCGCGGCGTGGAAGGTGACTGGGCGCAAGGCCCGCACTCGAGCACGGCGCTGAAGGCGTCCGAGCAAGCCGAGCGCAAGCTGCTCGTGTGCTGCAGCAAGCCGCTGTCGGACGTGGTGATCGAGGCGCGCGAACTCACGGGCTTTGGCGACATCCCGGTCCGCAAGATGCCGTGCCGGGTGGCCAGGATCGAGCGCGTGGCGCCCGACGTGGCAATCGTCAGCCTGCAACTGCCAGCCAACGAGCGTCTGCAGTTCAAGGCGGGGCAGTACATCGAGTTCATCCTCAAGGATGGCAGCCGGCGCAGCTACTCCATGGCTACCGCGCCGCACGGCGACGAGCAGATCGCGCTGCACATCCGCCACATGCCGGGCGGGCTGTTCACGGACGCGTTGTTTGGCGCCAGGGCACCCGCCGTGAAGGAGCGCGACATCCTGCGCTTCGAAGGGCCGCTGGGTACCTTCTTCCTGCGCGAGGAGTCGACCAAGCCCATCGTGCTGCTGGCCAGCGGTACCGGCTTTGCGCCGATCAAGGCGATCGCCGAGCACATCTTCTTCAAGCGCGTGAACCGCGACGAGCCGGGCCGGCCGGCGCGCCCGGTGGTGCTCTACTGGGGCTGCCGCAGCCGACAGGACCTGTACATGGATGCGCTGCCGCGACAGTGGGCCGACAGCGAGCCGAACTTCCGCTACGTGCCGGTGCTGTCGGAGCCGCGGCCCGAGGACTCCTGGAGCGGGCGCACCGGCTTGGTACACGAGGCCGTGATGGCCGACCTGCCGCAGCTGTCGCCTTATGAGGTCTATGCCTGTGGCGCGCCCGTCATGGTGGAGGCGGCGCGGCGCGACTTCACCGGCCGCTGCGGGCTGCCCGACGAGGCATTTTTCGCGGATGCCTTCACCTCGGCGGCGGACTTGGCGAACTGATGGAGCCTGTGCCATAGTGAGGCCATGTTGAGGACGCAAGCCACCGCCAGCCGACGCGCGCGACGTTCGTCTGAACTCCGCCGGGTTCGCGCTCGCCTGCACTAGCACTCCTTCCCCGCTGCTCCGGCAGCACCCCCCCAAAAGGCCGCGCAACCCGCGGCCTTTTTGTTTTCTCTCCTCCACTTGCACGAGGTCCTGATGAAGATCGATGTCCTTGAGACGAGCGCGCTGATGAACGTGGCCATGCGGCCCGATTTCGTGGCTGCCGAGGGCCGCGGCAGTTGGCTCACGGACCACCGCGGACGGCGCTATCTGGACTTCGTGCAGGGCTGGGCCGTCAATGCGCTGGGACACTGTCCGCCGCAGATTGCCGCGGCGCTGGCTGCGCAGGCGCAGCGCCTGGTCAACCCGAGTCCGGCCTTCTTCAACGCGCCGGCCATCGCACTGGCGCAGCGGCTGGCGGCCGCGGCGCAACTGGAGCGCGTGTTCCTGTGCTCCAGCGGCGCGGAGGCCAACGAAGGGGCGATCAAGCTGGCACGCCGCTGGGGCGAGCGCCAGCGCGCCGGCGCCTTCGAGATCGTCACCTTCGCCGACGCCTTTCACGGCCGCACGCTGGCCACCATGAGCGCCTCGGGCAAGGCCGGGTGGGACCGGCTGTTCGCGCCCAAGGTGCCCGGATTCCCGAAGGCAGTGCTCAACGACCTCGAGTCAGTGCGCGCGCAATTCGGTGCGCAGACGGTGGGCGTGATGCTGGAGCCCGTGCAGGGCGAGGCGGGCGTGGTGCCGGCAGCCCCCGACTTTCTGCGGGCCCTGCGCCAGTGGTGCGACGAAAACGGGCTGCTGCTGATCCTCGACGAAGTGCAGACCGGCGTAGGCCGCACCGGCACGCTGTTCGCGTTCGAGCAGGCCGGCGTGCGGCCCGACATCCTCACGCTGGGCAAGGGGCTGGGGGGCGGTGTGCCGCTGGCGGCGCTGCTGGCGCGCGAGTCGGTGGCAGCGGCGTTTTCCCACGGCGATCAGGGCGGCACCTACTGCGGCAATCCGCTGATGGCGGCGGTGGGCGGTGCCGTTCTCGACGCGGTGGCTCAGCCGGACTTCCTGGCGCAGGTGCAGGCTCGCGCAGCACAACTGCAGACCGTGCTGGCGCGCGTGGCGGCACGGCTGGGCGGCACCGAGCGCGGCGCCGGCCTGCTGCGCGCCCTGGTCCTGCCGCAGCCAATCGCGCCGCGCGTGGTCGAGGCGGCCCGCCAACTGCCCGGTACGGGCCTGCTGATCAACGCGCCGCGCCCTAACGTGATTCGCCTGATGCCGGCGCTCAACGTGACGGCGGCGGAGATCGAGCAGTTTGCCGCCTTGCTGGACAGGGCGTTGAACGAGGTCCTGGCGGCGCCGCTTGAGGCGCCGGTCGGGGAGGCGGTGTGAACTGGGTCATCACGGCGGACCCGACCCGCATCGATCGCAGCGCGGTGCACGACTTCCTGAGCCGGCAGGCGTACTGGTCGCGCGGCATCCCGCGGGTCAGGGTCGAGCGGGCGCTCGACCACTCGCTGTGCTTTGGCGCACTGGCAGCCGACGCGACCGATGCAGCCACCGCAGCCCTTACCGCCCAAACAGCCCAAACAGCCCAAACAGCCCAAACAGCCCGCACAGGCCCCGCACCCGATGCAGCCGCGACAGCGGATAGCGCCGACGCGCCACTGATCGGCTTTGCCCGCGTGGTCACCGACCAGGCCACCTTTGCCTATCTGTGCGACGTGTACGTGCTGCCGGCCTGGCGTGGCCGCGGCGTGGCGCGCGCCCTGCTGGCGGCCATCCTCGCCCATCCGCAACTGCAGGGCCTGCGGCGGCTGCTGCTGTTCACGCGCGATGCTCACGGCCTCTATGCGGGCCAGGGCTTCACACCACTCGCTCATCCCGAGCGCGGCATGGAGCGGCTGCAGGCCGATCTCTACACTGCGGCCGTAACCCCCGCACAGGACCTTTCCGCATGAGCATCCCCAGCGTTTTCATCGACGGCGAGCACGGCACCACAGGCCTCGAGATTCGACAGCGGCTGGCCGACCGCAACGACGTGCGGCTGGTCAGCCTGCCGCGCGAGCGGGCCAAGGACGCGGCGGCCAAGCGCGAAGTCGTCAATGGCGTGGACTGCGTGATCCTGTGCCTGCCGGACGAGGCCGCCAGGGCGACGGTCGCGCTCATTGACAACCGCACCACGCGCGTGATCGATGCCAGCACCGCGCATCGCACAGCCTCCGGGTGGGTCTATGGCTTCGCGGAGCTGACGCGCGGACAGCGCGCCGCGATCGCGGCGAGCGCCCGCGTGTCCAATCCGGGCTGCTACCCGACCGGCTTCCTGGCCGTGGTGCGACCGCTGGTGGAGCGCGGCATCCTGCCGGCCGACTATCCGGTGACGGTCAATGCGGTATCGGGCTACTCGGGCGGTGGCCGCCCGATGATCGCGAGCTTCGAGCAGCCTGGCCCGGGCAGCAGGCCGCAGGCGTTCGGCGCCTACGGCCTTGCGCTCGCCCACAAGCACCTGTCCGAGATGCAGCAGCATGGGCTGCTCGCAGCCCGGCCGATCTTCCAGCCCGCCGTGGGCGCGTTTCACCGCGGCATGCTGGTGTCGGTGCCGCTGTACCTCGGGCGCCTGAAGCCGGCGAGCGGTGCGGCGCTGCATGCGGCCTACTGCGAGCACTTTGCCGGCGAGCCTTTCGTGCAGGTGATGCCGCTGAACGACACCGCTGCCCTGCGCGAAGGCGCGTTTCTCGAGCCCGAGGCGATCAACGGCAGCAACAAACTGCAGGTGTTCGTGTTCGCCAACGACAGCGCCGGGCAGGCGGTGGTCACGGCCCGGCTGGACAACCTCGGCAAGGGCGCCAGTGGCGCTGCCGTGCAGAACATGAACCTGATGCTGGGCTTGCCCGAAGCAGCCGGACTGGCGGCCGGCCGGGCCGCCGGGCTCGATGCGGCCGGCGGCGCGGGAGCCGCCTGATGCTGTACGAACCGCGGCACTTCAAGGTCGACGATCGCGCGCTCGCCATCGAGATCATGCTGGCGCATCCGTTTGCCACGCTCGCCTCGGTGATCGACGGCGAGCCGGTGTTCACGCACCTGCCGCTGCACGTCGTGCAGGACGGCGAGCGACTGCACCTGGTCGGGCACATCGCCCGCGCCAACGGCCATGGCGCTGCCCTGGACGGCGGCAGCGCCACGGCAATCTTCCATGGCGGCAATGCCTTCGTCTCGCCCAGCCTGTATGCCGTCCGCGAGGCCGTGCCCACGTGGAACTACATTGCCGTGCACGTGACCGGGCGCGTGGAGCGCATGGACAGCAGCGGGGCCAAGGAAGGCGTGCTCAAGACGCTGATCGATCGCCACGACCCTGCCTACCGTGCCCAGTGGGACGAGGAGCTCAGCGAGGATTACAAGGAGCGGCAGAAGGGTGCAATCGTCGGCCTGCGCCTGCACGCCGAGCGGGTGCAGGCGAAATTCAAGCTGTCGCAGAACCGTCCCGCCGACGACCAGCGGCGCGTGCGCGCGGCGATGGCGGCGGGCGATGCGTCGGCGCAGGCGCTGGGCGCATGGATGCGCCGGCTGCACGTCGGCGATGCGCCATGATGGTCCGAGGTGCAACGCCGCAGGACGCCGAGGCGATCGTCGCGCTCTGGCGGGTGGTGTTTCCCGAGTACGCCGACCCGGCGCGCCCGCAGCGCGACGCGCGCGCCAGCGTGGATCGCAAACTGGCCTGGGGCGACGGGTTGTTCTGGCTCGGCCGGATCGACAGCGCGGTGATCGGCACGGCGATGGCCGGTTATGACGGGCACCGCGGCTGGCTGTACTCGGTCGGCGTGCACCCGCGCTGGCGCGGACGTGGCTGCGGGCGCGACCTGGTGGCGCATGCGCTGGCCGCGCTGTCGGCGCAGGGCTGCCCCAAGGTCAATCTGCAGGTGCTGGCCGGCAATGCCGCGGCGCTGGCGTTCTGGCGCGCCTGCGGCTTTGTGCAGGATGACGTAGTGCCGTTGGGCAGGCGCTTGCCGTGAGCCGGTGAGAGGCAGGCCGTCATGCCCGCGGTGGCCGTGCAGGACGCCCCACTCGTCGTTGCAAGTGCTCGCCGCAGCCCGCGGCCGCCGCAGCGCTTTGCGCTCGGATTGGGGCGCATTGGGAAGCGTCCTCGGCCACGCTGCATGACGTCTGCCCCTCTGGCGGTCGGGTGTTTCCGGCCGCCAGAGACGCGCGTGTCGGCACGCCGGAGGACGGCTGGCAGCGCTCAAGGACCGGGCGCCGCCGCTGCTAGGCCGCCTCGCCCAGATACGCCTCGCGAACCTTGGGATCGTCGAGCAACTGTCTTGCCTCGCCTGTCAGGGTGATGCTGCCGGAGTCCATCACGTAGCCGCGATGGGCGGCCTCCAGCGCGAGCTTGGCGTTTTGCTCCACCAGCAGGATCGGGATCTTCTGCGCCGAGACGCTGCGCACCACCTCGAAAATCTTCTCCACCATGATCGGCGACAGGCCCATGGAGGGCTCGTCCATCAGCAGCAGCCTGGGCCGGCTCATCAGCGCGCGGGCCATGGCAAGCATCTGCTGCTCGCCGCCCGACAGCGTGCCGGCAAGCTGCCTGGCGCGCTCCTTCAGACGGGGGAAGGTCTCGAACATGCGCTCGAGGTCCGCGTCGATCTCGGTCGTGTCGCGGCGCGAGTACGCGCCCATCAACAGGTTCTCGGTCACGGTCATGCGGGCGAACACGCCGCGCCCTTCGGGCACCATCGCCAGTCCGGCGTTGAGCAGTTCGTAGGGCTGCAGGCCCTGGGTCGAGCGGCCCATGTAGGTGATCTCGCCATGCCAGGCCTGCGTGCCGGTGATGGCCTTCAGCGTGGTGGTCTTGCCGGCGCCGTTGGCGCCGATCAGCGTCACGAGTTCTCCGGCGCGGATCTCCAGATCCACGCCCTTGACGGCTTGAATGCCGCCGTACGCGACCTTCAGCGCTGCGACGCGTAGGACGACTTCGCTCACCGGAGGACCCTCTTGCCGCCGACCGGGCCCGCGCCGTTGGGGCGGCTCGGCGGCAAAACGGGACACGCTTCGCGCTGCGCGCTCAGGGATTCGCCCTTGGGGCGGCCCGGCGGGCTCATTGGACTACCCTCGCGCTGCGCGCTCAGTGATTCGCCCTTGGGGCGGCCCGGCGGGCTCATTGGACTACC
>JADCGS010000040.1 GCA_020248865.1 Burkholderiales bacterium | reverse complement strand
CGTTGAACACGGCAACCGTAGCGCCGGCGCTGCACAGGGCCCTCGGGCCCTGTGCAGCGCAGTTCCCATGCGGCTCCAAAGCCGCTCGATCTTCCACTTCCATCGTTGCCTCCTTGGCAGTGATGGGTGGGGAAAATTCGACGACCACAACTGGGGATTATTGGAAGACCACTGACATCCTGGCCCTTGATCTCTTCAAGAAGACGCTGGAACTCCTCGTAGACCTCTGACGAGGAAGAGAAGCGGTTCGCAGCACCTGGGGCTGAAGTGAGCATCGGCTGAGTTACGGCCCCGGCCCAAAGTCGGACAGCCGCCAGCCGGTTCATGAGCTGACTTCTTGAATGAGCTTCGTCGCTTACTTGCTTGAGCTCGGGTTCTAGGTTCGCGATCTCCAGCGGGACGTACTTTCCGTCATCAACCGGCTCGCCGAGCTTCATCCCGCGAACATCCATACGCTTGAGCCCCATGCGCCAGCCGTCAGGCACGTCCTGGGCGGTCTTGAGATCTTCAATGTGCTTGTCGAGGACCGCAAAGATGCCCTCTCGGAGGTCGGGGCGGATGATCTGCAACTGGAGCACGAGCATCTCTAGGTAATGCTGTCTGTGCGGCAGCTTATTGCTGGCGATGCGCTCGTTCTGCCTCTCGTCGTCCAAGCCGTCGTGGCCGCCGTGGACGGCCAGAGCAGTAGCCTCTCCAACGTATCGCGCGATGTCGTCGGCGAAGAACCGTGGGCACATGAAGAGCGGAAGCATCTTCTCAGTAACGAGGTTCGGCTGCGCCATCAGCACGCCGGCCACCAGCCCCGTAGTAAGGCTCGACTCCCCTGCCTCCAAAATGAACTCAAGGACGTGTGAGATGGTCTCCGGTTGCGCCTTCGCTTCGATGAGTAGCCTTTCTTCCAGCGACATGAGTGCGCAGTTCAACAAGTAGCTGGATACGGAGTGGCCGCGATAGGCTGCCCAAAGCCGCCAGTCGTGGGTGTGGGCCCTCCCGTTCGGGCTTTGCTCCGGAGGAAGCAATGTGACCTCCTCTGGATGCGACCTCGCAAAGCACGCAGCTGCGTGGTTGCATAGTTCGACGACGAAGCGCACGCTCTCGGCGAAGGAGTAGAGCAAGAGCCACCGGAAGGGCCCTTGCAACACAGACGGAGGGAAGAACGCATGCGTCACTCTCTGGCTAAGGCCCATGGCTGCCTCCCAGCCATCCATTCCGAAGTGACGCCCCGTTCGGGGCCCGGGTTCGGTATAGAGGGCCCAGAACGCCGTGCGCACCAAATCTGCGTTGAAGTAGACGGGCTCCCTGCAGTGCTTGACGTTGGTGAGGAACTCCAAGCGCTCTTCTGCGTAGACGTCGCGGTCCTCTCGGTCCGCGGAGACGCGCTTCACAAGTGCGTCAATGAACACCTTAAACTTGGCGGGGTCAGCCCCGGAGCAGCGGCACAAAAGCTCGTAGAACCGCTTGCCAACCGACTTCTCGCGGTACCACGTGTCGTTATCTTGCCAGCAGTAGTGCTCAGCCATGCTGAAGACGTTGGCCACGCGTGCAGTGGGCCGGCACCAGGCGTCATCGTGCGCAACTGCATCCTCAGCGAGCTGGACAACCCACGAGTGAGCTTTCGGCGGCAGAGACGGGAACGCTTTTGCGACCAACTCAATCATCACGTCCCAGGCCTTGCCCACCGGCGCCGCCATCCCGACCCGAGCTACAAGTTCCTTCTTTGCCGGGTCGGCTGCCAGGTGCGAGTAGTCGATGGAAGTCGGGCCCTTGCAAGCAACCCGCAGTAGGTGGCTCAGGCGCTGAAGCAAAGCAACGCTGCCAAAAGCGCCATTGCTCCCAAGCCTTGCGACCAAGTCCTCGACACGCTCCGAGCGCAGCAGACCTATGGCAATCTCATCGCGCCACAGCTGCGTAATCGGCGAATCGGTCTGCAGAGATGCCTCCAAGAGCGCGTAGGCGTCAGCGTCGCCTTCAGCCGATCTCTGGGCTGTCCACGCGCGCAGTGCTCGTCGCATACCCGCATGTGAGCCGAGCTGTGAGAACAACGCTGACCAGTCGCGCTCCGCGGAGCGGACCTCGCGCTCTACCCTGAAGAACAGTGACCAGTCCTCCAAAACGTCGTGTGCCGGCGATACGCGGGCAGCATCATCTTGAGCGAGCACGCCGTCCTGCAGTAGCGCCGCAACCGCTTCAGCGTCTGCAGGCGCCTCAACAAACTGTGCGAAGCGTTCCGTGCGCAGGTAGCAGACTTCGTCGAATGCGGTTTGCCTCCTTGTGCGCATGGCGGCCGAAAGGCCCTTGCTGGGTGCAACGCACTCTGTCCACAGCGCGCGCCTGAGGTCGTTGCCTGAAGCACTGGGTAGCGCTGCTCCCCCGGTTGCGAACTTGAAGGCAAGCTGCAGGTAGTAGGGCGTGCGCAGAACCTCCTTGACTCCGGCGTCTCTGGCAACAATCTCCTCCAGCGGACTGCCAGCTGCTGCGGCGGCGATCTCGGCTTCCGTCAGGACCGGTACGTCAACGACCTGGCTGGAGAAGCTGTAGAGAAAGTTTGTGTACAGGCCATTGAGAGCATAGGAGCGCGTCGTGATGCACAGCCTCGAGGACTTGTTCTTGAGGACCAGTGCGAGCAGCTCTTCAAGCGCGCCGGGGTTCTGTGCCTCGAGAGCCTTCTCCAGCGAGTCGATGATGACGGTGGGTGCTCCTGTGCGCAGCAGGGTGTCAATGCACAGCACCGGGTCCTGAAGCCCGTTGAGCGACTGAACTGCTGCCAGGGTTGGCACGTCAAGTTCATCTCCTCGGAAGAAGAACAGGGGGCCGGACTCTCGCAGCAGAGGGGCAAGCTCCGAGACAACAGCGGACTTACCTGCGCCAGGGCCGCCAGTGATGATGACAAGCTGGCGTTCGTCGAGAGCTGCCAACGCACGACCGAGACACTCCCCTCGGGGGATATGGGCGCCGTTGGGCAGAGCTGTCGCGATAATGGATAGCTGAAGCAGGGCACGCTGAGTCAAGCGTTCGGCAACGCTGCCTAGCGCGCGTGATGACGTCAAGCGGCTCACTGCCGCTTGCAACCCGTCCTTGGCCGTCTGAGCCCAGGTCGACTGAGTCACGGTACCTACGGCGATGCCTTGCTCCTGGATGTATGAGAACAGGCCGTCCCACACCAACTGCCCAGAGTCTCCTGGCTTCCCTGAATACAAGAGTGCTTGGACGAGACTGAGCTCCTGCGAGGAATCGGTGCCGAGGTCGTGAATGTCGACACGCAGACGCCGGAGCAGTTGGAAGACCAGTTCCTCCGTGTAATTGTCGGTCAATGTCTCCTTCGAGACCGTCTTGAATGCTTCCCAGGTGTCCTTGTGCTTCTTGTCGAAGAGCCTGGAGTCAACCTTCTGCAGGTAGTCCGCAAGGTCTACCGACGCACGAGCAAGTTCGCACAGCCGCTTAGCCGCTTGGTTGGCGGCCGTGGCTGGGGCTATGGTTGCAAGAACTAAGACGTCGCAGGCGCGATCGAACGGACTCTTTTCGAGTCCAAGGAAGTCGCGCCACGCACCTTGCAAGCCGTCGATGAAGTCCTCGTTGCCCGCCGTGGCGTTCAGGCCTCGCCTGCACTGGATGAGTTGCAGCCAGGTGCCCTTCGCGTCCGCGAGTCGACAGTAGATGTCGTCGGTGTGGGCGTTCTTGTAGCGCGCCTCGAAGCGCAGCTCTTCGACCCGGACGCCATGCAAGCAGAAGGCCGTAGGCAGGCCTGTGAGCATGCTGGCTAGGTAGAGGGTTCCAACCCGGGCCTGGAAGATGCCGCCACCGCCACCTGTGGCAATGGTGCTCATCACTTGAGTGCCCTTGAGCGGGTCGCGTGGAGTATCTTCGGTCTCGTTCATCGGCTTAGGAACTCGCCGCCGACCGGCGGAAGCTACAGACAAGCATAGAAGGTCAGCGGCCTGCTTCGCGAAACGTAGACCGATACAGGTCGCGCCGCCACGACGAGGACGATACCGTTCCAGCCTAGCAGGTGAAGGCGATCCAAGGTGCCGGAGTCAGCGCACCCTTTGGGCCAAACACTGGGTCGGCCGCAACGCTTTACAGACGGTGCAACTCAAGCGAGTGCGCCAACGATCGTTTGGCTGGCCGCATTCAGACGTCAAGTAGGCAAGTCGCTACGACCGCTTTGGGTCGACTTGAGCCCGTCGCGGCGCGCGGGAGCGGCTGTTCGCGGACCGGGCCCTCACGGTCGCGACATCAGGGGCAGCTTGACCTCGCATAGCTGACGCTCGGGCCACCGCTGGCCGCCAAGGTGGACGTCAGCTTGGTGGTGCTTACCGCGAGCACGCCCGACGGCTGCGACCGGCTCCTCCCGCTGCAAAGCTGCCGTTCACGGCGCAGGCTCGTTGCGCCACTAGAGGACGACAACGGACACCGCCGGAGTCGGCCGCCCGGTCGTTCGACCTCGATCACCCGCCTGACCTCGTTCTCATCGCGACCCCGGGGTGTTGCCATCCCGGGTTGCCGCCGCGACGCGCGCTCGTCCTGCGCCGGCCGCCTCTCACCCTCTCAGGCCTTGAACCCGGGCAGCCGCCGCCGTACCGCCACGAGCTTCAGCTGGGCGTACTGCGGCAGACCATCGACCGTCGGCGTGCGCACTTCGCCGGTGATGAGCGGCGCCAGGTAGGCGCGGCCGCGCGCGCTGATGCCGAAGCCGCCGGGGTCGATGTACTCGGGCGGCAGCTTGCGCT
This sequence comes from Burkholderiales bacterium, assembly GCA_020248865.1. Taxonomy (GTDB): domain Bacteria; phylum Pseudomonadota; class Gammaproteobacteria; order Burkholderiales; family Burkholderiaceae_F; genus JALHMQ01. Next base: position 16,400 of record JADCGS010000040.1, on the reverse strand, counting down.
CGACGTTGGCCACGTCCCGCAGCGCCGCCGTGCCGATGCGCCAGGCGTACGGCCGCTGGCGCACCCGCACGATGGTGGGCATCACCGCGCTGTGGCCCTGCAGCGCCAGCTCGACCGCCGCCTTGCCCACCGCGAGGCTGTGCGCCAGATCCACGCCGGCCGCCAGGTGCCGCGCCGAGCGCTGCAGGTAGTCGGCGGTGGCCCAGTGGACCTTGACCCCGAGTTCGCGCTTGACGGTGGCGGCCAGCAGCGGCGCCACGCCGCCGAGCTGCGCGTGACCGAAGGCGTCGGTGGCGCCGCTGTCGGCGAGGAAACGGCCGTCGGCGGTCTGCACGCCCTCGGATGCGACCACCGTGCAGTAGCCGTGCTGCGCCACGCGCTCGCGCACGGCGGCCAGGAAGCGCGCCGCATCGAACGGCACCTCGGGCAGCAAGATCACCAGCGGCAGCGGCAGGCGGCGGTCGCCGGCCAGCGCCGCGGCCGCCGCGATCCAGCCGGCGTGGCGGCCCATCACCTCGAGCACGAACACGCGGGTCGAGGTGGAGGCCATCGAGCGCACGTCGAGACTCGCCTCGCGCGTGGACACCGCCACGTAGCGCGCCACCGAGCCGTAGCCCGGGCAGCAGTCGGTCAGCGGCAGGTCGTTGTCGATGGTCTTGGGCACGTGGATCACGCGCAGCGGCCAGTCGAGCGCGCCGCCGAGCTGCGCCACCTTCAGGCAGGTGTCGGCCGAGTCGTTGCCGCCGTTGTAGAAGAAGTAGCCGATCCGATGCGCCCTGAACACCGCGAGCAGCCGCTCGTAGCGGGCCCGGTCGCGCTCCGGGTCGCCCAGCTTGTAGCGGCACGAGCCGAAGGCGCCGCCCGGCGTGTGGCGCAGCGCGGCGATTGCCGCGGCGCTCTCGCGGCCGGTGTCGATGAGATCTTCCTCGAGCACGCCGACGATGCCGTTGCGCCCGGCGTACAGCCGGTCGATGCGCGACGGATGGCGGCGCGCCGTCTCGATCACGGCGGCGGCGCTGGCGTTGATGACGGCGGTCACGCCGCCGGATTGCGCGTACAGCGCATTGAGCGCGGCGGCCCTGCCGCGGGTGTCGCGGGTCGTCCTGCGGGCCGTCTCGGGGTTCGTTTTGCGGGTGACCATTCGGGCGAGGGGAGCTCGCGCCAGGCGCCGCGGTCAGCGGCTGGCGCGGTCGACGAGGTAGAGGACCGAACGGTACGGCAGTCCGCCCCGCTCCGACAGGCCGGTCTCGCAGATGCGGCTGGTGGAAACGCCTTCGCCGCAGCCGGCCACTGCCGGGCCCAGGTCGCGCGGCGCACGGGCGTTGAGCTCGGGCGTGGTGAAGCCGAGCGCGCCGGCCCGGCCGCGGCGGCCGACTGGCGCCGGCCGCTGCACCTGCGGGCTGCACGGCACGAACACCCGCGGCAGTTTGCCGGCCGCGCTCAGCTTGCGCGCGCCGCGCAGCTCGGACAGCAGACCAGCGGCGCGTCGCCGGACGCATGGCCCGGCCCGACAGGCTGGTGCCGGCGGCGCGGAAGGTCAGCGGTGCATGGTGGCGCCGGCAGGCGGCAAGCACCTGCTGCACCTCGCGCTCACTGTTGACGGTGACCACCAGTTGCGGCACGACGCGATAGAAGCTCGCGTCGGTGCCGTAGGCAAAGCAGCGCAGCGGATCGGTGACGACGGCCGCCGGCGGCAGTGCAGCCGCGAACTCGCGCTGCCGGGCGGCATGGGAAACGGCAGGCGCCAGGATCCGCGCACCGTAGACCGGTGCGGCAGCCGGCGTCTCGTGCAGCCGCAAGAACCGGCGCCGTTTGGGCCGGCGGCGGGCACTGGGTACAACGGAGCGCGTCTGCCCGCCGTGGCGAGCGGCGCTGTCTTTCCGGCCGCCGCACAGTGGCGGCACGAGCGCACCGGGCGCCGCCGGCCAGCCGGCTGGCCGGCTGGCTGGGGCCTACTCCAGCAGCAGGTAAACGCCCAGCCCCACCATCGCCAGCCCGGCCAGCAGCTTGAGCACGCGCCCCTCGCGCTCCTGCAGGCGGTGGCGGCTCAGCAGCACCACGCCGGTGCCCAGCACGAGCACGTCGTCGAACATGTAGGCGGCCATGTACAGCAGCAGGTACCCGTAGTAGCTCGACGGTTCGAGCTGCTCGAGCGTCAGGATGCGCGTGAACAGCGCCGGGAAGCCCGAAGTGCACAGCAGCTCGACGATCTGCACCAGCACCGCCAGCACCACCGCGCCGGCAACGGCGGCGGTCATGCTGCGGGCGTGCAGGATGTTGCGCATCCGGTTGTAGATGCCGGGCTTGGCCTGGTCCGGAATCGACAGCGAGATGCCGCCCCACTTGAAGGCCAGGAAGTCCTTCAGGTTGATGAGGCCGGCCACGATCGCGATCACCGCGATCAGGATCTGCGACCAGCGCGCCAGGCCGATCAGCAGGAACAGATTGAGCCAGGCCGCCAGGAAGATGAAGTAGGCGATGCCCTGGATCGCCACGAAGGTGCCGGCGATCGCCAGCATGCGCGGCCGGTCGTTCAGCGGCGCCAGCAGCGAGATCATCAGCAGCAGCACCCACATCGAGCAGGGGTTGAAGCCGTCGAGCGTACCGATGGCCAGCGTGAACAGCGGCAGGCCGATGTCGTCGAGCGACAGCGTGCGGCCGAACCAGCCGATCTCGAAGCGCTCCGGCGGCGCCGGTACCGCGGCGGCCTCGGCGTGGCCGCCGAGCGGGCAGGGCTTGAGCAGTACGTCGTTGGGGTCGGCCGATGCCTTGCCGACCGCGTCGGCCAGCTCGCAGGTGGAACCCGCAGCGCCGGCGGCGCCGGCGGCAGCGCGCTGCGTGCGCTGACCGGCGAGCACGTTGCGGATCAGCAAGTCGGTGCGCGCCGCCTCCGAGAAGCCGAACAGCAGCTGATCGGCCAGGAAAAACGCCGGCACGCGCGCCACCCCGCCGTGCTCGCGCGCCAGCTCCGTCAACCGCTGCAGCGCGGCCGGCTCGCGGTTGACATCGCGGATCACGATATCCAGTTGCGGCTGCTCGCGGCCGAGAACCGCGAGGAATTCCTCCGCCTTGGCGCAGTGCGGGCAGCCCTCGCGCACGAAGACCTCGATACGCTGCGCCGCCGGTGCTGCGACCTGTGCTGCCGCCGGCGTGAGCCACCCCGGCAGCGCCAGCGCCAGTCCGAGCAGCGTGGCCCAGCGCCACACTGCCGCCCTTCTTTGACCTTGCACCCCAGCCTCGCCTGTTTGCATCGTTGGCCGGACGCAGGCTAAGGACGGACCGGCCGGCACGGCTTGCGATGGCGCAGGCCGGCCGTTGCGCGGGCTTTACCCGGATCAAATGCCTGTGACCGGAAAGCGGGCAGGCGCGGCAATCGGCGCCCCGGGGCCGGACCGGGCGCGCGCCGGGGCCTACTCGTCCGGCACGAACCGCAGCGCCACGCCGTTGCTGCAGAAGCGCTGACCGGTGGGCGCAGGGCCGTCGTCGAAGACGTGGCCATGGTGGCCGCCGCAGCGCGCGCAGTGGTACTCGGTGCGCGGATACAGCAGCTTGTAGTCGGTGGAGGTCGCCAGCGCCCCGGGCAGCGCGGCGTTGAAGCTCGGCCAGCCGCAGCCGGCGTCGAACTTGGTGTCGCTGCGAAACAGCTCGGCCCCGCAGCCGGCGCACACGTAGCGCCCCTTGCGCTGCTCGTCGTTCAGCGGGCTGGAAAACGGCATCTCGGTGCCTTCTTCGCGCAACACCCGGTACTGCGCCGGCGTCAGGCGCTGGCGCCACTGCTCTTCACTCAGCTCGACGGGCCAGTCCTGCCCTTTGGAATGCTTGCTCATCACGGTCTCCTGGGTGCCCGCTGCACGCAGCCGCGCTGCGGGCGGGCGCCGGGTCAAGGGTTCACGCCGCCGGCGCCGGCCCGCTCCAGCCGGCCGTCGGGATGGCGCGCAAAGCGTGCCGGGTCGGCGCCATGCACCGGCGCCGGCGACGGCCACGGCCAGCCGCCAAACTGGGTGCGTCGGTAATCGGCCAATGTCTGCGCGATCTCGGCCTGCGTGTTCATCACGAACGGACCGTACTGCGCCACCGGCTCGTCGATGGGCCGGCCCTTCAGCAGCAGGAACTCGGCCGGGGCCGCGCCATTGACCAGGCGCGCGGCGGCCTCTGCCGCCAGCTCCAGCGCGGCGGGCGCGTCGACGCGATGACCGTCCACCAGCACCGAGCCGCCGGCAAAGAAGTACAGGTGGCGCCGTGTGGCCGCACTGTGCGCCGCCGGCAGCGTCCACTCGGCGCCGGGCTGCATCGCCACCGTCCAGATGGCGACGTCGGCGGCGGCACGCGCGGCCCATGAATCCGGCGGCGGCGCCAGCGGTGCCCCGGCACCGGGCAGGGCGCCGGCGATCGTCACGACCTCGGTGCAGCGACCGGCGGCATCGTGCGTGACGAGGCGCGGAATCGCATCGGCCCAGAACATGGTGAAGTGCGGTGCGGCCATCTTGCTGGCCGCCGGCAGGTTGAGCCAGATCTGGAACAGCTGCAGCGGGTTGGCCTGCGCGGTGTCGAACAGCGGGAACATCTCGGCATGCACGATGCCGCGGCCGGTGGTCAGCCACTGCACGTCGCCGCGGCCGTAGCGCGCCGCCGCGCCGAGCGAGTCGGCGTGGTCCACCAGCCCCTTGCGCACGATGGTCACGGTCTCGAAGCCGCGGTGCGGATGCGCCGGAAAGCCCGGCACCGCCGTGCCGTGGTACATGCTCCAGCCGTCGCGCTGCGAGAAGTCCTGGCCGATCTGCCGGCCCGCCAGCGACGCCGCCGGCCCGAAGGCACCGTTGGCGCGCGGGTAGGCGTCGTCATGATGGACGCAGAAGAGAAACGGGTCGACCGTGACCCAGGGCATGCCCAGGGGCTTGATCTCGCGCAGCGGGTGACTGGCCATCGGCATCCGAGGTTGGGGCGCCCGGGTGGGCTTCAACGGGCTTGATTCTGTGGGCGCGATTCTGTCGGCTGGTTTCTGTCGGCCGGATTCTGTGGGCTGGATTCAGCGGGAAAGACTCGGCGGGAACGACTCGGCCGGAAAGACTCGGCGGAAAAGACTCAGCGCGCAGCCGTCTCGGCCGGCGCCGGCTCGGCCGCGGCCGCCTGCGGATGCACCGGCAGCACGCGCAGCTCGCGTATCCGTGGCAGGCGCCAGGTCGCCAGCGCCAGCAGCAAGCCGGCGGCTCCCGCCACGGCCAGCGCCGCGCGCAACCCCAGGTGCTCGCCCAGCCAGCCGCCCAGCAACGCGCCGGGCACCGCCGGCGTGAGGATCAGCCAGCGCATGGTGCTCGTCATGCGGCCGAGCAGCGGCGTCGGCGTGGCGGCCTGCCGGATGGCCAGGAAGTTGATGAAGATGAAAATCGCGCCGGCACCGAAGCACATCAGCATGAAGGCAAACAGCAGCCGGCCGGTCGGGCCGACCGGCCCGGCCGCCGCCGCCAGCCAGCCGACCGCGCACAGCGCAAAGCCCAGGGTCATCGTCGGCCCCGGCCCGAGCCGCTGCGACACGCGCGGGCCGATCATGCTGGCCAGCACGGTGCCCACGCCGACCATCATGTACGACAGGCCGACCGCCGCCTCGCTCATGCCCAGCACGCGGGTTGCATACAGGATCTGCACCGCAAAGGCGACGTAGTAGCAGACGTGCCAGGCGCCCACCGCGCAGGCCAGCGTCATCAGCAGGCGGTGCGTGAACACGAACTGCAGTCCCGCCCTGAGCGCCGGCGCAAACGGCTCGCGCAGCGGCGGCGGCTCCTGCACGCGCAGGCCGCGCAGGATCAGCGCCGCCAGCGCCAGCAGCACGCCGTTGACGGCCAGCGTCAGCGGCGCGCCCACGAGCTTGATCAGCGCGCCGGCCAGGCCCGGCCCGGCCACCTCGGAGGCCGAATTGGCCAGCGCGTTGCGGGCGTGCGCCTCCACCAGCCGCCCGCGCGGCACGATCTGCGTGAGCACAATCTGCGCGGCGCTGCCCGATACCGTGTTGACCACGCCGAGCACAAAGCCCACGAAGTACAGCCAGGGCATGCCGAGCCAGCCGAACCACCAGGCGACCGTGACGCTGAGCGCGGCCAGCGCCAGCAGCGCCTCGCCGGCGACGTAGATCGGCAGTTTGCGCATGCGGTCGATGAACACGCCGGCCGGCAGCGACAGCAGCGCGAACGGCAGCACCTCGAGCGCCACCAGGATGCCCATCTGCGTCGGTGTGGCATTGAGCAGCACGGCCGCCGCCAGCGGCAGCGCGAGCGCCGTCATCTGGGTGCCGAACGAGCCGACCAGGATGGCGCTGAACATGCGCCGGTACACGCGGTCGCGCAGCAGGTCCTCGGGCGGCAGCGTCAGGCGCCGCCGCACGGCCTGCACCGCGGCAGCGATCCACCCGCTCAGGCGGGCACGCCAGCCGGCGGCTTGCGAGAGCGTGTTCAAGATGGGCGCAGGGCAGGAAGGGCGTTGCCCGGGCAGCGGGCGGGCGCGGGACGTCGAGCTTAGCCCGGATGGTTTACGCGGTTGCCCGGGTGGATCATCGTCGTCGCTCTGCACCTGCGCACAGCGGCACGCGCTGCGCGGCCGCCGGTTGGGTCGGCCGGGGCGCCGTGGGATGGCGCGGGATGGCGCGGGGCCGGCGTACAGTGCCGGCGGCTGCGTGCCGGTTGCAGCCCGCGTGTCCGCAGCCGCGTCGGCAGCCGGAGCGGCTGTCGGGCTTGCAATGCGCGAGCGCGTAACGCGCCGCACCGGAACGCGGCTGAACCCACACTGGGATGGTGACCTTGTCCGACACCTTGCGCCCGAGCGGCGCGCTGGCCGATGCCGGCCGGCCCGCGCCGCTGGTGTGCGGTGACGATGGGCACGATGGCGGCGATGGCGCCGCAGCGGCCAACCGGTCCGCCGCGACGGCCGCGCCAACCAGCCGCGCCGACCCCGCCGCGCCGCTGCGCGTCCTGCACCGGGACGAGGCTGTCGTGGCCATCGACAAGCCCGCCGGGCTGCTGGTGCATCGCTCGGCGCTCGACGCGCACGAGCCACACAACGCGCTGCATCAGATGCAGGCGCAACTGGGCATGCCGCTGTGGACGGTGCATCGGCTCGACAAGGCCACCTCCGGCGTGCTGCTGCTGGCGCGCAGCGCGGCGGCGGCGCGGGCGCTGGCGGCGGCTTTCGAGGCCGGGCAGGTTCGCAAGCGCTACCTCGCGCTGGTGCGGGGCTGGCCGCCCGCGGCCGGCACCATCGACCAGCCGCTGGCACGCGACCCGGAGCGTCCCTCCGCCGGCCAGCCGCGCGTGCCGGCGCGCACCGACTTCACGCGGCGGGCCTGCTTCGAGTGGCCGTTTGGCGACGGCCGCCATGCAAGCAGCCGCTATGCGCTGGTGGAGGTGCAGCCGCTGACCGGGCGCCGCCACCAGATCCGCCGTCACTTCAAGCACATTGCGCACCCGCTGGTGGGCGACAGCACGCACGGCAAGGGCGCGCACAACCGCGCCGTGGCGCACTGGCTGGGCTGCGGGCGCCTGTGGCTGCACGCGCTGGCGCTGGAGCTGCCGGCAGCCGCCGCGGGCGCTGCGCTGCGCGTGCAGGCCACCCCCGGCCCCGAGTGGCGCCCGCTGCTGGCCCCGCTGCCGGACCCCGGCTCGCCGCGCGGCGGGCCCGCCCTGCGCCTAGACTGACGGCTCCGTTGCCGTACCGGGAAACACCATGGACCGTTCGCTGCGCCGTCTGTTGCGCGCCCTGGCTGCGCTGCCGGCCGCCGCCGCCGCGCCCCGCCTGCGCGCCCAGGGCCGCACGGTGCGCCTGCTGGTCGGCTTTCCGCCGGGCGGCGGCTCCGACGCCATTGCCCGCGTGCTCGCGGACAAACTCAAGGACGAGCTGAGTGCCAGCGTCGTCGTCGACAACCGCGCCGGCGCGGGCGGCCAGATCGCCGCGCAGGAACTCAAGCGCGCCGTGCCCGACGGCAACACCCTGTTCCTGTCGCACGACCACACCATCAGCATCCTGCCGCTGGTGCTGAGGAACGCGGGCTTCGAGCCGGCGCGCGACTTCGTGCCGGTGGCGGGCTTCGCCACCTTCGTCAACGCCTTTGCCGTCAGCGGCGGCACGGCGGCCAGAAGCTTCAACGACTACGTGGCCTGGGTGAAGGCGCAGGGCGGCAAGAGCGCCGTCGGCATTCCGGCGCCGGCCAGCGTGCCGCAGTTCCTGGTGCAGGTGATCGGCGCGACCTGGAAGCTCGACCTGGCGGCGGCGCCCTACCGCGGCAGCGCGCCGATGATGGGCGACATGATCGGCAACCAGATCCCGGCCGGTGTGGGCTCGGTGCCCGACTTCATCGAGAACCACAAGGCCGGGCGCCTGCGCGTGGTGGCGGTGCTCGGCGGCCAGCGCCAGAGTGCGCTGCCCGAGGTCCCCACGTTCAGCGAGCTTGGCCTGCGCGGTTTCGAGGACGTGCCGTACTACGGCCTGTTTGCGCCGGCCGGCACGCCGCGCGCGACGGTCGAGGCCACCGCCGCCGCGGTGGCGCGGGTGATCGCGCTGCCCGATGTGCGCGAGCGCCTGACCGCGATGGGCCTGACGGTGCAGTTCATGTCACCGGCGCAACTGGCGCAGCGCGAGCGCGCCTACGCCGGCATCTGGGCCGAGATCATCCGCAAGAGCGGCTTTCAGCCGCAGTAGCCGGGCCACGGCCGACGGTTGCCGGAGTCGTCTCGCGCCCGGCGCGGCTCAGCGCGGCGCGGCCACCGGGAGCAGGACCTCGTTGCGCCGCATGAACCACGGCGTCAGCGGCCCGTTGTAGGCGGCAAAGCGCGCCGGCCCGGTCGCCGTGAAGCCGGCGGCCTGCGCGGCGGCGCGCAGCGCGGCCTCGTTCTGCGCAAAGTTACGCTCGCTCCAGGTGCCGGAGTAGCGGCGCACGGCCAGCCACTGGGCCTCGATGGCGCGCAGCCGCACCGCTGCGTCGGCCGGCCGCGGCGCGGTGTCGAGCGTGAAGCGCGCCGGCAGCACGAACTGCATGGTCTGGCCCTGCGACACCACCGGCGCGGTCATCTCGATCTTCTCGCCCGCGCCGGGCGCCTCCATCACCACCGGCACCGTCATCTCGATCTTCTGCTGCGCCACGTTGCGCCCGGCGATGTAGTTGAACAGCCGGCGGAACGCGGCGTTGCGCGAGTCGGCCGCGGTCTCGACCACCAGGTAGGGCGCGTAGCGGCGCAGCTCGAACTCGTCGAAGGTCTGCTCGACGGTGTAGGCGGGTTCTTCGAGGGCCATGGCGTTGCCGGCAACGAGAAGCAGGGCGGCGGCAGGCGCCGCGAGGAGCAGGTGCAGGAGGGGGCGCCGCTTCATGGCGCCGGCGTTCCGAGGCGGCTGGCGTGCAGCGGCGGCAGGCGCTGCGCCCAGGGCCGCGCCGCCTCGAGCTGGGCGGCCACCTGCAGCAGCAGGTGCTCCTGTGCGGGATGCGCGCCCAGTTGCACACCGATCGGCAGGCCGTCGGCATGCAGCGCCAGCGGCAGCGAGATCGCCGGCGTGCCCATCACGTTGTGGGGCAGCGTGAACTGCGCGATCGGCCGGTACAGGGTTTCGGCGATCGTCTCGTACGGCAGGGCGCGGCCGAGGTTGTACCGGCCCCAGGGCTCGGCGGTACGCGTGGTGGTGGGCGTGAGCCACAGGTCGTAGGGCGCGATGAAGCGGCCGAGCGTGCGGCGCGCGGTGTTGAGCCCGGCCATCGCCGCCTGGAACTGGGCCGGCGTCATGCGGCAGGCGTGCTCCCAGATCGCGAGCACCGCGGGCTCGAGCGTGTCGGGCCCGGGCGTGCGCCCGGTGCGGCTGGAGTACAGCGCGATGCGCGCATCGAAGCCGAAGAACCAGATGTCCATCATCTGCCGCAGCAGCGCCAGCCCGTCGAACTGCGGCGTGGCCTCCTCCACGTGATGGCCCAGCGCGGCGAGCAGCGCACCGGTGTCGCGCACCGCCGCCGCCACGCCCTCGTCCACCGGCAGGCCCATCAGGGGCGCGGTGGTCAGCGCGATGCGCAGCCGCGGCGGCGCCTGCGTGGCCAGTTGCGCATAGGGCAGCGCCGGCTGCGGGATCACGAAGGGGTCGCCCGGCTGCGGTACGGCCAGGCAATCGAGCATCGCGGCGGTGTCGCGCACGCTGCGGGTCTGCACGAAATTGGTGGACAGGCCGTAGCCGTTCTCGTCGAGCATCGGCCCGAAGGAGATGCGGCCGCGCGAGGGCTTCAGGCCCACGCCGCCGCACCAGCTGGCCGGAATGCGGATCGAGCCGGCGATGTCCGAGCCATGCGCGATCGGCACCAGCCCCGCCGCCACGGCGGCCGCACCGCCGCCGGTGGAGCCGCCCGCCGAATGGCCCGGCCGCCACGGCGTCGAGGTGTTGCCGTACAGGGCGTTCTCGGTGGTGCCGGCCATCGAGTACTCGGGCGCGTTGGAGCGGCCGAGGAGGTTGACGCCGCTGGCGCGCAACAGCTCTGCATAGTGCGTGTCCTGCGGCGCCACCATGCCGCGGCACAGGCGCGAGCCGAACTCGATCCGGCGCCCGGCCTCGTGGCCGAACACGTCCTTGATCAGGCAGGGCACGCCCCGGAACGGGCCGGCGCCGAGTTGCGCCTCGTCCAGCCCGTCGATGCGGTCGGCGTAGGTCTCCACCACCGCATTGAGCTGCGGGTTCAGCGCCTCGATGGCGGCCAGCGCGGTGGCCGCCAGCTCGCGCGGGCTGACCTCACCCTGCGCGACGAGCTGCGCCAGGCCCAGGGCGTCGAAGCGGGCGTATTCGGAAAGTTGCATCGCGGCGGCGGCATTGGCGGCGGGATGGACAGTCTAGGCCCGCGCCGCCCCGCCGCCACCGCCGCGCCGAGCAACGCTTCAGGCCGGCACCACGCGCGTCGCGCCGCGGCCGCTCAGCAGCCGCACCGTGTCGCCGGGCCGCGGGCGTACCGCGCCTGCCTCCTGCACGATTGCGGTCAGCTTGCCGTCGGCCAGCCGGACTGTGATCTCGAGCGCCGGCACCCGCGCCGTGCTGCCCTCGATCGCCTGGCCGATCACCCCGCCAAGCACCGCGCCACCGATGGTTCCGATGTCGGAGCCCCGGCCCTGGCCGATCGCGCCGCCGGCCACACCGCCGATCGCAGCACCCGTCAGCGCGCCGACGCCATGGCCCTCGCGGTCCAGGGTGACATCGCGGACCGACTCCACCACCGCCATGCGCACGGTCTGCTCGCGCAGCGCCTCGCCGCGGCGGTAGTAGTCACCGGAGCGCGGCTGGGTTGCGCAGCCGGCCAGCACGCCGATCGCCAGCGCGGCGGCCAGCAGCGACACGACGCGCGGCCTGCGGGTCATTGCATTGCTCATTTGCTTCTCCTTTGGTTGAACAAGTACGCCGGCCTCAGTGCGCAAGGCACGCGCTGCAGGTGACGCGCCGCACGCGCGTGCGGCAACGGTGGTGCCGCGGGCGGTACGGATGGTCACTTCGGCTGCCCTGGCGACGGGCGAGGCCCTTCAAGAACCGCGTGGAAAGTTTTTCCACACGTTGACTATCCGTGGAAATCTTTTACACGTCAAGCGGAAAAGCTGGTACCGTGCCTCTCATGCCCGACCCAGCCGTGCCGCAAGCCCCGCCGTTTGTGCTCGACGCCGTGCGTCGGGTCGTCACGCCCGTGGTGCGCCTGCTGCTGCACTTCGGCATCACCTACCCGGTCTTTGCGGAGCTGCTGAAGCGGGTCTACGTGCAGGTGGCCGAGCGCGAGCTCACGCTGCCCGCTCGGGAGCAGACCGCCAGCCGGCTGTCCCTGCTGACCGGTATTCACCGTCAGGAGATCAACCGGCTGCGCGAGGCGCTCGCAGCCGCGGGCGGCGCGCCGATCGAGAAGGCCAGCGCCGCGGCGGCGCTGTCGCCACGGCTGCTGATCACGTGGACGCAGAACACGCGCTTTCTCGATACCCGCTCCGAGCCCGCCCTGCTCCATCGCTCGGCCGCGCAGGGCGAGCCGTCCTTCGAGGAGCTGGTGCAGACCGTCAGCAAGGACATCCGTCCGCGCGCCGTGCTGGACGAGTGGCTGCGGCTGGGCATCGTCCAGATCACCGACGTCGGGCTGCTGAAGCTCAACGTCACGGTGTTCGTGCCGAGCGAGTCGCTGCCGGCCAAGACCGAGGTGATCGCCAACATCCTGTCCGATCACATCAGCGCCTCCGTCCACAACCTGCGCGGAGCGGGCGACCCGTTCTTCGACCGGCGGGTTCGGGTGGAGGGCCTCACGCCGGAGGCGACAGCCGAGCTGCGCGCGCTGGTCAAGCAGCGTGGACATGAGTTTCTACAGGAGATCAACGCCGCCGCCGCCCGGCTGGCGGCGGGCAATGCCCAGGGTCCGACGCATCGCATGAGCATCGGACTGTTCGAGTACGAGGAAAGGGAAAGCAATGAAGAAGACAAGGGCCAGCGCTAGCCTGGCGCTGGCGATACTGGCATTGAGCGGTTGCGCCGCCACCAGGGCGCCGATCCTGGTGGCCGGCGGCTCCGTCATCGAGGGCAGCGGCCTCGACGACCGTCGGCCGCGCTCGCCGGTCGAGCAACTGTTGGCCGCGCCGGCCCCGCAGATCGGCGTGCTCGAGCTCAGCGGCGAAGCGCAAGCCGGACGGCCGCTGAAGCCCGGGGACCGCTTTGCCACCGACGCCGTCTTCGAGCTGCGCCAAGGCACCGCCCGCCTGCGCCTGCCCGGCGAGATGGTCTACACGATCACCGGCCCGGCGCGCGTGCAGTTTGCGCGCGTGGACGGCCTGCTCGCGCCGCTGGTGGACCTCGGCCAGGTGGACTCGGCCACAGCCGGGCGGGTGGCCACGCCCGGCATTGCGGCCCTGATCTGCGAGACCGGCTTTCGGATGACGCGCAGCGCGGGCACTGCGACCTTCGATTGCGGTCGCGGAACGCTGCGCTGGGCCGGCACCGAGGGTGCCGTCGCGCTGGCCGATGCCAAGGGCTGGGTTCTCGACGAGGCGCAGCGCAGCGCGTCACACCGCTGACGCATCGATCGGCACGCGCGGCGCCCGGCCGCGCCACCGCAACCTCACCAGGGCCGGCCGCAGCGGACGGTGGCCACTCGACCTGCACCGCACCAGTCGCCGCCTGGAGCCCCACCATGAAGACCCGCACCGCGCACGGCGCCTTCAGCTGGACCGAACTGATGACGAACGATCCGGCGAGCGCGCTCGGCTTCTACGGCGCGCTGTTCGGCTGGACCAGCGAGACCCTGCCGACACAGCAAGGCGCCTTCCACGTGATCAAGTCGGCCGGCCAGCCGATCGGCCGCATCCTGCAGATGCCACCGCAGACCGCCGCTGCCGGCAGGCCGTCTGCCTGGGGCTGCCACGTGACGGTCGAAAGCGTGGACGCCTGCGCCGAGAAGGCGGTCGCCCTCGGCGGCCAGGTGCTGCATCCGCCCACCGACATTGCCGGCGTCGGCCGCTTTGCGGTGATCGCCGATCCGCAAGGCGCCTGGGTGAGCCTCATGTCCTACGCGCTGCCGGCGAGCTGAAGCGTGTCGGCCGCGTGATCGGACGCTGACCGCGGCTTGCCGGAGCCCGGCGGGGCCGGGTCGATCCCGCGAAGAGGGTCACGCTCGACAGGCCGCCGCGGGCGGGCATCGTCTGCCGACCATCGCGGCGGCCGCCGCGCCGCCGCAGAAGGCGCAACCGCGTCGCGGTGAGCTGGGTGCCGGGTGCGCCGAGTGCGAGGACAAGCACCGTCGTGCCGCTGCGCATGTTGCGGCGCAGAACATCGGCGCCGGCGGCCCGCGCGAAGGCCAGCAACAACGCAACAGGTGCGTCGTCCTCCTCGACCCGGTTCCTGGCGTCGAACACGCAGCCACGCCGACGGCGAGCGGGTGCCGCGGACAACAAGGCCGGCGCCAACGCCGGAAGCTTGTTTCCTGGCGCGCCGTCGCGTATACAGAACCCGGTCACACCCCTGGCCTGACCCGCGCCGGATGCCACGCCCAGCATCCTCGACAGTTCCCCGCAAACGATGGGAACGAGACCGATACCCAATCAATACACCCCGGAGACAGGAGAAACGCCATGAAACGCCTATTGCTCGCCGCGCTGCCCTGCGCGTTGGTTGCGTGCGCGACGCAGCCGCCCGTTGCGACGGCACCCGCGCCCGTGTTGTCGCACACGCCGATCCTGACCAAGCTCGATCTGCCGTGGGACATGGCCTTCCTGCCCAACGGCACCATGTTCTTCACCGAGAAGTGCCAGGGCCTGTCGGTGCGGCAGACCAGCGGCACCGTGGTCAAGCTGCTCGGCATGAAAGACTCCAAGGGCTACGCCACCACGGCCAATGACCTGTTCTGCGAAGGACAGGCCGGCATGAACGGGGTCGCCGTCGATCCGAATTTCGCCAGCAACCGTTTTGTCTACGTCTACTCGACCTCGAGCCTGACCGCGCCCGGCAGCAATCGCGTGATCCGCGTGCGGGTCAACGACGCCATCACGGGCGTGTCCGACCGGACCGACATCGTCCCCGACATCTCGTACAAGCCGCGCGCCAGCGACCACCCGTTCGGCGGTCCCGGCGCACACAACGGCGGCCGCATCCGCTTCAACCCGGGCGACGGCTTCCTGTATGTGACCACCGGCGACATTCACGGCGGCGATGTGCCGCAGAGCCCGACGCGCCTCGGCGGCAAGGTTCTGCGCATCGACCGGGACGGCAAGGCAGCGCCCGGCAACGGCGCGCCGGCCGGTTTCGATCCGCGCATTTACGCCTACGGCCTGCGCAACCCGCAGGGCATCACGTTCCGGCCCGGCACCAACCAGCCGGTCATCGCAGAAAATGGCCCGTGGCACTCGGACGAAGTGACGGTGCTGGTGCCCGGCGGCAACGGCGGCTGGGACCCGCGCCCCAACATGGCTGGTCGTGGCCCCTGCCCCGACAACTACTGCGGCTACAGTCCCAATCAGATGGGCGCCATGGACCCGAAGCAGCGCGCCGCCTTCATGCCGATGACGGACACCAAGACCTACCCGAACGCGATGCGGCCGGCCTGGAACAACGACGGCCTGTCGCAGGGTCTGTTCACCGGCACCTTCCTGACCGGACCGCAGTGGAAGGGCTGGAACGGCAAGATGATCGTCGGCTTTGCGGGCATTGGCATCCACGGCACGCCGGTCGGCAACCGACTCGACGTGCTCGACATCGCTGCCGACGGCCAGTCGGTCACGCGCGTCACCGCCAACCTGCCGATGCCTGCTGCGCGCTTCCGCTCGCTGGTCCAGGGTCCGGACGGCAACCTGTACGTCGCCATCGACGAGGGAACCATTTCCCGCCTGACGCCCAACTGACCGGCGGCTGCTCGACCTGCCGGACATTCCAACACGTGGGGCCACCGGGCCCCACGCTTGCTGAGGCAGCCCCTTCAATGAAGGCAATTGTTCCCGCATCGGTGCTTCTGCTCCTGCTGCTGCCTGGCGGCCAGGCGCTCGCCGACGACGATCTGTACAAGACGAAGAACTGCTTCGCCTGCCACCGGGTCGACCGCAACCACCTCGGCCCGTCGTTCCGTGCCATCGCCGCCAGGTACGTGGAGGACAAGGAGGCCGAGGGCAAGCTGGCGACGAAGGTCCGCGAGGGCAGCGTCGGCGTCTGGGGCCAGGTGCCAATGCCCGCGCAGCCGCAGGTCACGGAAGCGGAGGCCCTGACCTTGTCACGCTGGATCCTGCAGCAGAGGTAGGTGGCCGCAGCGCAGGTGCGGGCCGCAGCGCCTCGCGTCTGCGGCCGGGCCTGCGCCCGAGGCGACACGAGCAGGCCCGTAGCCGGCCGTTCGACGATCGTCACGTTGGCTGCCGGGGTCAGAGGTCATTCGTCATGACCGCCACAACGGCCCGAAGCGCCCCACGCCTCGGTGCAGGCGGAGCAGGACCAGCGGCCTTTCAGCCGCGGCGGGTGTCCTGCGGGGTATCGGCGTCGGAATCCGGTGCGGCGACCCGTGCGCGCGCGGCGAGCAGCGCGGCGGCGAGCGCGCCCAGCGCCACCACCACGGCCCAGGGGCTGCGCCGCGTCAGGCGCAGCGCGCCTGCCACCAGCAGCGGCACCCACGGGCGCTGGTCGAGCACGCCGGCCACCTGCGCCAGCCAGCGGCCCGCGCCGCGGCGGCTGCCGAGCCCGCTGCCCAGGCGCTGGGCCGTGCCTGCCAGGCGGCGCAGGGCGGCGGTGCGCTCGTGCACCTCGGACAAGGCAACGGACAGTTCCTCGCGCTCGATGGCAGCGCGCAGGCGCAGCGCCTCCAGCCGCAGGCGGTTGGAATCGGCGCTCAAGGTGGACCACCTGCGCGCTGCGCGCTCAGGGATTCGCCCTTGGGGCGGCCCGGCGGGTACTCAGGACTACCTGCG
>JADCGS010000004.1 GCA_020248865.1 Burkholderiales bacterium | reverse complement strand
CAGCACGCGAGCCACCGCCAAACTGTCGAACACGGGTTACCCACCGTCGGCGCCTGCGTGGCATGCGCCACGCCGCCGGTGGATAACCCTGCACCCGTGCTGATCGAAGACACTGAACACCTCAGCACGTAACCGTCCGTGGAACGGGGGCAAGTCCAACTCCAATCAGGCAAAGCCGCGGCGACCGCGCGCAGGCGCGTCGTCTCGGCGTGTGTAGCTCTTCGCTTGGATCAATGGGCGCGACGTACACTAGCGGCGGGTTTCGACCAAGCAGAATCGACTAAGCAGGAGACTGCGGCCATGCTCAATGCCATCAAGCGAAGTGTCGTCGTGCAGAGCGGCGGGCGCATCGAACTGCATGTGCCGGAACTACCGGAGGGTTCGACTGCGGAGGTCATCGTGCTCGAAGAACAGTGCGCGGCAGTGCGCGCGGGCGGGGGCAAGTTGGCGAACCTGATCGGGCAAGGCAAGGGGACTTTCGGTTCGGCGGAGGATGCCGACCGCTTCATCCGCGCCGAGCGCGATCGGTGGTGATGACGCTGGATCGGTTGGCGGGCATTCCGGCCGGCAGCCGCGTCTATCTCGACGCCAACATCTGGATTTACGCGCTCGAAGGCTTCGCGCCCTTCGCGCAGCCCCTCGCGGCGCTGTTCGGCCGCATCGATGCCGGCGAACTGACGGCAATCACGAGCGAGCTGACCTTGGCAGAGCTGCTGGTCAAACCCCTGCAAATGGGTCAAGACCAGTCGCAGCGGGCTTATCTCGAAACGCTGCAATCCGGCCCTACGCTGACGATGGCGCCGGTCTCTCGGGCCGTCCTGCTGGACGCCGCCCGGCTGCGCGCGCAACAATCGGCGCTCAAGCTGCCGGACGCGATCCACGCAGCCACCGCCTTGGCCTGCAACGCTTCCGTCTTCGTTACCAACGACGCTCGTTTTGCCGCCGTCGCCGGGTTGACCGCGATTGTCTTGCATGCCGAGTAAGCCCTTGGCGGTTGGCGAGGGACTGCGATCTTCCGGCAACGCCGACGGGCATGCCAGGATCAACGCGCCGACACCGTGGTTGCGGCCGCAGGCCGCGCTAGGAACTTCAACGCCCTCAGCCAAGTCCTGTTCAGGCCTGCGGACCCTGGAGCGGCGGTTGAGTCGGCAAGAGGAGTCATGGTTGGGCGCCGGAGGCTTGCTTGCGGTGTCCGCGCTTAGGCCGGATTCGGCAGGCGCGTGACCCCTAACAAGGGCTGACCGCTGCCTCGACCTCGGCATTGGGCAGCGGTCTTGCGGCCTTGCGCCGCCATGGCGTGCGTAGTCACCCCCGCTGCGGCGGGCGTTGCAGCATAGGGCGAGGAGGTCGCGATAGCCGGCGCGGTTCCGGTAGGCGGGCAGGAACTGCCCCGCTCCACGCGCCCTCCACGGCAGCGCCGACCACGTGGTGCCTGTGGCGCACACCGACAGGCTGGTGGCCGCCACCCGCGGACCGCACGCGGTGCTGCGCATCGAGGGCGCCCAGCACATGGAGCCGCTGCAGCGTCCGCCGGTGCAGCACGCCGTGCTCGAACGGCTGACCGGCTGGCTTTAGTTAAGCTTCGCGCCTTTGCGCCCTTGCGCCTGCGTGCCGCGGGAGCGGGCGCGGGCAACCGGACGGGCGGACTCCTCAGATGCAATACGTGTACACGATGCGCCGCGTCGGCAAGGTGGTGCCGCCGAAGCGCCAGATCCTCAAGGACATTTCGCTGTCGTTTTTCCCCGGCGCCAAGATCGGGGTGCTCGGCCTCAACGGGTCCGGCAAGTCGAGCCTGCTGAAGATCATGTCCGGCGAGGACAAGAACTTCGACGGCGAAGCGGTGCCGATGCCGGACCTGAAGATCGGTTTCCTGCCCCAGGAGCCGCAGCTCGATCCGACCAAGACGGTGCGCGAGGAGGTCGAGGCCGGCCTGGGCGAGGTGCTTACCGCCAAGAAGCGGCTCGACGAGGTGTATGCCGCCTACGCCGAGCCCGATGCCGACTTCGACGCGCTGGCCGCCGAGCAGGCCCGGCTGGAGGCGGTCATTGCCGCGGCCGGCAACGACACCGAGCACCAGCTCGAGATCGCCGCCGATGCGCTGCGCCTGCCGCCGTGGGAGGCCAAGATCGCCAACCTGTCGGGTGGCGAGAAGCGGCGCGTGGCCTTGTGCCGGCTGCTCCTGAGCAAGCCCGACATGCTGCTGCTGGACGAGCCGACCAACCACCTCGATGCCGAGAGCGTGGAGTGGCTCGAGCAGTTCCTGCTGCGCTTTCCGGGCACGGTGGTCGGCGTGACGCACGACCGCTACTTCCTCGACAACGCCTGCCAGTGGATCCTGGAGCTGGACCGCGGCATGGGCATCCCGTACCAGGGCAACTACTCCGCGTGGCTGGAGCAGAAGGAAAAGCGGCTGGAGACCGAGTCCCGGCAGGAGCAGGCGCGCATCAAGGCGATGAAGGAAGAGCTCGCCTGGGTGCGGCAGAACGCCAAGGGCCGCCAGGCCAAGAGCAAGGCGCGCCTGCAGCGCTTCGAGGAGTTGTCCAGCTACGAGTACCAGACCCGCAACGAGACCAACGAGATCTTCATCCCCGTGGCAGAGCGCCTGGGCAACGAGGTGATCGAGTTCACCGACGTGAGCAAGAGCTTCGGCGACCGCCTGCTGATCGACAAGCTCAGCATGAAGATCCCGCCGGGGGCCATCGTCGGCGTGATCGGACCCAACGGCGCCGGCAAGTCCACGCTGTTCCGCATGATCACCGGCGTGGAGCAGCCCGACTCCGGCCAGATCAAGATCGGCCACACGGTCAACATTGCATTCGTGGACCAGTCGCGCGACGCGCTGCCCAACGACAAGACCGTCTGGGAAGCCATCTCCGGCGGCGCCGACATCCTCACGGTGGGCAAGTTCGAGATGCCGAGCCGGGCCTATATCGGCCGCTTCAACTTCAAGGGCGGTGACCAGCAGAAGATCGTCGGGCAGCTATCGGGCGGCGAACGCGGCCGGCTGCACCTCGCAAAGACGCTGCTCAAGGGCGGCAACGTGCTGCTGCTGGACGAGCCGTCCAACGATCTGGACGTCGAGACCCTGCGCGCGCTGGAAGAAGCGCTGCTCGAGTTCGCCGGCACCGCGATCATCATCTCGCACGACCGCTGGTTCCTCGACCGCATCTGCACCCACATCCTGGCGGCCGAGGGCGATTCGCAGTGGGTGTTCTATCCCGGCAACTACCGCGAGTACGAAGACGACAAGAAGAAGCGCCTGGGCGATGAGGGCGCGCAGCCGCACCGCATCCGCTACAAGGCGCTGAAATAGGAGCCGAAGCGATGGCCGACCCGCACATGAAGGACTGCGTGATCGTCGTGACCGGCGCCGGGCTCGGGCAGGCCGAGCCGGCGCTGGGCCAGCGCGTGCTGGGCAACTATTTCCGTGCGCTGGCCGAGATGGGGATGCAGCCGCAGGCCATTTGCCTGTACACCGGCGGAGTGAAGATGGTGGCCGACGACTCGCCGGTGCTCGAGCCGCTGCGTGCGCTGGTGGCCGGCGGCGTGCCGGTGGTCGCCTGCCGCACCTGCCTGGAGCACTACGGTCTGCTGGAGCGCGTGGCGGTGGGTGAGATCGGCACCATGGCGCAGGTGATCGAGCTGCAGGCGGCCGCCGGCAAGGTGGTCACGCTGTAGCCGGGCCGGCCGCGGATGCGGCCGGCCGGCGATCACGCTAGAAGCGGTAAGACACGCCGAGCAGCGCCACGTTGCCGTCTACGCCGCCCGCGCCATACGAATCACCGCCGATGCCCGGATAGACGATCCAGTCGGCGCGTACAGCCCACTTGCCCCAGCGATACTGCGCGCCCAGGCCATAGCGCAGGATGGTCTCGGTGTCGTTGGTCGACTCGATGCCGCGCGCCGCGCCGCTGGTTCCATAGGTGGTCTTGACCCGTACCAGCCCGAGTCCCAGCCGCGCATAGACATCGATGCCGCCACCCACTGGCCACAGCGCCAGGCCATCGAGCTCGAAGGCTTCGACCGAGGTGTCGCCGTTGACCGTGCCGGTGCCGCCGCCGGTTCCGACCACGGCATCGATGCCCGTCTTGGCAAAGCGCGTGAAGCCGGCCTCGGCCGCCAGGTGTGGCCCATAGCGATAGCCGCCATGCAGGCGCCAGGCCGTGCCGTCGCGGCTGCTGGTGGCCGTGGCGCTGCGGTAGCCGGCGGCGACCAGGCGCTGCGCATAGCCGCCCTCGTCCCACTTGACGTTCGACTGGCCGAGGGCTGCGCCGACGTAGAGGCCGCGTTCCTGCGCGTGCCCGGGCAGGGCGGCGAACAGGGTCAGGGCGGCGGCTGCAATCAGTGTTTTCTTGCTGTTGTGCATGTCGGTTCTCCGGTTCAGTCGCCGCGCGATACGCCCTCACGGCGCGGATCGGCGCCGGCCACCCAGCCGCGATAGGCCCCGGTGCCGAGGCCCGGATTGCGGCTGCCCGTGAACAGGAAGCCGTGCAGGCCGCTGTTCTGGTCGGCAATGGCCACCGTGTGGCCGCGTGCGCGCAGGCCGTCGGCGAACGCCGTCGCTTGCACCGCACTGTTGCGTTCCAGCGTGGTGGTCGCGGTGGTGGCGGCGCCGAAGTTGCCCAGTTCGATCGCGTCCTGCGGGCTCAGCTTCCAGTCGATCATGCCGATCAGGCTCTTGGTCACGAACTGGATAATGGCCGCACCGCCGGGCGAGCCGATCACGATCTCGACTTCGCCCTCGGGGTTGAGCACGATGGTCGGCGCCATCGAGCTGCGCGGCCGCTTGCCCGCCTCCACCCGGTTGGCGATCGGGCGGTTCTGCGAGTCGTTCGGCGCAAACGAGAAGTCGGTGAGCTGGTTGTTGAGCAGGAAGCCGCGCACCATCTGCTTGGAGCCGAAGGCGCCCTCGACCGTGGTGGTCATCGACACCGCGTTGCCGTCGGCGTCGACGATCGACAGGTGGCTGGTGCCGCCGCCCTCGTGGGTGGCGTCGCTGCCGAAGGCGGTCGAGCCGCTCAGTCCGGGCGGGGTGCCCACCGGCGGCACGCCGATGCTGCGGTCCATCCGCAGCAGTTGCGAGCGGGTGCGCAGGTAGTCCTTGTTGATCAGGCCCGCCAGCGGCACGTTGACGAAATCCGAGTCGGCCATGTACTGGCCGCGGTCGGCGTAGGCGAGGCGGTAGGCGTCGCTGATGATGTGCACCGAGTCCACCGTCTGCGGCCCCATGGCCGCAACGTTGAAGTTCTCGAGGATGCCGAGCGCCATCACCACCGTAGCGCCGCCCGAGCTGGGCATGCCCATGCCGCACACGTTGTAGCGCGTGCGGTAGGTGCCGCACACCGGCGGCCGCTTCTTGGCCTGGTAGTTGGCCATGTCGCTGACCGACAGAAGCCCCGGGTTGGTCGGGTGGGCCTGCACCTTGGCCACGATGTCGGCGGCGATCGGCCCGGTGTAAAAGGCGTTGGCGCCGCCGCTGGCGATCGCGCGCAGCGTGGCCGCGTACTCCGGGTTGCGCAGGACCGTGCCCACGGCCTTGGGTGTGAGGTCCGTGTTGTAGAAGTAGGTGGCCGCCGGCTGCTGGGTGCGCAGCGCCTGATCGGCGTTCAGCGAGTTGAACAGTCGCGGCGAAATGGCGAAGCCGTCTTCGGCGATCTGAATGGCGCGCTCGAACAGCCGCGCCCACGGCAGGCGGCCATGGTCCTTGTGCGCCAGCTCCAGCATGCGCACCGCGCCCGGCGTGCCCACCGAGCGGCCGCCGACGACCGCGGTGGCAAAGGGCAGCGGCTGGCCGTTGACGATGAACAGGTTGGGCGTGGCGGTGGCCGGCGCGGTCTCGCGGCCGTCGTAGGTCTCCACGGTGCGATTGCTGGCGCGGTAGTGCAGCATGAAGGCGCCGCCGCCGAGGCCGGAGCTCTGCGGCTCGACCAGGCCGAGCACCATCTGCACGGCAATCGCCGCATCGACCGCGGTGCCGCCGGCGCGCAGGATCTCGACGCCCGCATCCACGGCCAGCGGGTTGGCGGCCGTGACGACCGAGCGGTTCAGGAAGACGTCGCTCTTTTCGGTCCAGCCGGTCGGGAAGGTGGTGGCATCGAGCCCCGCGGGCGGTGCCGTGTTGAAGGTGGGGGGCGCGCTGACGGTGGCGGTGCCGCCGCCCCCCCCGCAGGCCGCCAGCGCCAGCGCCAGCGATGCCAGCAGGGCGCGGCCGAGCGCGGCCGCGGTCGACACGCGGGTACGAGTTTCAATCATCAAGGGATTCCTCCTGAGCAAATCTGGGTCGGGTGCAGCAGCGCGAGTCTGCGCCCGCCGCGCGGCGACTGGATGCCGGTCGGTTCACGGCATGGCGCGGACGCAACAGCCACGGGCATGGCAGGACTTGCCATGGCAACTCGAATGGTCTACGACTTGCCAGCGCGGCGGCAGCCGCTAGCCTTATCCGGTCAAGGGCCGCGGTAAGGGTTGCGGTAAGGGTTGCGGTAAGGGCCGCGCCCGGGAGTGCTACAACGTCGCGATCCGCCCATGGGCGGGCCGTCCGTCCGATCGAGGTTCTCATGCGTTGCGTTGTTCTTTGGCGGCAGCAAGCCGCTGGTGTCCTCCTGGCCGCTCTCGCGGCCGCCATGCCGGCAGCGGTGCGGGCGCAGTCCGGTGTGACCCTTTACGGCATCGTCGACGTGGCGGTGGAGCACGTCACCGACGTCGGCGCGCAGAAGAGC
This sequence comes from Burkholderiales bacterium, assembly GCA_020248865.1. Classification (GTDB taxonomy): domain Bacteria; phylum Pseudomonadota; class Gammaproteobacteria; order Burkholderiales; family Burkholderiaceae_F; genus JALHMQ01. Next base: position 24,452 of record JADCGS010000004.1, on the reverse strand, counting down.
GGGCTCACGCGCGTGCCCAGCCTCACGGGCAGCCTGCCCTCGCGCGTGGGGCTGCGCGGCAGCGAGGACCTTGGCGGCGGCCTGCGCGCGGTGTTCACCATCGAAGGGGGCTTCGCGCCCGACCAGGGCACCTCGACCCAGGGCGGGCGTTTCTTCGGGCGTCAGACTTTCGTCGGGCTGAGCGGTCCCTGGGGCACGGTATCGCTGGGACGCCAGTACACCATGCTGTTCTGGTCGCTGCTGGAGGCCGACATCATGGGGCCGGCGCTGTACAGCTCGGGATCACTGGATGCCTACGTGCCCAATGCGCGGGCCGACAATGCGGTGGCCTGGCAGGGCCGCTTCGGCGGCTGGATGCTCGGCGCGACCTACAGCTTCGGCCGCGACACGGTCAACGCCGGCGGCCCCGCCGGCACCAACTGCCCGGGCGAAGCGGCCGCCGACCGCAAGGCCTGCCGCCAGTGGTCGGGGCTCGTCAAGTTCGACAGCGCGCGCTTTGGCGCGGCGGCGGCGATCGACGAGATCCGTGGTGGCGCCGGCGCATTTGGCGGCCTGGTACGCAGCGACCTGAAGGACACCCGACTGTCGGTCAACGGCTACGTGCGGCTGGCCGGCCACAAGCTGGCCGCCGGCTTCATCCGCCGCGACAACGACGCCAGCGCGACCGCGCCGCGCAGCGACCTCACGTGGGTGGGCGGCTCGTTCCCGTTGGGCTCGTTGACGGTCGATGCGCAGCTGTTCCGGCTCGACTTCCGGAACAGCGACAACGCCGCCGTCCTGCCCGCGCTGCGCGGTACCTACCGGCTGAGCCGGCGCACGGCGGTCTACGGCGCGGTCGGTTTCATCGACAACGACGGCCAGCTGGCGCTGTCGGTCAGCGGCGGCGGCGCCGGCAGCGCGCCGGTGGCCGGCGGCTCGCAGACCGGCGTGGGTATTGGCGTGCTGCACAGCTTCTAGCCGGGCTACGCCACCCGGGATTCAGCCGGGCTCGCCTTGAAACCGGCCTTTCTCGCGCGAATCGGCCGTCCTCATGCTGATATAAAGAAAGCTGTCTCGTGCGCCGGGCGCGTGACCGCACGTCCGCGACGGACGCCACCTACAAGCAAGGACCCCCTCGTGCGCGTGATCTTCACCGACTTCGACGGCGTGTTGCACGCGGCGGCTGCCGCAGAAGGTCTGTCGCGCTCGATCGTGCAGGCCGCCGGCCTCGCGAAGCTGCGGCAGCGCGGCCTGTTTGCCCACGCTGCCTGGCTGGCCGAAGTGATCCGGGCCTCGCCACACCACGAAAGCGTGCGTCTCGTCGTGCACAGTTCGTGGCGTGCCCACTTTCGCGATGACGAGATTCGGGGCTTCCTGCCCGAGCTCGCTCCGTGGTTCCAGGGTACGGTCGGCTTCAACACGCTGGCGCGCGATGCGGCCATTCTCAAGTGGCTCGAGATGATGGGCGGCAAGGTTGTCGACCACCTGGTGCTGGACGACACGCCCGATCTGTTCTCAGGCGGTGCCGGCAAGTGGGCCAACCTGGTTGTATGCGATCCGGCGCAGGGTCTGGGCGATCCCAAGGCTCAGGCGCAGGTGAGCGATTTCCTGCAGAAAACGCGTCATGCGGCTGCCGACGACCTCGGCGCTCTCGAATTCGAGCCGGTCAACCTCGACGCGCTGAAGGCCGAACTGCGCGGGCGTTAGCCGGGCGCGGGAACCCCGTTCCGGCTGCCCTGTGCTCCGGCCCGCTGCGCTCGCTCGTCCGGCCGGGCCAGCCGGCCCGGCAGTCCGCCAACCCGCCAACCCGCGCCCTCGGGCGCGCTCGCGCCGGCCGCGGGCGCTCAGGCCGCCCGCAGCGGCGCCGCCAGCACGCCGTCGAGCAGCCGGTCCTTGTCCCGCCACAGCGCATAGACCCAGTCCTGGATCCGCGCGCGGAACGCCGCGTCGCCCACGTAATCGCCGGCGACGAACTCGGCCGGGATCGGTACGGCGTTCACGTGCACCACCACCCGCCGCACCTGGCCGGACAGCAACTGCCAGAAGGTGGGCGGGCCGTCCGGGTAGGCGATGGTGACGTCGAGCAGCGTCTGCGCGCGGTCGCCGAGGGTGGCGATCGCGGTGGCGATGCCGCCGATCTTCGGCTTGAGCAGGTGGCGGAACGGCGAGCGCTGGGCCGCATGCTTGCCGGCGCTGTAGCGCGTGCCTTCCAGGAAGTTGATCACGGTGGTCGGCACGCGGCGGAACTTCTCGCAGGCGCGCCGCGCACGTTCCAGATCGGCCGTGCCGCTGCTGCCGCGCCGGCGCATGAACGGAAAGTCGAGTGCCCACCAGGCCAGGCCGATCACCGGCACCCAGATCAGCTCGCGCTTGAGGAAGAACTTGAGGAAGGGCACGTGGCCGTGGAAGACGTGCTGCAGCACCAGGATGTCGACCCAGCTCTGGTGGTTGCTCGACAGCAGGTACCAGCCGTCGGGCCGCAGCCCATCGACGCCCCGAACGTCCCACTCGGTGCGGCCGACGGCCGTCATCCAGGCGCTGTTGAGCCGCACCCAGCGAGTCGCCAGGCCGTTGAGCACGCGGTCGGCCACGGTGCGCACCGCCGCCAGCGGCAGCAGCAGCTTGACCAGCGCGAACGGCAGCATCAGCGTGAAGATGACCAGAACGTTGACGGTCAGGGCCACGGCAGCGAAAACGCCCTTGAGAAAGCGCAGCACGGGTTCTTCTCCGATCGCAGTTGCGGCGCGCAAGGTTAACGCCTGCCCCGCAGCCCGGCGCCACGCCGGCGCTCAGCCCGTGTTGCGCAGCGCGGCCGAGATGCCATTGATGGTGAGGTGGATGCCGCGGCGGGTGCGCTCCCCGGCGCGCTCCCCGGCCCGTTCATCGTGGGCGGCTTCGCGATGGCGCTTGATCAGCTCCACCTGCAGGTGATTGAGCGGATCAAGGTAGGGCAGGCGGTTCTTCAGGTTGCGTGCCAGCTCGGGGTTGCTCTCCAGCAGGGCGCGCTGCCCGCTGATGGCCAGCCAGTGGCGAAGCGTGAGCTTGTACTCGGTGCGGATGGTGCCGAAGATCGCCGCCGCCTGCGCCTTGTCGGCGGCCAGCTGCACGTAGCGGCCGGCGATGGCCAGATCGGTCTTGGCCAGCACCATCTCCATGTTGCTGGTGAGCGCGCGGAAGAACGGCCAGTCGCGCGCCATGTCCCTGAGCAACTGCATGCGGGCGCGCCGCGCCGCGGTGCCGCCGGCTGTCGCCAGCCAGGCCTCGACCGCGCTGCCGAAGCCGTACCAGCCCGGCAGCAGCATGCGGCACTGGCCCCAGGAGAAGACCCAGGGAATGGCGCGCAGATCCTCGATGCGTCCGGTTGCCTTGCGGGCGGCCGGCCGGCTGCCGATGTTCAGCTCCATGATCTCGGCGATCGGCGTGGCCGAGAAGAAGAAGGCCGCGAAGCCCGGCGTGTCGTACACCAGCGCCCGGTAAGTTCGGTGCGCGTGCTGCGCGATGTCCTGCAGCGCCGCCTCGTACTCGGCCTGTCGTGGCAGCGCGCGCGTGGCCGGCAGCGAGGCCTGCAGCAGGGCGGAGACCAGCAGCTCCAGCTGGTGGCGGCCAATGCGCGCGTCGGCGTACTTGGCGTGGATGATCTCGCCTTGTTCGGTCAGGCGCAGTTGCCCGCCGACGCTGCCCGGCGGCTGCGCCAGGATGGCGTCGAAGCTGGGCCCGCCGCCGCGCCCGATGCTGCCGCCGCGGCCGTGGAACAGGCGCAGCTTCACGCCATGCTCGTCGAACACCGCGCGCAGCGCCTGGGTGGCCCGATACAGCGCCCAGTTGCTGGCGAGAAAGCCGCCGTCCTTGTTGCTGTCGGAGTAGCCGAGCATGACCTCCTGAAGCGGCAGGCCGCCGCTGACGGCGTCCTCCGGGATCAGCAGGTGGCGCAGGCCGGGGTGCTGCAGCCACTCGCGCATGATCTGCGGCGCCGCCTGCAGGTCCTCGATGGTCTCGAACAGCGGCACGATCATCAGCGCGCAGCGGCGCACCTCGTTGCCGGCCAGCAGGCCGGTCTCCTTCTGCAGCAGGGCCACCTCGAGCAGGTCGCTCAGGGTCTCGGTATGCGAGACGATGTGCTTGTCGATGGCGGCGGCACCGAAGTGCGCGCGCAGCTCGCGGGCGGCGTCGAACACCGCCAGCTCCTGGCGGGTGCGCTCGGAGTAGGGCAGGTGCGCCGACAGCAGCGGCCGCGCATGCGCCAGTTCGCGCGCCAGCAGCTTGATGCGCTCGGCCTCCGGCAGCCGGCGGTAGTCGGGACAGACTTCGGCCGCCGCCAGCAGCTCCGCCACCACCGCCTCGAACACGTCGGAGTTCTGGCGCAGGTCGAGGGTGGCGCCGTGGAAGCCGAAGGCCCGCACCGCGCGCTGCAGGGGGTGCAGGCGGTGCCGGGCGATGGCGGCGTTGCCGCTGGCGTCGAGCGCCTGCGCCACGATCGCCAGCTCGGCCTCGAACTCGGCGGCACCCGAGTAAGGCGAGGCGGCACCCAGCGGCGGCCGTAACTGCAGGCCGAGCCCGAGCGACTGGGCGGTGGCGTGCAGGCGCGCGTACACGCCGGTCAGCGCGCGGCGGTAGGGTTCGTCGAGCCGATGCGGCGAGGGGTCGGGACTGGCGGCGGCCAGCCGCTGCAGCGCGGCCCCGGCCGGTCGCAGCAGCGCCGAGATCGACAGCTCGCTGCCCAGCAGGTGGACTTCGTGCAGGTAGTGGTTCAGCACCACGCCCGCCTGCGCGCCAAGCGCGGCTCGCATGGTCTGTGCGCCGACGTGCGGGTGGCCGTCGCGGTCGCCGCCGATCCAGCTGCCCAGGCGCAGGAACGGGCGGCCGGGCGCCGGGGCGGCGGGCGTGTCCGCGCCAAGGCGGCGGGCCAGGTCGCCGTACAGCGCCGGCACCTGGGTGAGGAAGGTGGACTGCCAGTACGACAGCGCGTTGCCGATCTCGTCGGCCACCGTGAGCTTCTCCGGCCGCAGCATGCGTGTCTGCCACAGGGTGGCGATCAGCGCGCCGAGGCGCTCGCTACGCTCCTCGGCCGCCAGTTCCGCGCCGGCGCTGTCGTCCAGCAGATGGGCGATCGCGCGCTCGGTGTCCAGGATGCTCTTGCGCTGCACTTCGGTGGGGTGGGCGGTGAGCACCGGCATCAGGCAGGCGTCGTGCAGCAGGGCGCGGGTGCGCGCTGCGGTGACGCCGCGGCTGGCCAGCAGCTCCACCGTCTGCGCCAGGCTGCCGCGCAACGGCTCGGCCGCCAGCCGGGCGCGCCGCAGCGCGCGCACCTGCTGCTGGTCTTCGGCCAGGTTGGCCAGATGCGAAAAGTAGGAGAAGGCACGCACCACGCTGACGCTGGCGTCGCGGTCGAGCTTCTTCAGCAGCCGGTCAAGCTGGCGGCCGTCGGCAGGATCGCCGTGGCGGCCAAAGCGCGTGGAGGTCTGGCGGATCTGCTCGATGCGCTCGAACATCGCGTCGCCCTCGTAGTGGCGCAGCACACTGCCGAGCAGGCGGCCCAGCAGGCGGATGTCGTCGCGCAGTGCGGTATCGGTGGTCGACATGGAGTAGCAACGAGCGGGAGTCGGGAGTCGGGAGTCGGGAGTCGGGAGTCGGGAGTCGGGAGTCGGGAGTCGGGAGTCGAGGGTCGGGGATTGGGGATCGGGGTTCAGCGCGCCGCGTGCGGCCGGCCGCGGCCCCGAGTGTGCCGCGTGGCGCCGGCCGGGCAAGAGGGATCGCGCCGGCCGGCGCTTGTGTTGCGCCGGCGCAAGTCGGCCGCACCGGGCCGCGCGCCACGCGGAGCGCGGATCCCGCTTGCGCCGCAATTACACTCGTTGACCATGCAAACCGAGCCCATCATCATCGCCACCCGCGAAAGCCCGCTCGCGCTGTGGCAGGCCCGTCATGTCCAGGGCATTCTCGCGCAGCTTCACGGCCGGCCGGTCGAGCTGCTGGGCATGACCACGCGCGGCGACCAGATCCTCGACCGTGCGCTGGCGGCGGTCGGCGGCAAGGGCCTGTTCGTCAAGGAGCTGGAGGTGGCGCTGCTCGAAGGGCGCGCCCACCTGGCAGTGCATTCGCTCAAGGACGTGCCGATGGAGCTGCCGTCCGAGTTCGTGCTCGGGGCCGTGATGGAACGCGAGGATCCGCGCGACTGCTTTGTCTCGCCGCGCTACGCCACGCTCGAAGAGCTGCCCGCCGGTGCCCGCGTGGGAACTTCCAGTTTGCGGCGCGAGCTGATGCTGCGGGCCCATTATCCGCACCTGGCGGTGCTGCCGGTGCGCGGCAACGTCGGCACCCGGCTCACCAAGCTCGACCGCGGCGAGTTCGACGGACTGCTGATGGCCGCCGCCGGCCTCAAGCGCCTGGGTCACGTCGACCGCATCCGCCAGATCCTGCCGACCAGCCGCTTCCTGCCCTCGCCGGGACAGGGCGCGCTGGGCGTCGAGGTGCTGGCCGGCGCCGCGGCCGCGGCCGCTTTGGTGGCGCCGCTCGATCATGCCGACACCCGCGAGACCACCGCCGCCGAGCGCGCGGTCTCGCGCGGGCTGGGCGGCAGCTGCCAGGTGCCGCTGGCCGCGTATGCCGAGATCGAGGGCGGCACGCTGCGCCTGCGCGCCATCGTGGGCAACCAGCGCAGCGGCGAGCACGTGGCGGTCGAGGTCAGCGGTGCGCGCGCCGAGGGCGCCGCCATCGCCGCCGAGGCCGTGGCGCAGTTGAAGGGCCGTGGCGCCATGCAACTGCTCGGCGCCTGATCGGCGCTGGCAGCGCCCGGTGTGATCGACTTCATCGTCACCAAGCCCGGCGCCGGTGGCGCCGCCCTGACGCGGGCGCTGGTCGATGCCGGCGGACAGGCCTGGCACCTGCCCGCCTTCGAGTTAGGCCCCGCGCCTGACCCGGCCGCGGCGCGCGCGCTGCTGGCGCAAGCCGCCGGGTTCGATCTCGTCATCGCGGTGAGCCCGGCCGCCGCGCGCGGCGCCGCGGCGCTGATGCAGGCGCCATGGCCGGCGGCCACCCGGCTGGCCGGCGTGGGACTGGCCACGGCGCAGGCCCTGCGCGAGGCGTTTCACCTGCCGCCCGAGCGCGTCGTGATCGCACCGCCGGCCGAGGACGACGAGGGCTCCGGCTCGGAGGCGCTGTGGCAGGCACTGCAGCCGCTGCGGCCGCCGCCGCGCCGCGTGCTGCTGCTGCGCGCCGCGCAAGGCCGCGATTGGCTGCCCGAGCGGCTGCGCGCAGCCGGTGCGGCGGTCGAGGTGCTGCCGGTGTACGCGCGCCGTGCCGCGGACTGGGCCGGGCCGCCTGCCGCCGCCGCCTGCGCCGCCCTGCGCGCCGGGCAGGCGGGCGTGGTGGTGACGAGCAGCGAGGCGGTGGCCGCGGTGCTGGCGCAGGCGGCGGTTCGCGACCGCGCGGCGGCCCTGCGTGCCGCACCGGCCGTCACCATGCACCCGCGGGTGGCCGATGCGCTGCGTGGCGCCGGCTTTGCCCGGGTGTACGTGCTGCCGAGGCTCGACGCGCCGGCGCTGCGGTCGCTGGCGCATAGAATCGGCGAAGGTTGAGCGGATCTGCGGTGCCGCCGTCGCCGGCGCACCGGGCGCAGCGGCAGCGGCGCACGGCCCGCTTCTACCCGCTGGCCGATGAGCAACCCGAACCCGACTCCTCCCGCCGAAACCGCCCCGGCGCCCGCGATGCCAGGGCGCACCGGCCCGGCTGCCGATGCTGCCCCGGCTTCGGCTGCGGCCACCCTGCCGGTCGGCGCGCCGCCGCCGGCGCCGATGCCACGGGGCGCCCGCGGCTCCTGGCTGCTCGCTGTCCTGCTCGGCGTGCTGGCGGCCGCCGGCCTTACCGCCTACGTCGGGCTGGAACGCAGCAACGCGGCGCTGGTGCAACGGTTGCAGCAGCTCGAATCGGAGGGCGCTGCGGCGGCCGAGCGCGGCGAGCAGGCGCTGCGAGCGGCGCGCGCCGAGACGCAGAGGCTCGCCGATGACCTGGAACGCCTGCGCCAGCAACGCGCCGACCTCGACCAGCTCTATCTCGACCTCACCCGCGGCCGCGACGAGGCGGCGTTGTGGGAAGTGGAGCGCCTGGTTACCGTGGCCGCGCAGGAACTGCAGGTCGGGGGCAACCTGGGCACTGCGCTGGCGGCGCTGCAGGCGGCCGACGCCCGGCTGGCGCGCATCGACCGGCCGCAGTGGGTCAACCTGCGCCGCGCCTTGACCGGCGACATCGAGCGCCTGCGCAGCGCGCCGGCGGTCGACCTCACCGGCCTTGCGGTCAAGCTCGACCAGCTGGCGGCCGCCGTCGACGGCTGGCCGCTGCTGGCCGAGCCGCCGCGCAAGGGACCGCTCGCGCCCGCCGCGCCCGCTGCGCCGGGCGCGGCGGAGGCCGCGGCCCGCGGCAGCGTTCCGGCGGACGCCGGCGTCTGGGCCAGCGTGCGCCGCTGGCTGCGCGAGGAGTTCGGCGGGCTGTTGCAGATCCGCCAGGTCGACACCCCGGAGGCGCTGCTGCTCGACGCGACCCAGCAGCGGCTCGCGCGACAGCAGATGAGGCTGCGGCTGCTCAACGCGCGGCAGGCGCTGCTCCAGCGCAACGACAAGCTGTATCGAGCCGATCTGGGCGAGGCGCAGCAGTTGCTGGGGCGCTATTTCGATGCGCGGCAGCCGGCGGTGGCGGCCGCCGCGGCGCAGCTGAACTCGATGGCGCAGGCGCCGCTGTCGGTCGATGTGCCTCGCGTCGACGCCACGCTGGCCGCGCTGCGCGCGGCGCGCGGCGGGCGCTGAGACGCTGCAGCGGGCCGGATGGAAGCTTCCCCGTGAAGGCACTGCTCTGGGGGCTGCTCATTGCACTGGCGGCGGTGCTGCTGGCGCTGGTGGCGCAATTCAACGACGGCAATATCGTGCTGCTGCTGCCGCCGTGGCGCCTGGATCTGTCCTTCAACCTGTTCCTGCTGCTGCTCGGCCTGCTGCTGGTGATCGTCTACTGGTTGGCGCGGGCGGTGCAGGGCATTGCCGACTTTCCCGAGCGGGTGCGCCTGTACCGGCAGCGGCGCGACGAGGTCGGCAGCCAGCGGGCGCTGCGCGATGCCCTCAAGGCGCTGCTGGAGGGTCGCTTTGCGCGCGCCGAGCGCGCCGCGCGGCAGGCGCGCGCCACGCCGCACGGCGCCGGGCTGGCCGCGCTGATCGGCGCACGCGCGGCCCATCGCATGCAACAGGCGCAGCGCCGCGATGAGTGGCTGCAGAGCGCGGCCGGCGACAAGGAACTCGACACCGCGCGTTTGGTGTCCAGCGCCGAGATGTGGGCCGAGAGCCGCGAGAACGAGCGTGCGCTCGCTGCGGTGGACCGGCTGCACGCCGACGGCGCCCGCCACATCCACGCGCTGCGCATCGCCCTGAACGCCAACGTCCAGGCCGGCCGCTGGGAGGAGGTGCTCAAGGGCGTGCGCGCGCTGGAAAAGCGCAGCGCGCTGCACCCGGCGGCAGCCGACCGCATCAAACGCAGCGCGCTGCGCGAGCTGCTGCAGGACCGGCGCCACGACCCGGCGGCGCTCGAGTCGCACTGGCACCGAATTCCGGCGGCTGAGCGGCAGCGCCCCGAGATCGCGCTCGAAGGCGCGCACCTGCTCAACCGTGCCGGCCGCCCGCGCGCGGCCGCGCTGGCGCTGGAGGCGGCGCTGGCGCAGCACTGGGACGAGCGCCTGCTCGACGAGTATGCGCGCACGGTGGTGCTGCCGGCGCGCGAGCGCATCGAGCGCGCCGAGGCGTGGCTGAAGGCGCATCCGCAGGACCCGGCGCTGCTGCGCTGCCTCGGCCTGTTGTGCCTGCGCGAGCAACTGTGGGGCAAAGCGCGCGGCTACCTGGCCGACAGCCTGCGCCTGCAACCGCACCCGGCCACGCTGCTGGCGCTGGCGCGGCTGGCGGAGACGCTGGGCGAGGAGGCCGAGGCGACCCGCCTTTATCGCGAGGCTGCGCTCGGGTTCGAGGGCGTGATGGCGCAGCGCGACGTCGACCCGGATCGCCGCTCGCTGCAGGCGCGGGTAACGGCGCGGGACAACGCGCTGTAGGTGGGCCGTGCTTCGGCGCAGCGGCGCCGGGCGAGTACGAGTACCTGTCGCCGCCTTCGGCCTCTGCCCCGCCGCGGGAGCGGCCGGGCGCGTCGGTCGCTTGCCGCCGGCTGCGGGCGTGCCCGCTGCGCAGGGCGGCAACGGCGGCGGGCCGGCGCGGCCGGCGGACATCGGCGGGTGCTCGAGGCGCGCGGCCCTTGGGGCGGTTGCCAACTTGACAGTGCGACGGTCGCTCCACACACTTGCCCGGCTTCGGACGCGGGACCCGTCCGTTTCGACCCACAACAGGAGACACGATGAAAACCCTGCGCATGACCCTCGTTGCCGCCGCCGCGGTGATGGCAGCCGGCGCCGTTTCGGCGCAGACCACGATCCGCATCACGCACGCCACCCCGGCGACCTCGCACTACGGGGTCGGCACGCAGGCCTTCTGCGCCGAACTCGAAAAGCGCAGCAACGCCCGCTTCAAGTGCCAGATCCAGCCCAACACCGGGGACGAGCGCGCCAGCATCGAGGGCGTGCAACTGGGCTCGCTCGACGCCACCAACACCTCGACCGGCCCGGTGTCCAACTTCGTGCCCGAGGTGGGCATCGTCGACATTCCGTTCCTGTTTCGCGACTACGCGCATGCGCGCGGCGTGCTCGACGGCCCGATCGGTCAGGAGCTGCTCGCCCGGTTCACCTCCAAGGGCCTGATCGCGCTGGCGTGGACCGAAAACGGCTTTCGCCACATGACCAACTCGCGCCGCGCCGTGGTCAAGCCCGAAGACGTGCGCGGCCTGAAGGTGCGCACCATGCAGAACCCGGTGCACATCCAGGCGTTCCAGTCGATCGGCGTGCAGCCGACGCCGATGGCCTTTTCCGAACTGTTCACTGCCCTGCAGCAGGGCGTGGTCGACGGCCAGGAAAACCCGATCCCGGTCATCCTGTCGTCGAAGTTCTCGCAGGTGCAAAAGCACCTGTCGCTCACCGGCCACGTGTACTCGCCGGCCGTGCTGTTGCTGTCGCCGGCGGTCTGGAACAAGCTCAACGACGCCGACAAGGCGATGTTCCGCGAGGCGGCCCGGGTGGCCGCCGCCGCGCAGCGCAAGAAGGTCAACGACGACGAGGCCAGCGGCATTGCGCAGTTGCGCGCCGAGGGTGTCGAGGTCGTGACCAATGTCGACGGCAACGCCTTCCGCGCCGCGATGGCGCCGGTGTTTGCCGATTTCGCGAAGAAGTACGGCGCCGACAACATCAAGCGGATCCAGGACTTCCGCTGATGGTCGCGGCCGGCCGGCCGCATCTTGTAGTACTTTCCCGCATCCGCGCCCCGGACTCTCCGGGGCGCGTTGTTTCCGGCCTCGCCTCGCTGTGCGCTTGCGCCTGATCCTGCTGCCGAATCGCAGATTAATCCGCCGCTGAATCCGCTGGTGATCCCGCCCCGATGCTGACTCGCCTCGTCCTGGCCGTCGACCGCCATGTCACCGGTGCGATCTGGACCGTCGCCGCACTGCTGCTGGCCGCACTGGCGCTGATCGGCGGCTTCCAGGTGTTCACCCGCTTCGTCTGGAACCAGCCGAGCCCGTGGACCGAGGAGTTGATCGGCCGCCTGTTCGCCTGGTGCGTGATGCTGGGCATCGTGGCCGCGTTCCGCCAGGGGGCGCTGGTCTCCGTGGACCTGATGCTGCGGCTGTCGCGCGGCGCCTGGCTGCGGTTCGTGCGGCGGCTCATCCTGGTCGTGACGCTGGCCTTCCTGGCGGTGCTTGCCTGGTTCGGCTTCGAGCTGGCTTGGCGCATCCGTTTCCAGACCTTTGCCACGCTGCCGATCTCGATCGCCTGGGCCTACCTGGCCCTTCCGGTGGGTGCGCTGTTTTCCATGCTGGCGGTGATCGCGAACCACCTCGACCCGCAGAACCGCGAGCTCGAGCTCGCCAAGTAGCCCGCCACCCAACCCGCCGAGGAGCCACGCGTGTCGTCCGCCATGATCATCACGATGGTGCTGTGCTTTGCGTTCAGCATCTCGGTGGCGGTATCGATCGGGCTGGCGGCCATTCTCGGGTTGCAGTGGCAGGGCGTCAACCTGTTCGAGCTGCCGCGCCAGGCGTTTCTGGCCATCGACAAGTTCCCGCTGGTGGCCATTCCGTTCTTCATCCTTGCCGGCAATCTGATGGAGACCGGCGGCATCTCGCGGCGGCTGGTGGACTTCGCCAAGAGCATCGTCGGCGGTGTGCAGGGCGGGCTGCCGATGACCTGCGTGCTCACCTGCATGATTTTCGCGGCGGTGTCGGGCTCCAGCGTTGCCACCACCTTCGCCATCGGCGCCATCCTCATCCCGGCGCTGATCCGCCACGGCTACCCGCGCAACTGGGCCGCCAGTCTGCAGGCCACCAGCGCCGAGCTGGGCGTGATCATCCCGCCGTCGATCCCGATGATCCTGTTCGGCGTCAGCGCCGAGGTGTCGATCGGTGAGCTGTTCATCGCCGGTTTCGGCCCGGGCCTGTTCATCGGTTTTTCGCTGATGCTGTTCGTCTACCTGTACTGCCGCTGGCGGGGCTGGGGCCGGCAGGACGGCGACGGCAAGCTGCCCCTGGCCTCGGCGGTGCAGGACGTGGCGGCCCTGGTGGGCGGCATCCTCGCCTTCCTGCTCGGCCACTTCCTTCTGGGCCCGTGGATCGCCGCGGGCCAGTCGCAGCAGGAGTTCGAGCGCATCACCGACCTGACCGGCATGGTTTGCCTCATCCTGTACTTCGGCGTGCTGCTGGCGCTGCCGCGCACGCGCGCCGCACTGCTGACGCGCGCCACCTTCGCCCTGCTGATGCCGGTCATCATCCTGGGCGGCATCTACGGCGGTGTCTTCACCCCGACCGAAGCCTCGGTCGCGGCCGTGTTCTACGCGCTGCTGGTGGGGCTGTTCATCTACCGCGAGGTGCGGCCGCGCGACCTGCTGCCGGTGTTCAAGAAGTCGGTCATCAGCTCGGCGGTGATCATGTTCATCATCGCCAACGCCGGCGTGTTCGCCTGGCTGATCGACCGCGCCGGCGTGCCCGAGCAGATCGGCCTGTGGCTGAAGGGGGCGCTGCAGTCGCCGGAGCTGTTCCTGCTCGGCGTGAACGTGGCGCTGTTCATCATCGGCATGTTCATCGAGACCAGCGCCAGCATCATCGTGCTGGCGCCGATTCTGGTGCCGGTGGCGATCCACTTCGGCATCGACCCGGTCCACTTCGGCATGATCATGGTGGTCAACCTCGCGCTCGGCATGATCACCCCGCCGTTCGGCGTGAACCTGTTTGCCGCCTGTACGGTTGCCAAGATCTCGCTCGACCAGATCGTCGCGCGCCTGCTGCCCTTCGTGGCGGTGGTGGTGGCCTGCCTGATGGTCATCACCTACTTTCCGCCCCTGTCCCTGACGCTGCGCGACCTCGTCTACCGGTAACTCCAGTTGAAACTCGTTCCCCTGGCGGCGGCCGCGCTCGCGGCAGGCACCGTCCTTGCCCCGAACGGCGCCGCTGCCCAGGCTGGCACCCCCCCCGCCGCTGCGCCAGCGCCGGCGCCGGCAGCCGAACCGGGCCGTCCGCCGGCGCCGGCCGGCCCGCAACAGCTCGACCGGGTGGAGATCCGCGGCGGCCAGAACAGCACGGAGGAGCGCCGGCAGTCCACCGCCAGCAAGATCATCGTCGGCCGCGACGAGATCGAGCGCTTCGGCGATGCCACGGTCGGTGAGATCCTGCGGCGGCTGCCGGGGGTCACCATGGGCGGTGCCCCCGGCCGCGGCGGCCGGCCCGCCATGCGCGGCATGGCCAACTTCACGCAGTTGCTGGTCGACGGCCAGCGCGTGCCGCCAGGCTTCTCGATCGACTCGATCAACCCCGAGCAGATCGAGCGCATCGAGATCCTGCGCGCACCCACCGCCGAGACCGGCACCCGGGCGATTGCCGGCACCATCAACATCGTCACGCGCGAAGGCTTCGTGCGGCGCCTGAACGAACTGGTGCTCAACTTCGGTCACGAGAATGGCCGCTTCCAGCCCGGTGCCTCGTGGACCCGCAACGACAGTGTCGGCCGGCTCATCTACAACGTCTCGGTCGGCGTCAACCGCAGCGAGCGGCGCAACGACGCCCTCACCACCACGGTCGAGGAGAACCTCGTCACGGGCCTCGTCCAGCGGGCGCAGCGCGAGACCGCGCAGGAGCTGGAGGAGCGCACCGTGGCGACCGTCAGTGGCCGGCTGCAGTACCGGCTCGACGGCGGCGTGCTGATCCTGGCGCCGTTCCTGCTCAGCTCGCGCGGCAGCGCCGAGCGCAACTCGCAACTCTCGCAGTCGCTGGGCGCCACACCGCCGCTGTACGCCACATCGGCCACCACTCGCGACGGGGGCTTCGACCTCGGCCGGCTCAACGGGACCTGGCGCCAGCGGCTGGCGAGCGGCCTGCGGCTGGAGGCCAACCTCAACGCCGGACAGGGCACCTTCGACGGCCAGTCGGCGCGCAGCGAGTTGGACGCCGCCGGCGCGCCGCTGCGCCGCCTGACCGACGACAGCCGTACCACCAACCGCAATGTCGAGCTGCGCGGCAAGGCCTCCTACGACCTGGGCAGCGGCCACGCCCTGGTGGCCGGCACCGAAGTCGAGAACCTGCGCCGCAGCGAGCGGCGCGTGACCCTGCAGAACGGCCAGCCGCAGGCGACCGACTTCGGCGAGAACCTGGAGGCCCGATCGAGCCGGCTGGCGCTGTATGCGCAGGACGAGTGGAATCCGTCGCCGAAGTGGAGCGCCTATGCGGGGTTGCGCTGGGAGAGCATCGACACCGAAGGCCAGGGCAGCGGCGACAGCATGCCGAAGAACCGCAGCAGCGTGTTCTCGCCGCTGGCGCATGCCGTCTACAAGCCCGACCCCAACGGCCGCGACCAGGTCCGCATGAGCCTCACGCGCAGCTATCGCTCGCCCAACCTGGGCGACCTCATCGCGCGGCCCTCGCTGTCGGGGCGCTATCCGGTCGACGGCGCCAACACTGCCACCGCGCCCGACCGCGCCGGCAACCCGGCGTTGCGGCCCGAGCTGGCCACCGGCGTGGAGCTGGGCGTCGAGCGCTACCTGCGCAGCGGCGGCATGCTCAGCGCCAATCTGTTCTACCGCGACATCTCGGGCCTGATCCGCGCCCTGACCACGCTGGAGACCGTGTCGTGGAGCCCGGTGCCGCGCTGGGTGGCGCGGCCGCAGAACATCGGCGGCGCCAGCACCGCGGGCATCGAGCTGGAGGCGAAGTTTCGCCTCGATGAGCTGGTCAAGGACGCGCCGCGCCTTGAGCTGCACGGCAACCTGAGCCTGTTCCGTTCGCGCGTCGAGCAGGTGCCGGGGCCCGACAACCGGCTCGACCAGCAGCCGGACTTCAGCCTCAACCTGGGTGCGGACTACCGGGTGCGCGGCTGGCCGCTGACCGTCGGCGCCAATTACAACCTGGTGCCGGCCTACGACACCCGGCTGTCGGCCACCCAATTGGCCGAGCTGGGCCGCAAGCAGGTGGTCGATGCCTACGCGCAGTGGACCTTCAACCCGCAACTGCGGCTGCGCTTCACGGTGAGCAACGCGCTGGCCGAGGACTTCCTGATCGGCAGCCAGGTGCTGCTTGACGCCGCCACGCGCGAAGTCAGCCGCACCGTGCAGCCGACCACCGTCAACTACCGGCTGCGGCTGGAACTGCGGCTCTGAGCGCTACACGCAGCGCCCGCCGTCGACTTCGAGGCAGGTGCCGGTGACAAAGCCTGCCTCGTCGCTTGCATAGAACACGCAGGCGGCGGCGACATCGGCCGGCGTGGAGAAGCGGCCGAGCGGGATGGTGGCGAGGAACTTGCGGCGGTTCTCCGGCGTGTCCGGCATGCCCATGAACTCCTCGAGCAGCGCAGTCTCGCCGATCACGGGGTTGACGCAGTTCACGCGGATCTTGTCCGGGCCCAGCTCGGCGGCCATGCCCTTGCTGGTGATGATCACCGCGCCCTTGGTGCCGTTGTACCAGGTGAGCCCCGGCCGCGGCCGCACGCCGGCGGTGCTGGCGATGTTGATGAAGGCGCCGCCGCCGGCCTGGCGGAAGTACGGCACCATGACCTGCGCGGTCCAGTAGATCGACTTCACGTTGACCGCGTAGATGCGGTCGAAGGTGGCCTCGTCGACTTCCAGCAGCGGCCGGTTGCGGTGCGTGGTGCCGGCGTTGTTCACCACCACGTGCAGCGCACCGAAGTGCGCCAGCGCGGCATCGAGCAGCCCCTGCACGTCGGCCGCGCGTGTCACGTCGCCATACGCGTACTGCGCGCGTCCACCGGCGGCGCGGATGCCGGCGGCTACCGCTTCGCCAGCCGGCCGGGCGATATCGTTGACGAGGACGGCGCAGCCCTCCTGCGCAAAGCGCTCGGCGATGCCGCGGCCGAAGCCGGAAGCGGCCCCGGTGACGATGGCGACCTTGCCTGCGAGACGACTCATCCAAAGCTCCCTGAAAAACTTGACGATGAAACGTGACGATGAAGCGTGACGACGAAACGTGACCATGAAGCGTGACGATGCCGCGGGTCGCACGCGAGCCCGCGCCGGCGGCAGCGGTCGGCCGGCGCCTCAGCCATGCCGGATGGCGATGGTCTTCAGCGTGGTGAACCCCAGCAGCGCCTCGAAGCCCTTCTCGCGGCCGTAGCCGCTCGACTTCACGCCGCCGAACGGCAGTTCGATGCCGCCGCCGGCACCGTAGTTGTTGATGAACACCTGGCCGCAGCGCAGGTTGCGTGCCAGACGCATCTGGCGCGCGCCGTCCTGCGTCCAGACGCCCGCCACGAGCCCGAACGGCGTGCCGTTGGCAATCGCCAGCGCCTCGTCCTCGCCGTCGAAGGGCAGGGCGGCCAGCACCGGCCCGAAGATCTCCTCCTGCGCGATGCGATGGCCGCGCGGCACATCGCGCAACAGGGTGGGCGCCTGGTAAAAGCCCTCCTGCGGCGCGCTGTCGACCACGCTGCCGGCCGCCACCACCTCGATGCCGTCGGCCTGCGCCTGCGACAGGTAGTCCCAGACGCGCTGCAACTGGCTGCGGCGGATCAGCGGACCCACGTCCAGGTCGGCCAGCGCCGGCCCCACGCGCAGCGCCGCGATCGCCGCGCCGACGCGCTCCAGCAGCGGCTCGTAGACCGCGCGCTCGACCAGCAGGCGGCTGCCGGCCGAGCAGGTCTGGCCGGCGTTCTGCACGATCGCGTTGACCACCACCGGCACGACCTCGTCGAGCGCGGCGTCGGCGAACACGAGCTGCGGGCTCTTGCCGCCGAGCTCCAGCGTCACCGGGCAGTGATGCCGAGCCGCCGCCTGCGCGACCGCGGTGCCGGTCACCGGCGAGCCGGTGAAGCTGATGTGATCGATGCCGCCGTGCGCCGCCAGCGCCGCGCCCGCTTCGTGGCCGAAGCCTGTGACGATGTTGAGCGCGCCCTCGGGCAGGCCCGCCTCGGCCGCCATTTCGGCCACGCGCAGCAAAGACAGGCAGGCGTCCTCGGCCGGCTTGACCACGCAGGCATTGCCGGCGGCCAGCGCCGCGCCGACGCTGCGGCCGAAGATCTGCATCGGGTAGTTCCAGGGAATGATGTGGCCGGTGACGCCGTGCGGCTCGCGCAGCGTAAGCACCGTCATCCCCGGCGTGTAGGGCAGGGTCTGGCCGTGCAGTTTGTCGGCTGCGCCCGCGTAGTACTCGAAGTAGCGGGCCAGCGCCCGCGCATCGGCGCGGCCCTGCTTGAGCGGCTTGCCGGTGCAGCGCGACTCCAGCCGCGCCAGTTCTTCCTCGCACTCGAGCACGCGCTGCGCCAGCCGCATGAGAAACCGGCCACGTTCGACCGCGGACGTCCGGCCCCAGGCGCCTTCGCCGTGTGCGCCGTAGGCGCGACGCGCGGCGGCCACCGCAGCGTCGACGTCGGTTGCCTCGCCGCGGGCGATGCGCGCAAAGGGTGCCCCGTCCGAGGGGTCGAGGACGTCGAGTGTCTGCCCGCCGGCGGCAGGCACCCAGCGGTTGCCGATGAAGTGCTGTGCACGGCCGATCGCGGCGCCGTCCATCGCGGTCTCCCTGTGTGTGATCGCGGCGCGATTATCGCGCCGCATGGGTGCGGCCGCCCCGCTCGCTAGAATGATTCCAACTTCCCGCTGCCGCTGCGCCGGCCACGCCCATGAGCCTCGACAATGTTCCGCCGGGCCGCAATCTGCCCGACGACTTCAACGTCATCATCGAGATCCCCGCTCACTCCGACCCGATCAAGTACGAAGTGGACAAGGAGTCGGGCGCGATCTTCGTCGACCGATTCATCAACACGCCGATGCACTACCCGTGCAACTACGGCTACATCCCGCGCACGCTGTCCGACGACGGCGACCCGGCCGACGTGCTGGTGATCACGCCCTTTGCGCTGCAGGCCGGCGTGGTCGTGCGCTGCCGCCCGCTGGGCATCCTGAAGATGCAGGACGAGGCCGGCGGCGACTCCAAGCTGCTGGCCGCGCCGATCAGCAAGACGCTGCCCTGGTACGACCACTGGCGCACCTACACCGATGTCGGTCCGCACCGGCTGGCGCAGATCCAGCACTTCTTCGAGCACTACAAGGACCTGGAGCCCGGCAAGTGGGTCAAGCTGCTCGGCTGGGGCGGTCCCGACGAGGCGCGCCAGGAGATCCTGAACGCCGTTCAGGCGTATCAGCGCACGCTCGGCTGACGGCCGGAACGCGGGGCGATGGACGCGCTGGCCATCGCCCTGGTGCTCGGCGCCGCGCTGTGCCATGCCCTGTGGAACGTCGCGGCCAAGGGCGCCGGCGGCGACGCGCGCTTTGCGCTGTTCTGCTCGGCCCTCGTGAGCCTGCTGTGGCTGCCGCTGGCGGCCTGGCTGGCGGTCGATGAACTGGCCCGCTGGGGGGCGCTCGCATGGGCGCTGGTGGCCCTCAGCGCGGTGGTGCACGTCAGCTACTTCCTGACCCTGCTGCGCGGCTACCGCGAAGCCGATCTCACGGTCGTCTACCCGGTGGCGCGCGGCACCGCGCCGCTGCTGTCGGCGTTGTGCGCGCTGCTGCTGTTCGGCGAGTCGCTGGGCCCGCTCGGCATGGCGGGGCTGCTGGCGGTGGTGGCCGGCATCTTCCTCATTGCCGGCGGCCCGGGCCTGTGGCGCGTTGCGCAGGCCCCGGCGCAGCGCGCCCGGGTGCATGCGGGCATCGGCTGGGGCGCACTGACCGGCGTGCAGATCGCGCTGTACACGCTGATCGACGGCTACGCGGTCAAGGCGCTGCTGCTGGCCCCCATCCTGGTCGACTACTTTGCCAACCTGCTGCGCCTGCCGATCCTGGCCGCGCTGGTGTGGCGCCAGCGCGGCACGCTGCCGGCCCTGTGGCGCCGGCAGTGGCGGCCCGCGCTGATCGTGGCCACGCTGGGCCCGATCGGCTACGTGCTGGCGCTGTATGCCATGCAGCGCGCGCCGGTCAGCGTGGTGGCGCCGGCGCGCGAGCTGTCGATGCTGTTTGCGGCGATCCTCGGCGGCACGCTGCTGCGCGAGCAGGACTTCGCGCTCCGGCTGGCCGGTGCCGGCTGCATCGCGCTCGGCGTGGCCGGCCTCATCACGGGTGCGGCGGGCTGATCAGGGCGCGCGGCCGCGGTAGGCCAGCACGTTGAGTGCCAGCCCCAGCAGCACCAGCGCGGCGCCGGCCAGCTTCCACCAGGTCACGGCATCGTCCAGCAGCCAGACCGCGCTCGACATCCCGACCACCGGCACCAGCAGCGTGAAGGGCGCAATCAGCGCCGCCGGATACAGCCGCAGCAGCCACGCCCACAGGCCGAAGGCCAGCAGGGTGGTCGGCCAGGCCTGGAACGCAAGCCCGGCCCACTGCCCGGCACCCATGGCTGCCACCGCCTCACGCATGCGTGCGGGGCCTTCGAGCGCAAGCGCCGCCAGGGCCAGCGGCACGCACGCCGCCGCGCTGCCCCAGATCACGATGGCCAGGGGTTCGCTCGGGCGCGCCGCCGCGCCGCCGCTCATGCGCTTGACGATGAGATTGGCCACCGCCCACGACAGCCCGGCGGCCAGCACCAGGGCCAGGCCGATCCGCGTGCCGCCGGGCAGGTGCAGCCCGACCACGAGCACGCCGAGTCCGGCGACCGCCGCGCCGGCGGCCTGCGCCGGCGCCGGCCGCTCGTGCGTCAGCGCCATCGCCAGGCCGATGGTGAAAAACGCCTGCATCTGGATCACCAGCGAGGCAAGGCCGGTCGGCATGCCGGCGGCCATGCCGGCGAACAGCAGGCCGAACTGCAACGCGAACGCAAACAGACCGTAGGCCGCCACCTGTGCCAGCCGCGCGCGCGGCCGCGCCACCAGCAGCAGCGCCGGAAAGGCGGCCAGCGCAAAGCGCAGCAGCGTCAGTGTCAGCGGCGGCACCTGGTCCAGACCCCAGCGGATCACGACGAAGTTCAGCCCCCAGATGGTGACCATCAGCAGGGCGGCGGCCAGGTGCAGCGGCCTCATGCGGGCGGCGCGCCCGCGTCGCGAAAGGCGCGGTGCTCCTGCAGTTCCTCCAGGGTGTGATCGACGCCGGCACTCTCGCGCGCCACGAAGCGGCCGATGGCTTCGCGCATGCCCTCGTGCGCCACCCAGTGCGCCGAGCGGGTGGGCACCGGGTCCAGCCCGCGCGCCAGCTTGTGCGCGCCCTGCGCACCGCCCTCGAACGCCGCCAGCCGCTGCTCGATGGCGAACTCGATCATCTGGTAGTAGCAGCACTCGAAGTGAAGGCAGTCGATCGGTTCCAGCGCGCCCCAGTAGCGGCCGTACAGCCGTCCGCCCGGGCCGGCCGCATCGTGCACACCGAGGCTCGCCGCGACCGGGCGCCCGTCGCGCCGGGCGACCACCAGCAGCAGGTGCTCGGGCATGCACTGGCCAAGCCGCTGGAAGAAGGCCTCGTTCAGGTACGGCGTGGACCAGTGCGCCGCGTAGGTGGCGCAGTAGCACTGGTAGAACAGGTGCCAGTCGGCCTCGCCGATGTCGCGGCCGCGCTTGCGCTCCAGGGTCACGCCGGCCTCGCGCACCTTGCGCCGCTCGGCGCGGATCTTCTTGCGCTTGGGTTGGGTGAGCGCGGCGAGGAAGTGATCGAAGCTGTCGTAGCCGCCGGCCATGTTGTGCCAGTGAAACTGCACGCCGTGGCGGAGCAGGAGCCCGCGCTGCGCGAGCAGGTCGTTTTCCTCGGACGGAGCAAAGAGAACGTGTAGCGACGACCAGCCGCGCGCCTGCGCATGCGCCAGCAGCGCATCGGCCAGGGCGCTGCGCGCGGCGCTGTCGACAGCGAGCAGGCGCGCCCCGCCCACCGGCGTGAAGGGCACCGCGACCAGGCCCTTGGGGTAGTAAGCAAGGCCGTAGCGCGGGTAGGCCTCGGCCCAGGCCCAGTCGAACACGTATTCGCCGTAGGAGTGGTCCTTGGCGTACAGCGGCGCGGCGGCGGCCAGGGCGTCGCCCTGCCGCAGCAGCACGAACTGCGGCGTCCAGCCGCTGCCCGGGCCGACGCAGCCGGTGGCCTGCAGGGCGTGCAGGAAGGCGTGGCGCAGGAACGGACCGCCGCCGGCGCGGGCCACCAGCGCGTCCCATGCGAGCGCATCGACGCTGCCGAGGTCGGTCACTGCCTGCGTGCAATAATCGTTCGACCTCAACGCGTGGCCTTGGCGAGAGAGCGGAACCGGTGGCGGGAAAGACAGCAGAGGCGGCCCGCGGTTCTCGCGTCCGCGTAGCCATCGCGCAGATCAACTGCACCGTCGGCGATTTCGAGGGCAACAGCCGGCGCATCCTCGAGATGGCCGCGCAGGCCGCCCGCGAGCGCGCCGACGTGCTGCTGACTCCCGAGCTGTCGCTGTGCGGTTACCCGCCCGAGGACCTGCTGCTGCGCCGGGCATTCTACGGAGTGGCCGACCGGGCGCTGCAGGATCTGGCGGCCAGGCTGCTCGAGTTTCCGGATCTGCGCGTGGTGGTGGGCCATCCGCTGGCGCGCGAGGGCCGGCGCTTCAATGCGGCCAGCGTGCTGCACGGCGGGCTCGTCACGGGCACCTACTGCAAGCACGACCTGCCCAATTACGACGTCTTCGACGAGCAGCGCTATTTCACCCCCGACAACCGGCCGCTCGTGGTCGACATCAAGGGTACGCGCTTTGGCATCAACATCTGCGAAGACACCTGGTTCTCCTACGCGCCGGAGGCCGCGCGCGCGCAGGGTGCGCAGGTACTGCTGGTGCTCAATGCCTCGCCGTTTCACCTGAACAAGCAGGAGCAGCGCTTGGCCACCCTGCGCGGCAACGTCAGCCGCTTCGGGCTGGCGCTGGTCTACGCCAACCTGGTGGGCGGACAGGACGAGCTGGTGTTCGACGGGGCCAGCTTCGTGCTCGACGGCGCCGGCGGCGTGGCGGCGCTGGCGCCGCAGTTCCGCGAGGCGTTGCTGGTGACCGACTTCATCGACGGCGTGCCGCAGCCCGGCCCGCACGATGCGCAGGGCAGCGCGGAGGCGCAGGCCTACGGTGCGCTGGTGCTGGGCGTGCGCGATTACCTGGGCAAGAACGGCTTTCCCGGCGCGCTGATCGGCCTGTCGGGCGGGGTCGATAGCGCGCTGACGGTGGCGCTTGCCGCCGACGCGCTGGGCCCCGCCAGGTTGCGCGCCGTGATGATGCCCTCGCAGTTCACGGCCGACATCTCCTGGATCGATTCGCGTGCGCTCATCGAGCGCCTGGGCGTGCGCTACGACGAGGTGCCGATCAAGCCGGTGTTCGACAGCTATCTCGCGGCGCTGGCGCAGGAGTTCCGCGGCCTGCCCTGGGACGCTAGCGAGGAGAACATCCAGGCGCGCATCCGCGGCACGCTGCTGATGGCGCTGTCGAACAAGCACGGCTCGATCGTGCTGACCACCGGCAACAAGAGCGAGATGGCGGTCGGCTACTGCACGCTCTATGGCGACATGGCGGGCGGCTTCGCCGTCATCAAGGACATCAAGAAGACGCTGGTCTACCGGTTGTGCGCCTGGCGCAATGCGCAGGCGGTGGCGGCCGGCGAGTCGCCCATCATCCCCGAGCGCATCCTGACGCGCGCGCCGAGCGCCGAGCTGCGCCCCAACCAGACCGACCAGGACTCGCTGCCGCCCTACGAGGTGCTCGACGCGATCATCGAACGCTACATGGAGCATGGCGAGTCGGCTGCCGAGATCATTGCCGGCGGCCTGCCCGAGGACGACGTGCGGCGCGTGCTGCGGCTGATCCGGCTGAACGAGTACAAGCGCCGCCAGGCGCCGGTGGGTATCCGCGTCACGCACCGCGGGTTCGGGCGTGACTGGCGCTATCCCATCACCAACCGGTGGCGCGAAGAGCAGGGCGGCTGACCGCCGTCGCCCCGGCGAAGGCCGGGGCCCGATCTGCTTGCAGCTTCCAGCCCGCGCCGGGCGCGCGACCGAGCTTGGCAACCCGGGTCAAGCTAACATCGGCTTTCCGACCCCCGACACCCGAGTCTGGTCATGAAACAGATCACCGCCATCATCAAGCCCTTCAAGCTCGACGAAGTCCGCGAGGCGCTCGCCGAGGCGGGAGTGACCGGGCTCACCGTCACCGACGTCAAGGGCTTCGGCCGGCAGAAGGGCCACACGGAGCTGTATCGCGGCGCCGAGTACGTGGTCGACTTCCTGCCCAAGGTGAAGGTCGAGGCGGTGGTGCCCGATGCGCTGGTGGAGCGCGCGATCGAGGCAATCACCAAGGCGGCTCGTACCGGCAAGATCGGCGACGGCAAGATCTTCGTACGCAACATGGAGCAGGTGATCCGCATCCGCACCGGCGAAACCGGCGAGCAGGCGGTCTAGCCGACATGCGGGCGCCGGGGTGGGGCCCGGCCGGCCGCCTGCTGGCCGTGCCGGTGCTGCTGACGGCAGCGCTCCTGCTCGCAGCCTGCGGGCCGAAGGCGACCGAACATGCCACCGTGCAGGACGCACGCGCGGCCGGCGTGTTCGAGCGGGGCCGGCTGCCCGACGTGCTGCCCGCTTCGGGCGCGCTGATCCGCATCGAGGCCGAGGCCGACGACGGCGCGTACTTCCACTTCTCTTCGGCCGACTACGCGCCGCTGGTGGCGCGGCTGGTCCCGCTGGCTCAACTGCCGGCCGATCCGGTGCTGCAGTCCTGGGTCAAGCGCAAGGACCTTGCCGGCTACACGCCCTACGAGTTCCGGACGAGCGACACGCGCTGGCTGCTGCTGTGCGCGCAGAGCAAGGGCCGCTGCTTCGTACGCGCTTTCTAGCCCGGATGTTTCACCAGGTCGCCCCCGTGCATCCACGATCTGCCTCCGTAAGCTGCGGCGGTACCCAGCACTTGGCCCAAGCCAATTTGGACGGCCGGGGCTACGCGGGTTTGCGCGGCGCCCGCGCGGCCACATT
>JADCGS010000039.1 GCA_020248865.1 Burkholderiales bacterium | reverse complement strand
GTTTGCGCGGCGCCCGCGCGGCCACATTTCGCTCAAGTGCTCGCCGATGCCTACGGGCATCGGCTGCGCCCCTCTCGCGCAATCTGGCTCACGCGGGCATCCACGCAAATCCCGCGTCCCTGATGAAACATCCGGGCTAGCCCGGATACTTCACCAGCACGCGCGCGGCGCTGGTCCGGGACTTCCACGGCGCGCAGACTACGATCTGCGTCCGAATCCGCAACGACGCGCGCCGGCCGGGTGGGCCGGGCGCCGGTGCGCCAGGAGCGAGCATGACGGGTCGATCGAACATCGGCGCTGCCCGGCCGGTCGTCGCGACCGGGAGCCACGGCACGCCCGGCGCGCCGCCCGAGCCGGGCGCCACGCCTGCGGCCGGAGCGTTGGCATGAGCGGCGTCGGCCCGGCCAGCGCCTGGCAGATCCTCAACGACGGCGTGATGGGCGGTGTGTCGGACAGCCGGGTGCGGGCGCTGCCCGAGGGCGGGGTGCGCTTCGAGGGCGTGGTGCGGCTGGACCATAACGGCGGTTTTGCCTCGATGCGGCGGCCGTGGACCCTGCCGGCGGGCGCGCGCGGCGTGCAGGTGCAGGCACGCGGCGACGGTAACCGTTATCGACTGACCGTCTACACGCGCGATGCGGCCAGCGGCCGAGCCTGGCCGTTTTCGTATCACGCGGTGTTCGAGACCGCCGCCGGGGCCACCGCCGTGGCGCCGCTGCCCTGGCCGCAGTTCCGGGCCGGCTTCCGAGGCCGCGCAGTGCCGGACGCGCCGCCGCTGGCGGCAGCCGATGTGATTGCGGTCGGCATCATGATCACCCGGGATGAGCACCGCGAGGGTGCCGGCGCTTTCGTCCTCGATCTGGTCGAGATCGCCGCCCTGGCGACCTGAGGCCGGCCTGACGGCACGCGGCACGCGGCCATCGACCGCAGCCGCAGCCGCGGCCGCCGGTGGCGCCGGGTCAGACCGCGCCGATGAAGTCGCGCTTGCCCAGGTCGACGCCCGCGTGCCGCAGGATCGCGTAGGCCGTGGTCGCGTGGAAATAGAAGTTGGGCAGCGCCATCGTGAGCAGGTAGGGCATGCCGTCCACCACCCGGGTCTCGCCGCGCAAGGTCAGCGTGATGCGGCGCGTCTCGCCGGCATCGACCTCGGCCGCGGCAAAGCCGCGGATGAACTCGACCGTGCGCGCGATTCGCGCTTTCAGCTCGTCGAAGCTCGCCTCGGTGTCGTCCCACTTGGGCGGCTCCTGCCCGGCCAGCCGCGCCACCGAGCCTTTGGCAAAGTCGCAGGCGATCTGCACCTGGCGGGTCAGCGGGAACATGTCCGGCGCCAGCCGCATGCCGAGCAGCACGGCGGGCTCGACCTTCTTCTGGGCGGCGAAGGCGGCGGCCTTGTCGAGGATCGCCGCCAGGTTGCCGAGCATCTTCTCGTAGACGGGGACGGACAGGGCGTGCATCGAGGGCATGGGCAGCTTTCTTCGGTCTCTGGAACGGGGGACTGCGGTTCGATGGGGGCGAGGGCGGCCCCGGGCGGTCGCCGAATGTGCCGGCGCCGAATGTGCCGCTCTACTTCTTGCGTTTCCTCAACGCCAGCATCGTGCCGCGGCAGGTACGGGCGCCGCAGCGGCACTCGTACTGCTTTTTCAGCGTGGGCGTGATCCGCTCCTCGATGATCAACCCGTAGTCGTAGTTCAGCTCCTCGCCCGGCCGGATGTCGCGGATGGCCTGGATGAAGACGCGTTGGCCCTCGTCGTCCTCCTCGGTCTCGCAGTTCGGCTTGCACGAGTGGTTGATGAAGCGCGCAGCGTTGCCGCCGCTGGCGGCGTCGATCACGGTCTTGCCGTCGGACAGCGAGAAGAAGAACGTGTGGTGCGGATCGTCGGGGTCCGATGGCGGCCGGCGGTCGGCCTCGCGCCAGGTGATTCGCTCGCCCTTGTATTCGATCACGCGCTCGCCTTTGCGGATCAGCCTTGCGGCGTACACGCCGCGGCCGTGGACCTTGGAATTGCGCACGATGATCTTGCGGCCGGCGGGGGCGGCGGGCTTGCTGGCGGGCATGGGTGAGGCTTCGGGATCTTGGGTTGGAGACTCAGACGATGGCGTTGCCGCGGCGGCGCCGGAGTATGCCGCAGTCAAGGACTGCGCGCTGCCGATGCGAGCCCCGCGGGGGCTCGCATCCAGCGCCAGCGCGCTACTCGAGCCCGAGCGCCCCGCGCAGCGAATCCCACGGCCGCGTCTTCAGCACATCGATCAGGTTGTTGAACTGGTCGGTCCACAGGGACATGTGCGCCACCGGCTCCAGCGGCTGGGCGCGCTGCCCCAGCACGCCTTCGCCGAACACGGCCGCATCGCGCGCCAGCAGGACCCAGTCGGTGCTGCTGGCGAGCACGTCGTCGGCGGGTGAGTCCGACACGTGGACCGCCGTCAGCCCGGTCGCCCGGGCGATGTTGGCCAGCACCGGCTTCAGGTCGAGGAAGCGGTTGGAGATGTGGATCGCGATCACGCCCCTGGGAGACAGGTGCGCCGCGTACAGGGCGATGGCCTCGCGCGTGATGAGGTGTACCGGGATGGAGTCGCTCGAGAAAGCGTCCACCGCCAGCACGTCGTAGCCCTGCGGCTTGTTCTGTGCCAGCTCGCGTTCGAGCGACAGGCGCGCGTCGCCCAGCACGAACTCGAGCTTGGCCCCGCGCATCTCGGCCGCCGACAGGTAGGTGAAGTGGCTGCGCGCCAGCCGCAGCACGTCGGGGTCGAGCTCGTACAGGCGCAGGCTGTCGCCGGCGCGGCCATAGGCGGTCAGCGTGCCCACGCCGAGGCCGACCACGCCGATCTTCACCGGCCCGGCCGCCTGCTTGGCCTCGATGGCCAGGCCCACGCCCGAGCTGCGCGCGTAATACGTGCCCGGCTCGTACTGGTACTTGCCGCTGGTGAACTGCTCGCCGTGCAGGATCACGCCGTGCAGCAGGCGGCGCAGGTGCAACTCGCCGCTGCCGCCCTCGCGCACGCGCAGGGTGCCGTAGAAGTTGCGCTCCATGACGATCACGTCGTCCTTGAGGAACGCGACATACGAGAAGCCGTAGTAGGCGGTGGCAGCGGTGGCGATCAGCGCCGGCGCCAGCAGCGCCTTGCGGTCCCAGGCCATGTACACGGCGATGGCCGACAGCGCGAACAGCGCCAGCGGCAGCTCGTAATAGGTGGGAAACACGCGCGGCGCCACCAGCCCCACGAACAGGCCGCCCAGGGCGCCGCCCAGCGACAGCATGAGATAGAACTGCGTGAGATAGCGCGGCGCCGGCTTGCGCTGCGCCAGCTCGCCGTGGCAGAACATGCAGGCGAGGAACACGCCGACGCTGTACAGCGGAATTGCCACGCTCACGTCCAGCACGCCACGCTCGGCCGACAGGCCCCAGGCCATGGCGACGAACAGCAGCAGGCAGGGCAGCAGCCACCAGCGCTGCTCGTACCAGCCGCGTCCGCCGCGGCCCTCGAAGGCCAGCACGAAGGTCAGCAGGTACAGCGTCAGCGGTACCACCCACAGGAACGGCACGCTCGCGATGTTCTGCGTGATGTGGCTGGTGGCCGCCAGCAGCATGACCGACCCCAGGGCCGCGAGCGTCAGCCAGAGCGCGTAGTCGGCCGCGGCGGGTGCCGGGCCGGCGGATTCGCGCGGTGCCGCGGGAGCGGCCGGCTCGGCGGTGGCCGGTGCGGCGCCGGCCGCCGGTCGCAGCCGGCTCTGCCAGGCCGTCATGGCGCAGGCGATCACGAACAGCGCATAAGCGCCGCTCCACACCAGCGACTGCGTGCGCGACGAGGAAAACGGCTCGATCGCAAACGGAAACGCCAGCAGGCCGATCAAGGAGCCGAAGTTCGACAGCGCAAACAATCGGTACACCGTCTTCTCGGGAAAGCGGTGCGCCACCCACTTCTGCACCAGCGGGCCGGTGGTCGACAGCAGGAAGTAGGGCAGGCCGATGGTGACGGCCAGCAGCACGATGATGGCCAGCGCGGCGTCGGCCTCGCCGGCCGGTTTCAGCGCCACGCTCGGGATGATCGGCAGAAACGCCAGGCTGATCACGAGCAGCGCGATGTGCAGTTGCGCCTGCCGTCGTGGAGTCAGGTGGCGGGTGGTCAGGTGCGAGTACGTGTAGCCGGCCAGCAGCAGCACCTGGAAGAACACCAGGCAGGTCGTCCACACGGCCGAGGTTCCGCCGAACCACGGCAGGATCTGCTTGGCGATGATCGGCTGCACCAGGAACAGCAGGAACGCCGACAGCAGGATCGTCGAAGCGAAGAGCAGCATGGCCGGGCCCGGGCGGCACCCGGCAGCGAACAAGAAGGCGCGAATTGTCTCACGCACCCGGGCCATGCTCCGCGTGAGTGGGCACTCGCAGCACCGGCGACCCGACTTTTTCACGGATGGCGTTTCTCAAGTCGATCCGCTCGCCTGCCGATGCCCCTCGAGATGGTCCGCCGCGTTCGAAAGCGCCGGTCCGCAACCGAGGAGCCGCACACCCATGTTCGACCCGCCTGACGTTGCCGTTGCCGACCGTCCCGCCGCCGCCGCACTCGACGTAACGGCGGGCCGCTGGACCGTGGTGGTCGCACGCGACGCGCGGCCGGTCGGCTTTCGCCTGGCGCTGCAGCCGCTGCCGGGCTCGGCTGTGCCGCCAGCGGCCGACGTGCTCGAAGCGGCGCTGGGCGCATTTTCGGAGGAGGGCACGCCCGGCTTTCCGCACGGCCTGGTGCTGCTGGCACTGCAGGAATTCGCGATCGACCGCGAACTGCTGCGGTTTTCCCCTCCGCGCAACGTGCTGCTGGAGGTACCGCAGGCGATGCTCGCCGACGAAGCGGCCGCCCAGCTCCTGTACGAGGTGCAACGCCACGGCGTGCGCCTGGCATTGCGCGCCACCGCGGGCGCGCCGCCGCCGCGCGACAAGCTGGCCCTGTTCCAGTACGTGATTGACGCGGTCGGCGCGCCGAAGCCTTCGGCCGAACTGGCGCTGCTGGCCACCGGCGCGGCCACGCGCGCCCAGGTGGATGCGGCGTTCAAGCAGGGAG
Source organism: Burkholderiales bacterium (assembly GCA_020248865.1). Lineage (GTDB taxonomy): Bacteria > Pseudomonadota > Gammaproteobacteria > Burkholderiales > Burkholderiaceae_F > JALHMQ01. The sequence goes on along the minus strand of JADCGS010000039.1, from coordinate 12,875 downwards.
CCAGCGCCGTGCTCGGCTGGCCGGTGGAGCCGGCAGCGCCCGGCAGCCGCCTGCAGCCGCAGCAGCGTGCCGTGCTCGAGCTGATCCGCATGGTGCAGTCCGATGCGGACGCGCGCGACGTCGAGTGCGCCTTCAAGGGTGAGCCGCTGCTGGCCTACCTGCTGCTGACACTGGCCAACAGCCCCGCGTTCGCGCGCGGCAGCCCCGTGGGCTCGCTGTCGCAGGCCATCGGCCTGCTCGGCTACAAGCGGCTGCTCAAATGGCTGGTGCTGCTGCTGGTGATCGCCTCGAAAGGCGGCCGCGCGCTGCCTGCCATCTACGCCGCCGTCGCGCGCGGCTTCACCATGGAAGGACTCGCCACCGCGGCCGGGCTGCCGGTCAATGCGCGCGACGAGAGCTTCGTGGTGGGTGTCTTCTCGCTGCTCGATCACGTGACCGGCCACCCGCTGGCGGCGCTGATCACCGAAAGGCAGCTGCCGGAGGCGATCAACGGGGCGCTGCTCGACGGCAGCGGTCCCTATGCGCCGTACCTGGCGCTGGCGGCCGACAGCGATGGCCTTGGCAATGCACCGGACGTGCGACGGCCGGCCATCGCCCCGGCCGCTGTGCTGCGCGCGCAACTGCACGCGCTCGCGTCCACCGATGCGCTGCAGGGGGTGGTCTGAGCGGCTAGTTCGGCAGCCGCACGCTGCCCACGCAGCCGGCCACGCTGTCGATGCGCGGGTCCTCGCCGAGCACGGAGCTGCCGGTGTCGGTCGTGTCGACCCATTGCTTGAGGGCGCCGGTGAAGGAGCTGCCGCTGGCGCGCGCGCCGTTGACGTCGCTGTACCAGGTGCGCAGCCCGGCGTTGTTGCGCACCGCCAGCGCGCCGAAGACGGCGAAGCGCTGGCAACCGCGGAACGGGCTGTCCTTACTCGCTGCCGTCACCCGCGAGCCGGCCGGCACGCCGGGCCCGCTGCCGTTGTCCAGCGCTGCGCAGGCGCCTCCGCGCGCCTGTCGCACGACGCCGCTGCCGACTTCGCTGCCATTGGCATCGAGGCCCGCGTAGCACAGGTCGATGCTGTTGCGCGCGGTCAGCGTGGTGGCCGATTGCGCAAAACGCGGGGTATCGGTGGTGCCGATGCCGATGTCGAACGAGGCCAGGGTGCTGCCATCGCTGCGTGCCAGCGTCACGCTGCCGTTCCAGCGCTCGCGCAGGCCGATGGCGTAGTCCGAGCTCTGGCCGCTGGCCACCAGGATGTTGGTGAACGCGCGCTCGCGCGTGGGCACCTGCCGGCCGGCCGCCGCACTCGGTGCCGTCACGTCCACGATCTCGTTGGGCTGGCCGTAGCTGGCGAGCGCGCTCACGATCAGCCGGGCCCGATAGGGCGCGGCCAGTGGCGTCGTCAAGCTGCTCGCGCAGTCGGCGGCGTAGATCAGCGAGGCTCGTGCATTGGTAAAGGCCGCGCTGCTGGCGCTGTCCTGGTTGAAGGCCGCCAACTGGTCGCAGGTGACGTCGCTGGCGCTCTGGTTGTTCAGCGTGCGGCTGCGCACCCGGTCGTTGGCGAACACGATCTTGTAGCTCTCGTGCGGCTCGACACCGGCCACCCCGGCGCCACTGGCGTACTCGGTCACGTACCCGAACGGAATGCCCGCGCTGGCCAGTTCGGCCTCATCGATGGTGCCGTTGGCGTTGGCATCGAAGGCGAAGTGCCGGCGCACGTCGTCCCAGCCGTCGTAACCGGGCGGACTGAGGGCGGCCGGGTTCATTCCGTGCTCGTGACCGAACACGCAGGTCACGTTGCCGTTGGTGTCGGTCAGCGCCGGTGGATGCCAGGTCGGGTACTTCTTTCCGTCGGGCCCCACCACGAAGAAGCGGTCGTGCTGCTCCTTGGTGCAGACGGTCTCGCTGCCCTGCGCGCTGGGCGGTGTCCACACGCCGAAGGCGCGGCTGGCGGGCCGGTCGCCCGGCGTGCCGCCGCCGGCGCCCGGCGCGTCGCCCTGGCACGAGACGGACACCGCGCCCGTGAGGGCAAAGACGGCGGCCAGCGCGGCAGCGGTTCGGGGGATCAGTCGTTGCATGGGCCGAACGCTAGAGGCGGTACGGGCCCGCGGTCAAATCACGGACTTGGGTGGGGCGCCGGCGCCGCGCCAATCGGGCAGCCAGCGGTCCGGCCGCCGGTCTGCGCTGCGTGCCGCACGATGCCCGCCATCCGCCGGCCGGCGCGCGGCGGCAGGTCTTGCGCAGTCGCGCTAACCGCCAACGGCCGCGCGGCGGAACATCGGCCGGAGTGACCGCCGCGGCGCGCCGCGGCAGCGTGGCCCTGCTTCGCCGCAGTCCCGCTTCGCCGCCGGTCCCCGGGAGGCGGCAGGGGCCGACGAGGAGGTAGCCGTTCAGCGGGCGCCGCCGCGTCCGGCCTTGGTTGCCTTGGATGCCGACCTGGGTGCCGCTTTGGGCGCCGATCTGGCTACCGTCTTGGCTGCCGCTCTGGCAGCCGGCTTTGCGGTGGACTTCGCGGCGGGCTTTGCGGCGGGCTTTGCAACGGCGCGGGCCGCCGCGTCCGCCGCTCCGGCCGCCGCGGCGCGCGGTGCTGCGGCGGCCGGTCGCGCCGCGCGCCCGGCCGTCTTTCCGGCGCCTGCCGTGGCGGGTGCAGCGCCATCGCCGCCCGCGGCAGCCTTGCCGCGCGGCTCGAACTCGAAGCCCACGCCGCCATCGGGTTTCTTGACCAGGAACGCCGAGAACTTGCGGCGCGTCTTGTTGGACACGAAGCTGCGCAGGAGATCGGTGCGACCCGTCTCCAGCAGCTTGCGCATCTGTTCGGGCGCGATCTCCTGCTGCAGGATCACCTTGCCGGAGCGGAAGTCGCAGCTCTTGTTCGGGCCGACGCTGTTCTCGCACACGTAGGCCATCGGCTGCTCGTAGACGGTCGCGCGGCACTTCGGGCAGGCGCCGACGGCGGTGGCAGCGGAGAAGTCCACCGGCTCGGCGTTGTCGTCCGCGCCCGGCGCATTGCCGAAGTCGAACTCCAGCTTGTGCTCGGGCGTGATCTTCAGCACCGCCGCGAACGGCCGGCCCATCTTGGAGCGGAAGCCCTGCAACGGCCCGATCTGCCGGTCGCGCAGCAACTGCTCGACCTCGTCGTACTCGAAGCTGCGGCTGGCCGGATGCTTGGTGATCGAAAAGTCGCAGGCGGTGCAGGCAAAGCGGCGGTAGTTCTCCTGCACCGTGCCGCCGCACTTGGGGCAGGGCGTCCCGAGCGTCGCGTAGTCGCCGGGCACGGTGTCGGACTCGTAGCTCTTGGCGCGCTGCACGAGCTTGCTGGTCATCTGCGCGATCTCGCGCATGAAGGCGTCGCGCTTGAGCTTGCCGCGCTCCATCTGCGCGAGCTGGTACTCCCAGTCGCCCGTGAGCTCCGGGTGCGTGAGCTCGTCCACGCCGAGGCCGCGCAGCAGCGTGAGCAACTGGAATGCCTTGGCGGTCGGGTGCAGGTCCTTGCCGTCGCGCACCAGGTACTTCTCGGCGATCAGCCCCTCGATGATGGCCGCGCGCGTGGCTGGCGTGCCGAGGCCCTTGCCGGCCATGGCGGCGCGCAGGTCCTCGTCGTCGACCAGCTTGCCCGCGCCTTCCATCGCCGACAGCAGGGTGGCCTCGTTGTAGCGGGCCGGCGGCTTGGTCGCCAGGCCCACGGCCTCGATCGCCTCGGTACGCACCCGCTCGCCGGCGTTCACCTTGACGAGCGAGCCCTGCTCCTCCTGCGCCTCCTTGCCGTAGATGGCGAGCCAGCCCGGCTCCACCAGCACCTTGCCCTCGGTCTTGAACTGATGCTTCTCCACCGTGGTGATGCGGGTGGTGACCAGGTACTCGGCGGCCGGATGGAACACCGCCAGGAAGCGCTTGACCACCAGGTCGTAGATCTTCTGCTCGGCCTCGGACAGCGCGCGCGGCGCCTCCAGCGTGGGGATGATCGCGAAGTGGTCGGAGATCTTGCTGTTGTCGAAGATGCGCTTGTTGGGGCGGATCCAGCCGTTCTTCTCAATCGCCTTGGCAAATGGCGCGTACTCGCGCGCGCCGGCCAGGACCTTGACCGTCTGCTGCGCCACCTTCAGGTAGTCCTCGGGCAGCGCGCGCGCGTCGGTCCGCGGGTAGGTGAGGACCTTGTGCTTCTCGTACAGCGCCTGCGCCAGCGACAAGGTGGTCTTGGCCGAGAAGCCGAAGCGGCCGTTGGCCTCGCGCTGCAGGCTGGTCAGGTCGAACAGCAGCGGCGACAGCTGCGTCGTGGGCTTGGCCTCCTCGCTGACCGTGCCGGCCTTGCCGGCGCAGGCGGCCACGATGGCCTCGGCCTTGCCGCGGTCCCACAGGCGCTCGGCGCGCGCGTGCTCGTCGTCTTCCGGCTTGCGAAAGCCCGGATCGAACCAGCGGCCCTCATAGGCGCCGGCCTGCGCGCCGAAGGTGGCGCGCACCTCCCAAAAGTCGCGCGGCACGAACTTGCGGATCCGGTCCTCGCGGTCGACCACGATCGCCAGCGTCGGCGTCTGCACCCGGCCCACCGTGGTCAGAAAGAAGCCGCCGTCCTTGCTGTTGAACGCGGTCATCGCCCGCGTGCCGTTGATGCCGACCAGCCAGTCGGCCTCGGAGCGGCAGCGCGCGGCATCGGCCAGCGGCTGCATCTCGTCGTCCGAGCGCAGCTGCGCGAACGCCTCGCGGATGGCCGCCGGCGTCATCGACTGCAGCCAGAGCCTTTGCACCGGCTGCCTGGCGCGGGCGTGCTGCGCGATGTAGCGGAAGATCAGTTCGCCCTCGCGGCCGGCGTCGCAGGCGTTGACCAGCGCGGTGACGTCCTTGCGCTTGATCAGGCGCGTCAGCAACTTCAGCCGCGCCTCGGCCTTTTCGATCGGCTTCAGGTCGAAGTGCGGCGGGATCACGGGCAGGTGCGCAAAGCTCCACTTGCCGCGCTTGACGTCGAACTCTTCCGGCGCCTGCAGTTCGAGCAGGTGGCCGACGGCCGACGACAGCACGTAGTCGTCGCTCTCGAAGTAGTCCTGCTGCTTGGTGAAGCCGCCGAGCGCGCGCGCGATGTCGGCGGCGACGGAGGGCTTCTCGGCAATGATCAGGGCCTTGGTCATCGGTTTGGGGTCTGGGGGCACGGATCGGCGCCAAAAGGCGCCAGCCGCAGCCTCGAAAACAAAGCCGCCCAGAACGGCGGCTTTTTTTCAGGATAACAACAGAACCGGGGTCCCGCGCAAGTCTGGCTTGGCGCCCGGCCAGGTCAGTGCGTTGGCCGGGCTGCGCGGCACAGTGCTCGGCGACCGCGTGTGCTCAGATCCCGTGAAAAACTTGCTGCGCGGCCCGACCTCGCGCCTGCGCCGCTCGCCGTACCACTCTGTACGGGTCCGCTGCTCGGCGCGACCTCGAGCCGCTCGCGACGATTTTTTCACAGGCTCTCAATGCAGCAGACGGTCGTCGCCGTCGTCGAGCAGCTCTTCGAGCAGCAGCGTGTCGACGTCGGCCTGCTGGCTCCACAGCACCATCAGCACGATCAGCTTGAGCTTGGCCACCGGCACCGGCCACTCCTCGTCGCGCCGCGCCATGGCGAGGGCGCGTTCGATCACGATCTCGCGCTGGGCGGCCGACAACTGCTGCTGCGCTTCGAGGAACCACAGGAAGGCGACCGCATCATGGCCAAGGCGGTCCACTTCGAAGCTGGCGTAGCTGCGGAAACTGTTAGGGCGCGCTTGGCGCAAGGTGACGGCGCCTTGGCTCACGCGGGCCAGGCCCTGCAGCCAGTCGATCGCGTCGCTGATTTCGTCCTGCTCGAAGCCGACTGCCGAGAGTTTGCGCGACAGTGCTTCCGCATCCGGCCACTCGTCCTGCTTGCCGGTCGCGAAGCTGGCGTAGTTTTCGTAGAGGTAGACGAGGACTTCGAACACGCGGGCACTGTACCGGCGCGTTCCGCTCCGCGCAAGCGGCAGCCTGGTCCTTACCGCAACCTCTGGTAGCGGTTACCCGGCAGACGCTCAACATGTTGGGCCAGCTCGAGCTCCAGCAGTTGCGCGCTGAGAGCCCCGGCCGCCTGTCCGGTGCGCTGTACCAGCGTGTCGAGGTCCACCGGATCGTGACCCAGTGCTGCCAGAAGCCGCGCCTGCTCGGGTGTGGCGCCCGCCGGCTCGGCGGCGCCCGCGCCCGCGTCGGCGGGCTTGGCGGCTGGCACGGCCGGCGGTGGCTCGTCCAGGCGCAGCTCCTCCAGGATGTCCTGCGCCGATTCCACCAGCTTGGCGCCGTCCCTGATGAGCCGATGGCAACCCTTGGACAGCGTCGAGTGGATCGACCCCGGTACCGCGAACACCTCGCGGCCCTGCTCGCCGGCCAGGCGCGCGGTGATCAGGCTGCCCGAGCGCAGCGCCGCTTCGATCACCAGCACGCCGCGGGCAAGCCCGGCGATGATCCGGTTACGCCGCGGGAAGTTGTGCTCCAGCGGCGGCGTGCCGAGAGGGAACTCGGACAGCACCAGCGCCTCGCGCCGCAGGCGCTCGGTCAGTTCGCGGTTACTGGCGGGGTAGACCACATCGACCCCGGTGCCGACGACCGCGATGGTGCCACCGGCCGCACCCTGCGCGGCCGCCTGCAGGGCCCCGCGATGGGCTGCGGCGTCGATGCCGAGCGCCAGGCCGCTGACGATGTGCAGTCCCGCCGCCGCCAGCCGCCGCGCGAAGGCCTCGGCGGTCGCCGCGCCCTGTTGCGTGGCGTTGCGGCTGCCGACGATGGCGAGCGCGGGACCAGCCAGCAGCTCGCAGCGACCGATCGCGTACAGCAGCGGCGGCGGGTCGGCCGTCGTCAGCAGGGCGGCCGGGTAGTCGCGGTCGGCTAGCGTGAGCAGGCGGTGTGACGGGTGCAGGACAAGCCAGGCTTCCAGAGCGGCCGTCGCCGCCAGGGTGGCCGCGGCGGGCGGAGCGAGCAGGGCGCGCGCCTGGGCCTCGCTCAGCTGTGCGCCGGCGCGCGCGGCCAGTTGCGCCGGTCGCGCTTCGAACAGGGCGGTCGGCAGGCCGAATTCAGCCAGCAGCGCGCGCACGGCGACCGGGCCGATTCCGGGCGCCATCGTCAGGCGCAGCCAGGCCGCGCGCTCGCCGGCCCCGTCGGCCGCGGTCTGGGGTGGCTGCCCAAAGCGGGTCATCGCAGCAGGATGGCGGCGAGGGTCGACACGACTCGCAAGCGCCGCAGTCTCCGTGCTGAAGACTCGACTGCGCACGCCGTGGCGCGCCGCAACCCGCTCCGCCCGGCCACCACCGCCCGACTAGCGCGGCGCGTTGACCGGGCGGCCGACCGCCCCCTCGTCGGGCTGGGTGAAGCGATCACCCACCTTGACCGGCTGAGCGACTCGCATGACCAGCGCATAGCTGACGTTGTCGAACACGCGAAAGACGAACATGTGACCGATCGATTCGTCGGGCAGCTTGATCGTCTCGCGCTTGGTCGAGGTCCGGTCGGGCAGCGTTGCGCCGACCTGCAGCAGGGACAGGACGTGGCCGACTTCGAGACCATCGCGCCGGCCGCGGTTCAGCGCCACGATGCTCTGCGTTCCGGCTTGGACGAGGCCGCCATAGACCGACAGGATGCGGCCCGTGACTGCGCGCTCCGGTGCGCGCGGCACGTAGCTCACCACGGCCAGCCGCTGTACCGGCACGAGCCGGTCACCGACCCCGATTTCCTCCTTGCTGTCCTGGATGCGCAGCGTGGCCACTTCGCCGCGCTTGGCCACCTGGGCAGTACCGAGGAAGAACGCCTCGTAGGCGACCGGACGTTTGCGCGTGGCATCGTCCGGGTCGAACAGCGGACGCGCCGGTCGGAACACGTGGTAGTTCTCGACCCGGGGGTCGGTGAGGCCGCGGGCGTAGGCAATGTCGCCGCGACCGAGGAAGACCCGTCCCTCCTGGGTGGCGACCACGCGCGGAAAGGCATTCAGCTCGGCGGCCCCGACAATCAGGGGTCGCGACAGGAACGGCTCGATCACGTTGCCCGGGATGCTCTCGATCGCGGTGCGGCCAGCAGCTCCCAGTTCGCGCACCCGCGGAGACAAGCGGACGGCGTCGCCGGGCGCGCCGGGCAGGCTGCCCGCGCCGCCGTCGTCGGCCAGGCGCAGCGTGGCGCGGCCGTCGGCGCCTTTCACGAGAACCAGAGTCTGCCCCGGATAGATCAGATGGGGATTGCGCAACTGCTCCTTGTTCATGCCCCACAACTCGGGCCAGCGCCACGGCGAGGTCAGGAACAGAGCAGAGATGCCCCAGAGCGTGTCGCCGCTCTTGACCGTGTAGCTCTCGGGCGCTTCGGCGGCGAGCGCGGAAAGCGGCACGCCGGACTGCGCCACTGTTTCGGCGGCGCGCCGCTGGGCATCGGTGACGGGGAAGCGCCCGTCGCCGGTGGACTGGGCATGAGCCCCGCATAGGCTGCCGGCCGCCAGCAGGGCCGCCACGGTCGGGGCGGACCACCGGGTCCAGGACGGGGCGAAGGTATTCATGGAAGCTCCCAAGGGTTGCCGCGACCGGCGGGTGCCGGACCGCGGTCCGCGTCATCGGCGCAGTGTCGCTCGCAGACCCACAAGCCTGCGCGCGCCGTCATCGTGATACAAGGCTTAAAATTCTGCCGCTAATGCCTTGATATCGCAATGTTTATGAGTTAGTCCGGATCGCCGCCCTCGGCCGTCCCGAGAACGCTCTGCCGGTGATGGCAGCGCCGACTCGAAACGGTAGCGCCTGCAGCAGCCTGCCAGTGCGACGATTAGGGCTGAAATTTTGCCCCGCGGCTCCATGTCTGGCCGCGTGTTTGCCGAAAGTGACGCCGTGGCTCTGCTTCCCATTCTCGAGTACCCCGATCCGCGCCTGAACAAGGTGGCCCAGCCGGTCACCCAGTTCGACGCCGCCCTGCGCAGCCTGGCTGCCGACATGGCCGAAACCATGTACGCCGCACCGGGCGTCGGCCTGGCCGCCACCCAGGTCGATCGCCACATCCGGATGATCGTCATCGACGTGTCCGAGACCAAGGATCAGCTCATCACCTTCATCAATCCGCAGATCGTCTGGGCGGCCGACGAGAAGGCGCTGTGCGAGGAGGGCTGCCTGTCGGTGCCGGGCATCTACGACGAGGTGGAGCGGCCGGCGCGGGTGCGGGTGGCGGCGCAGGACGTCGACGGCCGCCCCTTCGAGCGCGAGTGCGAGGGCCTGCTCGCGGTGTGCATCCAGCACGAAATGGATCACCTGAACGGCAAGGTGTTCGTCGAGTACCTGTCGGCGCTCAAGCAGGACCGCATCCGCACCAAGCTCAAGAAGCGCAAGGCGCGCGAGGCGGCCTGAGCGCCTGCGGGCAAACGGGGCGGTCGCATCCTGCTTCTGCGGCGTTGGCCGGTCCATGCCGCCGCCCGCGTGACGTGGCAGCAGCCTTGCGCTGCAGCCTTGCACCCCAGTCCTGCGCCACTGGCGCCGCGCGGGCGTCGATTGGCGCGGCGCAGCGGCGGTCCGGCGCAGGTCGCTTTCGTGGCCTCGGTGAACTGCCGACAGTGCGGACATTGATCCACCACCAGCGGGAGCGCGCGATGCGCCTGGACACGATGGCCCCATCCTCATGCTCATGCGCCGGCACGCGGCCGGCTGCGGGAGCCCCGCGATGAGCGTGCTCTCGACCCTGCGCGCCGAATGGGCCTCCTGGTGGTCGCTGTCCTATCGCGACACCGCGGCGCAGCCGCTGTGGGCGGGCGTGGCGGTCACGGTGCTGTTCGGCACCGCGATCGCGCTACTCATCACCGCGTTCGCCTGGGTCTTCAGCGCCGGCCGCCTCGACCTGCTGCGCGCCTTCGGCGCCAAACTCCTGATCGCCCAGTGCATCGGCTTTGCGATCTTCGGCCTGCATCTCATGACGCAGGCCCTCTGGGGCGCCGACGCGATCGATGCCTGGAGCTACCGGCGCAAGGTCATCCACTTCTCGCTGCTGCCGCTGGTGGGCCTGTTCATCGGCTATGGCGTCGCGTTCGCGCTGCTCGGGGTGCTGCCGCAGGTGCTGAGCGCCGAGCGGATCGGCTGGTTCATCGGCGGCGTGCTGCTGATCTGGGCGCTGATTTCCCTCGTCTACGAGCGCTTCTGGGCCGGCAAGGTCAAGCTGGCGCAGGCCGAGCGCGCGGCGGCGGCCGAGCGCGAGCGTGTTGCGGTCATCGAGCGGCAGGCGCTCGATGCGCAACTGCGCGCGCTGCAGGCGCAGATCGAGCCGCACTTCCTGTTCAACACGCTGGCCAACGTCACCGGCCTGATCGAGCGCCAGCCCGCCGACGCGCGGCGCATGCTGGAGCGGCTGATCGAGCTGCTGCGCGCGTCCCTGTCGGCCAGCCGTGCCGAACAGGTGACCCTGGCGCAGGAGCTGGAGCTGTGCCGCGCCTACCTGGAGATCGTGGCGCTGCGCATGGCGGGTCGGCTGCACTACGCCATCGAGGCCGATGAGGCGGCGCGCCGCCGGCCGGTGCCGCCGCTGCTGCTGCAGCCGCTCGTGGAGAACGCCATCCAGCACGGCCTCGAACCGAAGATCGAGGGCGGCCGGGTGCTGGTCCGCGCGCAGCAGCAGGGTGAGGCGCTGGAGCTGATCGTGCAGGACGATGGGGCGGGCTTCGGCAACCTGACGCGCGGCGGCGGGGTCGGCCTGTCCAACTTGCGCGCGCGGCTGGCCACGCTGTTCGGCGATCGGGCGCGGCTGACCATCGAGGATGCGCAGCCGGGCACGCGGGTGCGGCTGCTCTTGCCGCCGGCTGCGGCGCCGGCGCTGGCACGGGCCGCCTGATGCCGACCGCGGTGATCGCCGATGACGAGCCGCATCTGGCGCAGTACCTGCGCGCGCGCCTGGCCGCGCTCTGGCCCGAGCTGGCCATCGTTGCCACGGCGGCCAGCGGCACCGAGGCGGCCGCGGCCATCGCCCGCCACGCGCCGGACGTCGCCTTCGTCGACATCCGCATGCCGGGTGCCACCGGCCTGGAGGTGGCGCGCGAGCTGAGCGGCGCCGCGCGCCGCCCGCACCTTGTCTTCGTGACGGCCTACGAGCAGTACGCGGTCGAGGCGTTCGACGCCAACGCCGCCGACTACCTGCTCAAGCCCGTCACCGAGGAGCGCCTGGCGCGGACCGTGGCCAAGCTCAAGGACGCGCTCGGCGCCCGCCAGCCGGCGCCCGACCTGGAGCGCTTGCTGAGGCGGCTCGCGCAGCAGGAACCGGCGCGCAACCCCCTGCGCTGGATCCGCGCCAGCAAGAAAAGCGGCGAGGGCGAGATCACCGAGCAGATCGCCGTGGCCGACGTCCTCTACATCCAGGCCGACGACAAGTACACCTGCGTCTACGCAAGGCAGGGCGGTGAACTGCGCGAGTGGCTGATCCGGGTGTCCCTGTCCGAGCTGGCGCGCGACCTCGACCCGGCGGACTTCGCGCAGATTCACCGTTCGGTCATCGTCAATCTGCATGCGGTGGCCGGCACGCGGCGCGACCTCGCCGGCAAGCTCTACGTGCGGCTGCGCGAGCATGGGCGCGAGCTGCCGGTGGCGCGGCAGTACGTGCACCTGTTCCGGCAGATGTAGGGGCCAACAGCGCGGCGCCGCCGGCGCGGCGTGCATCGGGCAGGGCGCCGATTCGGTGCCGCGCCGTCCTTCGAACCGCGGGCCCCGAGCCGCGCTCGTAGAATCTGCCCATGCGCATCGTCTTCGCCGGCACGCCGGAGTTTGCCGCGCGTGCGCTCGCCGCGCTCATTGCGGCCGCGCCGGCGCAGGGCTGGTCGCTGCCGCTGGTGCTGTCGCAGCCGGATCGGCCCGCCGGGCGCGGCATGCGGCTGATGCCCGCGCCGGTCAAGGCGCTGGCGCAGGCCCACGGCATTGAAGTCGCTACGCCGCCCACGCTCAGCATCAAGCGCGGCGGTGCCGCGGCCGAGGCGGCGCAGGCGCAGTTGCGCGCGGTGCGGCCCGACGTGCTCGTGGTCGCAGCCTACGGGCTCATCCTGCCGCAGGCCGTGCTGGACGCGCCGGCCGGCCTGGCGCAGGACGACGGCGCCCGCCTGACGGCGCTCAACATTCACGCCTCGCTGCTGCCGCGCTGGCGCGGCGCCGCGCCCATCGCACGCGCGATCGAGGCCGGCGATGCGGCCACCGGCATCACCATCATGCAGATGGAGGCCGGGCTCGACACCGGGCCCATGCTGCTCGCGCGCAGCGCGGCCATCGACCCGGACGACACCACCGCCACACTGACCGCGCGGCTGGCCGAACTCGGCGCCGAACTCATCGTCGCCGCGCTGCACGCAGTGGCGGCCGGCCGCCTGCGCGGCCGGCCGCAGCCCGCCGATGGCCCGAGCGTCACCTATGCGCACAAGCTCGCCAAGGACGAGGGGCGGCTCGACTTCACGCAACCGGCCGCGCGGCTGGCGCGGCAGGTGCGCGCGTTCGATCCCTTCCCGGTGGCCAGCGCGCCGTGGCGTGGCGAGGCACTGCGCATCTGGCGTGCGCAGGCGCTGGACCAGGCCACGGCCGCCGCGCCCGGCACGGTGCTGCAGGCCGACGCCACCGGCGTGCGCGTGGCCACCGGCCACGGCATCCTGCTGTTGCAGGAACTGCAGCGCGCCGGCGGCCGGCGGCTGGCAGCGCGCGACTTCCTTGCCGGCAATGCCCTAGTGCCCGGCGAGCGGCTCGGGGCATCGGCGTGACGGTGGTCGAGTGAGCCCGCCGGGCCGCCCCAAGGGCGAACCGCCGAGGGCGAAGCGCGAGGCAAGTCCGATGCTCCCGCCGGGCCGCCCCAAGGGCGAACCGCCGAGGGCGAAGCGCGAGGCAAGTCCGATGCTCCCGCCGGGCCGCCCCAAGGGCGAACCGCCGAGGGCGAAGCGCGAGGCAAGTCC
>JADCGS010000038.1 GCA_020248865.1 Burkholderiales bacterium | reverse complement strand
GCTGGCGCTCGTGCTGATCGGGTTCGGCACCTGGTTCCTCGGCATGTTCGTGCTCGGCATCTGGGCGATCTACCGGATCGCACGCGGCTGGCTGGCGCTCAAGGACGGCAAGCCGCTGCCCGTGTGATGCCGCGCCGGCGCTTGGCGGCCGGACAGCGCTGCGGCAAGAGCTTCACCACTGCACGACGCGACGCCGCTTCTTCGTGCTGGTGGTAGGGGAAATGGCTGTGGGACGACGACTGGCAGACCGCTAACGCGCCGTTTACGGCTCTGCCCGCCCGCTACCGGCGCTACATCAACAGTAGCCGCACCGATGCGACACTGCCCAATACCGACTGCTCGGCCGGCTGCTTCGAGGGCATCCGCAGCGAGGAACTGCTCGGCGTGCTGGACCGCTGGTTCAACCGGCGCGAGGTCTACCTGCGCATCGTCCCTCTGGCGCCTGGTCGATTACGCGTATGTCGACAACTACCCTCTCGCTAGCCCGGATGTTTCACCAGTCACTGCCGTATGGGCCTGGTGGAGCAAGTGACCGTGCCATTTGGGCGTTTCTGATGGCGTAAGCGGGTCATTACAGCGTTGCTCTGTCGGGATGATGGCCGCGGGGCGCACGCGCCCCCTCCCCGGCTTGGGCTGCGGGCCTGGTTGGAGTCAACGCGCGGGCCAGGCACTGGATGGGTGGCTACGGGCTGAGCGCGGCCAGCCGAGCGGCGGCCATGGCGAACAGCTCGCGCAAGGGGTGGTGGCTGGCCAACATCACCCGCACGCGGCGCGTGTTGCGCAGGATCGCCGCGCCGATCTTCAGCAGCCGCACGCGGATGGTTGCCGCGCTGGCGCGCTGCAGTTCCATGTCCTGCAGCGCCAAGGCGCGCAGCCGATGCATCAGCGTGTAGGCCAGCGCCGCCAGCAACAGCCGCAACGGGTTGGCGACGAAGCGCGAGCAACTGGCCCGCGTGCCGAACAGATCGAGCTGCGCCTCCTTGATGCGGTTCTCCGCCTCCCCGCGCTGGCAGTACAGACCCTCGTACAGCGCCTCGGGATCACCCTGGAGGTTGGTCACCACGAAGCGCGGGTTGGTGCCCTGCACGCCGTACTCCAGCCGCGTGATGACGCGCCGCTCGTGGCACCAGCTCTTGGCCGCATAGCTGAACTCGCCGATCAGCCGCTGCTTCGAGCCGCTGGCCGTGTAGGCATCGGCCAGACTGGCCTCGGCCACCTCCACCGCCGCATGCAGCCGCGCATTGCGCGCCAGCCCCACGATGTAGCCCACGCCCGAGCGTTCGCACCACTGCAGCAGTCGGCGCCGGCAGAAGCCCGAGTCCGCCCGCACGATGAACCGGGTATTCGGCCAGGCCTGGCGCAGTCGCGTGATGATCAGCTTGATCACCGCCGCGGCGTGCCGGGCACCGTCGATCCGGCTGGGCCTCAGGTAACACGCCAGCATGGCCTGACCGCAGAATACGTACAGCGGCAGGTAGCAGTGCTGGTCCCCCGCCTGCGCGGGGGCAGGCTGCGTAGGCGTGAAACTGCGACAGCTCCTGCGCGCCGTGCAGCGGCACGTCCGAGGCGTCGATGTCCAGCACCAGTTCCTCGGGGGCGGTCGCATGGCTGGCCACGAATTGATCCAGCAGCACGCCATGCAGCGCCACGGTCTGCGCGCGCGTGGCCCGGTTCTCCAGGCGGCTGAAGGTGGGCGCCGACGCCAGGGCCTCATCGCGGCCCACCGCCGTCTGCATCAGCAGATCACCGCGCAGCGTTTTGTGGTCATTCAGATCCTCGTAGCCGCAGCACAGCCCGTACAGGCGCTGCGCGAGCATCTGGCGCAGGCCATGGCGGATGCGCTCGGGGTCGCGCGGATCGGGAATCGCGGCAGCGGCCGCGCGGCTCAAACCCAGATGCTCATCGACCTGGCGCAACAGCAGCAGGCCGCCGTCGCTGCTCAAGTCTGCGCCGCTGAAGTCCGCCTCGATGCGGCGACGACCCAGGCGGCCGAAGTCGATCTTGTTTTGCGTACACTTTGGCCTCGGCGATCCTCGGTTGTCTGCAGGCTTCGTTCTCCTCTGACAACGCGCGTAAGCACGAGTCCGCTGACCTCATGCTCGTGAAAAATCCGGGCTACCCGGCCGCGGCCAGTGCTGGCGCGGCGATCAGCGCCGAGGCCGGCTGCGGCACGCCGTACAGGTAGCCCTGCACCAGCGTCACGCCCTCGCGCCGCAGCGCAAAGGCCTGCGCCTCGGTCTCCACGCCCTCGGCCAGCAGCTCGATCTCCATGCTGCGGGCCAGTGCCGTGATCGCCCGCAGCATCGCCCGCGACCGTGCGCCCCCCGGTAGCTCCGACACGATGCTGCGGTCGAGCTTCAGCCGCTGCACCGGCAGGCGCAGCGCGTGCGCCAGGCTGGAATGGCCGGCGCCGAAATCGTCCAGCGCCAGGCGCACGCCCATGGCGCGCAGGGCCGCAAGCTGCGGTCCCACCGCATTGAGGTCGCGGATCGCGATCGCCTCGGGGATCTCGATCTCGATCCGCCCGGCTTCCAGCCCGCGCGCGACCAGGGCGACGCCCAGCCGGCCCGGGAAGGTCGGGTCGGCCAACGAGTCCGCGGTAACGTTGATGGCGATCGCCGGCGGCAGGCGGGGCCGGCCCAGCCAGGCGGTTGCCTGGTCCAGCGCGAGCGCGATCACCCGATCATCGAGCGCGCGGGCGCGGCCCATGGCGACCGCCGCCCCCACCAGTTCCATCGGCGAGACGCGGCCCAGGCGCGGGCTATCGAAGCGCAGCAGCGCCTCGGCGCCCGCCAGCGCGCGGGTGCGGATGTCGCATTGCGGCTGCCAGGCCAGATGCAGGCGAGCACCCGCGCTGCCGGGGTCGAGCAGCGCCTCGCGCAGCTCGACGCGCAGCTGCTCGGCGCGGAATTCGGCCGCGCCAAGCTCCTCCGAGTAGGCCAGCACGGCGCTGCGGCCGCTGCGCTTAGCCTGGTAGAGCGCGAAGTCGGCGTGGCGCAGCAGCCGCGCGGGCTCGCGCACGCCGGCGCAGGTGAAGGCCAGCCCCATGCTGCAGCCGAAGTCGAGCGTGCTGCCCTCGATCGCGCAGGGGGCGGTGATCGCGCCGTGCAGCCGCCGGGCGAGCCCGAAGGCGGTGTCGCCGCCGACGCCGCGCAGCACGATCGCGAACTCGTCACCGCCCAGACGGCAGACCGTGTCGGACGGGCGCACGGCGGCGCGCATGCGGCCTGCCACCTCGGCCAGCAGAGCATCGCCCACCGCGTGGCCGTGCAGGTCGTTGACCTGCTTGAAGCGGTCGAGGTCGGCCAGAACCAGCGTCGTGCCCGCAGGGTCAGACGCGGCCTCGGCCAGGGCGGCCTGGAACGCGGCGCGATTGCCGAGGCCGGTCAGTGGGTCATGCCGGGCCAGGTGCGTGATCTGCGCCTGGGCCGCCTTGGCCGCGCTGATGTCGAGCGCGAAGCCGGCGACCACGCCGCTGGGCAGGCGCTTCTTGACCACGTGCATCCAGCGGCCGTCGGGATAGAGGCGATCGAGCGGGGTGCCGTCGGCGGCCTCGTGCGCGGCCAGCCGGCGGGCTAGCTCGGCCTCGACCTCGTGCGGGTGGGTCGCCTGCACGGCCACGCGCATGATCGCCTCGTAAGTCAGCGGCCGTGGCAGGCTGGCGAAGCTGGCCTTGTGGAGGTCCTGGTAGGCGTCGTTGTGCAGCAGCAGGCGGCCATCGGGGGCGAAGGCGGCGAACTGGCACGGCAGCAGCTCGATCGACTGGGTCAGGACGGCGGTCATGGCGCGCTCGCGCGCGGCGTAGCGGCGGGCGCGAATCCAAAGCGCCAGCAGCGCGGCCGAGCCGAAGACCAGGGCAAGGCTTACAGCCGGCCAGAGCCATTGCGCCGCGCCGGGCAGGGTGTTGTCCATGACGGCATCCTGGGACAGACCGATTGACTCGGATCCGAGAGATAGATTGAACCTAGGTTACTGCCAGCATGCAGCAAGAAAAGGCAGTTTTTCAGGTTGAAAAACCAAATCAAAGACGAAAGAGTGAGCACTGGACCAAGTCGTCGATACCGTGCAAGAGAAAGTGCAGAAGGCGGTGGAGATCGTCGAGGTGGATGGATTTTCTTGCTGCGACTTCCTTGTTCTGTGCAAGGAAGATCAGTGCATGACGCCGGCGTAGACATTCGGGAAGTGGCGCTCGCGCAGGTACATGGTGGACCCCATGACCTTGCACCCGTGGTCGCTGACGCGCCAGCGTCGGGTGCGCGGGATCTTGGCGATCAGGCCTTGCGCATGCAGTCGCCTGAAGCGGCGGCCAACCTTCGCACTGGCCTTCCTTGGGACGAGCAAACGCCCTTGGGATCGACTTGTGACGACCCTGCGATCAACCAGGCGATCACCCAAGGTTCATCGGCGCCTTCATCTTCGGCTGGCCCTCGATCATCGCGGTGGTCATCAACTACGTGAAACGCAGCGACGCCCGCGGCACCTGGCTCGAGTCCTGTCAAGGGTCGCCGAATTTTCCCCAGTGTGGTCGTTCAAATTTCCCCACCCGGTTGAGAAGAGTTGTCGTCGTGTGAGCGGACGAGCCCGGCCTTGAGCTTGTCCTTCAGGCGGTACG
>JADCGS010000037.1 GCA_020248865.1 Burkholderiales bacterium | reverse complement strand
GGCCTGCCGAACCCGACCCACGCAACGGCATCGGCACTCAACCCTGACACTTCATGCGGCCGCAACCACCGTATCCGGGTCCGCACCCGGGTCCCATGGCCTCCACAGGCCTTGCCGAGGGCGTTTGAAATTCCTATGCTCTCCACGACTACCCGACCAGCCGCCTGTGGCGCGACGCTAGGCTGTACGAGATCGGCGCCGGCGCCAGCGAGATGCGGCGCGTGTCGATCGGCCGCGAGTACTTCGCGGAGACGATGTAGCGTGACCGACTTGGCTATGCCGACGCCGCTGCCCACGTTGCCGCTCGCCCGGCCTGGCTGGTGCCGGCGCGCTTGGTGTGTGGCCGCTGCGCCGTTCCTGGCGCGTCACGTGAACGCGTTGCATCCGGTCCCTCTATTGCTCAATCGAACCGCACGCGGGTCGCCGCCCTGCTTCTCAATCCTGTCGGCCATCCTTGCCTTGTGGATCACGCGGCTTCTCCGGGCTACGTCCACGACAGCGCCTGGCGCGCTCTTGCGAGTGCCACGATGACCGGCCTTGCTCGGCCGTTTCTTTTCGACACGCTTTCTCCAACGGCCGCGCAAGCCGTCGAGCGATGCGCGACCGAACGCCGATTCCGTGTGGGTGAGTTGCTGCTCGAAGGCGGCGCGCGTGCCGAGTGGCTGCACGTGATCCGCAAGGGCCTCGTGCGCGAGTACTACGTGACGGCGGACGGCGACGAGCACACGCGCGTCTTCGTGTCCGAAGGAGGCGTGACCGGCTCGCTGCTCGACCTCGCCGCAGGCAGTCCGTCGGTCACCTGGATTCAGGCGCTGGAGCCGACGCGGACGCTCGCGATCCGGTTCGCCGACTTCAACGAGCTCGCCGCGCGGTACGCCGACATGCAGACCCTCGCGCGCCGACATGCCGAAGCCCTCGCTGTCCGCAAGACGAAGCGCGAGTACGAGATGCTCGCACTGCCGGCTGCGACGCGGCTGGCGCGCTGGCAGGCCGAGCACCCGGACCTCGACGGCAGGATCACCCGGCGTCTTCTGGCGTCATACCTGGGGATCACGCCCGTGCACCTCAGCCGCATCAGCGCTCGGTCCCGACCGACGGCGACCGCAGGGCGTCGAGAAACGGGCGAACCGCAGCGTTGAAGGCTTCCGGCTCCTCGAGAAATGGAGCATGGCCGGAGTTCTCGAAGCGCATGACCGTCGCGTTTGGAATCGAGGCCACCGCGGCGCGGTTCCGACCCCAGCGGACGAGGCGATCGCGTATTGCCCACCCCACGAACACCGGCTGTCGAAGCGCGGGAAGCCCGGCGCGCAGGTCGGCGTCCGCTCGGGCGAAACTCGTCCATGCCTCCACCAGGCGGGGGGCGCTCTCGTAGCCTGCCGCGACGATGGCGGCGCGCCGCTGCGCCGCCGCCGTGCCGAGCAGGATGTCGGCGTAATAGCCGGCGAACCAGTCCCGAAACCGCGCATCGCCGGCGGCGCCGCGCCGAAAGCGGGCAACCAGGTGGTCGATGAACAGGCCAGAGATGAAGCCTCCAGGGTCGAGCCCGCCGGGATTGCAGAGAACGAGCGCGCGAACGCGCGCGGGATGCTGCTGCGCGAGCTGAAGAGCCGCTGCGCCGCCGACGGAGTTGCCGAACAGGATCGGCTGATCGAGGTCGAGCGCTTCGATCAGCCCGAGCAGCAGCGCGGCGTAGCGCCGCGCGCTTGCCGGCTGGGCATCCTGACCGGAGGCGCCGTGTCCCGGCCAATCCACCGTGATCACCCGAAACCGATCCCGGAACGCCTGCTCGAACGAAGCGAAATCGCCGCCCCCGTGGCCGATCGCATGCAGGCCGATGATCGTCGGCTTCGCGCCCGTCGGGTCGGTGTCGTGGATCGCGATCGATACCCCATCGACCACGATGATTCGACGATGCTCCGCGACCGCAAGCGCGAGCCGGCGGGGTGGTGTGGGTTCCAGCTCGACTCGCGACAGAGGCCGCGTGGGTGCGCATCCGACCAGACCGGCGCAGGCGAGCAGAGAAACGATGGCACCACGCATGCTCGCCTTGTACCTAACCGGGGGAGCGCGGTGCATTAACCCAGGTTAATGCCGAGGCCCTGGCCGCTCGATACCTTGGCGGGCCACGCAACGACACGATCGCCGTCATGAACGACTCGGCACCAGCCAGGCGTCACCGCTTGCCCCTCGCCGCCGGCCCGCTCGTCGTCACCGAGCTTGGTCCGCCGGCCGCAGTGCCGCTCGTCTTCCTGCACGGCGTTCTCGCGAACAGCACCCTCTGGACTGGCGTCGCCGATCGGCTCGCGCCAGACCACCGGTGCCTGCTGCTGGACCTGCCGCTTGGCGCCCACCCGGAGCCGATGAATGCCGACGCCGACCTGTCACCGTCCGGCTTGGTGGCGGTCGTCATCGATGCGCTCGACCGCCTTGGCATCGAGCGCGCGATCCTCGTGGGCAACGACAGCGGTGGCGCACTGTGTCAGCTGATGATCGCCGCGCACCCGCACCGGCTGCGCGCCCTCGTGCTCACATCGAGCGACGCCTACGACACCTGGCTACCGTTCATGTTCAAGCCGCTTGAGCTCATGGCCTTCGTGCCGGGTCTGCTGCGCATCGTTGCCCAGTTGCTCCAGTGGCCGCCGCTGCGGCGCTCTCCGCTCGGGTTCGGCTGGCTGTCGAAACGCATTACCAATGCGGACAGTGCCGCGTTCGTCACGCCGCTGGCGCGGGCGCCTTGGGCGCGGCGTGATGTGGGCAAGTTCCTTCGCGGCATCTCGCCGCGGCTGACGCGACGCGCAGCGCAGCACTTCGCGGGCTTTGCGGCGCCGGTGCTGGTCCTGTGGTCGCGTGATGATCGCCTGCTACCGCTGCGGCTCGGACAACGTCTGGCGAGCGATCTGCCGCGGGCGCGGCTCGAGCTCGTGACCGATGCCTATACGTTCTCGCCAGTTGACGCGCCGGAGGCAGTCGCGCAGGCCATCGACCGGTTCGTGCGGGAACTGCCTTGACCTGCGCCGGTGCCGAGACTGGGCCGCGCATCGGCAAAGCGTCGTCGTCGCAGGCCAGTGACCCCGCCGCTGCCTTGCCCGTCCCGGCGTCCCTCGGCCGTCAATCGCTGTAGGTCTATCTCTCCCCAGCCGTCGCCTAGCGCCGTGCGACCGCGTGTTCGCGCGCAAAGTCCTCGAAGCGGCGCGGTGGATGGCCAGTCAGCGTCTGGACGTCGCTCGACACACCGGCGGCCCACCCCTGCTTGATCACGTAGTTCAGGCTCGTTAGCCAGTCGATCACCGGCGGCGGATAGCCCATCCCGGTCATCGCATCGACCGCAGTCTGCTCCGGAACGTCCACGTACTTGATGTCGCAACCCACCGCGCGGCCGATGGTGGCTGCGATCTGCGCGTCAGTCAGCGCCTCGCTGCCAGTCAGCGTGTAGACCGCGCCAGCGTGCGCCGCAGCATGGGTCAGTATCGCGGCCGCTGCCTCGGCGATGTCGGCGCATAGGAATTTCAAGCGCCCCTGCAAAGTCCGACGACTGGGCCGCGACCAGGCGGGACGGGATGCCTGCGACGGTGAGATCGTGGCTGCGGCGCCCATTCAGACCACCTCGCCGCTTACACTGCGGTTCTCGTCCAGCCTTGATTCGCTGCTCCAACCCTAGGGTCAACCCTCGTTCGTTGCCAGATACCTCGGCACCTCCAGGCCTCGGGCGATGTACTTGCGCACCGTCCTGCGGTCCTTGCCTGTGCGCTCGGCGATCGCCGACACCGACAGGCCTTGCCTGTGCAGCTCCAGGATCGTCATCAACTCCTTCAGTTCGACCACCCACCCTCCGAGCGCCACCGCATTCGAGGCGCTCATGGTCGGGCAGGCCGTTGAAGCCCCGGCGGGCCATGGCCCGCCGGGGCTTCAACGGCCAGACTGGGGACATTTCATACGGCCGGTATGGGGAGTACTTGTCCGGCGGCCACAGGTGTCGCGGCAGGCGCCGCTGCACAAGCTCGCGGCGCGCTGAGACGCGGTCCGCGCCGGGGAGGGTCGTCGGCGTGCGGCGAGGGTGCGTGCGTCAGCGCAGCCGCAGCACGACCAGGTAGCGCTTTCGGTTCAGGTTGCCGCACTCGGGGGCGGACCGGTAGCGGTCCTCCTGCTCGGCGGTCTCCTCGGCGGGAATCCGCAGCGCCGGCGCGAGCCGCCCCCGCGCGTCGAGCCGCATCGTCCTGCGCGTCACCGACTGCCAGGCATTGCCGCCGACGACCTCGACCCGCCGCGCGGCGGCATCGACCCGGGTGACAACGTCGCAGTGGGCCGGAAACGCGGTGCGTGAGGCCGGGGCCGCGGTGCCGCGCGCAGCCGCCTCGCCGGCAGCCGTCCGATGCACCTCCGCCAGCTGCGCGAAGCTGCGCGGGCCGACCGTCGCGTCGCGCGTGAAGCAGAGCAGGTCCCCGGGACGCAGCGACGTGGTCTCCGGCGAGCAGCCTCGAAAGGCCCGGGGCGCGGAGCCGGGTCGCGCGCTGGCGTCCGGCCCGGGTTCGGCCAGGTCGGCGAAGGTCTGGGACATCGCGTCGGCGATGAAGGTCGCGTGCATCTCGGAATAGGCGAACGCCGGTCCGAGGTCGGCCTGGCGTATCACGTGGCTGACGAACGCCGCCGAGCACGGGCGATTCGCGACGGCGGCCTGCTGCACGAGCTGCGGTATCCGGCCGAGCCACTCCGCGCTGATGCGGCCGATTGCGGGGTCCAGCGCGAGCCGGGGCAGGTTGATCGCGTCGAGCGCCGCCTGCGCCGATAGGGCCGGCGAGCGGCCCAGTCCGAGCCCGTTCTCCCAGTAGGTGGCGACCCGCTCCCAGCTGCGCGCGTCGCGCTTGTCGATCTCGCGCCGGGTCGCGTCGTCCAGCGGCTCGAGAGGGTCCGACGCGCACCGCACGGGAGCCGCCCGCCGGTCGGCTGCTTATCGCCGAGCGGGCTGGTTCATCTCGGCGCTGCGCTCGGCCAGCGGGTAATCCGTGTAGCCGCGTTCTTCACCCGAGTACAGAGTCGACTCGTCCGCTTCGGCAAGGGGCTGGCCGAGCCGAAGGCGCTCGGGAAGGTCGGGATTGGCGATAAAGGGCCAGCCGAACGAGATGAGGTCGGCCCGGTTTGCGCCCAGGTCGCGATCGGCCCGCTCGCGGTCGTAACCCCCGTTGGCGATCAGTACGCCCGCGAACCGCGGCCGCAGGTGGCCGAGCACATTCCAGCCCGACACGGCGACGTCCTGCACGTGCAGGTAGCCCACGCGGCGCCGCGAGAGCTCGTGCGCCAGGTGGCTGCAGGTCGCGGCCGGATCCGCGTCGTGCACGTCGTTGAAGGTGGACTCCGGGGTCAGCCGGATGCCGACACGGCCCGGCGCGAGAACCGACGCGGCCGCATCGACGACATCGAGCAGGAAGCGGGCCCGGTTGTCGAGGGAGCCACCCCAGGCATCGGTGCGTTGATTGACGCCGGGCAGCAGGAACTGCATCGGCAGATAGCCGGACCCGGCGTGGATCTCCACGCCGTCGAAGCCCGCGTCGGCGGCCATTTCTGCGGCCCGCCGATACTCGGCGACGACAGACGCGATCCCGCTCTCGGTCAATGGCTACGGTGCCTCGATGGGTTGCCGGCCGCGGGCCGTCAGAATCTCCCCGCTCGCGCGCGTGTCCGAGGGCCCGACCGGTGGCCTGCCGTCGAGATTCGCGGAGTGCGCGACGCGGCCAACGTGCATGAGCTGCACGAAGATGCGGCCGCCCGCAGCGTGCACGGCGTCGGTGATGCGCCGCCACGGCCCGACATGATCGTCGAGGTACAGGCCGGGCATGCGCAGGTAGCCCCGGCCGGTACGCGACGGGGCCGTGCCCTCGGTGACGATCAGACCGGCCTGGGCGCGCTGCGCGTAGTAGCGGACCATCAGCGCACTGGGCGATCCGTCGGGGTGAGCGCGGTTGCGGGTCATGGGCGCCATCACCACGCGGTTGCGCAAGCGCAAGCCGCCCAGATCGGCTTGGCTGAACAAGGGGGAGCTTGCAGGCAGCATGGGCATGGTCCGTCAGCAGCTCGTGTTGCCGGGATGCTCGAACATCTCACGCGAGTCGACGACGGTGCCCAGGTCGTCGAGGCCGCGCCCTTCGATCAGCACCTCCTGGTGCCCCTTGCGGATCGGCTCGAAGTCTTGTTTGACCGCCTCGTAGCCCCGCGCGTCGCGGTAGATCGTGCTCACAACGACGTTCCAGGCACCTTCGTCGGACCCGCTTTCGAACACCGAGAACCCGTCCAACAGCCCCCGCGCCTTCGCGGCAGCGTCCATCGCGAACCAGTTCATCACGATGTAGCGCACGAGCTGGGGGCGTTGCCCGGCGTGCGACTTGAGGAAGGTCAGTTCGACGATCCTCGACCGGTCAGGCACCGTGCGCGCAGTGCCGGCCTGGGAGGTGCCGTCGCCCCCGCATCGCATGTGCTGCGGGATCGCTGGCGCGCTCGGGGACGCAGGCTCTGCCCGCCCCGATGGACACAGGGACATCAGCGAGGCGAACAGCGCCGCGCTGCATCGCACCGTGACGCACGGACGGGGCTGCGCGTTGCTGGCAGAGGGGTGGGGCATCTGGATGGCTCGCGGGCTGGATGAACGACAGCTGGCAGGATAAATCCCGCCAACTTGCAATGCTGCTAACCTGAATTGCATTCCTGCAGTGCTCCATCTGCAGTGCTCATTGGGTCCCGTGCCACCCTGACGTTCATGTTGTCCTCAGTCGACCTGAGCTGCGTCGAAGCCATCGCCCGCCACGGCGAACTGGCGGCCGCCGCCCGCGAACTCAAGCGCGATCCGTCGACCCTGTTCCGCTGGCTCAAAGCGCTGGAGACCCGTCTCGGTGCCAGCCTGTTCTCGCGCACCCGCGGGCGCTACGTGCCCAGCCAGCGAAACTCCGCCGGATACGGCGGTCTGCTCTTGGGCATCTCGGACTCCTTTCTCCACAAGGATCAAGTGTCCGCGAAAACGGGTCAACTCCACACGCCAGCCGGCCGCGCGGCGCGCAATCGTGCGGTCAATCGCCTGGGCCAGGGCCTGGCCCCACTGGCCGGGACCTTGTCGGACCCCGAATTGCGCGACGCCCTGCTCGCCCTGCACAAGGCCCGAGTCTGGTTCGACCGGAACCGCTGACCGGCGACTGGTCGATACTCGATGTGTGCCGCGCGGCGGCCTCGGAAGGACGCGCTCAGCAGAGCGCGTTGCAAGCCAGCAGCAGTGAGCGATCGTCGCTGCCTGGTCGGTCGAGCTCGGGCCTTCGCAGCAGCGCGTTCAGGACGGCGTCGCGACCGTGGTCGCTGCTGTCGGGCACTTGCTCCAACATCGTGAACAGCGGCACTAGGAAGTCAAGTCGCGGGTAGCCAGTGGCCGGCTCGAGCGCGTAGTCCTGCAGACCGTCAGATAGCAGGGCCAGACAGTCCGGTACGAAGCCGAGATCCTTCACGACCAAACGCACGAGAGCCCCGCGGTCGCCGATGAAGGCGGTGGTCGCCGTCGACACGCCTCGCATCGGCTGGATAGGCACCCGAAGCCTTCCGTTCTCCCCCACCACGATCGCGCCGTCGCCGATCTGCATGACGAACACGCTGCGGTTGGTGACCACCGCGCCCAGCCAAGTGCACGACAGGTGCAGCAGGGCGGCGCCTTGCCAGACTGCCGCCTGAACCAGGTGGTTGCGAACTTCCTCGGCACAGGCGTAGGCGAGGCCAACCGACATCGGCTGGTAGATCAGCGAACGGCGCATAAAGGCCATTGCGCTGTTCACCGCGACACGCGCACCAACGCCCCCCAGTCCGGCGCCACCGGCCCCGTCGGACAGGTATGCCACCAGCGCCGGACCGTCGCGTGTTTCCACGACGGTCATGTCGGCGACATCCTCGCAGCCCACGCCCTGGGCGCGGTGTAGCGCGCCAGGTACGCAGGCCTTGCCGAGGATCCATGGGCGATCGGAGGCTCGCTCCGCGGCTATTGGAGGTTCGTCAGCACGCAGTGACATGGTGAGCGGCCGCGATAGCTCAGGCGGCGGATACGGTGCCAGCGGCCGAAGCAGATCGGGATCGATCTGCTGGACCCGCCATCCAATGAATTTTTAGCACCGGCCTCAACGCGGCAGTCGACGCTTCGACTAAGGTCATGTCCGGCCGGCGACTCAGTCGCGGGCCCGCATCGCCTCGCGATAGCGCGGATCGGCTCGCCAGCGCTCGATGTTCTCGATGTACAGCTTGATCGCCTCGCCGCGGTTGCTGGCGCCGGTGGCATCCAGCAGCTTGGTCATGTAGTTCTTGACTGCGCCCTCGGTGACGCCGAGTTCGCGCGCGATGACCTTGTTCGGCTTGCCTTCCGCGACTTGCGCAAACACCTGCCAAAGGCGAGGAATGAGCGACGGAGCGGGCGGCGCCGCGACGCGCGTTGGTGCCGGCGGCAGCGCAGCACGCAGCAGGAATTCATCGGGGCGCTGCAGGCAAGTCTGGATGGCCTGCGCCAGTCGGCCCGGAGACTCGCCCTTGGAGATGAAGCCGCTCGCCCCGTTGTCGCGTACCGCAGCCACGGTGTCGTGCGTCGGCTCCCCCGCCAGCACCAAGACCGGCGAGCGTGTTGCAACCTTGCGCAGGTTGACCAGTAACTCCAGCCCGTCGGCCAGCGTGGGCAGGCGCAGGTCGAGCAGGATCAGATCGGGCCGCGGCGGCCGGTTCAGAATCGCCAGCGCGGCCTCGGGCGATTCAGCCTCGTCGAAGCTCGCTGCGGGAAGGTGCGCCTGCAGCGATGCCTGCAGTCCGTACCGAATCAGCGGGTGGTCATCGATGATCAAGATGCGCATGGCAGAAACGATTCAAGCGTCAGAAGTCGCCATCGGCCGGCGTGCCGCCGTGGCGGCGTGTGCGTTCCACCGCTGCCCGCAACTGCGCAGGGGCGACCGGTTTCAGTAGCGGCGGCTCGGCACCATCGAGCGGCTGAGACTCCGGATTGCCGGTCACCAGCAGGGACGGAATGTGCTTGCCGTAGGCCCTGCGAATCCGCTGCACCACCGACTGCGCCGACTCGCCGTCAGCCAGATCGTGGTCTACGACCATCACGGCAGGCACGGTCATGAGCTCGGCCAGCTTCTCCTCCGCCTCTTCGCCGCTGCCAGCGTCGACCACCGTGTAGCCCCATGATTCCATGACGGGGCGCACCGCTCGACGCACCTCGCTGTCGTCGTCGACGAAGAGAATCAGCCGCTCCTCGATCGGCCGCTGAACGGCCTGCGACGCATCCGGCGCCAAAGGCTCTGCCCGCTCGAGTTGGAGCGAGAAGCGCGTGCCCTTGCCGACCGCCGACCTGATGGCTAGTTCATGCCCCAGCGCGCTAGCCAGGCGCCTGACGATGGCCAAACCCAGTCCGGTGCCGCTCGGTCGGGACCGCAACCGATGAAATTCGTCGAAGATCGACGCTTGGTCCTCGGGCGCTATGCCCGGGCCGGTGTCGCGCACCGAAATGAGAACCTTGCCGTAGCGCTCTCTCGCCCGGACCTCGACCAGACCGCTGCTGGTGTAGCGAATCGCGTTTGACACAAGATTGTTGAGAATGCGCATCAACGCCACCGCGTCCGACTGCACCGCCTCATCGGTCCGGTAAACCTCCAAGACCAGCCCCTTGCGCCGGGCCTGTGGCAGGAAAGTGGTCTGCAGCGAGTCAAACAGACCGGCCAGTTCGACGCGACCGTAGCTAAGCGTCAGCCGGGTCGAATCGATCTGCGCCAACTGCAACAGATCCTGGAACATCCGGTCGGTCGAGCCCGCCGCCTGCACCAGGCGTCGGAGCAGTTCGCGCTCACCGCCCTGCGGCGGCTGCCGATCAAGCAGTGCCTGCGCAAGGTAGGTCAGCGCATGCAGCGGCTGGCGCAGGTCATGACCGGCTGCCGCGATGTAGCGCGCCCTTGCCTCGGCCATTGCATGCATCCGCCGCAGCACCTGCCGTCGCCGCGCGGACTTCACCAGCGCCCGCGCGGTCCACAGATCGAGTAAACCGCCAAGCGCCACCGCCATGGTCATCGCAGCGGCCACCGCCGACAGCAGCAGCCAGCCCGTAGCCGGATCGATGACAACGACCGTGGAAAAGTATAGGGCGACCGCCCCCAGCAGTCCGCACAGAGCGGCGCGCAGGAAGACCGAGCCGGGGCCAAACGTCCCCAGATGAATCAGATGCAGGAGAAACGGCACGAGCAAGCCTGCATGCAAGGGGGCCACCGTGGCGCTAGTTGCTGCCGCAAGGGTCTGGGCTGTCGCGCGCACCAGGTGTGCCAGCGGCCGTGAACGCTGGCGCTTGGACAGGGCCACCAAGACGAGTGAGCAGGCGGTTGCCGCTCCAAGCAGGATCAAGCCCTCGAAAACCGCGCGTCCCAGCAGTTGGGAAGCGGCAAAAAGCCACAGAACGCCCTGGGCCACGGCGGTAGCCCAAAGCACGATCGGCAGCGAAGCCTCTCTCAGCGCACGACGCAGGACTGCCGCATAGCCGAGGCCGCGCTGCTGAATGAACTTTGGACCTGATGGACTACGTCCCACTGGCATGCACCCGCATCGTTTGAGCAACGCCAGGGTCCTCGTCGTCCCGGCGCATGCCTCCGAGCTCCGAAGCGGTGTGCCGCCCCGGGGTTAAGCCCGGCGTTCCAGCCTGCCCGACAGTTCTCCCGCTCATGCAGCGCAAAGCATCCGATGCTGCCGATCGCTGCCGGGGCGTCCGACTGTCTGCGCGCACCCGGCGCAACGTCGCAGTCAAGAACCAGCCGCATACAGAGCCAGAGCCGCATACAGGCCCGCAACCAAGTCTAGAGGCAGAAACTGCCCGTCAGCCTACAGTTACCGGGGTTCTTGCCGGCCTGTCCGTGCGGATCGACTGCGCGCCCGGGTGCGCCGCCGAAAACGAACTGCACTTGCGGGAGTCTGGTGGTGCTACGCGCCAACGGCGCGGATGCCGAACGAGTACCCCGGGTTTCGGCACAGGCTGCGTTCCGCCGACACGGCGGTTGGAGAACGGCTGGTACAGAGGCATCGGCGAGCCGCCGAGTCGGCACGACGGAGCGGCGACCCAGTGACACCACATGCGGCCACACGACTGCGGCTGCGAAGGCGAGCAACCCGGGCTTCACGTTGGCGCTGGTGCACCACGCAATTGCGCCGCGGCTGCCCGTACCCGCCCGTGTCTGGCGTGCCGGACCGAAGCCTGCGACGTCTGCCGCTGGATCGGCGCCCGATCGCCGTACGCCCAGGAGGACTCGCTGCATCGCCGGCGCCCGCCCCCTCCCCCGGGGAAGCCGCTGGACCGACAGCCTGTGCATCCACAGCGCAACCACCGGCAATCAAGCGTGCAGCGCACTCCGCTCGTCGACCGCGTCCACGGGCACTACGCGCGCCGACATCAGCAGGTCGCGGATTTCCTGGGCGGAGAACTCGACGCAGGCACCCGACTGCCCGTAGAAGACGTAGTTGCGCGAGCTGCGCGGCGCGCCCTGCAACCGCATCCGATGCATGGCACCACCGCTCCACACCAGGTAATCACAGCCCAGCCGCAAGCCGAAAGGACAGGCAACTCGGTCCAGATCCGCTGCGCCCGCGGCAACAGCAGGCCGCTTCGAAGGCAACCCGTTCCCCACCTCGGCATCCCCAGCCGGGGCGGGGGCTGCCGCCGGGGCCGGTGACGGTTCAGCGGTGACAACTTGCTCACCCGGCTCCATGTGTGCGCTCGGATCGGGCAGGCCGAGTGACCTGCGATGACTGCGCATCAGCTTGCCCAGGAAGTCCAGTTCGGCCGACTCGGACCATTGCTGCGTGCGAATACCCTCGCGCAGGGTGCGGACCAGACCGGGCATGAGACGCCGCAGGCGCTCACGCTGCTCCGCACTCAGGTCGAGCTTGACGCTCCACACGGTCGTCTTTGCGGTTTTCACGTAGCGCGGCGTGCGCACTTCGCTCAGCTTGCTGTCCCGCATGGCCTCTGCCACGACCCTGGACCAGGTCCAGAGCAGAAACTGCTTGAGAAAGGAGAAGCGGGTGTCCTGCGGTACGCAGCGTCGCATCCACTCCACTGCCTGTCTTTCCGCGATCGCACGCGGGCTGCGGTCACGGTAGCCGTCTGCCACCGCCGTCTCGAGCGAGCGCAGCGCCGACTCCACTTCCTCCTTGTTCCGTGCGGGGTCATCCATGCACCGCGCCACGGCAGCGATGGTCTTGTCCCAGTGCTCCTGCAGCGTCGAATCGTCAGCGCGGGTGCCGACGGAACAGACGGCGATGCGCTCGACCGCCAGCGAACAGCCCTTCTGAACCGCGAAGAACCTCCTCGGCTCGTGGATCGCGAATTTCAGCATGACCACTTGCAGCGCCAGCGACTTACGACGAAGCACTGCCGGCACCAGTTCACAGGCACACATCGAATCGAACATCTCGGCAACCATGTCGAGCGCCACGCGCGAGGACACTCTGGACGCATCGCCCTCGACCAGTTCACGCAGGCCTCTGCGCCAAGCATGAAACTGACGCAGCTCGCTGCTGAACCGCTCACCCTCCTGCGCTGCTTCAGCCAACGCCTCCATCCCGGCCAGCGAGGCGTCCAGCGGCGCCATCTCCTCGGCGGCCGCAGGCGGCGCCGGCGCAGTGGCCGCCGGCGTCGTCCGCCGCAACAGCGCGACCAGTGCATTGCTCAGAGGCAGGTGGCTCAGCGCTTCGGCCAGCAGCGGCAAGGCTGCCGCCGGCGCCACGACGGGCGGCACCGCGGCTAGAGGATGCGCCTGCACGGCATCGCCCGTCCGCAGGAACTCGCCCAGCGGCGGCAACCAGTAATCCGGCGCCGTACTGGCTGGCAGCGCTGCGCTTGAGTTCATCGATGCCTGGGCGACGGAGGCCGACGACGCCGACTGCAGGCGCTGCAACAGGCTGCTGACGAGTTCGATCGCGCTCGAGTTGACCTGCCCGGCCGCCCCGGCCGACTGACCTTGCGTCAGCGGACCGCTCGGCGTGCCGCGCAGCGTCGGCGGGCCGAAGCGCGAGACTCCGCTGGGGCCTCCCTCGTTCGACGATTGGCCTTGCTGGCTGGAGGTCGGTCCGACCGCGCGATTACGCGGCGCGTGCAGCCCGGGGTCGCTGGCGAACTGACTCTCCAGCTCCCTATAGGACTGTTGCAGAGCGCTCGTGAGGGGCCCGGTCAGGTGCTTGAGGAGCTGACGCAGGAGCGCCCCGCCAAAGCCGAAGTTCTGCAGCACGCGTGCGGCCGAGTGCACGACGACCGCCGGACCCACCGGCGAGTGGTTTTCCGGGATCTCAACCATCCCGAGCATCGAGGCCAGGTGGCGATTGACCCCGCGTACGTCGTCTTCGAGGCTTGCGCCCATGCGATGCGACATTGCCGAAACTACGGCCTGCAGCTCACTTTCCTCGTCACTGACGATCTCGAGCGTCAGGCGCCGGTTACTGCCTTGTTTGGCCGGTCCACCTGCGCTCAGGATCCCGACCTCCTGAACGGCGAACTGCCTGAAGCACGCGTCGAACTGTCGGCCGAAGTCGCCGGGAGAATCGCCCAACCGCCAGGTCGGCATCTGGCCATTGGCCCGGCTGTCCATGTCGATGCAGACGACCAGGCCGCGCTCGATTTCCCTGCCGTGCTTCGAGAGCGCGCCGGCAACGATATCGATGACCCGCGACGTCGACGGGGGATGCGGAGCGGAGGTCGGGGATGTATCGGTCACAGCGGCCGTGGATCGCAGGCGGTAACGCCTGCGCCAGGAATGAGTATCCGACGTGCCGACTGGGAGCGCGCATTGAAATGACCTTGGTCATCGCCGGCTGCAGCCGGAGCGGGGGCAGGGCAGGCCGCCAAGCGGCCGGGCGGCAGGTCAACCTTGCGGCGCTGCCCTGGCGCACCCCATGTCCCGCTAGACGCGGACGTGCAACTCGTCTTCGCCGAAGACCAGGGACAGCGGCTCGATCATCACCTGCTTGGCCCCGGCCTCCACCGCGCCGGCCCGCCAGGCTGCGACGCCGGCCGCCCGCGCCACCGCAACCGCAGCTGCGGCCTGCTCTGCGGGCAGGTACAGCGCAAAGCCTGCTCCCATGTTGAGATTGCCGTAGGCCTCGCGCTCGCCGAGTGGCAGGTTTTCCTGCATGAAGTGCAGAACCGGCGGCACCGCCGGCAGGGTGTGCAAGCGGTAGGTGAAGCGGCCGGGGTGGCGCATCAGCTTGCGCCAGCCATGCCCGGTCACGTTGACGCAGTAGTGCGGCACGATACCGGCCGCGGCGAGGTCTTCCATCACACGCGAGTAAAGCACCGTGGGCGCCAGCAGTGCCTCGCCGAACAGCGTGCCATCGCCCAGGTCGGTCGCATAGCCCTGCGGCAAGGCCTCGGCCAGCCTGCGCGCCAGCGACAGGCCGTTGGCGTGGATGCCGCTGGAGGCCAGCAGCACGATGGCATCGCCGGCGGTCAGCTTCTCGCCCAGCGTCAGGCGCGACTTGGGCCGCACCAGGCCCACGCACGAGGCCGCCAGATCGATACGGCCGGGTGCGACTACGCCGGCCAGCGCCGGCGTCTCGCCGCCGCCCCAGGCCACCCGGCAGGCGTCGCAGGCGGCCTTCCAGCCGGCCACCAGGTCGCGGGCGCGCTCGGCATCGGCAAACCAGTCGCTGCCGCCGGCAGCCCAATAAGCGTGCACCGACACCGGCGTGGCGCCGACCGTGATGAGGTCGTTGATCGCCATGGCGAGCGTGTCCTGCGCGATCAGGTCGTAGTAGGTGCGGCCGGTCACCGCACGCATCGCATCGGCCACCAGCGCCTTGGTGCCCAGACACTCGGTGATCGAGGCCAGGTAGAACTCGCCGCAGTCGACGACGTAGGCGCTCTCGCCACGCGAGGCGGCCACCTCGCTCAGGCCGTGCCGCGCCAGATGCCCGGCGGTCGCTGCAGCAGCCTGCTGCGCGAGGATCTTCAGCGGATCGATTTTGGCGTAGTCGACACCGGCGGCGGCGTAGGCGGAGGACATCGGATTCGCGACTCAGGTTGCCAGGCACGGGACTCGGGACGCAGCCCGGCGAAAGCGCCCTTCCGCCACGGCCCGGACGTCAGTGTAGGCGACGCTCGCGCCCCCGGGCCTGCGCAGTCCGACGTGCCCGCTTCACTACACTGCCGGCTGCCATGAACCAACTCGCGCTCGACCTGCTGCAGCCGCTACAACCGCAGCTGAGCAACTTCATCGCCGGTCGCAACGCCGAGGCGCTGGCCGCGTTGCAGGCGCTGGCCGCCGGCGGCAGCGCCGAGCGCAGCGTTTACCTGTGGGGCGGCAGCGGCTGCGGCCGGACGCATCTGGCCCGGGCGCTGCTGGCGGCCGGCGGCTGGGCCTGGACGGCCGATGGCGACCCCGAGCGGCCCGGCCTCGCCGTGCTCGACCGCGTCGAACCCCTCGATGGCCCCGGTCAGGTGGCGCTGTTCAACCGCCTGAACGCAGTGCGCGCCAATCCGCGCTGCGCCAGCGTGGTGACCGGTGACACAGCGCCGGCCCAGCTCGCACTGCGTGAGGACCTGCGTACGCGCCTGGGCTGGGGCCTCGTGTATCAACTGCAGCCGTTGACGGATGACGAGAAGCTCGCCGCCCTGAGGGCCCACGCCGCCGCGCGCGGCGTGCAGGTCGCCGAGGACCTGCTGCCCTACGTCCTGAGTCATCTGCCGCGCGACCTGCGCACGCTGACGGCTGCCCTTGATGCGCTCGATGCCTTCGCGCTGGCACGCCAGCGCGCCCTGACGGTGCCCCTGCTCAAGGACTGGCTGGCGCAGGCGGGCGCCGCGCCGCCTCCGTAGAATGCCGCTCGGATCTCTTGAAATGCGCGTCTTGAAGCTCGCCCTGTTCGACCTCGACCACACCCTGCTCCCGATCGACAGCGCCGACGGCTGGCTGCGCTTCCTGGTAGCGGCCGCCGGCCTCGACCCGGAGCACTACGGCGCTGCCATCCGCCGCCACGCGCAGGAGTACCGCGAGGGGCGGTTCGATATCGAGAGCTACCTCGACTTCCAGATGGGGCTGCTGGCCCGGTTCGAGCGCACGCAGCTGGATCTGTGGCGCACCGAGTACCTGCGCAAGGCGGTTTTTCCGCACCTGACGCTGCAAGCGCAGACGCTGGTGCAGAACCACCGTTCCGCAGGCGACACGGTGGCGCTGGTGACCGGCACGCACAGCTACGTCACGCGGCCGATCGCGGCCGTCTTCGACATCGAGCACCTGATCGCCGTGCAGCCGGAGGAAGTCGACGGCCGCTTCACCGGCCGTTACGTGCCGCCGCACACCTACCAGGACGGCAAGCGCGTCGCGGTCGAGGCCTTCCTGGCTGCGCGCGGCACCTGTCTGGCCGAAGTGGACAGCGTGTTCTACAGCGATTCGATCAACGACCTGCCGCTGCTGGAGGCGGTACGGCGCCCCGTGGTCACCAATGGCGACCCCGGGCTGCGCGCCATCGCTGTCGAACGTGGCTGGGACACGCTCGATCTGTTCGAAACGCAGAGGGCAGCGTGATCCCGTTGCACCGCCGCGCCGGTGGCGACAGCGCGCCGCTGCGCCGGACCTCCCCCTCACAGTCCTTGCCCGCGTGCCGCACCCGACCGCCGGGCGTTCCAGAGGACGGCCCGCCGTTCAACCTCGGTCGCCCGCACGTGCAACGCGTAGTGGCGCGCGCAAAGCCGACCTCGTCATGATCAAGAAGTTCGTCGCGCAGGTCACCGACCTGTTCACACGCAGGAAGCCGCGGCTGCGCAAGGAGCCCAAGCGCATCGGCGCCGCCGAGCACGCCATCGACCGCGGCCTGGTGCCGCGCAACGCACAGCGCGTCTGCGAAACACTGCAGAAACAGGGCTTCGCCGCGTATATCGTCGGCGGTGCGGTGCGCGACCTGCTGCTGGGCATCGCGCCCAAGGACTTCGACGTGGCCACTGACGCCACGCCCGAACAGGTGAAGGCGCAGTTCCGCCGCGCAATCATCATCGGCCGGCGCTTTCGCCTGGTGCACGTGATGTTCGGGCAGGAGACGATCGAGGTCTCCACCTTCCGCGCCCTGGACAATCCCGACCGCCAGACCGACGAGCACGGCCGCGTTCTGGCCGACAACCTGTTCGGCAGCCAGCCCGAGGACGCCGCGCGGCGCGACTTCACCGTCAATGCGCTGTACTACGACCCGGTCACCGAGACCGTGCTCGATTACCACGACGGCGTGAAGGATGTGCGCCGGCGCCGCCTGCGCATGATCGGCGAGCCCGAGACGCGTTACCGTGAGGACCCGGTGCGGATGCTGCGCGCGGTCCGTTTCGCCGCCAAGCTGGGATTCGAGATCGACGAGGCTACGCGCAAGCCGATCGCGGCGCTGGCGCACCTGATCGAAAACGTGCCGGCGGCGCGCCTGTTCGACGAGATGCTGAAGCTG
Source organism: Burkholderiales bacterium (assembly GCA_020248865.1). Lineage (GTDB taxonomy): Bacteria > Pseudomonadota > Gammaproteobacteria > Burkholderiales > Burkholderiaceae_F > JALHMQ01. The sequence goes on along the minus strand of JADCGS010000037.1, from coordinate 88,110 downwards.
CTCACCAGCGGACATGCGGTGGCCTGCATCACGCGACTGCGCGTCGAGGGTCTGCATCACGGGGTGCTGCCGCTGCTGGATGTGATCCTCGAGCAGCCCGAGGGCGAGCGCTTCGTCATGCTCGCGCTGTCGCGCACCGACGAGCGGGTGCGCGCGGGCAAGCACATCGCCGTCGGCTTCCTGTTCGCAACCCTGCTCTGGCACGAGGTCCTGAAGCAGTGGAAGCTGCGCGAGGGACGCGGCGAGCACCGCATCCCCGCGCTGGATGCCGCCATCGACGACGTGCTGGAGCGGCAGACCGAGAAGCTGGCGATCCAGCGTCGCTACACCGCCGACATGCGCGAGATCTGGATGCTGCAGCCGCGCTTCGAGCGCCGCACCGGCCGCAATCCGTTCAAACTGCTGGAGCACCTGCGGGTGCGGGCGGGCTATGATTTCCTCGTGCTGCGCTGCGCCGCCGAGGAGGCGCCCGCCGACCTCGGGGATTGGTGGACCCGCTTCATGCACGCCGGCGAGGAAGAGCGCGAGCTGCTCGTGCAGTCGTCGCCGGCGTTGCGCGCGCCTGGCACTGCCCCCAGGCGCCGGCGCCGCCGTGGCCGCCGCGGCAGTGGCGAGGGCGACGCAGCGGCCATCGAAGCCCAGGGCAACGGAGACAACTGAAAGTGATGCGGCGGGCCTACATCGGCCTGGGTGCCAACCAGGGCGACCGGGAAGAGACGCTGGGTTCGGCGCTCGAGGCGATTCGTTCGCTCGAACGCTCGGCGTTCGTCGCCGTCTCGCCCTTCTATGTGTCGGCACCAATCGATGCGGAAGGCCCCGACTTCCTCAACGCAGTAGCCGCCATTGACACCGAACTGGAGCCTTACGGTTTGCTGCTTCACCTGCTCGACATCGAGCTGATGCTGGGTCGCAAGCGCCGCAGCAGCGGCGGCGAAAGAAAGCCGGCCCGCAAGGTGGATCTCGACCTTCTGCTGGTGGGTGACTTCATCGTCCGCAGCACCCCCCTGACGCTGCCGCATCCGCGCCTGCACCAGCGCGCCTTCGTGCTGCGTCCCCTGCTCGACTTGGAGCCCCAATTGCACCTGCCTGGCCTTGGGCCTGGGAGCGACTTCGTGGTCCAGGTCGAGAGTCAGCGTATCGAGCGCGCGCCAGCCGCCGGTGCGGATTCCGCCAGCCCGACGGTCACCCCTTCCGCCTGAAGCCGCTATCGACGCGATGGTCGTCCTGCAGACGGCGCTGCTGCTGGTCGCCTCGAACGTGTTCATGACGTTCGCCTGGTACGCGCACCTGAAAAACCTCAACGACAAGCCGTGGTGGATCGCCGCCCTGGTGAGCTGGGGCATCGCATTGTTCGAGTACCTGCTGCAGGTGCCGGCTAACCGCATCGGCTACACCGCACTGACCCTGGGGCAGCTGAAGATCCTGCCGGAGATCATCACGCTGTCGGTGTTCGTGCCGTTTGCCGTGCTCTACATGAGAGAGCCGCTGAAGCTCGACTACCTGTGGGCTGCGCTGTGCTTGGTGGGCGCCGCTTACTTCATGTTCCGCGACAGCACGCCAGGTTGAGCGTGGCCACCACCCTGCATCACGTGGTGGTCGAGGGTCCGATCGGCGTCGGCAATACCTCGCTGGCACGCCGGCTCGCCCGCGCACTTTGGCGCCGAGCTCCTCCTCGAGCAACCCGAAGCCAATCCCTTCGTGGAGCGCTTCTGTCGCGACAGCGCGCGGTATGCGCTGCAGATCCAGCTCGCCTTCCTGTTCCAGCGGGCACGGCAGATGCGCGAACTCGCACAGCCTGACTTGTTTACGCGTCAGGTGGTCTCCGACTTCCTGCTGGACAAGGACGCGCTGTTCGCGCGTCTGACCCTGGCCGACACCGAGCTGAGTCTGTACGAACAGATCCACGCCCATCTCGCGCCCCGGGGCGCCGACACCGGACCTCGTGATCTACCTACATGCCGATATCCAGACGCTGATCGAGAGGGTGGCACAGCGCGCCAACCCGCGGGAAGCCGGCATCACACCCGCCTACCTCGAGGCGCTCGCCGCCAGCTACACGCACTTCTTTCAGCACTACGATGGGGCGCCCCTGCTGGCGGTCAACACCGAGCACCTGAACCCGATCGACCGCGACAGCGACTTGGCCCGGCTGCTGGCGCGCATCGGCGGCATGCGCGGCCGGCGCGAACACTTCAACCTGGCGGCGTGAACCCGCAAGCCCATCCGCGGCGCAACTGCCCCGGCGCGCGGCGCATGGCACGTGCCACGCGCGGTCCGGGCCAGGGCCTGCGGGTTCGCCCGCAGCGCTGCGGCGGAACGGCCGCCTCCAGAGCGCGGTCAAAACGTCCATGAGCACCCACCCATCCGCCTCCGACACTCCTGCGCGCAAGGCGGTCAGCCTGCCGGGTCTGCTGGAGCTGCGCGCCCGCGGCGAGCCGATCGCCATGCTGACCTGCTACGACGCCAGCTTCGCCCGCGTGCTCGACGAAGCCGGCGTGGACTGCGTACTGGTGGGCGACTCGCTCGGCATGGTGGTGCAGGGGCGCACGAGCACCCTGCCCGTCACGCTCCGCGAGGTCGCCTATCACACCGAATGCGTGGCGCGCGGGCTGAAGGCCGCCTGGCTGATCGCCGACCTGCCGTTCGGCAGCTACCACACGCCCGAGCTGGCCTGCGCCAGCGCCGTCACCCTGCTGCAGGCCGGCGCGCAGATGGTCAAGCTCGAGGGCGGCAGCGTCATGGCCCCTGCGGTGCGGATGCTGGTCGAGCGCGGCATCCCGGTGTGCGCGCACCTGGGCCTGACGCCGCAGTCGGTGCATGCGCTGGGCGGCTACCGCGTGCAGGGCAAGACCGATGCACAGGCCGCGCAGTTGCTGGCCGACGCGGGCGCGCTGGAAGACGCGGGCGCGGCGCTGCTGGTGCTGGAGCTGATGCCGTCGGCGGTCGCCAGCCAGGTGACCGCGGCGCTGACACGCGCGGCCACCATCGGCATCGGCGCCGGGTCGGTTTGCCATGGCCAGGTGCTGGTGCTGCACGACATGCTCGACGTGTATCCCGGACGCAAGCCGCGCTTCGTTCGCAATTTCATGGCCGAGGGCGGCTCGATTGCCGATGCGGTCCGCCGCTACGTGAAGGCCGTGAAGGACCGCAGCTTCCCGGCCGCCCAGCACGCGTACTGAGGGACCGGCCGTGCGGGATTGGTCGGGTGGGCAGGTGGGGGGCGCGTCGACCACGCCGCCTCTACAATCCGCCGCCCCACCCTGCGGATTCGTCCATGAAAGTCGTCCACACCGTCGAGGAACTGCGCGACCAGTTACGCGGGCAGAACCGCACTGCCTTCGTGCCGACCATGGGCAACCTGCACGACGGCCACCTGGCGCTGATGAAAATGGCGCACCAGTACGGCGACCCGGTGGTGGCTTCGATCTTCGTGAACCGGCTGCAGTTCGGTCCCAACGAGGACTTCGACAAGTACCCGCGCACGCTCGAGCAGGACATCGACAAACTGCAGAGGCAGAATCATGTCTACGTGCTGTTTGCGCCCAACGAGCGCGAGCTGTATCCGGAGCCGCAGAACTATCGCGTGAACCCGCCGCACGACCTCGGCGACATCCTGGAGGGCGAGTTCCGGCCCGGCTTCTTCGTCGGCGTCAGCACCGTGGTGCTCAAGCTGTTTTCCTGCGTGCAGCCCAAGGTGGCGGTGTTCGGCAAGAAGGACTACCAGCAGCTGATGATCGTGCGCAACATGTGCCGGCAGTTTGCGCTACCCACCGAGATCGTGCCGCACGAGACCGTGCGCGAGACCGACGGGCTGGCCATGTCTTCGCGCAACCGCTACCTCAACGAGGCCGAGCGCCAGGAAGCGCCGCGGATGGCGCGGCTGCTCAACCGGGTGCGGGAGCGTATCCGCGGCGGCGAGCACGATCTCGCCGGTATCGAGCACGATGCGCAGCGCGAACTGGCGGCTGCTGGCTGGCAGGTCGACTACATCTCGGTGCGCCGCCAGCGCGACCTCAAGGCGCCCGACGCGGGGCAGGTGCAGGCCGGCGAGCCGCTGGTGGTGCTGGCGGCGGCCAGGCTGGGGGCGACCCGGCTGATCGACAACCTGGAGATCCAGTCCAGCTAGCCCGAATGCTCACCGGTGACGCGGGACCGGCGCGGGCGGCACGGGCTTGCCGCATAATTCGCCCCCCGACAGCCGAGATGGCGGAACCGGTAGACGCAGCGGACTCAAAATCCGCCGCCGCAAGGCGTGAGGGTTCGAGTCCCTCTCTCGGCACCAGTCGCCGCCCGCCGACCGTGGGCGGCTGCCACGCTGGCCCGTCATGCCCGCGCTGACTCTGTCCCAGCTGCTGTTCAGCCAGGGTTTCGGCACGCGCCGCGAGTGCGAGGCGCTGATCCGGGCCGGTCGCGTGTACATCGACGATGCGGCTGTGATGGATGCCGCCGCCGAAGTGGACACCCGCGGCCTTCAGTTCAGCGTGGACGGCGTCTGCTGGCCGTACCACGCCAGGGCAGTGGTCGCGCTGAACAAGCCGGCCGGCTACGAGTGTTCGCAGAAGCCGTCGCACCACCCCTCGGTGCTGTCGCTGCTGCCGCCACCGCTGCGCGCGCGCGGTGTGCAGCCGGTCGGTCGGCTCGATGCCGACAGCACCGGCCTGCTGCTGCTGACCGATGACGGCGCGCTGATCCACCGCCTGACCTCACCCCGGCGCCATGTCCGCAAGGTCTACCAGGTGCTCTGCGCCGCACCGGTCAGCGCGGCGCAGATCGCGTTGCTCGAAGCCGGCGTGGTGCTGCGCGACGACCCGCAGCCGGTACGCGCGCAAGACGTGCAGGCGGTGGGCGAACGCACGCTGTTGCTGACCCTGACCGAGGGCAAGTACCACCAGGTCAAGCGCATGTTGGCGGCGGCGGGCAACCACGTGGCGCAGCTTCACCGCCTGCGCTTCGGGGCGTTCGACCTGCCCGCCGATCTGGCGCCAGGCCAGTGGTGCTGGGTAAGTCCTGAACAGATCGCAGCTTAGTCGGGACGGGCCCAATGGGCCGCCACGGCGACCTACTTGGTGCCAAAGATGCGGTCCCCGGCATCTCCCAGCCCCGGTCGGATGTAGCCGTGCTCGTCGAGGCCACGGTCCACGGCGCAGGTGTAGATCGGCACGTCCGGGTGCGCCTCATGCAGCGTCCTGACACCCTCGGGACAGGACAGCACGCAGACAAAGCGGATCGAGCGCGGTGCCGTGGCCGGGTCGGCCTTCAGGCGGTCGATGGCGGCCACGGCGCTGTTGCCGGTGGCGAGCATGGGGTCGAGCACGATGGCGTCGCGCTCGGGCATCGAGGCCGGCATCTTGAAGTAGTACTCCACCGCCTGCAGGGTGGCGGGGTCGCGGTACAGGCCTACGTGGCCGACGCGCGCGCTCGGCACCACTTCGAGCATGCCGTCGAGCAGGCCCAGTCCGGCGCGCAGGATGGGCACCAGCACGATCTTCTTGCCATCGATCACGCGGGCGGTCATCCGCTCCAGCGGCGTGTCGATCTCGACCGCCTGCATCGGCATGTCGCGGGTCACCTCGTAGGCCAGCAGCACCGCAATTTCCCGCACCAGGCCGCGAAAGCCGGCGGTCGAGCGCTCTTTCTCGCGCAGCAGGGTGAGCTTGTGCTGGACCAGCGGGTGTTCGATGACGTGCAGGGCGGGGGGCATGTGGCGGACTGTGGCAAGGGTGACAGTCCGCCCATGATGCCGCAGCCCGCCGGCCGGTACCATGCGCGCCTTTCCCGACTCCTATCCCGACTCCTCTGGCCGGTCAAGCCATGGACGCCGCTGCCCACCCTGCCCCGCCGCGCGAGCTGACGCTCGCCGATTTCGACTACGACCTGCCGCCCGAGCTGATTGCGCAGCACCCGCTGCCCGACCGCGCTGCCAGCCGGCTTCTGCACGTGGATGGCGAGCGGCTCGCGGACCTCGCGTTTCGCGACCTCGACAAACTGGTGGCGCCCGGCGATGTCTTCGTCTTCAACGACACCCGGGTCATCAAGGCGCGCCTGCTCGGCCGCAAGCCCAGCGGCGGCAAGGTCGAAGTGCTGATCGAGCGCATCCTCGATCCGCAGCGCGCCTGGGCGCTGGTGCGCACCAGCCACGCGCCCCGGCCGGGCAGCCTGCTGGAATTCGGCCACGAGCGGGGCGCGCCCACCACGGCCGAGGTGCTGGGCCGCCGAGACGACCTGTTCGAGCTGCGCTTCGCCGAGAACCTGCTGGGCCTGCTGGAGCGCGTCGGCCACGTACCGCTGCCGCCCTACATCACGCATGACGACAGCGCCGAGGACGCGGCGCGCTACCAGACCGTCTACGCGGCACAGCCCGGCGCGGTGGCCGCGCCCACCGCCGGACTGCACTTCACCGAGGAGGTGCTGGCGCGGCTGCGCGGGCGCGGCTGCGAACTGGCGTACCTCACGCTGCACATCGGCGCCGGCACCTTCCAGCCGGTGCGCGTCGAGCGCCTCGCCGCGCACCGCATGCACAGCGAGTGGTACCAAATCGGCGAGGCGGCTGCCGCCCGGATCAACCGGGCGCGGGCGCAGGGCCGGCGCATCGTCGCGGTGGGCACCACCAGCCTGCGCGCGCTCGAATCGGCCGCGGTCGATGGCCGGGTGCAGGCGGGCGCACGCGACACGCAGCTGTTCATCACCCCGGGCTTCCGGTTCCAGGTGGCGGACCGGCTGGTGACCAACTTCCACCTGCCGAAGTCGACGCTGCTGATGCTGGTGTCCGCATTTGCCGGGATGCAGGCCATGCGGCGCGCCTACGCGCATGCGATCGCGCAGCGCTACCGCTTCTTCTCGTACGGCGACTCGTCGCTGCTGGAGCGCGCGCGGTGAACTTCGAATTGCTGAAAAGCGAAGGCGCGGCGCGGCGTGGCCGGCTGAGGCTGCGTCATGGCGAGGTCCAGACGCCCATGTTCATGCCGGTGGGCACCTACGGCACCGTCAAGGCGATGACGCCGGCCGAACTCGCCGAACTGGGCGCGCAGATCATCCTGGGCAACACCTTTCACCTGTGGCTGCGGCCAGGGCTCGAGGTCGTGCGCAAGCACGGCGGGCTGCACCGCTTCATGGGCTGGGACAAGCCCATTCTTACCGACTCCGGCGGCTTCCAGGTGTTCTCGCTCGGCGCCCTGCGCAAGGTGACCGAGGACGGCGTGGCGTTCCAGTCGCCGGTCAACGGCGACCGGCTGTTTCTCACGCCCGAGGAGTCGATGCGCATCCAGCATGTGCTCGACTCCGACGTGGTGATGATCTTCGACGAGTGCACGCCCTACGAGATTAAGGGCCGCCCGGCCACCGAGGCCGAGGCCGCGCAGTCGATGCAGTTGTCCCTGCGCTGGGCGCAGCGCAGCCGGCACGAGTTCGACCGGCTGGGTAACCGCAATGCGCTGTTCGGCATCGTGCAGGGCGGGATGTTCGAGCGGCTGCGCGACCAATCGGCCGCCGCGCTGGCCGACATCGGCTTCGACGGCTACGCCATCGGCGGCCTGTCGGTGGGCGAGCCCAAGGCCGACATGCTGCGCGTGCTGCGTCACACCGCGCCCGCGCTGCCGGCCGGCAAGCCGCGTTACCTGATGGGTGTCGGCACGCCGGAGGACCTGCTCGACGGCATCGCCGCCGGGGTCGACCTGTTCGACTGCGTGATGCCGACGCGCAACGCCCGCAACGGCTGGCTGTTCACCCGCTTCGGCGACGTGAAGATCCGCAACAGCCGGTACCGGGACGACGACCGGCCGCTCGACCCGCTGTGCGCCTGCCACGGCTGCCGCCACTTCACGCGCGCTTATCTGCACCACCTGCAGCGGGTCAACGAGATCCTCGGCGCGCGCCTGAACACCATCCACAACCTGCACTTCTACCTGGACCTGATGGCGCAGGCGCGGCAGGCGCTCGACGAGGGCCGCTTTGCCGCCTGGGCGCGCGCCACGCGCGAGCGGCGCGCCGCCGGCCCGCCTGCCGACTGAGAGCACGCGCGCCGGCCGCACCGCGCCCTTCCGGACCCACCGCGCCACCGCGTGCTCTCCCTCTCGCAACACCGTCCGGGGCGGCGGCGCGCGACAGGCCGGCTGGCTATAATCGAATTCGTAACTGCGGGGGATCGCAGTCGCGCCCCCCCCGTCCGGCGCCCTGCACCGGGCGAAACGCCCATCCTGCGCCGGCGCCCAGCGCGCCGCCGGCCCGCCCCCATCCAAGGCAACCCGCCAGAAAGTCGTTACCGGAGCACGCATGTTCTTCATCTCCAACGCCTACGCCCAGACCGCGCCCGCCGCCGCCGGCACCGAAGGCGCCTGGACCTCGATCCTGTTCATGGTCCTGATCTTCGTGGTGTTCTACTTCCTGCTGATCCGCCCACAGGTCAAGCGACAGAAGGAACACAAGGCCATGGTCGACGCGCTCAACAAAGGCGACGAGGTGCTGACCGCCGGCGGGCTGATCGGCAAGATCACCGACCTGACCGACCAGTACGTCACGGTTCAGATCACCACCGTCGACAACAAGCCGGTCGAGGTGAGCCTGCAGCGCGTGGCCGTGCAGACGCTGCTGCCCAAGGGCACGATGAAGAGCATCTAGGACGGCCGCCGGCAGCGCGGGGGCGCAGGCAGCACGATGCACGCACCGGTTGCCCGTGACCCGGCCGCGCCCGGTCGCTCGCCGACCTGCGGCGGCGGGCAGCGCGCCCAACCGAGCTTTCTTGCATGCACGGTCCCGCCGGCCACGCGCACACGCCAACCAGGCACACCATGAATCGCTACCCTCTCTGGAAATACATCGTCATCGCGGTCGCGCTGCTGATCGGGACGATCTACACCCTGCCCAACTTCTTCGGCGAGGCGCCGGCGGTGCAGGTGTCGAGCGCCAAGGGCACGGTAAGGGTGGATGCGGCGTTGATGGGCCGCGTCGAGACCGTGCTCAAGGAAGCCGGTCTGGAGCATCAGGGCGTCAGCATGGACGCCACCGGGCAGAACAACTTCACGGTGCGCGCGCGGTTTGCCGACACCGATACGCAGCTCAAGGCCAAGGATGCGGTCGACCGGGCGCTGAACCGAGACGCCTCCGATCCCAGCTTCGTGGTGGCCCTGAACCTGGTGCCGCGCACGCCGCAGTGGCTGGCCGCACTGCACGCGGCACCCATGTACCTCGGCCTGGACCTGCGCGGCGGCGTGCACTTCCTGATGCAGGTCGACATGCGGCAGGCGGTGGACAAGCGCATGGAGGCGCTGACCGGCGAGCTGCGCACGCTGCTGCGCGAGAAAAACCTGCGACACACCGGGATCAGCCGCTCCGGCAGCGAGGTCGAGGTACGGTTCCGCGACGACGAGACGCGCAAGCGCGCCGACGGCGTGATCCGCGACTTCAACCGCGACCTGCTGGTGCGCGACGAGGGCAGCGGCGAGGATCTGCGGCTGCTGGTCGCGCTGAGCCCGAATGCCTCGCGCGACATCCAGGCCAATGCGCTCAAGCAGAACATCGGCACCCTGCACAACCGCATCAACGAGCTGGGTGTCGCCGAGCCGGTGATCCAGCAGCAGGGCGCCGACCGCGTGGTGGTGCAGTTGCCCGGCGTGCAGGACGTGGCGCGCGCCAAGCAGATCCTCGGCCGCACGGCCACCCTGGAGATCCGCCTGGTCGACGAGGAGGCGATGGCCGCCAACTCGCCCGGCGCGCAAAGCGTTCCCGAGCGGCGGCCCGACGGCTCCACGCGCATGGTGCCGCTGCGGCGGCAGGTGGTGGTCACCGGCGACCAGCTGATCGATGCCAACGCCACCTTCGACGAGAACCAGCGCCCGGCCGTTGCGGTGTCGCTGGACGCGCGGGGTGGTGCCGCCATGCGGCAGGCCACTCGCGAGAACCTCAAGAAGCTGATGGCCATCGTCCTGTACGAGAAGGGTCGGGGCGAGGCGATCTCGGTGGCCACGATCCAGAGTGAATTCGGCAACCGCTTCCAGATCACCGGTCAGTTCAGCACCCAGGAAACCAACGACCTGGCGCTGCTGATCCGCTCGGGCTCGCTGGCCGCACCGATGGAAATCATCGAGGAGCGCACCATCGGCCCCAGCCTGGGCGCCGAGAACATCGAGCGCGGCTTCAAGTCGACGCTCTATGGCTTTCTGGCAATCGCCATCTTCATGGTGGTCTACTACCGTGTGTTCGGCCTCATTTCGGCGGTGGCCCTGACCGCCAACGTCATGTTGCTGGTGGCGCTGCTGTCGATGCTGCAGGCCACCCTCACGCTGCCCGGTATTGCGGCCATCGCGCTGACGCTCGGCATGGCCATCGACGCCAACGTGCTGATCAACGAACGCGTGCGCGAAGAACTGCGTGCCGGCCGCACGCCGCAGCAGGCCATCACCGAGGGCTACGACAAGGCCTTTGCCACCATCCTGGACTCCAACATCACCACGCTGATCGCCGGTCTGGCACTGCTGCTGTTCGGCTCGGGTCCGGTGCGCGGCTTTGCCGTGGTGCACTGCCTGGGCATCCTGACCTCGATCTTCACCGCGGTGTTCGTGTCGCGGGCGCTCGTCAACCTGACCTACGGCTCGCGCAAGAAGCTCGGCAGCCTGTCGATTGGCGCGGTTTGGAAGCCGGGCACGACGGCCGGCGCGAACGCGAAGTAGCCCGGGGAGCGAAGGCCATGGAATTCTTCCGCATCAAGCGCACGATCCCCTTCATGAAGTACTCGCTGATCCTCAACGGGATCAGCGTGGTCACCTTCCTCGTCGCGGTGGGCTTTCTCTTCTTCCGCGGTCTGAACCTGTCGGTCGAGTTCACCGGCGGCACGCTGATGGAGGTGCGCTATTCACAGGCGGCCGACCTGGAGAAGATCCGCGGCGCCGTCGAAGGCAAGGGTTGGGGCGAGTTCCAGGTGCAGAACTTCGGCACCAGCCGCGATGTGCTGATCCGGCTGCCTCTGCAGCCGGGCTACTCGTCGGGCCAGCAGGCCGATAAGGTCATGGCCACGCTGAAGGCGCAGGACGCCAGCGCCGAGCTGCAGCGCGTGGAGTTCGTCGGCCCGGCCGTGGGCGCGGAGCTGGCGCACGACGGCGCGGTGGCGCTGATCATCGTCGTGGTGGGGATCATGATCTACCTGGCCTTCCGCTTCGAGTGGAAGTTCTCGGTGGCGGCGATCATCGCCAACATGCACGACGTGATCCTCGTGGTCGGCCTGTTCGCCATCTTCGGCTGGGAGTTCTCCCTGCCGGTGCTGGCGGCCATCCTGGCGGTGCTCGGCTACTCGGTGAACGAGTCGGTGATCATCTTCGACCGCGTGCGCGAGCACTTCAAGCGGTACCGCAAAATGAGCACGGTCGAGGCGATCGACTCGGCGATCACCGCCACCATCAGCCGCACCATGATCACGCACGGCTCCACGTTGTGCATGACGCTCGCCATGCTGATTTTCGGCGGGCCGGCGCTGCACTACTTCGCGCTGGCGCTGACCATCGGCATCGTCTTCGGCATCTACTCGTCGGTGTTCGTGGCGGCGGCGATCGCCATGTACCTGGGTGTGAAGCGCGAAGACCTGATCAAGCCGGTCAAGAAGGAAGAAGAGCAGTCGCTGGTGCCGTAGCCCAGCGACAACTGCCGGACGCCCGCATGATGAGCAAGGACAGCTCACCGCGCGGCGAGCACGCCACGGCGGGCGCCGGTCAGGTCCGCATCTGGGACCTGCCGACGCGCCTGTTTCACTGGTTGCTGGCCGCGCTGGTGCTGTGCTCGGTCGTGACCGCCAAGCTGGGCGGCTTGTGGATGGACTGGCACATGCGCGCCGGCTACGCGATCCTCGCGCTGCTGCTGTTCCGCTTGCTCTGGGGCTTTGCCGGCAGCCGCTATGCGCGCTTTGCCAACTTCGTGCGCGGGCCGCGCGCGGTGCTCGACTACCTGCGCGGCCGCGGTGCGCAGGGCGCCGGCCACAGTCCGCTGGGCGCGTTGTCGGTGCTCGCCCTGCTGGCGGCGCTGCTGGTGCAGGCTGCCAGCGGCCTGTTTGCCAACGACGCGATTGCCACCGAGGGACCGCTGGCCAAGCTGGTCTCCGGCGCGGCTAGCGACACGCTGACGCGCGTCCACAAGCGGGGTGAGTACCTGCTCTACGGCCTGGTCGGCCTGCACCTGGCGGCCATCGCCTTCTATCGCCTGGTGCTGCGCCAGGATCTGCTGCGCCCCATGCTGAGCGGCGACCGGCGGGCTGCCGCCGAGCCGGCCCGCGACGACGCAGCGATGCGCCTGCGGGCCGCCCTGCTGGCAGCGCTGTCCGCCGCGCTGGTCGGCTACATCGTCACGCTGTGAGCGCGGCGCGCGTTGCGCGCAAGAAAAAGGGCCGGCTGTCGCGGCCCCTTGTTCCGGCGCAGCCGGTGGCTCAGTCGGTGCGGTACTGGTCGTGGCAGGCCTTGCAGCTCTGTCCAACCGCGCCAAACGCCGCACGGACGGCCGCCAGGTCGCCGCTCTTGGCTGCGGCATCGAGCTTGGTGACCTCGGCCTGCATCCGCTCGGCCAGTTCACGCACCTTGGGGCCGTCCCGGTAGAGCTCGGGCTTGGTGCGCGACTTCAGCGTCTCGGTGCCGGGTCCGAAGCCCTCATACGGTGCCTGGTCGACGGCATTGAGCAGCGCTGCGGCACTCTGGATCGTCTGCAGGTTCGGCTTGTCGGCGCGCAACTGGCCGTTGATGCGGCCCATCTGCTGGCCCATCAGGAAAAACGCCGACTGGCGGTAGCGGACCGCATCTTCCGGCTTGGAAAACTGGGCGTGAACCGGCATGGCGACCGCAGCCGCGATGGCGGTGAACATTGTGCAGACCAGTGCTTTCATCAGACTCCCCTGGTGACGGTCCGGGCCCGATGCCCAGGTTGCCGTTGAAACAGTGCCTAGCGCGCGATTATTCCCTGCCGGCGGCGCCGCGCATCGCGCCGTTCAGCAGCGGCGCGCCAGCTCCGCGGCCTTGCCGATGTAGCCGGCCGGCGTCAGCGCGAGCAGATCGTCGCGCGCCGCGGGCGGAATGTCGAGCGCAGCGACGAACTCGCGCAGCGCCTCGCGTGTGATGCCCTTGCCGCGCGTGAGGGCCTTGAGCTTCTCGTAGGGCTCCGGCACGCCATGACGACGCATGACCGTCTGCACCGGCTCGGCCAGCACTTCCCAGGCGTTGTCGAGGTCGGCCGCCAGTGCGGCCGCATTGACCTCGAGTTTGTGCAGGCCGCGCAGGCAGGCTTCGTACGCAATCAGGCTGTAGCCGAAGGCCACGCCGAGGTTGCGCAGCACGGTCGAGTCGGTCAGATCGCGCTGCCAGCGCGACACGGGCAGTTTTTCGGCCAGATGGCGCAGCAGCGCGTTGGCCAGGCCGAGGTTGCCCTCCGAGTTCTCGAAGTCGATCGGGTTGACCTTGTGCGGCATGGTCGACGAACCGACCTCGCCTTCCTTGAGCTTCTGCCTGAAATAGCCGAGCGCGATGTAGCCCCACAGGTCGCGATCCAGATCCAGCAGCACCACGTTGGCCCGCGCCAGTGCATCGAACAGTTCGGCCATTGCATCGTGCGGCTCGATCTGGATGGTGTGGCTGTTGAACTGCAGCCCGAGCGATTCGACGAGGCCGCGGGCGAAACGCTCCCAGTCGACCTGCGGGTAGGCCGCCAGATGCGCGTTGAAGTTGCCCACCGCGCCGTTCATCTTGGCGAGCAGGCGCACGCCCTCGATCGCGCCGATCGCCCGCTCCAGGCGGACGGCGACGTTGGCGAACTCCTTGCCCACCGTGGTCGGACTGGCCGGCTGGCCATGCGTGCGCGCCAGCATGGGCAGCGCCGCGTGCGTATGCGCCAGCTCGCGCAGCTTGGCATGCACGGCGCGCAGTCCGTGCAACAGCACGCCGCGCCCCTCCCGCAGCATCAGGCCGTGGGCTACGTTGTTGATGTCTTCGGAGGTGCAGGCAAAGTGGATGAACTCGGAGGCCCTCGCCAGTTCGGGCTCGTCGGCGGTGCGGCGCTTGACCCAGTACTCCACCGCCTTGACGTCGTGGTTGGTGTCGCGCTCGATGGCCTTGATCTGGTCGCAGTCGGCCAGCGAGAACTGCTCCACCAGCCCGTGCAGCCGCGCGACGCTGCTGGCTGGCAACTCGGGCAACTCGGGCAGGCGCAAGCGGGCCAGACCAATCAGCCACTCGACCTCGACCCGCAAGCGCGCCCGCATGAAGGCGTACTCAGAAAACACCTCGCGCAGCGGGGCGGCCGCTCGGCCATAGCGGCCGTCGAGCGGCGAAAGGGCGGTCAGGGCAGTCAGCGGCAGGGGCGCGGCGGACACGTCGGAATGAAGGGCGGCAAGAACAGGAGACGACGCAACGACGTGGCTGGCCCCCATGGCGTCAAGGACGCTGCCATCGCACACGGCGCTCGGCGGGCCGGCAGTCGACAGCGAAACCAATTTCACCCGACGACTGCAACTACACCTGTTCATTTTATCACCGGGTCCGGCCGCGGTTCTTGCGCGCGTAGGCCCACGCGAGAGCCGATCGCAGCAGGATGCGGGGGTCACGTTGATATACTGATTTTCGAGAGCATGTCGCTCCTGGGTGTCCGTCCCCGAGTCAATCGTGTCGAAGAACCTCCGCCTGATCGGATCGCTGACCAGCCCTTACGTGCGCAAGGTGCGCATCGTGATGGCCGAGAAACGCATCGATTGCCAGCTTGAGCTCGAAGACGTGTGGAGCGCGGACTCGACAATCCAGCAGGCCAATCCGCTCGGCAAGGTACCCTGCCTGATCATGGAGGACGGCGGTGCCGTGTTCGACTCGCGTGTGATCGTCGAGTACCTGGACACCATGACGCCGATCGCCAAGCTCATTCCGGCCAATGGGCGTGAGCGCGTCGAGGTACGCACCTGGGAGGCACTGGCCGACGGCATCCTCGATGCCGCGATCCTGGTGCGCCTGGAGCAGACGCAGCGTCTGCCCGGGCAGCAGTCGGCCAAGTGGATCGACCGGCAGATGGGCAAGGTGCATGCGGGGGTGGCAGCGATGGCCAGCGGCCTCGCCGACAAGCCCTGGTGCAACGGCAACGGTTACACGCTGGCCGACATCGCCGCCGGGTGCGCGCTCGGCTATCTCGATTTCCGCTTTCCGCAGATCGACTGGCGCGGCGCACACCCCAACCTCGAACGGCTCTACGACAAGCTCGCCGCACGGCCCAGCTTCGCCGACACCAAGCCTTGAGCCGCGGCGCGGAGCGCGCGGCGCCGCACGCGCTCAGGTGCGGGCGACCAGTTCGGCGGCGGCCAGGTCTTCCAGTGCCGTCCCCACCGACTTGAACACCGTGATCTCGCCCGCGCGCGTGCGCCCGGGGCGCTCGCCGCGCAGCACTTCCGCCAGTTCGGCAACCACCTGCGAACGCGCCATCATGCCCGCTTCCAGCGGCACGACAAGGTCACCGGCCTCGGCGAGCGCGCCGGCATAAGTGTCGACGATGATGCGGGCGCGCGCTATCGCCGCGTCATCGGCCTCGCGCATCGCGCGGGTGAAGCCGCCAACCAGATCAAGGTGCGTGCCATCGCGCAGCCAGGCGCCGCGCACGATCGGCACGGTGGAGGTCGTCGCACAGCAAACGAGGTCGGCGGCCTGGACCGCCTCCTCCAGGTCGAAGGCCGCCTCGACCGGCAGCCCCTCATCGCGCAGCGTCTGCGCCAGTGTTTGCACCGCCGCCGCGCGCCGTCCCCACAGCGCCACGCGGGTGAGCGACGGCTTGAGGGCGCAATGGGCGCGCACCATCCAGGGCGCGAGCCGGCCGGTGCCGATGACCAGCAGGCGCTGGCTGTCGGCACGCGCCAGATGGCGTGCGGCCAGCGCCGATGCCGCCGCCGTGCGCCGCACGGTGAGCGCCTCGCCCTCGATGACCGCGCGCGCCTCGCCGGTGGCGCGGTCGAGCAGCAGGTACAGCGCCGCCACTGTCGACGCGCCGCGCGCGGCAGCCCCCGGCATGACCGTCACCAGCTTGACGCCGAGCGCGCCTTGGTCTTCAGCCTTTGCCTGGCGCCAGGCCGGCATCAGCAGCAGCGTGTCGCCGCCGCCGAGGCCATGGGCAAGGCGCAGCGGCACCTGCGCGCCGCCGGCGAATGCGGCCGCCAGCGCATCGGCCAAGCGGTGCCAGTCGAGCGCCGCGTGGACTGCGTCGGCTGCATAGAATCGGAGCATGACGCTGATTCTAGGTGGCAGCCGGGATGGCGGCGGCGGCGGCACCGCGTCCAGTCCCGACGTTCTGATCGTCGGCGCCGGCGTGATGGGCGCGGCCACCGCCTGCTTCCTGGCGGGCGACCACGGCCTGCGCGTCAGCGTGATCGAGCGCGACCCGGCCTATCGACGCGCCTCCAGCAGCCTGTCGGCCAGTTCCATCCGCCACCAGTTTTCCACGGCCATCAACATCGTCCTGTCGCAGTCGAGCCTTGCCTT
Source organism: Burkholderiales bacterium (assembly GCA_020248865.1). GTDB lineage: Bacteria > Pseudomonadota > Gammaproteobacteria > Burkholderiales > Burkholderiaceae_F > JALHMQ01. The sequence continues at coordinate 71,644 of JADCGS010000037.1, read as the reverse complement.
CTACCGCCGCATCGGCGCCGCACTCGCCGTCGACGGCGAGGCACCGCAGATCGGGCTGGTCGAGCCCGGCTACCTGTACCTGGCAACCGCCGCCGGCATGCCGGTGCTGCAGGCCAACGCCGCCTTGCAGGCGCAGCACGGGGCCAGCACGCTGCTGCTCGACCGCGCGGCGCTGGCGCAGCGTTTTGCCTGGCTCGCCGTCGACGACCTGGCCGGCGGCAGCCTGGGATTGAGCACGGAGAACAGCGGCGAAGGCTGGTTCGATGGCTACAGCGTGCTGCAGGCGTTCCGCCGCAAGGCGCGCGCCCTGGGCGTGACCTTCGTTGCCGACGAGGTGACGGCTATCGAGATGGCCGGGCCGCGGGTGGCCACTGTGGTCTGCACCAGCGGCACACGCCGATGCGCCGCCGCGGTGGTCGTCACGGCCGGTGCCTGGTCGGCACCCCTGCTCGCCGGTGTTCTGCCCTTGCCGGTGCGGCCGCGCAAGCGTGACGTGTTCGTATTCCGCTCGCCGGCGCAACTGGCGCACTGCCCGTTGCTGATCGACCCGAGCGGCTTTTGGTTCCGCCCGGAGGGCAACCGCTTCCTCTGCGGCGCGCCGCCGCGGGACAGCGATCCGGACGAAGCGCCGCTGGAGGCCATCGATCACGGCCTGTTCGACCAGTGGCTGTGGCCACGGCTGGCTGCACGGGTGCCGGCATTCGAATCGTTGCGGCTGGAACGGGCCTGGGCCGGCTACTACGAGATGAACACCTTCGACCAAAACGGCCTGGTCGGCGCCGTGCCGGGCAGCGAGGGCCTGTATCTGGCCTGCGGCTTTTCGGGCCACGGGATGCAGCAGGCGCCGGCGGTCGGGCGCGGGCTGGCGGAGCTGATCGCCACCGGCCGCTATGGCACGCTCGACCTGGCGCCGCTGTCGCCGCAGCGACTGCTCGACGGGCAGCCGCTGCGCGAGGCCAATGTCATCTGAGCGTGAAGGTGGATCGCACATCGGCCGGACGAGGCCCACCAATCCGCGGTCCAGTCATTACGCCGGCCGCACCCAGTCGCCGCTCTTGCCGCCACGCTTTTCGAGCAGCGCGACATCCTCGATCACCATGCCGCGATCGACCGCCTTGCACATGTCGTAGATGGTGAGCAGGCCCACCTGCACGGCCGTCAGCGCCTCCATCTCCACGCCCGTGGGTCCACGCGTCTCGGCCTGCACCCGGCAGCGCACTGCGCCCAGCGCCTCGTCGATGGCGAAGTCCACCGCCACCCGCGTCAACGCCAGCGGGTGGCACAGGGGAATGAGCTCGCTTGCGCGCTTGGCCGCCTGGATGGCCGCAACGCGCGCCACGCCGAGCACGTCGCCCTTGCGGGCATTGCCGTCGCGCACCATGGCGAGCGTGGCCGGCTGCATGCGGATGCGCCCGCCTGCGACCGCCACGCGGTGCGTGTCGGCCTTGGCCCCCACGTCCACCATGTGCGCCTGCCCGGCGGCGTCGAAGTGGGTCAGGCGGTCGGCAGCGGAATCCTGGGTCATGTGGTCGGCATGATCGGGTTGGACGGCGCGGGGTCGGCGCGATCACCGGCGGCTGCGTCATCGGCTGCGCACCGGCGCTCCAACCATCGCGGAACCATCAGCGGGTGGCGACTATCATAAAGACGGGCGCTTGCCGAGGGTGCGCCATGATTGCCGGTCATTGACGGCCGCTCGTCCGCCAACGGTGCGATGCCTGCTGCCCTCCGTCTGCTGCCCGTTGCCTCCGCTGACCCCGCCGCCTCCGCTGCCCCGCCCTTGCTGCCCGCCCGCCCGCTGCCGCTGAAGCTGTTGCCGACTCTGGTGCTGTCGGCCGCGCTGACGCTGACACCCGCACCCGCGCCCGCCCAGGTGCTGCCGCCGGCCAACGATCTGCCCACGCTGGGCGAGGCGGCTGCCGACGACCTGTCGCCGGCCAACGAGCGGCGCCTTGGCGAATCGATCATGCGTCAGGTGGTGCGCGACCCGCAGTACCTGGCCGACCCGGACGCCACCGAGTACGTGAACGCGCTGGGCTACCAGCTGGTGGCGGCCAGCCCGGCGCGCCATATCGACTTCAACTTCTTCGTCATCCGCGACCCGATGATCAACGCGTTCGCGCTGCCGGGCGGCTTCATCGGACTGCACACCGGACTGGTGCTGACGGCGCAGAGCGAGAGCGAGCTGGCCGCGGTGGTCGCGCACGAGATCGGCCACGTCGAGCAACGGCACATCGCGCGGATGCTGGCGCGCCAGAAGGACGCCACCGCCATTGCGATCGGCGCCCTGCTGCTGGCCCTGCTGGCGGCCCGCAGCAACTCCTCGTCCGGTGGCGACCTGACGCAGGCGGCCATCCTGGGAGGCCAGGCGGCAGCCATCCAGCAGCAGCTCAACTTCTCGCGTGAGGCCGAGCGCGAGGCCGACCGCGTGGGCTTTCAGATCCTGGTGAACGCCGGCTTCGACGCGCGCGCCATGGCCACCTTCTTCGGCCGGCTGCAGCAGGGCATGCGACTGTACGAGAGCGCCGCCCCTTCGTACCTGCGCACCCACCCGCTGACGGTCGAGCGGATCGGCGACATCCAGACCCGGGTGCGCGAAACCCGAGTGCGGCAGCGCGCCGACTCCACCGATTTCCCGCTGATCCGCGCCCGGCTGCGCGTGCTGCAGGACCCCAGCGTGCAGGGCCTGCGCGACTCGCAGGAGCACTTTGCCACGCAGCTGTCGAACCGCAGCGCCGGCTCGGAAGCGGCAGCCCAGTACGGTCTGGCGCTGGCCTCCCTGCGGCTGGGCCAGCACGAGCGCGCGGTGCAGGCTGCGGCGGCGGCGCGGCGAATGGTGCGCGCTCCGTCGGCCACCCTCGACAAGCTCGTCTCCGAGACCCGCTACGCCGCGGCCGGCAGCAACGAGGAGCGGGAGGCCGCCCTCGAGCTGGCGCGCGACGCGACGCAGCGCTTTCCGCTGTCGCGCCTGACGGCCATGCACTACGTCGACCTGCTCCAGCGCGCCGGCCGGCACGAGACCGCGATCGCCTTCCTGCGAGACCAGCTCGGACTGCCGCGCAGCGACAGCAGCTACTACGCGGCGCTGGCGAAGAGCTACGCGGCGCTGGAACGGCGGACGCTGCACCACCAGGCGGTCGCCGAGGCCTACCTGCTGCTGGGCGCCACGCCGGCGGCACTCGACCAGTTGCAGCTGGCGCGGCGGGCCGCCGATGCCGACTTCTATGTGCTGTCGGAGATCGACGCGCGGATCCGCCAACTGCAGCAGCAGGCCAAGGAACAGCGCGAGGAGCTGGCGCGGCAGGGCCGCCGTCCGCCCGAGGAAGAGCCGCCGCGCGAGCGGCGCCGCTAGGCGGACCAACGCCCGGCAGGCAACGCGCCGGCTGGTGCGGCAGCGGCGTGCCCGGGCGCTTGACCTTGTTCGACCCGGGCGCGCATGACCGTCGCCGCGAATCGGCGACAATCCGGCTTTACAGGCTCCGCACCCAACCCCGAACCACAGTCATGGATACGACCGTGAATCACTCCAGCAACGGCAGCGGCACCGTCGAGGGCCACGTGCCGGCGCGCGGGCCGATCGAGACCGATGCGGTGATCGTCGGCGCGGGACCCGTAGGACTGTTCCAGGTCTTCGAGCTTGGCCTGCTCGAAATCAAGGCGCATGTGGTCGACTCGCTGAAGGCCGTGGGCGGCCAGTGCGTCGAGCTGTACCCGGACAAGCCCATTTACGACATTCCGGCCGTGCCGGTCTGCACCGGACAGGAGCTCACGGACAGCCTGCTGAAGCAGATCGAGCCGTTCGGCGCGCAGTTCCACCTGGGCCACGAAGTCAGCGTGCTCGAGCGCCAGGCCGACGGCCGCTTCTACCTGCAGACCTCGCTGGGCACGAGCTTCCTCACCAGGACGGTGTTCATCGCGGCGGGCGTGGGCAGCTTCCAGGCGCGCACCCTGAAGGTCGATGGCATCGACCGGTTCGAGGGCAGGCAGCTGCACTACCGGGTCAAGGACCCCACCCAGTTCCACGGCAAGAACCTCGTGATCTGCGGCGGCGGCGACTCGGCGCTGGATTGGGCGCTGAACTTCGTCGGCAAGGCCGAGAGCGTGATCCTGCTGCACCGGCGCGACGGCTTCCGGGCAGCGCCCGCCTCGGTGGCCAAGATGAAGGCCCTGTGCGAGGCCTACGAGATGCAGTTCCTGACCGGTCAGATCTCGGGCTTCGAGGAAAGCGACGGGCGCCTCGCGGAAGTACGCGTCACCGCTCTGGACGGCGTGACGCGGCGCGTACCGCTCGATCATCTGCTGGTCTTCTTCGGCCTGTCGCCCAAGCTGGGACCGATCGCCGAGTGGGGCCTCGACCTCGAACGCAAGCAGATCGTGGTCGACACCGAGAAGTTCGAGACCAACGTGCCCGGTGTTTTCGCGGTCGGCGACATCAACATCTACCCGGGCAAGAAGAAGCTCATCCTGTCGGGCTTCCACGAAGCCGCGCTGGCGGCCTTCGGCGCGGCCCGCTACGTCTTCCCCGACAAGAAGATCCACCTGCAGTACACCACCACCAGCCCCAAGCTGCACAAGGTGCTCGGCGTCGAGTCGCCGGTGTTCGACTGAAGGCCGGCGCGCGGCGGGCGGCCGCGCCCGGCCGTTACGACGGCGGACCGGACGGATCGTCCGCCGTCGCCCGCGGGGCCGGATCGAAGCCGAAGTGCTCGGCCAGGCGGTGCGCGCTCAGCCGCTCGACCGGCACGCTCGCGCCTTCCAGCTGGAGCGCACGCGGCGCGAAGCAGGCCTCCTGCCGGCCCTGCATCCAGCGCTCGACCGCCGCCTCGTCGAGGGCGCGGCCCGCCGCGTCGCAGATCGCGTGAAGCACGCGCGCGGCATCGCGGTCGTCGACCGTGCCCGGCCCCAGATCGGTCACCAGCGCCAGCCGGCCGTCGTCCAGCAGGGCGGCACGCGCCAGATGCCGCGGTACCGTGCCGGTGTGGGCGAGCAGGCCATGGCCTGCACCGCTCGACTGCCAGATCCACGGCGCGCTCTCCAGGTCGACGTAGACGCGCTGCGGACCGTTCTGGAAGTACGCGCAGCCGAAGCCATCGAGCGCATAGTTGCGGGCGATGAAGGCGACGATCGCGGCATTGCCGATGCGCTCACCGCGCAGGCGCCACTCGCCGCGGGGGGTGAGCGCGAGCCAGCCGTAGACCGCCGGCACGGCGGGCCAGCGGGCAAGTGCGGCGAGAACCTCGGCATCCATCCGGGTTAGCGATTGCCCGTCACCCGGTCACGCGCCGGCAGTGAAAAAGCGCAGCAGCCGGCGCGGCAGGTAGCGGTGCTGGCCGAACACGCCCTCCACGAACCCCGCGTGCCCGCCCTGCCCGGGTTGCTCGAGAAAGACCTGCGACGACACGGCGCCCGGCTGGGGCAGGCTGTCCGCCGGCACGAACGGATCGTTGCGGGCGTGCAGCAGCAGCAGCGGCACGCGCACGTTGGGCAGCAGCGGCCTGGACGAGGCGCGCGCCCAGTAGTCATCGGTGTTGCGAAAGCCGTGCACCGGCGCGGTGTAGGCGTTGTCGTAGGCGTACAGGTCGGTCACGCCGCGCACGATCGCGGCATCGGCCAGCCCCGGGAAGCGCTCGATCTTGGCCAGCGTCTTGGGGATCAGCGTGGCCAGGAAGTTGCGGCCGTAGACCCGGTTGAAGCCCCGCATCAGCGCCACGCCGCAGGCCCGCAGGTCCACCGGCGCGGCGATCGCAGCGGCCGCCCGCACGATGCGCGCCTCCTCGGCGCGCTCGCCCAGCCACTTGGCCAGCACGTTGCCGCCGAGCGACACGCCGGCCGCGTGCAGCCGCGCGGCAGGCCAGCGGGCGGCCACGCGATGCAGGATCCAGTGCGCCTCGTCGGAGTCGCCGGAGTGATACGAGCGCGGCAGCGCGTTGGGCTCGCCCGAGCAGCCGCGAAAGTGCACGACCAGCGCGCGCCAGCCGGCGTCGGCAAAGCCGCGCATGATCGCGCGAGCATAGTGCGAGCCGGAGCCGCCCTCCAGCCCGTGGAACAGCACGAGCACCGGCGCGTCGGCCGCGGCCGGCTCGGGCTGCGCAAAGTCGACATCGAGAAAGTCGCCATCGGACCGGCCACCGCTCTCGGTCGGCCAGCGTTCGCGCCGGTAGGCCACGGCGGGCCGCGGCATGACGGTGGCCGGCAGGATGCTCTGCGCGTGCCCGCCGCGCAGCCACGGGGTCGGCCGGAAGTCGGAACTGACGAGGGGCACCGCAGGGTCCTGCCGACAAGTGCGCCGCGGGCTAGTGCAGCGGCCCCGCCGGCGCCTCGATGTCCTCGGCCTTGCCCTCGGGCGCCGGGGCGGCGTGGTGCAGCACCATTTTCCAGCCCGCCGGGGTCTTGACGTACGCGTTGGTGGCAATCACGTGCACGAGCTGCTGGCGCCGTCCCTGGGTCATCAGGACCTGCTCGACCACGTTGTGCACGGCCACCGTGGGTGTCTCGACAGCCTTGCGCGCGGTGGCACGGATGTTGACCGCCCCGTTGGCCAGAATCGCCGTCCAGGAGGCGCGCACCGCGCCGCAGCCCACCAGGCGCGGCCCGTTGGGGTGAATACAGACCACGTCGTCGTCATCGAGCCACAGCTCGCACACCGCTTCGGCGTCGGCCGCCTCGAGCGCGTCGTAGAACGCCTGTTCGCACTCGGCCGGCGAGGCAAACAGCAACGGCTTGGACAGGCGCGGCATCGGACTGTGCGTGGCGCGGCTTCTTGCGCAACCGGAATCAGTGGCCGCCGACCCGCTCGCCGGCCTTCAGCCGGTAGCGCGTGCCGCAGTACGGACACATCGCCTCGCCCCTGGGCCCCAGGTCGAGGAACACGCGCGGGTGGTGGTTCCACACCGGCATCGACGGATTGGGGCAGAAGGCCGGCAGCTCCTTGGCCGCAACCTCGACCACCGGCAGTTCGGCGCTGCTCATGCTCAGGCCACCGGAGTCAGCCAGTGCCCGAACCTGGCGTTGCGGCCGTTGACCACGTCGAAGAACAGCGTCTGGATCTTCTCGGTGATCGGCCCGCGGCTGCCCTTGCCGATGATGCGGCCGTCGAGCTCACGGATCGGCGTCACCTCGGCGGCGGTGCCGGTGAAGAAGGCCTCGTCGGCCAGGTAGACGTCATCGCGCGTCATCGGCATCGCCTTGACCTCGTGGCCGAGGTCGCGTGCCAGTTCGATCACGGTGCGGCGTGTGATGCCGATCAGCCCGGACACCATCTCCGGCTCGAAGATCTGGCCGTCGCGGACGATGAACAGGTTCTCGCCCGCACCCTCGGCGACGAACCCGTTGGTGTCGAGCAGCAGCGCCTCGTCGTAACCGTGGCTGGTGGCCTCGAGGTTGGCGAGGATTGAGTTGACGTAATGGCCGGCCGTCTTGCTGCGGACCATCGACACGTTGATGTGATGGCGCTGGTAGCTCGAGGTCTTGACGCGGATGCCGCGCTGCAGCCCTTCCTCGCCGAGGTAGGCGCCCCAGGGCCAGGCGGCGATCGACACGTGCACCTTGGCCCCGCGCGGACTGACGCCCATTTTCTCCGACCCGTAGAAGGCCAGCGGCCGCAGGTAACAGGATTCGAGCCGGTTGGCACGCACCACCTCGCGCTGCGCCTCGCTGATCTGCTCCGGCGTGTACGGGATCTCCATCATGAAGATCTTGGCCGAGTTGAACAGCCGCTCGGTGTGTTCCTTCAGGCGGAAGATGGCTGCGCCCTGCGGGGTCGCGTAGGCGCGCACGCCCTCGAACAGGGCCAGGCCATAGTGCAGCGAGTGCGTGAGCACGTGGGTGGTCGCGTCGCGCCACGGCACGAGCTTGCCGTCGTACCAGATCCACCCGTCGCGGTCTGCCATTGACATGCTGATCTCCTGAGCTGGAGCGCGATTCTAGACACAGCGGCTTTGCGTGCATTCGGCTGTCACCGGCGCCGGCTTTGCGTTGCGGCTGCCTACAATCGCGCCTTGCCCCGGTCCGTCGATCCTCCTTGAATCCATCTGCTCTGGCGCGGCGCCAGATCGGCCTGCTCTGCCTGGCCCAGGCGCTGCTCTACACCAACAACGTCACGCTGATCGCGGTCAACGGACTGGCCGGACTGGCGCTCGCGCCCTCGCCGCTGTGGGCCACCCTGCCGATCTCGACCCACATCGTCGGCTCGGCGGTGGCCACGGTGCCGGCCTCGCTGGCCATGGGCCGCTGGGGCCGTCGCGCGGGCTTCATGTTCGGCGCTGCCATGGGGCTGGTGGGCACTGCGCTGGCCACCGCCGGCGTGCTGTCGGGCAGCTTTGCGCTGCTGTGCCTGGGCACCGTGTTCACGGGCGTGTTCAATGCCTTCTGGCAGTACCTGCGCTTTGCCGCGGCCGACGTGGCCGAGGCCTACGACCGCAGCCTCAAGGAGCGCGCCATCGCCTGGGTGCTGGCCGGCGGCATCGCCGGCGGCATCGTCGGACCCGAGATGTCCAAGCTCACGCGCGAACTGCTGCCGGCGAGCTTTGCCGGCACCTACGCGGCACTGGCCGTGTTCGCGCTGATCGGCCTGGCCGTGGCTTCTCAGGTGCAGATTCCACAGTCGGGCGGCGCCGTCAGCGGGCCGGCGCGGCCGCTGCGCCAGGTGCTGGCGCAGCCGGCGCTGATCGTGGCCGTGCTGGTGGGCGCCATCAGCTACGGGGCGATGAACCTGCTGATGACCGCCACGCCACTGGCGATGCAGGTCTGCGGCTTCGGCTATCCGCAGGCGGCCGACGTCATCAAGTGGCATGTGATCGCGATGTTTGCCCCGGGATTCTTCACTGGCGCCCTGATCCGGCGCCACGGCACGCAGCCGCTGATGCTCGCGGGCTGCCTGCTCATGTTCAGCGCCATCGGCGTAGCGCACGCCGGCCTGTCGTACTGGCACTTCTGGGGCGCGCTGCTGCTGCTGGGCCTCGGCTGGAACCTGATGTTCGTCGGCGCCACGACGCTGCTGACCACCACCTACCGGCCGGCCGAGAAGGCGCGCGTGCAGGGCATCAACGACCTGGTGGTGTTCCTGACGATGATCACCTCGTCGGCCGCCTCCGGCGCGCTGGTCTCCACCGCCGGCTGGCTCGACCTGAACCTGTTCGCCGCGCCGGCGGTGGCGCTGGCGGTCGCGGCCGTGCTGTGGCTGCTGGCGCAGCAGCGCCGGCAGGCGCTGGCCACATGATCCGCAAGGCCGTCTTCGGCGCGCACCCGACGCTGGCCGCGCAGCGCCGGGCCGCCTTCCTGCGCGGTATGAGGATCATCGCGCCCGGCACCGTGGCCACCGCGGTCTGGGGCCTGGTGACCGGCGTGGCCATGGTCAAGACCGGGCTGACGCAGGCCGAGGCGCTCGGCATGACGCTGCTGGTGTACGCCGGCAGCGCACAACTGGCGGCACTGCCGCTGATCGCGGCCGGCGCGCCGGTCTGGGTCGTGCTGGCGACCGCGCTCGTGGTCAACCTGCGCTTCGTGATCTTCTCGGCCACGCTGCAGCCGTACTTCCAGCGCTTCTCCTTCGGGCGGCGGGTTCTGCTGGGTTATCTGACCACCGACCTCGGCGTCGCGGTCTTCGTTTCCCGCTACGGCGACTGCAAGCCCGAGGAGCGCGGCTCCACCGAGCAGGTGTGGGTCTTCCTCGGCATGGCCTGCGCCAACTGGCTGGCATGGCAGCCGATGTCGGTCGCCGGCATCTTCCTGGCCGCCTGGGTGCCGGGGCACTGGGGCCTGGAGTTCACCGCGGTGCTCGCGCTGATGGCCATCATGCTGCCGATGCTCGGCAGCAAACCAGCGGCAGCGGGGGCCGCCACGGCGGCCGTGGTCGCGGTGCTGGCCGCCGGCTTCCCGCTCAAGCTCGGCCTGGTGGTCGCAGTTTTGTGCGGCATGGTGGTGGCCATGTCCTTCGACTTCATGCTGGACCGGCGGCGCGCATGAGTGGCATGAGCAGCACCGAAGTCTGGCTCACGATCGTCGGTCTGACGCTGGTGACCGTCGTCACACGCGGCGCCTTCCTCCTGATCGGCGAGCGCATCAACCTGCCCGAGCGCGTGCAGCATGCGCTGCGCTATGCACCCGCCTGCGCGCTGGCGGCGCTGGTAGCACCTGAGCTGCTGATGCAGGATGGCCAGGTGTTCCTGAGCTTCGAGAACTTCAAGCTGGCCGCCGCGGTGGTTGCCGGCGTGGTCATGCTGACCACCCGCAACGTGCTGTTCACGATGGCCGTCGGCATGCTGTTGTTCACCATGCTGCGGCTGGCCTGAGAGGGTGCCGGCCGCAGCCGGTTCAGTCGGCAGCCACGGCCTCGCCCATGGGGACGGCGACGGCTTCGGACGCGGCTTCGGAGGCGGCATTGGCCCCAGCCTCGGCCTTGGGCTTGGCAAGGGGTGGCACCGGCGCCGCCGGCTCGGCCAGCAGGTGCTCCGGCGCCAGGATCTGGACCAGAGGATCGCCCGGAACGCCCTGCAAGTCGACCAGCCCGGCAACCAGTTGCTGCCGGGCCATGCTCGCGACAGGCGGCGGCTGCACCAGACCGCCGTCGATCTCGATCACGCTGACCACATCGTCGACCCACAAGGCGAAGGCTGGCCGGTCAGGGCCGGTTTGCAGGACGACGGCCACGCCGTCACCGGCGCGCGCCGGTGCGCTGATGCCGAGCAGGTGACGCGCCGACAGCAGTTGCAGGATGCGCGGGCGTCCGCTGTCTCGCACCTCGATCAGGCCGAGCACATGGGGGCTGGCATTGGGCGCACGCAGCACCGTGCGGGGAGCGACGGCCTCGCGCACGGCTTCGGCGGGCAGACCGTACACGCCCGTGCCGACCTGGACGACGGCCAGCTCGCGCGACCGGCTCCGTTCGAGGGGAGCCGCGGCGCCGGCCAGGTCGAGCGTGCGGCCCTGCCGGCGCTCGACCCGTCCCAGCTGGATGGCCACCACGGCCTGCACGTCGTTGCGATACCCGTCCTGCAGCTTGAATTCGCGATAGCCGCAGGCACTTTGGACGGCCACCGCGTAGTGCACGTCTTCGTGGGCGTGCACGCCCGCCGTCCGGGCGAACAGCAGCGCGGTACCCGGCTCGCAGGCCGGATCGCTGCAGGCGATCACCCGGCCGGCCGCATCGACGAACGCGGCGACCGCCTTGCGCGTGCCGACCACCTCGCGCAGCATCGTCGTCAGCTCGGCAACGGTGTTGAAGACGATTGCCACGCCGCCGGCCAGGGCGCCGGACTGCGGCGCCCGTACCGCCGCCAGGTAGACATAGGCCGGCTGTCCGGCGGTCAACGCGTTGACCGCGAACGGCGTCACCGCGTAGCGCTGCGTGTCGCTCAGGCCCTGCACCGCCGCCAGGATCTCCGGCGGCACGCGGGTACCGACGAGCGGGCGGGCGCCGTCCTCGCGCGAAGCGGCCCGCACCGTGCCCTGCGCGTCGAAGGCCACCAGGCGCGCGTACACCGTGTAAAGGCCGTTGATGTGCTCCAGCACGGCCGCAAGGCGCGCATCGGCGGCCGGATCGGCTGCGCCCGCCAGGGTCGACTGCAACGCCGGGGACAGGGCCCACCAGCGGCAGTCGTTGGCCCGCTCGTACAGATTGCGGTCCATGATGTCGGCCGCCAGTCGCGCCAGATCGCTGGCCTGGTGGGTGATGCGGGCAAGCGATGTCCGGTGCAGCTCGCCCACGGCCTGATCGACCCGCGACCGGGTGCGTGCGCCGGCCAGGCTGACCTGCGTGAGCACCGCCTTCAGGCGCGCCCGGTCGTGGCCCTCGGCGCGCGCCATCAGCCGTCCGTTCCAGACCACGCGCCGCAGGTTGCGATTGATCACCGTGGCCTCGTCCTGAACGGCGATCAGGTCGGTGTTGTCGAGGGTGACGGAGTGGTGGTCTGCACTGGCGTCGCGGCTGCGGAACGCCGTCAGCAGGGAGACCATCGCGAAGCCGCGCCAGCCTGGCCCCATGTAGCCCTGGTAGCCGTGCGTCGAGCAGGCGATGGCCAGATACTCGCGACCGCCGAAGATCACGCCATCGACTGCGCCTTCCGCAGTCGCCGGCAGCCGCACGCCCAGCGGCACATGGCCCTCGTCGTTGCTCGCCACCACGCGCTGCTCGCCGTCCAGGAGCACGATGGCAAACTGGTTGCGGCTGTCGGCCACGCTGGCAAAGATGCGCGTCATCTCGTCGGCAAAGCGGAAGCGCAGAACCAGGACGCCGAGCCCGCGGCCGCCGTCCTCGATGCGATGCGCGTACAGCAGCGCGGCCGAGCCCCCGGCCAGATCGGTCGGTCGGTAGCGCTCCACGTAGCCGGGCGCCGACAGGGCCTCGCGCACGATCGGGTCGGCACTGCGCGCCGGCATCGGCGCGTCATCGAGCCGGACCAGTACCTCGCCCTGGGGGTCGAGCAGGACGATGTCGTCGTAGACGGTGTACTTGGACCGGTACTCGGCCAGGCGGCGGCGCACGTCGTCGCGGGCCTCACCACGGGCTGCGGCATCGCGCGCGCAAAACCCGCGCAAGACCTCGTCGGTGGCCAGGAAACCGACGTCGGCGGTGCGTTCGAACAGGTTGCGCACCAGGATGTCGATCACGCATTGCGCCTTGGCCGCCAGCTCGTCCTGCAGTTCAGCCAAGCTCTCCGAAGCCAGGCTTTCCACCAGGCGCCGCTGCAGGCCGTCGAAGCGCTCACGGGTCTGGGTCAGCGTCGGCAGGATCGACTGCACGTCCTGTGGACAGCTGATCGCTGCGCTGGCCTCGATCATCTGCCACGTCAGGCTGAGGTCGCGCATATCGCGCTCGGCGGCCTGCACCCGACGCATGTGCGTAATCAGATCCTCGATCTCGACCATCGCGGCAGCCCGTTCCTGCGGGAGACAAAACCGTCAGGCTAAGCGGTCGGCCGTGCCGCGATCGGTGCAATTGCACGCCGGCACTACCGCAATTCGGCGCCAATGACGCGCCGGTGCGTCCGTTCAGGCAGGCTGGCCGAAGACGGCGAGCCAGAGCGCCTGCACCGCGGCGACGTCGGCCGCGACTTCGGCAAGCTCGACCCGCGCGCACTCGGCACCGTTCAGGCGCAGCCGGTGCTGCACGGCGCGCATGTGCCGGTAGGCCTCGGCGGTCCGCTGCGCCAGTTCCGCCGGAACCAGGCCGAGTTGACCCGCCAGCAGCAGCAGCGCGATGTTGCCGACGTTGCCGACCAGGCGGCTGTGGCGATGGGCATAGCCGAGTACGAGCGTCTGCACGATGAACTCGACGTCGACCATGCCGCCCGCGTCGTGCTTGAGGTCGAACAGTGCGCTGCGGTTCGGGTGCCCTTCGTGCATCTTGCGCCGCATCGACAGCACGTCGGCACGCAGCCGTTCGAGATCGCGCGGGCGCGCGAGGATCCCGGCGCGCAGGCGCTCGAAGCGCGCCGCCAGGACCGCATCACCAGCACAGGCTCGCGCCCGCGTCAGCGCCTGGTGCTCCCAGGTCCAGGCGCCCAGCCCGTCCTCGTTGCGCTGGTAACGCTCGAAGGCATCGATCGACGACACCAGCAGTCCGGCGTTGCCGTTGGGCCGCAGTCGCAGGTCGATCTCGAACAGCACGCCGCTGGGCGTTTGCGCGGTGAGCCAGTTCATCAGGCGCCGCACCAGCAGCGCGTAGGTCTCGGCGGCATCCGGATGAGGATCGTCGTAGAGGAAGATCAGGTCCAGGTCCGACGCGTAGCCGAGCTCCTTGCCGCCCAGCTTGCCGTACGCGACCACCGCGAAGGCCGGCCGCTCGCGATGGCGCCGCGTCAGACTGGCCCAGGCACAGGACAGGGCCAGCGCCAGCACGCCGTCCGCAAGGGCCGACAGGTGGTCCGCCAGCCGCTCGACCGTCAGGTGCCCTTCCAGGTCAGCCATCAGAAGGCGGAACACCTGCGCGTGGTGCGCGTCGCGCAGCAGGTTCATGCTGTTCTCGACGCCGGCGTCGCCGGCATCGCCGAGCGCGAGCAGCCGGGCTTCGACATCGCACTGCCAGGCGATCCAGTTCGGCTCGCGCTCCAGCAGACGGTGATCCAGCAGCTCGTCGAGCAGGACCGGGTGGCGCAGCAGGTACTCGGTGGCCCAGCGACTCGACTGCAACAGCCGCAGCACCCGCTCGAGCGCATGCCCGTAGCGCACCAGCAGCGCGACGTAGGTACCGCGCCCGCAGATCACCTCCAGCAACCGGGTGAAGCGGGCCAGCACCTCGTCCGGCCCCACGTCGTGCGCCGCGCCGGTGCCGCGTGCCGCCCCGGCGATCGCATCGATCGCCTGCACCAGCAGCTGACCGATGCCATTGCGCGTCGCCTCGCTCGCCGCCGTCACGCGGCGCGAGGCGATCAGGCCGCACACGCGCTGCGCGGCTTCCTGCGGCTGCGCATAGCCGCGCGCCGCCAGCCGCTCGGCCAGCGCATCCTCGGTTAGCGGCACCGCGGTCGACTGTCCCGTCGCCGGGGGCACCCGCTCGACGAAGATCGCGTCGAAGTGCGCTGCGACCACCTCTTGCAAGGTCTCGAAGCGGGCACGCAGCGCCGGCGCAGTGGTATCGAGCAGCACCGCGACCGGCGCCAGCGCCTCATCTTCGGCCGGCAGCACGTGCGTCTGGGCATCATCGACGTACTGCAGCGCGTGCTCGAGCCGCCGCAGAAACTCGTAGGCCTGCTCCAGTTCCGCGGCCGTGGCCGCCGGCAGCACGTCGAGGGCCGCCAGCTGCCGCAGGGTGGCCAGCGTGCTCCTGGACCGCAGCCGCGGCTCGCGCCCGCCGCGGATCACCTGGAAGGTCTGGGCGATGAACTCGATCTCGCGGATGCCGCCGCGACCGAGCTTCACATTGCTCTCGTGCGCCTCGTGGCCACCGGCACGGCGCGCGCTCCTGCGGCCGGTCTCGGCGCGGATCAGCGCGTGCACCTGGCGCAGCGCGGCGATTGCGTTGAAATCGAGGTACTTGCGAAAGACGAACGGACGCACCACGTCGTCGAGCGCCCGCAACTGGGCCTCGAACTGCGCGGCGCTGGCCCACACCGGCCGTGAGATCACACGTCCCTTGAGCCAGGCGAAGCGCTCCCACTCGCGCCCCTGCTGCACCAGGTACTCCTCGAGCATCGCAGTCGACACCGCGAGCGGGCCGGCATCGCCGTTGGGCCGCAGCCGCATGTCGACGCGAAACACGAAGCCCTCGCCGGTCACGTCCGACAAGGCCGCGATCAACCGCCGCCCCAGACGCTCGAAGAACTCCTGGTGCGACAGCGCGCCGCGCGCCGGCCGCAGCGCGCCCCAGGCAGCCGTCTCGCCCTCCGCGTCGAACACGAACACGAGATCGAGGTCGGACGAGACGTTCAACTCGCCGCCGCCGCCCTTGCCCATCGCGACGACGAGCAGCTCCTGCGGCGCGCCCTCGGGCCCGAGCGGCACGCCGAAGCGTTGCGCAAGCTCATCGGCCAGGACCGGCAGCAGCCGCTGCACCGCGAGCTCGGCAAAGGCCGTCATCGCGCCCACCACTTCAGACAGCGGAGCGCAGCCGGCGGCATCGCGCAGGGCCAGCGCCGGCAGCAGCCGCCGGCGCAGGCGGCGCAACGCCACGGCGATGGCGGCCTCGCCACCGGCAGCACCCAGCTCGACGTCGAACTCATGAACCAGACGCACCGCGTCCCAGGGCTGCGCGGCCTGCGCCACGAGCCAGGCCGCCGCCTGCGCGCCGTGGCCGGCGGCCTGCGCCATGCGCTTTGCGTAGGCGCTGGCCGCCAGCACGCGCGGCGCCCAGGCCTGCAGAGATTCGACCGCTTCGGTGGCCGGCGGCGAAGGAAAAGTGGAGTCAGCCATGCGGACCGTGCCGCGTTGGATAGGGCAAGGGCGTTGCCGGGCCGCCCGGGGTTCTTCAAGGTCGCCGCTGGCCGCGGGCTGGTGCGCACCGGACCGCTCGAACGAACCCCTATGTTAGGCTGATCCGCGATTGGCGGCGCTCTGCGCCGCGCGCGTCGGACCCCTGCGGCTGTCCGGCCGGCGTCTGCCGCCGGACAGCGCCATTACCCAGCGGCACCGGGGCGCGCGCGGCCCGCATCCAATCCGTCCCACCGCGCTCCGAAATCCGCTTGAACGACCTGCAAACCCCGCCCGCTCCGCCGCCGCCTCCTGCCGGCCCGCTGGCGCGCGTCGAGGAAGCCGTGGGCGAGGCGGTGCAGCAAGTCGAGCAACGGCTGCAACACACGGTTGCGCGCGCCGAGCGCTCACTGGCGCGCCGCTTCGGCACCGGTTGCGTGGCAGCCCTGCGGCGGACGCTGCGCTGGACACTGCTCGCGCTGCTGGTGGCGTACTTCGCCTTCGCGGCCGTGTTCCTGGCCACCCGCCATGTGCTGCTGCCGCGGGTCGACGAGCTGCGCCCCTGGCTGGAGCGCGAGGCCAGCCGCCTGCTCGCCCGCTCGGTCAGCATCGAGCGGATCGATGCCGGCTGGCGCGGTTTCCATCCGCAACTGCGCCTGTCCAACGTGCAGTTGCGCAATGCGCAGGGCGAAGTCACGCTGACCCTGCCGCTGGTGGAGGCCGTGCCGAGCTGGAGCAGCCTGCCGCGGCGGACGCTGAGCTTTGCCTCGCTGTCCCTGGTGGCGCCCGAACTGCAGGTCGAGCGGCTGGCGGCGCAGCGCTTCGCGGTGGCCGGCTTCGTCCTCGAACCGCGGCCCGGCGCGCCGAACGACGACGCCGCGCTGGAGTGGCTGCTCGACCAGAAGACCATCCGCATCCGCGATGCGACCGTGCGCTACGTCGATCGCCGCGGCGCCATGCCGCAGGAAGTGCAGTTGACCGAGCTGCAGTTCGGCTATCGCCACACGCTGGCACGCCATCAGTTCGCACTGCAGGCGCGGCCGCCGGCCAGCCTGGCCGGGCCGATCGATGTGCGCGGCGACTTCGAGCAGGGCCTGTTCGAGCGCGCCAGCAACCTGGCC
The DNA here is from genome assembly GCA_020248865.1 of Burkholderiales bacterium. Lineage (GTDB taxonomy): Bacteria > Pseudomonadota > Gammaproteobacteria > Burkholderiales > Burkholderiaceae_F > JALHMQ01. Next base: position 54,680 of record JADCGS010000037.1, on the reverse strand, counting down.
GAGTGGAGCGGGCGGCTGTACGCGCAGATCGACTTCGCCGACATGGCGGCACTCGAAGCGCTGGCCGACCTGCTGCCGCCGCCGCTGCGGCTCACGCAGGCGCAGGGAGCAGCGCGGCTGTGGGCGCGCATCGAGCGCGCGCAACTGGAGGAGCTGACGGCCGATCTGGCGCTGACCGATGTCGATGCGCAACTCGGCGAGCAGTTGCAGCCGCTGCGGCTGGCCAGCGTGCAGGGTCGCATCACGCAGCGCCACTGGGGCAACGCGCGGCGCGGCGGTCACGAGGTGGCGCTCAGCGGGCTGCAACTGCAGCCGGCCGCCGGCGAGCCGGCCAGCCTCGCAGTGCCGTCCACCGACCTGAAGCTGCGCTGGACCCGACCGCAGCCGGACAGCGAGGCGCGCATCGAGTTCGAGGCGAGCCGGCTGACCCTGGAGTCGCTGTCCGAGTTGGCGCTGCACGTGCCGCTGGCGGCGCAGGTGCATCAGATGGTCGCACGCTATGCGGCGCGCGGCACGCTCACCGGCGTGAGCCTCAGCGTTGAAGGCGACCCGGCCCGGCCCCGGCGCTTCTCGGCACGCGCTCGCTTCGAGGCGCTGGCGGCTGCACCGCAGCCGGCAGCCGCCGCGGCCGATGGGCGGGCCCGCCCGGGGTTGCCCGGCTTCGAGAATCTGAGCGGCCAGGTAGAACTGACCGAGGCGGGCGGCAGCGCGCAGTTGGCCACGCGCGACGCCAGGATCGAGTTGCCCGGCCTGTTCGAAGCACCGCTGGCCGCGCGCCAGCTGCTCGGCCAGGTGCGCTGGACCACGCTGCCGTCGCTGCGCGTGCAGTTGGACAACCTGAGCCTGGTCAATGCCGACCTGGAGCTGACCGGAGGCGGGCAGTGGCAGGCGGATGCCGACGGGCAGGGGCCCGGCAGCATCGACCTCAGCCTGCGGCTGCCGCGGCTCGACGTGGCTGCCGCCGCGCGCTACGTGCCGCTGGTCGCAGGGCCGCAAACGCGCCTGTGGCTCAAGCACGCGCTGGTCGGCGGCCAGGCGAGCGATGGCAGCGTGCGCCTGCGCGGTGCACTGCGCGAGTTTCCCTTCAGTGCGCCGGCCAGCGGCGACTTTCGCATCGCCTTCAATCTGCGCGACGCGGTGCTGGACTACCAGAGCGCGGCGCTGCCCACCGCCGACGGCAGCGCCCGCGCGCCCTGGCCGCGCATCGACGACATCGACGGCGAGCTGCTGATCGACCGGCGCAAACTGGAAGTCACCGCCCGCGGCAGCGTGTTCGATGCGCGCATCGTGCGCGCCACGGCCCGCATTCCCGACCTGTTCAGCAAGGACATGCATCTGCTGGTCGATGGCACGGCAAGCGGGCCGGCAGCCGCCATGGTGCGCTACGTGACCGCCACGCCGCTGCACGCACGGCTCGCCAACTTCTTCAGCAGCACTCAGGCCACCGGCAATGCGCGGCTCGAGCTGAAGCTGGACATCCCGCTGGTGCACGCGCGCGACACGCTCGTCAGCGGCGCCGTCACGCTGCAGAACAACGACCTGGTGCTGCGCGAGGACATCCCGCCGCTGGCGCGCGCCAGCGGCCGCGTGGAGTTCACCGAACGCAGCCTGCGGATCGCCGGCGTCACCGCCAGCGCGGTCGGCGGCAGCGTGAGGGTCGAAGGCGGTACGGCGCCCGACGGCGCGATCGTCGTCAGCGCCGCCGGCACCGCCACGCCGGCCGGCGCACGCCGCCTGTTCGACCTGGCGCTGCTGCAGCGGCTGCTCGACCGCGCCCAGGGCAGCACGCGCTACAACGCCGTCATCACGGTGCGCGACCGGCGCACCGCCCTGCGCGTCGAGTCCGACCTGTCCGGCTGGCAGATCGATGCGCCGGCGCCGCTCGGCAAGGTCGCCGCCGATCCGCTGCCGTTGCGGGTCGAGATCGCGCCCACCGAGGGCGCGGGCGAGCGCGACGTGCTGCGGGTCGGCGCCGGCACGGCGCTGGCGCTGCAGTTCGAGCGCCTGCGCAGCGGCGGCGAGCTGCGCGTGGAGCGTGGCGTCATCGCCGTCGGCACGGCCGGCGAGCGCCCCGCGCTGCCGACCGGCGGCGTGCTGGCCACGGTCAACCTGCCGCGGCTCGATGTCGACCGGTGGATGCCCTATTTCGAGGGCCTGGCCGATGCGCCGGCAGGCAGCCGCAGCGGCGCGGGCCAGGCCGGCGGCGGCGGCATACCCGACTTCGTCAACGCCCGCGTGCGCCAGCTCACCGTCGCCGGCAAGCCGTTCGCCAACGTCGTGCTGGGCGCCACCCGCGGCGGCGACGGCCTGTGGCAGGCCAACGTCGACTCCGACCATGCCAGTGGCGCACTCACCTGGCGACCGGGCGCCAGCGCGGCGGGCAACCGCATCACCGCTCGGCTGGCGCGCCTGACCATTGCCGACACCCAGCGCGACTCCGTGGCCGAACTGCTCGATGCCCCGGTGACCGAGGTGCCGGGCTTCGACGTGACGGCCGAGCGCTTCGAGCTCGGCGGCAAGGCGCTCGGCCGGCTGGAGCTGGTGGCAAACAACGTCGGGCGCGGCGCCAATGCCGCCTGGCAGTTGCAAAAGCTGGAGTTGACCAATCCCGACGCGAAGATGAGCGCCGCGGGCCAGTGGGGCCGTGAGCCGGGGGCGGCAGCCAGCTCGGCGCGGCGCATGACGCTGAACCTCACGCTCGACGTCGGCAACGCCGGCGCGCTGCTGGCCCGGCTGGGCATCCCCGAGGCCGTGCGCGGCGGCGCCGGCCGGCTCGAAGGCGAGGTCACCTGGCGCGGCTCACCCTTCGCCCTCGACTACGCCACCCTGAGCGGGCAACTGAAGCTCAACGCCACCAAGGGGCAGTTCCTCAAGGCCGACGCCGGCGCCGGCCGCCTGCTCGGCGTGCTGTCGCTGCAGTCGCTGCCGCGCCGGATCACGCTCGACTTCCGCGACGTGTTTTCGGAGGGCTTCGCCTTCGACAGCATCGGCGCGTCGGCCACGCTCACCAACGGCGTGCTCGACACGCGCGACTTTCGCATGCGCGGCGTGTCGGCCAACGTGCTGATCGAGGGCAGCGCCGACCTGCGCAAAGAGACGCAGAACCTGCACGTGCTGGTGCTCCCCGAGATCAACGCCGGCTCCGCCTCGCTCGCGTATGCTCTGCTCGCCAATCCGGTGGTCGGCCTGGGCACTTTCCTGGCGCAGCTCCTGCTGCGCGATCCGCTGTCCAAGGCGTTCTCGTTCGAGTACGACATCACCGGCAGTTGGAGCGACCCGCAGGTCAAGCGGCGCGAGCGCACCGAGGCCCCGGTGGTCACACCGCCCTAGTCCCTTCAAGCCGTACCGACCCCGCCATGACCGTCCGCGTCGCTGCCATCCAGATGGTGTCCAGGCCCGCCGTGCAGGACAACCTGCGCGATGCGCGCGCACTGATCGCCGCGGCGGCCGCCCAGGGGGCCGAGCTGGTCGCGCTGCCCGAGTACTTCTGCCTGATGGGCCTGCAGGAGACCGACAAGCTGGCCGTGCGCGAGCCCGATGGCGACGGTCCGGTGCAGCAGTTCCTCGCTGCCCAGGCACGCACGCACGGCATCTGGTTGGTGGGAGGAACCGCCCCGCTGGCCGACCCGGCCGGCGAGCGGGTGCGCAACAGCGTGCTGGTGTACGACCCTCAGGGTCATCGGGTGGCGCGCTACGACAAGATTCACCTATTTGCCTTTTCCCGCGGCGAGGAGTCCTACGACGAGGCGCGCACCATCGCCCCCGGCAGCGAGGTCGTCACCTTCAACCTGCCGGCGCACGATGGCCGCCTCTATCGGGTCGGCCTGTCCGTCTGCTACGACCTGCGCTTTCCGGAGCTGTACCGTGCCATGGGGCAGCCGGACCTGATCCTGGTGCCGGCAGCCTTCACCGCGACCACCGGCCAGGCTCACTGGCTCACCCTGCTGAAGGCCCGCGCGATCGAGAACCTGTGCTACGTCCTGGCCCCCGCGCAGGGCGGCCGGCATGACAACGGCCGCAGCACCTTCGGCCACAGCGCACTGATCGACCCCTGGGGCGGCGTGGTCGCGCAGCAGGACAGCGGTCCCGGTGTTGTGATCGGCGAGCTCGACCCCCAACTCATCCACTCGGTGCGCCAGAGCCTGCCCGCGCTGCAGCACCGGGTGCTTGGCTAGGATTCGGGATCTGGGCAGCAACCGGGCGCGGTCTCGGCGCAATTGCTCACTCCGACTCCCGACTCCCGCCCCCCCCGACTCCCGACCCCCGACTCCCGACCCCCGACAGCCGTCTGCCGTCGCCTCTCTCTTCGACTGCGTCCTCATGAACCTCGACGACCCCGCCATCGACCGCCTGGCCACGGCGCGCCGCCTGCTGCTGGAACCCTACGGCCTGGACGAGGCCAAGCTGCAGCGTGCGCTGGGCACGATCTTCGAGCACAAGGCCGACTTCGCCGACCTGTACTTCCAGTACACGCGCAGCGAGTCGTTCTCGCTCGAGGAAGGCATCGTCAAGAGCGGCAGTTTCGATATCGAGCAGGGCGTGGGCGTGCGCGCGGTGGCGGGCGACAAGACCGCGTTTTCCTACTCCGACGACATTTCCGAGGCGGCGCTGCTCGAGGCGGCGCGCGCGGTGCGCTCGATTGCCGCGGCCGGCGGCGGCAGGGCGCGGGTAGGCACCGCGCTGTCGCAGCGCGGCGCGCGCGCGCTGTATCCGGCGGTCGACCCGGTGAGCTCGCTGGAGGCCGCGCAGAAGATCGCTCTGCTCGAGCGCATCGAGCAACTGGCGCGCGCGCGCGACCCGCGCGTCAAGCAGGTCATGGCCAGCGTCGGCGCCGAATACGACGTGATGCTGGTGGCGCGCAGCGAGCGCAAGGGCCGCAGCTTTGCCGACGAGCTGGCCGCCGACGTGCGCCCGCTGGTGCGGCTGTCGCTCACCGTGATCGTGGAGGAAGGCGGGCGCCGCGAGCAGGGCTTCTGGGGCGGCGGCGGACGCCTGCCGCTGTCGTACTTCGACGAGGCGCTGCTGCGCGAGTACGCCGGCAAGGCGGTCGACACGGCGCTGGCCAACCTGGCCGCGCGGCCGGCGCCGGCCGGCGTGATGACGGTGGTGCTGGGCCCCGGCTGGCCCGGCATCCTGCTGCACGAGGCCGTGGGCCACGGGCTGGAAGGCGACTTCAACCGCAAGGGCTCGAGTGCCTTTTCCGGCAAGGTGGGCCAGCGAGTCGCCGCCAGGGGAGTGACCGTGGTCGATGACGGCACCCTGCCAGACCGCCGCGGCTCGCTGAACGTCGACGACGAGGGCAATGCCACCGCGCGCACCGTGCTCATCGAAGACGGCGTGCTCAAGGGCTACCTGCAGGACTCGCTGAATGCGCGCTTGATGAAGGTGCCGGTCACCGGCAACGGCCGGCGCGAGTCGTTCGCCGCCTTGCCGCTGCCGCGCATGACCAACACCTACATGGTGGGCGGCGCGCACGACCCGCAGGAGATCGTGCGCTCGGTCAAGAAGGGCATCTACGCCAGCAATTTCGGCGGCGGCCAGGTCGACATCACCAACGGCAAGTTCGTGTTCAGCATGGCCGAGGCCTACCTCATCGAGGACGGCCGCATCACCGCACCCATCAAGGGCGCCACGCTGATCGGCAACGGTCCTGACGCGCTGACCCGCGTCAGCATGATCGGCAACGACATGGCGCTCGACGCGGGCATCGGCACCTGCGGCAAGGACGGCCAGAGCGTGCCGGTGTGCGTCGGGCAGCCAACCCTGCGCATCGAGGGCCTGACGGTCGGCGGTACCGGCGGCTGATGCAGGCGGTGCCGTGGCGAATCTGTGCGGCCGGGGTTGCCGACGCGCCCGCCATTGCCGCGGCCCGCTACCACAGCCAGCCGGAGGCCGACGCGGCCATCGGTCACTACACCCGCTGGCTGCAGGCCAAGCTCCAACGCGATGAGTACATCGGCGCCCTCGCGCGGGTCGGCGATGAGCTGATCGCCGGCGCGGGCGCCACGCTGCTCGACTGGGGTCCCCGCAGCGACACCGGTCCGGTCCACACGGTGGCACGGATCACCAACGTGTTCACGCTGGAGGCGTGGCGGCGCCGGGGGCTGGCCCGCGCGCTGACGCAGGCCGTGCTCGACGAATGCCGCGCCCGCGGCCTGGTGCACGTAATGCTCGCGGCTACGGACATGGGTCAGCCGCTGTACCAGCGCCTGGGCTTCGACTGCAAGCGCAACGAGATGGCCCTGCGGCTGACCGCCGACTACGCGCCGCCGGCACCGGCCACGAGCCGGGGCTCGTCGTAGAGCGAGTCGAACTCCACCCGCTTGACATCCGGCCGGTCGGGGATGGCAAACAGCACCGGCCCGACCATCTCCTCGAACAGCCCGCGCAGGCTGCGCGCGCCGGTCTTGTACTCGATCGCCAGGTCGGCTATTTCGGCAAAGACGCGCGGTGCCACCGCCAGCTCGACTCCCTCGCCCGCGAAAATGGCGCGAAACTGGCCGTAGATGCTCTGCCGCGGCTCGGTCATGATCCGCACCAGCTCGTCGCGGCCGAGGTTGCCGAAGCGCGCCACCACCGTCAGGCGGCCGACGAACTCCGGGATCAGGCCGTAGCTGACGAGGTCGGTCGGCTTCACGTGCGAGTTGAGCCGCTCCATGATCTTGCGGCTGTCGGCGCCGGTGGTGGAGACCACACCGAAGCTGTGCTGCGAGGCGATGATTTCCGCCAGCCCTACGAAAGTGCCGCCGCAGATGAACAGAACGCGCGATGTGTCGAGCTGCGCGCCGCCGCGCAGTCTGACGGGCGCGCCTTCCATGATCTTCAGCAGCGCGTGCTGCACGCTCTCGGCCGAGGCGCCGCCGCGCTCGGCATGGGCAAGCTTCAGCTTGTCGACCTCGTCGATGAACACGATGCCGTGCTGCGCGCGTCGTGCGTCGCCGCCGGCGTTATCCACCAGGCGATCGAGCACCGCCTCGATCTCGTCGGCCACGTAGCGGGTCTGGGCCAGAGTCGTCGCGTCGGCCGTGACGAAGGGCACGCCGAGCACGCGCGCCAGCGTGGCGCACATCAGCGTCTTGCCGGTGCCCGTCGGACCGATCAGCAGCACGTTGCTCTTGATGATCTCGGCATCGGTGAGCGCGAGCTTGCGGTAGTGCGCGTACACCGCCACCGCCAGCGTGCGCTTGGCCTCCTCCTGGCCGATCACGTACTCGCCGAGCAGGCGCGCGATCACGCTGGGCTTGAAGCGCCGATCGAAGACGGCGCTCGCGGGGCTCGCAGCGGCAGGGGAACCGGACATGGCGTCCGCCAGTGTAGCGAGCGACCCTGGGGAGCCCGTCGGGTCGGTCGCGCCAGACCGACCCGCAGCCTGGTTCCGCGCAGGCGCGCCCCCGCGCCCCGTTGTGCGGCCGGGTCGTGCCCGACCGCCTCGCCGTCGATCTACACCGCACCGGCATAATCCGCCCGCCGCCAACCCAGGGTGCGGCCCGCAGCACAGGCGGGCACGGCCCGATGGATCTGCCTTGCCGATCAAGCTTCTGCCGCCGCTGGTGTTGCTGGCACGCCTGCTGGTGGGTGCCTATCCGCGCTGGCTGGGCAGCGCGCCGTCGGCCAACCAGCGCATCTACTTCGCCAACCACAGCTCGCACATGGACACGCTGGTGCTGTGGGCCGCGCTGCCCGGCAGTCTGCGTGCCAACACGCGCCCGGTGGCGGCGCGCGACTACTGGGGCAAGGGCGGCATCCGCCAGCGCATTGCCGAGGAAGAACTGCATGTGGTGATGATCGACCGGGCGCGCGACGATCCGGCCGCCGACCCGCTCGACCCGCTGCGCGCCGCCCTGCACCACGGCTACTCGCTGATCCTGTTTCCCGAGGGAACCCGCAATCCGCAACCGCTGCCCGGGCCGTTCAAGGCGGGGCTGTTCTTCCTTGCGCAGGAGTTCCCGCAGGTGGAGCTGATTCCGGTCTACCTGGACAACCTGCACCGCTCGATGCCCAAGGGCGCCCTGCTGCCGGTGCCCATCATCTGCACCATCCGCTTCGGTGCGCCGCTGGCGCGCTTGGCGGGCGAGTCGAAAGAAGCGTTCCTGAGCCGCGCGCGCGCCGCCGTGATCGAACTGGCCGAGGACCGTCGCTGAGCCATGCAACTGTCGCTGCACGAGACCTTCTTCGCGGTCCTGACCGGCGTGGTGCTGCTGTTTGCCACCGCCACGGCACTGGGCGCTTGGCTGGAGTCGCGCACCAGCGACACGGTCAAACTGGCGTGGATCCACCAGTTGAACCAGCGCATCCGCGGCTCGTGGGCGATCGTCGGCGTGTTCGCGCTCGGCTTTGCCCTCGGCGGCGAGGCCTTGACGGTGGTGTTCGCGCTGGCGTCGTTCTTTGCGCTGCGCGAGTTCGTGGCGCTGACGCCGATCCGCTCGTCCGACCACTGGGCGCTGGTCATCGCCTTCTATCTGGTGATCCCGGTGCAGTACATCCTGGTCGCAGGGGGCTGGTACGGCTGGTACGCCGTGTTCATTCCGGTCTACGTGTTCCTGCTGCTGCCGGTGGTCATGGCGCTGCGGCAGGACAACGAACGCTACCTGGAGCGCGTGGCCAAGGTGCAGTGGGGCCTGATGATCAGCGTCTACTGCGTCAGCCATGCGCCGGCCATCGCGAGCATCGAGATCGCCGGTCACGAAGGCCGCGGCGCGCTGCTGCTGCTGTGGTTCCTGCTGGTGGTGCAGTCGTCGGAGCTGCTGGCGGTAGCCGCCAGCGCCTCCTTCGGCCGCACGCCGCTGCGGTCCAACCCCGCCAAGAGCCGCGAAGGCGCACTGCTCGGGGGCGTGGCCGCTACCGCCTGCGGCACGCTGATGTGGTGGATGACGCCGTTCGGCTGGTGGCAGGCTGCGCTGCTGGCCGGCGCCATCGTGACCGCCGGCTTCATGGGAACCCTGGTGTTGGCTTCGGTCAAGGCCAGCCTGGGCGCGCGAGACCAGTGGATGGAAGGTGGCGTGCCCCTGGCGCGCGGCGCGCTCGGCCGGCTCGACGCGGTGTCCTTTGCCGCACCGGTGTTTTTCCACCTGACGGTCTATTTCTACGGCAGCGCGCTGTAGCGCGGCGGCCGGCGTTGCGCCGGTACGACTGCGGCACCAACCGCGCGGCTCGTGCGGACGATTCACGAGCGGGTTGCTTGGCAGCGCGCGGGCCTGCGCTGCAATATGGCGAGAAGCGGTCGTGCTACACCGTATCGACCCTCCCTCCCTGGCGTATCGACGAGGCCCGCCATGAAGCTGCTCACCCTGTGCGTGCTCGTCTGCCTGGCGGCTCCGCTGCCCGCCGCCGTCTGGGCGCAGCCGGCCGGCTACGGGCTGGTCGGGCCGCTGGAGCTGCCTTCGCTGCGGGCGGCGCGCGACTGGCGGCTCGAAACCCTGATCGATATCGACGAGCGCCAGCAATTGCGTCTGGCTGCCCGGCCGGCCCTGCACAAGCTGGCCGCCGCGAGCCTCGCCAACGATCCGGCACGCGCCACCTACCGCTACACCGTGCTGAGCCAGGACAACTGGGCCTGGCGGGTGGGACTGAGCGCGCATCCCAACCGGATCGGCGGGCTGGCCCCGCGCGCCGACTCCGCCGCCCGCTTCGGCGCCCTGCCGCTGCTGCACATGGCGGGCGAGGCGCGCATCGCGCAGCGCTGGCAGCTGGGCCTGGACGCCGACGGTCTGATGACTGCGCGCGGCCGCGCACTGGAACTGGGCCTGAGCGTCCGGTACCGGCTGGCGCCCAACCTGTCGGTCTACGGCGGCTGGCGGCTGTCCGATGCGGGCGGCGAGGCCGAGGAGTTCTACGGCAGCGGCTCCGCGCATGCCGCCAATGTCGGACTGCGGTTGCGCTTCTAGCCGCCCCGGCGCCGTCGTGGCGGCTGCAAGGCCGCCGCCCTTGTCGTGGTCCAAGCTGGCCCGGCTTGCCGGCAGCCCATATGGTCGGTTACTCTGCGCCGCAGCACGGCCGCTGCGGCCGGCGCTGCCCCACATGAAACTCTTCGCGCGCTTCTACTTTTTCTTCTTTTACTTTTTCCGCCCCCTGGCGGAGAGAGTCGACCGGCGCGCGTAAGCAAGTTCGAATCGACACCAACCGCCAGGCTCAACCCCTGGCGGTTTTTTTTCGCCAGGGCAGCCGGCACGACGCAACACGAGGGAGAACGACCCCATGGACGGCCCGAAAGACGGGAGCAGCCCGATGCGCTACATGACCGACGACCTGCGAATCCGCGAAATCAAGGAGCTGGCGCCGCCGGCGCACCTGATCCGCGAGTTTCCCTGCGGCGACGCAGCCTCGCAGGCGGTGCATGCGGGCCGCGCCGCAGCGCACCGCATCCTGCACGGCATGGACGACCGGCTGCTGGTCATCATGGGCCCCTGCTCGATCCACGACCCGAAGGCGGCGCTGGAGTACGCCGGACGCCTGGCCGCTGAACGGCGCCGGCTGGCCGCGGACCTGGAGATCATCATGCGCGTGTACTTCGAGAAACCGCGCACCACGGTGGGCTGGAAGGGGCTCATCAACGACCCCGATCTGGACGGCAGCTTCCGCATCAACCACGGCCTGCGCATCGCCCGCGAGCTGCTCATGCAGATCAACGAGCGCGAGCTGCCGGCCGGCTGCGAGTACCTCGACATGATCACGCCGCAGTACCTCGCCGATCTGGTGGCCTGGGGCGCCATCGGCGCGCGCACCACCGAGAGCCAGGTACACCGCGAGCTGGCCAGCGGCCTGTCCTGCCCGGTGGGCTTCAAGAACGGCACCGACGGCAATGTGCGCATCGCCGCCGAAGCAATCCGCGCGGCCCAGCAGCCGCACCACTTCCTGTCGGTGACCAAGGGCGGCCACTCGGCGATCGTCTCCACCAGGGGCAACGAGGATTGCCACATCATCCTGCGCGGCGGCAAGACGCCCAACTTCGATGCCGCCAGCGTGGAGGCCGCCTGCCAGGAGCTGGCGCGCAACGGCCTGGCGCAGCGGCTGATGATCGACGCCTCGCACGCCAACAGCCAGAAGAAGCATGAGAACCAGCTCGCGGTGGCCGACAGCATTGCGCAGCAGCTGCAGGCCGGCGAAGCGCGGATCGTCGGCGTGATGATCGAGAGCCACCTGAACGCCGGGCGGCAGGACCTTGCGCCCGGCAAGGGGCCGGAGACGCTGACCTACGGCCAGTCGATCACCGACCCCTGCCTGGGCTGGGACGACAGCGTGAAGCTGCTCGAGCGTCTGGCGGCGGGCGTGCGCGAGCGGCGCATGCGGGCCGCCAATTGCAGCGCCAAGTGACCACGGGCCGCCCGTCCCCCGGCGGGGCGACAGGCCGCGACGGACGGCCTGCCGACCCGCCCGGCCATGCTCCCGCCGCGCCGCCGCACCAGCGAATCCTCGCGCGCGCAGCGCAGAGGCCGAAGGCGTGGTGGCGGGACGATGTACCGCCGGCGAATCCTCGCGCGCGTGACGCCAAGGATGAGGTGACGGTCGGCGGCACGCGCAGGTACGGCAATCCTCGCGGGCGCAGCGCAAAGGTCGTCCGATGAGCCTGGCGCACCTGACCGATCTGGTCCTGCTCGCGGCCTTGTGGGGCGCGAGCTTCCTCTTCATGCGCGTGGCGGTGCCCGAGTTCGGGCCGGTACCGCTGGTGACCGTGCGGGTGGCCATCGCCGCCGCACTGCTGCTGGCCCTGCTGGCGTGGCGCCGGCAGCTCGGGCACTTGCGCCCGCCGGCCGCGCGCCTGCTGCTGCTCGGCGCGCTCAACACGGCGCTGCCCTTCGTGCTGCTGGCCTACGCGACCTTGACGGTGACGGCCGGCTTCGCCGCCATCCTCGGCGCCACCGCGCCGCTGTGGACCGCGCTGATCGGCGCGGTCGTGCTGGGCCAGCACGTCGGCCGCGGCGCGGCGGTCGGGCTTGCGCTCGGACTGCTGGGCGTGGTGGTGCTGGTCTGGGGCAAGACCGGCCTGGCGCCAGGCGGCCCGCAGTGGGCCATGACGCTGGCGGTCGCGGCCGCGCTGCTGGCCACGGCCTGCTATGGCGCCGCCGCCCACTACTCGCGCCGGCTCGGCGAGGACCTTGCGCCGCTGCCGATGGCCGCAGGCAGCCAGGTCGCCGCCACCCTGGTGCTGGCGCCGCTGGCGTGGCTGAGCTGGCCGGCGGTGCTGCCGGGCGGACTGGCCTGGGGCTCGGCGCTGATGCTCGGCATCGGCTGCACGGCGTTGGCTTACCTGCTGTATTTCCGGCTCATCGCGCGGGTCGGCGCGGTGCGCGCCTCGTCCGTGGCCTTTCTGATCCCGGCCTTTGCCACCTTCTGGGGCTGGGCGCTCCTGCATGAGCCGGTGACGCTGCAGATGCTGGCCGGCGCCGCCGTCATCCTGCTCGGCACCGCCCTGTCGCTCGGACTGCTGCGGCTGCCGGGACCAGCGGCCCGGGCGGCGCCCCCGTCGTCGGCGCCGCGCTGAGGTTGGCTGCAACGCGCCGGCTCAGGCGGCTGCGCGCACGCTGCCGCGGGCGCGGTTGATGGCCCAAAGGCCCAGTCCCATGGCGATCACGAGATCGCCCCACAGCGTGTACCAGAGCCAGACATCCTTGCTGAAGCTGAGCGCCACCAGGGCGTTGAGCAGCGCCATCACCAGGCCCACCCCGGCAAAACTCCAGGCAAGCCGCTGCGGATCGATGTCGTTGTAGGCCAGGTAGAGCGACAGCCGCTGGCCCAGGTAGGTGCCGCCGCGCCAGCCGTCGACGGCGAAGAACGCCGCGACCAGCAGGCCCAGGCAGGTCGATTTCAACTGCACCGCCAGCTCGGAGTCGAACAGCCAGGAAAAGCCAGCCGAGATCAGCAGCATGACGATGCCGAACAGAGCCAGCCCGCCCAGCAGGTCCACCTTGCGCGCCAGCACGCGGTCGAGCACCCATTGCACCCCGTAGAGCGCGATCCCGGCGCCGGCGGCGATCAGCGCGGCGCTGCGCAGGTCGGTCAGCTTCGCGGCAACGAAAAACAGCACGCCCAGGGCGATGTCGGTGAGGATGGCCGGCGCGTTGCGCTTGAGCTTGTCGGTGTCGGCGGCGGGGTCGGCAGAGGTCATGCGCTGCAGCGTCGGAAGATAGGCAAAGGGCTGCGGGTGCGTCTGCTCCAGCACCTGCCCGGCGCGGCTCACGCGCAGGCCGAAGGCAAACCAGGTGCGCGGACCCAGCTCGAACAGCAACTCGCCGGCGGCGGTCGGCCGGCGCAGCGTCAGCAACCGGGCCGGCTCGTCCTTGAAGGCGACCCGGTCCTCGGCGACATCCACCCCGTCGACCCGCAGCACCGCGCGCCAGAGGCCGTACGAGCACTCCAGGCGCAGCTCGTGGCGCTCGCCATCGACCAGCGGCTGCCAGCGATAGGTCCACAACGGCATCGCGCGTCGGCCTTACGAAGGACCAGCGATGCGGGATCAGCCCGCCGCGTCCTGGTTCTTGCGCTGCTGCCACAGCACGTCGCTGCCGCCGGCGGCGCGATTGAGCACGCGCGCCAGCACGAACATGAGATCGCTCAGGCGGTTGACGTACTGGCGCGGCGCCGCGTTCAGCGTCTCGTGCGCGCCGAGTTCGACGATGCTGCGCTCGGCGCGCCGGCACACGGTGCGGCACACATGCGCCTGCGCGGCCGCCCGGCTGCCGCCGGGCAGGATGAACTCCGCCAGCCGCGGCAGCGCTGCGTTGTAGTGCGCCAGCCGCGCGTCCAGGCGCGCCACCTGCACGTCCTTGAGCATCGTGTAGCCGGGAATGCACAACTCGCCGCCGAGGTCGAACAGGTCGTGCTGGATGTCCACGAGGTCGCGCTGCACTTCGTCGGGCAGGGTCTCGGTCAGCAGCAGGCCGAGGTGCGAGTTGAGCTCGTCGACGTCGCCCATCGCCTGCACCCGCAGCGCGTCCTTGCGCGTTCGCGTGCCGTCACCCAGGCCGGTGCTGCCGTCGTCGCCGGTGCGCGTGCTGATCTGAGAAAGGCGATTGCCCATGGCTTGCTTGAACCTTGTCCTAAACTGACGACGATCCGGAAACGAACCGGCCCGCTATCGGATTCGCGGAAAGGCCCATTATGAACGCGCCTGTCGTCGCCTCATCCCTGCGCAAACCCCTGTCCGCCGAGTTCGTCGAACGGCTGGCGCGGCGCTTCGGCGCGCAACTGTCGCTGGCCGAGGCGGTGCGCGAGCACCATGGTCGTGACGAATCGCCGTACGCACCGGTGCCGCCCGACGCGGTGGTGTTCGCCGCGACGACGGCCGACGTGGCCGACCTCGTCGGCCTGTGCGCCGAGCACCGCGTCCCGGTGATTCCGTACGGCGCGGGCTCGTCGATCGAAGGCCATCTGCTGGCGGTGCAGGGCGGTGTGAGCCTGGACCTGTCGCGCATGAACCGCGTGCTGGCAGTCAACGCCGAGGACCTCACGGTCACCGTGGAGGCCGGCGTCACGCGCAAGCAGCTCAACGATGAAATCCGCTCGACCGGGCTGTTCTTTCCCATCGACCCGGGTGCGGACGCCAGCCTCGGCGGCATGACCGCCACGCGCGCCAGCGGGACCAACGCCGTGCGATACGGCACGATGCGCGAGAACGTGCTCGGGCTGACCGTGGTGACGGCCGAGGGCAAGGTCATCCGCACGGCGCGGCGGGCACGCAAGTCCAGCGCCGGCTACGACCTGACGCGCCTGTTCGTCGGCAGCGAGGGCACGCTCGGCGTGATCACCGAGGTGACGCTGCGCGTGTATCCGCTGCCCGAGGCCATCTCGGCCGCGGTGTGCTCGTTTGCCACCGTGCAGGCCGCGGTGGACACCACCATCGCCACCATCCAGATGGGCATCCCGATCGCCCGCTGCGAACTGCTCGATGCGCTGACCGTTCAGGCAGTCAACCGCTACAGCAAGCTCGCGCTGCCCGAGCTGCCGATGCTGCTGTTCGAGTTCCACGGCTCCTCCAGCGGCGTGCGCGAGCAGGCCGAAGCGGTGCAGCAGATCGCGCGCGAGCACGGTGGCCAGGACTTCCAGTGGGCCAGTACGCCCGAGGAGCGCACGCGCCTGTGGACGGCGCGGCACAACGCCTACTTTGCCTGCCTGCAGTTGAAGCCCGGCTGCCGCAGTTGCACCACCGACGTATGCGTGCCCATCTCGCGGCTGGCCGAGTGCATCGACGAGACCGTGCGCGACGTGGCCGCGAGCTTCCTGCCGGCGCCGATCCTGGGCCACGTCGGCGACGGCAACTTCCATTGCGCCATCCTGGCCATGCCCGGCGATGCGCGCGAGCTGGCCGAGGCCGAGCGCCTGAACCAGCGCATCGTGCAGCGCGCGCTCGCCATGGACGGCACCTGCACGGGCGAGCACGGCGTCGGCCTGCACAAGATGGGCTTCCTGGTCGAGGAGCACGGCGAGGACGCGGTCGACCTGATGCGACGCATCAAGCGCGCCTACGACCCGCTCAACATCCTGAATCCGGGCAAGGTCGTCTCGCTGTAGGGGGCGTCGGCTCCGGTCGCGAGTGCGCAGACCGGCCACGGCCGTGGCAGCAAGGAGCGTGGTACAGCGCTTGCGCGCGTCGGCGTGCGCAGGCGCGCCCGGCAGATCTCGCGTCCGGACAGAGTTCTCCGCGCCCGTCAGCGCGGTGTCAGGCGCCACCGACCGACCGTCTCACGGCAGGACACTGGCAGCGGCGCACTCAATCGCCGGCCCCAGCATACGATGGCAGCGCGCAACAGGGATGGATGAGATTGGCTGACAGCCGCCGCCGTTTTCCGGTTTAATCCGGCACCGCTCCCAGAAGCGCGGGATCCCCCGGGTCCCGACGACAACCCCGCCAGGAGGAGACCATCGACATGCACCGCCGCGCTGCCGTTGTGTTGCTGGCCGCCACGGCTCTGGGCATGCACGCGCGCGGCGCGTCCGCGCAGGCCTACCCGGCCCGGCCGATCCGCCTGGTCGTGCCGTTTCCGCCCGGCGGGCCGCTCGACAGCGCCGCCCGCGCGCTGGCCGAGCGCATGAAGGACGGCCTCGGCACCGTGGTGGTGGAGAACCGTCCCGGCGCAGGCGGCAACCTCGGCGTGGACTACGTGGCCAAGCAACCGGCCGACGGCTACACGCTGGTGATCGGCGCGGTGGCCACGCACGCGATCAATCCCTGGCTGTTCGCGAAGCTGCCCTACGACCCGGTGAAGGACTTCGCGCCGGTCAGCCTCATCGCGCACGTACCCAACGTGCTGGTGATGACGCCCGAGACCGCCACCCGGCTGGGCGTGAACTCGCTGGGCGAGCTGGTGGCCTACATGAAGAAGCAGCCGGGTCGGCTCAACTACGCCTCGGGCGGCAACGGCAGCGCCGGGCACATGGCCGGCGAACTGCTCAAATCGACGGCCGGCTTGTTCGCGGTCCACATCCCCTACGCCGGCGCGGCTCCGGCGCAACTCGGCCTGCTGGCCGGCCAGACCGACTTCATGTTCGACAACCTGGCCAGCGCCGCCCCGCAGATCCGCGCCGGCAGGCTGCGCGCCTTCGCCGTGACCACCCGCACGCGCGCCGCCAGCTTCCCCGACCTGCCCACGATGGGCGAGGCCGGCGGCGCATCGCTCAAGGGCTTCGACATCAGCACCTGGTTCGGCGTGCTGGCGCCGGCGGGCACGCCGGCACCCATCGTCGATCAGCTCAGCGCGGCCATGCGCGCGGCGCTCACCAGCGCCGAGATACGCGAGCGGCTTGCCCGCATGGGCGCGGAGCCCGCGCCCAGTACCCCGGCCGGCTTTGCCGCCCTGATCCAGTCCGAACTCGCTAAGTATCGCGAGATCGTCCGCTTCTCGGGCGCCAAGGTCGACTAGCGGCCAGCCCACCGATCCACGCACCAGTCCGTCCGGGCCCATGCCGCGATGAAGATACGGAACGAACAGAACTTCTGGTCCGGCGTGATGTTCTTCGCCTTTGGCCTGGCCTTCGTCGTGCTGGCGCGCGAGTACGACATGGGCACCGCGCAGCGCATGGGCCCGGCGTACTTCCCCACCATCCTCGGCGGACTGCTGGCTGCGCTCGGCGTGGTGATTGCCTTCACCGCCCTGGGCGGGGAGAAACAGGCCGACCACCGGGTGGAGAAGTTCCACTTCGATGCGCTGGGCTGGGTTCTGAGCGCGGTGGTGGCCTTTGCGCTGCTGCTGCGGCCGGCCGGACTGGTCGTCGCGCTGGTGGTGCTGGTGCTGATCTCGGGGATGGGCAGCCATGACCGCAACTTCAAGCAGCTACTGGTGCTGACCGCCGGCCTCGTGATCCTGGTGCTCACGGTGTTCATCTACGGCCTGGGGCTCACGCTCCCCGTGTGGCCGGCCTTCATGCGCGACTGAGGAGGCCGCCGTGGAACTGCTCTCCAATCTCGCGCTGGGCTTTGCCACCGCGCTGTCGCTGCAGAACCTGTTCTACGCCTTCATCGGCGTGCTGATCGGCACGCTGATCGGCGTGCTGCCCGGCATCGGCCCGATTGCCACCCTGGCGATGCTGCTGCCGACCACCTATGCGCTGGAGCCCACCAGCGCGCTGATCATGCTGGCCGGCATCTACTACGGCGCGCAGTACGGCGGCTCGACCACCGCGATCCTGGTCAACCTGCCCGGCGAGTCCTCCTCGGTGGTGACCTGCCTGGACGGCTACCAGATGGCGCGGCGCGGCCGCGCCGGCGCTGCGCTCGGCGTGGCGGCCATCGGCTCGTTCTTTGCCGGCACCTTTGCCACCCTGCTGGTGGCCGCGTTTGCGCCGCCGCTCACGGAGCTGGCATTCAAGTTCGGTCCGGCCGAGTACTTCTCGCTGATGGTGCTGGGCCTGATCGGTGCGGTGGTGCTGGCCTCCGGCAGCCTGATCAAGGCGATCGCCATGATCGTGCTCGGGCTGCTGCTGGGTCTGGTGGGCACCGACGTCAACTCGGGCGTGGCGCGCTTCACCTTCGATGTGCCCGAGCTGTCCGACGGCATCGGCTTCGTGGCCGTGGCGATGGGGGTGTTCGGCTTCGCGGAGATCATCGCCAACCTCGAAAAGAAGGACAAGCGCGAGGTCTTCACCAGCAAGGTCGGCTCGCTGCTGCCCAACTGGAGCGAGGCCAAGCAGGCCGCCCCCGCGGTGGCGCGCGGCACGCTGCTGGGTTCGGTGCTGGGCATCCTGCCCGGCGGCGGCGCGCTGCTGGCGGCCTTTGCGGCCTACACGGTGGAGAAGAAGGTCGCCGGCGCCAGCGCGGACCCGCCGTTCGGCAAGGGCAACATCCGCGGCGTGGCCGGCCCCGAGTCGGCCAACAACGCCGGCGCGCAGACCAGCTTCATCCCGATGCTGACGCTGGGCATCCCGCCCAACGCGGTGATGGCGCTGATGATCGGCGCGATGACCATCCACAACATCCAGCCCGGCCCGCAGGTGATGACCAGCAACCCGTCGCTGTTCTGGGGCCTGATCGCCAGCATGTGGATCGGCAACCTGATGCTGGTGATCCTGAACCTGCCGCTGATCGGGTTGTGGATCCAGTTGCTGAAGGTGCCCTACCGCCTGCTCTATCCGGCGATCCTGGTGTTTTGCTGCATCGGCGTGTACTCGATCAACAACAACACCTTCGACGTCTACATGACGGTGATCTTCGCGGTGATCGGCTACCTGTTCTACAAGCTGCGCTGCGAGCCCGCGCCGCTGCTGCTGGGCTTCATCCTCGGCCCCATGATGGAGGAGAACCTGCGCCGCGCCATGCTGCTGTCGCGCGGCGACCCCACGGTGTTCTTCACGCGTCCGCTGTCGCTGACGCTGCTGCTGATGGCCGCGGCACTGGTGGTGATCGTGGCGCTGCCGGCGATCAAGAAGACGCGCGAGGTGGCGTTCCAGGAAGCCGACTGAGCGCCGCCGCCCCGTTTGCAGACGAGCCCGGCCCTGCGCCGGGTTTTTCCTTCTCGCCTTCGGTCCAGCCCGCTCGGCTCGCTCCGCCCGGCTCTTGCCCGCGCTGGCTGTCGGCACCGGCCAGCCGCTGCATCGGTACCGCGTCGAACGAATCCAGCAGGAGAACGGGCGCTGCGTTGCCGAGTCGGTCGATGTGCATCCCCGGGGTGACGGCCGACAGCAGGGCAAAGCTCAGCAGCGCGACAGCGGCCCGGGCGGCGCGGCGAGTCGCAGGGCCGGTGGCGTGGGCCTTCACCTTCATCGTGCTTCTCCGGGTCGGAGAGCGAGGGCGATTGCTGGGTTAGCGAGGCGCACTGTAGGAACGTGGGCCAGCCGCCGCGCGCCGCTTGCCACGAAACGCAAAAGAGCTGTGCCCCGACCCGTCGGGCCGGCGCGATGACCGCTGGCAGAATCCGTCGCTCGCTCCCCCTCTGAGGCACTTCGTCATGATTGGACGCACTTCGCGCCGTTTGCGCCGACGCATCCTTCTCGCCCCGCTGGCCGCCGCCCTGGCGACCAATGGCGCCCGTCCCTCAGCCGCCCAGGCGCAGTCGGCCTACCCGAGCCGGTCGATCCGCATGGTGGTGCCGTTTCCGCCCGCCGGTGCCACTGACATCCTGGCGCGCGAGCTGGCGCGGCAGCTTTCCGATCGGCTCAAGCAGCAGGTGGTGGTGGACAACCGGCCGGGAGCCGGCGGCGCGCTCGGCAGCGACGTCGTGGCCAAGGCCACGGCCGACGGCTACACGATCCAGATGGCCACGAGTTCCACGCACTCGATCGGCCCGCTGCTGAACCCGAAGATCCCGTACAACCCGCAGACCGACTTCACCCCGGTGGCGCACGTGGCCAACTCGGCCAACGTGCTGCTGGTGGCGCCCAACGTGAAGGCTGCCAATGTGCGCGAGCTGGTGGCGCTGCTGCGCTCGCAGCCTGGCCGGTTCAACTACGGCTCCAGCGGCAACGGCACCATCGTTCACCTGACCGGCGAGCTGTTCAAGTCCATGACGGGTACTTTCGTCGTGCACATTCCGTATCGCGGCACCGCGCTGGTGATCCCCGACATGATTGCCGGCCAGATACACCTGCTGTTCGACAACGTGGCCTCGGCGCTGCCGCACCTGAAGGACGGCCGCGTGCGCGCGCTTGGCATCACCTCGCTGACCCGCTCGCCGCTGCTGCCCGAGCTGCCCACGGTAGCCGACACCGTGCCGGGCTTCGAGTCATCCACCTGGTTCGGGGTGTTCGGCCCGCGCGGCCTGCCGGCCGAGGCCACCCAGCGCCTGAACGCCGAGATCAATGCCGTGCTCAGGAACGCCGATTTCATCGAGCGGCTGCGCACGCTGGGCTACGACGCCGGCGGCGGCAGCCCGGCCGACTTTGCGCGCGTGGTCCAGCGCGATACCGACAAGTGGGCACGACTCATCAAGGAACGCAAGATCACCGGCGACTGAGCCGCAGGCCCACCATGAATTTCGACTGGTCCAACCCCTACCCGAGCGTCCGCACGCCGGTCTTTGCGCGCAACATCGTCGCCACCAGCCAGCCGCTGGCGGCGCAGGCCGGCCTGCGGGTGCTGACTGCCGGCGGCAACGCGGTCGATGCGGCAATCGCCGCCGCGGCCGTCATCACCCTGACCGAGCCCTGCTCCAACGGGCTGGGCGCCGACAACTTTGCCATCGTGTGGGATCCGGCGAGCCGCCGGCTGCACGGTCTGAACAGCTCGGGCATCGCGCCGGCGGCCTGGTCGCTGGACTTCTACCGTCGCAAGTACGGCGACGACCCGGCCAACCGCCCGGTGCGCGGCTGGGACACGGTCACCGTGCCGGGCGCGGTGGCCGGCTGGGTCCAGTTGCACGACAGGCTCGGCCGGCTGCCGTTTGCCGACGTGCTGGCGCCGGCCATCGAATACGCCGAGCGCGGCTTTGCGGTGAGCCCGGTGGTACAGGACAAGTGGCGCCTGGCCGAATCCGTGCTCAAGGACTTCCCGGGCTTTGCCCAGCACTTCCTGCCGCGCGGCCGCGTGCCCCACATCGGCGAGCACTTCAGGCTCGACGGGGCGGCGCGCACGCTGCGGCTGATCGCGCAGAGCAAGGGCCGGGAGTTCTACCTCGGCGAGGTGGCCGCCGCGGTGGAGCGCTACGCGCGCCAGACCGGCGGCAGCATCACGGCGGCGGACTTTGCCGCCTACTGGGACTTCGTGCAGACCAACGCCTGGGTCGGCACGATCAGCAAGGACTTCACGGGCAGCGACGGCGCCACCTACGCGCTGCACGAGATCCCGCCCAACGGCCAGGGGATCGCCGCGCTGTCGGCGATAGGCATCCTCAAGCACACCGCCGTGGCCAAACTGCCGCTCGACAGCGCCGACTGGCAGCACACGATGATCGAGGCGATGAAGCTCGCCTTTGCCGACACCTATGCCTTTGTTGCCGATCCGCGCGGCATGACGGTCACGCCCGCCGGCCTGCTCGACGATGCGTATCTGGCCGGCCGCGCCAGGCTGATCGATCCGCGCCGCGCTACCGCCATGACCGCCGGCCAGCCGCCCAAGGGCGGCACCATTTATCTCACCGCCGCCGACGAGCACGGCATGATGATCTCGCTGATCCAGTCCAACTACATGGGCTTCGGCTCGGGCGTGGTGGTGCCCGGCTACGGCCTGTCGCTGCAGAACCGCGGCCACGGTTTCTCGCTCGACCCGAACAGCCCCAACGTGGTCCGTGCCGGCCATCGACCGTTCCACACCATCATCCCGGCCTTCCTCATGAAGCACGAGGACGGCGTGGCGCAGCCGCAGATGAGCTTCGGCGTGATGGGCGGCAACATGCAGCCGCAGGGCCACGTGCAGACGCTGGCGCGCATGCTGTGGGGCCGCCAGCAGCCGCAGGCTGCCTGCGACGCGCCGCGCTGGAAGGTGATGACCGGGCTGGACATCGAGGTCGAGGGCGCGATGCCCGCCGCGGTGGTGCAGGACCTGGCCGCCCGCGGGCACCGGATCACGCGCGCCTTCGACACCTACATGGATTTCGGCGCCGGCCAGTTCATCTGGCGGCTTGGCGCTGCCGGCGTCGAGGGCTACGTCGCAGCCAGCGACTCTCGGCGCGACGGGCACGCGGTCGGCTTCTGAGGCTGCGCGCCGGTTGGCGCTACCTCGAGTCCTACTTCGCGGGCTCGCGTGTAGCCTTTTCTTCGGTCCGCTCGCCTGCACGCCGGTGGTACCAGAGCTCGTGCGGCGAAAACACCCCGCAGGCCAGGCACTGCGTCTTGGGCCAGCGCACGCCGCAGCCCGGGCCGACGGCGCGCACGCAGAAGGTATTGAAGCCCGTGCCTCAGCGCGGCGTGCAGACCCAGCGGTCGAGCGGCCGCGGCCGCCACGCGCAGTGCGGGCAGTGGATGTCAGTGGCCTTGCTGCTCGTGTCGGTCATCCAGGATGGTCCGCCGTCCGGTCGATTCCCTTCGTAAGGCGCACGACCGTCGCCCGCGCTGGCGCGGTGGCAAGATGCGCCGTGATGCGGCTGGCCATCATCATCCCCGTCCTGAACGAGAGCGCAGCGCTGCCGGCTGCGCTGGCCGTGCTGCAGCCGCTGCGAGAGCGCGGCACGCGCGTGATCGTGGTGGACGGCGGCAGCCACGACGACAGCGTGGCCTGCGCCGTCCCGCTGGCCGACCGCGTCGTCGCGGCGGCGCGCGGTCGGGCGCTGCAGATGAACGCCGGTGCGCGCGACCCCGCGGCGGCCGACGCCGACGTGCTGCTGTTCCTGCACGCGGACACGCGGCTGCCACCGGATGCCGACCGCCTGCTGCTGCGCGCGCTGGCCAACTCGCGCAGCACCTGGGGCCGCTTCGACGTGCGGATCGCCGGCCGCTCGGCGCTGTTGCCGCTGGTGGCCGCGATGATGAACGGGCGCTCGCGCCTGACCAGCATCTGCACCGGCGACCAGGCGATCTTCGTGACGCGCGGCGCGTTCCTCGCCCTCGACGGCTTCGCACCGATCGCGCTGATGGAGGACATCGACTTGTCGCGCCGTGCGCGCCGCCTGACGCCACCGCTGGCACTGCGGGCGCGCGTCACCACATCAGGCCGGCGCTGGGACGAGCACGGCGCGCTGCGCACCATCGTCCGCATGTGGCGGCTGCGGCTGGCCTACTTCCTCGGCGCCGATCCCGCGGAGCTGGCGCGGCGCTACCGGGCGGTGCGCTAGCCATGCGCATCGGCATCGCCGTGCTGGCGCGCGCACCCGTGGCCGGTGCGGCCAAGACGCGGCTGATCCCGCTGCTCGGTGCGGCCGGCGCCGCGCAGCTGCAGGCGCAGTTGCTCGAGGCGACGCTCGCCAAGGCGGTCGCCCTGCCGGATGCGCGGGTGACGCTGTGGGTCGCCGGCGATGCGGCGCATCCTTCGGTGGTGGCGGCCGCGCAGCACCATCGGGTGACGGTGCTGCCGCAGCAGGGGGCCGACCTCGGCGCGCGCATGGCCCACGCCGCGGCGCACGCGCTGGCTGCGCCCGGGGTGGCCGCTGCGCTGGTCATCGGCACCGACTGCCCGGCCCTGCGCACGGCGCACCTGGAACAGGCAGCAGCCGCGCTGGCGCGGCACCCGGTGGTGCTGGTGCCGGCCGAGGACGGCGGCTACGTGCTGCTGGGCCTGCGCGCGCCGCAGCCCGCGTTGTTCGAGGGCGTTGCCTGGGGCGGGCCGCAGGTGCTGGCGGCCACGCGCCAGCGCATCGCGGCCGCCGGTCTGCGGCATGTCGAGCTGCCGGCGCTGCCCGACCTCGACACACCGGCCGACTATCAAGACGCGCTGGCGCGCGGCTGGATCGTTGCGGCATGAGAACGCCGCGCCGCTGCGAGGGTCAGTCACGGACCGTGCAGCACGAGGGGAGGCCGGCGCACGCCCCGCGCCACTGCGCGGCCGATTCCCCGATTGGGCGGCGCGGCGGCGGCCCGCCGTCTGCGCCGCGCCAATCCGCTCGCGGCGTGCCGCCCACGCAGCAGGCGGCTCGTTCGAGGAAGTCTCCGTGCAGCGTAAGGTCCCGCCCATGCCCGCAAGACCGCCCACGGCGCGAGCGCGCCGCCGCAGGATGCTGACCCGGTTCGCCCTGTTGGCCACAACGGCGCTGCTGGCCGGCGGCGCCGCCGCGCAGCCGCCCGCGCTCACACCGTTCGACGCCGAGGGCACGCCACCGGCGCCGTGGCGCATCGCGGTGTCGCCGAAGATCGCCGCCCACACCCAGTTCTCGGTGGCGCGCCTGGACGGCGTGCCGGCGCTGCGCGTGCAGACCGAGCGCAGCTACGCCAACCTGCTGCATCCGCTCGCGGTCGATCTGGCGCCGCGACCCCTGCTGCGCTGGCGCTGGCGCGTCGAGCGCAGCGACCACCGCGGCGACCTGCGGCGCAAGGACGGCGACGACGTGCCGCTGCAGTTGTGCGTGCTGTTCGAGGTGCCGGCCGAGCGGCTGACCCTCGGGGTGCAGTTGAAGCTGCGGCTGGGCCGCGCGCTGTTCGATCCGGCGCTGCCGGCCGCCTCGATCTGCTACGTCTGGGACAGCGCGCCGGGCGGCCTGCCCGCGGGTCGCTGGCTGCCCAACAGCCACACCGACCGCGTGCAGATGCTGGTCCTGCAGAGCGGCGCCTCGGGCGCGCCGCTCGGGCGCTGGACCGACGAGGCGCGCGACCTGGCGGCCGACTTCGCGCGCGCCTTTCCGGCCGAAGCCGCCGGCGGCTGGCTGCCGCGGCTGGTCGGTGTGGCCATCGCCGGCCACGGCGACAACTCGGGCGCCAGCGCCACCGCCTACGTGGCGCAACTGCGGCTGGAGGACCGGTGAAGCGCCTGCTGCTGGCCGGCGGCGGCCATGCGCACGTCGGCGTGCTGCAGGCGCTGGCCGCACAGCCACTGCACGACACCGAGGTCACGCTGATCACGCCAGCGGCGCGGCAGATCTACTCCGGCATGCTGCCGGGCTGGATCGCCGGCCACTACGCGCTCGAGCAGTGCGTGATTCCGCTGGCACCGGCCGCTGCCCGCGCCGGCGTGCGCCTGCTGCTCGGCCACGTCACGGGCCTCGATCTGGCAGCGCGGCAGGCCCGGGTGCTACCGGCCGACGGCAACCCCGGCATCACCGCGCTGCCCTTCGATCTGCTGTCGATCGACACCGGCCCGGTGACCGACGCGAGTCCGATCGCCGGCGCCGCCGAGGCCGCCGTGCCGTTGCGGCCGCTCGAACGCTTTGTCGCGCGGTGGCCGGACCTGCAGCGGCAACTGACGGCCCGCCCGCCGGGCCACGATGCGGCCACGCTGAGCGTGATCGGCGGCGGCGCCGGCGGCGTCGAGCTGGCGCTGGCCGCAGCCTGGCGGGCGCAGTCGGAGGGCGCCTCGCTGTGCGTGCAACTGGTGACCGGCCGCAGCGGCGTCCTGCCGACCGCCAGCGCCGGCACGCGTGGGCGTCTGCGTGCCGCGCTGGCGGCGCGCGGCGTTGCGGTGATCGATAACGAGGCGACCGCCGTCGCGCCGGGTCTGGTGCGTCTGGCGGGGGGCGGTGCGCGGCCGTCCGACGCGACCCTGCTCGTCACCGGGGCCGCCGCCGCGGCCTGGCCGCGCGCCAGCGGGCTGGCGGTGGACGAGCGCGGCTTCATCGCCATCAACGAACAGTTGCGGTCGGTGTCCCACCCTGCGGTTTTCGCCGCCGGCGACTGCGCATCGATGCAGGCCCATCCGCGCCCGCGCTCCGGCGTCTACGCGGTGCGTGCCGGCCCGGTGCTGGCCGACAACCTGCGCCGCGCCCTGGCCGGACAGCCGCTGCGCGTGTATGTGCCGCAACGGCGCGCGCTCTATCTGCTGGCGACCGGGCCGCGGCACGCCGTCGCCAGCTGGGGACCGCTGACGCTGGCCGGCGACTGGGTGTGGCGCTGGAAAGACCGCATCGACCGCCGCTTCATCGCGCGCCACACGGGCGGCGGCTGACCACCGCTGCGAGCGCGCGGCGGGTAAGCGGCGAGCGCGCGGCGGGCAGATAGACTGGCCCTTGCACACTCCCTTGCCCGACTCTCGCCACTGGCCTGCTCCCCATGACCACCAAGACCTACGAACCCTGCACCCCGCACCGCGTTGCCTTCCTGGGACTCGGCGTGATGGGCTATCCGATGGCCGGCCATCTGGCGCGTGCCGGTCACCACGTCACCGTCTTCAACCGCACGGCGCGCAAGGCCGAGCAGTGGGTCGAGGAGCACGGCGGCCGGCTGGCGCGCACGCCGCGCGAGGCGGCAGCCGGCGCGCAGGTGGTGTTCGCCTGCGTCGGCAACGACGCGGATCTGCGCAGCGTGGTCCTCGGCGCCGACGGCGCCTTCGCGGGCATGGCGCCGGAAGCGATCTTCTTCGACAACACCACGGCCAGCGCGGCCGTGGCGCGCGAGCTGGCCGCCACCGGCGCGCCACGCGGCCTGCACTTCATCGACGCGCCCGTCTCGGGCGGCCAGGCCGGCGCGGTCAACGGCCTGCTGACGGTCATGTGTGGCGGCGCCGAGGCGGCCTTCGCCCGCGCCCAGCCGGTGGCCATGGCCTTCGCCAGGGCGGTCACCCGCGTTGGCGACTCGGGCGCCGGACAGCTTGCCAAGATGGTCAACCAGCTCTGCATCGCCGGGCTGGTGCAAGGTCTTTCCGAGGGCATCGCCTTCGGCCAGGCCGCCGGTCTGGACATGAAGCTCGTGCTGCAGGTGATCGGCAAGGGGGCGGCGCAAAGCTGGCAGATGGACAACCGCGGCAGCACCATGGTCGACGACAAGTTCGACTTCGGCTTCGCGGTCGACTGGATGCGCAAGGACCTCGGCCTGTGCCTGGACGAAGCCCGGCGTAACGGCGCGCGCCTGCCCGTGGCGGCCCTGGTCGACCAGTTCTATGCCGACCTGCAGGCCATGGGCGGCGGGCGTTGGGACACCTCGTCGCTGGTGCGCCGGCTACGGCGGCCGGCCTGAGCGCGTGTGAATGTGTCGCCACGAGCAGGCCGAGGTCGCGCCGGGCAGCGGGCCCGGACCACGCGCGCTTCGGCGAGCCGCGCCGCCGCGAGAACGGGTCGCGCCGTGGTGTTGTCGTGGTCTCTGAGTTCCCGGGCGCCCACGGGACAAGGTCCCGCGCGCACGTCGCACGGGCCCGCGCCGCACGGGCCCGAGCCGCACCCAGCGGCCGGAGCCGGACGGGTCGTGACCCCGCGCGCCGGCTGATGCAGCCCGGCCGATGCCCGCGCGTGGGCCGCCGGCGGTTGGTGTAACCGACGGCACATCCGCCGCGAACTCGGATCAGTGTTTCGGATCAGTACCTCGGATCAGTGCTTCAGGAGACCCGCCTTGCACGCCACCCTGCCGCTGCTCAGGATCACCGACTTCCCGCCGCTGCGCCGCCGCGCCGTCGAGACCCTGCAGGTCAATCTGGGCTACACCTGCAACCAGACCTGCGTGCACTGCCATGTAAACGCCGGGCCCAGCCGCACCGAGCAGATGGACGAGGCCACCGTGGACGCGGTGCTCGACGTGCTGGCGGCCAAGGACATCCGGACGCTCGACCTGACCGGTGGCGCGCCGGAGCTGAACCCGCACTTCCGCCGGCTGGTGCGCCAGGCGCGTTCCCTGGGCGGCCACGGCGGCGTACACGTGATGGACCGCTGCAACCTGACCATCCTGTTCGAGCCGGGACAGGAGGATCTGGCGCCGTTCCTGGCCGAGCACGAGGTCGAGATCGTCGCCTCGCTGCCCTGCTACCTGGAGGACAACGTCGATCGTCAGCGCGGCAAGGGCGTGTTCGACAAGAGCATCCGCGCGCTGCAGGCGCTCAACGCGCTCGGCTACGGCAGCCACGAGCGGCTGCCGCTGTCGCTGGTGTTCAACCCGCAGGGACCCACGCTGCCGCCGCCGCAGGACAAGCTGCAGGACGACTACCGCCAGTTCCTCGGCGAGCGCTTCGGCATCCGCTTCACGCGGCTGTACGCGCTGGCCAACATGCCGATCGCGCGCTTTGGCTCCACGCTGGTGAGCAAGGGCCAGTTCCGTGACTACATGGCGCTGCTGCGCGGCGCGCACCACGCCGACAACGCGCGCGACGTGATGTGCCGCAGCCTGGTCTCGGTCGACTGGCAGGGCTACCTGTACGACTGCGACTTCAACCAGATGCTGGGACTGCCGCTGCGCGAGGACGGCCGCGGCCACGGCCGGCTGCATCTGACCGATTGGCTCGAGCTGGACCTGGCCGACAACCCGATCCTGGTGGCCGACCACTGCTACGGCTGCACCGCCGGCCAGGGCTCCAGTTGCGGGGGCGCGCTTGGCTGACGGCGGTGCCGCCGCGCAGGCGCTGACCGCCGGCCGCAGCTGCCCGCCGCACTACGGCTACTCGCCGCGCGTGTTTGCGCGCGCGGCCGACGCGGCGGCCGACTGCGCCTACGTGATCGGCGGCCTGTACGGCAATGTCCTGGCGCTCGACGCAATCGAGGCGATGGCCGCCGCCGAGGCCGCGCCGCCGCTGCTCGTGTTCAACGGCGACTTCCACTGGTTCGACGCCGCGCCGGCCCTGTTTTCCGAGGTGCAGAAGCGCGTGCTCGCGGCCGGCCGCATGGCGCTGCGCGGCAACGTGGAAACCGAGATCGCCGGCGAGGACGACGGCGCCGGCTGCGGCTGCGCCTACCCGGACTCGGTGCCCGACGCCGATGTCGAACGCAGCAACGCGATCCTGGCGCGGCTGCGCGCGGTGGCCGCGGCGGCCGGCAGCCGCGCCGCGCTGGCCGCCCTGCCGATGCACCGGGTGCTGGCGATCGGCGGCGCGCGCGTGGCGGTGGTGCACGGCGATGCCTGGTCGCTGGCCGGCTGGCGCTTTGCGCACGACGCGCTGCATGACCCGGCACAGGAGGCGGCGCAGCGCAGCGCCTTCGAACTGGGTGCGGTCGATGTGTACGCCTGCTCGCACACCTGCGCGCCGGCGCTCAAGCGGGTGCCCGCCGCGCACGGCGAAGGCTTCGTCGTCAACAACGGCGCCGCCGGCATGGCGAGCTTTGCGGGCAGCGCGCACGGTCTGATCACGCGCATCGCAACCCGCGCGCTGCCGCGTGCCCTCGCAGGCCGGCGCCGCTACGGCGTGCACACTGGCGCGGTGTGGATCGACGCGCTGCAAGTGGAGTTCGACCTGCCGGCCTGGCTGGCGCGCTTCGACGCGCTGTGGCCAGCCGGCAGCGCGGCGGCCGTGTCGTATCGGCAGCGCCTGATCGACGGGCCGCCGTTCTCGGTCGATGCCGCGCTGGGCCGCGCGCCCGGCGGCAGCACTTCGGCCTGCTTCCCTTGAGGGGGCCGCCACGACCGCGACCATGGTCCGCGCCGACCCGCCGCCCCAGCCCCCGCAACGGCACCGATTCATGAGCCCGCCGGGCCGCCCCAAGGGCGAATACCCGAGCGCACAGCGCGAGGGTCGTCCCACATTCCCGCCGGGCCGCCCCAAGGGCGAATACCCGAGCGCACAGCGCGAGGGTCGTCCCACATTCCCGCCGGGCCGCCCCAAGGGCGAATACCCGAGCGCACAGCGCGAGGGTCGTCCCACGTTCCCGCCGGGCCGCCCCAAGGGCAAATCCCCGAGAGCAGGGCGCGAGGGTCGTCCCACGTTCCCGCCGGGCCACGCCGAGGGCCAATCCCCGAGCGCACAGCGCGAGGTCGTCCCTCCTTCGCGCCGGGCCACCCCAGCACCATGTCCCTGAGCGCACAGCAAAGGTAGTCCCATGAGCAAGCGTCTGGCGCTGGTCGCCGTCCTGGTTGCCGCGATCGCGGTGTTCTTTCTGCTCGACCTGAGGCAGTACCTCAGCCTCGAAGCATTCAAGGCGAGCCGTGCGCAGATCGATGCGCTCCACGCCGCCCGCCCGCTGACTGTGGCGGGCCTGTACCTGGTCGCCTACGTGGCGGTGGCTGCGCTGTCGCTGCCGGGCGCGGCCGTGATGACGCTGATCGGCGGCGCGATCTTCGGCTTCTGGACTGGGCTGCTGCTGGTGTCTTTCGCCTCCACGATCGGCGCCACGCTGGCCTTCCTGGCCGCGCGCTTCCTGCTGCGCGACTGGGTGCAGCGCCGGTTCGGCGAGAAACTGCGCGCGCTCGACGACGGCGTGCGCAAGGACGGCGCGATCTATCTGTTTGCGCTGCGGCTGGTACCGCTGTTTCCGTTCTTCGTGGTCAACCTGCTCATGGGCCTGACACCGATCCGTACCTGGACCTTCTACTGGGTCAGCCAGGTCGGCATGCTGGCCGGCACCGCGGTGTACGTGTACGCCGGCACCCAGCTGGGCGAGTTCCGCGTCTCGGCCGGCCTGCTCGCCGCCTTCGCGCTGCTGGGATTGTTCCCGCTGGCGGCCCGCAAGGCGCTGGCCGTACTCAAGGCGCGCCAGGTCTACGCGCGCTGGTCGCACCTGAAACCGCGGGCCTTCGACTACAACCTGGTGGTGATCGGCGCCGGCAGCGCCGGCCTGGTGTCGGCCTACATCGCGGCGGCCACCAAGGCCCGGGTCGCGCTCGTCGAGCGGCACCGGATGGGCGGCGACTGCCTGAACACCGGCTGCGTGCCGAGCAAGGCGCTGATCCGCTCGGCCAAGTTCCTGTCGCAGATCGCCCGCAGCGGCGAGCTGGGCATTGCGCAGGCCAGCGCGTCGTTCGACTTCGCGCAGGTGATGGAGCGCGTGCAGCGCGTGGTGCGCGCCATCGAGCCGCACGATTCGGTCGAGCGCTACACCGCGCTGGGCGTGGAGTGCGTGCAGGGCAGCGCACGGATCAGCTCGCCCTGGACGGTCGAGGTGCAGACCGCCGCCGGTGTACGCACGCTGACCACCAAGAACATCGTGATCGCCGCCGGCGCCCGCCCCTTCGTGCCGCCGATCCCGGGGCTGCAGGAGATCGGCTACCTGACCAGCAACACGGTGTGGGACTTGCGCGCGCTGCCGCGGCGGCTGGTCGTGCTGGGCGGCGGGCCGATCGGCTGCGAGCTCGCGCAGGCCTTCGCCCGTCTGGGCGCGCAGGTCACGCAGGTGGAAATGCTGCCGCGGCTCATGAGCCGCGAGGACCCGGAGGTCAGCGCACTCGTCGCCGCCCGGTTCCACAAGGAAGGCATCACCGTGCTGACCGGCCACACAGCGCGGCAATTCGTGGTGGAGGGTGGCGAGAAAGTGCTGATCGCCGAGCACGAGGGCGGCGCGGTCCGCATCCCGTTCGACGCGGTGCTGGTGGCCGTGGGCCGCGTTGCCAACACCGCCGGCTACGGGCTGGAGGAGCTGGGCATCGGCATCACCCGCCAGCGCACCGTCGAGACCGACGACTACCTGCAGACCCTCTACCCCAACATCTTCGCCGCCGGCGACGTCGCCGGCCCCTTCCAGTTCACCCACACCGCCGCGCATCAGGCCTGGTACGCGGCGGTCAATGCGCTGTTCGGCAGCTTGCGCCGCTTCAAGGCCGACTACCGCGTGATCCCCTGGGCCACCTTCACCGAACCGGAAGTGGCGCGCGTGGGACTGAACGAGCAGGAAGCCCGGGACCAGGGCATCGCGCACACGGTGACCGTGTACGGCATCGACGACCTGGACCGCGCGATCGCCGACGGCGTGGCGCACGGCTTCGTCAAGGTGCTGACCCGGCCGGGCACCGACCGCATCCTCGGCGCGACCATCGTCGGCGAGCACGCCGGCGACCTGCTGGTCGAGTACGTGCTGGCGATGAAGCACGGCATTGGCCTGAACCGGATCCTCGGCACCATCCACACCTACCCGACCTTGGCCGAGGCCAACAAGTACGCCGCCGGCGCCTGGAAGCGCGCCACCGTGACCCGCGGCCAGTGGGACTTTCTCACCGCCTTTCAGGGCTGGCAGCGCGGAGCCGGCAGCTTCGGTGCCGTCCTCGGCCGCGTGCCGGCGCTGCTGCGGGACCGACGCGCCGCGAACGCGGCCGACGCCCGCTGAACCGCACCGGACCGCGCAGCCTGCGGCAGCGGGGCCGGTGCCGCCGCCGACCGGCTTGCCCGGTCTGCCGTGCGCCCGGTGCCGCCGCCGCGATAATGGCGGCGCCATGACCGAAGACGAGGCCCGCCAGGTGCTGCTCGTGCGCGCGCTCGAAGGCGCCGAGCCCTCGCCCATCAACGCAGCCGACCGGCACTATGCCGGCCGCGCGGCGCTGGAACTGGCGCGCTGGCAGGCCGACCAGCGCAAGGCGCCGCTGGCGCCCGGCGACTTCCTGGCGCAGCGCGCGCGGCTGCTGGTCGAGCGGACCGCCGCCGTGCAGGAGCGACTGGCGCGCGCCCTGCAGGCGCTGCGCTGGCCCCAGGCGCTGGCCGTCGCGCTGCCGCTGCTGGCCTTCGTCGTCGGCGCTCTCAGCGAGCAGGCTGCCGACCGCAGCCGCGTCAACCTGCTGGCCTTGCCGCTGCTGGCCATCGTTGCCTGGAACCTCGTGGTGTACGGACTGCTCGCCGGCCATGCGCTCGGCATTGGCCGCACGCCAGCGGCGCGCCTGGTCGCCGGTCTGGGCGACTGGCTGGGCTGGCGCGCGGTGCGGGTGGCCGGCCGCGGCCACGGCGCAGCGCTGCTGACCGGCTTTGCGACCGATTGGAGCGCGCGCAGCGCGCCGCTGAACGGCGCACGCCTGGCCGGCAGCCTGCACCTGGCCGCAGCCCTGTTCGCGCTCGGCGCGGTGTTCGCGCTGTACGTGCGCGGTCTGGTGTTCGAGTACCGCGTCGGCTGGGAGAGCACCTTCCTCGAAGCCGGCACGGTGCAGGCCCTGCTCGCCACGCTGCTGGCGCCCGCGGCCGCCGTCACGGGACTTGCGCTGCCCACGCTCGAGGAGGTCCAGGCGCTGCGTTTCCGTAGCGGCGCAGCGGGCGGCGCGGCGGCGCGCTGGATCCACCTCTACGCCGCCACTCTGGCACTGCTGGTGATCGTGCCGCGGCTGCTGCTGGCGGCCAGGGCCGCGTGGCGCGCGCGTCGCCTGGCGGGCGACTTCCCGCTCGACCTGAGCGAGCCCTACTTTCGGCGTCTGCTTGCCGGCGTGGCGGCGCAGCCGCTCGTGCTGCGGGTGCAGCCCTACAGCTACACGCCGGAAGAATCCTCGATCGCCGGCCTGCGGACACTGGCGCAGCGGCTGGCTGGCGGGGACGTGCAACTGGAGTGGCGGCCGCCGCTCGCCTTCGGCAACGAGGACGACGCGCCCCTGGCCGCCACGGCCGCGGCGCTGACCTGCGTGCTGACCAGCCTCGCCACCACGCCGGAGCACGAGAACCACGGCGCGCTGCTCGCGCGCCTGCGCGCCGATGGCGGCCGCGCCTCGCTGTGGGTGGTCGATGCGGCGCCCTACCGCCGGCGCCTTGGCGCGGCGGGCGCAGCGCGGTTGGAGGAACGGCGCAGCGCCTGGCTCGCCTTCGCGCAGGCGCACGGCGCGGCACTGGCGGTGGTCGACCTCGAACAGGCCGAACCCGCAGCGCTCGATGCGGCGGCGGCGACGCTTGCGCCAGCGATGTCATGAGCCCGCCGGGCCGTCCCAAGGGCGAATCCCCGAGCGCGCAGCGGGAGGGTAGCCAGATGAGCCCGCCGGGCCGTCCCAAGGGCGAATCCCCGAGCGCGCAGCGGGAGGGTAGCCAGATGAGCCCGCCGGGCCGCCCCAAGGGCGAATCCCCGAGCGCGCAGCGAGAGGGTAGTCCAGTGAACCCGAAGACCGGCGGCGCGGCGGCCGCGCGCATCGACCTCGCGCTGGTGTCGCACACCAACGTCGGCAAGACCTCGCTCGCGCGCACGCTGCTGGGCGCGGACGTCGGCGAGGTGCGCGATGCACCGCACGTGACCGACCTGGCCGAGCCGCACGTGCTGCTGACCACCCCGGCCGACGACGCGCTGCGGCTGTGGGACACGCCCGGCTTCGGCGACTCGGCGCGCCTGCTCAAGCGGCTGCGCACAGCCGACAACCCGATCGGCTGGCTGCTGCGCGAGGTCTGGGACCGCTACCGCGACCGGCCTTTCTGGTGCAGCCAGCAGGCGGTGCGCGCGGCGCGCGAGTCGGCCGACGTGGTGCTTTATCTCGTCAACGCGGCCGAGAATCCGCAGGATGCCGGCTACACCGCGCCCGAGATGCAGGTGCTGCGCTGGGTCGGCCGGCCGATCATCGTGCTGCTCAACCAGACCGGGCCGCCGCGCCCGGCAGCCGAAGAAGCGGCCGAGGCCGCACGCTGGCGCGCACATCTGGCGCAGTACGCCGATATCGCCGACGTGCTGGCGCTCGACGCCTTTGCGCGCTGCTGGGTGCAGGAGTGGACGCTGTTCGACGCGGTCGGCCGGGTGCTGGCCGGGCCACGGCGGGCCGCGCTGGAGCGACTGCGCGGCGCCTGGGCGGCGCGCGAGCAGGCACGCCTGGCCGCCAGCGTGCAGGCGCTGGCGCGGCACTTGGCCGCCAGCGCGCGCGACCGCGCGCCGCTGCCCGATGCCGGCAGCAGCGCCGTGCAGAAGCTGCTGCGCGCGATGGGCGTGGACCGCGACGCCGCCGAGGCTGCCCGCGCGCAGGCCATGGCCGAACTGGCGCAACGCCTGGACGAGCGCACCCGCGCGGTGACCGACACGCTGATCGGCCTGCACGGTCTGGACGGCAGCGCCGCCCAGACCGTGCTCGAGCGGCTGCAGCAGAACTACCGGCTGCAGGAAAGAATCGACGAGACGCGCACCGCCCTGCTCGGCAGTGCGCTGACGGGCGCGCTGACCGGCCTGAAGGCCGATCTGGCGGCCGGCGGGCTGAGCTTCGGCGCGGGCATGCTGGTCGGCGGCGTGGTGGGCGGGCTGGCCGCGGCCGGTGCGGCGCGCGGCCTGAACGCGCTGCGCGGCGCCCCCGAGGTGCGCTGGTCGGCCGACTTTCTCGACGGGCTGGTACGCGCCAGCGTGTTGCGCTACCTGTCGGTAGCTCACTTCGGCCGCGGCCGCGGCCGCTGGACCGAGGGCGAGTCGCCGGCCTTCTGGCAGGACGAAGTGGAGCAGGTCCTGGCCGCGCGGCAGGACGCCTGGGCGCCGTTGTGGCGGCAGGCGCAGGAAGCGGACGGCGCACCCGCCGCCGCGGGCGGCGAGGCCGATCCCCTCGAAGCGGCGCTGGCGCAGGCGCTCGGCCAGGCGCTGGCGGCCACGCTGCAGCGCCTGTATCCGGCCGCCGCCGCAGCGCTGGCCGCCATGCCCGGCGCGTCGAGCCAGGGCGCATCCGCGGCCAGCGATTGAGCTGCGCTCGGGCAGCGCCGGCACATCGTCCCGGCCAACCACTGCGGTGAGTCGGCGCCTCCGCGCCAGCGATCACCGCTGTCGCACGGGTGATCGGCACGGGTTCCCCGGCGGCGTTGGACACGCACCCGCGCTCTGAGCCTGGGAGATTCATGCGCCTCCCACGAGGGCAGAAGCCACAGGAAAAGCCCGCGCCGACAGCCAACCGGGTTGCGGGGCGGCCTGACAGGGCGCAACACGCCCTGGCGTAGCAACCCGCAGCATGCCGCGCGCTGCGGCTCGGTCGGCAGCGGTCGAGCGGTCGCGGGCGTGCCGGCAGACACAGGGCGCAGCGCGGCGCCAGTTGGGTTCTGCGTTTTGGCCTCGAAGTGCCTCGCGTTGGGTAGCGAGCGGTCTGTGCTACCGGTCCGTGTCGAACACGCGCTCGCGCAGGCGCGCCCAGTCGATGCGCGGCGGTCGGCCCGCGCGCTGAGTCAACGCGGCCGCGCAGCCGGGCTCGCGTCTCGGCGCAGGCACCGTGGCGGGAACCGTCAGCGCCGGTGCCGCCGACACCACAGGCACTGGCCGGCCTCCGCGCTGGCCCGAACCCCGGGGGCTCGTCGGGCCAGCGGGCACCGTGCCGCGGGCCGTTCTCGGCACTGCGGACCGGCGGTACGCCGACCGCCGCCTCGTTGCGACGCCCCTATCATCGGCTGATGCCGCCGATCAACGATGCAGAATTGAGCCACGCACTGCGGGCCGCGCAGGAGCCGCAGGCCGCGCCGGCTGCGCGCAGCGCTCTGGCCCTGGGCTGCGCGGGCGCGCTCGGTGAAGAGCTGCTGTCGCTGCTGGTGGGCAGCGGCCAGTACCGGCAGGTCCACGTGGGCGTCACCCAGCCGATCGGCTCGGCCACCGCACGCTTTGCGCCGTGGGTGGTCGGCCAGGGCACGCCGCTGGTGGACGACGCTTGGATCTGCCTGACCGGCGCCGAGACCTTCGTGCCGAAGGCCTCGCCGGTGCGGCGCTTTGCCGCCGATGAACTGCTGGCTGCGGCGCGGCTGGCGCGCGACGCCGGGGCGCGCCGCCTGGCGGTGGTCGCACCGCTGGCTGCGCTGCTGCAGATGGGCGCAAGCGCCAGCCACATCGGGTCGGCCGACGAAATGGAGCTGACCCGCTTCGGCTTCGAGCGGCTGGTCATCGTGCGTCCCACGGCGGCCGACGCGCAGGCGCAAGACCCGCACCCGCTGGCGCGGCTGGTGCGCAGCATGGGCCGCACACTCGGCCAGATCATGCTGCCGCGGCACGCGCAGCAGTTGTCGCCGCGCAATGCGGCGCTCGCCATCTGGGCGGCCGTGCAGGCCGCTGGCGACGGTACGAGCGTGCTCGGTGCGCGCGAGCTGCTCGCGCTCTTGGAGGCCCGGTTGCCGCACCTGGCACCGCCGCGCCGCTCGCTGCGCTGAGCGTCAGCGCACCCGGCGCACTACGGCGACATCGCGCGGTCGGTCCGTTGGAGTTTGCAGGAGTGGCAGTCGCTGCAGCGCGGGGCTGGGCGCAGTCGCCGACCGTACGACCTCATCGACTAGCCCGGACAGATGTACGGGTCGCCCCCACACACCCATGATCTGCCTATGCAAGCGGCGGCGACAGACCGCCACCGGCCAAAGCCACTTCGCTCCACCGGGGCTGGGCAGGCTCGCGCGGGCATCCGCGCAAGTCCCGCGTGCCTGATGAAACATCCAAGCTGGTTTGGCGGTGGAGCAGAAGTCACCGACGACGCCAAAGGCGTCGGGCACCGCGACCGTGTCGATCGGCGCGGCCGCTTACTGTCGTTGCGGCGGGCGGCTACGGACCCGTTCCGTTTCCGGTCGACGTGAGTCCGTTACGGCCACCGCTTTGCTGACGCGGCCGCGGAGCAGTCGAGCTGCGCGGGGGACTGCCGGAGGTCAGGGCCATCTGCATCGCCTGCGAATGCGTGCGCATCAGCTGCGCGAAGAATTCCCGTCGCTCCGCTGCCGGAACCTCGATCAGCTCGAGGCCGCGTGTGAGCACGGCCAGCAACTGCGGCAACTGGCGTGCCAGCTGCTGCCGCTCGGACGACTCCAGCTTGGGTTGCACGCTCCACACCAACTGCTCCACCGCCTGGCGGAACTGCGCCGCCGCCTCCGGCCGTACGCGCGGATCGATGGTAGCCGCTACCAATACCGCAAGCCAGCGCCGCAGCAAGAAGTCGCGAAGGTAGGGCTCAACGAAGGCCCCCTGCAGAGCGCGACCGATCTCGATTGACGCGTTGACCCGCAACACTTCCTGCTCGTCGGAGCGGGCAAACGCGCGGCGCGCTCGAATCGCAGGATCCGACAGGCCCTCCTCGGACTGTGTCAGGAACATCTCCAGCCCGGTCAAGGCCTGCGCCATCGCGCTAGCAGTGCCCTGACCATCGAGCACCGTCTGCACGGCGGCACGCGCAGCCCGCAAGAGCCGCTCGCTCTCGACATCGCCGCTGCGCCAACCGACACCGGAGGCCTTCAGCCGTTCGACGAGGCGGCGTGCGGCGCTAAACCCCGAAGACAGAAGCGACAGGTCCTCCAGGGCCGCACGCAGCACCGGCAGCTTCAGGTATGCGATCAGCGATGCAAACTCGCGCGGCACCAGCGGGTCAGCCGCGACTTGATCGAACATCAGGTCGACCACGGTACGGGCGAGCCCAGCGACCCGGGCACCGGCCACCCGCTCGAGTCCCGTCACCTCGGTCGGGGCCGCCGCATCGCCGCGGGCGAGCGCCCCACGCAAGGCTTGCAGCGGCGCGGCGAACACCGCGTCGAGCGCACCGGGATCGAGATCCTGTTCAACGGTAGCCGGCTTCGCGACTGCTGCGGGCGCCGGCGACGAGCCGACCCGGTCGTACAGGCCCGCCAGCGTGGCGTCGGCGCGGCGCGAGGTCTCGCGCGCGGCCGGCGCACTGGCCGCGTTGCGCATCAGCGGCACCCCAAGCCGGTCGAGCGCAAGGTTCAGGTCCCGATAGACGTCCCGGAGCGGCTGCGTGAACGGCATTTCCGCCGCCGCAGAGATCAGCAGCAACTCATCGGGAAGAATTCGATACGCCAGCAGCGCACGCATGTAGGCGAGCAGGAACAGGGACGGCCGAAAAGGCTGATGCGCCGGCGGCACCGCACGCGAACCGGCCAGATTCGCCAGCCGCCAGCCGATTTGCGGGTAGTCACTCTCATTGACATCGGTCAGGCGTGAACTGACGCGGCCCAGCACGAGCTCCTTCTCAAAGCTGCTAACACCGGGAAGCGGCTTCTCGGAGGCCGGTCCAGAGAAGCCCTTGGATGCAGCGGCCACAAAGCCCTCGGCGGCGTGCTCCAGTTCGACCTCCAGTTCCTCCAGCACCCGCTGCGCGAAGGCCTCGGCGCGGCCCTTGAGGAGCGCTGGACCGGCACGCGAGGCGAGCTTGCCCGCAGCAAAATCGCTCTCCACCCGCTGCGCCACCTCTCGGAGCAGCGACGGCAGCTGATAGCGCAAAGTGCGAACACAGATCTTGCGGCACTCGGCAAGCACCTCGGCGGGTGAGGCAGCAGACGGCAGCTCGGTAGCCATGCTCAGATGCGGTCGGGAGGGTCAAGTAGAGCCAGTGCACAACCCTTGAGAGCCCAACATAGCAGAAGGTCCGGCGGACGGTCGCTCCGTCTATCGGCTACTCCGCACGTACCAGACGCGCGCCGCGCCGCCGGCTACACCGGGGCGCGTGCCTGCTCGGTCAGCAGCACGATGAAGCGCGGCGCCGGGTCCTTGACTGCCAGCAGGTCGAGCGCGACCGTGCTCGTCTGTCCGTCCTTGCGCCGCAGGCGCACGCCGACGTAGCGGCCGCTGCTGCCCTCGGTAATGCGCTGGCTGCAGTCGGCCGTGGCGCTGTCGTCGTTGCCCAGCAGCTCGAGGACCGGATGGCCGAGCAGGTCGGCCGCGCCATAGCCGGTCACCGGCAGCGCCTCGTCGCTGGACCAGGTGATGCGGCCACCGGCGTCGAGCGTGAGCACGGCGCGCGCGTGGCGCAGAACGGCATCGGCCAGGCGCTGGTTCTCGACCTCGCGCGTCTTCAGTTGCGCCACCGTGGTGTGCAGCCGGTCGAGGTCGGCCAGTTGCTGGGTGCGGTCGATCACCACGCAGGCGTACTGCTGCAGGCCACTCACCGGATCGACCAGCGATTCGATATGCAGGTCGCCGACCAACTGCCGTCCGGCAGCGCCGCGGAAACGCACCGCGGCCACGTCGGCGTGGCCGCTGGCGCGCGCATCGAGCAGCGCGCCGCGCACCTCGGCCTGGTAGTCGTCGGCATCGATCAGCCGGTGAAACAGGTAGCCGCGCATCATCGCGCTCGAAATGCCGAACTCGTCCTCGGCATGGCGGTTGGCCTCCGCCACCACGCCGTTGCCGTCGACCAGCAGCGCCGGCACCGGCAGGTTCCGGAACAGGGCGCTGAAGCGGCCGAGCGCCTGTTCGGTCTGCGCCTGGCTGCGTTGCAGCTCGTCTGCCTGCATCTGCAGTTCCATCTGGTAGATGCGCAGGTTCTCGACGAGCTCGGCGAGCGTGGCGTCGCCGCGCGCGATCGCCGCCTCGGCCAGGTCGAACTCGCCGCGCCGCAGCGCCGCCATGGCACGCAGGCGCATCTGCTCGCGTTCGCCGCTGCCCTCGCCGCCGCCCTCGCTCGTCGTGCTGCCGGCTTCGCCGCTGCGGTGTATCCGGTCGTTCATTCCCCCTCCCTCGTGTTTTCGACCTGCCGTTCCGTCATGAACTCGGTGATATTGACGTGGCTGACCACGGCGCCGCCGCCGGGCCAGCGAATCGGCGCCGCGTGCAGCAGGAACCAGCGCTGCTCGGTGGCGGAGTGACACGGATAGCGCAGGGTCACATGGGTGCGGCAGCCGGCCAGCACGTCGGTCAGGCCCGTCTTGGCCAGGCGCGCGTGCTCGTCGTCGACCGGCTCGCAGGCGCGCAGGTAGTTGGTGCCGGGTCCGGAGCGCATCAGCTCCAGGTCGCCGTTGGCGCGGGCGAAGTCGCGCCAGGCCTGGTTGACCATGACGATGGTGCCGCCGGCGTCGAGCACCGCAAGGTGCTCGGGCAGCGAGTCGATCACCGCCTGCAGCCGCTGCGCGTCCTTGAGCGAGGACACGTCGATGAAGCTCACCACCGCGCGGCGCGGCGACTGCGCCGACTGCGAGTACGGCTGGATGCGCGCGAAGTACCAGCGGCCGTCGCGGTCGGCTACTTCGCGCTGCACGACATGGCCCTCGCGCAGCGTGCGCCGCAGGTCGCTGAAGAACTCCGGGTACTCGAGCCGGTTGGCGAAGTCCTCGATCGAGCGGCCCACGTCGGTGTCCTTGATCTTGAACAGCAGCGAGGCCTCCGGCGTGAAGCGCGACAACGCCAGGTTCTCGTCGACGAACAGGGTCGGGATCGCCGTGGCGCGCGCAACGTTCTCGAGGTCGGCGTTGACGCGGTTCAGGACGTCGACCTTCTCCTGGTACTCGGCATTGACGGTGAACAGTTCCTCGTTGACCGACTGCAGCTCCTCGTTGGTGCTCTGCAGCTCCTCGTTGCTGGCGATCAGCTCCTCGTTGGTGGCCTGCAGCTCCTCGTTGGCCGTTTCCAGTTCCTCGATGGTCTGCTGCAGGTTGGCGCGGGTGCTGGTGAGCTCGCGCTCGAGCGACTCGATGTGCGACTGCAGATCGACGTTGGCGCCGCCGCCGGCCGGCACCGGCGCATCGGGCGCCGGCTCGAACACCAGCAGGATGCCGCCGTCGCCCTCGCCATGCTCGTTGGGCAGCGTGCGCGCCACCAGCTGCACGCGCTCGGTCCGGCCGTCGTGGGTCTGCACCTCGACCACGTGCGAGCGGCGCTCCTCGGCCGCGGGCGCCTTGCCCGCCGGCGTGCGCTGCGCCACGTGGATCATGGCCGCCGCCGATGCCGCCAGCGGCCGCGGCAACAGGGCCAGCACGTCGAGGCTGGCGTCGCCGGCCGGGATCTGCAGGTAGCGCCGTCCGCCGCCGAACACATGCACCAGCGAGCGGTCGCGGCCGATCAGCAGCGCCGGCGGCGCGAAGTCCGACAGCAGCATCGACAGCGCGCCCTGCTGCAGCGAGGCGTCGGGACCGGACGGCCGGCGCGACGCGTACGAACCCAGGCGCTTGCGCGCGGTGACGCTCTTGCCGCCGCCCTCGGTGCTCCTCACCGCGCGGCCGCGCCGCAGCACCCGGAACACCTTGTGCCTGGCGCTGGCGGCGGAAAAATCGTCGTGCAGCGGGCCGATCGACTCGCTCGGCCCCATGAAGAAGTAGCCGTCGGCGTTGAGCGCGTAGTGCAGGCGCGACAGCACCGCGTCCTGCGCGCGCGGCTGCAGGTAGATGAGCATGTTGCGGCAGGAGACCAGGTTCATGCGCGTGAACGGCGGGTCGTCCACCAGGTTGTGCCGGGCGAAGATCATGTGCTGGCGCAGCTCGTTGCGCACCACGTAGCTGCCGCCGCGGTGGGTGAAGAAGCGCTCGAGCCGATCGGCCGACACCTCGGCCGCAATGGTCTCGGGGTACACCCCGGCCGAGGCGTGGTCCAGATACTCCTGTTCGATGTCGGTGGCGAAGATCTTCAGGCTCGGCCAGCGCTGCAGGCGCGAGAACGCCTCGGCAAACAGCATGGCGATCGAATAGGCCTCCTCGCCGGTGGAGCAGGCCGCCACCCACACGCGCAGCGGGTCGTTGCTGGCATGCGCGGCCACCAGCTTGGGGATCACCTCCTGCGCCAGGTAGTCGAAGGTCTCGGGGTCGCGGAAGAAGCGCGTCACCGGAATCAGCAGTTCGCGGCGCAGCGTGCCGACCTCGTCGGGCTCCTGCTGCAGCCAGGCCAGGTAGTCGGCAAAGCTGCGGCAGTGGCGCACCTGCATGCGCCGCTCGACGCGCCGGATGACGGTGGCCGGCTTGTATTCGCGGAAGTTGATGCCGCTGGCGTTCATCAGCACCTGCAGCACCGCATCGAGCGAGGACAGGTGCAGGTCCGACAGCGGCTCGCGCCGGCGGCCGGCCTCGCCGCGGTCCAGCGGCTCGCTGCGCAGGTGGTCGATGATGCGAAGCGCCAGTTCCTCGGGCGGCGCCACGTCGTCGGCCAGGCCGGTGGCAAGCGCCGAGCGCGGCATGCCGTCGAACTTGGCCGACTGTGGCGCCTGCACCATGACGATGCCGCCCTCCTCGTTGACCGTCAGCACGCCGCGCGCGCCGTCCGAGCCGGTACCCGACAGCACCACCGCGATGGCGCGCGGACCGAAGCTCGCGGCCATCGAGCGGAAGAAGGCATCGATCGGCAGCGACAGCCCGTGCTCGGGCTTGCGCACCAGTTGCAGCTGCGCCTGCTCGATGGTCATCGTCATGCCCGGCGGGATCAGGAAGACCCGGTTGCCGGTCAGCGGCATGCCCTGCGTGGCCACCTGCACCGGCATCTGCGTGTGGCGCGCCAGCAGGTTGTCCATCATCGACTTGTGGTCGGGCGACAGGTGCTGGATCACCACGAACGCGGCGCCGCTGTCGCTCGGCAGGCGGTCGAACAGGCGCTCGAGCGCATCGAGCCCGCCCGCGGAGGCGCCGATGGCCACCACGAAGCCGTCGAAGGCAGCAGCCGACGCGACGCTGCCGCCGTCGGCCGGCTCCGCCGGGTCCACCGCCTGCATCGGGCTGCCGCGCGCCACGCTCCCTCCTGCTCCTCTGGCAAACGCACCGGTCTCTGACGGACGTACAGTGCTCGACGAGTGTACGACGGAAGTGACGTCAATCCCGCCTGTCAGAGTGGCGGGACGCCGTGCGGTCGGTCGAGGTGGCATGATGACTCGCGCCCATGAGACCGTCGGGCCGGCCCAAGGGCGAATCCCCGAGCGCGCAGCGGGAGGGTAGTCAAGTGAGACCGCCGGGCCGCCCCAAGGGCGAATCCCCGAGCGCGCAGCGGGAGGGTAAGTCCAGTGAGACCGCCGGGCCGCCCCAAGGGCGAATCCCCGAGCGCGCAGCGGGAGGGTAGTCCAGTGAGCCGTGACGACATCTTTCCTGTCCTGGACGCGAACACCGATCGGCCCGCCGCCGCGACGGCCCCGCCGCCACGCGACCCCGGCGCGCGCGGATTCTCGTCCGGTG
Organism: Burkholderiales bacterium; assembly: GCA_020248865.1. Classification (GTDB taxonomy): domain Bacteria; phylum Pseudomonadota; class Gammaproteobacteria; order Burkholderiales; family Burkholderiaceae_F; genus JALHMQ01. The sequence continues at coordinate 11,377 of JADCGS010000037.1, read as the reverse complement.
GCAGCGGCCACGACGACCCGGTGCGGGCGGCCGCCGCTCCCGCCCGCAGCCGGCCTGGGGCACCCCGCCACGGCGCTTGTCAGGCGTGCGCCGCACAGGCCGCCCGGCGCCGGGCTGCCTCCACCCTGGCGGCGGGACGCCGGTCCCATCCTGCGGGCGCAGCCGGATCGCCCGCTGCACCGACGCAGCAGGGCCGATGAAGCGACTGCTGCTGGCGGGAGCCGGCCACGCGCACCTGGGCGTGCTGCGGGCACTGGCCGCCGCGCCGCTGGCCCGTACCGAAGTCGTGCTCGTCACGCCGCAGGCGCGGCAACTGCACTCGCCGCTGCTGCCCGGCTGGGTTGCCGGCCAGTACACACTCGAGCAATGCGCAATCGCGCTGCCCGCGCTCCTGCAGCGGGCCGGCGTGACGCTGCGCCTCGGCCACGTCGAGCGCGTGGACCTCGACAACCGCCTCGTACATGTCCTGACCGCAGCCGGTTGCGAGCCGATGGCGCCGCTGCCGTTCGACCTGCTGTCGATCGACACCGGCCCGGTGGTCGATGACCGTGCCATCGTCGGCAGCGCCGAGTTCGGCATCCCGCTGCAGCCGCTGGAGAGCTTCGTCGCAGTGTGGCCGCGGCTGCAGGTGCAGTTGGCCGCCGACCGGCTGCAGGGCGGCGCCGCTTCCACCGTCAGCGTGGTGGGTGGCGGCAGCGAGGCCGTCGAGTTTGCGCTGGCCATCGCATGGCGGGCGCGCACGGCACAGATCCCGCTGCGCGTGCAGTGGGTAACCGGCCAGGAGGGCATGCTGCCGGCGGCGGTGCCCGCGCTGCGCCGCCGGCTGCAGGCGCTGCTGCCGCGCTGCGGCGTACGCGCGATTGAGGACGACGCCGTCTGCCTCGAACGCGGCACGGTGCAACTGGCCGGCGGCGGCCAGCTCGTGTCCGATGTCACCCTGGTGATGAGCGGGGCGGCGGCGGCCTGGGCGCGCCTGAGCGGCCTCGGCGTCGATGGCCGCGGTTACATCGGCACCAACGCCCTGCTGCAGTCGGTCTCGCATCCCTTCGTGTTCGCTGCCGGCCACTGCGCCTCGATGCTCGACCATCCGCGCCCGCGCCTGGCCGCCTTTGCCGTGCGCGCCGGCCCCCCGCTGGCCGAGAACCTGCGCCGCGCGCTGGCCGGCCGCCCGCTGCGCCCGTATGCGCCGCCGCAGCACGTGTTCGAGGCGCTCGCCACCGGCCCGCGCCACGCCGTCGGCAGTTGGGGCAGTCTCGCCTTCGAAGGCGCATGGGTGTGGCGCTGGAAGGACCGCAGGGACCGCGCGTATGTGGCGCGGCACGGGGGCAAGCCGACCCGCCGATCCGGCCCTTAAGCGAGGCTTAAGGTGCCGCGCTTAATCTCCGCCCGACAGCGCGGGTTCGCAGCCGCGCTGCTCACACGCCTTCACGCCCGTGCTCCCACGGGCGTTTTCTTTGCTGCCGACCCCACCGATCGGCCGGACCTGCTTCACGAGCGCAGCAGCCAGCGCAGTGCCAGCCCGCGCCCCTCCAGGCCGTCGTGCAGGCTCGCGCTGCCGCCATGCAACTGGGCGACCTCGCGCACGATCGCCAGCCCCAGCCCGCTGCCGGTCGAGCTGGCCTGCGGGCTGCGATAGAAGCGTTCAAAGGCGCGCTCGCGCTCGGCGGCCGCCAGCCCCGGGCCGTTGTCGCCGACCTCCAGGCACCACCCACCGTCCACCGGCACCAGATGCAGGCGCACCCGCCCGCCGCACGGCGTGTAGCGCAGGGCGTTGTCGAGCGCGTTGGTGAGCGCCAGCCGCAGCGCCTCGCCACGCCCAACGTACGGCGCCGCCGGCGGCAGGTCGGCCTCGAGCGCGATCCCCCGGTCGGTGGCGACCGGCCGCAGCTCCTCCAGCACGTCCGCGGCGAGCGCCGCCAGATCGAGCGGCTCGGCGGGCGCCTGCGCGGCCTCCGGCGCCAGCCGCGCCAGCGCCAGCAGTTGCGCGGTCAGGTGGCTGGCGCGCCGCACGCCGGCCAGCAAGCGTTCGAGCGCAGCGGCGCGTTGCTCTGCATCGGCCGCACGCTGGGCCAGCTGCGCCTGCAGCGTCACGGCCGTCAGCGGCGTACGCAGCGCATGCGCCGCATCGGCAGTCAGACGCCGCTGTTGCTCGAAGGCGGCCGCCAGCCGCTGCAGAAGGTCGTTCAGGGCCTCCACCAGTGCGCGCGCTTCGGCCGGCACGCCGGCCAGCGGCAGCGGGGCGATCGCATCGGGCCGCCGCGCCTGCAGCTGGGCACCGAGGCTGGCCAGCGGAGCCAGCGCGCGGCCGACGATCCACCACAGCAGCAGCGCCGTCACCGGCACCAGAAGCGCGAGCGGGGCGACGATGCGCAGGGTGGCCTGCAGCGCACGCTCGCGCCGCAGCGCCAGCGGCTGCGCCACCTGCACCGTCTGCACGTCGTGGCGCAGCGCATACACGCGCCAGGTTGCGCCGGCCAGCACCAGATCGCGAAAGCCCTCGGCCGCCGCCGGCGGCAAGGCCGCCAGGTCGCGCGTGCGGTATTGCCGGCCGCTTCGAGCATCGTCGATCTGCACCTGCAGCCGCTGCTCGGGGCGCTGCGCCGAGCGCTCGATGCGCTCGGTGTCGAGGCGGGCGAGCTCGCGTACCGACAGCGCCACTTGCCGCAACTCCTCGTCGAGCAGCGTGTCGATCTCGGCGCGTGCCGCCAGGTAGCCGAGTGCCACCGCCAGTCCGCCAGCGAGCGCCAGCAGCGCCAGCAGGGCGGCCAGCAGCCGGCGCCGGATGGACAGGGGTGGCCGCAGCGGTGGCCGTTGCCCGGATGGATCCATCGCCGATGCCCGATCCTGGCGGCTCACTCGCCGATCGCGTAGCCGGCGCCGCGCACGGTGCGGATCGCGCCCTCGCCCAGCTTGCGGCGCAGGTGATGCACATGGACCTCCACGACGTTGCTGCCGAGGCGGTCGTTCCAGCCGTACAGCCGCTCCTCGAGCTGCCCGCGCGACAGCACCGCACCCGGCCGCTCCAGCAGCGCGTGCAGCAGGGCAAACTCGCGCGCCGACAGCGCCAGCGGCGCCTCGTCGCACCAGGCCTGGCGCCGCGCCGGGTCGAGCCGCAGGCGGCCATGCGCCAGCACCGGGTCGGCGCGCCCCGCCGCGCGCCGCAGCAGCGCGCGCACCCGTGCCAGCAGCTCGTCCAGATCGAAGGGCTTGACGAGGTAGTCGTCGGCGCCGGCATCCAGCCCGGCCACGCGGTCGCCGACGGCGTCGCGCGCAGTCATCAGCAGCACCGGCAGCGCGCTGCCGTGGGACCGCAGCCCGCGCAGCAGGGCAAGGCCGTCGCGACCGGGCAGGCCGATGTCGAGCACCAGCAGCGCGTACGGCGTGCCGGCCGCGAGCGCACGACTGCCGGCGTCGCCGTCGTGTGTCCAGTCGACGGCATAGCCGGCGCCACGCAGACCGTCGGTCACGGCGGCGCCGATCATCGGATCGTCTTCGACCAGCAGGATGCGCATTGGCGGATGGCGGTTGAGCGGCTCGGCGGGCCCGGCGCCACAGCGCGGCGCCGCCAGCCCCGTCGTCAGGATAAGGAAACTCGGCGCCGGCGGGCACGGCGGCGGTCGCGCCTGTTGCGGTAACGTCCGAGCCTTTCGTTGCGAATTGCTGCCGCATGAAGCTCCTGCCCGCGCTTCTCCTGACACTCTTCCTGGCGCTCGTCGTCGGCCCTGTGGTGGTGCTGGTGGCTGGCCAGCTCGGCCTGCTCAAGGGTTCGATGCCCGATGATCTCGGCGTGCGCGACAGCCAGCTCAAGCCACCGTCGCGCACGCCCAACTCGGTCAGCAGCCAGGCCGGGGCTTACGACGGGGACGGCGCCCGCTACGCGGCGATCGAGCCGCTGCGCTACGCGCCCGCAGGCCCGCAGGCCGGCGCGCAGGCGCTCACGCGCATCGGCGAGATCGTGCTCAAGATGCCGGGCTCGCGCATCATGACCTCCGCGCCCGACTACCTGTACGTGCAGTTCACGACCCGCTGGCTGGGCTTCGTCGACGACGCCGAGTTCTTCGTTGCGCCCGCCGGCGGAGTCATTCACGTGCGGTCGGCCTCGCGCCTTGGCAAGAGCGACTTCGGCGCCAACCGCGCACGCATTGAGCATATTCGTGCGGCGCTGGCTGCGGCAGGCGGCTGAGTGCCTGCAACAGAGCCGCCGCGAGCGGCCCGCGATCGCGCCGGGCAGCAAACCCGTACGGAAGTACGACGGCGCGCAGCGCAGGTGTGAGATCGGAGTTCGGGTCACGCAGTAGATCCTTCCGCAGGCTCTGAACGGCCGCAACCATCACTGGACACCCCATCGTGCAAAGCCTCCCGTATCGCACCGCCTTGCCCGTTCTGGCCGCAACGCTGGCCGCCGCGCTGGTCGCACCCCTGCTCCTGACCGCCTGCGCGGCGCCAGCCGCCGCACCGCAGACCGCCGCCGTCCTCCCACCGCCGCCGGCGCTCACGATGAGCGACGTGCCTGCCGTGCCCGCCAGCCTGCCCGCGCGGGTGGGCCGCTACACCGAGTTCCGCGGCGCCGGGTTGGCGGACATGACGCCCGACGGCCAGCGCCTGCTGGTGGTGTGGCGTGCCGGTCCGCCCACGGCGGAGCGGGCGCAGTTGCATATCGCCAGCGCGCCGGGCCAGCCGCTGCGGCAGATCACCACCGCCAACGAGCCGACGCGCAGCGGCGACTTCCTCCCGAGCGACCCGAACATCATCGTGTTCGAGCGCGACGCCGGCGGCAGCGAGGCAACCCAGGTGTTCCAGCGCGATCTGGCGAGCGGCGTGGAGACCGCGCTCACCCAGCCGGGCCAGCGCTGCGACGCCGGCCCTTTCAATCGCGCCGGCACCGCCGTGCTCACGACCTGCGCCCAGGTCGACGCGACGGCCGCCGGGGCCGGCGGTGCCGCCAACACGATCTCGCTCGTCGAGGTCAAGACCGGCAAGGTGCTGGCGCGCTTCGATCTGCCCGGCACCGGCTGGTGGCCCGGCGACATGACGGCGGACGGCCGCAGCCTGCTCGTCAACCGCTACATCTCCGCCAGCCAGGCGGAGGTGTGGCGCGTGGACCTGGGCAGCGGGCAGCGCACACGCCTGTTGCCGCGCGACGGCGACCCGCGCGCGCTCTACCTGGCCAGTGCCTTTACGGCGGAGGACCGCCGCTTCGTCGTCGTGACCGACCGCTTCGGCGAGTTCCGCCAGGCCTACCGCTACGACCCCCAGTCGCATCGGTTCGACCCGATCACCGCCGACGTGCCCTGGGATACGGCGGGCGGGGCCGTCGCGCGCGACCGCCGGCGCGGCGCGTTCATCACCAATGAGGCGGGCGTGGGCGTGCTGCGCCTGATCGACCTGGAGACGCTCAGGCCGCTGTCGCTGTCGCTACCCCGAGGCAGCAACGTCACGAGCGTGAAACTGTCGGCCGACGGCAGCCGGCTCGCCTACGTGTCGACCTCGCCATCGGCGCCGGCGGAGATCCGCCTGCTCGACCTCGGTGCGCCGGCGGCCGCCGGCACGCTGTGGGTGGCCGCCGACACCGCCGGCATCGACACCACGCGCTTCACGCCGGTCGAGCAGATCGCCTGGAAGAGCTTCGACGGCCGCACCATCACCGGGCTGATCCAGCGCCCGCCCGCCGCCTTCACCGGCAAGCGGCCGGTGCTGATCGACATCCACGGCGGCCCCGAAGCGCAGGCGCGGGTCGGCTTCAACGGCCGCTACAACTTCATCGTCAACGAGCTCGGCATCGCCTTCATCGAACCCAACGTGCGCGGCTCCACCGGCTTCGGCAAGACCTTCCATCAACTGGACAATGGCAGGCTGCGCGAGGACTCGGTGCGGGACATCGGCGCGCTGCTCGACTGGATCGCGCAGCAGCCGGACCTGGATGCCTCGCGCGTCGTGGTGCAGGGCGGCAGCTACGGCGGCTACATGGCCAATGCGGTGGCAGTGCACTACTCCGACCGCATCCGCGGCGCGATTCCGACGGTGGGCATCTCCAACTTCGTGACCTTTCTCGAACGCACCGAGAGCTACCGGCGCGACCTGCGGCGGGTGGAGTACGGCGACGAGCGCGACCCGGCCATGCGCAAATGGATGCAAGAGATCGCTCCCGCCAACAACGCGCACCGGATCAAGGTGCCGATGTTCATCGTCCACGGCCGCAACGACCCACGGGTGCCGGTGCAGGAGGCCGAGCAGATCGCCGCCACCGTGCGCAAGAACGGCGTGCCGGTATGGACCCTGATCGCCGAGAACGAAGGCCACGGCTTCGCCAAGAAGGAAAACGCCGACTACCTGTTCTACGCGCGGGTGCTGTTCCTCGAGCGCTACCTGCTCGGCAACTGACGCCGCGCGGCACAGCGCGCGGATGGCAGCGCCCGCCCCGGGCCATACGCAGGCCCGCGCGGTGCGTCCTACCGCGGCGTGCTCAGGCGGCTCTTTCCGGAGTGGACGCCGCGGGGGGCGCCAGCCAGTCGCGCAGCCGCGCATACACGGCGGGCGACGACAGCAAGTCCAGGTGGCCTGTGCCCGGCGCAATCCACCAGTGCTCGGCGGCCAATCGCAGCGTCATGTCGGCCGCCGCGTGCCGGCCCAGGGCGCTGGCCACGGGCACGAGCCCATCGCCGGGCAGCTTGATACGCGCCGCGACCTCGGGCGCGGTCCGCGCGTCGGTGCGGCCCGCCGGCAGCGTCGTGGCGGTGGTCCCGGCCACCGCGTAGCAGGCCACGTCCGCGGGCAGAGGCAACGGCAGGCGCGGGTCGTGGTTGACTGCCTTGCCGCGGGCAAAGCGGTCGTGGCCGCTCCAGTCCTCGTCGCGCACGTTGCCGTGGCGCAGGTCGGTAATGCCGGCGCTGCGCAGCATGCCCAGGCGCGCGAAGGGCTCGGTGTAAGGCTGACTCTGGAGCAGCACGTCGATCCAGTGCCCGCCGCGCTCCAGCGGCGCGCCGTGGTGGGGCGTGCCCAGGAACACCAGTGCGCTGAGCCGCCGCACCCAATCGGCGCCCTGCTCCGTGCCGTAGTGCACCGCGCTGCGCGCCACCAGTCCCCCCATGCTGTGACCGATGACGACCAGCGACTCCACCGGCACCGGCCAGGCCGCTACCAGCGCGGCCAGTTGCCCGGACAGCGCCCGGCCGTTGGTCGACACGTGCAGACCCGAGTTGTAGTGCAGGTAGACGGGCGCGAAGCCGAGGTCGCGCGCCAGTGCGGCGCCATGGTCGTGCGGGATGCCGTCGGCACCGGCCCGCTGCCACTGCAGGTCGTTCATGCACAGGCCGTGCACCAGCAGCAGCAACCGTCCGCTCGGCTGCGGCACCGAGCGCGTGAGGGCCACGCGGTCGAGGTCGAGCGCCTGCCCGTCGCGCCGCAGCGCCATCCGGATCGCCAGCGGGTTGGCGGTGCGCGCCAGGTAGTCGCCCAGCACGCCGTTGAGCGCCGCCAGCAGCGCGGCGCGGGTTCGCGTGTTCATCGTCGCGGGCGCGTCGGCGGCATTCGGTTGGGCCGCAGCGGAGGCATCGGCTGCGCCGTTCACAAGCAGCGTCTGCAGCGGGCGCAGCAGTGCATCCAGGCCGCCGCCCACGGCGCGCGCGACGCCGCGCACGCCGCCGTAGACCAGGCGCGTCACGCCGTCGATGGCGGCGGTCGCCGGCGCACCTGCCGGCCGCGTGGCCGTGTGCGCCACGCGCAGGTGCAGCGCCTGCACCAGTTCGGTCACGCCGATGGTGGCGTCGACGGCCATTTTGCCCACGCCACGCAGCGTGGCGACATGGCGGGCGGCGGAACGATCATTCGGTTTGAGCATGCCGCCGAGTGTCGGCCGATTGTCCAGCCTCAGCAAGGCCGAGCGGCTGGACCGGATCGGCGTGCGCGCAAGACGATGCGGACGCTGCCGTCGGCCCGGTGGGAGAAATGCCCCGAAAGCGCCTGAAGGCGACCGACGGGCTCCGCTCCGCGCACAACCCACGAGTGCTGCATGCCTGGGCGTCGAGCGAACCCTCCAATCACGCGCTCCCGGCGCTGCGCCCGACGCCTGCGGCCGCACGCTCGGCGCCGCGGCCGATCGATGCGTCGGTCTGTCGGCGGCCGGTTCGGGCGGCGCGGATGAGGCCGCTGCGATCGGCGCTGCTGCCAGCGTCGAGGCGACAGTCGAGTCGGCAGGTTTGACGGCTGCCAGATATTTCCATACTGTTCAAAACGTGAAAGCAAAGAACGCCGTCACCGCCCTCGCCGCTCTGGCCCAGCACACGCGGCTGGCGGTATATCGGCTGCTGGTCCAGCAGGGGCCGAGCGGCATGGCAGCCGGCGAGATTGCTGCCGCGCTCGGTCTGCCGCCCGCGACCCTCAGCTTCCACCTGAAGGAGCTGGCGCACGCCGGTCTGGTGCGCGCGCGCCAGGACGGCCGCTTCGTCTTCTACTCGGCGGACTTCGCAGCGATGAACGCGCTGCTCGGCTACCTGAGCGAGAACTGCTGCGCCGCCGACGCCGGCCCCGACACCGGCTGCAAACCGGCGGCGGTCTGCGCCCCGGCAAAGCCGGCCCGACGCGTGCGCAAGCGCCGCCGCACCCTGCAGGCCGCCTGATGATGACGCGCGTCCATGCGCCCCTGGCGGCGCCCGAGCGCACGGGCGAGCGCTGCCGCGCCTTTGCCGCCACAGCATCGATCCGCACCGTTTTCAGCCGCACCGTTTCCAGCCGCACCGTTTTCATCCGCGCCGTTTTCAACCGCGCCGTTTCCAGCCGCACCGCTTGGAACCGCCCCATTGGGAACTGCTCCGTCTGGAACCGCTGCGTATCGATCCGCTGCGTTTCGATCCACGCTACCCCGGACTACTGCGCCTCGAACTGCGCCGACTTCACCTGTTCCACCTTCACCTGCTCCGGCGCGACCTGCTCCCCGTCGACCCGCTTCGACGCCACACCCGCGCCCTGCCGGCCCGGCAGCGCCGAGCCCGCACGCATACACGCGCGCCCGCCGGCCAGAACCGCGACGCGTGGCTCGCCTGCCCGGCCTATCCACGACCGCCGGCTGGGGCCGACATGGCAGTGACGCTGCGCACGGGCTCGCCTGCCGATGCAGGGGCGGTGCGCGCCCTGCTCGCCGAGGCTGACCTGCCGGTGGCCGACCTCGAAGACGCAGCGCTGACGGACTTCGTGCTCGCCGAGGAAGACGGCCGGCTCGTCGGCACGGTGGCCGTGCAACCGCACGGCGCGCACGGGTTGCTGCGCTCGCTGGCCGTGACGCCGGCGCAACGCGGCCGCGGGCTTGCGCGGCGGCTGATCGCGGCGGCCGAGGCGCGTGCCCGGGCGCAAGGGCTGCGCGATCTGACGCTGCTCACCACCAGCGCCGCCGACCTGTTCTCGCACCACGGCTATGCCGTCATCGCCCGGTGCGCCGCCGCCCCTGCCCTGCAGTCGAGCCCGCAGTTCAGCCAGTTATGCCCGGCCACCAGCACCTGCCTGACCAAGCGCCTGACCGAGAGCTTTGCGTGAATCCAATCGATCGCCCCCACCACGTCCTGTTTCTGTGCACCGGCAACTCGGCCCGCTCGATCCTGGCCGAGGTGATGATGAACGCCTACGGCGCGCCGCGTTTCAGGGCGTACTCGGCCGGCTCGCAGCCCACCGGCCGCGTCAACCCCTTCGCCATCGAGTTGCTGCAGAAGAACCGGATGGACACCGCCGGCCTGCGCAGCAAGAGCTGGGAGGAGTTCGCAGCCGCGGGCGCACCGCCGCTGGACTTCGTCTTCACCGTGTGCGACAGCGCCGCCGGCGAGACCTGTCCGCTGTGGCCGGGCCAGCCGATCACCGCCCACTGGGGCGTGGCCGACCCGGCCGCCGCCGAGGGCAGCGACGAAGACAAGCGCAAGGCGTTCTTCCAGGCGTTCAGCCGACTGCAGCACCGTATCCAGCTGTTCCTCAGCCTGCCCCTGGCGCGGATCGAACGCCAGGCGCTGAGCGCGCGGCTGCAGGAAATCGGGCGGAGCTGAGGCGATGAGCCCGCCGGGCCGCCCCAAGGGCGAATCCCCGAGCGCGCAGCGTGAGGGGGGTCCGATACTCCCGCCGGGCCGCCCCAAGGGCGAATCCCCGCGCGCGCAGCGCGACGCAAGTTCGATGAGCGTCTTCGAGCGCTACCTCACGCTGTGGGTCGCGCTGTGCATCGTGATCGGCATCGCGCTCGGCCAGTTGTTTCCGGCACCGGTGCAGGCGATCGGCGCGATGGAGTTCGCCCGGGTCAACCTGCCGGTCGGACTGCTGATCTGGGTGATGATCATCCCGATGCTGCTGCGCATCGACTTCGGTGCGCTGGGCCAGGTACGCCAGCATGCGCGCGGCATCGGCGTGACGCTGGCCGTCAACTGGCTGGTCAAGCCGTTCTCGATGGCGCTGCTGGCTTACGTGTTCATCAAGCAGTTGTTCGCGCCCTGGTTGCCGGCCGGGCAGATCGACAGCTACGTGGCCGGCCTCATCCTGCTGGCCGCCGCGCCCTGCACCGCCATGGTGTTCGTGTGGAGCCGGCTGACCCACGGCGACCCGTACTTCACGCTGAGCCAGGTGGCGCTGAACGATGTCATCATGATCTTCGCCTTCGCGCCGCTGGTGGCGCTGCTGCTGGGGGTGGCCTCGATCACGGTGCCCTGGGACACGTTGCTCACCTCGGTGCTGCTGTACATCGTGGTGCCGGTGATCGTGGCGCAGGCGATCCGCGCCCGCGTGCTGCGGCGGGGCGGCACGGCCGCGCTCGATGCGCTGCTCAGGGCGCTCGGGCCGTGGTCGATCGTGGCGCTGCTGGCGACACTGGTGCTGCTGTTCGCCTTCCAGGGCGAGCAGATCCTGCGCCAGCCGCTGGTGATCGCGCTGCTGGCGGTGCCGATTCTGATCCAGGTGTTCTTCAACGCGGGGCTGGCCTACTGGGGCAACCGCGCGCTGGGCGAGCAGCACAGCGTGGCCTGCCCCTCGGCGCTGATCGGCGCCAGCAATTTCTTCGAACTGGCGGTGGCCGCAGCGATCAGCCTGTTCGGCTTCGAGTCCGGCGCCGCGCTGGCCACCGTGGTCGGCGTGCTGATCGAGGTGCCGGTGATGCTGCTGGTGGTGCGCTGGGTCAACGCCAGCAAGGGCTGGTACGAGGCGGGCGCGGCGACTCGCGGGCGACCTACCTGATCGGCGTCGCGTCGCCGCCGGCCGGCAGCGTGCCGGCGGGCATCAGGCTGCCGTTACGGGCCAGCATGTAGGCGGTGACCGCGGTCTTCTGCGCGTCGTTCAGCTTGGCCGGGTCGTCGAAGGGCATGAGCAGCTGCAGGTAGTCGAACAGGCCCTTGGCGTTACCGAACTTGCCCAGATCGTG
>JADCGS010000036.1 GCA_020248865.1 Burkholderiales bacterium | reverse complement strand
GGGGCGGCCCGGCGGGCTCACTGGACTACCCTCACGCTGCGCGCTCGGGGATTCGCCCTTGGGGCGGCCCGGCGGGCTCACTGGACTACCCTCACGCTGCGCGCTCGGGGATTCGCCCTTGGGGCGGCCCGGCGGGCTCATGGCTGCCGCATCCGAAAGTCGCGCGGGCGGAAACCCAGCAGCAGCAGGGTGCCGAAATACACCACCACCGCCGCCGCCACCACCGCCGAGACCAGTGCCAGCCGCCTGAGCCACGCCGTGTGCAGGGCGACCCAGTCGAACTGGCTGTTGGCCCACCAGAGCCACGCAGCCAGCAGCAGCAGGGCCACGGCAATGCGCGCCAGGAATCCACCCCAGCCCGGCTGCGGAACATAGCTGCCACGCCGGCGCAGGCCGGCGTACAGCAGCGCGGCATTGGCCAGCGCGCCCAGGCTCACGGACCAGGCCAGCCCGGCGTGGGCCAGCCAGGGAACCAGCGCCAGGTTAGCCACCTGGGTCGCAATCAGCACGGCAACCGCGATCTTCACCGGCGTCTTGATGTCCTGCTGGGCGTAGAAGCCAGGCGCCAGGATCTTCACCGCGATCAGGCCGAGCAGGCCGAACGCATAACCGGTCAGCGCCAGCGCTGTCTGCGCCACGTCGCGCGGCCCGAACTGTCCGCCCTGGAACAGCACGGCGATCAGCCCCTCGGCCAGCAGCCCCAGCCCGACCGCCGCCGGCAGCGCGATCAGGCAGGTCAGGCGCAGGCCCCAGTCGAGCATGCGCGAGTAGTCCTCATGGCGCGCCTGGCTGAACGCCTTGGACAGGCTGGGTACCAGCACGGTGGCCAGCGCCACGCCAAGCAGCGCCGTCGGGAACTCCATCAGCCGGTCGGCGAAGTACAGCCAGGCGTTGGCCCCCTCGCCCAGGTGCGATGCGATGTTGGTGTTGATGATGAGCGACACTTGGGCCACCGACACGGCAAACACGGCTGGACCCATCTTGACGAGGATGCGGCGCACGTCCGGATCGGCGAAGGCCGTGCGCAGGCCCGACAGCCGCGGCAGCATCCCGATCCTCGCGAGCGCCGGCAGTTGCACCGCCAACTGCAGCGCACCGCCCACGAACACCGCCACGCCAAGCGCCAGCGCCGGCGGGTCAAAGTGGTGCGTAGCCGCAAGGCCGAAAGCGATCATCGACAGGTTCAGCAGCACCGGCGTGACCGCCGGCACCGCAAAGCGGTTGAACGTATTGAGCACTCCCGCCGCGAAGGCCACCAGCGACATGAACAGGATGTACGGGAACATCCAGCGCGTGAGCAGCGTGGCCAGCTCGAAGGTGGCCGGGTTGCGGGCAAAGCCGCTGGCGATCACGTACACCAGCACCGGGGCAAACAGCACGCCGAGGATGGACACGGCCAGCACCACCCAGAACAGTCCCGAGAAGACATGCGAGGCCAGCGTGCGGGTCTCGCCCTCGCCACGGCGGCTGCGTACCTCGGCCAGAATCGGCACGAACGCTTGGGAAAACGCGCCCTCGGCAAACAGGCGGCGCAGCAGGTTGGGCAGGCGGAACGCCGCGGCGAACGCGTCCATGGCGGCCCCGCCGCCGAAGACGCGCGCCAGGATGAGGTCGCGTATCAGGCCGGTGACCCGCGACAGGAGCGTCAGGCTGCTGACGGTCGCAGCGGCGCGGAGCAGGTTCACACGGTCGGGGTCGGAAAGCGGTGGGCCGCCGGGCGGGCCGGGCCTGCCGGCCAGTTTTGGCGCAGGCGCCACTGACCACGGACTGGCGCCGTGGGGCCCGGTTCGTGAACGGAGTTGCTGGGTCCGGAGGGGTTTTTGCTATAGTAACGGGCTTTTCGCGGGCAGCCTGATCTTGGGTGCGCCTTCCGGCAAGTTCGTTCCTGCCAACTCCTGCGCGAGAATGTGCGGGTAACGGCGGTCGACGAGATTGCCCCGCGTTTGCAGTGATCACCAACCGGGCGAGGCTTTCCGCATCAGACGGGCAGCCGGCACCCAGACCGCCGAGACACCATGGCCAACAGCAAGCAAGCCCGCAAGCGCGCCCGCCAGTCCACCGCGCGCAACCAGCACAACACCGCTCAGCGCTCCAAGCTGCGCACTGCCATTCGCACGGTCCGCAAGGCGATCGCCGGCGGCGACAAGGCCCAGGCCACGGAGATCTTCCGCAAGGCCACCAGCGTGATCGACTCGATCGCCGACAAGAAGATCGTTCACAAGAACACCGCGGCACGCAACAAGAGCCGCCTGGCGGCAGCCCTCAAATCAATGGCCTGAAGCGCGACGGGCGGCGCTGCCGCGCTGCCGCGCTGCGTTTGCCAGGATGCAGGATCGGAGCGGGCCCCTGGCCCGCTCTTTTCATTTGGGCGGCGTCTCGGGAAGCGAGCAGGCCTCGGTGACCTGGAGTTCGTTGTCGCGGGCAAAGTTGAGAACGAAGTTGAAGGCCATCAACTCGACCCCCTTCAGCCGCTCGTCGACGATCACGCACTTGACGCCATTGATCGTAGTGGGCCGCACATAGGGCGAGTAGCCGATGAAGGCATCGCGCCCGGCCGCCAGGCCGCCAGGCCGGTAGCACGACATCACGCCGCACAGCCGCTCGGCCCAGTCGCTGGGCCGGAAGATGCGGCCGTGAATGGTCAGGCCGTGGATGAAGTACTCGCGCGGCTGCGCTGGCGTCGCGGCAGAATCGGCCACGAGGAATTCCGGAAGGGGCGGCTGGGCCGGGTTGGCCACGGTTCGGGTTCCTGGCCATGCCGGACTTGATGCACTGCGGCGTCGCGCTGCGGTCATGCATCGCGATGACGAGCTTGCGATTGTAACTCTTATATAAGACTCGCCGTCGCCGACAGACGCATGGTAAGGGTTTGCGGCTCCGGCGGCGGCCCACTCAGCGACACGCCACACAGCAGCGGCCGCCGCCCAGCGCGCCGCCCCGCGGGCCGCACGCCGAAACGGCGGGGCCGGGTTCTTCCTCTGCTTGCCAGCGCGCGGCAATTCGCGCATAACGCGGCCTTCGTGCCGCCGTGACACAGGCCTGCCATGTCGACTCCCAAGCCCGTTTCCAAGGTGCTGGTCATCAACGACGAGCCGCTGATCCTGCGCGAATTCGTCAAGGGACTGAACGCAGCGGCGCGCGCGCTGGAGAACCCCTTCGGTCTGACCTTCCTCGGCGCGCTGACAGCCAAGGAGGGGCTGCACCTGATCGAGGAGGACGGCGACATCCAGGTGGTGATCGTCGACGACAAGCTGTACGCGGTTCAGGAAGGCGCCCGCCGGGCGCGCGGACAGGCGCCGGCCAAGGAGACCAGCGCGCGCAGCCTGCAGGTCAGCGCCCTGAAACTGGTGCAGAAGGTCACCGCGCTGCGGCCCGAACTGGACCTGTACATCCTCGTCGAGAAGGAAAAGGAGGACCAGGTCGTCGACGCCCTGTTCGCCGAGGCCGTCGATGGCTACTTCTATCGCGAGGAACGCGATTACCGCGGCATGTACCGGATCCTGAACGCGCAGATCGCCGAACGGGTGCGTACGCCGTTCTACGACGCGCTGCGCAGCTACGTGCTGGCGGCCAAGGACGCCTGGCACACGCCGGGCCACTCGAGCGGCGACTCGCTGCGCGGCAGCCCGTGGGTCAACGAGTTCTACGAGTTCATGGGCGAGCACATCTGGGATGCCGACCTGTCGGTGTCGGTCAAGGCCCTCGACTCGCTGATGGAGCCCACCGGAGTGATTGCCGAGGCGCAGCAGATGGCGGCCAAGGCCTTTGGCGCACGCCAGACCTTCTTCGCCACCAACGGCACCTCGACCGCCAACAAGGTAATCCTGCAGACGCTGATCGCGCCGGGGGAGAAGCTGCTGCTCGACCGCAACTGCCACAAGAGTGTGCACCACGGCGTGGTGCTGTCGGGCGCGCGGCCGGTATACCTGGACTCCAGCGTCAACAAGAAGTACGGGGTGTTCGGTCCGGTGCCGAAGCAGACCATCCTGCAGGCGATCGAGGAACACCCGGACGCGCAGCTGCTGGTGCTCACGTCCTGCACCTACGACGGCCTGCGCTACGACCTGAAGCCCATTTGCGAGGCGGCACGCGCGCGCAACATCAAGGTGCTGATCGACGAGGCCTGGTTCAGCCACGCCCGCTTTCATCCGGACCTGCGGCCGACCGCCCTGGAGGCCGGCGCCGACTACGTGACCCAATCGGCGCACAAGACCCTGTCGGCGTTCTCGCAGGCCGCCTTCATTCACGTCAACGACCCCGGCTTCAAGGAGCACCTGTTCCGCGAGAACTTCAACATGCACACGTCGACCAGCCCGATGTACAGCCTGATCGCGAGCCTCGACGTAGGCCGCAAGCAGGCCGTGATCGAGGGCTACAAGCTGCTCGAGCGCACCCTGATGCTGGCCGCCGAGCTGCGCCAGCAGATCAATGCGACCGGCGCCTTCCGCGTGCTCGATCTGGACGACCTGCTGCCGGAGGAGGTCAAGGACGACCAGATCCGGCTCGACCCGACCAAGATCACGATCGACATCTCGTCGTGCGGCCTGACGGTCGACGAGCTGCGCAACGAGCTGTTCACCCGCTTCAACATCACGGTGGAGAAGAGCACCTTCAACACCATCACGCTGCTGCTGACCATCGGCACCACACGCAGCAAGTGCTCGCGCCTGTATGACGCGCTGATGCGCATCGCCCGCGAAAAGCGCGCCCCGCGACGGCTGTACCGTACCCCCGACATTCCGGGCTTCACCGAGCTGGTCTATCTGCCGCGCGACGCCTACTACAGCGCCGGCGAGCTGATCCCGCTGCTCGACGAAAACGACCAGCCGAATGCGCAGCTCACCGGCCGCATCTGCGCCGACCAGATCGTGCCCTACCCGCCCGGCATCCCGGTGCTGGTGCCGGGCCAGCTCATCACCGACGACATCGTCGAGTACCTGATCCGCTACCTGCGGGTGCAGAACAAGGTCGAGTTGCACGGGGTCGTCTATCAGGGCTACTTTCCCAGCATCCGCGTGGTCAGCGGCGACGACGCGCGGCGCCTGGCCTCGCTGCTGGAGGCCACGCAGCCGTCGGTGGTGCGGCGGGCGGCATAGCGCCGGGCGACCGGTGCCGCCGGTGCCGCCGGTGCATCCGGTGCGTCCGGTGCCACCGGCGCAGCGGTCCCCGCGCCGCGCTGCGCCCTGCGACCTACCTATAATCCGACGGCTGTTCGGGCGGTGCAGGCCGCCCGTTCCTTTTTTCTGCCACGCTCGCGACGGAACCCGCCATGGCGCACCTGATGAACACCTACGCCCGCCTGCCGGTAGCGTTCACGCACGGCCGCGGCGCCTGGCTCATCGACGAGGCGGGCAACGAGTATCTCGATGCGCTGGCGGGCATCGCGGTCAATGGCCTGGGCCATGCTCATCCGCGGCTGACGGCCGCTTTGGCCGAGCAGGTCGGCCGGTTGATCCACACCTCGAACATCTACCAGGTGCGCGAGCAGGAGCGCCTGGCAGACCGGCTTTGCGAGCTGTCCGGCATGACCGAGGTGTTCTTCGGCAACTCGGGCTCGGAGGCCAACGAAGGCGCGCTCAAGCTGGTCCGCCTGTACGGCCACCAGCACGGCAATCCCGAGGCACAGACCGTGGTGATGGAGCGCGCCTGGCACGGCCGCACGCTGGCCACGCTGGCCGCCACGGGCTCGGAGAAGGCGCGCAAGGGCTTCGACCCGCTGCCTTCGGGTTTCATTCGCGTGCCCTACAACGACCTGCAGGCGGTGGAGGCCGCCGCCGCCCACGATGGCCGCGTGCAGGCGGTGTGGCTCGAGGTGCTGCAGGGCGAAGGCGGCATCCAGGTGGCCGATCGCGACTACGTGCGCGCGCTGCGCCGGCTGTGCGACGAACGAGGCTGGCTGCTGATGATCGACGAGGTGCAGTCGGGCATCGCCCGCACCGGCAGGTGGTTCGGCTACCAATGGACCGACATCGAGCCGGACGTGATCACTCTGGCCAAGGGACTCGGTTCGGGCGTGCCGATCGGCTGCGTGCTGGCGCGCGGCCGCGCCGCCGGTGTGTTCGGCCCCGGCAGCCACGGCACCACCTTCGGCGGCGGGCCACTGGCCTGCCGCGCCGGTCTGGAGACGCTGCGGATCATCGAGGAAGAGGGCTTGATGGCCAACGCCGCGGCGCGCGGCGCGCAGATCCGCGCCGGCTTCTCGGCCGCGCTGGCGGGCGTGGCGGGCGTCAAGGCGATCCGCGGCCAGGGGCTGATGATCGGCATCGAACTGGACCGGCCCTGCGGCGAACTCGTCCGGCAGGCGCTGGCCGCCCGGCTTCTGATCAACGTCACGCAGGACAGCGTGATCCGCCTGCTGCCGCCGCTCGTCCTCGGCGAGCGCGAGGCCGACGCAATCGTCGCGCGGCTGGCGCCGCTGGTGCGCGCCTTCTGCAACGCGCCGGCCGCCTGATGCCCCCCATGACGGCGCCGCTTCGCCACTTCCTGCAGCTCGCGGACCTGTCGGGCGACGAGCTGCAGCACGTATTCGAGCGCACGCGGCTCATCAAGGACCGCTTCAAGCGCTACGAGTTCTACCAGCCGCTGCGCGACCGCACGCTGGCCATGGTGTTCGAGAAGGCGAGCACGCGCACGCGCGTGAGCTTCGAGGCCGGCATGTACCAGCTCGGCGGCTCGGTGATCCACATCACCACCGGCGACTCGCAGCTGGGCCGCAGTGAGCCGATCGAGGACAGCGCGCGCGTGATCTCGCGCATGGTCGACATCGTGATGATCCGCACCTTCGAGCAGGCCAAGATCGAGCGCTTTGCCCGCTACTCGCGGGTGCCGGTGATCAACGGCCTGACCAACGAGTTCCACCCCTGCCAGATCCTGGCCGACGTCTTCACCTTCATCGAGCAGCGCGGCACGATCCGCGGTCGTACGGTGGCCTGGATCGGCGACGCCAACAACATGGCCTACACCTGGGTGCAGGCCGCGGCACTGCTCGGGTTCACGCTGCAGGTGTCGACGCCGCCGGCGTACCCGCTCGACCCGCGGCTGGCTCCGGCCGGCGCGCACTTGAAGGTGTGCGACTCGCCGCTGGCCGCGGCGCACGGCGCCGACCTCGTCACCACGGACGTATGGACCAGCATGGGCTTCGAGGCGCAGAACGAGGCACGCCGCCGCGCCTTCGCCGACTGGCGCGTCGATGCGCGAGTCATGGCCGCCGCCCGGCACGACGCACTGTTCATGCACTGCCTGCCCGCCCATCGCGGCGAGGAGGTGACCGCGGAGGTGCTCGATGGCCCGCAATCCGTGGTGTGGGACGAGGCCGAGAACCGCCTCCACGTGCAGAAGGCGCTGATGGAGTACCTGCTGCTCGGGCGCGATGTCGCCTGAGACGGCGGGCACGCTGGCAGCGCTCGGCCCTTCGCTCGGCGGTGCGGTCGTGGTGCTGGCGCTGGCCGCGCCGGCGCTCGTTCTCGCACCGCGCCCCTTCGCCGCTGCGCTGCTGGGCACGGCAGTCGCGCTGCCGCTGGGCCTGCTGCTGCAGGTGACGGGCCCCGCGGTGGGCAGCGCTGCGGCACTGCTCGCCGCCGTGCTGGCGGGCGGCGGCGGACGCGGGTTGCGCATCGGAATCACGGTGGTCCTGTCTGTCGCGCTGGCTGCCGGCCTGAAGACGCTGCCCGCCGCCGGCTGGAACGAGGTGGCCGCCGTGGCACTCGGGCTCGGCGGGGCTGCCACGGCGGCATGGCTCATGCCTCGCATCGACACCGCCGCGCCGCGCGCCCGCCGGGCGCTCGCCGGGCTGATCGCCGCCGCCAGCCTGCTGCTGCTCGTCGATGCGCTCGGGCTGCCGCTGCGCGATCGCGTCGCCTTTGCGCTGGCTTTCTGGGGCTTCGGCGGTGCGCTGGCCAGCCTGTGGTTCCTGCCGGAGCGTGCCAGCCGATGAAGCACTGGGTCCAGCGCATCCTGGCGGTGTCGATCACGCTGGCGCTGCTGGGCTGGCTGCTGCTCGATGCGCGCTTCGACGACGTGAGCAGTGCGCTGCAGCGCGTGCCCGCGGCCACGCTGGCGATCGTGCTGGTGGCCCTGTTCGCCAGCTATGCCGTGCGCGCGCTGCGCATCCGCGCCGAGTTCCGCAGCACGGTGGCGCCCCCCTACGCCGAGGTCCTGCGCGTGGTCCTGATGCACAATGCCTGGGTGAATGTGCTGCCCTTCCGGTCGGGAGAACTGGCGTTCCCGCTGCTGATGCGGCGGCAGTTCGGCGTCTCGCTCGAGCGCGCCGCCGCCTCCCTGCTCTGGCTGCGCGCGCAGGATGCCTGCGTGCTGGCGCTGGCTGCCGCTCTGGCCGTGCCGGGCCTGCCCCTGCCCTGGCGCGCAGCGCTACTGGCTGCCGTGCTGGGCGGAACGCTGGCGCTGTGGCGGCTGGCGCGCACGGCGCGGCCGCTGCCGTGGCCGCTGGCCGAGCGCCTGCGCAGCGCCCTGGCCGCCGCCAGCGGCTCACCGTGGCAGACCTGGGCCTGGACGCTGGCCAACTGGGTCATCAAGCTGCTCGCGCTCACCGCGCTGCTCGCGGCCTTGCTGCCAGCGCCGGCACGGGTGGCGGCCGCCGGCGCGCTCGGCGCAGAAGCGGCCGCGGTGCTGCCGATCCAGGGCGTGGCCGGCTTCGGCACCTACGAGGCCGGCGCGGCCGCCCTGCTGGCGCCGGCCGGCGTTGCGCCCGCGGTTTCCCTGCCGGCCGCACTCGTCATGCACCTCGTGGTCATTGTCAGCGCGGTGGTGGCCGGTCTGTGGGCCTGGGCCACGGCCCGTCCTCGCTAACGTATCCCCATGTCGCCCCCGCTCATTGCCCCCGCAGCGGCCGCCGCTGCGCCTGCCGCCGCCGCGAGCAGCGCCGCCCTTGGGCTGCCGCCTGTGCAACCGCTCGCCGCTGCGGTGCTGGCGGCCCTGCCGCCGCACCGGCTGTCGCTCGTGGTGCCCTTGTACAACGAGGAGGAGTCGGTCGGCCCGCTGGTCACCCGCGTGCACGAGGCGCTGGCGAAGTACCCCTGCCCATGGGAACTGCTGCTGGTCGACGACGGCAGTTCGGACGCGACGGTCGAGCGCATCGAGCAGGCGCAGCGCGAGCATGGCGGCCACGTGCGCGCGGTGCGGCTGGTGCGCAACTTCAAGCAGACGGCGGCCATGCAGGCGGGCATGGATCGCGCCCGCGGCGACGTCATCGTCACGCTGGACGGCGACCTGCAGAACGACCCGGCCGACATCCCGCGCATGGTGGCAAGGCTGTTTGACGAGAACCTCGACCTGGTGGCCGGCTGGCGCAAGAACCGGCAGGATCCGACCCTGCTGCGCAAGATTCCGTCGTGGATCGCCAACCGGCTGATCGCGCGCATCACCGGCGTGCGGCTGCACGACTACGGCTGCAGCCTCAAGGTATTCCGCGCCTCGCGGCTGCGCAAGATCCGCCTGTACGGCGACATGCACCGATTCATCCCGGCGTGGATGGCCACGGTCACCACGCCGCGCCGGATTGCCGAGGAAGTGGTGGCGCATCACCCGCGCCGCGCCGGCGTCAGCAAGTACGGCATCTCGCGCACCTTCGTCGTGGTGCTCGACCTGCTGGCGGTCTACTTCTTCCTGCGTTTTCGCAGCAAGCCGGGCCACTTCTTCGGCCTGATTGGCCTGGCGCTCGGCGGTGTGGGCGCGACGATCCTGGCGTACCTGGCCGCCGTGAAGATCCTGTTCGACGAGTCGATCGGCACGCGGCCGCTGCTGTTCGCCGGGTTCTTCATGTGCATTGCCGCGCTGCAAATGCTGTCGACCGGCGTGCTGGCCGAGTTGCTGACGCGCATCTACCACTCCGACACCAATCCGTCCTACGTCGCCGAGGACCCGGCGCCGCTGGCCGACGGGGACGGCTGGCAGCCGCCCGCGCCGCCGGCCTGATCGCCGGAACGCCGCCCTGCCGTTTGCCGATGCGACGCGACGCCTTTCCGCTTGGCTGGCTGCTGGCGCTCGCGCTGGCCATGGCGCTGCTGGCCGGCTACCGGGTGTGGATGCTCGGGCACCTGGGCATCGATCTGTTCTTCGACGAGTCGCAGTACTGGTTCTGGTCGACCGAACTCGCCTGGGGCTACTACTCCAAGCCGCCGGCCATCGCGCTGCTGATCGGCTGGAGCACGGCCCTGCTGGGCAACGATCTTCTGGGCGTCAAGGCGCCGGCAATCGTGCTCAACGCCCTGTCGCCGCTGCTGGCCTTCGCGATCGGTGCGCGGCTGGCCGGCGCGCGCACCGGCTTTCTCGCGGCGCTGGTGGTGGCAACGCTGCCGATCGTGGCGGGGCTGGCGCTGTTCGTCACCACCGATTCGCCGCTGATCTTCTTCTGGCTGCTCGGGACCTGGGCGCTGCTGCGGGCGATCGCCCACGACCGCTGGCGCGACTGGCTGCTGCTGGGCGCCAGCGTCGGCCTCGGGCTGCTCAGCAAGTACACGATGGTGGCCTTCGGCCTGTCGGCCGCGCTGGCGCTGCTCGCGCTGCCGCGCGGGCGGATGCGGCTGCGCTCGCTGCGGCCCTGGCTGGCCGTGCTGCTGGCGCTGGCGCTGTTCGCGCCCAACGTGCTGTGGAACGCCGCGCTCGGCTTTCCGACCTTTCACCACGTCGCCGAGATCACGGCCGAGGAAGCAAGCAAGGGAGGGTGGGACTCGCTCGGCGAGTTTGCCGCCGCGCAGTGGCTGCTGGCCGGTCCGGTGTTCGGTACGGTCGCGCTGCTCGGCTGGCTGCGGGTGCGGCGCCTGTTCGGCGACGAGGGCCTGGTCGTGCTGACGCTGTCGGCGGTGCCGCTCGGGCTGATCGGGCTGGTGCAGGCCTGGCGCGGCGGCGCCAATGCCAACTGGGCGGCGCCGGCGGTGGTGGTGGCGGCGCTGTACGCCGTGGTGCTGCTCGGGCGGGCCGGCCGTTTGCGCCTGATCGTCGGCGGGCTGCTGCTGAACCTCGTGGCGGGCTCGCTGGTGCTGCACTGGCCCGATGTGCTGCATGCCGCCGGCTACGGCATGACCGCACGCCAGGACCCTTATCGGCGCATGCGCGGCTGGTCCGAACTCATGCAGCCGGTGCAGGCGCTGGCGCAGTCGCGGCCGGGGGCGATGGTGGTGGCCGATGACCGCGAGCTGCTGTCGCAGATTGCCTACTACGTGCAGCCGGCGCAGTTTGCGGCCTGGTTCCCGGGCGAACGTCGACCGGCCAACCACTACCAGCTGACGCGGCCGCTGCGCGAGGACTGGCGCGGCGAGGTCCTGCTGGTGCACAGCCACCCGCGGCCGGACATCGTGGCGCGCTTTGCGAGCGCGCAGCGCCTGGCGGTCCACATCGTGCCGGTGCAGCCCGGCCAGCAACGGCGCATCGAGGTCACGCTGCTGACTGGATTTAGGGGCTACCGGTGAGGCGCGCACTGCCGCTGCTGGCCCTCAGTGCGCTCGGCTTTGCGGTGCTGTTCGCGCTGCTGCCGCGCCTGGACCTGACGGTCAGCGGCTGGTTCTACGACGCGCAGCGGGGCTTCACCGCCAACGACAGCGCCCTCGTGCGCGCGATCTACGACGCCGTGCTGTGGGGCTCGCGCGGGCTGCTGTTCGCACTGGCCGGCGCCTTCGTGGCTGCCTGCGCGGCGCGCGGCGCGCTGGCCGTGCGCCGGCGCGTGCAGCTCGGCTTCCTCGGACTGGCGTTCTTCCTTGGACCGGGCCTGATCGTCGACGTGGCGCTGAAGGACCACTGGGGCCGGGCGCGGCCAAGCCAGGTGCAGGAGTTCGGCGGCACGCAGCGCTACACGGCGCCGCTCGTGATCAGCGACCAGTGCGCCAACAACTGCTCGTTCGTCAGCGGCCATGCGTCGGCCGGCTTCGCGCTGCTGGCTTTCGGCCTGCTCGCGCAGGGCAAGGCGCGCCGCCGCTGGGTGCTGGCCGGCATCGCCGTGGGCCTCGTGGCCGGCGCCGTGCGCGTCATGCAGGGCGGCCATTTCCTGAGCGACGTAATCTTCAGCTTCTACTTCACGACCGCCGGCGTGCTCCTTGCGGCAGCCCTGTTTCGCCTGCTGCGCTGGCCGTTGGCTGCACCAGCGGCTGGCACGGCGGACGCCTGAACAACCCGACCGGGAGACCCCCATGGATCGACGTCAACTGCTGCAAGCCGGCGCCGCCACGGCCGCCGTCGCGGCGTCCCTCACGGCCACGCGCGTGCGTGCGCAGCCCTGGCCCACACGGCCGTTGCGCATGCTGCTGACGGCGCCGCCGGGCTCCTCGATCGACGTGCTCGGCCGGTTGGTGGCCGAGCGGCTGCGCGAGCGGCTGGGGCAGCCGGTGGTCGCCGAGAACCGGGCGCAGGCCGGCGGCACCGTGGGCACCGACGCCATCGCCAAGGCCGAGCGCGACGGCTACACCTTCGGGCTGTCGTTCACCGGTCCGATGGCCACCGCGCCCTACCTGTACAGCCGGCTGCCCTACGACCCGGCGCGCGACCTGGCGCCGATCGCGCTGGTGGGCACCGCACCGAACCTGCTGGCGGTCAACAGCGCGCTGCCGGTCAACACGTTCCGCGAATTCATCGAGTACGTGCGCGCGCGTCCGGGGCAGCTCAACTATGCCTCGGTGGGCAATGGCAGCGCCTCGCACCTGGCGATGGAGTTGCTCAAGGCACAGGGGCGCCTGTACATCGTCCACATTCCGTACAACGGCGCGCCGCCGGCCGCGCAGGCCACCGCGGCCGGCGAGGTACAGGCAATCATGTCCAACCCGACCTCGCTGCTGCCACTGATCCAGGCGCGCCGCATCAAGGCGCTGGCGGTCACCAGCCGCGAGCGCTGGCCGCAGATGAAGGAGCTGCCGAGCGTGGCCGAGAGCGGGTTCGCGGGCTTCGAGGCCGTGGCCTGGAACGGCTTCGTGGCTCCCGCCGGTACCCCGCGCGAGGCGATCGAGCGGCTGAACCGCGAGATCAACGCCATCCTGCAGTCGCCGCAGACACGCGACCGGATCGAGGCCGCCGGCTGGGATGCGGCCGGCGGCACGCCGGAGGCGTTCGCGCAGTTCATGGCCGCGGAAAGAGCGCGCTGGCAGCCGGTCATTCGGCGCAGCGGGGCCCGGCTCGACTAGGTCCAAGTACCTGAGAAGTCATCCGTCATCACCGTTGTGACCACCGAAGACGCCCCGCTTGTCCTTGCACATGCTCGCCGCAGCCCACGGCTGCGGCGGCGCTTTGCGACTGGCCTGGGGCCTGGGAGCACCCTGTGGGGTGCGCTGGATGAGCTTCAACTTCTGCGCCATGCGGGGCGCCGCCGCTGCGACGAGCGGCGCGGCTAGCGGTATCAGGCGGCGCTCGCTGCGACGGGCAGCATCGGAGGTTGGTCGCGTTACTTCTACACTCAGGTCGTTTGCCACACAGGACTTTCCATGTTCAGCCTCCGCTTGTTTGCCCTGTCGTTTGCCCTTGCAGCGGTGCCTGCTCTTGCACGCGCCCAGATCCAGCTCAGTCCCTCAGTGCAGCAACCCGAGGTCAAGGTCGAGGCCGCGCGCATGGTGGATGCGCGTACGCCCGCCACCGCCGCCACGCTGCCCAGCTTTGCGCCGGGGCAGCCGGTGGTGGCCATCGCCTCGGCAGTCGGCGGGGAAATCAGCCGCGTGATGGCCAAGTTCACGACGGGGAGCAACCTCGACCCCTACGTACGGCAGCGCGAGACGCTGACCGACAGTGCCCTCGATGCGGTCATCATGCGCGGCGTCGACCGCGTGGTGGCGCGCACCTTGCCCGATGCCGAGCGCATTTATCTGAGGCTCAATCCGGTCACGATTGATGGCGTAAGGCCGGAGCAGCGCGATGCGGCCTCGTTCGAGCGCCTGCTCGCCGAGATACGAACCTGGCCGCAGCGCCAGCAGTGGGACCGCATCGTGATCGTGACTCCGCGCTACCTTCACGGCGAGCGCGCCGGTATGGGCGCGAAGCTGCACGGCGTGGGCCTCTACATTCAGAACCTGGAGAATCTCACCGACTACCCGGTGGTGGAGCCCGACGGAACTCCTGGTCAGCAACGGCGGAACCGCTACGTGGCGCTCTACTACTACGCCACACTGTCCATCCTCGACGCCAAGACGCTCAGGATCATCGAGCAGAAGCCATGGTTCATGGACGAGAAGATCCATGATTCCAATTCCACGGCGACGCACATGGCCAACATGCTGACCACCGATCAGATCGTGCGCCGCCTGGAGGTCTTCGCCGAGGAAGCCAGCGCCCGCGCCCTATCCAGCACCCTGAGCGGCCGGGTCGAGCCGGGTGAGCTTCAAGTGGTCCCACCCACGGAACCACGGCAGGGGACGTCGCGGCCGTAGCGGCCTACGCTTCGTGCAGACGTCGGCGGCGCGATGCCTTGCGCCGCAGCGGCTGGGCCTGGTCGTTCGAACTCGCGCTCCACAGCGCAGCGCCACGCTGCCGCACCGCGCTCTTCTATACTTCGCGGCGCGTCGGATAGCCGGGCCGGCGCCGTTTTCGATCCCGTCGTGGCTGCTGCCATGCCGGTGACCTGCCCGGCCCGAACTCTAGGCAGCGCGTGCGGTGCAAGCGTTGCGCGGCAACCATGGCAACCATCCTGCAGTCTCTTCCCGCCGGCCAGAAGGTCGGTATCGCGTTCTCCGGCGGCCTCGATACCAGTGCCGCACTGCTGTGGATGCGCACCAAGGGTGCGGTGCCCTACGCCTACACCGCCAACCTCGGTCAGCCCGACGAGGCCGACTACGACGACATCCCGCGGCGTGCGCTGGCCTATGGCGCCGAAAAGGCGCGCCTGGTCGACTGCCGCGCCCAGCTGGTGGCCGAGGGGCTGAGCGCCCTGCAGTGCGGCGCCTTCCACATCAGCACCGCCGGCGTCACCTACTTCAACACCACGCCGATCGGCCGCGCCGTCACCGGCACCATGCTGGTGGCGGCGATGAAGGAGGACGAGGTCAACATCTGGGGTGACGGCTCCACCTTCAAGGGCAACGACATCGAGCGCTTCTACCGCTACGGACTGCTCGTCAACCCCGGCCTGCGCATCTACAAGCCCTGGCTCGACCAGATGTTCATCGACGAGCTGGGCGGCCGCGCCGAGATGTCGGCGTTCATGCACAAGGCCGGCTTCGCCTACAAGATGAGCGCGGAGAAGGCCTATTCGACCGACTCCAACCTGCTCGGGGCGACCCACGAGGCCAAGGACCTGGAGCAACTGTCCTCCAGCGTGCGGATCGTGCAGCCGATCATGGGCGTGGCCTCGTGGCGCGACGATGTCGCCGTCCGGCGCGAAGAGGTGTCGGTGCGCTTCGACGAGGGCCGGCCCGTGGCGCTGAACGGCGTCGAGTACGCCGACGCGGTGGAGCTGCTGCTGCAGGCCAACCGGATCGGCGGCCGCCACGGCCTGGGCGTGTCCGACCAGATCGAGAACCGCATCATCGAGGCCAAGAGCCGCGGCATCTACGAGGCACCCGGGCTGGCGCTGCTGTTCATCGCCTACGAGCGCCTGGTCACCGGCATCCACAACGAAGACACCATCGAGCAATACCGCGACAACGGGCGCAAGCTGGGACGGCTGCTGTACCAGGGCCGCTGGTTCGACCCGCAGGCGATCATGCTGCGCGAAAGCGCCCAGCGCTGGGTCGCGCGCGCCATCACCGGCGAGGTGACGCTCGAGCTGCGCCGCGGCAACGACTACTCGATCCTGAACACCGAGTCGCCCAATCTCACCTACAAACCGGAGCGGCTGACCATGGAAAAGGGCGAGTCGATGTTCTCCCCGGCCGACCGCATCGGCCAGCTCACCCTGCGCAACCTCGACATCGCCGACACCCGCGACAAGCTCGCCGTCTACACGCAGGCGGGCCTGCTGGCGGTGGGCGGCGGCGCCGGCGTGCCGCAGTTGAAGGACGAGCGGACCGAGTGAGGCCGGCCCGGATGCCGCCCCAGCGTCCGCGCGCGGTCTTCTTCGACCTCGACGACACGCTGTTCGACTACCGCCACGCCGCGCGTGCCGGCCTGCGCGCGGCAGCACGGCTGGACGCTGCGCTGGCGCAGGCGAGTTTTGCCGACCTCGAAGCCACGCATCTGGAGTACGTCGAGCAACTGCATCCGCGCGTGCTGCGCGGCGAGCTGACCTACGACGAGGCCCGCGCCGAGCGCTTTCGCCGCCTGCTGGCGCTCTATGGCGGTGATCCCGCGGCTGCGCCCCGGGCCGCCCAGTGCTTCGCCGGCCACCTGCGCAGCGAGGAGCGGCTGGTACCCGGTGCGGCCGAATTGCTCGCGCGGCTGGCCGCGGCGGGGGTGCGACTGGGGATCATCAGCAACAACACGCGGGCCGAGCAGATCGGCAAGCTGGAGCGCCTGGGCTGCCTGCACTGGTTCGCCGGGGTGACCGTTTCGGGCGATCACGGCATCAGCAAGCCGGACGCGCGGCTGTTCGGCCATGCACTTGCCTCGCTCGGCGCCACGGCGGCTGAGTCGGTGCACGTGGGCGACAGCTGGGACAAGGACGTGGCCGGCGCACTGGGCGCAGGCCTGCGTGTGGTGTGGTTCAACCGCCATCATGAACCCGCGCCGGCGCCCGGGGTGCCGCAGTTGCACTGCCTGTCAGCCAGCGGGGCGCTCGAGGTGATCATGGGCGCGGCCTGCCGCGCTGCCGGCTAGACGATCACCGGCTCGGGGTCCAGTTCGACGCCGAATTTCTCTGCCACCTTGGCCTGCACCTCGCGCGCCAGTGCGAGGATCTCGGCGCCGGTGGCGCCGCCACGGTTGACCAGAACCAGCGCCTGCCTTTCGTAGACGCCGGCGCGGCCGCGCGTGGCCCCCTTGAGCCCGGCCGCCTCGATCAGCCAGCCGGCGGCCAGCTTGTAGCGGCCGCCGGGCAACGGGTAGCTCACCAGCGAAGGGAAGTGCCGCGCCAGTTCGGCCTGCTTGTCGCGCGACACGATCGGGTTCTTGAAGAAGCTGCCGGCGTTGCCGATCACGGCCGGATCGGGCAGCTTGCGGCGGCGGATCGCCACCACGACATCGAACAGGTCGCGCGGCGTCGGCCGGGCCACGCCGCGGCTGCGCAGTTCGTGCTCGACGTCGGCGTAGCCCATGACAGGGGTCCAGGGGCGCGGCAACGCCAGGGTCATCGAGAGAATCGCGTACCGCCCCGGCTCGTGCTTGAACAGGCTGTCGCGGTAGCCGAAGTGGCACTCGGCCAGTCCGAGCGTGACCTCGGCCTGGCGCTGGAAGTCCCAGGCCCGCAGCGACTCGAAGCGTTCGGCCAGCTCCAGCCCGTAGGCGCCGATGTTCTGTACCGGCGCCGCCCCGCAGCTGCCGGGAATCAGTGCGAGGTTCTCCAGCCCGGGCCGGTCGCGCGCCACGAGCTGCTGCACCAGCGCGTGCCAGTTCTCGCCGGCACCGACCTCGATGCGCCAGTGGGTCGCACTCGGCGCCATTTCCTGCACGCCCGGCACTTCGATGCGCAGCACCAGCATCTCGTCGAGGTCGCGGGTCAGCAGCAGATTGCTGCCACCACCCAGCACCAGCCGCGGGCGCGCCGCCAGGGCGGCGTCGGCAGCCAGTGCGGCCAGGTCGTGCGCGCTGCGCACGCGCAACAGGGCCCGAGCGCACGCCGCCACGCCGAAGGTGTTCAACGGCTGCAGCGGGACATCGTGTTCGAGCGCCAGTGCCATCGGCGGATTATCCCGGACGTAGACTGCGTCCCGCGCCCGCCCCTGAACCCTCATTGCCCGCCGCCGCCCATGCCATCGTTCGACGTCGTCTCCAAGCCCAACCTGGTGGAACTGCGCAACGCCGTGGACCAGGCCAACAAGGAAATCGGCACGCGCTTCGACTTCAAGGGGTCGGATGCGCGCATCGAGTCCCGCGCGGAGGCCAAGGAGTCCGACCTGACCCTGTACGCCGACGACGAGTTCAAGCTCGGCCAGATGCGCGACGTGCTGATCGGCAAGCTCGCCAAGCGGCAGGTGGACGTGCGCTTCCTCGACCTCGGCGGCAAGCCGGAGAAGATCGGCGGCGACAAGCTCAAGCTGACCGTAAAGGTAAAAAACGGCATCGAGCCGGCGCTGGCCAAGAAGATCGTGCAGACGGTCAAGGACAGCCGGCTGAAGGTCACCGCCGGCATCCAGGGCGATGCGGTGCGCATTCAGGGTGCCAAGCGCGACACGCTGCAGGAGACCATTGCCCTGCTGCGGGCCAAGGTCTCCGACGTGCCGCTCAGTTTCGAGAACTTTCGCGACTGACCCCGCTCCGGCCGGCGCCGCCTGCGCCGCGCGCGCTTGACATCGGCGGCCGGCGAGGATCTCGTGTCGGCCACTGCGGCGCCGAGGCTGACTCACCCTGCCCTACCCCTTCAACCCCCGCGCCCAGCGCCCATAAAGCCGCGCTGCCCAGCCGTTGAGTCGCGCCGTGCGCGGCTCAACGTCGCAGCGAATCTCCTCCGGCGTCTGCACCCCGGCCGCGCGCCCGGCCCGGTGCTCGAACGCGATTTCCTCGGCACCGCTGCGCGACCAGTCCCGCACCAGTTCGGGCGTCATCTCGCAGTGGAACTGCATACCCAGGTGCGCGTAGGTGCCGCGGTCGATCACGTAGGCCTGGTTGGCGCACAGCGGACTGGCCAGGAAGTTTCGCGCCCCCGGCGGCAAGGCGAAGGTATCGCCGTGCCACTGGAAGGTCTCCAGGCGCTCGGGCACCTGGGGACCCAGCCACTCCTGCGCCAGCGCAGGATCGCTGGGATAAAGCGGCTGCCAGCCGATCTCCTTGAGCGTGTGCCGGACCACCGGCGCGCCGAGCGCCTTGGCGATCAGTTGACCGCCCAGGCAGTGGCCGATCACCGGCACCCCGGCCGCGTCGGCGGCGCGAATCAGCGCGCACTCGGGTTCGATAAAGGGCAGCGGATCGTTGACGCTCATGGCGCCACCCATGAAGCAAAGGCCGGCGAAATCCGCAGCGCGTGGCGGCACCGGGTCGCCGGCATCGAGGCGCACCACGGTGAACGGCAGCCCCTGCTTCGCCAGCCAAGCGGCGAAGTAGCCGGGCGGCGTGTCGGCCTCGTGCTGGAAGATGGCAATGGGCTTCATGCAACGGGTGGGGGCCGCAGCCGCCGCAGGTCGCGCTACGGCTAGGCCGTATGCCGGCGCGACGGGTGCCGGCGATGCGGGTCAGGCCACGGACTTGAAGCGACGCTCGCCGCCTGCCAGGTCGGCAAAGCGCTCGCGCACGGCGCGCTCGATGCCGGCCGCGTCGAGCCCCACGCTGGCCAGCAGCTTGGCGGTGTCACCGTGATCGATGAAATGGTCGGGCAGGCCGAGCATGAGCAGCGGCTTCTGCAGGCCGAGCGCGGCCATCGCCTCGGCCACCGCACTGCCGGCGCCACCCATGACCGTGTTTTCCTCGACCGTGACCAAGGCGTCGTGCGTGGCGGCGAGGCGTCCGATCAGCGCCGCATCCACCGGCTTGACGAAGCGCATGTTGGCTACGGTCGCCTCGAGCATCTCGGCGGCGGCCAGCGCCGGCGTTACCATCGAGCCGAAGGCGAGGATCGCGATGCGGCCGCGGCCGTGCTCGGCAGTCTCGCGCGCCACTTCGCGCTGGGTCTCGCGCTTGATCTCGCCCACGCCGATCGGCAACCCTTCGAGCTCCTGCCGAATTGCTATGCCCGGGCCGGTGCCCCGCGGGTAGCGCACAGCAGAAGGCCCCTCATGACGGAAGGCGGTGGTCAGCATCTGCCGGCACTCGTTCTCGTCGGACGCGGCCATCACGACCAGGTTGGGAATGCAGCGCAGGTAAGACAGGTCGAAAGCGCCGTGGTGGGTCGCACCGTCGTTGCCCACCAGCCCGCCGCGGTCCAGCGCGAAGGTCACGTCGAGGTTCTGGATCGCCACGTCGTGGATCAGCTGGTCGTAGCCGCGCTGCAGGAACGTCGAGTAGATCGCGATCACCGGCTTCATGCCATCGGCCGCCAGTCCCGCCGCGAAGGTGACGGCGTGCTGCTCGGCGATGCCGACGTCGAAATAGCGGTCGGGGAACTCCTTCTCGAAGCGTCCCAGCCCCGAGCCCTCGCGCATGGCCGGCGTGATGCCTACCAGGCGCGGGTCGGCGCGCGCCATGTCGCACAGCCAGTCGCCGAAGATTTGCGTGTAGCTCGGCTTGACCGGGCTGGCCGGCGCACCCGGGCGGATGCCCACCGAGGGATCGAACTTGCCGGGCCCGTGATACAGCACCGGATCGGCCTCGGCCAGCTTGTAGCCCTGGCCCTTGCGCGTGACCACGTGCAGGAACTGCGGGCCCTTGAGCGTCTTCAGGTTCTGCAGGGTGGGGATCAGCGAGTCCAGGTCGTGGCCGTCGATCGGGCCGATGTAGTTGAAGCCGAACTCCTCGAACATCGTGCCCGGCACCACCATGCCCTTGGCGTGCTCCTCGAACTTCTTGGCAAGCTCGAAAATGGGCGGGAAGTTCTTCAAGACATTCTTGCCCGCCTCCTTGGCGGTGGCATAGAAGCGCCCGCTCATCAGCCGCGCCAGGTAGCGGTTCAGCGACCCCACTGCCGGCGAGATCGACATGTCGTTGTCGTTGAGGATGACCAGCAGCTTGATGTTGTCGGTCACGCCGACGTTGTTCATGGCCTCGAAGGCCATGCCGCCGGTCATGGCCGAGTCGCCGATCACGGCGATGGCGTGTCGGTCCGAGTGCTGCGTCCGCGCGGCCACCGCCATGCCGAGCGCGGCCGAAATGCTGGTCGACGAATGGGCGGTGCCGAAGGTGTCGTAAGGGCTTTCCACCCGGCGCGGAAAACCGGACATGCCGCCGAACTGCCGCAGCGTCGACATGCCCTCGCGCCGACCGGTCAGGATCTTGTGCGGATAGCACTGGTGGCCCACGTCCCAGACCAGCCGGTCGGTGGGCGTGTTGAAGACGTAGTGCAGGGCGATGGTGAGTTCGACGGTGCCCAGGTTGGACGACAAGTGCCCGCCGGTCCGGCTCACGCAGTCCAGCAGATAGGTGCGCAACTCCTCGGCCAGCTGCTTGAGCTGCACGCGGTCGAGGCGGCGCAGGTCGGCGGGGTCGTTGATGCTCTTGAGCAGCTCGGTCATGGTCTGGGGCTGCGCGCGGCGGCCGTCGAGCGGCCGGTGCCTCAGCTCTTTCGCAGCACGATGAAGTCAGCCAATTGTCGCAGACGCACCGTGCGCGCGGCAGCCGCCGCCGGCAGCGTATCGAGCGCGCCGTGCGCGTCCTGCCGCAGCCGCTCGGCCCATTGCCGGGCAGCGGTCAGGCCCAGCATCGAGACATAGGTCGGCTTGCCCTGCTGCGCGTCCTTGCCCGCAGTCTTGCCAAGGTCTTGCGAGGTGGCTTCAACGTCGAGCACGTCGTCGACCACCTGGAACGCCAGCCCGACGGCATGGGCGTAGCGGTCCAAAGGTGCCAGCACGGCCGGGTCGGCCGCACCCGCCAGCGCGCCCATCCGCACGGCTGCCCGCAGCAGCGCGCCGGTCTTCATGCCGTGCATCTGCTCGAGTTCGGCACGGCTCATGCTGGACCCGACCGCCGCCAGGTCGATTGCCTGGCCGCCGCACATGCCGCGCGTGCCGGCGGCCGCGGCGAGCTCCGCCATCAGCGCGGCGCGGGTGCCAGCCTCGATCGGCGCCTCGGCGATGGCCTGGAAGGCCTCGGCCTGCAGCGCATCGCCGGCGAGCATGGCCGTAGCCTCGTCGAAGGCGATGTGCACGGTGGGCTTGCCCCGCCGCAGCACGTCGTTGTCCATGCACGGCAGGTCATCGTGGATCAGCGAGTACGCATGCACGTACTCGACGGCCAGGGCCGCCGCCCGCAGCGCCGGCTCGGGGGCGCCGACGACCTCGCCCGCGGCATCGACCAGCAGCGGGCGCACGCGCTTGCCGCCGTCGAGCACCGCATAGCGCATCGCCTGGTGCAGCCGCTGCGGTGCGCGATCGGCTGCTGGCAGTTGCGCGGTTGCGGCCACCTCGAAGGCGGCCAGGCGCGCAGCCATCCACTGCGCCAGCGTCGGTTCGGAAACGAACGGGCCGCCCATGGTCCCGCTGCTCAGGCGTTGCCGCGCAGCTCGCCGGGGGCGAGCGGCTTGAGTACCTCGCCGTCGAGCTTGGCGATTTCCTGCTCGGCGGCGGCGAGCCGACCCTGGCAGTGCTGCGACAGCTCGGCACCGCGTCGATACGCGGCGATCGAGTCGTCGAGGCTCAACTCGCCGGACTCCATCTGGCGCACCAGCTGGTCGAGCTCTTGGAGTGCCTGCTCGAAGCTCAGATCCGCCACCGGCACCGCGTCGTTATCGCTCATCGGCTTATTGTAGGGCGGGCGGCGGCGGACCCGATAGACTGCCTTCATGCAATCGCTCTGGATGCTGGTGGCCGCGCTGCTGTTCGCGGTCATGGGCGCATGCGTCAAGCTGGTTGCCCTGCCCGCCTGGGGCGGCTACAGCATCGCCGAGATCGTCTTCTACCGTTCCCTGCTCGGCGCCCTGGCGTTAGCCGCCTTCGTTCGCAGCCGGGGCCTGAGCCTGGCCACGCCGGTGGTCGGCATGCACCTGCGGCGCAGCACCGTCGGCACGGTGGCGCTGTCGCTCTGGTTCTTCTCGTCCACGGTGCTGCCGCTGGGCACCGCGATGACGCTCAATTACTCGTCCTCGCTGTTTCTCGCCGCCTTCGTGGTCGCCGCCGCGCTGCTGGCCCGTCGCCGGGTCCGCTGGTCGCTTGCGCTCACGGTGCTGTTCGGCTTCGTCGGCGTGGTGCTGGTGCTGCAACCGAGCTTCTCGGCCGACCAGTCGGAGGGAGCCCTCGCAGGGCTGGCCTCGGGGATCCTGTCGGCCGCCGCCTACTGGCACGTGAAGGAACTGGGCCGGCTCGGCGAGCCCGAGTGGCGCACGGTGTTCTACTTCTCGCTGACCGGAGCCGTCCTCGGTCTGGTGGGGTCGACGCTGACCGGGTTCACTGCGCACAGCGCGGTCGGCGTGGCGCTGCTTGTCGCCATCGGCGTGACGGCTACGCTGGCGCAGCTGGCGATGACCCGGGCCTACGGCGCAGGACGCACGCTGCTCACGGCCAATTTGCAGTACTCGGCGATCGTGTTCGCCTCGATCCTCGGCGTGATCGTGTTCGCCGACCGCATTCCGCTTCTGGGCTGGCTCGGCATCGTCATCATCGTCGGCAGCGGCGTGCTGGCGACCTGGATCACCTCGCGCGCGGCGCGGCCGGCAGCCGAGCCGATCGAACCGATGGCCGAGAAATAGACTTCCATCCGACCGCGCGGAAGGCATCCGCAAGAGGAGACTCAACATGTACCGCACGCTCGTGACCGTCGAGGCGCTGGAAGACAACCTGTTCAATGCCCAGTGGTGCGTGGTCGATTGCCGCCACGACCTGATGGACTTCGCCGCCGGCTTCGCGGCCTACCAGGCCGGACACATTCCGAACGCCACGTTCGCCCACATCGAGGAAGACCTGTCCGGGGAAAAGACGCCTGCGGCAGGTCGCCATCCGCTGCCGCGCCGCGAGGACCTGGCGGCGATCTTCGAGGAATGGGGCATCGGCAACGATACGCAGATCGTCGCCTACGACGCGCAGGGCGGGCAGTTCGCCAGCCGCCTGTGGTGGCTGGCGCGCTGGCTGGGCCATGAAGCCGTGGCCGTGCTCGATGGCGGCTGGCAGGCCTGGCTGGCCAGGACGCAGTGGTCGAGCACCGAGGACGCCGACCGCGTGCCGGGCTCCTTCCGCGCCGGCACACCGCTGGCGCAGACCGTGGATACGCCGACCGTGCTGGCGTGCAGCGGCGCCGCCGACACGGTCCTGGTGGACGCGCGGGCAGCCGAGCGTTTCGAGGGCCGGATCGAGCCGATCGACCCGGTGGCCGGTCATGTGCCGGGCGCCTGTAACCGCTTCTGGCAGTCCAATCTCGACGAGCCCAACGGCCGGTTCAAGCCCGCTGCGCAGTTGCGCGCCGAGTACGAGGCGCTGCTGGCGGGTCGCGCGCCGCCGCAGATGATCCAGATGTGCGGATCGGGCATCAGCGCTGCGCACAACCTACTGGCCATGGAACACGCGGGGCTGGTCGGTGCTCGTCTTTATGCCGGCTCGTGGAGCGAGTGGATCCGTGACCCGGCCCGTCCGGTGGCCACCGGTCCCTGATCCCTCGCGGACCACGGGCGGCCGTACGCGCAGCACACCGGGCCGCCCGAAGGACGAATCCCCGAGGCGGACCGCGTGCAGGCTAGGGCGCCAGTCCGCCCGCACCGGCGGTGACCTCAACCGCGGCAACGGTTGAGCCCGCCATCGATTCGTCGAGGACGCCGCCGCGCCGGCAAAGGCGCAGCGGCGGCGCCGGCGACCTCTTGCTCTTCAATGCGCGTGCAGCGCGCTCATCATCACCCCCGCCAGCGCCACGCCGGCCAGGATGAGGCCGACTTCGGGCAGGGACTGCGCCAGCGAACGGCGCCGCATCATCTCGGGCAGCAGGTCACTGAGGGCGATGTAGATGAAGCTGGCGGCCGCCACCACCAGCGCGTAGGGCAACAGCGTGCTGGCCGCATCGAGCACGAAGTAGCCCACCACGCCGCCCAGCACGGCCGAGGCGCCCGAGATCAACTGAAACACGAAGGCCTTGCGCTGCGTGAAGCCGGCATTCAGCAGGATCATGAAGTCGCCGACCTCGTGCGGGATCTCGTGTGCCATGACGGCGAGGGTGGCCAGCACGCCCGCCTTCCAGTCGAGCAGGAAGGCGGCCGCGATGACCATGCCGTCGGCAAAGTTGTGGAAGGCATCGCCGATCAGGATCGGCCAGCCGCCACGACCGGCTTCGCGGGCATCGTGGCCGGGGTGGTGGTGATGGGCATCGCCCTCGTGGTGGTGCGTGTGATGGATCAGCGCCGACTTTTCCAGCAGGAACAGGCCGAGGATCGCCACCAGCAGCACCCAGCCGAGCACGAACGGATCGGCCTGACTGTGGAAGGACTCGGGCAGCAGGTGCGTCAGCGCCACCGTCAGCAGGACGCCGGCGGCCACACACACCAGCTTGTCGACCAGACCCGCCAGGGCGCGGAAGCTCAGCAGGGCTGCCAGACTGATCGACACCAGCGTGGACAGCAGGTTGGCCAGGACGATCAGCGACAGCGTGGTCATGGAGGGGTGCAGGCGGCAGGCGGTCAACGGGCGCGGCCAGCGTACCCGGCTGGGCGCCCGCACACCGGCCACAAGTGCAACTGAGATGCAAATAGTCTAGCGCAGCCGTCCCCGGCTGCGCTTGCCGGCGCCTACAGGTGCCGGCGGAACCACTCGACCGCACGGCGGAAGCCGTCCTCGGCGGCTTCCTTGCGGTAGCTCGGCCGGTAGTCGGCATGGAAGGCGTGCGGCGCGTCCGGATAGAGCACCAGTTCCGAGCGCGTGTTGCCGGCCGCCTTCAGCGCGGCCAACATGCGCTCGATTGTCTCGTTCGGGATGCCGGAGTCGGCGCCGCCGTAGAGCGCAAGCACCGGCTGCCGGATTTGGCCGGCGACGTCGAGCGGGTGCCGCGGCTGGTTCTCGGTGGCTTGGCCGACGACGCGGCCATACCAGGCGACGCCGGCCCTGACGCGCGGGTTGTGGGCGGCGTACAGCCAGACGATGCGGCCGCCCCAACAGAAGCCGGTGACGCCGAGTCTGGCCGCGTCGCCGCCATTGGCAGCGGCCCAGGCGGCCGTGGCGTCCAGATCGTCCATGACCTGCGCATCGGGCACCTTGGACACGATCTCGCGCAGCAGCGTCTGGACATCAGCCACTTTGCCGGCATCGCCCTGGCGCGCAAACAGCTCCGGCGCGATCGCCAGGAAACCCAGCTTGGCAAAGCGGCGGCACACGTCCTTGATGTGTTCGTGCACGCCGAAGATCTCCTGCACCACCAGGATGGTCGCGAGCCGGGTCGCGCCGGCAGGCATGGCCCGGTAGGCGACCATGGCGCCGTCCCGGGTGGGTATCTTCACTTCGCCGGCGGTCAAGCCTTGGGTGTCGGTGGTGATCGTGGTCTGGGCGGATACGGGCAGCACGGCGGCAGCAAAGCCAGCCCCCAGCGAGGTCTTCACGAAGCCGCGGCGCGTCAGCGCAAGCGGTGGCAGCAGGCTGTCGAACTGCTGCGAGGCATAGTCGGCCGCGCGGACGGCATCGTTCATGGGACGGACCTCCTGGAGGTGGTTGCGAGGGCGGATCAGGGCGCGGAGCAAGCGACCGCAAGCGCTGGCCCGGGTCCAGTTTAGGGGCTGCGCCAGCGGGACTTGCCGTACGGCCGAGCCGCCGCTTCGGCGGAACTCGAATTGGCTCGCCGCCAGGCCACACTTGGTCCAGCTAGTTTTGCGCTTTGCCGTTAAGCTTCCGGCCGGTTTGCCCCGATGTTTCGTACTCTACGAAGAGAAAAATGAACGCAGCTTCCAAAGCCATCCAGATCGAGATCGACAAGCGCGAGCGCGAGCTTGCCGCACTGCGGGCCGCCCTGGCCACCCTCACGGGCTCCACAGCGGGCGGCCGCGCCAAGGCGCCCGCCGGCACGCGCCGCAAGCGCAAGCCGCTGACCGCAGCACAAAAGAAAGCCATCAGCCAGGCGATGAAAGCGGCCTGGAAGAAACGCAAGACCAGCGACAAGAAGACGGCCGAATAGCGTCCTCGCCGGGAGCGGGCGGCAGCAGCGCCTGCTCCCGGGCAAGTCTCAGTGCGCCTCGTCCCAGTTGGCGCCTGCGCCCACCTCGGCCAAGAGCGCGACCTTCAGTTCCGCCACGCCGCTCATCAGCCGCGGCACCTCGGCGCGCAGCGGCGACAGTTCCGCCTCCGGCACCTCGAGCACCAGTTCGTCATGTACCTGCATGATGAGCCGGGCCTGTAACCGCTCGCGCTTGAGCCAGCCCTGCACGGCAATCATGGCGAGCTTGATCAGGTCGGCTGCGGTGCCCTGCATCGGGGCATTGATGGCGGCGCGCTCGGCGCCGGCGCGACGTGGACCATTCGGTGAGTTGATCTCGGGCAGCCACAGCCGCCGCCCGAACACGGTCTCCACGTAGCCCAGCCGCCGGGCCTCGCGCCGGGTGCGCTCCATATAGTCGGCCACCTTGGGATAGCGCGTGAAATAGCGGTCGATGTACAGCTTGGCCGCGTCGCGCTCGATGCCGAGGTTGCTGGCGAGCCCGAAGGCGCTCATGCCGTAGATCAGCCCGAAGTTGATCACCTTGGCAGTGCGCCGCTGCTCCGGCGTCACTTCGGCCACCGGCACGCCGAACACTTCGCTCGCGGTGGCGCGATGCACGTCCTGGCCGGCATTGAAGGCCTGCAGCAGACCCTCGTCGCCGCTGATGTGCGCCATGATGCGCAGCTCGATCTGCGAGTAGTCGGCGCTCAAGATGCGGCTGCCGGGCGGCGCGATGAACGCCTCGCGGATGCGTCGGCCCTCGGGCGTGCGGATCGGGATGTTCTGCAGGTTCGGTTCGCTGGACGACAGGCGTCCGGTCACCGCCACCGCCTGACCGTAGCTGGTGTGCACGCGGCCGGTTTGCGGATTGATGCTGGCCGGCAGCTTGTCGCAATAGGTGCTCTTAAGCTTGGACAGCGCACGGTGCTCGAGCAGCGCCTTGGGCAGCGGGTAGTCGAGCGCCAGCTTGTCGAGTACCTCCTCGTCGGTGCTCGGCGCGCCGCTGGCCGTCTTCTTGACCACCGGTAGTTCCAGCTTGCCGAACAGGATCTCGCCGACCTGCTTGGGAGAGCCGAGGTTGAAGGGCTGGCCCGCCAGTTCGTGCGCGCGCGCCTCCAGCTCGGCCATGCGCCGGCCCAGCTCCGCGCTCTGCGCCACGAGCCGGTCCCGGTCGACCAGCACCCCGGTGCGTTCCATCTCGAACAGCACCTGGGACACCGGCAGCTCGAGCGACTCGTAGACGTGGCGCAGGCGCGGGTTGTCCTCGATGCGCGGCCACAGCGCCCGGTGCAGCGCGTAGGTAACCTCGGCGTCCTCGGCCGCGTAGTCAGTGGCGCGGCCGAGCTCCACCTGGTCGAAGCCGATCTGCCCGGCGCCCTTGCCGCAGACCTCGGCATAGGTCAGCGTCCGGCGACCCAGATGGCGCTCGGCCAGCGAGTCCATGTCGTGGCTGCGGTGCGCTTCGAGCACGTAGCTTTGCAGCAGCGTGTCATGGGCGATGCCGGCCAGCCGGATACCGTGATTGGCGAACACATGCTGGTCGTACTTCAGGTGCTGGCCGACCTTGTGGTGGCGCTCGCTCTCCAGCCAGGGCTTGAGCCGCTGCAGCGTCGCGTCCAGCGGCAGTTGCTCGGGCGCCCCGGGATAGCGGTGTGCCAGCGGGATGTAGCAGCCCTCGTGGTCGTGGACCGACAGCGAAACGCCCACCAGCCGCGCCTGCAGCGGGTCGAGCGAGGTGGTCTCGGTGTCGACGGCGGTCAGCGGCGCCACGTTGATCTTGTGCAGCCAGGCGTCGAGCTGGCCGGCGGTGAGAACGGTCTCGTAGCGCAGGCCGACCGGCGGCGGCGCGGACCCGTGCATGGCGACTGCCGCGGCTGGCGCCGGCACCGGCGCCGCCGCGTCGGCGCCGAACTCCTTCAGCAGACCCTTGAACTCGAAGCGCTCGGCCAGTTGCCGCATCGCCTCGCCGTCGGGTTCCTGCGCGCGCAGCGACTCGAAGTCGGGCACGTGCGCCGAAACGTCGCCGTCGGTCTGCACAGTCACCAGGACGCGGGCGGTCGGCAGCCAAGGCAGCGCCTTGCGCAGGTTTTCGCCCACCACGCCCTTGACCTCATCCGCATGCACGATCAGGTTGTCGAGCGAGCCGTACTGCGCCAGCAGCCGCGCCGCCGTCTTCGGCCCGACCTTTTCCACGCCGGGCACGTTATCCACGCTGTCGCCCACCAGCGTAAGGTAGTCGACGATGAGCTCCGGCGGCACGCCGAACTTCTCGCTGACGCCGGCCACGTCGAGCCGCTCGCCGCTCATCGTATTGACGAGCGTGACGCGGTCGTTGACCAGTTGCGCCAGGTCCTTGTCGCCGGTGGAGACCACCGTGCGCACCCCGTGCGACTGGGCGTGGCGGGCCAGCGTGCCGATCACGTCATCGGCCTCGATGCCCTCGATCTCGATCACCGGCCAACCCAGCGCGCGCACGGCATCGTGGATGGGCGCGATCTGGCGTACCAGGTCCTCGGGCATGGCGCTGCGATTGGCCTTGTACTGCGGGTACAGGTCGTCACGGAACGTGCGGCCGGGCGCATCGAAGACGCAGGCGCAGTAGTCGAAGACCAGGTCCTTGCGCAGCGCACGCAGCATGTTGATGTAGCCGCGCAGGGCCCCGACGGGCTCGCCCTGCGAGGTCCGCAGGTCGGGCATGGCGTGGAAGGCGCGGTATAAGTAGCTCGAACCGTCGACGAGCAGCAGCGTCTTCATCGCGCCTGCCAGGAGAAAGTCATGTTGGATCGCAAGAAGAACATTCCGGGACTGCGCGCGGTCACCATGCCCGAGCGCGCCACCTCGCAGAAGGCGCGCGAGAGCTGGCACCTGTGGGGGATTATCTCGGAGTTCGTCGAGTCGGCCGAACGGCTGTCGGAGATCCGCCCGGCGGTTTCGATCTTCGGGTCGGCGCGCATCCGTCCCGGCTCCCCGGTCTACGCGCAGGCCGAGCAGATCGCGCGCAAGCTGTCGGACGCCGGCTTCGCCGTGATCAGCGGCGGCGGCCCCGGCATCATGGAAGCGGCCAACAAGGGCGCGTTTGCCGGCCGCTCCCCTTCGGTGGGCCTGAACATCGAGCTGCCGTTCGAGCAGCACGGCAACCCCTACCAGGATGTCTCGCTGCGCTTTCGCCACTTTTTCGCGCGCAAGGTGGCCTTCGTCAAGTACGCCGCCGCCTACGTGGTCATGCCGGGCGGCTTCGGCACGCTGGACGAGCTGTCCGAGGCGCTCACGCTGATGCAGACCGGCACCGGCCGGCGCATGCCGGTGGTTCTGGTGG
The DNA here is from genome assembly GCA_020248865.1 of Burkholderiales bacterium. Taxonomy (GTDB): domain Bacteria; phylum Pseudomonadota; class Gammaproteobacteria; order Burkholderiales; family Burkholderiaceae_F; genus JALHMQ01. The sequence goes on along the minus strand of JADCGS010000036.1, from coordinate 43,440 downwards.
GCCGCCAGTTCTGGCAGGGCCTGCTCGACTGGATGACCGGCACGCTGGTGGCCGAAGGCATGATCGCGGCGTCCGACCTGAAGCTGCTGACCGTGCTGGACGACAGCGACGCCGTGGTCGACGCGATTTTCGACTTCTACGAGTCCAAGGGCTTCGAGGCGACTGCCGCCGAGCGCGAGAAGTTGCTCTATCTGTGATGCGGCCGGTCATTGCAGCGCACTACAATTGCGTCACCATGGACGGCGTTTCCCGGATGGCTTGGCTGCGGGCCCTTGGGCTCGGCGCGCTGCTGGCGGCAACCGCGGGGGGCGGCACGGCAGCCGCCCAGCCGCTCGACCGTCCGCCGCCGCTGCAGGGCGATCCGGCCGCACGCCCGGCCGAATCGACTGCCGCCCCGGCACCTGCGACGCCATGGCCGGCCGTCGATCCCGATTTCGTGCTCGAGGACCTCGCACCCGTCCGACCGACCCGCAGTGAGACCCGTATCGAGCAGCGGCGCGCCGGCAACCGCATCGTCGAACTCACCGTCACCCCGGCCGGCAGCACGCGCAGCTACACCATGGTCAACCGCGAAGGCCAGCGCCCCACCAACCCGCAGGACCTGTCTTCGGGCTTGTCGACGCCGCGCTTCCTGAAGTTCGACTTCTGAGAGGCGGGCTGCGCGCCTGCCGCCGCTTCCGATTTCATGGCCGTATTCACGTCGCTCTGCCGGGAAGATGTCGTTCGCCTGCTGGCGCACTACTCGCTGGGGGAGCTCGACCACTTCGAAGGCATTGCCGCGGGCATCGAGAACAGCAACTTCTTCGTCGATACCGACGGCGGCCGCTGGGTGCTCACGGTTTTCGAGCGGCTGACCTTCAAGCAGCTGCCCTTTTACCTGGAGCTGATGCGCCACCTGGCGCGCGCCGGGCTGCCGATCCCCGCGCCGCAGGAGAATCGGGCCGGCGGCCTGCTGTCGGAGCTGCGCGGCAAGCCCGCCGCCATCGTCACGCGGCTGGCCGGCCAGTGGGAGCGCGCACCGACCCCGGCGCACTGCGCGCAGTTCGGCACGCTGATCGCGCAGATGCATCTGGCTGCCCGCGACTTCGCCGCCTTCCAGCCCAACCTGCGCGGCATCGGCTGGTGGAAGAGCACCCTGCCCAAGCTCGAGCCGCACCTGCCCGACGAGCAGTTCCAGAGGCTGGCCGAGGAGGTTATCCACCAGGACAGTTTCTTCCGCAACCCGACGTTCGAGAAGCTGCCTGCCGGTCCGGTGCACGCCGACCTGTTTCGCGACAACGTGCTGTGGGTCGAGCAGGATGGCCAGCCGCAGGTGGGCGGCGTGATCGACTTCTACTTCGCGGGCTGCACGCTGTGGCTGTTCGACTTGGCCGTGGCGCTGAACGACTGGTGCGTGGATCTGTCGAGCGGCCAGATCGATGCGCCGCGCGCGCAGGCCCTGCTCGATGCGTACCATGCAGTGCGCCCGCTGACCGAACTGGAGCACCGCGCCTGGCCCACGGTGCTGCGGGGCGCGGCGCTGCGCTTCTGGATTTCCCGCTTGTACGACCTGCACCTGCCGCGACCGGCGCAAGTCCTGACGCCGCACGACCCGACGCGCTTCGAGCAATTGCTGGCGGTGCGCGCGTCCGCCGGCACGCTGCCCTGGGTGAACTGATGCAAGTCAACCGCGTCACGGCAGGCCAGGGCCTGCGCTGGCTGATCGAGGGCTTCGGCCTGCTACGGCGCCAGCCACTCGGGCTGCCGGCCATGGTGGTGATCTACCTGATGATGCTGCTGGTGCCGGCGCTGATCCCGCTGGTGGGTATCGTTTTCGCTGGCGTGCTGAGCCCGTTCGCGACGGTCGGGCTGATGCACTGCATGCGCGATGCCGCGGCCGGCCGCGCGCCCGTGCCGGCTGCCTTTGCGCTGCCGTTCCGCGACGAGACCGCGCGCACGCACCTGTTCCGGCTCGGCCTGGTGAACGCCGCGCTGGTGTCGATCGTCGCGGTGCTGGCTCTGCTGCTGGGCCCTGAGTCCCCGAGCAGCGGTCCGCCGCGCACCCTGGACGAACTGCCGCTCGACGGCCTGCTGCTGCAAATGGTGCTGTACCTGCCGGTGCTGGCGCTGATGTGGTTCTCGCCGCTGCTGGCCGGCTGGCATCGCGTCAGCCCGGCCAAGGCGATGTTCGGCAGCGTGATCGCCTGCCTGCGCAACCTCGGCGCGATGCTCGTCTACGCATTCAGCACGGCGCTGGCGCTGGTGTCGATCAGCGTCGTGATCATCTCCCTGCTGACCGTCTTCATCAGCTCGCGCGAGCTGCTGTCGTTCTTCGTCGCGCCGGTAGCGCTGGCCCTGATGACGGTGGTGCAGGCAAGCTTCTATCCGATGTACAGAGACCTCTTTGCCGACTCGGCCGCGAGCACGGCTTCGGCCAGCTTGGCGCGGTGAAGCTCGCCCCGAGGGCGCGCTGCGCGCAAGCCCTCGGAAACTTCCAGGCCGGAGAACGCGGCTGGACTGTCGGCGCGCAAGACCCTCGGAGCACGCGCCTGCCAGGCCGGCGTGCCGACGAGCGAGGCCGCGATCGGTTGCCCTGTGCCCGCCTGACGGGAACTTGAGCGGAAGTTAGGCCGCTTCCAGTTTGGCGATCCCCAGCGCCAGTTCCTTCAACCCCTGCGGACCGAAGTTGATCTTGGCGCGGGCGTCCGACCCGGAGCCTTCGAGCCTGACGATCACGCCTTCGCCGAAGCGCGCATGGCGCACGCTCTGGCCGACGCGGAAGCCATGCAGGCCCAGCGTGGTGGGCGCTGCCGCTGCGCCGAGGCCGGCCAGTCCCAGCATGCGGTCCTCGTCGTGCCAGGCGCCCTGGCGCAGGGCCTGGCCCTCGCGCAGGCGCGGCGTGAGCCACTTGAGCTGCGCCTCGGGAATCTCCGCCAGGAACCGGCTGCGGATACCGTAGCGGGTCTGTCCATGCAGCATGCGGCTCTGCGCAAAGCTCAGGTACAGCCGCTTGCGCGCACGCGTGATGGCCACGTACATCAGCCGCCGCTCCTCCTCCAGCCCGTCGTTCTCGCTGAGGCTGTTCTCGTGCGGGAACAGGCCCTCCTCCAGGCCGGTGATGAACACCGCGTTGAACTCCAGCCCCTTGGCCGCGTGCACGGTCATCATCTGCAGCGCATCCTGCCCCTCGGCCGCCTGGTTTTCGCCCGCCTCCAGCGAGGCGTGCGACAGGAAGGCGGCCAGCGGCGCGGGGATCGCCGCACCCGCCTCGGCCTGGCTGGACCGCGTGGCGGGCGCATCCTGCGTGTAGCCCTCCTCGGCCACGAAGGCGCTGGCGGCGTTGATCAGCTCCTCCAGGTTCTCGACGCGCTCCTGGCCTTCCTTCTCGCCGCGGTAGTGCTCGATGAGCGTGCTGCGCTCGATGACGGCCTGCACGATTTCCTTCAGCGGCAGGCTGTCGGTCTCGAAGCGCAGGCTGTCGATCAGCTTGACGAAGGCGCCGAGCTTGGCCGCCGGCGCACCGCCGATGCGGGCGACTGCGGCATACAGGCTCAGCCCCTGGGCACGCGCAGCATCGGCCAGTTGCTCCAGCGTCCGGGCGCCGATGCCGCGCGGCGGAAAGTTGACGACCCGCAGAAAGGCCGTGTCGTCGGCCGGGTTCTCGATGAGCCGCAGGTAGGCCAGCGCATGCTTGACCTCGGCGCGCTCGAAGAAGCGCAGCCCGCCGTAGACGCGATAGGCGATGCCGGCGTTGAACAGGCCGTGCTCGATCACGCGCGACTGCGCGTTGGACCGGTACAGGACGGCGATCTCGCTGCGCCGGTAGCCCTCGGCGATCAGGTTGCGCACCTCGTCGACCAGCCAGGCTGCCTCCAGGCCGTCGCTGCCGGCCTCGAACACGCGCAGCTTCTCGCCCTGGCCGGCATCGGTCCACAGCTCCTTGCCCAGCCGCTTGGCGTTGTTGCGGATCAGCGCATTGGCCGCATCGAGGATGTTGCCCTGCGAACGGTAGTTCTGCTCGAGTTTGATGACGTTGACTACGCGGAACTCGCGCTCGAAGTCGGCCATGTTGCCGACATTGGCGCCGCGGAAGGCGTAAATCGAGTTGTGCGTCAAGATGCCGTTGGCGGCAAAGTTGTGGCAGGCCTCGACGTTCAGGTCATGCACCGTGACGAACTCGGGCTCGTTCAGCTGCACGCGGCTGACGATGTCGAACTCGCCGTTCTCGTCGAACACTGCCATGCCCGGCCGCACGTACTGCGCCGGCAGCATCGGCAGGTAGCCCTGCCCCAGACGCGCCCGCTGCAGCACGCGCCCGCCGAGCGCGGCGCGCAGCCGGGTGGCGTCCTTCATGGCGGTGCCGTAGTCGCGGCGCCAGAACTTGACGAACCAGCCGCCGGGTCCGACCAGCTTCTTCTGCACCTGAAAGCCCGCCTGCTCGGCGCGCTGCACGCCTTCGGGCAGGACGATGCTGGCGTAGACGCGATGATCGGGCTTGCCGCGGCGCGAGTCGCTGCACAGGCTGATCAGCACGTCGCCCGGCGTGCCGAAGGTCGGCCGGCGCCGCTCGGCCGGATGGTCCGGCGCCAGGTTCAGGTCCTTCAGCAGCCAGTGCGCGGCCCGCTCGGTATTGACCTCCGAGAACTCGGCGGGCACCTTGTCCGAGCCCTTGACCAGGGTGAACTTGCGCGTCGGCAGGCCGTACTTGAGCGACAGCACGATCATGCGCTCGCGCGCTGCAGCTTCGTCGTCGAAGGCGTCGATCACCCAACACTGCTCGCTGCCCTCCTGGCGTGCGCGCTGGCGGAATCCGGGCACGGTCTTGCCGTCGCGCCGCTCGTCCCGGTGGCCGCTGACGGCCAGCCGGTAGCCAACGCCCGGCTTGCTCATCAGATGCAGGAAGTACTTGGCCGGCAGATGGCCGACGGAGTAGCCGGCAAAGTGAGTGTGCTCCAGCGTGGAGCGCAACTCCTGGCCGCTCTGCGTGTACAGCGTCACCGTGGGCAGCCGCTCGGTGCGCTGGTGAACGAAAGTGACCCGGGCCGAACCGATCTTGCCGCCGCCCACCGCCGAGCGGACCTCGTCGCCCACCTGCACCTGCTCGATCGGCCGTCTGCTGCCGTCGGCCATGGTCACAAGGGTGCCCGACACCAGGCACTGGTCGTCATCGCCGACTGCGAAGATGGCGCCGCCGGCGCCCGGCGCGCCGCCGATCTTGCCGGCGAGCAGCTTCAGCCAGCCGTACTGCAGCCGGTTGGTGTCCTGAAACTCGTCGACCAGGATATGGGCAAAGCGCGCGTTGTAGTGGGCGCGCAGCGCCTCGTTGCGTGCCAGCAGCTCGTGGCAGCGCAGCAGCAATTCCGGAAAGTCGACCACGCCCTCGCGCTGGCACTGCGCGTCATACAGGGCGTACAGCTCGACGAACTTGCGGTTGTAGTCGTCATTGACCTCGACGTCCTTCGCGCGCAGGCCCGCTTCCTTGCAGTCGTTGATGAAGAAGGCGAGGTTGCGCGGCGGGTACCTCTCGTCGTCCACGCCATGGGCCTTGAGCAGCCGCTTGATGGCCGACAGCTGGTCCGAACTGTCGAGGATCTGAAAGGTCTGCGGCAGGTTGGCTTCGCGGTGGTGCGCGCGCAGCATACGGTTGCACAGGCCGTGGAAGGTGCCGATCCACATGCCGCGCGTGTTGATGGGCAGCATGGCGGCCAGGCGCGTGGTCATCTCGCGCGCCGCCTTGTTGGTGAAGGTCACCGCCAGGACGCCTTGCGGGCTCACCTGGCCGGTCTGGATCAGCCAGGCGATGCGTGTGGTCAGCACGCGCGTCTTGCCCGAGCCGGCGCCCGCCAGGATCAGTGCCGACTGGTTGGGCAGGGTTACCGCGGCCAATTGCGGCGGGTTGAGCGCGTCGAGCAGGGACATGCACCCGATTCTACGGTCGGCGGCCGAGCCACCCCGCAGGCGGGCCGGGGGCTGGAGGCAGACCGCAGGAATGTCGTAACCGTCCGCCGCCTTGCAGTCCTTGCGCTGGGTGTCCGACTGCTGGCACAGTCCGCCGTAGCGCGCCGGATTGAACCCCATTCCATGACTGAGCGCGCCGCAGCGAGGGTCTCATGAACGACAGCGCACTGGCGTCCCGACGCGGGCCGCTCGCGGATCCCGATTCCGAATCCGGTCACGGCCGCACCTGCGCTGCCGACGCAGCGGCGGCAGATCGGGCGAACGCGCTGCTGCCGGGTATAGGCGCTCTGGCAACCGCCGCGCTGGCCGCTTGCGGCGGCGGCGGAGCAGCATCGCCCGCCCCTGCCCCGCCTGCCCCGCCACCGGTGCCGGCAACCAGCGCCGCCGAGGCCGTACGGCTGCTGAACCAGGCGAGCTTTGGTGCAAATGAGGCCAGTGTCGCCGCAGTTGTCGCAGTTGGGCCGTCGAGCTGGATCGACGACCAGTTCAGCCGCCCGCAGACGCTGCACCGGCCCTACATCGAGGCCGCCATTGCTGCCGGCCAGCCCGGCGCCCCGGAACTGACGTATCGCGACTTCGTGATGGATACGTTCTGGCGCCAGGCTCTGACCGGCGCCGACCAGTTACGCCAGCGCGTGGTGTTTGCGCTGACCGAGATCTTCGTGGTCTCGCAGACCAATGGCGACGTCAACAACCGCCCGCGCGGGCTCGCCAGCTACCTCGACCTGCTCGGCCAGCACGCTTTCGGCAACTTCCGCGACCTGCTGGAGGCCGTGAGCCTGCACCCGATCATGGGGCTGTACCTGTCGTCGCTGCGCAACCAGGCCGAGGATCTGGCCACAGGCCGCGTGCCGGACGAGAACTTCGCGCGCGAAGTGATGCAGTTGTTCACCATCGGGCTGTACCGGCTGAACCCGGACGGCACTCAATTCCTGTCCAACGGCCAGCCCGTCTCCACCTACGGCAACGCCGACGTGCAGGGCCTGGCACGCGTGTTCACGGGCTGGTCATGGGCCGGGCCCGACACCAGCAACACGCGCTTCCGCGGCGGTACGCCGGACCCCGACCGCGACATCCGGCCCATGCAGCCCTATCCGCAGTTCCACTCCACCGCCGCCAAGGGCTTCCTCGGGGCGACGATCCCGGCCGGCACCGCCGCCACGGGGTCGCTGCGCATCGCGCTGGACGTGCTGTTCAATCACCCCAACACCGGCCCGTTCATCGGCCGGCAACTGATCCAGCGGCTGGTCACCAGCAACCCGTCGCCGGCCTACGTCGCGCGCGTGGCCGCTGCGTTTGCCAACAACGGCAGCGGCGTGCGCGGCGACATGAAGGCGATGCTGCGGGCCGTTCTGCTCGACACCGAGGCGCGCGGCGGCGCGCTCGCCGATCCGGCCTGGGGCAAGCTGCGTGAGCCGGTGCTGCGCCTGTCCGCCTGGGCACGCGCTTGCGAGGCCACGTCGGTCGGCGGCAACTTCACGATCCGCAACATCGCCGACCCTTCCACCGCGATGGCGCAGAATCCGCTGCGCTCGCCCTCGGTGTTCAACTTCTTCCGTCCGGGCTACGTGCCCCCCTCCACCGGCATCGCCAGTGCCGGCCTGGTGGCTCCCGAGTTCCAGATCACCGGCGAGAGCTCGGTGGCCGGGTACCTGAACTACATGCGTACTGCCGTCAACGCCGGGGTCGGCACCGGGAACGACGTGCGGTCGAGCTACGCCAAGGAAATAGCCCTGGCCGCCGATGCGCAGGCCCTGGTCGATCGCTGCAAGCTGCTGTTCACCGCCAATCAGATGACCGATGCCACGCGCAACGCGATCCGCGACGCCGTGGCGAGCATCCCCATGAGCGCGGCCAACGCTGCGCTGAACCGCGCCAAGCTCGCCGTCTACCTGACGCTGGCGGCCCCCGAGTTCATCGTGCAGAGATAGGAGCGACCATGACGAAAGCTGTCTCCCGCCGCGCCTTCCTGCGCACCGCCTCGCAGATGTCGGTGCTCGGCAGCGCCACGCCGCTGGCCCTGAACCTGGCCGCCATGGGATCGACGGCGGCGGAGTCGGCCAGCGCCGAGGACTACAAGGCCCTGGTGTGCGTCTTTCTGTTTGGCGGCAACGACCAGGCCAATACGGTGGTGCCCTATGACACCGCCGCGTTCAATGCCTACACCAGTGTGCGCGCCGGCATCGCGCGGCCGCTGGCCGAGCTGAGGCCGCTGGGACCGGTTGCCTCGCAAGAGGGGCGCAATCTCGCGCTGCCGGTGGAGCTCGATCCGCTGGCGCAGCTGTACAAGAACGGTCGGCTGGCGATCGTCGCCAACGTCGGCCCGCTGTTCACGCCAACCACGCGCACCCAGTTCCAGAATGCCAGCGTGCCGCTGCCACCAAAGCTGTTCTCGCACAACGACCAGCAGTCGGTGTGGCAGTCGACCGGCGCGGAGGGCACCACCGCCGGCTGGGGCGGTCGTCTCGCCGATGCGCTGTTCGGCGGCAATGCCAAGCAGAGTTTCACCGCGGTGTCGGCGGCCGGCACCGCGGTGTTCCTTTCCGGACAGACCACGCTGCAGTATCAGGTGGGCGTCAACGGCCCGGTGGCCATCAGCGGCCTGACGGGCTCGCTGTTCGGCGCCAGCCCGCTGGCCAACCAGACCCTGCAGCAGCTCATCACCGCGGCGCGGCCGACGCTGCTGGAGCACGAGTACAACCGCGTGACCGCGCGCTCGATCGCCGCGCAGGGCGAGCTGTCGACCGCGCTCGCCGCGGCTCCGGCGCTGACCACATCGTTTCCGACCGGCAACCCGCTGGCCGACCAGTTGCGCATGGTGGCGCGCCTGATCGGCGTGCGCCATGCGCTCGGCATGAAGCGGCAGGTGTTCTTCGTCAGCCAGGGCGGCTACGACACGCACGACTTCCAGCTGCGCGACCAGCCCGCGCTGCACGCCGCACTGGCCGGCGCGCTGGCCGCGTTCCACCAGGCGACCGTCGAACTCGGCGTGGCCGACCGCGTGACCGCCTTCACCGCCAGCGACTTCGGCCGCACGCTCACCAGCAACGGCGACGGTTCGGACCACGGCTGGGGGTCGCATCACTTCGTGCTCGGCGGCGCGGTGCGCGGCGGCACCGTGTACGGCCGCTTTCCAACCGTGGCGCTCAACACCCCCGAGGACCTGGGCTCCGGCCGGCTGCTGCCCAGCACCTCGGTAGACCAGTACGCCGCCACGCTCGGCAAATGGCTCGGCGTCAGCGACAGCGACCTGGACACGATCGCGCCGAACCTCGCCAACTTCAGCGTGCGGGATCTGGGGTTCCTGGGATAGAGGCCTTCCAGCCGGAGGCGGGCCGCTGCGGGCGGGCATCGGCGCTCCTGGCGCAGCGCGCGAACGGGAGCGCCACAAGAGGGCGCAGCAGGGGGCGTCGATATACTCCGACGCCTGTCCACCTGCAGCTCGCGAACGCGCCGTCATGCAAGACAAGTACGAACCCCAGGCCATCGAAGCCGCGGCCCAGGCGCACTGGAATGCGAGCCAGGCGTATCGCGCGGTCGAGCACGCCCAGGATGCCCAGGGCAAGGCCAAACCCAAGTTCTACGTCTGCTCGATGCTGCCCTACCCCAGCGGCAAGCTGCACATGGGGCATGTGCGCAATTACACGCTCAACGACGTGATGTATCGCATCCTGCGGATGCGCGGGTACAACGTCATGACGCCGATGGGCTGGGACGCCTTCGGCCTGCCGGCCGAGAACGCGGCCATCGACCGCAAGGTCGCCCCCAGCGAGTGGACGCGCGCCAACATCGCCGACATGAAGGCGCAGATGCAGCCGCTCGGGCTGGCCTTCGATTGGAGCCGCGAGGTGGCCACCTGCGACCCGGGCTACTACAAGTGGAACCAGTGGCTGTTCCTGCGGATGCTCGAGCAGGGGATTGCCTACCGCAAGACCCAGGTCGTCAACTGGGACCCGGTCGACCAGACCGTACTGGCCAACGAGCAGGTGGTCGACGGGCGCGGCTGGCGCTCCGGCGCGGTCGTCGAGAAGCGCGAGATCCCCGGCTACTACCTCGCCATCACGCGCTATGCAGAGCAGTTGCTCGCTGACCTGAAGACGGTCGACTGGCCGCCGCAGGTGGTGGCGATGCAGGAGAACTGGATCGGCAAGAGCGTCGGCGTCAACTTCGGTTTCCCCTACACGCTCGACGGCGCGGAGCAACTGCTGCGCGTGTTCACCACGCGCGCCGACACCATCATGGGGGTGACCTTCGTCGCGATCGCGGCCGAGCACCCGCTCGCCTCGCGCCTGGCGCGGGGTAACCCGGAGATCGCCGCCTTCATCGACGAGTGCAAGCGGGGCGGGGTGGCCGAGGCCGACCTCGCGACGATGGACAAGAAGGGCATGCCGACCGGGTTTGCCGTGAGGCATCCGCTCACCGGCGAAGCAGTGCCGCTGTGGATCGGCAATTACGTGCTCATGGGCTACGGCGAAGGCGCCGTGATGGGCGTGCCGGGCCACGACGAGCGCGACTTCGCATTCGCCCGCAAGTACGGGTTGCCGATCCGGCAGGTGATTGACGTGCGCGGCCAGCCGTACTCGACCGAGGCCTGGCAGGACTGGTACGCCGACAAGGCCGATGCGCGCTGCGTGCACTCGGGCAAGTACGACGGCCTCGGCTACGAGGCGGCGGTCGACGCGATCGCCGCCGACCTGAAGGGCCGGGGTCTTGGCGACAAGCAGGTCAACTACCGGCTGCGCGACTGGGGCATCAGCCGGCAGCGCTACTGGGGCACACCGATCCCGCTGATTCACTGCGAGACCTGCGGCGTGGTTCCGGTGCCCGAAGCCGACCTGCCGGTGCTGCTGCCCGAGGGCCTCGTGCCGGACGGCAGCGGCAGCCCGCTGGCCCGGTACGAGCCGTTCCTCCAGTGCACCTGCCCCTCGTGCGGCCGGCCGGCGCGGCGCGAAACCGACACGATGGACACCTTCGTGGACAGCGCCTGGTACTACATGCGCTACTGCTCGCCCGATGCGGCCACCATGGTCGACAGCCGCACCGACTACTGGATGGCCGGCGGCATGGACCAGTACATCGGCGGGATCGAGCACGCGGTGCTGCACCTGCTGTATGCGCGCTTCTGGACCAAGGTCATGCGCGACCTCGGGCTGGTCCGCTTCGGCGAGCCGTTCCGGCGCCTGTTCACTCAGGGCATGCTGACGCACGACTGCTACTACCGCGAGGACGCGGGCGGCAAGAAGCGCTGGTACTACCCGAGCGAGATCGACATCGAGTTCGACGAGCGCGGCCGCCCCGTGAAGGTGACCGCCAGGGACGACGGGCGGCCCGTGTTCTATGGCGGCACCGAGAAGATGAGCAAGAGCAAGAACAACGTGGTGGAGCCGCGCGACATCATCGGCCGCTTTGGCGCCGACACCGCGCGCACCTTTGCGATGTTTGCCGGCCCGCCGGACCAGAGCGCGGCATGGAGCAACTCGGGCGCGGAGGGCACGTACCGCTTCCTGCGGCGGCTGTGGAACTTCTGCTACGAGCGGCGCGACGCGGTCGCCAGCACGGCGCTGCTCGATGATGGCGCCGCCCGTCCGCAACTGAAGGCGCTGCGACGCGAGATCCACCTCAACCTGAAGCAGGCGGATTACGACTACGGCCGCATGCAGTACAACACCGTCGTCTCGGCGGCGATGAAGATGCTCAACGCGCTGGAAGACGCCAAGCTCGCCGACGGTGCCGCCGACAACGCGGCGCTCAAGGAGGGCCTCGGCATCCTGCTGCGCACGCTGTACCCGATCGCGCCGCACATCACGCACGCACTGTGGAACGAACTCGGCTACGCGCGCGAGTACGGCCAGCTGCTCGATGCCCCGTGGCCGCAGGCCGACCCGGCGGCACTGGTGACCGACGAGATCGACCTCGTGGTGCAGGTCAACGGCAAGCTGCGCGGGCAGATCCGCGTGCCGGCGCAGGCCGACCGGGCGACGGTCGAGGCGGCGGCACTGGCCGATGCCACGGTGCAGAGGTTCATGGCCGGAGCGCCGGTCAAGAAGCTGATCGTCGTCCCCGGCAAGCTCGTCAATGTGGTGGTTTAGGGCCACCGTCGCCCCGGCGCAGGCCAGGGTGCAATCGCACGGCCAATCCCAGTTGGCTCCCGGCCTTCGCCGGGTCGACCCATTCGCACGCCGATCGGCCATCGGACGGCTTGCAGCCGTCCTCGGCCTCGCCGGCGGCTTGGTCGCCTGCGGCTTTCGCCTGCGCGGCTCGCAGTCGCTGCCCTTTGCCACCCTGTTCCTCGGATTTCCGCCGAACTCGCCGCTCGGCGCGGAACTGTCGCGCAACATCCAGGCTGGCACCGGCACGCGCGTGGTCGCCGACCGCAGACAGGCCGAGGCGGTGCTCGAGATGCTCGGCGAGCAACGCGAACGCGAAGTCCTGGCGGTGGACGCCCAGGGCCGCACGCGCGAGTACCGGCTGCGGCTGCGGCTGACCTTCCGCGTGCATGACGGCAAGGGCAACGAGTTCGTGCCGCCCGGCGAGATCGTCGTGTCGCGCGACCTCGCCTTCAACGAGGCGCAGGTGCTGGCGCGCGAGGCCGAGGAAGCCCTGCTGCTGCGCGAGATGCAGACCGACGCCGTGCAGCAGATGCTGCGGCGGATCGCGGCGGCGCGGCCGCCCGCTCGTTAGCAGGGCCGCCGCGTGCGCGCCGAAGACCTGCCCCGCCACCTGGCTCGTGGCCCGCTGGCACCGCTTTACGTGGTGTCCGGCGACGAGCCGCTGCTGGCCATCGAGGCCCAGGACGCCATTCGTGCCGCCGCGCGTGCGGCCGGTTACACCGAGCGCTCGGTGCTGCACGCCGATGCGCGCTACGACTGGTCGCAGCTGACCGGCGCAACGCAGGGGATGTCGCTGTTTTCGGAGCGCCGGATCGTCGAGATCCGCCTGCCCTCGGGCAAGCCGGGCAAGGAAGGCGGCGAGGCGCTCACCGCCCATGCGCAGTCGCCCGCGCCGGACGTACTGACGCTGCTGGCGCTGCCGGCGCTCGACTACAAGGCGCGCAAGGCGGCCTGGGTGGCCGCGGTGGAGGCGGCCGCGGTGTGGGTCGAGGTGTCGAAGATCGAAAGGCAGGCGCTGCCGGACTGGATCGGCCAGCGCCTGGCGCGCCAGCAGCAACGCGCGCGCCGAGCGGCGCTCGACTTCATTGCCGACCGTGTGGAAGGCAACCTGCTGGCCGCTCACCAGGAAATCGGCAAGCTGGGACTGCTGTACCCGGCCGGAGAACTGACGCTCGAGCAGGTGAGCGAAGCGGTACTCGACGTGGCGCGCTTCGATCTGTGGACGCTGCCGCAGGCCATGCTGGCCGGCGACCGGGTGCGCGTGCTGCGCACGCTGCAGGCACTGCGCGCCGAGGGCGAGGCGCTGCCGCTGGTGCTGTGGGCCATCACCGAGGAAGTGCGCACACTGCTGCGGCTGCGCGGACTGCTCGACCGCGGCCTGCCCTGGGCGCAGGCGGCGCGCGAGGTCTGGGTGCGGCGCGAGAAGGAAGCGCTGACGCAAAGGGCGGTGCAGCGGGCCGACCCCTCGCAGTTGGGCCGGCTGCTGGCGCGTTGTGCCGAAGTGGACCGGCTGTTCAAGGGCCTGCGCCCACGCGGGACCGACAGCGACCCGTGGCTAGAATTGGCGGACATCGCCTGTGCCGTGGGTGCCGGTCGGTACACGGCGCCCGGCGCGCCGCCCTACGCCTCTCGATCCGCAGTGCCCTCTTGAACGCTCCCTCGCACCCCGCCGTCGTCGACGTAGCTGCCTACATGGAGGCACTGGGCGCGCGCGCGCGGCAAGCCAGCGCAGCGCTGGCGCGCGCGAGCACCGCCGCCAAGGACGCGGCCCTGCGGCACATCGCGGCGACCATCCGCGCCCGCGCGGCCGACATCGCCGCCGCCAATGCGCGCGACCTGGCGCGCGCGCGCGCCGCCGGTCTGGATGCGGCGGCGCTCGACCGCCTGGCCTTCAGCGCCCATTCGATCGAGCAGATGGCCGTGGGGCTGGAGCAGGTCGCCCGGCTGCCCGACCCGGTCGGCGCCATCGCCAACGTGCGGCCGCTGCCCTCGGGCATCCGCGTTGGCCAGATGCGGGTACCGTTGGGCGTGATCGGCATCATCTACGAGAGCCGCCCCAACGTGACCATCGACGCGGCCGGGCTGACGCTCAAGAGCGGCAACGCCTGCATCCTGCGCGGCGGCTCCGAGGCCATCGAATGCAACACGCTGCTGGCGCAGCTCGCGGCCGATGGACTGGTCGCAGCCGGCCTGCCCGCCGAGGGCGTGCAGCTGGTGGCCACCACCGACCGCGCGGCGGTCGGAGCCCTGATCGCCATGCCGCAGCACGTCGACGTCATCGTGCCGCGCGGCGGCAAGGGGCTGATCGAGCGGCTGATGCGCGAAAGCAAGGTGCCGATGATCAAGCACCTGGACGGCATCTGCCACGTCTACGTCGACGGCGCTGCCGATGTGGAGATGGCGGTCCGCATCGCCGACAACGCCAAGACGCAGCGCTACGGCGTGTGCAACGCGATGGAAACGCTGCTCGTGGCGCAGCCGATCGCCGAGGCCGTGCTGCCGTCGCTGGGCCGCATCTACGCCGACAAGGGGGTGGAGCTGCGCGGCTGCCCGGCGACCGTGGCGCTGCTGCGCGCCACCGGGGTCGACTGCGTGGCGGCCACCGAAGACGACTGGTCGACCGAGTACCTGGGGCCGATTCTGTCGGTGCGCGTGCTGACCGGCCTCGAGGAGGCCATCGAGCACATCAACCGCTACGGCAGCCACCACACCGACGCCATCGTGACCAACGACCACCACGCCGCGATGCGCTTCCTGCGCGAGGTCGACTCCGCCAGTGTGATGGTCAACGCCTCGACGCGGTTTGCCGACGGCTTCGAGTACGGCCTGGGCGCCGAGATCGGCATCTCCAACGACAAGCTGCACGCGCGCGGGCCGGTCGGGCTCGAAGGGCTGACCTCGCTGAAGTACGTGGTCTTCGGCGCCGGCGAAGTACGCAACTGACCACCGCCGCGCGCCGCCCATGGGCTACAACGTCGTCAAGGCGCTGCACATCATCTTCGTGACGAGCTGGTTCGCGGGCCTTTTCTACCTGCCGCGCATCTACGTCAACCTCGCCATGGTGCCGGCCGACAGCGCCGCCGAGCGTGCGCGCCTGCTGCTGATGGCGCGCAAGCTGTACCGCTTCATGACGCCTCTGGGCGTGCTGGCGCTCGTCTTCGGCCTGTGGCTGTGGCTGGGCTACGGCGTCGGCGGCGGCTGGATGCACGCCAAGCTCGCGCTGGTGCTGGCGCTGGTCGCCTACCACCTGTACTGCGGCGCCCTGCTGCGACAGTTTGCGGCAGGCAGCGGGCCGGCGCTGACCCGCTCGCACGTCTGGTACCGCTGGTTCAACGAGGCGCCGGTGCTGCTGCTGTTCGCGGTGGTGTTCCTGGTCGTGCTCAAGCCGTTCCAGTGAGCGCGCACCCGGCCCAGCGCTTCTTCGCCATCGCTCCACGCGGGCTGGAGGCGCTGCTGGCGCAGGAACTGACGGCGCTCGGCGCCAGCACCGTCTGGCCAGAACATGGCGGCGTCGCCTTTGCCGGCCCGCTCGCGGCCGGCTATGCGGCCAATCTGCACTCGCGGCTGGCCAGCCGCATCCTGTGGCAGGTGGCGCAGGCCTCCTACCGCAGCGAGGACGACCTGTACGCGGCCGCCCACGCGCTGGCCTGGGAGGAGCACCTGGCGCCGCACCAGACGCTGCGCATCGACATCAGCGCGGTGCGCTCGCCGCTGCGCTCGCTCGAGTTTGCGCTGCTGCGGGTCAAGGACGCCATCGTCGATCGCCTGCGGGAGAAGACCGGGCGCCGCCCCGACATCGACCGGGTGCGGCCCGACGTGCGGGTGTTCGCCTTCCTCGACGCCGCCCAGCTCACGCTCTATCTCGACCTGTCCGGCGAGGCGCTGTTCAAGCGCGGCTGGCGGCGCGACAAGGGCGAGGCGCCGCTCAAGGAGAACCTGGCCGCGGGCCTGCTGCAACTGGCCGGCTGGACGCCACGGCACCCGCTGCTCGACCCGTTCTGCGGCAGCGGCACGCTGCTGATCGAGGCCGCGCTGATGGCCACGCGGCGCGCGCCCGGGCTGGACCGCCCCTTCGGCCTGCAGCGGCTGCGCAGTTTCGACCGCGCGCTGTGGCAGCGCCTGCACGAGGACGCACTGGCGGCGGTAAAGCCCGACGCCGAGGTGCTGCTGGCCGGCAGCGACATTTCCACCCGCGTACTCGACACCGCGCGCGAGAACACCCGCCGCGCCGGGGTGGGTGGCCTGCTCGACGATGCGCGCCTGGTCTTCACCGCGCGCGACGCCCGCGGCGCCGAGCCGCTGCAGATCGTGCCTCCCTTTGCGCAGGGCATGCTGGTAAGCAACCCGCCCTACGGCGAGCAGAGCAGTCCGAGGTCGGCGAGCGTGCCGGCCCTGATGCGCGACGTGGGCGACCGCCTGAAGGCCGCATTTTCCGGCTGGCAGGTGTGGCTGCTCACCAGCGACCGCGACCTGCCGCGGCAACTGCGCCTGGCCGAAAGCCGCAAGCCGGTGCTGTACAACGGCGCGCTGGAGTGCCGCTTCTTCCGCTTCGACGTGGTGAGCGGGCCGTACCGGCCACGCAGCAGCGACGCCGGCGCCAGCACCAGCGCGACAGCGCGCGGTATCGGCTAAGCGAGCGTTCTTTCGATGTCCTTGGCAATGTCCGCCGGCGCCGTGTTCGGCGCGTAGCGGTCGATCACCTTGCCGTCCTTGCCGACGAGGAACTTGGTGAAGTTCCACTTGATCGCCTCGGAACCCAGCAGGCCCGGCGCTTCCTTCTTCAGGTGGGCAAACAGCGGATGCGCATGGGCGCCGTTGACGTCGACCTTGCCGAACAGCGGAAAAGTGACGCCGTAGTTGATCTCGCAGAACTCGGAGATCTCACTCTCCGGGCCGGGCTCCTGCGCGCCGAACTGGTTGCACGGGAAGCCCAGCACCACCAGACCGCGCTCCTTGTAGGTCCGGTACAGCTCCTCAAGGCCCTTGTACTGCGGGGTGAAGCCGCACTTGCTGGCGGTGTTCACGATGAGCAGCACCTTGCCTGCATAGTCGGCCAGCTTGCGTGTCTTGCCGTCGATGCCCAGGGCCGAGAAGTCGTGGACCGTGCTCATGTGCTGCCTCCGAGGGATTTAACCGCCGATTGTAGGAGCCTGGCCCCGCTCAGCGCGCCAGAGGTCCGCCGGCGTGGCCGAGGGGGCTGTCCGAGACGCCCCGATCGAGGCGCAAAGCGCGACCCTAGCCGCGATGCCTCAGCGGGGGGCCGGGCGCGCGGGCATCATGACTTGCCTTCGACCCTCTCGGCCGAAGGGCAACTCGACCGCGCCATCGGCAGCAGCACGCGGTCTGGGCGGGCGGCGCTAGGTCAGCTGGGACTCGGGGTGGACCGACCCGCAGCGCCGCCCGCCGTGCAAGGGCATTCACCGGCCCGCCGATCCGATTCACGCTGAGCGCGCCGCGAGCGGCCGTGCACCGCAGGGCCGGCCACTCGAACCGCTTCGTTCGCAGGCAAGATTGCACGGCGGTCGCGCACAGACAAAGTGTTCAACCGGCCAAGCCCATGTGCTCGATCCCCTTGTGAATTGCGGCTACGCCGCCGTACAGCTTGGAGTTGAGCTTGATCTGCAGGCGCAGGTCATTGACCGAGTCGGCGTTTCGCAGCGCGTCCTCGTAAGAGATGAGCTCCTTCTCATGCAGATCGAACAGCATCTGGTCGAAGGTCTGCATCCCCTGCTCCCGGCTGCGTTTCATGACCTCACGGATTTCCTGGATCTCGCCCTTGAAGATGAGATCGCTCACCAGCGGCGAATTGAGCAGGATCTCGACCGCCGGTACGCGTCCCTTGCGGTCTTTGAGGGGAATCAGCCGCTGGCTCACCAGGGCGCGCAGGTTGAGCGACAGGTCCATCAGCAACTGCTGGCGCTTCTCCTCGGGAAAGAAGTTGACGATCCGATCGAGCGCCTGATTGGTCGAGTTTGCGTGCAGCGTGCACATCACCAGGTGGCCGGTCTCGGCAAAGCTGACCGCATGCTCCATGGTCTCGCGATCGCGCACCTCACCGATGAGAATCACGTCCGGCGCCTGGCGCAGCGTGTTCTTCAGCGCCACGTTCCAGCTCTCGCAATCCACCCCCACTTCACGCTGCGTGATGATGCTGTTGCGGTGCGGGTGGACGAACTCGATCGGGTCCTCGATCGTGATGATGTGGCCCTGACTGTTTTCGTTGCGGTAACCGACCATCGCAGCCATTGTGGTGCTCTTGCCGGAGCCGGTGGCGCCCACGACCAGCACGATGCCGCGCTTGGCCATGGACAACTCGCTGATGAGCGGCGGCAGGTTCAGCTCCTCCACCGTCGGGATCCTGTCGGCGATCACGCGGAACACGATGCCAACCTTGCCCTGCTGCACGAAAGCGCTCACGCGAAAGCGCCCGATGCCGGTCGGATTGATCGCGAAATTGCACTCCTTGGCCGACTCGAACTCGGCGGCCTGCCGGTCGTTCATGATGGACCGCACCAGTTCGGCCGTGTGTTGCGCCGTCAGCGGCTGGTTGGAAACCGGCAGCACGCGTCCATCCACCTTGAACGCCGGCGGAAACTCCGCCGTCAGAAAGAGATCCGATCCCTTCTTGGTGAGCAAGAGGCGAAGCAGGTCGTGCACGAAGCGAATGGCCTGGTCGCGTTCCATGAGTTACCTCCAATAAAACCGCGGCGAGCGCGGCACGTTCGAGTGGTGGCCGGCGGCGCGGCCGGCACGCCGGCAACCCCAGCCGGAACGGCCTCACGCGACAACGGCTGGGGTGCAGCGCGCGGCGTCGCCTTGCTTGCCGGTTGCCCGTTCCGGGCTACGCGCGGCTTGCGTGCTGCCACGCCCGGACCTTCCTGGCTGTCCATGCTCGGCAAGGGGGCGCTGCCGAACCTCCGACCCGACAAACTAGCCGACGAAGGACTCGGGCGTCTTGGCATAGCTGCGCGCCTCACCAACGGCCACGACGTTACGCCTCACCAGGTCCATCATGCACTGATCCAGGGTCTGCATGCCAAACTGGCTACCGGTCTGGATCATCGAATACATCTGCGCCACCTTGTTCTCACGGATCAGATTACGAATCGCTGGCGTGCCCACCATGATCTCGTGGGCTGCCACCCGGCCGTTGCCGTCCTTCAGCTTGAGCAGCGTCTGCGAAATCACCGCCACAACCGACTCCGAAAGCATCGCACGCACCATGTCCTTCTCGGCGGCCGGAAAAACGTCGATCACGCGGTCGATGGTCTTGGCGGCCGAACTGGTGTGCAGCGTGCCGAACACCAGGTGGCCGGTCTCGGCGGCGGTGAGCGCCAGGCGGATGGTCTCCAAGTCGCGCAACTCGCCCACCAGCACCACGTCGGGGTCCTCACGCAGCGCACTTCTGAGCGCGTTGGAGAAGCTCAACGTGTGCGGCCCGACCTCGCGCTGGTTGATGACGCACTTGCGCGACTCATGGACGAACTCGATCGGATCCTCGATGGTGAGCACGTGACCGTACAGGTTGTTGTTCACGTGATCGACCATGGCAGCCAGCGTGGTGCTCTTCCCCGAGCCGGTCGGGCCGGTCACCAGCACCAGGCCTCGCGGCTTGAGCGAAAACTCGGCAAAGGCGCGCGGGCAGCGCAATTCTTCCAGCGACAGCACGCGCGATGGAATGGTTCGCAGCACCGCCGCCGCGCCGCGATCCTGGTTGAATGCATTGACCCGAAAGCGTGCCAGCCCCGGCAGGTCGAACGAGAAGTCCACTTCCAGGTTCTCGTCATAGACCTTGCGCTGGCTGTCGTTCATGATGTCGTAGATCATCCCGTGCACGTCCTTGTGCTCGAGCGGCGGCAGGTTGATGCGCCGGACGTCGCCATGCACGCGGATCATCGGCGGCAGGCCGGAGGACAGGTGCAGGTCGGATGCCTTGTTCTTGACCGAGAACGCCAGCAGTTCGGAGATATCCATTTGAGGCCTACGAGTCGGCCGACGCGGGTGCGCCGCTCACCGGGGCGAATCCTGCAACAATCGGGGTCTTGCGACGACCCGCGTTCCCGGAATCCCGTCCGATTATGTCCAGTTTGGACGATCGCGTGCAAGGCAATCTCGCCGCCGTGATCGAAAGGATTAGCCGCGCCGCGGCCGCCGTCTCGCGCGATTCGGCCGGCCTCACGCTGCTGGCGGTCAGCAAGACCTTCGGTGTTGCCGAAGTGCTGGCGGCCGCGCGCGCCGGCCAGCGCTGCTTTGGCGAGAACTACGTGCAGGAAGCCGTGGAGAAGATGGCGCAAGCCGCCGCACGGTGGCCCGGCCCGCCCCTGCAGTGGCACATGATCGGTCCGATCCAGAGCAACAAGACCCGCGCCATCGCCGAGCACCTCGACTGGGTGCACTCGGTCGACCGCCTGAAGATCGCGCAGCGGCTGTCCGAGCAGCGTCCGGACCACCTGCCGCCGCTGCAGGTCCTGCTGCAGGTCAACGTCAGCGGGGAGGCGAGCAAGAGCGGCGCCGCGCCCGAGGAACTGCCGGCGCTGGCGCTGGCCGTGGCGGCGCTGCCCCGCCTGCGGCTGCGCGGCCTGATGGCCATCCCGGCGCCGACCGACGATGTGCTGCTGCAGCGCGCCGCCTTCGCCCGGCTACGTACCTGCCTCGAGCAGCTGCGGCTGCAACTGCCCGATCTCTCGCTCGACACGCTCTCCATGGGCATGTCGGCCGACCTCGAGTCCGCCATTGCCGAGGGGTCCACGCTGGTACGGGTCGGCACGGCGATCTTCGGCGCGCGCAGCCGCGCCGCCGCCACCCCCGCTCCTTGACGTGGACACCATGACGGTCACCGCTGCCGCCGCCCTGCAGGAGATCCACCGCATCCACGACAACGACCCGCCGCGGGCCGCCGCGGCCCTGCGGGCGCTCGAAGCAGCCGCCCTGCCGCCCGAGCAGCGGCCGCTGTTCGGCTTCCTCTGCAACCACCTGCTGGGTGAGAAGCTCGGCTGCTGGTCCGAGGCTGCCGACCGACTGGCGCCCCTGGCTGCACAGCCGCAGGCCGGCGTAGCGTTGTTGCGCCACCACGCCGTGGCCTGCCTGGCGGCAGGCCGACCCACCGCGCAGGCCATTGAACGGCTGGCCGCCGAGGCGCGGGCCACGCCGGCTCTCGCGGCGCTGGCGGTGGAACTGGGCCAGCTCGGCTTCACACCCGCGCCCGCCACGGTGCGGGAGGCTCTGCCGCGACTGGCGCGGCAGGCCGCCGCATACGCCCCGAGCGGTCTGGACGGAGCGCTGGCGGCGGGCTTCAACAACGTCGCCACCGGCCTGTATTACGCCACCCGCTCCGACCCCATGGACGACGCGCTGCGCCAGGCGCTGGTGCAGGCAGCCGAGGCGGCGCTGCTCTTCTGGTGCCGCGCCGGAGGCTGGCAGGAGCACGAGCGGGCGCTCTACCTGGTGGCCAAGGTGGCCTTGCGGGTGGGCGAGCCGCTGGCGGCCGCCTGCGCCGCCGAGCGCGGGCTGGCCATCGTCGCCGCCCACGGCGACGATCCGGTCGAGAAGGCCTTCCTGCTGCAGTTGCTGGCCGCGGCAGTGCGCCGCGGCGGCAACGGGCCGCGCGGCAGTGCGTTGCAGCGCGCGGCCGACGAACTCGGGGCGGGGCTCGACGACGAGCTGCGCGGAGCGCTCGCCAGCGATGCCGCCGAACTGGTGCCGCCGCTGGCCGCTCTGCGCGCGGCCTTCATCGGCGGCGGCAACATGGCCGGTGCGCTGCTGCACGGGCTGGTACGCGCAGGCGCGCCGGCCGCGCTGCAGCAGGTGGTCGAGCCCCTGGCCGCGCGACGCGCCGCGCTGGAGGCCGAGCTCGGCGTGACCACGCTCGCGCAGCCGCAGGCCGCCCTGCGCGCGGCCGGCGTCGTCGTCCTGGCGGTCAAGCCGCAACAGTTGCGCGAGGCCTGCGCGCAACTGCGGCCCCACCTGGAGGCCGGGGCGCTGGTGGTCTCGGTGGCCGCCGGCGTCCGCGCGCGCGACATCGCCCGCTGGCTGGGCACCGAGGCGGTGGTGCGCACCATGCCCAACACACCGGCGCTGATCGGGCGCGGCGTCACGGGCATGGCCGCGCTGCCGGCAGTCAGCGCCGCGCACCGGGCCCAGGCCGAGGCCTTGCTCGCCGGCTGCGGACCCGTGGTGTGGTTCGACGACGAGGCCCAGCTCGACGCCGTAACCGCCGTGTCGGGCAGCGGTCCGGCCTATGTGTTCTTTTTCATCGAGGCCCTGATGGCTGCGGGCACGGAGCTCGGGCTCGCCCCGGCGCAGGCCCGTGCGCTGGCACTGGCCACCTTCACCGGCGCGGCGGAACTGGCCGCGCGTGCGGACGAGCCGCCGGCGCTGCTGCGCGAGCGCGTCACCTCCAAGGGCGGCACGACCGCCGCGGCGCTGGCCGTGCTGGGTGCGGCGCACGTGAACGACAGCATCGTGCGCGCCGTGGCCGCTGCGCAGGCGCGCGCGCAGGAGCTGGCCGAGGAGTTCGGGCGCGGCTGAGGGGCCGGGAGCTGCCGGTCAGCCGGCCGCGTAAGCGCCGACCACGCCGGCAAAGATCGCCAGGCCCACCCACTGGTTGTGGCGAAAGGCGCGCAAGCAACGCTCGCGGTCGCGCGTGCGGATGAGCGTGTAGTGGTACAGGGCGATCGCCAGTCCGACCAGCCAGCCCAGGTAGAACGGCCAGTTCAGGCGCGCCAGCGCGCCCACCATCAGCAGGCCGGCGAAGTAGGCGCCATAGCAGGCCATGACCGCGGCCACGTCGGCGCGGCCGAACAGGATCGCCGACGAACGAACGCCGATGCGCAGGTCGTCGTCACGGTCGACCATCGCGTATTCGGTGTCGTAGGCAACCACCCAGAACAGGTTGGCCGCAAACAGCCACCAGCCCACCGCCGGCACCTGGCCCTGCACCGCCGCAAAGGCCATCGGGATGCCGAACGAGAAGGCGATCGCCAGGTAGGCCTGCGGCAGGGGAAAGAAGCGCTTGAACAGCGGATAGGTCGCCGCCACCACTACCCCCAGCAAAGCCAGCGCAAACGTGAGCAGGTTCAGGGGAACCAGCAACAGCGCCGCCGCCAGCGTCAGCGCGCACGACACCAGCAGCGCCTCGGCAGCGCTGACGCGGCCGCTGGCCACCACGCGGTCGGCCGTGCGCTTGACATGGCCGTCGAAGTCGCGGTCGGCCACGTCGTTGATGGCGCAGCCGGCCGAGCGCATGAGGAAGGTGCCGGCCACGAAGATCGCCACGTGCAGCGGGGTCGGCGCGCCGCCGCTGGCGATCCACAATGCCGTCAGCGTCGGCCACAGCAGCAGCAGCGTGCCGACCGGCTTGTCGATGCGGGTCAGCCGCGCATACAGCGTCAGGCGCGAGGGCGCAGAGCGACCGGACTGCGGCACGGGGGTAGCGGGCGACATGGACGAGGCGTGGGACCGCCGGGTGTGGCGCCGATGACGCCGACGCAACAGGGTTTGCCCGCATGGTACCGGGGCGAGCGGGTCGACGCGGCACGACGTCACCACGCGGTCATCGCCGCTTCCAAGACTCCGCGGAAGGATCACGAGGCGATCGGGTGCAGGCGCTCGCAGCCGCCCGTGTAGCATCGCTGAGACGCTCGCGGCCCGCGCCGTACGCGGCGCCGCGACGAACCGCCAACAATACCGAGACACCGTCGTCCACAGGAGCGAAACCATGAACATGCGCAGAGTCGTCATCGCTGCCGCGGCTGCCCTCGGGCTGGCCGCCACCGCGCCGGCCCAGGCCCAGAGCAAGGCTGGCCCCGTCGAGATCCAGTTCTGGATGGGCCTGACGGGCCTCGGCGGCGAGCTGCTGCAAAAGTACGGAGAAGACTTCAACAAGACTCAGAGCGAGTACCGCGTAGTGGTCTCGTTCAAGGGCCAGTACCCCGAGCAGCGTGCGGCCGCGATTGCCGCGTACCGTGCTGGCAACCCGCCGCACGTCATGCAGATGTTCGACGCCGGCAGCGGCGACATGATGAGCGCGCGCGGCGCCATCGTGCCGGTGAGCGAGGTGTTCAAACGAGCCGGCCTGCAGTTCAACCCGGCCGACTTCATTGCCCCGGCGCGCGGCTATTACGGCCTGCCCAACGGCGATCTGCTGTCGATGCCGTTCAACGTCTCCACCACGGTGCTGTTTTACAACCGCGACGCCTTCAAGCGGGCCGGCCTCGATCCGGACAAGCCCCCGCGCACCTGGCCCGACCTGATCAAGGCCGCGCAGCAGATCCGCAAGACCAACGCCGCGCCCTGCGGCTTCACCACGACCTGGCTGGCGTGGAGCATGCTCGAGCAGTTCTCCTCGCGCCACAACCTGCCGATCGGCACGCAGGGCAACGGCCGCGCCGGCCTGAACGCGGAGCTGAACTTCAACACGCCGCTGCACCAGCGGATGGTGCAGACGCTGGTCGACATGCAGAAGGACAAGAGCTTCGACTACGGCGGCCGCAGCAACGACGCGGCGGCCAAGTTCATCAGCGGCGAGTGCGCGATGCTGACGCAGAGTTCGGGCGGCCTGGGCGCCATCGCACGCGATGCCAAGTTCGCCTTCGGCACCGCGCAATTGCCGTACTGGCCCGAGGTCAAGGGCGCGCCGTTTGCCACCACCATCGGCGGTGCCAGCCTGTGGGTGTTCAACGCGCCCAACCGCAGCCCGGCGGAGTTCCGCGGCGTGGCGCAATTCCTCAACTACCTGCGCTCGACCCCGGTGATGACCGACTGGGCCAAGCAGACCGGCTTCCTGCCCGCCACCACGGCCGCGTTCAAGGCCATGCAGGACGAAGGCTTCTTCGCCAAGAACCCGGGCCGCGACGTACCGATCCTGTCGCTCACCAACATGCCGACCGGCGAACACACCAACGGCTACCGCTTCGGCCGCTGGACCGAGATCCGCGACGTCTACCACGAGGAGGTGGAAAAGGCGCTGCAGGGCAAGCAGACCGCCGCCGAGGCGCTCCACAACGCGCAGCGGCGCGGCAATGCGCTGCTGCGGGCGTTTGAGCGGTCGGCTAGTTAGTTCGATCGTGTACGCGACCGCTGCGCGGTCCCACTTGCACTCGCTTCGCTCAAGTTAGAAGGCCGGGCTTCGGGCGGCCGGGTTCCCGGCCCTTTGCAACCACAGGCACCCCTCTCCCCTGACCCTCTCCCCGCCATGCGGGGAGAGGGCGATCAGGCGGCACTTCGGTTGTCGGGCGTCACTGTTCGGTGCGATCCTCCGCCTGCGCTAACCACTGACCAAACCCATGGACCGCAAGGTCTACTTCAACAACAAGGCGCTGCCCTATCTGCTGCTGGCGCCGCAGCTTGCCATCACGGCGGTGTTCTTCTTCTGGCCGGCGGGGCAGGCGCTGTTCATGTCGGTGCTGCAGCAGGATCCGTTTGGCGCCAAGGTGGTGTTCGTCGGGCTGGAGAACTTCAAGGCCATCTTCGAGGACCCCGACTACCTGGCAGCGCTCTGGCGCACCGCCTGGTTCTCGCTGGCGGTGACGCTGTTCGCCATGGTGCCGGCGCTGCTGCTGGCCGTGATGGCGGATCGCGTGGTGCGCTGGGCCACCTTCTACAAGACCACGCTCATCGTTCCCTACGCCATCGCGCCGGCCGTGGCGGGCGTGCTGTGGCTGTTCATGTTCAACCCGGCGATCGGGTCGGTCGCCTGGGTCATGAAGTCGCTCGGCGTGGACTGGAACCCGACGCTCAACGGCACGCATGCGATGTGGCTGGTGATCCTGGCCTCGGCATGGAAGCAGATCGCCTACAACTTCCTGTTCTTCCTGGCCGGACTGCAATCGATCCCGCGCTCGCTGCTGGAAGCGGCCAGCATCGACGGCGCCAGTGAGGCCCGCAAGTTCTGGACCGTGGTGTTCCCGCTGCTGTCGCCGACCACTTTTTTCCTGCTGGTGGTCAACCTGGTCTACGCGTTCTTCGACACCTTCGGCGTGGTGCATGCGGTGACGGGCGGCGGCCCGGCCAAGGCGACCGAGATCCTCGTCTACAAGGTCTACTACGACGGCGTACACGCGCTCGATCTGGGCTCATCGAGCGCGCAGTCGGTCATCCTGATGGCGATCGTGATCGGGCTGACTTTCGTGCAGTTCCGCTTCATCGAGCGCAAGGTCCACTACTGATGCTCAGGTCCGCCGCCCGCCAGGACTGGCTGCCGCACGCGATCATCTGGCTGGGGATCGCGGTCACCGCCTTTCCGCTGTATCTGGCCTTGGTGGCCAGCACGCTGACGCCGCAGGAGATCGCGCAGGCGCCGATGCCCGTGCTGCCCGGCGACCAGGGTCTGGCCAACTACGGCGCAGCGTTGTTCGAGGGCACCACGATGCGGCTGTCGCCGCCGGTGATCTCGATGATGTGGAACAGTCTGCTGATGGCGCTGGTGATCACCTTCGGCAAGATTGCGGTGTCGATCGTCAGCGCCTATGCCGTAGTGTTCTTCCGCTTTCCGGGGCGCATGTTCTTCTTCTGGTGCATCTTCATCACCCTGATGCTGCCGGTGGAGGTACGGATCATGCCGACTTACGAGGTGGTCAGCGACCTGAAGCTCATCAACACCTTCGCCGGCCTGACGGTGCCGTTGATTGCGAGTGCCACCGCCACCCTGCTGTTCCGCCAGTTTTTCCTCACCATACCCGACGAGTACGTGGAGGCCGCCAAGATCGACGGCGCCGGCCCGCTGCGTTTCTTCCGCGACGTGGTGCTGCCGCTGTCGCGCACCAACATCGCTGCACTGTTCGTGATCCTGTTCATCTACGGCTGGAACCAGTACCTCTGGCCGCTGCTGATGGCCACCGACAAGAACCTCGACACCATCGTCATCGGCATCAAGAAGATGATCGGCACCGGCGACGCGCTGACCGAGTGGCACCTGGTCATGGCCACCACCGTGCTGGCGGTACTGCCGCCGGCGCTGGTGGTGATCCTGATGCAGCGCTGGTTCGTCAAGGGTCTGATGGAAACCGAGAAATAGAAGAAGGCGCATGGCCAAGGTCGAATTGAAAGGCGTCACCAAGTCCTTCGGCGAGGTCAAGGTCATCCACGGGATCGACTGCGCGATCGACGACGGCGAGTTCATCGTCATCCTGGGTCCGTCGGGCTGCGGCAAGTCCACACTGCTGCGAATCGTCGCCGGACTGGAGCGCGCCACCGCCGGGCAGGTGTGGATCGGCGGGGCCTGCGTCAACGACGTAGACGCCAAGGACCGCAACATCGCCATGGTGTTCCAGAACTACGCGCTCTATCCGCACATGAGCGTGTACGACAACATGGCCTACGGGCTGAAGATCCGCGGCATGGCCAAGGCAGACATCGAGCGGCGCGTGCAGGAGGCGGCCAAGATGCTCGAACTCACGCCGCTGTTGAGCCGCAAGCCGAAACAGCTTTCGGGCGGGCAGCGTCAGCGCGTGGCCATGGGCCGCGCAGTGGTCCGCGAGCCGGCCGCCTTCCTGTTCGACGAGCCGCTGTCCAACCTCGACGCCAAGCTGCGCGTGCAGACGCGGCTGGAGATCCAGAAGCTGCACCGCCGACTCAAGACCACGAGCCTGTTCGTCACCCACGACCAGGTCGAGGCGATGACGCTGGCGCAGCGGATCATCGTGATGAACGCCGGCCGCGTCGAGCAGATCGGCACGCCGGCCGCGGTCTATCACCGGCCGCAGACGACCTTCGTGGCCGGCTTCATCGGCGCGCCGCCGATGAACCTGCTGGCGGGCGAGCTGAGCGGCGACGGCAGCCGCTTCGTCACCCCCGGCGGCAGCATCGCCCTGCCGATTGCGCAGCCGGCGCTCGGCGGGCGCCGGCTCATCCTCGGCATCCGGCCCGAGCTGCTGCGCGCGGCCGGAAGCGCGATGACGGCCACCGTGGAGATGGTGGAATCGCTCGGCGCCGACCAGCACATCCACCTGCGGCTGGGCGGGCAGGAACTCATCCTGCGCACCGCCGAGGCCACGCAGCCGGAGCCGGGCAGCGCGCTCGGCCTGTCCTTCGCGCCCGAATCGGTGCACTGGTTCGATCCGCAGTCCACGCAGCGGATCGACTGACCTCGCCCACCCGGCTGAACCGGCTGAACCGGCTGAACCGGCTGAACCGGCTGAACCGGCTGAACCGGCCGAGCCGGCTAACCCGGCCAAGCTGGCCGAGCCAGCGCCTACTTCAGCAGGCTGCGCAGCATCCAGGCCGTCTTCTCGTGCACCTGCAGGCGCTGGGTCAGCAGGTCCGCCGTGGACTCGTCGCCGCCGGCCTCGGCCGGGGCGAACGCCTTGCGTGCGGTGCGCGTCACCGCCTCATGGCCGGCCACCAGGTCGCGCACCATGTCGAGCGCCGCCGGCACGCCGTCGGTCTCGGCAATCGAGGTCAGCCGGGCGAACTGGCCGTTGGTGCCCGGTGCCGGATAGCCCAGTGCGCGGATGCGCTCGGCGATCGCGTCCAGCGCGGTCCACAGCTCGGTGTACTGCTCCATGAACATCAGGTGCAGCGTGTTGAACATCGGCCCTTCGACGTTCCAGTGGAAGTTGTGCGTCTTCAGGTACAGCGTGTAGGTGTCGGCCAGCACGCGCGCCAGTCCGTCGACGATCTGCGCGCGGTCCTTGTCGGCGATGCCGATGTCGATCGCCGGCGCGCCGCCGCTGCCGCGGTCGGTGCGACCGCCTGCCAGCCTCTTGTCCTTCTTGCCCATCGACGTTCTCCTGGTTCCAAAGAACCCCATCCTAGCCATCGGCGCGCGCCGTCGCCAATCGAATCGGCCGATGCCGCCGATGGCAGCGCGCTATCGCCGCGCTACGGCGACTGCGGCGGCAGGTCGAGCTTGGTCGCGCCGGGCAGCGGGCACTTGAGGATCGCGCCGCGCAGCGCCTCGATGGCCGGCAGGCGCGTGAAGCTCTTGCGCCAGACCAGCACCACGCGGCGGTCCGGCACCGGTGGCTTGAACGGCCGGTACTCGATGAGCGAGTCGCGCGGCGGCTTCTGCGGCACCGAGGTCACGGGCAGCACTGTCAGGCCAAGCCCGGAGGCCACCATGTGGCGAATGGTCTCGAGCGATGATCCCTCGAAGGTCTTCTGGATGCCCTCGGCCTGGCTCGAAAAGCGCGACAGCTCCGGGCAGACCTCCAGCACCTGGTCGCGGAAGCAGTGGCCGGTACCCAGCAGCAGCATGTTCTCCTTCTTCAGATCCTCGCTCGGGATCTGCTTGCGCCCGGCCCAGGCATGGCCCTTGGGCATCGCCACCATGAACGGTTCGTCGTACACCGGCTGCAGCACGAGGCCGAAGTCGGGCAGCGGCAGCGCCATGACGGCCACGTCGATCTCGCCGTTCTTCAGCAGCTCCACCAGCCGCACGGTGAAGTTCTCGTTGAGCAGCAGCGGCATCTGCGGCGCATCCTTGAGCAACTGGCGCACCAGTGCGGGCAGCAGGTAGGGGCCGATGGTGTAGATCACGCCCAGGCGCAGCGCGCCGCTGAGCGGGTCCTTGCCCTGCTTGGCGATCTCCTTGATCTGTGCGGCCTCGTCGAGCACGCGCTGCGCCTGCGCGACGATGCGCTCGCCCGCCGGCGTGGCGGTGACCTCGGCGCTGCGCCGCTCGAACAGCAGCACGCCGAGCTCGTCCTCCAGCTTCTTGATCGCCACCGACAGCGTCGGCTGCGAGACGAAACAGGCGTCCGCCGCGCGGCCGAAGTGGCGCTCGCGGGCCACCGCAACGATGTACTTGAGTTCGGTCAGGGTCATGGGCGCTGCTCGATCATGGCAGACGCAGCGGCACGCCGGACTGGCGCGGCGCGCAGCTCGATGGCCACGCGCGCACCACCCAGCGGGGAGTCCTCGATGCTCAGGCGTCCGCCATGCGCCAGCACGATCTGCCGCGCCAGGCTCAGGCCGATGCCGCTGCCGCCCGGCTTGGTGGTGTAGAACGGCACGAGCACCTGCTCGCGCTGGGGGGGGGCAATGCCGCCGCCGCTGTCGTCGATTGCCAGCATGACGCGGCCGTCGCCGCAGGGCTCGGCACGCAGCGCCACCGTGGCCACTGCGCCGCCCGGTTGCGCGGCGGCCTGCCGGGCAGCCTCGGCCGCATTGGTGGCGAGCGCGCCCACGGCCTGCTGCAGCAGCGCCGGATCGGCCAGCAGCGCCAGCGTCGGCGGATGGATGTCGCTGCGCCAATGCACGGCATCGCCCCACTGCGCCCGCCAGGCGAGCAGGTTCTCTTCGAGCCAGGGCGCCAGCGCGATGACTTCGGCGCGGGGCACCAGCGGTCGCGCCATCGCGCGATACGCTTCGACGAAGCGCAGCAGCGACTGCGTTCGCCGCGCCAGCGCGTCCACCGCAGCCACGGCCGACGGCGCTCCGGCGCTGGCCTTCAGCTCGCGCGCGGCCGACTCGGCCAGCGAGGTGATCGGCGCCAGCGCATTCATGATTTCGTGCGACAGCACCCGCGCCAGGTCACGCCAGGCGTTGGCCTGGGCGCGGTCCAGCGCGTCCTGCACGTCGAGCAGCGCCACGATGCGCGCGCTGCCCTGCGGCGTCACCAGTACGGCGAGCGACAGCGCGTAGCGCAAGGGCTGCCCCGCCAGCCGGACCGTGGCCGCGTCCGCGGTGGCCGCACTGCTCGGCCGCACCGGCGTCATGACCAGCGCCTCGAAGTCGGCGCCGAGCGCCGCCACCGCCGGCCGCTCGCCGGTGCCCAGCAGTGCCAGCAGCCGCCGCGCCGCATTGTTCAGCGGCTCGCACGTGGCCTCGTGCGTCGGCGTGCCGACGCCGATCCGCAGCAGTGCCGCCGGCGAATGGTCGACCAGAGCCTGCAGCGTGTGGATCTGCGCCCACAGCCGACCCTGGCTGTCGAACAGGCGCTGGTTCACCGCCGCCAGCGCGCGCTGCACCTGCGGGTCGGCCAGCGTGGCGGTGGAGGCGCGCTCGCCAGCCGCCCAGGTCTCGATGACGCGCAGCAGCGTGCGTTCGCGCCGGCCATAGAAGCGCAGCAGTTCGGCGGCTCCCGCCAGCGCCGCCAGCAGGCCGACCAGCGCCGTCACCGGATTGCCGGCGCTCCAGGCCCAGGCCACCAGCGCCAGCAGCAGGGCCAGCAGCGCCAGCCGTGCCAGCAGGGGCGCGCCGTGCAGCAGCGTGGCGCGCAGCGACCGCTCGGCCGCCGGCCCGGGGTCAGAGTCCATGCTTTTCCATTCGTCGGTACAACGCGCCGCGCGACAGCCCGAGCTCGCGGGCCGCCAGCGCGATGTTGAACTGATGCCGGCGCAGCGCCCGCTCGATGAGCTGACGCTCGGCCTGTTCGAGGTTCAGGCTGTCGGCCGGCGGCGGCGCGGCCGCCGACGCCGGCCCGCCGACCCGCTGAGCCGGTGCCGGCGCAGCGTCTACCGGGGCGGCCAGGGCAAAGTCCTCGGCGCCGTAGGCCGCGGCGGTATTGAGGACCACGGCCCGCTCGGCCGCGTGGCGCAGCGCGCGCACGTTGCCGGGCCAGGCATCGGCGGCCAGGGCGGCGCCCACTGCATCGGGCAGCGGCTTGGGCGGGCGGCCGTACTTGCGCTCGTAGGCCCGCAGGTAATGCAGCGCCAGCGGCACGATGTCGTCGCGCCGCTCACGCAGCGGCGGCAGCTCGATCTCGATGGTGTTCAGGCGATACAGCAGGTCGCGCCGGAACACGGTCTCGTCCAGCAGGCGCTCGCGCGGTTGATTGGTGGCTGCGATGACCCGCACGTCGATCGGCGTGGCCGCATTGCCGCCGACCGGCACCACGCAGCGCTGCTCCAGCACCGTCAGCAGCTTGGGCTGCAGCGCCAGCGGCAAATTGGCGATCTCGTCCAGGAACACAGTCCCGCCCTCGGCGGCCTGCAGGCGACCGATCCGGTCGCTGCGCGCGTCGGTGAAGGCGCCGCGCTTGTGGCCGAACAGCTCGCTGTCGATCACGCTGGCCGACAGTGCGCCGACATCGATCGACACGAACGGCCGCGCCGCGCGCCGCGACAGCCGATGCAGTTCGCGCGCCGCCAGCTCCTTGCCGGTGCCGTTTTCGCCAAGCAGCAGCACGTTGGCGTCGGTCGGCGCGGCGCGCGCCAGCAGTTCGCGCAGTTTGCGCATCGGCGCCGAGTCGCCCAGCAGGGCGCTGCCCGTCCGCTCGGCCGCACCGGTCAGCACCGCCAGCCGCGCGCTCTCGTCGGCCGCCTGCCGGTGGCTGGCGCGCAG
Organism: Burkholderiales bacterium; assembly: GCA_020248865.1. Classification (GTDB taxonomy): domain Bacteria; phylum Pseudomonadota; class Gammaproteobacteria; order Burkholderiales; family Burkholderiaceae_F; genus JALHMQ01. The sequence continues at coordinate 11,170 of JADCGS010000036.1, read as the reverse complement.
CCGCAGCGCCGAGCGCAGCGTGGCCAGCAGTCGCTCCTCGGTCCAGGGCTTGGTGATGAAGTCCACGGCGCCGCGCCGCATGGCCTCCACGGCCCGGTCGACGTCGCCGTACGCGCTGGCAACGATCACCGGCAGCGCGGCATCGGCCTGCATCAGATCGCTCAGGCAGGCCAGTCCTTCGGCGCCATCGGTGGCGCCGCGCGAGAAATTCAGGTCGAGCACGACAACATCGGCCGCATGCTCGGCCAGCAGCGCCGGCAGCTCACGCGGGTGGCCGGCGGTCAGCACCTGCGCCTGCAGCGGCGCCAGCGCCAGACGCGCCGCAAACAGCACATCGGGGTCGTCATCGACCCAGACGATGACCGGTCGGGTTGCGGAGGGCTGAGGTTTCACGGTGTTCATTATCGGACACTCGACCGTCCGCCGCTGGCCGGCAGTGGACAGCAGGAACTGCGGCACGGCAAGCAAACGCCTCTAACTGTCTGATTTTATTGAGATGGACGAGCTGGCATGGCTCCTGCACACCCGTCCGGCATGCGCGCCTTACGCAGTGACAATTCCGGTGCCGGCCCCGCAGCCGCCGCGGCACCGTCCCCAGCCTCCGGCATGGACCGGGCGCTGCCGCAGCGGCGCTGGACGCGCTGGCGCTGGCCGGCCGCCGGTGCGCTGCTGCTCGCCGGCCTGGCCGTCGTGGTGGCGCGCGCCCCGGCACCCGGCAGCACGCAGAACGTGTCGGCCGACCGCGTGACCATCGGCGCGGTGACGCGCGGGCAGTTCGTCGACGATCTGCCGGTGCGCGCCACCGTGCTGCCGCTGACCAGCGTCTACCTGGACGCGGTCGAAGGCGGCCGGGTCGAGCGCGTGCTGGTCGAGGACGGCGCCCGCGTCGCCGCCGGAACCCTGCTCGCCGAGCTGACCAACGCGCAACTGCAACTGGAAGTGCTGTCGCGCGAGACCCAGGTGGCCGAGCAGATGAACGCGCTGCGCACGCAGGAGCTGAACCTGGAGCGCAGCCGGCTGGACGCCAAGCTGCGCGTGGCCGAGCTCGAACTGCGCGACAAGCAACTGCACGACACGGTCGAGCAGCAACGCGCGCTGGCGGACCGGGGCTTCATCAACGTGTCCACCCTGCAGCGCAGCGAGGACGAGCGGGCCAGCGTCAGCCGCACGCTGGCGCTGGCGCGCGAGAACCAGCGCCTGACCGACACCCTGCAGACCGCGCAACTGACGCAGCTGCGCGCCACCGCCACCCAATTGCAGGGCCATCTGGAGCTGGCGCGCGGTCACCTGAGGTCGCTGCAGGTGCGCGCGCCCATCGACGGCCAGCTCACCGCCTTCGGGCTGGAAGTCGGCCAGAGCGTGGCGCGCGGTGCGCGCATCGGCCAGGTCGATTCGCCGGCCGAGTTCAAGCTGATGGGGTCGATCGACCAGTTCTACCTGCCGCGCTTGAGTACCGGTCTGGAGGGGTATGTCGAAGCCGCCGGTCGGCGCTGGCCGCTGCGGGTGACCAAGGTCTATCCGCAGGTGCAAAACGGCGAGTTTCGTGCCGACCTGGTGTTCAGCGCCGGTGCGCCGCCCAGTCTGGCGCGCGGCCAGACCGTCAACGCGCGCGTCAACCTCGGCGCCAGCACCAGCGCCCTGCTGCTGCCGGTGGGCCCGTTCCTGCAGGACAGCGGCGGCGCATTCGCCTTCGTGCTGGATGCGACCGGCAAGACCGCCGAACGGCGCAGCGTGCGGCTGGGCCGCCGCAACACGCAGTTCGTCGAGGTGCTCGACGGTCTGGCCGAAGGCGAGCGGGTCGTGACCTCGTCCTACGCCACCTACACCGATCGCCGCGTACTGCGTATCGAACCCGGCGGCGGCTGACCGTGCCACCCCGCATGGCACTCCCACCTTACCCACCCACCCTGCACACGAGATCCTGCCCATGAACACCCGTCGTTTCCTGCTTTGTGCCGCGCTGTGCGCTGCTACCTTCGCCGCGTTGGGCGCGCGCGCCGCCGACAAGTCGCCCTTTGAAAAGCCCGAGGACGCCGTGAGCTACCGCAACGCCGCCTTCACGCTGATCGGCGAGCACATGGGACGCATCCACGACGAACTGAAGGCCTCCCGGCCCGATACGCAGAAACTGCGCACCAGCGCCGAGTTCATCGCCTTCCTCAGCGTTGCACCCTGGGAAACGTTCGGCGCCGACACCGCCAAAGTCAAGGGCAGCAAGGCACGCCCCGCGATCTGGACCGACCGGGCGCGGTTCGACCGCCTGGCCGAAAACATGCGCGGCGAGGCACGCAAGATGAGTGCTGCCGCCGGCGGCGACATCGCGGCGGTCCGCGCCCAGTTCAGCAGTCTCGGCCAGTCCTGCAAGGCCTGCCATGACGACTTCAAGTCGAAGTGACCGGCGGACGCGCCGGCCTGGCCCGCTGCGCGTCTGGATGAGCGAGGTGGCCGCTGGCCTCCTGGTTGCGACTGCGCTGCTGGTGGCCGGTGCCTGGGTGCCGCCGCTGATCGGACTGGCGACGAAGACCGCGGGCGAGTTGCCCGCGCTGGTCGCCGACCGGTTGCGCTTCGCGGCACAGGAGTTGCGGCCCCTCGCGTCGAGCCAGCCGGCCACGCCCGCACGGCCGTGGCGCGGCGCGCCGTGCAGTCTGTGCAAGGCGCCGCTGGCCCGCGCCTGCAGCTCGCAGTCCACCGGCCCTGGCGCCCTGTTTGGCACCCGAGTCCCCGCGCCCGCCCTGACGGGCGCATGAACCCTGGCCGCCTGCGGCCGCCACGGAGAGATCCCCATGCTGCAACTGACCGGACTGACCAAGACCTACCGCACTGAAGACGTCGAGACGACCGCACTGGACGCCGTGGACCTGAGCATTGCCGCCGGCGAGTTCGTCGCCGTGATGGGGCCGTCGGGTTGCGGCAAGTCCACGCTGCTGAACCTCGTCGGCATGCTCGACACCCCCACCCGCGGGCAGTACGTCTTCGAAGGCACCGACATCAGCGGCTACTCGGAGCGCCAGCTCGCCGAGCTGCGCAAGCGCAGGCTCGGCTTCATCTTCCAGAGCTTCAACCTGATCGACGACCTGACGGTGCGCGAGAACATCGAGCTGGCGCTGCTGTACCAGCGCGTCGACGGCCGCGAGCGCACGGCGCGGGTCGACGAGATCATGGACCGCGTGGGCATCGCGCATCGCGCGCGGCATCGTCCGCCGCAGTTGTCGGGCGGCCAGCAGCAGCGGGTGGCGGTGGCGCGCGCGCTGGTGGGCCGGCCGGCACTGATCCTGGCCGACGAACCCACCGGCAACCTGGACAGCGCCCACGGCACCGACGTCATGCAGATGCTGCGCGGCCTCAATGAGGAGGGCACCACGATCCTGATGGTCACCCACTCGCTGGAACACGCCGATTACGCGCGCCGCATCGTCAACATGCTCGATGGCCGCATCCTGACCGAGCGCCGCGCGCTGGCCGTACCGCAGGCGGTGGCGGCATGAACGCCACTGCGCGCTTGTGGCTCAGCCATCTGGCGGTGGCACTGCGCGCGCTGCGCCGCGACGCCGTCGGCAGCGCGATCAACATCGTCGGCCTGGCGCTGGGGTGCATGACCTGCCTGCTGGTACTCCTGTACGCGCGCTACGAGCTGTCCTACGACCGCTTCTGGCCCGATGCCGAGCGGATCGTCAAGCTGACCATGACGACCAGCGTGCCGGGCCAACCACCAAGGCTCGCCCTGGCGCCGGGGGTGGCGATGCCGTTCATCCTGCAGGACCTGCCCCAGGTCGAGGCCGGCGCGCGCATGATCCCGCGCACGCTGCGCGTGCTGTACCGCAACGCCCAGGGCGAGCGGCGCGAGAACCCGCAGAGCTGGTTCGTCGACCCGGACTTCCTGCGCATCTTCCCGCTCGAGTTCATCGCCGGCCAGCCGGAAACCGCGCTGGTCGACCGGCACTCGATGGTGCTCGTCGAGTCCACCGCCAAGGCGTGGTTCGGCACCACCGACGTCATCGGCCGCGAGGTCGAGGTCGAGTTGCCCGGCGGCGGCACGTGGGTGTCGCGGGTCAGCGGCGTGGTGCGCGAGCCGCCGCCCAACAGCCACCTGCACCTGCAGAAGGTGCTGATGCACTACAGCGACCAGGTCTTCGACCGCCAGCGCTTCACCTTCGAGTCCTGGCGCGTGACGTGGACGCGGAGCTTCCTGAAGCTCAAGCCCGGCGCCTCGGTCGACGACCTAAACCGCGACCTGCGCGCACTGGTCGAGCGGCGCGTGCCGCCCACCACGATGCTGGGCGACGTGCCCCTGCGCCAGGTCATCACGCTCGGCGCGGCGCCGCTGGTCGGCCTGCACCTGGACACCGACCTGGCCGACAGCCTGATGCGCGCCGGCGGCAGCGGCGAGCAACTGGCGATCCTGGTCGCCGTGGCCCTGGCGGTGCTGCTGGTGGCGGCCGTCAACTTCCTCAACCTGTCGCTGGCGCAGGCCACCCTGCGCCAGCGCGAGGTGGCCTTGCGCAAGGTGATCGGCGCCAGCAGCGCCGAGGTGGTGCTGCAGTTCCTGCTCCAGTCGGTGCTGGCTGCCGGTCTGGGCGTGCTCGGCGCGCTGGCGCTGGCCGAACTGCTGCTGCCGTCGTTCGGCGAGTTTCTCGCGCGCCCGGTGCCGGCCGCGGGCCTGTGGACCACCGCCGCCGCCGCGCTGCTGGTGGCGCTGCTGGGCCTGGGCGCCGGCGCCCTGCCGGCGCTGCGGATGGCCGCCGTGCGGCCGGGCGAGGCACTGCACGCCAACCGCTCGACCGCCGCCGCCGGCGGCACGCGGCTGCGCACCGCGCTGGTGGTGGCGCAGTTCGCGCTGGCCATCGGCATGCTGATCGCGCTGCTGGTGTCGCAGCAGCAATACAGGCACCTGCAGGCCGCCGAGCGCCACATCGACACCGAGCACGTGGCCACCTTCTGGGGATTGCGCTGGGCCGAGGTGCGCGAGGGATTGCCGGCGTTCCTGCAGGAAGTCCGCAGCCTGCCCAACGTGCAGGCGGTGTCGACGTCGGCGTCCGTGCCGACCTGGTTCGACCTCGCCGACGTCCCGGCGCGTCTGAGCGGCCGGCCCGACACCGCGGCTGCCCTGCTGGGCGTGCTGTCGATCGACGACACGTTTTTCGACCTGTACCGCGTGCCCCTGCTGGCGGGCCGTCATCTCGGACTGGAGCACGAACTGGACTCGGCGCATGGCCTCACCGCCGAGCAGCTTGCAGCGCGCGGCATGAACGTGGTCATCGACGAGGTCGCAGCCCGCACCCTGGGGCTGGCGCAGCCTGCGGACGCAGTCGGCCAGGCGCTGGCGCTGACGTTCGGCACGCCACCCCGGCAGGTGCCCACCACGGTCGTCGGCGTGGTGCGCTCGGCGCGCTACGGCGGGCTGACCGCCACCGAAGGTCCCAAGTTCTTCTTGCAGGACCGCACCCGTCACTTCTTCTTTTCCATTCGCGCCAAGCCGGGCACGCTGCGCGAGGTGATCCCGCAGGTGGAGGCGATCTGGACCCGCATGTTCCCGCGCGTGGTCTTCGAGCCGACCATCCTGTCCGAGCGGATGAGCCAGGACGCTGCCAAGCACCAGCGGCCGACCCAGGCCTTCGCGGTGGCCGCACTCATCGCCATCGCGCTGTCGGCGGTGGGCATGTACGCGCTGGCCGCCTTTGCCGCGCAGCGCCAGGCGCGCGAGATCGCGCTGCGCCGCCTGATGGGCGCCAGCATCGCGCAGGTGGCCGGCCTGCTGCTGTGGCGGCTGACGCGGCCGGTGTTCCTCGCCGCGCTGATCGCCTGCCCGCTGGCCTGGTGGGCGCTGTCGCACTGGCTGGCGCAGTACCCGTCGCGCACCGAACTGAGCGTGGCCCCGCTGGCGCTGGCGCTGGTGGCCGCCGTCGCGCTGACCTGGGCCGTCACCGCCGGCCGCGTGCTGGTGGCGGCACGCCGCCGTCCGATCGAGGAGCTGCGGCGTGAGTAGCGTCCAAGGTTGGCCGACAGGGCGGCCGGGCCGCCGCTGCCCGACGACCGTCTCCTGCAATCCGGCGCGCCGCTTGCCCGACCCGGGAACAAGCGCATCGCACGCCCAGCACGCGCAGCACGTACGACACGCAAACGGGAAGGTCTTGCCATGAACGCCACCGCACGTCTCTGGCTCAGCCACCTGGCGGTGGCACTGCGCGCGCTGCGCCGCGATGCCGTCGGCAGCGCGATCAACATCGTCGGCCTGGCTCTGGGTTGCGCCACCTGCCTGCTGGTGCTGATGTATGCGCGCTACGAGCTGTCGTACGACCGCTTCTGGCCCGATGCCGAGCGGATCGTCAAACTGACAACCACCACCAACAGCCCGGGCCAGCCGCCGGATGTCAGTTCGGCTGCACCCGGCGTGGCCCTGCCCTTCATCCTGCAGGACCTGCCGCAGGTCGAGGCCGGTGCGCGCATGTTTCCGCGCACGCTGCGGGTGACGTATCGAAACGGCAACGGCGAGCGGCGCGAGAACCCGCAGAGCTGGTTCGTCGACGCCGACTTCCTGCGCATTTTCCCGCTTGAGTTCATCGCCGGGCGGCCGGAGACCGCCCTCGCAGACCGGCATTCGATGGTGCTGGTCGAGTCCACCGCCCGGGCCTGGTTCGGCACCACCGACGTCATCGGCCGCGAGGTCGAGGTCGAGCTGCAGCGCGGCGGCACCTGGGTGTCGCGCGTCAGCGGAGTCGTGCGTGAACCGCCGCCCAACAGCCATCTGCACCTGCAGCGCGTGCTGATGCGCTTCAGCGAACAGACATTCGAGCAGCAGCGGCACGCGTTCGAGTCATGGCGAAACGCCTCGACGAGTACCTTTATCAAGCTCAAGCCGGGTGCGTCGGTCGACGCCTTGAACCGCGACCTGCGCACGCTGGTCGAGCGGCACGTTCCGCCCAGCGCGATGCTGGGCGAGGTGCCGCTGCGCAACGTGATGACGGTGGACGCGGCCCCGCTGCTGTCGCTGCACCTGGACGCCAGTCTGGCCGACGGCCTGATGCGTCCGTCCGGCAGCGCAGAGCAGCTGGCGATCCTGCTGTTCGTCGCCGCGGCGGTGCTCCTGATTGCGGCCGTCAACTTCCTCAACCTGTCGCTGGCGCAGGCCAGCTTGCGCCAGCGCGAGGTGGCGTTGCGCAAGGTGATCGGCGCCAGCCGCGGCGAGGTGGTGCTGCAGTTCCTGCTGCAGTCGCTGCTGGCCGCCGGCATCGGCATGCTCGGCGCGCTGGCGCTGGCCGAGCTGCTGCTGCCGAGGTTCAGCGAGTTCCTGGGCCGCCCGGTGCCGGCCGCGGGGCTGTGGACCGCTGCCGCTGCCGGACTGCTGGTGGCGCTGCTGGGCCTGGGGGCCGGCGCCCTGCCGGCACTGCGGATGGCCGCCGTGCGACCTGGCGAAGCGCTGCACGCCAACCGCTCGACCACCACCGCCGGCGGCACGCGGCTGCGCACGGCACTCGTGGTGGCGCAGTTCGCGCTGGCTATCGGCATGCTGATCGCGCTGCTGGTGTCGCAGCAGCAGTACCGCCACCTGCTGGCGGCTGAGCGCCACATCGACACGGATCATGTGGTCACGATGTGGGGCCTGCGCTGGCCCGAGGTACGTCAGGGCGCTCAGTCGTTCATGACGGAGGTGCGTCGCCTGCCGAGCGTGCTGGCGGTGTCCGCCTCGGACGATGTGCCCGACAGCACGGGGGCGCCGTTCTCGGTCTCTTCGGTGGTCACCGTCTCCGCGCGCCTGGCCGACCGCCCGAGCGGCGCGGTCACGGTCATGGCCATGGGATCGGTTGACGACACCTTCTTCGACTTGTACCGGGTGCCGCTACTGGCGGGTCGCCATCTCGGCGTGGAGCACGAACTGGACGCCGCGCATGACCTGATGACAGCCGAGCAGATGGCGCGGCGCGGTATGAACGTGGTGATCGACGAGACCGCCGTCCGTCATCTGGCGCTGCCGCAGCCGGCCGATGCGATCGGCAAGACTCTGCTGCTGGGGTTCGGCAACCCGCCCCAGCAGGTGCCCGTCACCGTCGTCGGCGTGGTGCGCACGGCGCGCTACGGCGGCCTGACGGCCACACAAGGACCAACGATCTTCTTTCAGGACCGCGACCGGCACTTCTACTTTTCCATTCGCGCCAGACCGGGCACGCTGCGCGAAGTCATTGCGCAGGTCGAGGCGATCTGGACCCGCATGTTCCCACGCGTGGCCTTCGAGCCGAACATCCTGGCAGAGATGATCGGCCGCGATGCCGCCGTTCACCAGCGGCCCAGCCAGGCCTTTGCGCTGGCCGCGCTGATCGCCATCGCGCTGTCGGCCGTGGGCATGTACGCGCTGGCCGCCTTTGCCGCGCAGCGCCAGGCGCGCGAGATCGCGCTGCGCCGCCTGATGGGCGCCAGCGTCTCGCAGGTGGCCGGCCTGCTGCTGTGGCGGCTGACCCGGCCGCTGCTGGCTGCCGCCCTGATCGCCTGCCCGCTGGCGTGGTGGGCACTGTCGCACTGGCTGACGCAGTACCCGTCGCGCACCGAGCTGACGCCGGTGCCGTTCGTCCTGGCGCTGGTCGCCGCCATCGCGCTGACCTGGGCCGTCACCGCCAGCCGCGTACTGGTGGCGGCACGGCGCCGCCCGATCGAGGAGCTGGGCCATGAGTGAGCAACTGCAGGCGCAGGCGCCTGCTGGACTCAAGCCACGCAGACGCCTGCTTGATCCCGTTTGCCGCTGCCCTCGCTGGGTCGACTGCCGGGTGGCGCGCCCGAACCTCTGGTGGACCTGCGCGCCACGCCCTGGCCAGCCCCTCGCCCACCAGAACGCCAACCGCAGGTGGGCACGATGAACGCCACACCGCGTCTGTGGCTCAGCCATCTGGCGGTGGCCGTGCGCGCCCTGCGCCGCGACCCCGTCGGCAGCGCCATCAACATCGTCAGTCTGGCGCTCGGCATGGCCGCCTGCCTGCTGGTGCTTCTGTATGCGCGCTACGAGCTGTCGTACGACCGCTTCTGGCCTGACGCCAACCGTATCGTCAAGCTCACCATCGCGTCCAATCCGCCCGGCCAGCCGGCCGAGATCAACGGCACCACCCCCGGCGTGGCCGTGCCGCACATCCTGCAGGACCTGCCGCAGGTGCAGGCCGCCACACGGATGATCCCGCGCACCCTGCGGGTGATGTATCGCAACGAAAGCGGCGAGCGGCGCGAGAACCCGCAGAGCTGGTTCATCGACCCGGCCTTCTTCCAGATCTTCCCGCTCGAGTTCGTTGCCGGCCGGCCCGACACAGCACTGGTGGACCGGCATTCGTTGATCCTGGTCGAGCCCACCGCGGTGGCCTGGTTCGGCAGCACCAACGTCATCGGCCGCGAAGTCGAGGTCGAGTTGCCGGGCGGAGGCACCTGGGTGGCCCGCGTCAGCGGTGTTGTGCGCGACTTGCCGTCCAACAGCCACCTTCGCCTGCATAACGTGCTGATGCTGTACAGCACCGAAGTCTTCGATTTCCAGCGGGCAGCGCATCAGACCTGGCGCTTCGGCTGGTCGCGTTCCTTCCTGAAGCTCGCGCCGGAGGCGTCCATCGACGTGCTGAACCGCGATCTGCGTGCGCTGGTCGAGCGCCACGTACCGCCCACGGAGATGCGGGGCGAGGCCAGACTGCGCGACCTGATCACGCTCGGCGCCCGGCCGCTGGCGGGGCTGCACCTGGACAGCGCGCTGGCCGACGGCCTGATGCGCCCCTCGGGCAGCGGCGAGCAGGTGGCGATCATGGTTGCCGTGGCGCTGGCGGTGCTGCTGATCGCGGCGGCCAATTTCCTCAACCTGTCGCTGGCACAGGCCAGCCTGCGCCAGCGCGAGGTGGCCCTGCGCAAGGTGATCGGTGCCGGGCGCGGCGAAGTGGCGCTGCAGTTTCTGTTGCAGTCGCTGCTGGCTGCCGGCCTCGGCGTGCTGGCCGCGCTGGCGTTGGCCGAGCTGCTGCTACCGTACTTCCAGGAGTTCCTGGATCGCCCGGTGCCGGCGGCCGGCCCGTGGACTGCGACGGCCGCCGCGTTGCTCGTGCTGCTGCTGGGCCTGGGTGCCGGCGCCCTGCCGGCGCTGCGGATGGCGGCGGTGCGCCCGGGCGAGGCGCTGCACGCCAACCGTTCGGTCACGACCGCCGGCGGCACGCGCCTGCGCACGGTGCTGGTGGTGGTTCAGTTCGTGCTCGCCATTGGCATGCTGATCGCCTTGCTGGTGTCGAAGCAGCAGTTCCGGCACCTTCAGGCGGCCGAGCGCAACATCGACACCGACCACGTGGTCACGCTGTGGGGTCTGCGCTGGCCGGAAGTGCAAGAGGGCATGCAGGCGTTCATGCAGGAAGTCCGCAGCCTGCCCGACGTGCAGGCGGTGTCGGCTTCCGACGTTGTGCCTGCCAATGCCTGGGCCGAGTTCGGCACGGCCGATGAGGTGATGACCCGGCTGGCCGACCGCCCCGATGGCGCGACGACCGTCCTGACGATGATGCCGGCCAGCGCCAGCTTCTTCGATGTCTATCGCATTGCGCTGGTGGCGGGTCGCTACCTCGGCGTCGAGCACGAACTCGACGCCGCGCACGGCCTGACCTCGGCGCAGATGGCTCAGCGCGGCGTCAACGTGCTGATCGACGAGGCCGCCGTGCGCAGCCTCGGACTGGCGCAGCCTGCGGACGCGCTCGGCAAGACCTTGACCGTCTCGCTGGGCAACCCGCCGAACCGGGTTCCGGCCACCATCGTCGGCGTGGTGCGCGCCGCCCGCTTCGGCGGCCTGACCGACGTCGAAGGACCCAAGCTGTACCTTCAGCAGCGCAACTGGTACCTGCATTTCTCGGTGCGCGCCGCGCCCGGCACTTTGCGCGCGGTGATCCCTGAGGTGCAGGCCATCTGGAACCGCATGTTCCCGCGCGTGGCCTTCCTGCCGACCGTGTCGGCCGAGAAGCTGGCCCGCGATGCCCGCTGGCAGCAGCGACCCAGCCAAGCGTTTGCGGTGGCCGCGCTGATCGCCATGGTGTTGTCGGCGGTGGGCATGTACGCGCTGGCCGCCTTTGCCGCGCAGCGCCAGGCGCGCGAGATCGCGCTGCGCCGGCTGATGGGCGCCAGCGTCGCGCAGGTGGCCGGCCTGCTGCTGTGGCGGCTGACCCGGCCGCTGCTGGCGGCCGCCCTG
>JADCGS010000035.1 GCA_020248865.1 Burkholderiales bacterium | reverse complement strand
GGTTTGCGCGGCGCCCGCGCGGCCACATTTCGCTCAAGTGCTCGCCGATGCCTGCGGGCATCGGCTGCGCCCCTCTCGCGCAATCTGGCTCACGCGGGCATCCACGCAAATCCCGCGTCCCTGATGAAACATCCGGGCTAGGCGTGGCCTCGGGCAGCTCCTGAGCGGCACCATGTCGCGTCGCACCCGGCTGTTCCTCGGCATCTTTGCCGTCTACCTGGCGGCGGTGGCCTTCGTGCTGTACCGGGTCACCGCGGACCTCGATCCACGCTACCGCGAGTCGGCCGAGGAAGCGCTGGTCGACACCGCGCAGCTGCTGGCCACGCTGCTCGAGCGCAACACCTTCAACGGCGTGATCCCGATCGACGACCTGGAGCGCACGCTCAATCACCTGGCGCAGCGGCCGGTGTACGCGAAGATCTTCGGCATCGAGAAGACGCGCGTCGACCTGCACGTGTACGTGACCGACCGCAGCGGCATCGTGCTGTACGACTCGCGCGGCCGCGATATGGGCGGCGACTTCCTCGCGTGGCGCGACGTGCAACTGACGCTGGCGGGCGCCTACGGGGCGCGCACCACCCAGGTCGACCCCGCCGACCCGCAGTCGGTGACCATGTACGTCGGTGCCGCCATCCGCGAGCGCGGCGCCGGCACCCACCGGCTGGCGGGCGAGGACATCGTCGGCATGGTGGCGGTGGGCAAGAAGATCTCCGACTTCAGTCCCTTTATCCAGAACGCACGCGAGAAACTGCTGCTGGTGGGGCTCATCTCGACCGCGGCCTTCGCGCTGCTGCTGCTGATCGCTACCGTGTGGCTGGTGCGGCCCTTCGGCCTGGTGGCCGACCTCTGGCGCGCCCTGCGCCGGCAAGGCGGCTCGCCGATCTCGCTCGGCCGGCGCCTGGCGCAGGCGCTGCGGGCCGCCTTTGCCGAAACGCGCGACACGCTGGCCGGCCGCAGCTATGCCGACGAGTACGTGCAGACCATCGCCCACGAGCTGAAGAGCCCGCTGGCGGCCATCCGCGGCGCCGCCGAGTTGCTGCGCGAGCCGATGCCCGAGGAGGTGCGCGCCCGCTTCTGCGGCAACATCGAGGAGCAGGTGGCGCGCAGCCAGGCGCTGATCGAGCGGCTGCTGGAGCTGTCGGCGCTGGAGCGGCGCGGCGCGCTGGAGCGCAGCGAGCCGCTCGCGCTGGCCGCGCTGGCACGCCAGGCGGCCGACGAGGTGCTGCCGCTGGCCGCGCGCCGCGACGTGCGGATCGAGACTGCGCTGGACGAGCGCCTGCAGGTCTCGGGCGACGCGTTCCTGCTACAGCGGGCGATCGCCAACCTGCTGCGCAACGCGGTGGACTTTGCGCCGGCCGGCAGCGTGGTCACGCTAGCGGTGGACCGGCAGCACGACGAGGCGCAATTGACCGTGCGCGACCACGGCCCCGGGCTGCCGGAGTTCGCGCACGAGCGCATCTTCGAGAAGTTCTACTCGCTGCCGCGACCCGACACCGGCAGGAAGGGCACCGGGCTCGGCCTGGCCTTCGTGCGCGAGGTGGCCGGCCTGCACGGCGGCCGCGTGCGCCTGGCGAATCATCCGCAGGGCGGCGCGCTGGCCACGCTGACCCTGCCGCGCCGGGCCACCCCGTGGGCACCGGCCTGAGCTGCGTGCGCCTCGGGCGACCAGCCGCAGGCCGGGTCAATCGGTCCAGTTAGCGAGCTTCAGGCCAGGAACGCGACCAAATTTACGCAAGTTGTTGGTGACCAGCGTGACGCCGAGCGATTGCGCATGCGTCGCAATCAATGCGTCGTACGGCCCGACGGGCGTGCCGCGTTCCGCCAGCCAGGCGCGCAGTTGTCCTGCCACATCGGACGCGGCCGCGTCGAAGTCCGCCACCTCCGGGCTGGCCAGGAAGCGGCCGAGCGCTTCGGCGTTGCGCGTGGAGCCGGTGCGCGCCACGCCGTAGTGCAGCTCGGAGGCAGTGATGGTCGACACGCCCAGCCCGGCGGCAGGGTGGTCGCGCAAGGCCTGCAGCACCCTCGGCGGCCGCTCGTTGACGGCATAGATGCAGATGTCGGTGTCGAGCATGTAGCGCACGCTGCCGCCGGCGCTGGCCTATCGGGGGCGCCCGATGGCCGCCCGGGTCTGCTGCTGGGCGGGCTGATCGCGCACCAGCACCATTCCGGGCTCGAAGGCCGACAGCGCGTCGAGCAGCGCGTCGGCCGTTGGAGGCGGTACCGCGCTCAGCACCTCGTCGTGGCCGACGCGCCGCACGTAGACCTCCCGGCCCTCGAAGCGGAACTCCTTGGGCAGGCGGACAGCTTGGCTGCGCGCTCGCGAACTCCCGATCCGACCATTACGTAGCTATCTCGTAGCTGCATTGTTGCGCGCGGCGGGCGCTTCACGCCGCTTTCACACAGCTCGCACGCCGCCTTGACGCGCGTTTCCGCGTCGCTTCGCGTCGGCTCGTCACAGTCGCTGCCAGTTGAAACCGCTGCCTCGCAGCGAACTTCCCACAGGAGAACGACATGACGATCGATGGGGTCTCGACGATCTTCGACGGCACCCTGCGCGCCGCCCGACTGCTGCCGCTGGCGTTCACGCTGGCCGCCGTGCCGGCTCTGACCGCACCCGCTGCGGCCCAGCTGCCGCGTCTGGCGCCGGTGGCAGCGGCCGTCCAGCAGGCCGCCGCGACGGTGCCGGGCGACAGCGAGCCCTTGCGGCTGGTGGATGCCGCGCGCGGCACACAACGCTGCAACTGGCGGCGCGCCACGTTGCCGTGGAAGTGCGCGGCGACATGGCGCTGGTGCACACCCTGCTCACCTACCGCAACACCGGGACGGCACCCGTCGAGGCGCTGTACAGCGTGCCGCTGCCGGCCACGCTGACCGGCCCGCAGGACGCCGTGGCGGTGCTGCCGGACGTCGAAGAGGAGATCGACGGCTGCGGGGGCGGTGAACAAGTTGACGCGTCGGACGCCGACACCGCGGCCGCCCATTTCCCCGACCTGCCCGCGGAACTGCTGGCCGAGCTGATCGAGACCGGCGACCCGCTGGCGCTGCTGGAGCACGGCAGCGTGCTGCTGGCCCCCGGCGAGGAAGTGACCTTCACGCTGACGCGCCCGCTGCCGCTCGAGGCCCGCGGCGCGGCGCGCCGCGCGCTGCGGCTGCCGCTGGGCGAGCCGGCGGCCGACGGCGCCGCGCCGTACTGGTCGGCCGAGGTGCTGGTGCATGCCGAGCAGCCGATCACCGCGCTGGCCGCACCGGGCCACGACGGCGCGGTGGTGCAAGGGCTGGGCGAGCGCAGCGCCGCGCTCCAGATTGCGCAGGGGCCATGGTCCGGCAGCCGGCATCTGGCAATCGAGTTCGAGCTCGGCGCCCCGCCGCCCCGCCTGCTGGCCTTCTGGGGCGGCGAGGCGCGTGGCGCCACGCACGGTGAGGGGCGCGGCACCGCGGCCCGGCCGCCCGTCGGGCAGCGCTCGCGCGGAGGATGACCATGAGCCTGCTTCGCACCCTGCGCCGCTGCGCCCGCGCGCTGGCGGCCCCGCTGCTGCTGACGCCGCTGCTGGCCTGCGCGCCGCACGCCTTGGCACGGCCGAGCCCCGCAGCCGACCAGACGCTCGCCCCCTACTTCGTCACCGAAGGGGGCAGCGCTGCCGCGCTGCCGCTGAAGTCCACGCGCGCGCAGGTGACCATCAGCGGCACCATCGCCGACGTGGTGGTCACGCAGGTGTACCGCAACGAGGGCGAGGCGCCGCTCGAAGCGCGTTACGTCTTCCCGGCATCCAGCCGTGCTGCCGTCCATGCGCTGCGGCTGCGCGTGGGCGAACGCGCGGTCGATGCCGTGGTGCGCGAGAAGCGCCAGGCGCAGGCCGAGTACGCGCAGGCCCGCCGCGAAGGCAAGAGCGCCGCCCTGCTGGAGCAGCAGCGGCCCAACGTGTTCACGATGGCCGTTGCCAACGTGATGCCCGGCGACGAGATCGCCGTGGACCTGCGCTACACCGAGACGCTGTTGCCCACCGACGGTACCTACCGCTTCGTCTATCCCACCGTGGTCGGGCCGCGCCATGTCGGTACCGGGTCGCCGGCCGCTGCGGGCGCGGACGGGCCGGGGTGGGGGCGGGTGGCACCTGAGTCATCGCGGGCCGACGCCCGGCCGCCCGCGGGCGGCCCGTCCGATCGGCCCGCCGACAGTGCGCGCGCGACCGCGCAGCCATCGCGTCCGGCGCAGGCGCACCCGGCAGGCAGCGCGCAGCCGTTCTTCCGCCAGGGCTCAAGCGGCCACGCCACCTTTGCCCTCGACGTGCGTGTGCTCTCGCCGCTGCCGATCGCCAGCGTGACCTCGCCGTCGCATCCGATCGCGGTCAGCGGGCTGGGCAGCACCGAGGCGCGGCTCAAGCTCGATGCCGCCGCCGCGCACGCCAACCGCGACGTGGTCATCGACTACCGGCTGGCCGGCGCCACCATCGACGCGGGCCTCATGGTCCAGCGCGGGCACAGCGCCGGCGACGAGAACTTCTTCCTGCTGATGGCGCAGCCGCCGGCGCGCGTGCCGGGCGACGCGGTGCTGCCGCGCGAGTACGTCTTCATCGTCGACGTGTCGGGCTCGATGCACGGCTTTCCGCTGGAAACCGCCAAGGCGCTGCTGCGCGACCTGGTGGGCCGCCTGCGCCCCGGCGACACCTTCAACGTGATCCCCTTCGCCGGCGGCTCCTCGCTGCTGCACCCGCAGTCGCTGCCGGCCAGCGAGGAGAACATCGCCCGCGCCCTGCGCTTCATCGACGGCCAGACCGGCGGCGGCGGCACCGAGCTGCTGCCCGCGCTGCGGCGCGCCCTGGCCATGCCGAGCGACCTCGGCCGGGCGCGCAGCTTCGTCGTCGTGACCGACGGCTACGTGACCATCGAGAAGGAGGCCTTCGACCTGGTCCGGCGCGAGCTCGGCCAGGCCAACCTGTTCGCCTTCGGCATCGGCTCGTCGGTCAACCGCTTCCTGATCGAGGGGCTGGCGCGCGCCGGCAAGGGCGAGCCGTTCTTCGTGCTCAAGCCGCTGGAAGCCGCAGCGGCCGCGCAGCGCTTCCGCGAGTACGTCGAGCGGCCGGTGATGAGCCGCATCCGCGTGCGCTTCGAGGGCTTCGACGCCTACGATCTCGACGCACCCCAGTTGCCCGACCTGTTCGCGCAGCGCCCGCTGGTGCTGATGGGCAAGTTCCGCGGCGAGCCGCAGGGCACCGTCATCATCGAGGGCCTGGCCGCCGGCGGCGCGGTGCGGCTGCCGGTGGACGTGAAGCAGGCGCTGCAGACCGAGGGCACGCAGGGACTGCGCTACCTGTGGGCGCGCAGCCGCATCGCCGAGCTGGGCGACTACAGCAAGCTGGGCGCCGGCGATGCGGCCATTGCCGAGATCACCGCGCTCGGCCTCAAGTACAACCTGCTCACCGACTACACCTCGTTCGTCGCCGTGGACAAGGTGGTGCGCAATCCGGGCGGCGCCGGTCGCAGCGTCGAGCAGCCGAGCCCGTTGCCCGAGGGCGTGAGCGAGCTGGCCGTCGGCGCGGCGCCCGCCACGCCCGAGCCCGAGTTCGCGCTGCTGGCCGCGCTGGCCGGCGGCCTGACGTGGTGGCTGCGGCGCCGGCGCCCGGGTGTGGCCGTGTCGAAAGAACCAGCGCAATGAATTCGACCGATCTGAACGCCCGCATCGGCCGCGTGATCGAGGGGCCGCTGTACGGCGCGCTGGTGCCGCTGGCGACGGTGCCCGACGACGCCCCCGCCGCCTGGCGCACCACGGCGGCGCAGGCGCTCACCCGATCCCTGGCGCAGCCGCTCGCTGCGCTGGCGCTGCTGCTGCTCGCCCTGTGGCCCCACCTGGCGTGGATGGCGCGCCGCCTGACCGACGGCTCGGACGAGCCCTGGGGTGTATTGGCCATCGTCACCGTGCTGGCGCTGGTGGCGCGCGACGCGCGCCGCCTGGTGCTGCCGGGGCCCGCGGTACTCGCGGCCAGCCTGGCCCTGGTGGCGGCCTCGCACCTGGCCGCGCCCTGGCTGCTGCCGCTGCCGGCGGCCGCGATGGCCCTCGGCGGACTGGCGCTGTTCCTGGCGCGCGCGCTGCCGCAGCGCTGCGGCGCGGCGCTCGCCACGCTGGTTCTGCTGGCGCTGCCGGTGATCGCCTCGCTGCAGTTCTACCTCGGCTACCCGCTGCGCGTGGCCACCGCACAGGCCGCCGCGCCGCTGCTGCGGCTCATGGGACTGGAGGTCGTGCCGGCCGGTGCCGCCCTGGTGTGGCGCGAACTCACCGTGCTGATCGATGCGCCCTGTGCCGGTATCGGCATGCTGTGGGTGGGCAGCTACACGTCCGCGCTGCTGTCCTGTCTCAACGCCGCCAGCACCGGACGCGCTGCCCGCAACGCCCTGGCGGCGGCAGCCATCGTCTTCTGCGCCAACGCGCTGCGCAACGTGGCGCTGTTCTTCCCGGAAGCCGGCCTCGTGCCGCGTTGGCCGGTGCTGCACGACGGCGTCGGGCTCGCCGTCTTTGCGCTGGCCCTGCTGGCGATCTTCCGCGTCACGCGCGGCGCGGCCTTGGCGCCCGTGGCGGCCGCTGTGCCGCCGCCTCCAACTGCTCCGGCGTCGCGTCCGACGCCGGCCCTGTATGTCGGCGCCTGCCTGGCGGCGGCGGTGGTGCCCCTGCTCATGGCGCAGCTTGCGCCCGCGGGCAGTGGCGCGGCCTCGGCGGCGCGCGCACCCGTGCGCGCGCCGATCGAGTGGCCCACCCACTTCCGCGGCCAGCCGCTGACCCAACTGGCGCTCACGCCGCTGGATGCGCGCTTTGCGCTGCGCTTTCCGGGCGTGATCGCCCGCTTTGCCGCCGGTAGCGACCAGGTGGTGCTGCGGCACGTGACGCAGCCCACGCGCCAGTTGCACCCGGCCGTGGACTGCTTTCGCGCCGCCGGCTACGCGGCCGAGCCGCCGCGCGCGCACCGCGCCGACGATGGCACGGCCTGGAGCTGCTTCGTCGCCGAGCGCGGCAGCGAGCGCGTGCGCGTCTGCGAGCGGCTGCACAGCGACAGCGGCGCGGCGCAGTGGACCGACGCGTCGGCCTGGTACTGGAGCGCACTGCGGCGCCAGGGCGGCAGCGGCCCCTGGTGGGCCGTGACCGTGATCAGCCCGCTGCCGCACTGACCGAGGAGCAACACCATGGCTTTGTCCCGAACCGGGCCGGTACGGCGCTGGCTCCTGCGCGGCGCGCTGGCGCTCGGCGTGGCCGCCACCGTAGCGGCCAGCGCAACCGCCGTGACGCTCGCCGCCAGCGGCGTGTTCGACTACCGCGCCGGTGCCTGGACCGTGGCGCTGCGACCGCTGCCCGGCGTGACTGTGCAGGCCAACGTCAGCGGACTGCTGCGGCTGGCCACCTCG
>JADCGS010000034.1 GCA_020248865.1 Burkholderiales bacterium | reverse complement strand
GGACAGAGCATGCGGGCGCCTGCGGCGCGTCGCGGCGCCTGCGCCAGACCTGGTCTGATCAGATGGGGACAGAGCATGCGGGCGCCTGCGGCGCGTCGCGGCGCCTGCGCCAGACCTGGTCTGATCAGATGGGGACAGAGCATGCGGGCGCCTGCGGCGCGTCGCATGGTCTGTCCCCATTAACCTAATTTCCAACCATGTCCGCACCGCCGGCAGCGCACGCGCAGCGCTTGCGCGCGGCGCGGTTCGACGGAGTCGCCTTCGCTGGCGGTATCGGGCCCGACGACCTCGAAGCGGCCCCAGGTCTTGCAGCCGGCGCACTCGGCGGCGTTGGCATACTGCTCGGCGCGCACAAGCAGCATGTTGAAGCGGCGCCAAGCTAGCAGCACAAGCCCGCCCGCAGCGGCGGCGCCGAAGAAGATGACGAGGTAGAGCAGCGGCGTGCCGCGCAACTGCGCCAGGCTCTCGTACCCGGCCAGCAGAAAGATGAGGGCCAGGAAGGCCGTCACCAGGTAGGCAAAGCTTTCGATCAGCTGGCGCTCGTACCAGCGGCGAAAACCCAAGCGACGGATGTCCTCGGCAACCTTCACGATGCGGATCGGCGGCCCGTCAGCGCGCCACTGAATTGAGCCGGTTGGCGGCCTCGACCATGCTGCTGGCGATCTCCTCGACGCTGCGGGTCTCGCTCCTGGCCTGGGCGCGCAACGTCTCTTGGGCGCGGTCGTAGTCGAGCCGCAGGCGCTCCATGAGGATGCCGATGGCCACCTGCTGATCGCGCGCGCCGGCTGCATCGGGCTGCGGCGCGGCCGGCCGCACCGCCGGCGGCGCACCGCCGCTGTCGAGCCCGCGCTCGCGCACCTTGGCGAGCGCGGCACGAACGGCCGGCACGATCTGCTTCACGTCGAGCGGCTTGACGAGGTAGCCGAGCGCGCCCAAGCGGGTTGCTTCATCGATGATGTCGCTGTCGCCGAAAGCGGACAGAAACATGAAGCGGGTGCCGGTGTTGGCGGCCAGATACCGCGCCACTTCCATTCCGCTCTTGCCCTGCATGCGAATGTCGAGGATGGCCAGCAGCGGCTTCATCTTGCGCGCCAGCAGGATGGCGTCGTCGCCATTGTCGGCCTCGATCACCTCGAACTCGGCCTGCTTCAGGCCGGCCACCACCGTGGCAAGCACCAGGCGGTCATCGTCGACGACGAGGATGAGCGGTTTGTCCATGCCGGGAGTGTAGGTGGATTCAGGACGGCGAATCGAGGCGTCGTGACGGCCGCGCCCGGCCTCACAGGTCTTCGCGGATGGCCGGTGCCACCAGTTCCACGCGGGTGACTACATGCGTCCCGGAGGGCTCGATCGCCAGCCGGGCGCCGCGCCGCGGCAGCAGCGCCTTGACCAGACCCAGGCCCGACACGCTCGAAGATATCTTGGACAGATCGAAGCCCGGCTCCAGCGTGCCGGCGTTCTCGATGCGCAGTTCCAGCCCGTCGGGCCGCGGCAGCAGTTGCACCTGAATCGGCAGCTCGCGACTGGCGCGGTACTTGATGGCGTTGGTGCCCAGTTCATTGACCACCAGCGCCAGCGGCACCGCCTCGCCCTCGGGCAGACCCCAGCGCCACATCGCGGAGGCCGGCGGCTCAAACTTGATCTGCACGCCGAACATGTTCGACAGGTTGACGAAGATGCCCTGGACCACACCCAGCACCGGCAGCGTACCGGAGGCGCGAATCTGCAGGCCATGCACCTGGGCAATCGCCTGGATCTGGCTGGCGATCTCTTCGAGTTGCTCGGCCACCTCGGGTTTGGCGCCGGCCATGTGCTGCAACAGGCCGGCCACGCCCTGCAGGTTGTTCTTGATGCGGTGATGCACTTCGCGCACCAGGATGTCGCGCTGCTTGATCGCCTCCGCGATGCGTTCGCGTTCGGCCGCCACGCGATCGGTCACGTCGTCGGCCACACCGAACACGCGCACGCTGCCATCGAACATCCGCACCGGGTTCAGGCGCACGTTGAGCACCCGCAGACCGCGTTGCGGATGGTCGATGCGCACGGTGAGCTCGGCTTTCTGCAGCCGCCGCATACTGGCCACCAGGCGCGGCAAGCGTCGCGCCACCAGCGGCGCGTCGTCAAAGTGCACGCGCGACAGAACGGACCGCGGGTTCTCGAGCATCTGCTCGACCGGGCCGCCCAGCACCGCCTCGTAGCGCGGGTTGACATAGAGGACCTGCGTGAGGTCGGCGGTGGCGATGAAGACCAGCTGGTCGATGTTCTCGGCAAACTGGCGGAACCGGGTCTCGGTCTCGCGCAGCGCCGCCTCGGCCCGCACTTCTTCGGTGAGGTCGTCGATGATCGACATCACGTAGCGGGCGCGCGCCGCGTCGGCCGGGCCGCCGCCCGGCTCGTAAAGCGGCAGCACCCGCTGGTTGACCGTGAGCGTACGGCCGTCGGCACGCAGCATCAGGTCGCGCGGCCGGTCGATCTGCTGACCCAGCGACAGCGCCTTGCGGTCCATCTCCGCATACAGGTCGGCAAACTGGCGGCCGTAGATCTCGTGCCAGGTGCGGCCGATCACCTGCGCGCGCGCCAAACCGGTGATCTGCTCGCCGGCGCGGTTCAGCGACACGAAGCGGCCGGTTTCCACGTCGCGCACGCTGACCAGCACCGGCAGGTTCTCGACCACGAGGTCGAGGTAGTTGCGCACCCGCATCAGCTCGTCCTCGGAGCGGCGCCGCACGTCGACGTCCATCAGCGCCAGCATCAGGCCCCGCTCCGGCACGCTCGTGTCGAGCGGCCGCACGTTGACCGCACACCAGAAGCTCGATCCGTCGGCGCGCCGCATGCGGTGCTCAAAGCTCGCCTCGCCGCCGAGCGCCTGCTGGCGGATCGACGCCCAGTCGCGGCGATCGGCAAACAGTGTGGCGATCTCCAGCTCCGACAGGTCTCCGGCCGGGTAGCCGAACATGCGCTCGGTGGCGGCGTTGGCCTTGACCACCAGTTCGTCGGCCACGTAGGCCATGCCGACCAAGGCGTTGTCGAACATCAGCTGCAATTCACCGAGCGCGCCGCGCAATTCGCGCTCGCTCCTCTTGCGCTCATCGATGTTGACAAAGGCAAAGATGTAGCCGAGCTCCGGCCGGTCCCAATTGACGGCGCGCCCCTGCACCGTGACCCAGATCGGGTCGCCCTTGCGACGGAACATGTAGAGCTCGAACTCGCAGGCGCCGTCGCTGGCGATTTCCTCGTAGTGCTCGGCCAGATTCGCAGCCAGCAGCTGGTCGGTGGGGTGCGCAAACAGCTGGCCCTGGTCGGTGAGCGCCCCCCGCTCGCAAGCCAGCAGTTCCTCCATCGCCGCATTGGCGCGCAACGGCCGCCCGTCGCGCACGAACAGCAGGCCGACCAGAGCGGTGTCGAACATGAGGCGGCTCTCGGCCAGCAGCGTCTGCAGCTGCGCTTCCTGCCGCTTGCGTGCCGAGATGTCGAGGATGGAGACGATCTGCGCCTTCGCGGGCGCGGCCTTGTCGACGGCGCGCACCGACAGCAGCGCCCAGAACGGCGCACGAGTCGCTCCGCCGAGCAGCTGAGCCTCGAACGAGTAGACCTCGCCCGCCGACAGCGTCGAGCGCATCACCGTTGCGTGAATGCGATGGTCGCCTTCGTCGGCGAACAGATTGGAGAAACGGCGGCCGATCGGCTCGCGCGATTCGCGCGATTCGCGCGAGTCGTGCGAATCGCGGTCGGCCGTGCCGAACAGCGCCGCCGCCTGCGCGTTGGTTCGCACCACCCGACCGTCGTCCAGGTGCAGCAACGCCACCGCCGTGGTGTCGAGCACGACGTTCAGTTCCAGCAGCGAGCGAGCCAGTGCCTCGCGCTGGCGCTTCATCTCCGAGACATCCTGGAAGGTGTAGATGGCCTCGGCCAGCGGCTCGGTGATGTCGATGGCGTCGGTGTCGGTGTCGCCCCCCTCCTTCGGCTCGACCGGGCGCGCCTGGACCAGACACCAGACCGGCTCGCCGTCCTTGCGGAACAGCACCACCTCGGCGCTGGTGGTCTGGTGCGCGCGCACGACCGGCATGCCGGACACTTCGTTGGGCATGCGATTGCTCCGGTCGCGTGCCAGCTCCCACAGCGACATGCCGACCACCTCGCCGTCGCCATAGCCGAACATCTGCGCAAACTCGCGGTTGGCCAGCATGATGCGGCCGTGGTGCGACTGCGCCACACCCACCGACATGGTCTCCAGCAAAGTCTGCTGATCGGCCAGCAACGACCGCAGATGCTCCTCGGAGGTCTTGCGCTCGGTGGCGTCCTCCAGCACGAGCAGGTAGTCGCGGCGCCGCTCGACGCCCTCGCCGGTGTACCAGGCGCGCAGCGTGATCCGGCTCCACAGCAGGTGGCCGTCTTTGTGGCGCAGCCGCACGTCGCTCTGCCCGGCCGACAGTTCGCCGGCGAGCAGCCGCTCGCGCAGTTGCTCGAAGATCTCGCCCTGCACCAGCAGCGCGCTCGGCTGCAAGCCGACCAAGTGTTCCGGCGTCCGTCCCAGCAGCTCACAGGCAGCGGTGTTGACCTGCGCCACGCGAAAACCCGGCCCGAGCAGCATGTTGGCCACTGGGCTTTCTTCGAATATGGTCTTGAAGCGCGAGGCGGCGTCGGCCAGCCGCGCCTCGATGCGCTTGCGCTCGGTGATATCGCGCACCAGCAGGAAAATGAACTCCCTTCCCCCTTGCTCGACCCGCTGCAGCACCAGGTCCACAGGGAACTCCGAGCCCAGTCGGGTTCGGTAGCGCGACTCGCAATGGTAGGCACCGCGGGTCGACAGCTCTTGCAGGATGTCGGCGTAGCGCTCCGGCGTCAGCAGCACGTCGATCTGCGCCAGCGCCAGCCCCTTGATGCGCTCGCGCCCGTAGCCGAGCCAGGCCAGCGCAGTCTCGTTGGCGTCGACCACGGAGCCGTCGCGCTGGATCTCCAGCACCATTTCGCCGGCCGAGTCGAGCGCCTGGCGCAGCGCCGCCAGCGAGGTCTCGGCAAAGCGTTCGCGATCGATCTGCTCGACCGTCACGAATACGCCCGTGAACCGCCCGTCCTGCCCGTACACCGGCGTGCGCGTGACGCGCAACCAGGGGCCACCGGCCGCCGGCGCGAACTGGTACTCGGCGATCTTCGCACCGACCACGCCACCATCACGCAGTGCCAGCAGATCGCGCATCACCTCGGGGTTGCCGCCGAACGAGTCGATCTCGTCGGGCCGCCGCCCGAGCACCGCATCGGCCGGCAAGGCGAGCAGGCGCTCGAGGAATTCGTTCCATGCCTGGTACCGCAGGTCGCGGTCGAGGATGGCGATACCGCTGGGCACCGCGGTGAGCACGGTCTGCACGAAGTCGTCGGCCGCGCGCGAACTGCGAATCGCCGCGCGCGGCACGGTGACGTCGCGCAGCACGGCGGTGGCGTGCGTAGCCTGCCCGCTCGGGTCGGTCTCCACCATCAGACGAACGTCGAACTGCTTGCGTCCGGTCGGGTGGCGGTAGCTGAACTTGAACCAGCGGTGGTCGAGTGTGTCGAAAGCTTCGGTGAGTTCAGCCTCCCACAGCGGCACGTAGTCGGCAAAGCGGTCGACCTCGGCCAGCCGGCGCCCGATGAACGCCACGCGCGGCAGCGCCGTGGCCTTTTCCAGCGCTGCGTTGGCGTAGACGACCTGACCCTTGCGGTCAAAGCGAACAATGGCATCGCTCGAGTGCTCGAAGAAGCTCACGTTGGGCGGCTGCCAGACCGGTCCGCTCTGCGCGGCCGGGGTGACCTCGATCCCGACCGGTCGGCGCACGCGCGGCCGCGGGTCGGCAACCGCCAGCAGCCGGCTCTCGGAGACCAGGTCCGTGCTGGCTGCGGCCGGACCGCGACGCGGACGGCTGGGAGCGGGTTTCGAGTCGGCCACAGTGCGAAACGGGGATCCGGGCTGAGAGGGCAAGAGGCTTGAGTGCAACCCCGGGCGGCCTGCCTCAGGTCCGCACACGCGGATGCTAGCCCGGATGTTTCATCCGGTCGCCCCGTCGATTCGCGCTTTCGCTCCGCCTCGCAATCCGAAGCCGGGGCGCGCGTTCGGCTGCAGCCGGCTGGGGGCGGTCGAGGCCACGCGGGTGCGCTCGGCGCCCGCCCGGCCATCTTGCCCAAGCACTCGCCGATGCCTGCAGGCAGCCGCGACCGCTCGGCCGGCACGACGCGGGGGCGCGCCACCCCAACGTCGCTGTTTCGCACAACCTGGCTCGCGCGGAGCGTGCCCCCGCGCGGGCGGGGGCCTCCGTGCAAGTCCCGCGTCCCTGATGAAACGTCCGGGCGAGCCTAAGCGCGGGGCAGCGCCCTGCGCGACCGACGTCGGCTGGAGTCGGCTGGGTTTGGCGGTGCAAATCAACGGTCTAGAAGTTCTCTTCGCGGCGCAGACTGTGTCGTTGGGTCACTGCCCCCGCGCGCCCTGCACGGCCGGACTCGAACCGACGGCGCTCGGGCACTGACCGGGCGAGCTGTCGTTCGACCCTGGATTGGGGCCGCGGTCCTGCCATATGCGTTATCTCCTTCTGTCCATTGCACTGCTTCTGGTCGCCTGCACGCCCTCCTCCGAGACGCCGGTGGTGGAGGTCGTGGAGGTCACCGCCGCCAGCCCAGTGATCGCCCGCAGCACCGTCGTGCAGCTCGAGGCCACGGCCCGGCTCGCCGACGGGTCCGTGCGCTCGGTGACCGAGCTGGTGGACTGGAGTTCTTCGGATCCCGCGATCGCCCGCTTCGGCGATGCGGCCAGCCCGGGGCTCATGAGCGCCGTCGGTACCGGTCGCGTGACTCTGCGGGCCGTGCTGCGCGGGTCCGGTACCGCCGCCAGCGTGAGCCTCGTGGTGAGCGACGCCGCCCTGGTCTCCCTGTCCCTCACCTCACCCGGCCCCTCGTTCCCCCTCGGCCTCGCGCAGACGTTCGCCGCCACCGGCACCTTCGCCAACGGCACCACGCAGGATCTGACGGCCGCGGTCACCTGGTCCTCGTCGGCCCCCGCCGTCGCCGCGATCAGCAACACCACAGGCAGCCGCGGCGTCGCCACCACGCTGGCCCCCGGCAGCACCACGATCAGCGCCTTGCATCCGGCCTCGGGCGTCACCGGCAGCACCGGCTTCACGGTGACCGCAGCACAACTGGTCTCGATGGCCGTGACCCCGCCCAGCCCCGCGGCGCCACCCGGCCTCAAGCGCGCCTTCACCGCCACCGGCACCTTCACCGACGGCACCACCCTGGACCTGACCGGCGCCGTCACCTGGTCTTCGTCCGATACGGCCGTGGCCACGATCAGCAATGCCGCCGGCAGCCGCGGCGTTGCCACCACGCTCGCCACCGGCAGCACCACGATCAGCGCGACGTTGCCAGGCTCGAGCGTGTCGGGCAGTACCGGCTTCGCCGTGACGCCGGCGCAACTGGTCTCGCTGGCCGTCACGCCGGGCAATCCCTCGGTGCCACTGGGCCTGTCGCAGGCCTTTACCGCCACCGGCACCTTCACCGACGGCACCACGCAGGACCTGACCGCCGCGGTCACCTGGTTGTCCTCGGCGGGAGCCATCGCCTCGGTGAGCAACGCCGCGAGCCGACGCGGGATCGCCACCACGTTCGCCACCGGCACCACTACGATCACCGCCTTGCACCCGGCCTCCGGCGTCACCGCCAGCACGCCGCTCACTGTCACCGCCGCCGCGCTGGCGTCGATCGCGGTTACGCCGAGCAATACGTCGGTGCCGCTGGGCCTGTCGCAGGCCTTCACCGCCATCGGCACCTACACCAACGGCACCACACAGGACCTGACCAGCGCGGTCACCTGGTCGTCCTCGTCCGCAGCCGTCGCCACGATCAGCAACGTCGCCGGCAGCCGCGGCGTTACGACCACGCTGGCCCCCGGCAGCACCACGATCACGGCGACATTGCCCGGGTCGAGCGGGTCGGGCAGCGCCAGCTTCACCGTCACGCCGGCACAACTGGCCTCGCTGGCCGTCACGCCGGGCAATCCCTCGGTGCCGCTGGGCCTGTCCCAGGCTTTCGCCGCCACCGGCACCTTCACCGACGGCTCCACGCAGGACCTGACCAGCGCAGTGACCTGGTTGTCCTCGGCGGCGGCGGTCGCCACGATCGGCAACGCCGTGGGCAGCCGCGGCGTTGCAACCACGCTCGCCGTCGGCAGCACCACGATCACCGCCTTGCACCCAGCCTCCGGCATCGCCGCCAGCACGCCGCTCACTGTCACCGCCGCCGCGCTGGCGTCGATCGCGGTTACGCCGAGCAATGCGTCGGTGCCGCTGGGCCTGTCGCAGGCCTTCACCGCCACCGGCACCTACACCAACGGCACCACGCAGGATCTGACGGCGGCGGTCACCTGGTCGTCCTCGGCCGCAGCCGTCGCCTCGGTCAGCAACGCTGCCGGCACCCGCGGCGTTGCGACCGCGCTGGCCACCGGCAGCACGACGATCAACGCGACGTTCCCCGGCTCGGGCGTGTCGGGCAGCACCGGCCTCACCGTGACCCCGGCGCAACTGGTCTCGCTCGCCGTCACGCCGAGCGCTGCGTCGGTGCCGCTGGGCCTGTCGCAGGCCTTCACCGCGACCGGCACCTACACCAACGGCACCACGCAGGATCTGACGGCCGCGGTCACCTGGTCGTCGTCGGCCGCAGCCATCGCCACGATCAGCAACGCCGCGGGCAGCCGCGGCGTGGCCACCACGCTCACAGCCGGCAGCACGACGATCAGCGCCTTGCATCCGGCCTCCGGCGTCACCGCCAGCGCCCCACTCACGGCCAGCGCCGCCGCGCTGGTGTCGCTCGCCATCGTGCCGGGCAATCCCTCGGTGCCTCTGGGCCTCACACAGTCGTTTACCGCCACCGGGACCTACACCAACGGCACGACGCACGATCTGACGACCGCGGTCACCTGGTCGTCCTCGGCGGCAGCCGTCGCCACGATCAGCAACGCCGCAGGCAGCCGCGGCGTCGCGACCGCACTCGCGCTCGGCAGCACCTCGGTCACCGCCTTGCATCCGGCCTCGGGCGTCACCGCGACGACCAGCCTGGCCGTCGTGCCATGGACCCCGCTCGCTCTGAATCCCCTGCTGTGGCTGGATGCGGCCGATCCGTCCACCGTCACCACGACGGCAACGGGCGTGAGCCAGTGGCGGGACAAGAGCGGAAACTCCAGGCATGCAGAGCAGAACACCCCCACGCTGCAACCCGCTTACGTCGCCTCCGCCATCAACGGCCAGCCTGCGGTGCGTTTTGCGCCGGAAGGGGGTGGCGCAAGGGACATCCTGGCCGTGTCCTGGGCGGTCACGTCGAGCAATCTCACGGTCTATGTGGTGTTTCGCAAACCCGGTTCATCAGGCAACCGCACGCATTGGTATGGCCGTCTCGTGTCGTTCTGGAATACGGCCAACGGCGCAGCGAACCCCGGCGACTTCGGAAACACCAACGGCTGGATTGCCGCAATGCTCGCGCAGGAGGGCGGCAGTGTGTCGTTTGGCGTCACGTTACCCGCCGTTGCAATGTGGAGAAACTCATGGACCTCGCCCCTCACCGCGCAGCCATTGACTTATGGCGCCCCGCACATCGTGGGCAGCATGATCGGTGGAACTGCCGTCTCACTGCGCCTGAACGGTGAGCAGACAACAGGGACGACTTCTCCCACCGCGATGAATGCCAATCAGATGCTGATCGGCGGAAGTCCCGCCGGCGTCGATTCCGAGCTGTTCGGCGACATCGGTGAAATCTTCATCACGACCGCGCTTGCAACCATCGATCAGCAAAGAGTCGAGGGCTATCTCGCCTGGAAGTGGGGTCTGGTCGGCAACCTGCCGGCAGGGCATCCGTTCAAGAGTGCGCCGCCGTGATCGGTGAGGGGCGCGCGCAGCTCAAGGGCCGCCGCCGGGCGCGGGGTGGATCACGCGTTGAAGCGTCGAGCGGTACCCGTCGGTTACACGCCATGATCGGGCTCGAGGCAGCGAGCACGGCCCGCCGGAGAAGGGGGGCGATGTTTCGCTCGCTGCTGAACCATCAGCGGTGACAGCGTCTGGGCCTTAGACGAGGGTGTTCCTAACCGTCGCAGCGGGGTTCAACGGCCGATCGGAGGTTCGAGACACGCCAGCCGGTCCGCAAGGACGGAAAGGCGCAGCCGCGATTGGACGAGATGCGAGCGGCCGCGCGCGGGGAGGTGGCCACGGACCGCGCCCGTGGCGACCGCCACCGCGCAATGGATGTTTCTTCAACGCGAACCCCGGCGCAGCCGGCGTTCGTCTGCGCTCGTCCACAGGCGTCGAACGCAACGCCTTCTTCACCACTGACTTACAGGTAGTCGAACAGGGTGAGCTTCGAGACCTTGGAGTAGCTCGCCAGCGCCGCCTCGAAAGCGGACTGGCGGCGCGCCAGATCGCTCACGCCCTGCGCGTAGTCGAGGTCTTCGACGGCCGACAGGCGCGACTGATACTGCAGCTGGCGGTCGTCGGCCAAGGTCTCGTAGTTGTCGAGTTCGGCCAGCGAGGTGCCGATCTCGGAGCGCTTGAGCAGCACTTGGTCGAGCGCCTGCTGCATCGAGGCCTGCGCCTGCGACAGATCGGTACGAAACTGCGCCTGCGCGGCCGCATTGCCCTGCACCGGCGCGCGCAGCGCGGCGATCGCCCGCGCGACCGTGTCGAACAGCGACTGGTACGGCGCCGGCGCGACGTCGAAGCGGTCGTTGTTGGCCGGCGTCCCGGCGATGCTGACCTGAATGCCGTCAAAGCCGATGGACTGTGGCGCGGTGTAGGGCGTGGCCGGCACCACGGTGGTGAATGCGCCGCCGCCGTCGTCGCGCTGCACGCTGAAGCTGGTCACGCCACCGGTCACCGCGAACTCGATGCGGTAGGGCCGACCAGTCAGCGCGGCCGGATTGGTGACGGTTCCGGAGTCGATCCAGCCGGAGCCGGTGTTGGCGGCCGCCGCGTCGGTGGTAAAGCTGCCGTTGCCGGCCCGCGCCTTGAGGAACAGCCCATCGCCCGAGAACTTGACCTGCTGGAAGCGGTCCTTCGAGATCTCCAACTTCTGCAGAATATCGTCGCCGGCAAACGTCACGGTCGTGCCGCTCTGCGCAAACGGCACCGTGTTCTCGCGGGCACCGGCAAACAGATAGCCGCCGGCACCATCCGGGCTGTTGGCCAGGCCCACCAGGCGGGCCAGTTGACCTTCCAGGTCGGTGGCCAGGGTGCGCCGGTCGGCGTCGGCCAGGACACCATTGCCGGCTTCCACCAGACGCGTCTGCACGTCCTGCACCGTCTGCACCACACCGGCAATGGCCGAATCGGCCAGGTTCAGCAGATAGCGCGCATAGCCCTGGTTGTCCTTGAACTGCGCAAACTGCGACAGCCCCGAGCGGATCGAGTTGACATCGGCCGCGCCAAGCGGATCGTCGCCCGGCGAGTTGATGCGTTTGCCGGACGCCAGTTGCGCCTGCACCTTGAGCAGTTCGGCCTGGCGCTCGACGATGTTGCTCTCGCCTGAGCGATAGAAGTTGGCGGTGGACACGCGCAGCATGGGGACGCCCGGGGGTGGTCGGCCGCTAGCGGCCGAGGGTGAGGATGTCGTCGAAGATGCGGCTGGCCACCTGCATCATGCGCGCCGCAGCCTGGTAGTGCTGCTGGTACTGCATCAGGCGGCTGGCCTCCTCGTCGAGGTTGACGCCGGCGGCTGCGCTCTCGGCCGACAGCGCGTCTTCGAGCAGCGCGCTCTGTGCGGCGTTGAATGCATCCACGCCCTGCATCTGGCCGCCCACGCGCGCGACGAGCCCGGCATAGGCGCCGCCGAGCGGCCCGCCATCGACCAGCGGCAGGTTGACCAGTTGCGCGAGCTTGACGGCATTGCGGTTGTCCCCCGTGCCGCCGGTATTCGGACTGATCGACAGCGAGTCGCCCGCGCTCGGCGCACCCAGTGTGGTGAGACTCCAGCCGTTGAAGACGATGGGCGTGCCGGCCGTGTAGTTCTGCGGCGCACTGGTCACACCACCGGCCGTGATCGTGTACTGCATCACGCCGCCAGACAGCGCGAAGTTGATGGTGGCCGGCTGTGCCACGTTGGTGTTGCGCGGCGCCAGCACCACCAGGTCCTCGATCGCCAGGCTGCCGATGTTGGTCGAAGGCACCGTGGCCTGCACCGGGCTGGCGGCGGCGATCTGCGCGGGTTGCGACAGGGCGACCTCGAAGTTGCGCGCAGCGTTGCGCACCGCCTGCACCGTGAACCGGTCGCCGCTGGCCGGGGTACCGGCGAGCGAGATGTTCAGGCCGTCCTGCGCGAACGACGGCGCGGCACTGGTCCAGGTGCGGCCGTCGGCCACGCGCGTCAGGGTGTAGTTCCCGCCGCTGAAGTCGACCCGATAGTCGCTCGCCACCAGTTGGGCAGGATCGGCCACGCTCACCGTCACCGTGCCCGTGCCGGTGTTGGTGCCCGCCGCAAAGGCAGTGGGGTTGATGGCTTTGAAGAACAGCCCGCCCGGCTGCCCGTTGCGGTCGTTGCCGAGCTGGTGCTGCTCGTTGAACTTCGTCGCCAGGGTCAGCGCCAGACGGCCCAGCTCGTTCTCGGCCTGCGGCAGGTCCAGTGACGCAAAGTCGATCAGGCCGGCGATGCGGCCGCCGCCGACCTCGCCGGACTGCAGCGGCAGCACCGTGGCGCCGGCCTTCAGGCCGATCAGGTACACCTGCGGGTCCACCGGATCGGGAACCAGGTCGATCGCGCCGGGCTGCGCACCCACCACCAGCGGATGGCCGCTGCCCATGAACACGTTGATCGAGCCGTCGCCCTGCGCGACGGTGGTCACGCGCACCGACTCGTTCAGGCGCCGGATCGCGTTGTCGCGCCGGTCCAGCAGGTCGTTGGGCGCACGGCCGTTGCCGCGGGCCAGGGCGATCTTCTCGTTCAGGTCGGCCACTTCCACCGCCAGGCGGTTGACGCTGTCGGCCTCCAGCCGCAACTGGCGGAAGGTGGAGTTGCGCATCTCCTGCAGGCGCGAACCGAGGTCGGAGAAGCGGTCGGCCAGCAACCGGCCGGCCGACAGGGCGTTCTGCCGCACTGCCACGTCGCCCGGCCGTTGCGTCAGGTCCTGCATCGCCCGGAAGAAGCCGTCGATGTTGGCGCCGATGCCCGAGGCCGGGTCGGAGAACAGCGCCGCCACCTGCGCCAGTTGCAGCGAGCGCGTTTGCGATTGCGCCGCGCCCGCCTGCGCCTGATGCGCCTGCGAGGTCAGAAAGTCGTTGTACACGCGCCGCACGTCGGCGACCATCACGCCCCGACCGACGAAGCCGCTGCCCGTAAAGTCGCCCTGCTGCGACGTGAACACCGTTTCCTGGCGGCTGTAGCCGGGTGTGTTGACGTTGGCGATATTGTTGCCGGCCGTCCGCAGCGCGGTATAGGCGGCGTTCAGGGCGGAAGTGCCGATGTTGAAAATGCCGGAGGACATGGGTGCGAACTCTGCGGGTTACGTTGAATTACGGCACGGACTGACTGGACTTGATGGGGCAAATTGGGGACCGGAACGAGAACGGAACGACGGCTGCGATCAGGGCTGCAATCGGGGCTGCAACGAGGGCCGCAACGAGGGCCGCAACGAGGGCCGCAACGAGGGCCGCAACGAGAGCCGGACCGAGCGCGGCGCCACGTCCGCCGCTACGGCTGCCCGCGACCGTCGATGCCCGTTCCTAACCGCGTCTCAGGGCCGCCTCCACGCCGGTGATCACGGCGACGAGCTTCTCGCCATAGCGCGGGTCGGTCGCGTAGCCGGCACGCTGCAGGCCGAAGGCGAAGCCCTGCGCGTCGCGGCTGCGCGCCAGCACATCGGCATAGCGCGGGTTGCCCGCCAGCAGTTGCGCCCAGTCGCGGAACGCTTCGCTGTAGCTGCTGTAGGCGCGGAACTTCTCGGTCACGCGGCGCGGCACGCCGTTGTCGTATTCGGTGGTCACGACCTCGACCGTGCGGCCCTGCCACCCACCCGTGGCCTTGATGCCGAACAGGTTGTGGCTCGGCAGGCCACTGGCGTCCTTGATCTCGCCGCGGCCCCAGCCCGATTCGAGCGCCGCCTGGCTCAGGATGAACGGCGCCGGGATGCCCGTGGCGCGGCTGGCCTGCTGGGCCGAGTCCCAGTGACGGGTGATGAAGTTGCGCTGCGCGTTGGTGGCCGCCGGCGCAGCCGGCGCGGGCGCCACCGCGGGTGTGGCCAGCGCGGTCGCGTCCACCGCAGCGCCGCGCCGTGGCCCAGGCGCCGCGCCCGCCGCGCCGGCGGCTTCGGCAGGCGCCAGGGCCGCGTAGCGCGCAACGGCCTGCACCGCCGCGCCGGGCCGCCCGGGCTCGGCGGAGCGGCTGCGGGCGGGCGCGGCGGGAACCGCGACCGGGCCCGGACCCGCCTCGCCGGGCGGCAACGGCCCGGCCGCCGGGGCCGCGCCCTGCATGTGGCGCGTGAGCTGGCGCGCGATCACGTCCGCCAGTCCGGTGCCGCTGCCGGCGATCTGGGTGGCGACCTGCTGGTCGAGCATGCCGGTGTACAGGTCCTGGCCCGGCGAGTCGAACAGCCCGCTCTTGGGCGTGGCCTCGCGCATGCTCTTGAGGACCATCTGCATGAAAAGGGCCTCGAACTGCTGCGCGGCCTGCCTGACCGCAGCCTGCGGGTCGCGCTGCGCCCGGATCTTCAGCGCATCGAGCGAGCGGCCGTCGGCCGCCAGCGTCGGGACGGTATCGGTGAGCAGGCGGTTCTGCAGCGGTGCAGTCATGGTCGGTTCAACGGCACAACCAACCGGCGGTGCTCAAGGGGAGCACGGCCGCAGTCGCGGCGGCCGGCTCCACGCAGCCTGCTCCAGGTAGGCGCCGCGTCTGCCGTATTGCGCTTCATGAGCTCCATGCTCCGACGGTCCGGTTCAGCGCGTCGCGGTACCGACGGCTGGCCCGGATGTTTCACCAGGGACGCGGGATTTGCGCGGATGCCCGCGCGAGCCAGATTGCGCGAGAGGGGCACAGCCGATGCCCGCAGGCATCGGCGAGCACTTGAGCCAAATGTGGCCGCGCGGGCGCCGCGCAAACCCGCGTAGCCCCGGCCGTCCAAAGTGGCCTGCGGACAAGTGCAGGCTGCCGGCGCAGCTTACAGAGGCAGATCGTGGATGCACGGGGGCGACCTGGTGAAACATCCGGGCTAGATGACCTCGAGCTCGGCGCGCAGCGCGCCGGCGGCCTTGAGTGCCTGCAGGATGGCCAGCAGGTCGCCGGGGTTGGCGCCGAGGGCATTGAGCGCCTTCACCACGTCGGCCAGGTTGGCCCCGCCGGCCACTTGCATCAGCGCACCGCCTTCCTGCTTGATCTGGATGTCGGCGCGCTCGGTCACCACCGTCTGGCCCTGGGACAGCGGCCCCGGCTGCGACACCGAGGTCTGGGTGCTGATGGTCACCGACAGGCTGCCGTGCGCTACCGCGGCCGGCTCCAGCGTGACGGTGCGGTTCATCACGATCGAACCGGTGCGGGCATTGATGATCACGCGGGCCACCGGCGCCACCGTGACCACGTCGATGTTCTCCAGCTCGGCCATGAAGCGCACCCGCTCGGCCGGCGTGGCGGGCGCCCGCACCTCGATGACGCGGCCATCGAGCGGCATCGAGGTGTCGCCGCCGAAGCGCCGGTTGATGGCATCGGCCACCAGCGTCGAGGTCGAGAAGTCGGTGGTGGTCAGCTCCAGGCGGATGCGGTCCGACAGCAGGAACGGCGTGGCCACCGCGCGCTCGACCGTGGCGCCGGCCGGCACGCGGCCGGCCGACAGGTGGTTGATCTGCACCCGCGAGCCGGCCGCCGAGGCGCCGGCACCGCCCACCAGCACGTTGCCCTGCGCCACGGCGTAGATCTGGCCGTCGGCGCCTTTCAGCGGCGTCATCAGCAGCGTGCCGCCGCGCAGGCTGCGCGCGTTGCCGAGCGAGGACACGGTCACGTCGACCTGCTGGCCTGGCTGCGCAAACGGCGGCAGCGTCGCCGTCACCATCACCGCCGCCACGTTCTTCAGTTGCAGCGAGCCGCCCGGCGGCAGCGTGATGCCCAGTTGCGTGAGCATCGACTGCAGGCTCTGCACGGTGAACGGCGTCTGCGTGGTCTGGTCGCCCGAGCCGTCCAGACCCACCACCAGCCCGTAGCCGATCAACTGGTTGGGCCGCACGCCCTGGATCGTGGCCAGGTCCTTGATGCGTTCCGCCTGCGCCGCAGGCGCGGCGGCCACCAGCAGGGTTACAGCGAGCAGGGCCAGCATCCTTGACGCCGCTGCGGCGCCTGTGAGCCGGGCGCGCCGGCGCCGCATGGACCGCGCCGCCGCCGCCATGGCGCGGCGCAAGCCGGGCATCAACGCATGCACAGGGAGCATCATGGCCTCAGAACGGCATGAACGAGTCGAAGAAGCGCGACAGCCAGCCCTTGACCTGCGCCTCCTCGATGTAGCCGCCGCCGCTGTAGTCGAGCCGCGCATCGGCCACCAGCGACGAGGCGATCACGTTGCCGGGCTGGATCCGCGTCGGGTCGACCACGCCGCTGAACTTCAGCACCTCGGAGTTGCGGCGGATACCGATGCGTTTCTCGCCGGCGATCACGAGGTTGCCGTTGGGCAGCACCTGCATGACCGTGGCGGTGATGGTGCCGGTGAAGTTGTTGCTCGAGGTGGTGGCACCCTTGCCGTCGAAGGTGTTGCTGGTGTTGGCGGTGGCGCTCCAGGGATTGATCCCCTGGCCGAGCGCACGCACGCCCGGCAGGTTGACCTCGAACTCGGTCTTGCGCTCGGTGTTGGAGTTGGCGCTCTGGCTGGCGTTCAGGCGCTCGACGATGTTGACCGTGATGATGTCGCCGACGTAGCGCGGCTTGCGGTCCTCGAACAGCGGGCGGTAGGCCGCCGGCTGGAACACTCCGCCGGTGGCCGACTGCGCCTGCGGCGCCGGCTGCGGCAGCGCGGTGGTCGGCCCGGGCGGCACCACCGGGTGGCGCGGGGCGGCGCAGGCGGCCAGCACGAGCGCGCTGGCGCCGGCCACCGCGCGGCGGACGATGTGGGCAAGGTGCGCAGATTTCATGGCGTCAGATCTGCGCCAGCCGGCCGAGGATCTGGTCGGACGTCTGGATTGCCTTGGAGTTGATCTCGTAGGCGCGCTGGGTCTGGATCATCGACACCAGTTCTTCCACCACGTTGACGTTGCTGGTCTCCAGATAGCCCTGCTGCAGCGTGCCCATGCCGTTGGTGCCCGGCGTGTTGGTGTTGGGATTGCCCGAGGCGGCCGTCTCTGCGAACAGGTTCTGCCCGCGCGACTCCAGGCCCGCCGGGTTCTGGAAGCTGGCGAGCTGGATCGAGCCGATGTTCTGCGGCTGGGGCTGGCCGGCGAGGGCCGCTGTCACCGTGCCGTCCTGGCCGACCGTGACGCCGACCGCGTTGGCCGGCACCGTGATCGCCGGCTGCAGCGCAAACCCCGCGGAGGTCACGATCTGGCCGTTGCTGTTGACGTGAAACGAGCCGTCACGCGTGTAGCCGGTGCTGCCGTCGGGCAGCTGGATCTGGAAGAAGCCCTGGCCGTTGATGGCCAGGTCGTATGGGTTGGTCGTGCTCTGCAGGTTGCCTTGCGAGAACACGCGCGGCGTGGCGGTGGCGCGCACGCCGGTGCCGAACTGCAGCCCGGTGGGCAGCGTGCGGTCCTGCGTGGTGTTGGCGCCGGCCTGGCGC
The DNA here is from genome assembly GCA_020248865.1 of Burkholderiales bacterium. Lineage (GTDB taxonomy): Bacteria > Pseudomonadota > Gammaproteobacteria > Burkholderiales > Burkholderiaceae_F > JALHMQ01. Next base: position 156,743 of record JADCGS010000034.1, on the reverse strand, counting down.
GCCGTCTGATACAGCAGGTCCTCGAAGGCCACGCGCGCGCGCTTGAAGCCGGTGGTGCCGACGTTGGCGAGGTTGTTGGCGACGACGTCGAGCTGCTGCTGCTGGGCATCGAGCCCGGTCTTGCTGATCCAAAGGCTGCGGATCACGGTGGTCTCCTAGCGTGTGCCGGGGCTCGACTGCAGCGAGCACCGGGCCCGACCGGCCCGCTGCGCGGACCGTCCGTCGTTCATGGAAACGAGGGGGCTGGGTTGGCCCCCTCGTGCTACCCCAGCCGCTACAAAGGGGGGCTTTCTGAGGAAGGTGGTCATGGCGGGCTAGCCCGGACGTTTCATCAGGGACGCGGGATTTGCGGGGATGCCCGCGCGAGCCAGATTGCGCGAGAGGGGCGCAGCCGATGCCCGTAGGCATCGGCGAGCACTTGAGCGCAATGTGGCCGCGCGGGCGCCGCGCAAACCCGCGTAGCCCCGGCCGTCCAAAGTGGCTTGAGCCCAGTGCAGGCGACCGCCGCGGCTTACAGAGGCAGATCGTGGATGCACGGGGGCGACCTGGTGAAACATCCGGGCTAGAGGTTGCCGATCAGGCCGGCAGCCTTCTGCTCGTTCTGTTCGGCGGTGCTGAGCAGCTTCATCTGCATCTCGAACTGGCGCGCGGCGGCAATCATTCCGATCATCGCCTCCACCACGTTGACGTTGCTGCCTTCGAGCGTGCCATCGGCCAGGCGGACCGTCTCGTCGACCTCGGCCGGCTCGCCGCTCCTGATACGGAACAGCCCATCGAGGCCCTTGGTCAGCTCGGCCGCCTCCGGATTGACCAGCTTGATGCGGCCGGCCTGGTTGACCTCGGGCCGGCCATCGACGTTCGCCGACACGGTGCCGTCGGCACCCACCTGCACCTTGGCGTCCACCGGCACCACGATCGGCGCGCCGCCGTCGGACAGCACCGGCAGGCCATTGGGCAGTTGCAGCGTGCCGTCGGCGCCCACCTGAAGATTGCCGGCGCGGGTGTAGGCCTCGGTGCCGTCGAGCCCCTGCACCGCGATCCAGCCTGGGCCCTGCACCGCCACATCGAGCGGGCGGCCGGTCGCCTGCATCGGCCCCGGACTGTGGTCGGCGCCGGTGGTGGTCTCCAGCGCGAACACGCGCGTGCCCGCCTCCTGCCCGCGCGCCGGCACCGCGCGCAGCGCCACCGTATCGGCGCGGTAGCCCGTGGTGTTGGCGTTGGCCAGGTTTTGCGCCAGTGCGTCCTGCCGGAACATCAGGTTCTTGGCACCGGTCATGCTGGTGTAGATCAGGCGATCCATGGCACTCCCTCTGCGGGCTGCGACGCGCCGGCGGCGCAATGGCGACGCTGTGCACCCAGGCCGGCGCCCGCGGCGCCCATGGCTGCGGCACGCCGGGCGCGCCGGTCGAGCCGCACCGCGGCCGCAATCGAGAGGTGCCAGCCGGGCATCGTCGTCGCTACCTCAGGTTGACGATCGTCTGCAGCAGCTGGTCCTGGGTGCGGATGGTCTGCGCGTTGGCCTGGTAGACGCGCTGCGCGGTAATCATGTCCACCAGCTCCTGGGTCAAGTCCACGTTGGCTTCCTCCAGCGAGCCCGCCTGCAGCGTTCCCAGCGAGCCGGAGCCCGGTGCGCCCACCAGCGACTGACCCGACTCCGAGGTCTCCGCCCACTGGTTGTTGCCGAGCGCAACCAGTCCCTGCGCGTTGATGAAGTTGGCCAGCACGATCTGGCCCTGTGCGCGGGTCTGGCCATTGGTGTAGCGGCCCACGATCACGCCGTCCTCGCCGACCGAGAAGCCGGCGATGCGCCCGGTGGTGAAACCGTCCTGGCGGATCTGGTTGACCGCGAAGTCGACGCCGTACTGACTCGAGTCGGCGGTCGGGAAGGTCAGCGGGAAAGCCAGCGGCGTGACCGCGCCGTTGGTCAGCGGGATCGACACGTTCATGCTGACGTCGGCGGCCAACTGGCCGCTGTTGCCGAACGTGAGCGTGCCCAGCGGCGCCGGCGCCAGCGCGGTGCCGTTGGCTGCGCCGTGAACGGCCCAGGTGTTGGCCGCCGTCTTGCGGAAGTACAGGGTCAGCGTCTGCGCATTGCCCTGGGAGTCGTACACCGTCATCGCGGTCGACGAGTTGTAGCTCGTGGGGTCGTTGATGCTGAAGGCCGGCGTCGGCGCGGTGGCGCGCGAGTCGAGGTTCAGCGCCAGCCGGGCATCCGTGGTGGCCTGGGGCGCGATGTTGGCCAGCGTGATGCGCAGGTCCGACGGCGTGGAGGCGATGATCTGGCCGCCGGAGTCGGCCTGGTAGCCGGTCAGGCGCGCCCCGCTGTTGGTCACCACATACCCGTCGCGGTCGAGCGAGAACTGGCCGTTGCGCGCGTAGCTGGCGACGCCGTTGGTCGACAGGCGGAAGAATCCCGAGCCGTTGATCGCCACGTCGAGCGGGTTGCCGGTCGACAGGAGGTTGCCCTGCGAGAAGCGCTGCTTGACCGCGGTCACCGAGGCGCCGATGCCGATGCTGATGCCGCCGCTGGCGAGCGCGTTGGCGTACACGTCGGCAAACTCGGCGCGCGCCGACTTGTAGCCGATGGTGCTGGCGTTGGCGACGTTGTTGCCGATGGCGGCGAGATTCCGCGCCGCGATGTTCAGCCCCGAGAGGCCCTGCTGGAAGCTCATGGTGTTTCCCTCTAGATGATCTGTCTGATGTCGCCGTAGCGCGCCGAGCCGCCGCCGGCGAAGTTCAACGTGGCGCCGCCGTCACCGATGCTCACGCCGTCGATGCGACGGGCCACCAGCGGCGTCGCGCCGATTTCCTTGCCGCCGGCCATCGCCTTGACGGTGATGCTGTACTTGCCCGCCGCCACCTGGCTGCCGGCGTCGTTCCTGCCGTCCCACTCGAAGCGGCTGATGCCCGCCTCGGCCTTGCCCAGGGCCTGGGTGCGTACCAGCGCGCCGGCAGCATCGCGGATCTCCACCGTCACCGCATCGGCCCGCTGCCCCAGCTCCACGCCGAAGGCGGTCGGGGCCCCGGCGGTGGCGACGCGCGCCTCGGTGCCGGTCACCAGCACCGAGCGGCCGGTCAGTTGCGCCGCCTGCATCGCCTCCAGCCGGGCAAACTGGCCGATCAACTGCTCCACCGTTTCGTTCAGGCCGTTGATGCCGGTGACCGTGTTGATCTGCGCCATCTGGCTGGTGACCTGCGCGTTGTCGAGCGGATTGAGCGGGTCCTGGTTGTTCATCTGCGCGACCAGCAGCTTGAGGAAGCGGTCGTTCAGTTCGCGGGCGGGGTCCGCGCCCGCGCGCACGCCAGAGGCCTGCTGCAGGGTGGCGATCGCGCTGCTGTTGCCGACGGCAGTAGTCATCGCTTAACTCCCGAGCTGCAGGGTCTTCTGCAGCAGATTCTTGGCCGTGTTCATCACGTCCACGTTGGTCTGGTAGCTGCGCGACGCGGAGATCATGTTGACCATCTCCTCGACCACGTTCACGTTGGTCATGGTCACGTAGCCGTTGTCGTCGGCCAGCGGATGATCGGGGTCATGCAGCCGCCGCGGCGCGGCGCTGTCCTCGATGACGTTGGCCACCCGCACGCCGGCGGCGCTGCCCTCGGTGTCCATCATCTGCGTCTGGAACAGCACCTGACGCGCCTTGTACGGCTGCCCGTCGGGCCCGGCCACGCTGTCGGCGTTGGCCAGGTTGCTGGAGACCACGTTGAGCCGCTGGCTCTGCGCGCTGACTGCGGAGCCGGAGACCTGGAACACCTTGAACAGGGACATCGCGATCTCCTATAGACATGAAGCGCCTGCGGCGCCCGTGACCCGGGCGTGCGCTGCGCCCCTAACGGGCCGCGCGGCGGCCATCATGGCCGCGCGCCAGCCGAGCATCATCCCCAGACACCTGCCGAAGGTCATGTTCATTGCCCGTTGATGGCGGTCATCAGCGTGCGGATCTGCCCGTTGATGAAGCGCAGGCTGGCTTCGTAGCGCACCGCGTTGTCGGCAAAGGCGGCACGCTCCATGTCCATGTCGACCGTGTTGCCGTCGAGCGCGGTCTGCAGCGGCGTGCGGTACAGCAGCGGCGCGTGGCTGCTGCTGCCGGCGACGACCCCGCCGGCTCCGAGGTGGCCGGCGGCGGTACGCGCCGGCGCCGCCAGCGCCGCCGCCGACCCGCCGCCTGCGGCCAGCGGCACGCCGGTGGCCTGCGACAGCGCCGCGCGAAAGTCGAAGTCGCGCGCCTTGTAGTGCGGCGTGTCGGCGTTGGCGATGTTCGACGCCAGCACGCGCGTGCGCTCGGAGCGCAGCAGCAGCGCCTGTGCGTTGAAATCCAATCCGCGGGTCAGTCGGTCGATCATCGGAAAATCTTGCGGTCAGCCCTAAAGCTTTTCTGTACAGCGACGATATTGAGTTCGAGGGGCCTGGTCGGATCAGTGGAAAAGCCCTGCTTGCGCGCGCCATTTGGGCGGTTGGCGCACGGGCGCGCATGACCAGAATGCGGCTCCATGATTCGACGACTCCTCACCACTTCGGGGGCGGCGCTGCTGGGACTGGCGGCCGCGCCCATGGCCGCGCAGGCGGTCTCCGCAGAGGCGCTGCGCCAGTTTGTGCAGCGCGAAGCCACTGCCGCGGTGGCGGTTGCCGGCAGCGCCGCGCGCGTCGAGGTGACGGTCGGCAGCATCGACAGCCGCCTGCAACTGGCGCCGTGCGCGCGGTCGGAGGCCTTTGTTCCCGCCGGCATGCGGTTGTGGGGGCGGGCCAGCGTCGGCCTGCGCTGCCTGGAGGGCGCGCAGTGGTCGGTTCTGGTGCCGGTGACGGTGCGGGTCCATGGCCCGGCGCTGGTGGCCACGCGACCGCTGGCGCCGCACACGGCGCTCGAGGCGGCCGACACCCAGGTCGCGGAAGTGGAGTGGACGCGCGATCCGCAGGGGGTCGCCACCGACACCGCCCAGTTGCACAACCGGGTGCTGCAGCGGTCGGTGGGCCTTGGCCAGCCGATCCCGCTGGCGGCCCTGCGCGCGCCCACCGTGATCAGCCAGGGCGATCCGGTGCGCGTCATCGGCAACGGCCGCGGCTTCAGCATCAGCGCCGAGGCGATCGCGCTGGCCAGCGCACAGGAGGGGCAGGCGGTGCGCGTGCGCACCGACAGCGGCCGGGTGCTCAGCGGCACGGCGCGCGCCGGGCGTCAGGTCGAGGTGGTGTTTTGATTGGCCGGCCCGCGCGGCGCTTTTCCGCCGGGCAGGCCGGGCGGCACGCGCTTAAAGTTCCAACCCGGCGTGCCGAAATCATGGCGGAATGGGCGGCAATTTGCCGCCAGGCATGGACTGCCGGGAGGCCTTTGTGAAGATTTCATCGAGCAATGAACCGCTGCGCCCCGATCGCCTGCTGCCCAGCGGCAACGAGGCACGCGCCGCAGCCTCCAAGGCCGGCGAGGCGGTGGCGGCAACCGAGAAGGTCCAGTTGTCCGACCTGGCTACCCGCATGAGCGAGCTGGAAAGCCGCTTCGGCGGCGAGTTCGACGCCCGCAAGGTCGAGGAAGTTCGCAGCGCCATGGCCGAAGGCCGATTCAAGGTCAACACCGAAGCGGTGGCCGACCGCCTGCTCGCCAGCGTGGCGGAGCTGCTCGGCAAGAAGGCCTGAGGGTGAGGTCCGCCGTGAGCCCATGCACCATCGGTCTGGACAGCCTGCTGGAGCAGTTGCAGGCCTGCCTGGACGAGGAGCGCAGCGCGCTCGTCGAGGGCGCAGTCGAGCCGCTCGAGGTGCAGCGCCAGGTCAAGGACGACCTGCTCGGACAGCTCAACGGTGCGTTGCCCCAGCTTCCCGTGATCGGCACTGCAGCGCGCCGCCGCGTTGCTGAACTCAAACGCCTGAATGAACTCAACGCGGCCCTGCTGGCCGCCCGCGCCGCGGTCAACCGCGGGCGCCTGGAGGCGCTCGTCGGCGCTGCGCAGGCAACCACCTATGGCGCCGGCGGCCGCATCGAGACGGGCGCGGCGTCACGCTCTGCGGCCTCGGCCTGACCGACGCGGCGCCGCGCGCCGGCTCCTTGTCCTTGATGGCCTGGGAAAAAGCGTCGCGAGCGGCCCGAGGTCGAGCCGAGCGGCGGACCGGTGCAGAGTGGTACGGCGAGCTGCGCAAGCGCGAGATCGGGCCGCGCAGTAGGCTCTTGACAGGCTTTGAGTCCTGACAGCGGCAGCCGCTCGCCGCGTCAGGCCGCCTGCCCCGAAAGCCGCGTTTGTCCAAAGCGTCGAGTCACAGTCTGCAGCCGCTCGGCGCGAGCGGCGGGGCGTCGTGCTCACCCGCTGCCCGACCCGTCTGCAACGCGCAAACCGTCGCGCCCTGTCGCCCCGCCTGAGCGATCCCGCCGCCACCGCGATCGCGCCGTAGCCAGCGCGCGATGCTCACCCCTGCCTGCGGCTCGGGACAGGACCGCTCGGCCGACCGGCCGCAACCCGTCCGAGCTGCGGCACCGCGCTGACTCCCTCCGTCGCCCTCGCCCGTCTGCCCGTCGATGCAAGAGCGCACCGCTTGCCGAGGCCGGCCCGCTCCGGCGAGGCGGCGCCGGTCGGGCGCAGCCGCCCGCGCAAAGACAGGCGCACACCACGCCCGTCCGGCGAACCCGATCAGACCGCCGGGCTAGAACTCGTTCCAGTTGTCCGACCCGCCGCCCGCACCGCTGGTCGCGGACGCCGCCGCGACAACCGGGCGCGGCTTGCTCATGGCCGGGCGCGCAGCGGCCGCCTGCTTGCGCTCCGCCGCCACCGGGACCTTCGGCCGCGCGACGGGCTGAGGCTCGCTGCGGCTCGCCGGCTCGACGACCTGGCCCAAATCCGCGCTGCTCAGCTTGAACACGGCCACGGCCGAGCTGAGCCGCAGCGACTGATCGCTGAGGCTCTGCGCGGCCGCAGCACTCTCTTCGACCAGCGCGGCGTTCTGCTGCGTCACCTGATCCAGTTGTGTCACGGCCTGATTGACCTGGCTGATGCCGCTGCTCTGCTCCAGCGTCGAACTGGTGATCTCGCCGATCAGATCTGTCACCCGCTTCACTTGCGTGACGATCTCGGCCATCGTGGCGCCAGCCTGCTGCACCTGCGTGCTGCCGGTTTCCACCTTGCTCACGCTGTCGGAAATCAGGCTCTTGATCTCGCGCGCAGCCTGCGCGCTGCGCTGCGCGAGATTGCGCACCTCGCCGGCCACCACTGCAAACCCGCGGCCCTGCTCGCCGGCGCGCGCCGCCTCCACCGCGGCATTGAGCGCCAGGATGTTGGTCTGGAACGCGATGCCGTCGATGACGCTGATGATCTCGGCGATCTTCTTGCTGCTGGCGCTGATGTCGTCCATGGTAGAGACCACCTGACCGACCACCGAGCCGCCCATTTCCGCCACCTGCGAGGCCGAACTGGCGAGCTGATTGGCCTGCTTGGCCGCATCGGCGTTCTGCTTCACGGCGCTGGGCATCTGCTCCATGCTGGCCGCCGTCTGCTGCAGGTTGCTGGCCTGCTGCTCGGTACGCGCCGAAAGATCGGCATTGCCCTGCGCAATCTCGCGGCTGGCCGTGTTGACCGAATCGACCCCCGTGCGCACCTGCGACACCAAGGTGTGCAGCGCCTGCTGCATACCGGCCATCGCCTGCATCAGCGCGGCCACCTCATCCTTGCCGCGCACCTCGATCTGCGTCGTGAGGTCGCCCTGGGCAATGCGGCCAGCCTGCTGCACCGCCTGCTCCAGCGGCCTGGTGATCGAGCGGGTCAGAAGCCAGCCCATCCAGCCCGTCAGAGCCAGCGTCAAGGTCAGCGCCACCCCCATCAGCGTGAGCGCGTTGCGGTAGTCCGCCTCGGCTCCTGCGGCTGCCTCGTGCACCACCGCCGTCTGCGCATCGATCATCGCCTCGATTCGCGCGCGGTAGGCTTTCTGCAGGCCATCGATCCGATCGGCGAAGAGCTGCATCGCTTCGGCCCGCTCGCCCTTGCTCATCAGATCGATAAAGCGTTGCTGATGCGGCGCATACTGCTCGCGTGCCGCCTTCATCTCGTTCAGCGCAGCCAGCGCCTTGGGTGCCGTCACCTGCCCATCGAGGAACTTCAGCGCCTCGACCACTCGGGCCCGGCTGTCCTCGATCAACTTCAGATCGCGCCGCACGGCCTCGCTTTCGCCCTGCAGCAGGCTGCTGCGCATAGCGCCGGAGATCTCCTGCACGCTGTTGGACAGCACGGTCATGCGCTCCAGCTTGGGTATCAGATCCTTGTCGATATACGTCAAATCGGCGTTCAGCGTGCGCAGGTTCACGACCGCCACGCCAGCCAGCGCGGCGGCGAGCAGGGCCGGAAGCGCAAAGGCAAGCGCCAGACGTCGGCCGATTCGGAGTTGGTTGAATGACATGAGTGGAGTCCCCCTGATTGGTTGCCAAGTTGTCTTGGACAATCCTAGGTAAGTCTCCAGACGCCAATCCGGAAAAAAGGGCGGGGAAAGCGGCGGCCATTCGCGCTGCCCCGCACCGTGCGTCGCGTTCACGCAGCGCGCGAGGCCGTTTACGGGGCAGCTGCGTTGCGCGCTGGCCTTTGCCGTCGCCCATGGCTGCGTGCGCCGCCGGCACGCCATGCGCGGCGCGGCTGGCGCTGTGGCGGGATCTGCAGGGCGGGCACGGGTGCACCGCTCCCTCAGGTAGAAGGGCAGCGGCAGGCAAGGCGGGCCCGTTCACACGGATCGGCGCCGCCGGATCTGCGGCTTGGGCAACGGGCGGGTATCCGCTGCGGCTGGCAGATGATCTGCTCGACGCGTGGCCCAGCGCGGCGCGCACCGCTGCCCAGGCGCCGGAGCACCCGTGCTGCGGACCGCGGCGCCGCAATGGACGACCCAACCGGGGCGCTACGGGGTCGAGGCGAAAGCCGAGGTCAACACCGGGGTGTGGGCCCCGCGGGCCCGTGGCGCACTCGATCCGTGCGCAAGCCGAGCGACGCGTTCACCATGCCCGGCAAGGCCGACCGGCTCGCGCAACGCGCCGGCAGCGGCAGCGCGGCGCAAGCCGGATACGGCTTCAAGCCGCGGCCATCTGCGGCTGCACGCGAAACACCGAGACCGACTGCGCCAGGCGCTGCGCCTGCTCGCTCAGGCTGGTGGCCGCCGCCGCGCTCTGCTCGACCAGCGCCGCGTTCTGCTGCGTCACCTGGTCCAGTTGCGTGACCGCCTGGTTGACCTGCGACAGCCCGCTGGACTGTTCCATCGTGCTGCTGGTGATCTCGCCGATCAGGTCGGTCACGCGCTGCACCTGGCTGACGATCTCGGACATGGTGCGGCCGGCGTCGTTGACCAGCACCGCGCCGCCTTCGACCCGCGTCACCGACTCGGAGATGAGTACCTTGATCTCGCGCGCGGCCTGCGCGCTGCGCTGCGCCAGATTGCGTACCTCGCCGGCCACCACGGCAAAGCCGCGGCCCTGCTCGCCGGCCCGCGCGGCCTCGACCGCGGCATTGAGCGCCAGGATGTTGGTCTGGAAGGCGATGCCGTCGATGACGCCGATGATCTCGGCGATCTTGCGGCTCTGCGCGCTGATCTCGTCCATCGTGGCGACCACGTCGTTGACCACCGCGCCGCCGCGCTGCGCCACCTCGGATGCGCTGGCGGCGAGCTGATTGGCCTGGCGCGCGTTCTCGGCGCTGGTCTTCACGCTGGAGGTCATCTGCTCCATCGACGCCGCGGTCTGCTGCAGGTTGCTCGCCTGCTGCTCGGTGCGGCTGGACAGATCCTGGTTGCCCTGCGCGATCTCGCGGCTGGCCGTGCTCACCGACTCCACGCCGGAGCGCACCTCGCCCACCACTGCCGCGATCCGCCGGCGCATCGACTCGAGCGAACCGGCCACGCTGTCCGGATGCGCGGTGGCGATCGGCTGGCTCAGGTCGCCCTCGGCCGCGGTGCGCGCGGCGGCAGCAATCTCGGCCGGCTCGGCGCCGACGGCGCGCCAGACACTGCGCCGCACCCAGAAGAAGCACAGCGACAGCAGCACGGCGGCGGTGGCGAACACCCCCATGACGATCACCGCCACGGCCGAGTTGACCCGGTCAAAGCTCGCCATCGCGGCGGCGGCGAAGTCATTGGAGCGCTTGACCGTGGCGTCGACGCCGGCGCGGTGCTCCAGATACAGGGCGTGAACCTGTTCGAGGGCGCGGCGCGCCGCCTCGCGGTCGCCCGCCAGCAGCGGCGGCAGGATGTCGTTGCGGGCCGCACTGACGAACTGACCGGCGGCGCGGTGCTGCGCGCCGAGCAGGTCGGTCTCAAGACCAAACGGCGGATTGGCTTTCCAGTGCTCGACGCGCGCCTGGTACTCCTTGTCCAGGCGGTTCACCTCGGCGACCGCCGCCTCGGGCTTGAGCGTGCCTTCGATGCCCTGCGACAGCACCAGCCTCATCTCGATCAGGTACATCGGCGGCGGCAGGATGTCGGCCGTCACGTCCTTGGCCACGAAGGTGCGTTGCGCATCGGCACCCAGGCGATGGCCGCTGTACAGCGCGGTGGCCAGCAGCAGCCCGCAGGCGGCCAGCGCCGCGGCCACCTGGATGAGCAGCATGGATTTCAGTGAATTCATGGATCGAATCTCCATCTAGTTGATTACGCGAGCTAACACTCCCTCATGCACGCCAGTGTCGGGCAAGCGGTCGCTGCGAAGCGGCCCGATATGCGTGCAGGTCAACCCCGTATTTCGGCGCTTTGGCGCAGCGGCAGCGCGGGGCCGCGCGGGCGGCAGTACGGATGTTTCACCGGGTCGCCCCCGTGCATCCACGACTTGCCTCTGTAAGGCGCGGCGCCAGCCTGCACTCGACCAGAGCCATTTGGGTTGGTCGGGGCTACGCGGGTTTGCGCGGCGCCCGCGCGGGCATCCGCGCAAGACCCGCGTCTCTGATGAAAGATCCGGGCCACGTCAGGCGGGGAACGAGACGGGCAGAGTCGATCGAACCGCGCGACGGGTCCGCCGGCTCGGGCCGGCGGCTGCGCGGCCGCTGGATCGCATGAAGGCGGGGCCGGCGCGGCGCTTGAGTCCGCACCCGGTCCGAGGCGCTACCAGCTCTTGAGCCGGGCGCGCAGGCGCGCCACCGCCTGGCTGTGCAACTGGCACACGCGCGACTCGGTCACGCCCATGACGGCACCGATCTCGCGCAGGTTCATGTCCTGCTCGTAGTACATGCCCATCAGCTGGCGCTCGCGCTCGGGCAACTGCTCGATGGCGGCCACCAGCGCGGTGCGGAAGCGCTTGTCGCGCAGGATCGCCCCGGGGTCGCCGCCGTCTTCCGCCGGGTCGGCCACGTGGCGCTCGAGGTAGTCCTCGTCGTCGGTCCGGCCGCCCAGGTCGTCGAAGTAGATGAGCTGCGCGCCGCGCGCCTCGTTCAGCATCTCCTGGTACTCGGCGACGCTGATGTTCAGCTCGCGCGCGATCTCCGCCTCGGCAGGGGCGCGCTTGAGCTTGCCCTCCAGCCGGTGGATCGCGTTCTCGATGTCGCGCTGGCTCTTGCGCGCCGAGCGCGGCAGCCAGTCGTTGGCGCGCAGCTCGTCGAGCATGGCGCCGCGGATGCGGCTGGCCGCGTAGACCTCGAACTGCGTGCCCTGGCTTTCCTCGAAGCGGCCGACCGCATCCATCAGGCCGATCATGCCGGCCTGCACCATGTCGTCGAGCTCGACGTTGGCGGGCAGCCGCGCCACCATCTGGTGCGCCAGGCGCCGCACCAGCGGCGCGAACTGCTTGACGTAGTCCTGCCGGTCGAGGCGGCCACGCGGGGTATAGACAAAGGCGTCGGTGCGCACGCTCACTCCTGCGGCCGCTGCGGCAGGGTGGCCAGTGTCCAGCCGCTGGCGGCGCGCACCACCTGCACGAGGTCGCGTGCCACGCGGGCACTGCCGGCCGACTGCACCATGGAGTCCTGCGTCATTGCCAGTTTCCGGATCAAGCCTTGCGCCAGCGTAGTGGCCGCCGGCTCGGCCATACCCAGAAAAAGCAGCCGAAATCGGCCGGTTGACGGATGCTGCGCGGTCGATCCGCCGTGGCGCCGGTCGCGTGTGTCCAGGGCACGCCGCAAGCCCGCCACCACGCCCGCCAGTTCGGGCGCATCCGGCAGCACCGGGACCAGCGCGTCGCCGGGCATCTCGTGCGCCAGGTTCAGCGGCAGCACCAGCAGCACGAGGTCGACCTGGCTCAGATTCAGTCGGCCGATCTGCGTCCACAGCGATGCGACGCCGCGCCCCTCAGCCAGGGCGCGCGCCGCCGGCAGCACCGTCAGGCCACGACCGGCGTCGAGGACGGCCGCCGCCGGCGCGCACTCGCCGGCGAATACATGCGCCAGATCGAAGCGCGCGCGCAGACCCAGCGCGGCGGCCACGTGCAGCCGCGCCGCGTCGATGACGAGCGTGCGCTCGCCGTGGCCGACGAAGCCCTGCGCAAGCTTGGCGACCCAGCCGGCGCGGCTGCTCGCTCCACCCTCCGGAACCAGCAGCGGCAGCACGCGCGCCGGCCGGCGCGCAAACAGGCGGCGCAGGGTCGCCGCCTGGTCGTCGCACCCGTCGGCCGCCGCCGGGCCGATGCGCACCGGCGCGACACTGCGCGCGGTTAGGTAGGCCGCGCGCTGCATCACGCGCCCGCCGCCGCGAGGGCGGCGGCTTCGCTGTCGGCCAGGGCGAAGGCGCTGCCGCCCGGCTTGAGCGCCAGGTGCGCCAGCAGGCGCGCATTGGCCAGGTGCAGGTCCTCGGGCACGCGCTGGCCGTTGGTCAGCGACAACAGGGACAGCCGGTAGCGCAAGGCGCAGTCGAGCGCCCCGCCGATGCGGGCCGCCTCGTCGAGCTTGGTCAGGATGCAGCCGGCCGCCTGCGAGGCGCGCCAGGCCCGCGCCGTTTCATCCAGTGTTTCGGCGTGCGAGCCGGCGTTGAGCAGCAGCACCGGCTGCACCGGGCACGCGGCGCTGCCGGCCGCTGCCAGCATGGCCAGCATCTCGCCCAGCCGCTGGTCGCGCGGGCCGAGGCCGCAGGTATCGATCAGCACCAGCCGCTTTCCCTGCATGCTGGCGAGCAGCTCGCGCAGCGTGGCGGCATCCTGCGCCAGGTGCACCGGCGTGCCGAGGATGCGGCCGTAGGTGCGCAGTTGCTCGTGCGCGGCCACGCGATAGGCGTCGAGCGTGACCAGCCCGAGCGCCTGCGTGCCGTACTTGACGGCAAAGCGCGCCGCCAGCTTGGCCACGGTCGTGGTCTTACCCACGCCGGTGGGACCGACCAGCGCAAACGCGCCTTCCCGGTCCGCGATCGACTGCGACGGGGCGGCGCACTTCAGGTTGGCAGCCAGTACGTCCTGCAGCCACTCGGTGCCCGCCAACACGTCGATACCGGGCGGCACGCGCTGCGCGATGCGCCGCGCCAGCTCGACCGAGAAGCCGGCCGACAGCAGCCGCGTCATCAGGCGCGTGACGATCGGGCTGCGCCGCGCATCGCCTGCGGCCACGCTGGTGGACAGCGCGGTCAGCTGCTCCTGCAGCGCGCTGCGCAGGTTGAGCAGCTCGGACATCAGGGGGCTGTCGGCGGCTGCGGCCGCCGGCAGCGGGGACGGGACTGCGGCCCGTGGCACCGGCAACGGCGGCGCGGCCGCCGGCGCAGCAGGCGACAGTGCTGCGTGCCCGCTCGCCGCGCCGTGCGCCGCGGGAACCGGCGCGCCGATCGCGTACGCCTCGTCCGCTGCGCCGGTCCGGCTCGGACGGCGCCGGAACACGCTCGGCTCGGCCGGCGTCGGCGCGCTGCGTGCCCGTCCCGGCGCCGCTGCGATGGACCGGGGCGCGGGCGCCTCGGCGCCCGGCCGGTGCCAGCCGTGGTCGGCGTCGTCCTGCAGATCATCCTGCGGCGCCTGCGCCGCGGCCACCTGCGCATACAGCGCAGACGGCACCCCGCGGTCCGGCGCCGCCGCGCGCGCAGTCGCCTGGCGTGCCGCCGGCGCGGCCGCGGCCTGGCGCTTGAGAAAGTCCTGGAAGCTCTCCACGCCACCGGACTTGCGCGGCGCCGCCGTCGCGGCGGTTCGCGGTTTGCGCGACTCCTCGACGATGGCCTCGACCGCATCGGCCGCCGCCGCCAGGATCTCGAAGTGCCCGCCGGCCACCTTCTTCGACGACAGGATGACTGCCTCGTCCCCGAGTTCCTGGCGTACCTGGCGCAGCGCGTCCCGGGTAGTGGCCGCTACATAGCGCTTGAAGCCCATCTCTAGCTCCTCGATAGAAGGCTGCGGGATTCAGGACTCGGCACGCGCCGCCCCTGTGCGAAGGTGCCGTCCGCCCGTCCGGACTGCCGCATCCCCATGTTTCAACTCGCCCCGCCGAGCACCGTGCTGACGCGGATGGTGCCGGTCTCGGGAACTTCGGCGTGGCCGAGCACGCGCAGGCGCGGTGCCGCGCGCTTGAGCAGTCGCGCCAGCGGCACGCGCAGCCGGTCGGGCACCAGCAGCGTCGGCGCCAGACCCATGTCCTCCTGCCGCTGCGCGGCAGCGGCGGCCCCGCGCTGGATCAGATCCACCAGCCCCGGCTCGATCGCCGCGCCCTCGGCCCCGGCCGCCTGCGTCATCGAGCCGGCCAGCACGCGCTCCAGCTCCGGGTCCAGCGCGATCACCGACAGCTCGCGCGTCGGGCCGAACAGGGTCTGCGCAATGCTGGCGCGCAGCGCGGCGCGCACCTGCGCGGTGAGCTCGGCCGGATCGGTGCTGCGCTGGGCCACGTCGGCCAGCGTCTCGACGATGGTGCGCAGGTCGCGGATGTGCACGCCCTCGTCGAGCAGGTTGGCCAGCACCCGCTGCAGCGTCGACAGCGGGATCAGCTTGGGCACCACGTCGTCCATCAGCTTGGGCGCGCTGCGGCTCACGTGGTCGATCAGCGCCTGCGTTTCGGCGCGGCCGAGCAACTGGCCGGCATGCGCCAGCATCAGGTGGTTGATGTGGGTGGCCACCACCGTGGCGCAGTCGACCACCGTGTAGCCCAGCACCTGGGCGGCGTCGCGCGTGCGCGGCTCGATCCAGATGGCGGGCAGGCCGAAGGCCGGGTCGCGGGTCGGCGTGCCGGGCACCGTCTGCGTGATGCCGCCGGGGTTGATGGCCAGTTGCATGCCGTTGAATGCCTCGCCCTCGCCCACCACCACGCCCTTGAGCAGCACCCGGTACTGCGAGGGCTTGAGCTCCAGGTTGTCGCGGATGTGCACCGGCGGCGGCAGGAAGCCGATCTCCTGCGCGAACTTCTTGCGGATCGCCTTGATCCGCTTGAGCAGCTCGCCGTCCTGGGCCTTGTCCACCAGCGGGATCAGGCGGTAGCCGACCTCCAGCCCGAGCGGGTCCACCGGCACGATGTCGTCCCAGGTCGCCTCGTTGGCCGGCAGCGCCTCGGCCGGCGGCGGTGCCGGCGCGGCAGCGGCGGCAGCACCGAGCTGCTCCTTCCGGTGCAGCGCCCAGGCGGCGTAGGCGCAGATCGCCGCAAACAGCAGGAACACGAACCACGGCATGCCCGGGATCACACCCAGCACCGCCAGGATGGCGGCGGTGATGCCGAGCGCGCGCGGCATCGAGAACAACTGGCGCATCATCTGGCCGCCGATGTCCTCGCCGTCCTTGCCCACGCGCGAGACGATCAGGCCGGCGGCGATCGAGATCACCAGCCCCGGGATCATCGCCACCAGGCCGTCGCCGATGGTCAGCAGGACGTAGGTCTCCACCGCCTGCGCCAGCGGCAGGTTGTGGGTCAGCGTGCCGATGGCCAGGCCGCCGATGATGTTGATGAACAGGATCAGGATGCCGGCGACCGCGTCGCCGCGCACGTACTTGCTGGCGCCGTCCATCGCGCCGTAGAAGTCCGCCTCCTGCGCGATCTCGGCGCGGCGCGCCTTGGCCTCCTTGTCGTCGATGATGCCGGCGTTCAGGTCGGCGTCGATGGCCATCTGCTTGCCGGGCATCGCATCGAGGGTGAAGCGCGCCGCCACCTCGGCGATGCGGCCGGCGCCCTTGGTGATCACCACGAAGTTGATCACCACCAGGATCGCGAACACGATGATGCCGACCGCGAAACTGCCGCCGATCACGAAGTGGCCGAAGCTCTCGATCACCTTGCCGGCCGCATCCGGCCCGGTGTGGCCGTCGGTCAGCACGGCGCGCGTCGAGGCCACGTTCAGGGACAGGCGCAGCAGCGTGGTCAGCAGCAGCACCGTCGGGAAGGCCGCGAACTCCAGCGGCTTGCGGGTGTAGACGGCCACCATCAGCACCACCAGGCTCACCGCGATGTTGAAGGTGAACAAGAGGTCGAGCAGGAACGGCGGCAGCGGAATGATCATCATGGCGAGCACCATGAAGGCCAGCAGCGGCAGGGCGAGCTGGCGCCACGGGATCGCCGTGAGGAACGGGTGGTTGAAGGCTGCAGCGAGGCCGTTCATGGCTCAGCGGTCCTTGCGTTTGGCCGGTCGCGTCCGGGTCGCCGCCTGCCGGCGCGGCAGTGGCACGACCTGGCCGTCCTCATCGAGCGCTTCGCCGACACGCCGCACGTAGACGTTCCGCACCACGGAACCGTCCAACTGGTCGACGCAGCGGTCGTCCTGCGCGTGCTGCAGCGGTTCGGGCGTCGGATCGCTCACTGCCTGATCTCCCTCGTCGAGTCCGTCTAGGCCCTGGCCATCGGTGCCATTGGGTCCATGCCCTCCGGCACCTCGATGTCATCGGGTGTCCGCGGGCGCGGCGCCTGGCCCTGCTGGTGGCGCCTGAGCTGGAACACGTAGGCCAGCACCTGGGCCACGGCCGTGTACAGCGCCGCCGGGATCTCGGCCCCCAGCTCGACATGGCGGTACAGCGCACGCGCCAGCGGCGGCGCTTCCAGGCGCGGCACGCCGTGCTCGGCGGCCAGCGCCTTGATCCGCTCGGCCACCTCGTCCACGCCCTTGGCCACGACCACCGGCGCGCGGTGGCGGCCCTCCAGGTACTTCAGGGCAACCGCGAAGTGGGTCGGGTTGGTGACCACCACATCGGCCTTGGGCACCGCGGCCATCATGCGGCGGCGCGCCATCTCGCGCTGCTGCTGGCGGATGCGGCCCTTGATGTACGGATCGCCCTCGGTCTCCTTCTGCTCCTTCTTCACTTCCTCCAGGGTCATCTTCAACTTGGAGCGGAAGTGGAAGAGCTGGAACGGCACATCGATGGCACTGGTCAGCGCCAGGGTGGCCACCAGCAGCGCGAAGGCCACCGCCAGCAGCCAGCCGAAGTGCGCCAAGCCCAGGTGCAGCGACTCGTGCGCCAGGGTGGCAAAGCTGTCGAGATGGCTCACCACGTACCAGCCGCCCACCGCCGCCAGCAGCGCGGTCACAAGCAGCACCTTGACGAGTTCCATCAGCGCCGGCAGCGAGAACATGCGGCCGATGCCGGTGCGCGGGTTCAGGCGGTTGAGCTTGGGCGCCGCACTCTGCGGCGCGAAGATCCAGCCGCCGATGGACAGCGGCGCAGCCAGCGCGGCCACCAGCGCCACGGCCAGCAGCGGGGCGATGGCGAGCAGGCCGGCGCCGGCCAGTTCACCGAGGCGGTTCGCCATGCGCGACGGGTCGGTCGCCAGCGCCGCATTGAACGTGAGGCCGCGGCCCACGATCTCGGTGGTGGCGCGCAGCAGCGGGGCGGCCAGCAGGAACAGCGCGCCGGCGGCGGCACCCAGCACCAGCAGGTGCGCCAGTTCGCGCGAGCGCGGCACCTGGCCTTCGCGGCGCGCGTCCGCCAACCGCTTCTGGGTTGGTTCTAGCGTTCGTTCCTGCGCGGACTGTTCGGAGTCGGCCATCGGCGGCGGCGACGGGACCGGCGCACCATGCGCCCCACCCTCGCTTGCCGGCGATTATTCGAGAGCCGCTCCGCCCCCGATCGTTGGATATCGGCCGTTGTCCCGAACACTTTAGGGTCGATGAGGGGCCCTTTCCGTCGGCGCCGGCCGCGGAAGACCTGAATTGCAGGGCAAACGCCCGCCAATCCGCGCCGCCCCGGCGGCCAGCCGGGCTCAAGGCCGCGGCCGCCGCGCCGATGTTTCGGCTGAAGCGGCGGCGGTGCGCCGGGCAGAGGAGGCTTGATGACCAGTCCGCAACGGGTGACGCGAACGGCCGGAGCGGCTTGCGGCTCGATGGGACACTTCACCCGGGCCGATACGCCGCAGCCCGTGGCGCTGGCCGCCGGTCCGGCCGCGGCATTCCAGCTCGACACCCGACCGCCGCAGGCGCGACCCCACGCGACCGATCTGTTCATCTGGTTCGAGGACACCTCGCAGCGCAACCGCGACGGCCGTCGCGGCATCACCGGCCTGCCGGAGTCGCTGCTGCCCTGGCCGCCGGCCGGTCGGCTCGACATGCGCATGATCGATTGCCGTTACGCCGACGGACACGTTCATCTGCTCGCCGCCGTGCGGCTGCGCTGCAACGGCAGCGTGGGCGAGCGGATTGCCAGCATCTACACGGCCGCGCTGTCGGTCGGCACCGTTGCCTGGATCGGCGCCGGCAACCACTACGAGCGCGCCTGGGACGAATCGGCGCCATAGAGCCGGCGGGCGCCGGCTCGGCGAGCCCCCGCGCCACGGCGCGTGCCGCGGTCAGACCGGCGCGGCAACCTTGCGCTGCTCGGCTTCGACCCGGTTGACGTAGCGCTGCAGCATCAGGCGCGCCTGCGGCGGCAGTCGCACGAGTTCGCAGCCGCAACGGCGAGCGTGCTCGTTGTCCGGCACGACGTCGACGTGCCTGATCGTCAGGCTGATGGCCAGCTGGCCGATTCCGGGCAGATCGAGATAACAATCCCGCAGCGCCTGCCCGGCCGTCAGCGCGAACCGCTCCGGATAGGTGAGCAACGCCACCCCCCCGACCGACAGGTCGAGCACCTTGAGCTGCTCGTAGGTCCTGGGGCCGTCGTTGCGGGTCGTCCCGACCGGGTGCGGGACCAGGCAGGTCGCCGGCTTGGCGATCGGCGTCCGGACGCGGAAGGAGTCGCGCCGCTGCAGCCGCAACACCTCCCTCGGAAGCCGCACCCGAATCGCCGGCTTGCCCTCGTGGTGCGTGGTCTCGGCCTTGCGGGCGCGGAATTGCAACTTGATCTGGCCGACGAAAGCGACGAACACCAGTTCGTCGGCAGCGAGCAGGCGCTGCAGCGCGGCCGTGTCGCCCGGCAGGTCGAAAATCGCCTCCTCGAACTCCTGATTCACCGCCAGCAGCACCGTCACGGCAAAGCCGTCGTGCTGGTCGAAGTAGCAGGTGATCAGGTTGCCGCGCTCGCCCAGTTGCCGCAGCATCGCCAGGATCTCGACGCGCGAATACACCATGAACGGCTCGAGGTCGGGCGAGTCGGGTTCGGGGAAAGGGTGGGTGTGGCCCATGGCATCAATCGGCGCGGCTGCTGGCGCCGCTGCAGGGGGTTTGATTCGGTTTCATCGGAGCGTGCGCTGCTGCTCCAGGCGGTGGACCCAGGCCAGCACTTCGGCCACCGCGATGTAGAGAGCGGGCGGGATGTGCTGATCGAGATCGACCTGCATCAGCAGCGACACGAGTTCGCGCGACTCGTGGATCGGCACGCCGGCCTCGCGCGCGCGCTCGATGATCTGCTCGGCGACCAGGCCGGCGCCCTTGGCGGCCACCCTGGGCGCGCGCCCGGTGCGGCGGTCGCCCTCACCGTAGGCCAGCGCGGCGGCGCGCCGCGCGGGCAGCGTGGTCTCGGCGAAGGGTGCCCGCGCGTTCATGCGGCGCCGTTGGTCACTTGGGTGACCACGGGATTCAGGCCGTGGGCATGCAGCGCATCGACCAGGGCGGGCAGTTCGCCGACCAGGCCAGCCGCACCGGCACCGCCGAGCGTGGTGGCCAGGGCGTCGCCGGCCAGGCGCAGATGGACCTCCACCGCACCGAGCTGCGGCAGCTCGAGCTTCAGGTGCGCGCTGAACACCGGCGGCGCACCCGCGGGCGCATCGCGCGACAGCGGCTCGCGCTCGATGGCCAATTGCATCGGCTGCCCGGGCCAGGCCGGACCGTGCAGGACCAGGCCCTGGTGCTGCAGCACCGCCAGTTGTGCAGCCACGCGCTGCGCGGGCGCCTCGGCCGGCGCCGCGGCAGCAGCGCCGCCCTGCAGTTGCAGCAGCTCCGCACGCAGCTCGTCGGTACTGCGCGCACCACCCGCCCACTGCGCCAGGTGCGACTCGAAAAACAGCCCGCTGCGCTCGAGCTGCTGCTGCAGGCGGGCAGCGATCGGCTGCGTCGGCGTCACCGGGCCGACCGGGCGCTCTTGCAGTAGTGGCCGCGCAAACCCGGCCACCGGCGGCTCGCCGGCGACGGCCGGCGCGACGGATGAAAGGCTGCGCGCCACGTCACGCGCCACGCCGCTGGCAGCCAGCGCCACGGCGGCCTGCAGCGGCAGCCCGGGGGCGTGCGCGGCGGCGGCATGCGCCTGCGCATGAACAGCCCAGGCGCGCGCGGCGGTTTCGCCCGCCGCCGTGCCGGCCGGTGCGGCGGCCGCGCGCGTCGCCGATACCGGCGCGGGGATCGCCGCGGCGCTGTCCGGCTCGGCCGCCAGCTGTGCCAGCAGCGCGTCGCGCAACACCGGCGGGATCGTGAACTGGCGGCCGCCGAGCTCCAGGCGAGCGCCCTGCGCGTCGCCGGCGCCGCCCAGCGGCAACACCAGCGTCACGCTGCGCCCGCCACGCGCGGCCAGTTCGACCTTCAGGTCGCGGGCCAGCTCGGTCAGCCCCGGATCGGTGCCGGCCTGCTGCAGCATCGGCAGCAGCAGGCGCGTGGACAGCCCGATGCGCTCGACACCGCTGCGCGGTTCGTCCGCGCCGACACGGCGCGCAGAATGGACGAGGGTCCCGAGGTCCACGGTCGATCGCCGGTCAGCGCCTGCGGCGCGCCGCAGGCGCGCCCGCCAGGTGCTCCAGTTCGCGCAGCCAGGGCTCCGCGCGCGCGCGCACCTCGGCGTCGTGGGCCAGGATTTCCCGCAGCAACTGCACGCGCCGCCGCTGCTCGCCCGCCGCCAGCGACCGGCCCGCGGCTGCGTCCTGCAGCTCGCCAATCAGCGCCCGGCACTGCGCTTCGAGCCGGGCAACGTCGTCCCAGTCGTCGGCACGCGCGGCAGCCAGCATCGCGTGGCTGGCCCGGGCGATCGTCTCGTAGGCCTCGATCAGGCCGGCGCTTGGTCTGGTGCGAGGATCGTCCGGCATGGTCGCGCGCGGGCCGCGGCCGTCACGTGTTGCAGTTCAGGCCCAGGCCGCCAGGCGCGGCCGCGCGGCGCCCACGTCCTCGACGAAAGCGGCTGCGGGCGCTGCCGGGCGGGCGGCGGGCGGCTCGGCAATCGACGCACCGGAGGCGGCGGCAGTGGGCGCGACCGCTGCCGCCGCCCCCCCGGTGCGACCGATCTGCGCCCACGCGGCACGCAGGTCCTCGAGCAGCCGGATCACCTCCCCCAGCGCCGCGGCATCGTTGCGCAGATTGGCCTGCAGCAGCCGCAGGATCATGAAGTCGTACAGGTCGGACAAGCGCTGGGCAATCTGGCCGCCGGCCGTCTTGTCGAGACTCACCTTGAGCCCCTCCTCGACGATCCGCGCTGCCCTGGACAGCGCCGCTGCCTTCTGCGCGACGCGACCGGCCTGCAGGTGGCCGAGCGCGAGCCGGGCCGCCTCGACGGCACCGTCGTACAACATCAGTACGAGCTGGTGGGCGTCGGCCGCCCGCGCGCCCGTTTCCGCCGACACCTTGCTGTAGGCCTTCGCCCCGAATCCGGTCATGTCTGCCTCGATGCTGAAAACACCCCTTCCTTATCGGCTGTCACCGTCGCGGGGTTGAACCCGAATTGCCGGGGTATCGCGGCGTCTCGGCGCCCTGCTTGCCGCCCCCGGCGGCAAGCTTTGGGCGCGGCCTACGCCCCCGGCGGCTTCGGCAGCCCGCTGAGCGCATTGGCCAGCGAGTTGCTCGTGCCCTGCATCCGCTGCAGTTGCGTGTCCAGCGCCGCGTACTGGCGCCGCAGGCGCCGCTCGATCTCGACCAGCCGGTTGTTGAACTGCCCCTCCTGGCGGTTGATGGAATCGACCTGCGCCTGCAGGCCCTTGGTGCGGGCCGGCAGCAGACCGTCGGTGCCGGTCAGCGACTTGGCCAGGGCTTCCAGGCGCACGCCCAGGCCCTGCTGGCTTTCGATGGTGCTGGTGGCGGTGAACAGGCGCGCCAGGCGCGCCGGGTCGGCGACGGCGGCATCGAAGCGGGCAGCGTTCACGGACAAGGTGCCGTCGCGGCCCGCTTCGATGCCGGCGGCCGACAGGCTGGCCAGTTCGCCTTCGGCCACGTTCAATTGCGCGCGCACCAGGCCACGCACCTGGGTCTGCAGCGAGCGCACCGCCGCGTCGCCGTTGAGCGTGGCGCCGCGGCGGGTGGCCGGGTCGAAGGCGGTCAGATCGCGGATCAGACGGTCCAGGTCGTTGTACGCCTTGACGAATCCGTCGACCGCGCCGCGGATCGCCGCGGTGTCGCGCTCGACGGTGACCGTCACCGCGTCGGCCGACAGCTTGCGCAGGTCCAGACTCAGGCCCTCGATGGCACCGGTGACGCGGTTGGACGACGCGGACAGCGCCAGTCCGTTGACCTCGAAGGCGGCGTCGGCCGCGGCACGGGTCTGCTGCAACTGGCGGCCGGCGGTGACGGTCTGTTCCGGCGGCAGCGCGATGGTCGGGTCGAACGACAGGCGCGACAGCCCGGCGTTGTCGCCGTTGTCGCCGTCGCCGTCGCCGTCGACGGTGATGCGCAGCACGCTGGCCAGCCCGGTGTCGTTGGCGGTGACCGTCAGGCGGGCGCCGCTGCCGTCGTTGACGATGCCGGCGGTCACGCCGATGCGTGCCGCGTTGATGGCGTCCCGGATGCCGGCCAGGGTGTTGTTGCCGGCATCGATGGTCAGGGTCGGAAACGTCGTGCCCGCCCGCGGCGTGAACACGCCGCCGGCCACGCTGCCCAGCTCCAGCCTGAGCGTGCCGGTGCCGATCGACGCGCCGGCGGTGAAGGCCTGCGAGGCGAGCGACTGCGCGGACGCCAGGGCGTTGACCTTGAGCGTGTAGCTGCCGGCTGCCGCCTTGCTGCCGTCGGTGACGGCAACGGTCGCGGCATCGCCGCCGACCGAGGCGCGCAGCCCGCTGAAGGTCGCCGACTTGGCGAGCGAGGCGGCCGCCACCTGCAGGCCGGACACGGCCCCCTGCACCCGCGCCACGGCCGCCATCCGCGCCGTGACCTGCGCCTCGCGGCGCGACAGCGCCTCGAGCGGCCGCCGCTCGAGACTCATCAACTGGGTGACGATCGCGTTGACATCGAGGCTTGCGCCCCCGACTCCACTGGTGGCCATGACACGCTCCAATCAGGACGCCATCAGGCGTTGGTGCTCAGCATCACGCCGGCATCGGCGCCTTCGGCCAGCGCCCGGGCAATGGCCAGCACCTCCTCGGACGGGATCTGCCGCACCACTTCGCCGGTCTGAGAGTCGACGAGTCTGAACACCGCGCGGTCCAGCGCATCGTCGAATTCGATGGTCAATTGGCTGCCTTTTTCGGCCAGGCGCCGGTTGGCCTCGGCCGCCGCCCGTGCGGCGTCGGCGCCGGCAGCGGGCGCCGACGCGACCGCCGCGCGGTCGGCCGCGGCGAGGGCCGGGCCCGGACGAGCGCGGCCTTCGGCCATCACCGCCGGGGTCGTCGCTTGCTGGATGGCCTCGGTCTTCACGGATGCAAGGTCTGCAAAAGGACTCACGCTCTGCACGGTTTAACGGCTGCCGCGGTCCGGACTTGAGCCGCGACGGGCGAAAAAAAGGGCGCCTCGTAGGCGCCCTTTTCGCACCGCCCGGCAGCCGCGATCAGCCGCGCAGCAGCGCCAGCACGTTCTGCGGCAGCGCGTTGGCCTGCGCCAGCATCGCCACGCCGGCCTGCTGCAGGATCTGCGCGCGGGTCAGCTTGGCCGTCTCCTCGGCGAAGTCGGCGTCCTGGATACGGCTGCGCGACGCCGACAGGTTCTCGGAAGACGTCTGCAGGTTGCTGATCGTCGCCTCAAAGCGGCTCTGGACAGCACCCAAAGTCGCTCGAACGGTGTTGACGGTGGTGAGCGCCGCGTCAACTCGAGCGATTGCATCGTTCGCCGCGCTGATCGACGTGACGCCGATGTTGTTGAGCGTCGTGCTGTCCAGTGCGACGTTGGTCGTGGCGGCACCCAGACCGAAGTCGTCGGCGTTGCCCGTGAACGTGAGGCTTTCCGTCGCGGTAAAGCTGATGGTGCCGCGGTTGACCGAGGGGCTCGCGAAGGCAGCGAGAGTACCGTCGCGGAACTCAACCCCATTGACGGTCGTCGATCCACCGGCGCCGGCCGTCAAGCCACCGGTCGCGTCGGCGCCCAGCGTCTGGCCGATGGAAATGTTGCGCCCGTCGGCGGCGGACAAGCGCAGATTGGTACCGTCGAGAGACGCGGTCACGCCCGTGTTGGCCGTTTGCGCGTTGATGGCATTCAGGACACCCTGCGCGCTGATGCCACCGGCCACACTCACGTCCGTTGCGTTGAAGATGTTGGTGCCGTTGATCACCAGCGAGTAACCATCCGCCGCTCCACCGGAGGCGACCGCCGCGACCGTGAACTCGATATTGTTCGTCGCGGTGGCAGTCAGTCCACCCACACCCGCGTTGTTCACTGCGAGTGCCTTGGAGTAGGCGCTGTCGGCCGTGCGCCCGGCGTTGCCCGTGCCAGAGCTGTTGTCGACCGACGCATTCACCGTGACCGCTGCATTGCTGCCCACGGTGATCGATCCGCCCGCGTAGGTGTCGGAGTTGACTACCGTCGTCGACGTGGCGACGCGGCCCAGTTGGTTGGACCGCACCCCCTGGTTAAGTGCGACCGAAATCGTCTCACCCGCATTGGCTCCAACCTGGAACTGCTGCGTACCATAGGTACCATCGAGCACGCGCAGGCCATTGAAGCTGGTCTGGGACGCGATGCGATCGACCTCGGCGAGGCGCTGCTGGACCTCGTTGTTCAGTGCAGCGCGGTCGCTGGCCGAGTTGGTGCCGTTTGCGGCCTGCACGGCAAGTTCGCGGATGCGCTGGAGGTTGTTGGAGACTTCGCCCAGCGCGCCCTCGGCCGTCTGCGACAAGGAGATGGCGTCCTGGGCATTGCGCGTCGCCTGGTTCAGGCCGCGGATCTGCGAGGTGAAGCGCTCGGAGATCGCCAGGCCGGCGGCGTCGTCCTTGGCGCTGTTGATGCGCAGGCCGGAGGACAGGCGCTGCAGGGCCTGGGCCTGCATCGACTGCGAGCTGTTGAGCGTGCGCTGCGTGTTGAGCGACGCGATGTTGGTGTTGATGACTTGTGGCATGGCCGAGCTCCTTCTCTAAGAGGACCGAAAAGCAGCCGCGTGGACAGTAGGCATCGCATCGGCGCTTTCACCTTGGCCCGGGCGGCGGCACCTCTCTTCGAGTGGCTGCCGCCGGGTCACGCGTCACGAGGCGTGAAGCGTTGAGTCCAATATCGGGCCGGGCCGGACCGAACTTGAGTCGTCGCCGCGGAAACGGCACGCCGCGCAGGGCGCAAGATGGGCGGCGATGGCGCGGCAATTCCGGGAGCGGGTCGGCGCCGCTTCTTCGCCCGCAAACCGTACGCGCAATCCGCCGCATCCAGACCGGGTATCGGCGCGGCGGGGGCGGTCTTGAGAGCAGGCCATGCCGTGGGCTTCCGGTACCCGACCGTGGATGCAGGGGAGCGATCGGGTAGAGCATCGGGCCGCAGCGCCATCGGGCGGTGCGCACGCGCTGCATCGAGCGCGGTCCGCCCGGCCGGGCGGCCGCCGCCGGCGTGCAACGCCGTCCCGCGGCCCGTGTAGGAATTTGTCCTACGTTCGACCGGCCGCTTGCACCGACAAGCGATCGGGTGCTGCGCCGATGCCGCCAAATTCCGCCGTTCAGCACAATGCAGTCCATCGAGCAACGCATGCGGGCACGGCAGGCGCCCACCCAACCGGAGGACCGATCCATGAGTAACGGCATCAACGAGCAGCTTCTCGAGGAAGTGCGCGAAGTCAACCTGGCCTACCTGGTGCTCGCGCAGCACATGATCCGCGCCGACAAGGCGCAGGCCATGTATCGCCTGGGCGTCTCCGAGGAGGTGGCGGAGGTCATCGACCAGCTCACGCCGTCGCAACTGATGAAGATTGCCGGCGCCAACCAGCTCATCTGCCGCTTCCGCTTCGACGACGACATCGTGTGGAACCTGCTCACCAGCCACAGCCGCAGCAAGCCGGCGGGTACGGGCGCGGTTGCCGGTCTGCACGCCAACATCGTGATCGCAGGACAGATCGCCGACGTTGTCTGACCCGGTCGAACGAAGTTGGGCCCCGGCCCGCGCCGGGGTGGCGCCGGATCGAAACCCATTGAGCCCCGGCCTGCGCCGGGGTGAGGCCAGACAGCGGAGCGAGGAAAGCGGAATGTCGCGCATCAAGAGCATCGTCACCGAGAGCAAGCAGATTCAGCGGGCCATCGCGCTCATCAAGATGGGGGCCCGGCTGCAGGTGCTGGAGTCCGAGACCGATCTGTCCTACGAGCGGCTGCTGCGCCTGTACAAGGAAGTGCAGGGCCAGAGCCCGGCACGCGGCATGCTGCCCTTCTCGACCGACTGGTTCATGACCTGGCAGCCGAACATCCACTCGTCGCTGTTTCTGAACATCTACGAGTACCTGAACAAGACCACCGAACTCGAGGAAATCGACGCCATCATCAAGGCCTACGAGCTGTATCTGGAGCAGGTGCACACCCAGGATCTCGAGCCGCTGCTGTCGGTGACGCGCGCCTGGCGCCTCGTCAAGTTCGTCGACGCCGGCATGGTGACGCTCACGTCCTGCTGCAAGTGCAACGGCAAGTTCGTGACCCACACCTACGAGCTCACCAAGAACTATGTGTGCGGGCTGTGCGAGCCGCCGGCGCGCGCCGGCAAGGGTAAAGGTTCGGCCCGGCGTGCCGAAGATGCATTGGTGAGCTGAGCTGCAATTCGCGGTTTCGACTCCGAGGGTGAAAGGGAATCCGGCCAGGCCGCTGGGGCCGGTCAAATCCAGCGGTGTTTCCAGGTGTGCTTCTCCTCCGACCTTCGGCCCGGCTTCGCCCGGGCCGCTTTTTTTTCGCCGCGCGCAAGAACGGTCCGTCCGGACCGCGTGAAAGCGGATCAAGGGCTGGACGGTCGGTGCGTTGCGGTCAGCCCTGCGGACGCGCATGCGGGCGTGGCGCGCAGGTCGGGCACGTCGGGCGGGCTGATCGGGCTGATCGGGCTAGTCGGCCAGCAGCGGCATTTCCATCTCCCGCACCAGTTGCAGGTAGACGAACGCATGCAGCGCCATGCGCTGGGCCTCGTCGAGATCGAGGAAGCTCAGGCCGATGGAAGGCTCCAGGTCGTCGGCCTCCGGCAGGCGCACCGGCTTGGCGTCGATCTCGAAGAGCTTCTGCTGGCCCGCAATCTCCACCCGGAAGGCCAGACGCACGCGCTCTTCGAGGCCGTGGATCGGGTCCTTCAGCTGCAGGGAGGCGCCGCCCGTCGACAGGTTCGTCAGTACCCCCTTGACGAAGTTGCTCGCGCTCTGCGAGTCGCGATAGAGGATGCACGGCACGTCGGTGCGCACGCGACGCGCCTCGCGCACGCGCCGCTTGCCGACCTGCCAGTCATGGGGCCAGCCGATGTGCAGATACGGATAGGGATCGAAGCGCACCTTCTGCACCAGGGCGTTGAATTCGTAGACCAGTTCGCCCGAAAAGCCGCCGAAGAAGAAGGTCACGCCCTCCTTGACGAACGCCAGCCGCCCGTCCCGCTCCGGGGCGGTGATCACGATGCTCTTGCCCTCGTGCACGCCGACGAGCTTGACCGTCATCGCATCGTCGGCCGAGCCTCCTTCGCTCCACATGCGCAGCAACCGCCAGGCGGGTATCTCCCTGGACTTCCTGACCTTGCCCTTGCCGTTGGTCAGCGGCGGCAGCCCGTGAAACTCGGCCGCCGGCGGTTCGTCGCCGACCGGTTGCTCGCCTTGGGCGTAGGCCAGCGTCCCTTCGCCGCGAGACCAGCGCGGATTCACGTACAGACCCCGCGCCACCAGCGAGTCGAGCGCCCGCGGATCGGCTACCACCTGACCGCGCGCCAGCAGCAGCCGGCCCGAGCGGTCGTACACCGGAAACGGAATCGGCGCGCCGATCTGGATGTCGACGCGCGCAAGCGGCTGGAGGTCGCGTTTCATTGAAGGCGGGGCGGGCGCAGCGTGATCTACGCAAAACTGACGCCGCTGGATGGTGCGCGCCCGCAAGGCCGGCGAGTCGGCCGAGAAGTTGCCACAAGTCATGGCAATTCGCTCGGGCCGAAGCGCGCG
This sequence comes from Burkholderiales bacterium, assembly GCA_020248865.1. GTDB lineage: Bacteria > Pseudomonadota > Gammaproteobacteria > Burkholderiales > Burkholderiaceae_F > JALHMQ01. Next base: position 128,382 of record JADCGS010000034.1, on the reverse strand, counting down.
CGTGCGCCGCGACAACGGGCGGCGCCCGGCGTCAAGTCGGCCCATCCGGCGGAAAGACGCCGAATTCCGGCTGGTTCAAGTCGCCGGGCCGGCTGCCGAAACCCCGGGGGCGGGACGCGCCCGGGCGTTCCCATGGCCTCTTCGACCGGGCCTGCGCCGCTGATCGCCGACCGGGGCCGCACCCTTCCAGACGCTCGAAACGCAATGTTCGTCATCATCGGTTACGTGGTGGTCCTGGCCTGCGTGTTCGGCGGCTACGCGCTGGCGGGCGGCAGCTTCATGATCCTGGCGAAGGCCGCGCCGCTCGAACTGTTCATCATCGGCGGCGCTGCGGCCGGTGCATTCTTCGTCGGCAACTCGAACAAGGCAGTCAGCGCCACTTTCAAGTCGCTGCCCAAGCTGCTGTCCAGTTCCAAGTACACCAAGGCCCGCTACATGGCGCTGATGGCGCTGCTGTACGACATCCTGTCCAAGATACGCAAGGAGGGGATGATGGCCATCGAGTCCGACGTCGACGATCCGGCCAAGAGCGCCTTGTTCCAGAAGCATCCGCTGGTGGGCGGCGACCATCACCTGGTCGAGTTCATCTGCGACTACCTGCGCATGATGGTCAGCGGCAATATGAATCCGCTGGAAATCGAGAACCTGCTGGACCAGGAGATCGACACCCATCATCACGAGGCGATGGTGCCTAGCCACGCCATCCAGAAGGTGGGCGACGGGCTGCCGGCCTTCGGCATCGTGGCCGCCGTGCTGGGGGTGGTGAAGACCATGGCCTCGGTCGGCAAGCCGCCGGCGGTGCTGGGCGAGATGATCGCCGCCGCGCTGGTGGGCACCTTCCTCGGCATCCTGCTGGCCTACGGGTTCGTGAGTCCGCTGGCCGCGCTGCTGGAGCAGAAGGCCGACGAGGGCACCAAGGAGCTGCAGTGCGTGAAGGCCACGCTGCTGGCGAGCCTGCAGGGCTACGCGCCCGCAGTGGCGGTGGAGTTCGGCCGCAAGGTGCTGTACTCGACCGAGCGGCCGTCGTTCTCCGAGCTGGAAAAGCACGTCAAGCAGAAGCGCTGAATCCGGACCGGCGCGCCGCGCGGGTCGCCGCCCTCCGAGAGACCTTCACCCAACCGCGAGCACCGAACGACAGGCACGAGCGAACATGGCGGCACAAGGCGAAAAGGCCAAGAGCACCATCGTCATCAAGCGCATCAAGAAAGGCGGCCATGGCAGTCATGGCGCGGCCTGGAAGATCGCGTACGCCGACTTCGTGACGGCGATGATGGCGTTCTTCCTGCTGATGTGGCTGCTCGGCTCGACCACGCAGGGCGATCTGAAGGGCATCTCCGAGTACTTCCAGTCGCCGTTGCGGGTATCGCTGTCGGGCGGCGCGGGCTCGGGCGATGCGACCACCCTGATCCAGGGCGGCGGGCCCAGCCTGACACACAGCGCGGGCCAGGTGAGGAAGGACGATGGCGAAAGCAGGCGCCAGCCGTCGGCGCAGATGCGGCGTGAGCAGGAGCGCACGGAACGGGCCCGTATGGAGCAGCTCAAGCGCAAGCTCGAAGCGGCGATTCTGGAGTCCGACAAGCTCGCCGAGTACCGGCAGCAGATCCGCATCGAAATCACGCCCGACGGGTTGCGCGTCACCATCATCGACGACCACCGGCGGCCGATGTTCGCCCTCGGCAGCGCGGTGGTGCAGCCCTACATGCGGGAGATCCTGCACGCCATCGGCCAGGTGCTCAACGACGTGGAGAGCAAGGTCGCCCTGTCGGGCCACACGGACGCCACGCCCTACTCGGGCGGCGAGCGCTTCTACTCGAACTGGGAGCTGTCGGCCGACCGCGCCAACGCCTCGCGGCGCGAGCTGATTGCCGGCGGCATGAATGCCGACAAGGTCGTCCGCGTGGTGGGCCTCGCGGACTCCAGCCTGCTGGTCAAGGACGATCCGCGCAGCCCGTTGAACCGCCGCATATCGATCATCGTGCTCAACAAGATCGCCGAGGAGCGGATGAACCGCGCCGGTGGCGAGATCGAGGCCGGCACGCCGGCCGAGGTCGAGCAAGCCCTGCCCGCCGCCGGCGCCGCGCTGCCCGTGCCGTCCACCCCGGCGGCCGCCGTGGTGCCGGCCCGGTAGGTGCCGGACCGGTAGATGCCAGGCCGCGCATCCGGCGGCGCGGCGCGGTTGCGCCGCGCGCATCCGGCCAATCGGTCCGCGTGTGCAGCCCGTAGCCGGCTTATCGGGCGATCGTCGCGACCCTGAGCCGACGACACTCCCCGTAATGGCGTCGTTGGCGGCGCCGCTGAACTTTCCCCCGGAGCCCGGCCGATGTCCGAACCCCGCTTCCTCATCGTCGATGACTTTTCGACCATGCGTCGCATCGTGCGCAACCTGCTCAAGGAGATCGGCTTCAACAACGCCGAGGAGGCCGAGGACGGCGTGATTGCGCTGGCCATGCTCAAAGCCACCAAGTTCGATTTCGTGGTCAGCGACATCAACATGCCCAACATGAACGGCTTCGAGCTGCTAAAGAGCATCAAGGCCGAGCCGGCCCTGAAGGACGTTCCGGTGCTGATGGTGACGGCCGAGGCCAAGAAGGAAGACATCGTCGCGGCCGCCCAGGGCGGCGCGGCCGGCTACATCGTCAAGCCCTTCACCAAGGCCACGCTCGAAGAAAAGGTGCAGAAGATCCTGCAGAAGATGGCCACCGCCTGAGCATGATGGACGACTCGATGACCAGCCCCCTGTCCTGCGACCGCGCCGGCTTTGCCGACGACGGTGCCACCCCGACCAAGAAGCGCAAGCCGCGCGCCCGCAAGCCGACCCCCGCCCCCGCCCCCGCCACCGTGGCGGCCGCCGCGACCGAGGAAGGCGGCATGCCCGCCACGGAGGTCTACCAGCGCATCGGTCACCTGACGCGCACGCTGCACGATGCCCTGCGCGAGTTGGGCTACGACAAGGAGCTGGCCGGCACGCGCGAGCAGTTGCCCGACGCGCGTGACCGCCTCACCTACATTGCCCGCGTGACCGGCGAAGCGGCCGAGAAGGTGCTCAACGCGGTGGACCGTGCGCGCAACGTGCAGGAAGACCTGACCCGGCAGGCCGACAGCCTGCGCAGCCGCTGGCAGGCGGTGGCGGCCTACACGGCGGCCGACGCCAGTCGGGCCACGCCGGCCGGCCGCCATCTGGTGGACGAGACCTGCGCCTTCTTCGGCACGGTGGGCGGGCAGACCGACGCCACCAACCAGATCCTTACCGACATCATGATGGCGCAGGACTTCCACGACCTCACCGGCCAGGTGATCCGCAAGGTCGTGACCCTGGCGCAGGCGATGGAAGAGCAGTTGGTCAAGCTGCTGTTGGAGACCACGCCACCCGAGCAGCGCAAGAAGATCGAGCACACGGCCCCGCCGGGCTCCACCGAGCGGCTCGACGGCCCGGTGGTCAACGCCGAGGGCCGCGACGACGTGGTGGCCGACCAGGCCGGCGTGGACGACCTGCTCGCCTCGCTGGGCTTCTGAACGGGTCGGAGGCGGTTCGGCCGGCTCGCCGATCCGGCTCGCCGTTGACCACGTGGCGGCTAGCTGTGCCCGAGCACCGGGTGCGGCTCGTAAGGCGCCGCCAGCGCCTGCATTTCTTCTTCGCTCAGCCTGCACTGCACGGCGGCCACCGCCTGCTCCAGTTGCTCGAGCCGGCTCACGCCGACGATCGGGCAGCTCACGCCTGGCTGCTGCAGCAGCCAGGCATAGGCCACGGTGGCGTTGGCCACGCCGCGCGCCTGCGCCACGGCCGACAGCGCCGCCACCACCGCGTAGTCGCTGTCGCGGTAGTAGTAGCTCTGCGCGATGTCGTCGGTGGCCGCGCGGCTGGTCTCGCCGCCGGCGGCGCGCTGCGCGTCGTCCTTGCGGCGGTTGCCGGCGAGAAAGCCGCGCGCCAGCGGGCTCCAGGGCATGAGACCCACACCCGTCGCACGGCAGAAGGGAATCATCTCGCGCTCTTCCTCGCGGTAGGCGAGGTTGTAGTGGTTCTGCATCGAGACAAAGCGCGTGAAGCCGTGGCGCTCGGCGGCAAACTGCATCTGCGCGAACTGCCAGGCCCACATGGAACTGGCGCCGAGGTAGCGCACCTTGCCGGCCTTGACCACATCGTGCAGCGCCTCCATCGTCTCCTCCACCGGCGTGGCCGGGTCGAAGCGGTGGATCTGGTAGAGGTCGATGTAGTCGAGGTTCAGCCGCCGCAGGCTGGCATCGACCGCGGTCATGATGCGCTTGCGCGACAGGCCCTTGCCGCGCAGGCCGTTGGGCCGCTCGGCCGGCTTGGCGCCGCCGGCGTTCTGCCCCTTGAAGGCCAGATCCACCGGCATGAACAGCTTGGTGGCCACCACGATCTCGTCGCGCGGCGCCTGCGCCAGCAGGCGCCCGGTCAGCTCCTCCGACAGGCCGGCCGAATACATGTCGGCGGTGTCGAACACGTTGATGCCCAGGTCGAGCGCGCGACGCACGATCGGCGCCGCCTCGGCCTCGCTGCGAATCCAGGGCCGCCAGGCGGCGCTGCCCCAGGTCATCATGCCGAGCGCCAGGCGCGAGACCTTCAGGCCGCTGCGGCCGAGATTGACGTAGTTCATTTCACAGGCCCAGCAGCCGGCCGATGCGAGCCAGGTAGTCGCCGCCCTTGACCGCGTCGGTAAAGACCTCGTCGCCGAGCGCATGCATGCGCTCGCGCAGCCCGGTGAGGCCGGCGTGGACTTCCGCCGGTGCGGCGTCGTCGCGCGCCAGCAGCGCGCGCAGTTGCTCCACCTCGGCCTGCAACAGCGCCGGATCGACGCGCCCGGCGCGTGCCTGCGCCAGGTCGCGTTCCAGTTGTTCCACCAGCCGCTGCGCGGCCTCCAGGTCGATGCCCGCCATAGAACCTCCGTAGGGGCGAGCAGTTTACGACCGCGCCCTGCGCGCCGCGGCCGCCGGGCCGCGGGCGCTACACCGGCATGTTCATGACCGATTCGTAGGCCTGCACCAGCCGGTTACGCGCCTGCACCGCCGCCTGGAACGACACCGACGACTTGTTCATCGCGATCATCGTCTCCTCCAGGCTGACGTTGGGGTTCTCGAGCTGGAACTGCCGCTGCAGGCCGGCGGAGGCCTGCTGGTTGGCGCTGACGCTCTTGAGCGCCGAGTCGAGCGAGGCGACGAAGTCGGCGCCGCCCGCGCCCCGCGCGGTGGCGGCCGGCGCCTTCAGGGCGCTGACCGCCTGCGCGATCTGCGAATCGATGGCCTTGATTTCCATGGCGCTGTGCGGCCCTGCCGGTGGATGCTGACCGACGCAAGCTAACGCGCCGCAAGGCGCCTCAAGCCGCGGAGATCGACGGCGATATCGGCGCAATTCGTCCGCGCTTGAGGCCCGGGCGCCATGCCCCGCAGCCCGGCGGGGGCTTGTAGGAATTGCGCCGACACACCGGCGGCCAGAGCGGCGATTGACCCGCCTTTTCGGCGCTTTGGCCGTCTCAAGCTCTCCGAATAATGGCCGACCCAGGTGAGGCTCTGTCCAGGCGACGGCGCCCGCCGCCAATTTTCACCCTGAAGAACCCGCGGATGGACAACGCAGCCGTCGTTCCCAGCACGCTCGCGCCGGCAGGCGGCAGCAGCAGTGTGTTTGCGCGCATGTCGCCGCGCGCCAAGGGCATGGCCCTGCTCGGTGCGGCCGGAGCGGCCGCGCTCCTGACGGCGGTCTGGCTCTGGTCGTCGGCGCCCAGCTACCGGGTGCTGTTCACCAATCTGTCGGACCGCGACGGCGGCGCGATCATCGCGCAGTTGTCGCAGATGAACATCCCGTACAGGAACGGCGACGGCGGCACGCTGCTGGTGCCGCAGGACAAGGTGCACGAGGCGCGCCTGAAGCTGGCCAGCGCCGGCCTGCCCAAGGGCAGCGTGGTGGGCTTCGAGATCATGGAGACGCAGCGGTTCGGCGTCACGCAGTTCCAGGAGCAGGTGAACTACCAGCGCGCCCTCGAAGGCGAGCTGGCGCGCTCCATCCAGGCGCTGGCGCCGGTGTCCAGCGCGCGCGTGCACCTGGCGCTGCCCAAGCAGTCGGGCTTCCTGCGCGACAAGCAGCCGCCCACCGCCAGCGTGCTGCTGCAACTGCACGCCGGCAAGGCGCTGGACCGCGCGCAGGTGGCCGGCATCGTGCACCTGGTGAGCGCGAGCGTGCCGGAGATGAACGCCAAGAACGTGTCGGTGGTGGACCAGCACGGCAACCTGATGGCCAGCCCGCGCGACGGCAGCGCCGCTGCCCTGGACGCGGCCCAGCTCGACTACGTGGGCCGCATCGAGAGCGAGACGATCCGCCGCATCGAGGACATCCTGGAGCCGATCGTCGGCCGCGGCAACGTGCGCGCCCAGGTGACCGCCGACGTCGACTTCTCGCAGGTCGAGAACGTGGCCGAGAGCTACGCGCCCAACCAGGGAGCCGAGACCAAGGCCGCGATCCGCTCGCAGTCCACCCAGGAGTCCTCGCAACCGGGCCCGGCCACGCCACAGGGCGTGCCCGGCGCGCTGTCCAACCAGCCGCCCACGCCGCCGACCGCGCCCATCAACGGTGCGGCAGCACCGCTGAACGCCGGCGCCGCGGGCGCGGCAGCGGGCAACAGCACGCGCCGCGAGGCGGTGACCAACTTCGAGGTCGACAAGACCGTGCGCCACACCAAGGTGGCCAGCGGCCAGGTGCGCCGCCTGACGGCTGCCGTGGTGGTCAACCATCGCGGCGGCCGGGACGGCGCGGCACCCGCGCCGCTGTCCGAGCAGGAGATGGCCAACGTCAACGCGCTGGTGCGCGAGGCGATGGGCTTCAGCAAGGAGCGCGGCGACTCGATCAACGTGGTCAATGCCGCCTTCAGCACCACCGAGCTGGCCGCCGCCGAGCCGCTGCCGGTCTGGAAGCAGCCCGATGCGATCGCGCTGGGCAAGGAGGTCGGCAAGGCGCTGCTGTTCCTGCTGCTCACCCTGATCCTGGTGTTCGGCGTGCTGCGGCCGGCCATCAAGACGATCGGCGCGCCGGTGAAGGTGGCGCTGCCCGCGCTGCCGCCGGCCGCACCGCCCCCGCCGCAGCTCCCGGCCGAGGAAACGCGGGCGCTGACGGCCATCGATCAGGTGCGCGAGATCGCCAAGACCGACCCGGCCACGGTGGCCAACGTCGTCAAGGCCTGGGTCGGAGAACAGAAGTGAGCGCGCCGCAACCGGCCGCGCCGCGCGGGGCGATCGATGGCTGATGAAGTCGGCCTCGAGGATGCCGCCATCCTGCTGATGACCGTCGGCGAGGAGCACGCGGCCGAAGTCTTCAAGTACCTGTCGCCCAAGGAGGTGCACAAGCTCGGCGAGGCGATGGCGCGCCTGCGCACCGTGCCGCGCGAGAAGGTCGACGGCGTCATCGAGAAGTTCCAGAAGAGCAAGGACGAGCAGTACTCGCTGGTCGGCGACACCGACGCGTTCGTGAGCCAGGTGCTCAAGCGCGCGCTCGGCGAGGAAAAGGCGAGCATGCTGATCGACCGCATCCTGCAGGGACGCGACGTCTCGGGCATCGAGAGCCTGAAATGGATGGACCCGCGCGCGATCGCCGAGCTGCTGAAGAACGAGCACCCGCAGATCGTCGCCTCGATCCTGGTGCACCTGGATCGCGACCACGCCTCCGAGGTCATCCGCCACTTCTCCGACCGGACCCGCAACGACGTGCTGCTGCGCATTGCCACGCTCGACGGCATCCAGCCGCAGGCGCTGCAGGAACTCAACGAGGTGCTGTCGAAGGTGCTGGCCGGCGGCGAGAAGCTGAAGAAGGCCACGCTGGGCGGCACCAAGGCCGCCGCCGAGATCCTGAACTTCCTCGGCGCGCAGATCGAGCAGCCGGCGGTGGAGTCGATCCGCGAACACGACGCGGATCTGGCGCAGAAGATCCTCGACCAGATGTTCACGTTCGAAAACCTGAACGACCTGGACGATCGCGCGATCCAGCTGCTGCTGCGCGAGGTGCAGAGCGAGAGCCTGATCGTCGCGCTCAAGGGCACCCATCAGGATCTGCGCGAGCGCATCTTCAAGAACATGTCGAGCCGTGCGGCCGAGACGCTGCGCGAGGACCTCGAGGCCAAGGGGCCGGTTCGGCTGTCCGAGGTCGAGGCCGAGCAGCGCGAGATCCTGAAGATCGTCCGCCGCCTGGCCGACGAAGGGCAGATTCAGATGGGCGGAGGCGGTGGCGACGATGCCTTTGTTTGATGACTTCGCGTGCCGGTGCGGGCGCAAGGCGCTCGCGTACACCCGAAAGTGAGACAGCCCATGGGCCATAGCGATCGTCTGTTCAGCCGCTTCATCCCCAAGGAAGAGGTGGGCGAGGCGGCGAGCTGGGAGTTCCAGCCGCTGGCCGGCGGGGACGCGCCGCGCGGAACCCGGCAACTGCTCAGCGAGCGCGAGCGGCGCGCCCATGAGCGCGGGCTGGCGGAGGGACTGGCCGAGGGCCGGCGCCAGGCGCTGGCCGAGCGGGCGCAGCACGGGCGCGAGCTGGCGCGCGTGCTCGACGAGCTGCGTCGCCGCTTCGTGGAGCTGGAGGCGGCGGGTGCCGAACAGGTACTCGATCTGGCGCTTTCCGTCGCACGCGCCGTGATCCGGCGCGAAGTGCTGCTGGGGCGCGACGCGGTGCTGCCGGCGCTGCGCGAGGCGGTGGCTCAGGTGATCGACCAGCAGGCGCACCCGCGCGTGTACCTGAACCCGCAGGACTTCGAGCTGATCAGACCGGATCTCGAAGCCGACGGCCTGCTCGCGGGCTGCCGCCTGGTCGCCGACGGCGGCATGGCGCGCGGCGGCTGCCGGGTCGAGACCGACAAGTGCGAGGTCGATGCCCGCCTGGAGAATCGCTGGAAGCGCGTCATCGATGCGCTCGGCCTGCCCGAGGCGGCCGAGCCCCCCACGGCCGAGCCGCGATGAGCCCCGCGGTCGGCGCCGCAGCGGCGCCCTTCAACCGTCTGTTCGAGCAGACCCAGGCGATGGTCGCTGGCGCGCAGGCGCTCGAAGTGCGCGGCCGCCTGACGCGGGTGGCCGGCCTGGTGATGGAGGCGGTGGGGCTGAGGCTGCCGATCGGCGCGCAGGTGCTGGTGCAGCAGGACGAAGCGCTGCGCGTCGATGCCGAGGTGGTGGGCTTTGCCGGCGACCGGCTGTTTCTGATGCCGACCAGCGAGCCCTATGGCCTGCGGCCGGGGGCGATGGTGGTGCCGCTGGAGGCGGCCGCGCCGCGGCCCGGGCTGTACCGCAGCAACCACGCCTGGCGCCGCGCCGAGGACCGTACCCGGCACCTGCCGCTGGGCGACGGCCTGCTCGGGCGCGTGCTCGACCCCAATGGCCAGCCGCTCGACAAGCTCGGCCCGCTGGAACAGGTGGACGCGCGCCCGCTGGCGCGGCGGCCGATCAACGCGATGGAACGCGAGCCGGTGCGCGAGCCGCTGGATGTCGGCGTGCGCGCCATCAACGCCCTGCTGACGGTGGGCCGCGGCCAGCGCATGGGCCTGTTTGCCGGTTCGGGCGTGGGCAAGAGCGTGCTCCTCGGCATGATGGCCAAGTACACGAGCGCCGACGTGACCGTGGTCGGCCTGATCGGCGAGCGCGGCCGCGAGGTCAAGGAGTTCATCGAGGACATCCTCGGGCCCGCCGGGCTGCGCCGCGCCGTGGTGGTGGCGGCCCCGGCCGACGTGCCGCCGCTGTTGCGCATGCAGGGTGCGGCCTATGCGACGGCGGTGGCCGAGCACTTCCGCGACCAGGGCAAGCAGGTGCTGCTGCTGCTGGACTCGCTGACCCGCTACGCGATGGCGGCGCGCGAGATCGCGCTGGCCATCGGCGAGCCGCCGGCCACCAAGGGCTATCCGCCGAGCGTGTTCGCCCGGCTGCCGGCGCTGGTGGAGCGTGCCGGCAATGCCGCCGCCGGCGGCGGCTCGATCACCGGCTTCTACACCGTGCTCACCGAGGGCGACGACCCGCAGGACCCGGTGGCCGATTCGGCGCGCGCCATTCTCGACGGCCACGTGGTGCTGGCGCGCCGCCTGGCCGAGGCCGGCCACTATCCGGCCATCGACATCGAGGCCTCGATCTCGCGCGTCATGAGCGCGGTCGCCGGGCCCGACCAGATCGAGCTGGCGCGCCAGTTCAAGCAGCTGTACTCGCGCCATGCCCGCAACCGCGACCTGATCGCGGTGGGCGCCTACGTGCCGGGCAGCGATCCGCTGCTCGACGTCGCGATCGCCGCACAACCGCGCATGGAGGCCTTCCTGCAGCAGGCGATGCACGAGGCGTCCTCGCTCGGCGAGGCGCACGGCCGGCTGGCGGCCCTGCTCGCCACCCTGCAGGCGCCGGCGGGCCCGGGCGGCAGCAGCGCCGTCCGATGAGCCACGCGCCAGGAACCACGAAGCCCGCAGCGATCGGCGTCGGCGCCGTGCACCCGCGTCGCGGACGCGCGACGTCGGAATCGCGCCTACACGGCGAAGTGCGGTCGCCTTGCCGTTCATTCGCAGCGTTGGCGGTGGCGCGAAATCTCTAGAGTGACGTCGATGCTAGGCGCCGCCGTCCCGACGGCGCGTTCGACCCGGTTGCCATGGACGCCATCAATCTGCGCATGTTGATCGAACTGGCCGCAGCCGCCCGTGACGCGGCGGCCGCGCGACGGGCCCACGCGGGCGCCGCGCTCGATGCCGCGCGCCAGCAACTGACCCTGCTGGAAGGCTACGCCGCCGAGTACGAGCGCCGGGGACAGCGCACGCTGGCCGTCGGCGTCGACATTGCGGCGCAGGACAATCTGCGCGCCTTTGCCGGCAAGCTGCAGCAGGCGATCGCCCAGCAGCGCAACGAGGTCGAGCGCCGTGCGCTCGTGCTGGAGCAGGTCGCGGGCGAACTGACCGAAGCCCAGCGCAAGATGAAGAGCCTGCAGGCCCTGCAGACCCGTGCGCTCGACACGGCCCGCAGCCTGCAGGGCCGGCGCGACCAGAAGCTCACCGACGAGCTGTCGCAATCGATGCTGGCCGGACGCGCGCGCCCGCTGGCGGTCGGCGGCTGGTAGGCGGACCGGCGATGAACGACATGCGCATTCCGCCCGGCCTGCTCACCGGTGCGCCGGCACGCGATACGGGCCGCGATCCGGGCCGCAACGAGAGCAGCGCGACCCCGGGCTTCGACCGCGTCATGGACAACGCCCGGCAGCCCGCGGCGGCTCCTGCGGCGCGCGACAACTCGCCGGAGCCGGCGCGATTGCGCACGCCGCAGCGTGAGACCCCGCGCAACAACGAGCAGCGCCCGCCGGAACGGTCGCCCGCGCAGCCGCTCGATCCGCGGCGAGCCGACGGCGTCGCGCCGCGGCGCGACGCTGCGCCGGCCACCGAGCGCGCCGGGGGCAGCGAGCAGCCGGGCAGCGACAACCGCGCGGTCAGCAACGCGCACGTCAACAGCGGCTTGGCCGAGCGCGCTGGCGCTGCAACGGCGGACGCCACGGCAGCGCCGGCCGGCGCTGGCGACGAGCCGACGCCCAGCCTCACGGCCGCGGACGCCGCCGCGGCGCTTGCGTCAGTGCCGGTGACGGCGCCGAACCTGCCGATCGACCTGATCCTGCGTGAGCTGCAGGCGGCAACTGCGGCGCTCGCGGCGGCCAGCGATGCTCTGGCCGAACCGAGCGGCGGCAGTGCGCCGCCCGCCGCGCCGGCGGCGGCCGCGCTGCTCAGCGCAGCCCAGCCCGACACCGGCGCGGCCCTGTTGCCCGCCGCGGCCCCGCCGCAGCAGGCCGACGCCGGCCCGCCAGCCGGCTATGCCAAGACGCTTGAGGTCGATGCCAGAGTTCCATCGGCCGACGCGGGGGCGCCGCCCGCCGACGCCGGGCCGGGACCAGCCGACGCGCTGCGCCTGCTCGACGGCGCAGCGGCCAGGACGCCGGCCGCATCCGCCCTTGCTGCAACGGTAACGACGGCAGCCGCTGGCGCCGATGCCGGCAGCCGCGCCGACGCCGCCAACCGCGCCGACGCCCGCGACGCCGCTGCGCGGCTCTTCGAGCCCACGCTGGCGGCGGCCGTCGAGCCGACCCCGGAGCACAGCAGCCGCGACCGCCTGCTGGAGGATTTCGAGCGCCGCTTCGAGCGCTCTCTGGCCGCCGCCGCCGGCCGCCCCGATGGATTCACCACGGGTATGCCGCAGGCGCTGGCCACCGGACTCGCGGCCGCCGGCGTCGCGCCAGGCGCCGGTGCCGCGGCTGCGTACAGCCTTTCGCCGGTGAGCATCGCCGCCTCCGTGGGGCAGCCGGCCTTCACGGAAGAGCTGTCGCACCGCGTGTTGCTGTTTGCAGGCCAGCGCGTGCAGAACGCCGAATTGAGTCTGACGCCGTCCGACCTTGGCCCGATCAAGGTTGCCATCGAGATCCATGGTCAGGAGGCCAGCCTCGCCTTCACCGCGCAGCACGCCGGCACGCGCGCGGCCATCGAGGAAGCGCTGCCCCGACTGCGCGAGATGTTCGCCGGCCAGGGCCTGCAGTTGACGCAGGCGCAGGTCGGCGACCAGTCGCGCCAGGATCCGGGCCGCCCGGGCTCCGACCAGGCGGGCCGCGACCGCAACCTGGCGGCGCTCAACGCGCCGGAGCGCAGCAGCGCCGTCGGCGTGCCCGCCGCCGGCGCGGCCGGCTACGACGCGCGCGGCCTGCGCATCATCGACATCCGCGTCTAGCCCCGACATATCACCAGTTCGCCCCCGTGCATCCACGATCTGCCCCCGTAAGCCACGGCGGCATCCTGCACTTGGCCCGAGCCACTTTGGACGGCCGGGGCTACGCGGGCTTGCGCGGCGCGCACGCGGCCATCTCGCTCGAGCGTTCGCCGATGACTACGGGCATCGGCTGCGCCCCGCTCGCGCAATCTGGCCGCGCGCGCATCCGCGCAAATCCCGCGTCCCTGATGAAACATCCGGGCTAGCCGGGGCCGCAACGCGGCCGAATTGTCGTCCGGGCCCGCGCTATTCGGCCGATCGCCCACCCTCAAGTCCCGCGACACTGTGTCGATAGCGCGCAACCCCGCGCGCGGCCCCAACGGGTGGACCAGGAATGACCGACAAAGCGGAAAACGAACCGGCGCCGAAGAAAACCGGCAAGAAGAAGCTGCTCATCATCGCGGCCGTGGCGACGGTGGCGCTGCTGGCCGGCGGCGGCGCGCTGGCCTTCGTGCTGCTCGGCAAGAAGCCCGATGCTGGCGCCGAGGCGCGGGTCGAGCCGCGCAAGATGCCGGTGTTCGTCGACCTGGATACCTTCACCGTCAACCTCAAGGACAAGGAGGGCGGCGATCGCTTCCTCCAGGTCAAGCTGGTGGCGGAGGTCAAGGACTCGGCCGGCGGCGAGATGGTCAAGACCCTGATGCCGGCCGTGCGCAACGAGGTGCTGCTGCTGCTGGGCTCGAAGGCCGCGGAGGATCTGTCCACCCGCGAAGGCAAGGAGGCGCTGGCCAAGGAGATCGTGGCGGCCGCCAACAAGCCGCTCGAGAACACCGCCCAGGCGGGCGCCGTCGACGGCGTCAACTTCACCCACCTGATCGTGCAATGACGCCGGCCGCAGGACTCGGCCGCTGGGAGCCGGGGCGCCCCCTCCCGGCCGGCGTCCGGAATCCGGAATCCTGAGTCGAAACACGCATGGCCGAACAATTTCTTTCGCAGGATGAAGTCGACGCGCTGCTCGAAGGCGTCACCGGCGAGTCGCAGAAGCTCGAGCGGAGCGAGGCGGACGGCGCGGAGGCGATTCGCAGCTACGACATCGCCAGCCAGGAGCGGATCGTTCGCGGGCGTATGCCCACGATGGAGATCATCAACGAGCGCTTCGCGCGCAACCTGCGCGTGGGCCTGTTCAACTTCATGCGCAAGAGCCCGGAGATCTCGATCGGACCGGTGCGAGTGATCAAGTACTCCGCCTTCCTGCGCGACATCGTGGTGCCGACCAACATCAACGTCGTCTCGGCGCAGCCGCTGCGCGGCTCGATGCTGGTGATCTTCGATCCGAAGCTGGTGTTCTGCGTGATCGACAGTCTGTTCGGCGGCAGCGGCAAGCTGCACCTGCGCATCGAGGGACGCGACTTCTCGCCGACCGAGCAGCGAATCATCCAGCGCATGCTCGAGGTCACGCTGAGCGAGTACACCAAGGCCTGGGGCAACCTGTGCCGCTTTCGCTTCGCCTACCAGCGCTCGGAGATGCACACGCAGTTCGCCAACGTGGCCTCGCCGGCCGAGGTGGTGGTGGCGACTACCTTCTCGGTGGAAATCGGCGACTCCGGCGGCAGCGTCCACGTCTGCTTCCCGTACGCCACGCTCGAGCCGATCCGCGACGTCCTGTATTCCAGCCTGCAGGGCGACGGCCACGAGCCCGACAAGCGTTGGCTGCGGCAGCTGACCCAGCAGGTTCAGGCGGCCGACATCGAACTGACCGCCGATCTGGCCAGCACGCGCATTACGGTGGCCGACCTGCTGAAGCTGCGCGCCGGCGACTTCGTCGAGCTGCCGCTGAAGGAGCTGATCAGCGTCAGCGTCGACAAGGTGCCCGTGATGGAGGCGCGCTTCGGCGCCGTCAACGGCCACACCGCCATCCGCATCGAGCGGATGCTGAAGTACTCCCGCTTCAACGAGAGCGGATCCATCGAAGGGAGTGAGTGATGAGCGAACCGACGGCCTCGGCCGAGGAAGACTGGGGTGCTGCGCTCGCCGAACAGAAGAGCAGCGTCACGGCGCCCCAGGTGGTCGACAGCGTGCAGCCGGCCGACATCTTCCAGAAGCTCGTCCCGGGCAATGCCGGCGAGGCGAGCCAGGACCTCGACCTGATCCTCGATATTCCCGTCACGCTGACGGTGGAGCTGGGCCGCACCAAGATCCCGATCAAGCACATCCTGCAACTGGCGCAGGGCTCGGTGATCGAGCTGGACGCGCTGGCCGGCGAGCCGATGGACGTGCTGGTCAACGGCTGCCTGATCGCGCAGGGCGAGGTGGTGGTGGTCAATGAGAAATTCGGCATCCGGCTGACCGACATCGTCACGCCGAGCGAGCGGATGCGGCGGCTCAACCGATGAAGACGCAGGACTCGGGACCGGGGAGCCGGGACGCCGCGCACGACACGCGCACCGTGCCGTCCGAGCGCCCTGCGCGCCGGCGCATCACGCCTGAAGGCAGGACCGCGCCGGTCCCCGCGCGCTCGCCCAGGCCCCGCCTGCTGCTGACTGCCCTCGCGCTGCTTGGGCCAGCCCTCGCCCAGGCCCAGATTGCGGCACCGGCAGTGACCCCGACGGCGGCACCGGACGGCCCATCGATGTTGCCGATGATCGTGGCGCTGGTGTTTGTGCTGGCGCTGATTCCGGCGGCCATCTGGCTGCTCAAGCGCATGGGCGGCAGCACGCTGGCCGGCACCGGCGGCCTGCGCGTGGTGGGCCAGCTCACGCTGGGCGCGCGCGAGCGCCTGGTCGTGGTCGAGGCCGGCGAGCGCTGGCTGCTGCTCGGCGTCACCGCCGGCAGCATCAACCGCGTCGGCACGCTGCCCAAGGGGGCGCTGCCGCTGCCGCCGACCGGGGCGGCCAACTTCTCCGCGCTGCTGAACGCGGCGCGCGGCAACCCCCGAAACTGATGTCCAGGTCGCCGCTTCTGACGGGGGCCGTGGGCCTGCTGCTGCTCGGCGCGCTGCTGCTTGCCGGGCCGGCCTTCGCCCAGACCACCCCGATCCAGATCACCAGCCAGCCCGGCCCCGGCGGCGGCACCACCTACTCGGTGCCGGTGCAGACGCTGCTGTTCTTCACGCTGCTGTCGTTCCTGCCGGCGGCGCTGCTGATGATGACGAGCTTCACCCGCATCATCATCGTGCTGTCGCTGCTGAGGATGGCGCTGGGCACCCAGACCACGCCGCCCAATCAGGTGCTGATCGGGCTGGCGCTGTTCCTGACCTTCTTCGTGATGGGGCCGGTGTTCGACCGCATCCACGACCGCGCGTACGCGCCCTACCGCGACAACAAGATGAACTTCGAGCAGGCGCTGGCCGCCGGGGCCGAACCGCTCAAGGGCTTCATGCTCAGCCACACCCGCGCCGCCGACCTGGAACTGTTCACCCGCATGGCGCGGCTGGAGGACAAGGGACAGAAGCTCGGCTCGCCGAACGAGCTGCCGCTGCGCGTGGTGATCCCGGCCTTCGTCACCAGCGAGCTGAAGACCGCCTTCCAGATCGGCTTCATGGTGTTCATCCCGTTCCTCATCATCGACATGGTGGTGGCCAGCGTGCTGATGTCGATGGGCATGATGATGCTCAGCCCGGTGCTGATCGCGCTGCCGTTCAAGCTCATGCTGTTCGTGCTGGCCGACGGCTGGAACCTGCTGGTCGGCTCCCTGGTGGCGAGCTTTCAGATATGACCCGTGACCGCGACTGCGTCGCCCACTTTGCTTTCATCATGGACCTCTCATGAATCCCCAGTCGGTCATCACCCTGGGCCAGCAGGCGCTGTACGTCATGCTGATGATCGCCGCGCCGATGCTGCTGGCGGCCTTGCTGGTCGGCCTGGTGGTGTCGATCCTGCAGGCGGCCACGCAGATCAACGAGATGACGCTCAGCTTCATCCCCAAGCTGGTGGCCATGCTGGCGGCACTGGTGATCGCCGGGCCGTGGATGATCGCCTTCTTCGTCGACTACATGCGGCGGCTGTTCGAGGCGATCCCGACGGCCATCGGCTAGGCGCTCTGCGTGTACGCGACCGCTGCGCGGCCGCACGTGCACGCAAAGCGATCGAACGGGCGCCCGTCCTTCGGGCGGCCGGGCGGTCGGGCGCAACGCATGGGCAACGCAACCCACCCCAACGCAGCAAGCCGGCAGTGATCGCCTTCTCCTCCGAGCAGCTGGCCGCCTGGTACGGCGCGGTGTTCTGGCCGCTGGTGCGGGTGCTGGCGCTGATCTCGGTGGCGCCACTGCTGTCGCACCGGGCCGTGCCCGCGCGCATCAAGCTGGCGCTGGCGCTCGGCATCACGGCCGTGCTGGTGCCGCAGGTCAGCTCGCCGCCCATCACCGATGTGATGACCGCGCCCGGCCTGATGCTGCTGGTCAACAACATCCTGATCGGCCTGGTGATCGGCTTCACCGTGCGGCTGGTGTTCGCCGCGCTCGAGCTGGCGGGCGAGCTGATCGGCCTGCAGATGGGCCTGTCGTTCGCCGGCTTCTTCAACCCGGCCAGCGGTCAGATGCAGAACGCGATCGCCAGCTTCATGGCGCTGCTGGCGCTGCTGATGTTCATCGCCATCGACGGCCACCTGATGCTGCTGCACGCTCTGGCCGAGAGCTTCCGCCTGTACCCGGTGGAAGTCGGCATGAGCCTGCCGATGGGCTTCGACCGCCTGCTGCGCCTGGCCGCGGACATGTTCGGCATCGCGCTGACCATCGCACTGCCGTTCCTGGCCGTGATGCTGCTGACCAACGTGGTGCTCGGTGTGCTGGCGCGCGTGGCCCCGCAGTTGAACGTCTTTGCAGTCGGCTTTCCGCTGACGATCCTGGTCGGACTGGCGACCCTTTTCCTGCTGCTGCCCTACATCGAGGTGCCGCTGCGCGCTGCGCTGGAGCGGGCCCTTGGAATCTGGATGAACTGACGCGCGCCGCATCGATTTGCCCGCTGCGGGCGTTGCTGATGTAATCGTCGGCACCCTGGGCAAACCCGACGCTGCGGTGCCCGCCCCCGGGCGCGCGCCTTTCTGCCCGGTGCAAACATGACCCTGCTCCAAGCCCACGCCGCGCTCGACCCGCCGCCGGCCCTGCTGGCCTGGCTGTTGTTCCTGCCGGCGCTGGCGGCATCCCTGCTGGTCCTGCGCCGCCGGTTCCTGCCCGAGGGCAGCCAGCAGCACGCGTGGCTCGCCAGCGTGGTCGGCGTCGCGCTGCTGTGGCTGCTGCAGGTCCGGACCGGCGACGGCCTGTACCTCGGCATGTTCGGCGCGGCGCTGTTTGCGCTGGTGTTCGGCCGGGCTCGCGCCATCGTCGGTCTGACCGCCGCCCTGGCGCTGTACACGGGAATGACCGCAGGCGCCTGGATCAACTTCGGCATCAATGGACTGCTGCTTGCCGTGCTGCCGGCCCTGACCGCCGGCGCGCTGCAGCGCCTGATCGAGCGGCGCCTGCCGAAGAACGTGTTCGTCTTCATCATCGGCAACGGCATGTTCGTGACGCTGGCGGCCACTGCCCTGACCAGCCTCGTGATGCTGCTGGCCTGCCTGCCCGCCGCCCCGGCCGCCGCCGGCAAGCTGAGCGAGTACGCCAGCTACTCGCTGCTGCTCGCCTGGGGCGAGGCCTTGGTGAGCGGCATGATCTTCTCCGCTCTCGTCATCTTCTGGCCCGCGGTCGTCATGACCTACCGCGAGGACAGTTACCTGCCGTAGCGCCGCGGCTGAACGGCCGCAAGGGGCGAGCGCCCAGCGGCGCGCAGGCAGCAGGCCAGGCGCCGTCCGCCGGCGCCCTGGGGCCGCCTCAGCGGGGCTTGTAGCCGAACTTCTGCCCGCCGATCGTGGCCTGGTACATCAAGCCGCCCTTGGCCACGGTGAATGTCGCCATGCCCTTGTGGTACCGGCCGACCGCCGTGGCATCGTGCCGACCCGCACTGGCGCCAGCCGATGCGCCCGTGGTACCCGCCCGCGCGCTCGCGCCCGCCGTGATGGCAACCGCAGAGGCCTCCGCGGCAAACTCGAAGTTGCCGCTGGTGAACTCCCGGAGCGCACGCGCGTCTTCGAAGAAAATGATCTGGCTGAACCCCTCGGCACCGAGTTGGAAGCCGATGGTGAGCTGCGCCATCGAGCTGTCGCCGATGTACTTGCCCTGCTCGTACACGCGGCCGGTGCCATAGGCGCCGCCGATGCCGATGCCGCCTTTGCCGATGGTCGGGAATACGGCATAGCCGTGAGCGGACTGGAAGAACTTGGCGCTCTCCACCGCTTTCCTGAAGACATTGATCGTGTCCTGATACTCATCGGCGCGGGCCGGCCCGCAAATTGCGGTGAGCAAGGCAAGCGACAACAACGCGAGCAGCTTCTTCAACATGGCGGTCCTCCCTGTGATGCGGGTCTCGCCCGCGATTCTCGGCCCAAGCGCCGCCCGACTACGGCGGGTACGCACGGCGCATCCTACTGCGGGCGTCCCCAGAACAGGTAGACGCCGTTGCCGATGCCGACGGTGCGACCGACACCGAGGAACACGGGCCCGACCACCGTCTGCAGGTTGACGAACACCGAAGCGGCGTGCCGGAAGTCGCTCGGATCGAGCGCGACGCCGTCGCCCACGGCATTGCCCGTCTCCAGCGAGAACCCGGCATACACCGGCATGCGCAGACCCGCCACGTCCGACACGTTGCGATAGAACAGCCCGCGCGCCAGGACGCCGCGCTCGCCGGCCACTTCACCGGTGCGCGTTCCCGTCAGGTTGAATAGTCCGCCCAGCTCGAAGCGGCCGTCGGTGCTGGCGGTACCGCCGCGCACGCTGAAGTTGGCGGTGTAGCGGCCGAACGTCACCGGCACGATGCCCTCGTACGCGTAGGCGTTGCGGCTGCGTCCGGTGAGGGTGACGACCTCCTGCGAGTAGCGGCGCAGGCGCAGGTCCAGGAAGTGGCCGCTGCGCGGCGTGAGTACATCGTCCAGCGTGTCGCTGCGCCACTGCAGTTGCGAGGCATCGGTGGTGGTCGCAGTGCTGGGCAACGGCAACCCGAGCCGCGCGCGGCTCGACAGATGAAACCGGCCCACGCCCGCCCGCACAGTGCCCAGCCCCTCGACCTCGCGGCCCAGCCACAGCTCGACCGCCTGCTGCTGGTTCTCGAAGCGCGTGATCGGCAGACCGGCGACGAACAGGTCGCGCTCCTGGCGCAGCGAGAGCAGACGGGGCAGAACAAACCAGCGGCTGCCGGGCCCTAACGGCTGATACAGCTCGCTCATGAAGCGGCGCGTCTGCCCGATCTGCACCTCGTTGCGCCACTCCGCGCCCCAGTCGTTGAGCCAACGCCAGCTATGCGCCAGCAGCAGGTTGAAGGTGTTGTCGTCCCTGAAGTTGGTCTGCACGTTGCCGCCGAGACGCAGCACGTTGTAGCCCCAGGACTTCTCGAAAGGCGTGATGACGATGACCGAGCGATTGCCCTCGTCGACGAGCTGGTACGACACCGCCTCGAAGTCACCACTGCTGTAGATGCGATCGAGCGTCGGCGCGATCTCCCGGGCCGTGACGGTTCTGCCCTCGAGCGACCGGGCCTGCGCCTCGATCACATCGGGCCGCACCGCCCGGGTTCCTGCGACGCGCACCGCATCAATCAGCAGCGGGCGATCTTCACGCACCAGCCGCGTGCGGTTGCGCTCGCCCTCGTCATAACGCTCGGGCGTCACGCCGAGGACCGCCAGCCGGTCTGCCAGCTTGCGTGCGGCCGCCTCGCCTGCCGCGATGATCTTCTCGCCGGCTGCGAAGTCGCCGGCGGTCAGGCCGTCGAGTTCCGGGCCGATCAGGATGTCGGCCGGCCGGAGCGAGGCGATGTTGCGCTCGATCGACTCGAGCCCGAGGATCAGGGTGAGCTGAGTGGCCACGGCCACCACGCTGGTGAGTTCGGAGCGCCTCAATGGCGGCGTGCCGACATTGACGGCGATGACGATGTCCGCCCCCATCGCGCGCGCCGCATCCACCGGGAGGTTGTCCACCAGGCCGCCGTCCACCAGCAGCCGACCGTTGACCTCCACCGGCGGAAACGCGCCGGGCACGGACATCGAGGCACGCATCGCCGTCGCCAGCGCGATGTCTTTCTGCAGCCGCACGGCCTTGCCACTTTCCAGGTCGGTGCCAATCGCGGCAAAGGGCACGGGCAGCCGCGCCAGGTCGCTCACCCGTCGCGACGGCCCGGCCAGCGAGCGCAGGAAGAACTCGAGCCGCTGCGTGCCGGCTACACCCTGCGGCAGCGTCAGCCCGCCGTCGACGATGCCCAGCTCGAAGTTCGACAGGTTCCGGTAGTCGTCCTCCTTGCGGCGCCAGTCGAGGTCGCCACGCGGCGCGCGGGTGGCGAAGATGCTGTCCCAGTCGGTGGTCTTGACGGTCTGCGTCAACTGCTGCGAGGTGTAGCCGGTGGCGTACAGCCCGCCGACGATCGCACCCATGCTGGTGCCGGTGACCACGTCCACCGGCACGCGCAGCTCTTCGAGCACCCGCAGCACGCCGATGTGCGCAAAGCCGCGCGCGCCGCCGCCCGACAGGACCAGGCCCACGCGCGGCCGGGGCCGCTCGGCCGGCGCGGCCGCCGGCGCGACCGGCGCGGCGCGCGCAGCGACCGGCTGCGCCGACTGGGTCGGCTGGATCGGCTGGATCGGCTGGGTCGGCGCAGCGTGGCTCGCGCCGGCCAGCACCAGCGGCAGGACAGCGGCCAGCATGCCGAGGGCAGCGGCGCGGCCGCGACGCCACGCCGCCCCGAACGGGTGGCGCAGCAAAGGGATGGCAAAGTCAGACAGTCGCATGGGCGTTCCGCGTCAATGCAGAGGCATGGGCAGAGGCAGAGGCAGGGGCCGGCGCCGCAACCGGTCGCCGCGGCAGAGTCGGCAGCGTAGCGGCAGATGTGCCGGGGCCGCTGCAGTTGCGCCGCTACACTGCTCCGGTCTTCGCCCCGACCCGGCCGACCCTTCCCATGCTCCGCACCGGCGCCCGCCTGCTCGTCGACCAGCTGCTCATGCAGGGTGTCAATCACATCTTCTGCGTGCCGGGCGAGAGCTACCTCGCGGTGCTCGACGCCCTGGCCGACGCACGCTCGATCCGCCTGGTGGTCAACCGCCACGAATCGGGTTCGACCTTCATGGCCGACGCCTACGCCAAGCTCACCGGCCAGCCGGGCGTGGCCTTCGTCACCCGCGGGCCGGGTGCCACCAATGCCGCGATCGGCATCCACACGGCGTTCCAGGACTCCACGCCGATGGTGGTGTTCGTCGGCCAGGTCGGCAGCGAGTTCGTCGAGCGCGAGGCGTTCCAGGAGATCGACTACCGCCGCATGTTCGGCCCGATGACCAAGTGGGTCGCGCAGATCGACCGGGCCGACCGTGTGCCCGAGTACGTGGCGCGCGCCTTTCAGGTGGCCTCCAGCGGCCGGCCCGGCCCGGTGGTGCTGGCGCTGCCCGAGGACATGCAGGCGCAGACCGCCGAGGTGGACGACGCGCTGTGCCACCAGCCGGTGCAGGCCGCACCCAGCGACACGCAGATTGCCGCCCTGCGCCGCGCGCTCGGGCAGGCGCAGCGCCCGCTCGTGCTGGTCGGCGGCTATGGCTGGACCGCCCCGGCCTGCGAGAACCTGCGCCGCTGGGCCGAGGCCAATCACCTGCCGGTGGCCTGCGCGTTCCGCGCGCAGGACCTGTACGACAACGACCTGCCCCACTACGTGGGGGATGTCGGCATCGGCATCAACCCGAAGCTCGCGCAGCGGGTCAAGGACGCCGATCTCATCGTTGCCATCGGCCCGCGGCTGGGCGAGATGACCACTGGCGGCTACAGCCTGCTCGCGGTGCCGCGCCCGCGGCAGGCGCTGATTCACGTACACCAGGGCATCGAGGAGCTGGGCCGCGTGTACCAGCCGGCGCTGGCCATCTGCGCGGGCATGCCGCAGTTTGCCTCGCGCCTGGCGATGATGATGCCGATCGAGAGCCCGCCCTGGCGCGAGGCCACCGCGGCCGCACGCGCCGAGTACGAAGCCTGGCAGGGCCGCCCGCCGGTGTACTCGCACAGCGTGCCCAAGCTCGACCTGTGGCAGGTGGTCGATCACCTGCGCCGCACGCTGCCGCACGACACGCTGATTGCCAACGGCGCCGGCAACTTTTCCACCTGGGCACACCGCTTCTGGCGTTACGGGCCGCTGCGCACGCAACTGGCGCCGACCGCCGGCAGCATGGGCTATGGCGTGCCGGCCGCGGTGGCGGCCAAGATCGTCGCGCCCGAACGCACGGTGGTGTGCTTTGCGGGCGACGGCGACTTCCTGATGACGGCGCAGGAGCTGGCCACCGCCGTGCAGAACCAGGCCGCCCCGCTGGTGCTGGTGTTCAACAACGGCATGTACGGCACCATCCGCATGCACCAGGAGCGCGAGTTCCCGGCGCGCGTCAGCGGCACCGCACTGGTCAACCCGCACTTTGCGCTGCTGGCGCAGGCCTACGGCGGCGCCGGCTTCGTGGTCGAGCGCACCGACGAGTTCGGTCCCGCGCTGGCTCAGGCGCTCGAGCACACGCAAGGCAAGCGCACGCCCGCACTGATCGAGCTGCGTTGCGACCCCGAGGTGATCACCCCCAACGCCACGCTGTCGGCCATCCGCGCCACGGCGCAGGTGCAGCGCGGCTGAGGGCCGCCGCTGCGCACCACCAGGACCAAGCGCGCCCAGGCCAAAAGAAAAAAGGGCGCCCGCAGGCGCCCTTCCGAGCGTTCGAATCTTGCTCGTTAGAAGAAGTTGTACTGCGCCGACAGCGTGAACACACGGCCCAGCGGATTGCTGAAGCGATCGTCGTAGGCGCGCGCCTGGAAGCGGGCGGTCTGGTTGCTGTACGGGGGATCCGTGTCGAGCACGTTCAGAATGCCGGCGCGCAGCGTCAGGTTCTTGATGCCCGTGTAGCCCACGCTCAGGTCGAAGATCGAGTTGGAGTCGACCACGTTGTTGCGATTGGCCGCCAGCACACTGCCCGCCGCATTGTGGTCGGTGTAGCCCGACATGTAGCGGTGCGTCAGCAGTGCATCGAGCTTGCCGAACTGCCAGCCGAGGTTGGTGACCTGCTGGTAGCGGATCGCCGGGCTCGCCTGGGCGGCGCCGCCCGGGGTGAACTGGTTGGTCCAGTTGTCCAGCGGCTCAAACCAGGGGCCGTTCTTCACGACCTGGAACTGATAGCTGTGGATGTACGAGCCGCGCGCGCCGACGCTGAACTTGCCGTAACGCGTCGCTGCACCCTGCCAGTTGAACTGCAGGTCGAATCCGCTGAGTTCCGTTTCGCCCTTGTTCTGGTTCGTGTTCACGATGTAGGCCAGCGGGTCGCCACCCGGCTGGCGGCACCCCGGCACGCTGGGAAGGATGGCAGGATCCGCGGCCGAACAGCGGACGAACAGGTTCGAGTAGAAGGTCGGGTTGCCGAAGATCGTCGCCTCGCCGATCGAGCCGATGTTGTCGGTCACGCGGTAGCGCCAGTAGTCGACACCGAAGGACACCTGCCGGGTCGCCTGCAGCACGAACCCGAGCGTGTAGGCGATCGATTTTTCCGGCTGCAGGTTGGGGTTGCCTCCCTGCAACTGCTGGAACTGGATGCCGCAGTCGCGCGCGACCTGGCCGCCGAGGGCCGTATTGGGCACGCCGTTGGGGCACAGCAGCGGATCGTTGAAGCGCGTCGAGGTGAAGGTCGCCTGGCTGGGCAGATACAACTGCGTCAGCGTCGGCGCCGTGAAGCCCGTGTTGTACGAACCACGCACCACCAGATCGCGGGTGGGCTGGTACTTGAACGAGAACTTCGGATTGGTGGTCTGACCAAAGTCGCTGTAGTCGTCCAGCCGGAACGAGGCTCCCAGTTCCAGGTTCTTCAGCACCGGAAAGAGCGCCTCGGCCGCCAGCGCGGTGATGTCGCGGTCGCCAACGCGCCGCGGGGCGCTCCCGGCGAGGCCCGAACTGGATGTCTGACGGGCGCGCGCCACGTCCGTGTTGTACTCCATCTCTTCCTTGCGCATCTCGGCCAGGAGCGCCACCGAGATCGGACCGCCCCTCAGGTTGCCGAACTGGCGCGACACGACGCCGCTGTAGCTCTGCATGGTGCCTTCGCCGGTCTGCAGCACACCGGTCACCTGATTGGCGAGCAGGAAGGCCTGGCCGGCCGCCGTCTGCGGGCCGAACGGGTTCAGGAACGGCGCGCCGTTGGTGCCGGCCATGCCGTTGAGCAGCGCTGTCGTGGCGCCGTAGCCGCTGAGGAAGTTGTTGGTGATCTTGGCCTTGGACCACAGCGCTGCAGCCGTGTAGTCCCAGCCCAGCACACGGCCTTCGAGCGAGGCCACCAGGCGCTGGGTCTCGTTCTCGGTCTCCGTCTTGCGCGGGCCAAGGATGGTGGTACGCCAATTGACGTTCACCGGCTGAGTGGTGTTCTGACCGGGTGCGCTCGGGTAGATGCCGTTGCCCGGATAGAACGGGCTATTGGGCGTCAGCGACAGGCCGCCTTCAGGCGAGGGCGCGATCTGCTGGCCGATCAGGTTGTTCGACAGGAAGTACTCGAGGCTGGCGGTGTGCTGCCCCAGTGCCAGCGCCCCCTTGCCGAAGAACGACCACTGCTCCTGCAGCGGGATGGTCCAGGTGAAGCCCTGCGTGTCGGCGTTGCAGGGCGAGGCGCCGGGGAACCAGGGCACCGACACCGAGGTCGGCGGCAGGCAGCCGGGTGCCGAGGGATTGGCCCCGGCCACGGTGGTCACGCCGCCAACGACCTGCGACCAGTTGGCCGGGAAGGTCGTCGGGCTGGTGGCATTGAAGCCATTGGCCTGGTTGAACGAGCGCGTCGAAAAATCGCGGTCCGTGCCGAACATCGGATCCTGCTTGCGCCAGCTGAAGCCGCCATAAACGTTGAAGCCCTGCTTGGCCAGGCTGCCGAAGCCGCCCATGATGTTGGCGGTATTCAACTCGCCGCCCGACTCCTGCGGCACTTGGGTCTCGGCACCGATGGTCAAGCCCGAGAACTCCTTGCGCGTGATGAAGTTGACCACGCCGGCGATGGCGTCCGTGCCGTAGGTGCTCGATGCGCCGTCCGACAGGATCTCGACGCGGGCGATCGCCGCCATCGGCAGCGTGTTCAGGTCGACCGCTGCCGAGGCGAAAGGGTTGTTGACGATGCGGCGCCCATTGAGCAGCACCAGGGTGCGCTGCTCGCCCAGGTTACGCAGGCTGGCGTAGGCCGCGCCACCATTGCCGCTGCTGACGGAGCCTGAGGAAACGGCGCCGCCCTGCTGCTGGGTGATCAGCTTGACCACCTGCTCGGCATTGGTGGCGCCGGCGCGGGTCAACTCTTCGATGGAAATGACGGTCACGGGCAGCGCCGCTTCCGCATCGACCCGGCGGATCAGCGAGCCCGTGACCTCGACGGGGCCCAGGGACTGCGGTTGCTGCGCGCCCGCCGGCATGGCCGCCAGCCCACCCAGCGCGGCCGCCAGGGCAGCCGCCATTGTTGTGTATCGGAACATCGTCACCTCTCAAGAATTCGACGGCAAACGCCCGCGGTTCGCCCGGTCGTGATTCTTGTGAGTGCAATCCGTGGTGTCACGGCCGGGCGCACCAAACCGGCGAAAGCCCGACCACAGTGTCGCGATCGTCCAACAGGACTGACGGCCGATTAGGGTAAACGCGCAGCCGTGCTCGCGACGGCACCCCCAAAAAAACCGCAGCCCGAAGGCTGCGGTTTCTAGGCTGGGGTCCCCTTGCGGATCAGAAGAACTTGTACGAAGCACGCATCACGAACGTACGCCCCAGCGGATCGGTGAACCGGGGGTCGTAGCCACGCTGGAAAGTCGTTGCCTGCACCGACAGCGGTGGATCCTTGTCGAGCACGTTCTTCACGCCTAAGCCCACCGTCAGGTTGCGCATGCCGGTCCAGGTCGCCGCCAGGTCGTAGATGGAATAGTTACTGACGGAGCGGGAAGGATCCTGGTCCTTGTAGCCCGACTTGTAGCGGTTGGCGAACTGCAGGGCCCAGTTGCCCGCGTTCCAGTTGACAGAGGCGACGTGCTGCCAGCGGAACACTGGCGAAGCATCGGCGTAGACGCCCGCGTTCTGCACGTATTCGCCCCCCGTCTCGCGCTGGTACTCGTACTTGTCGACGTAGGTGCCATCCAGCGCAAAGCCCCAGTTGCCGAAGGCCGTCCTGCCGATCCGCCAGTTCAGGGAGATATCGACGCCGTTGGTACGCAGCTTGCCGAGGTTCTCGTTGGGCGTGTCGATGAAGGCGATCGGGTCGAAGTTCGGGAAGTTCAGGCAGGCGTCGATGGTCGCGCGCACGGCTGCAGTAACCTGGCTGCAGCGGAAGAACCGGCTGCTGTACTTGCTGAAGTTGCCGAAAATGGCCTGCTCGGCAAGACCATCGATTTGGTTCTCCAGGCTGATGCGCCAATAGTCGATACCTAGGGTGATCGAGTCGATAGGCTCGATCACGATGCCGATCGTGTGAGTCTTCGACTCCTCCGGCTTGAGTGCGCTGGCGGGCCGGCCGGTGCCCACCGGACCGCCCAGGCGCTGCAGTACCTGCTGGCCACACACCACACCGGCCGAGGCGCCGCCGACCGGGGTGCCGTTCGGGCACAGGACGGGGTCGTTGTAGTTATCGGCCGTGAAGGTCAACGAGGCCGGCTCGTAGATCTCATACAGCGTCGGCGCGCGGAAGCCCGTGTTGTACGAACCGCGCAGCAGGATCTGCTTGATCGGCTGGTAACGCACGCCGACCTTCGGGTTGAAGGTGTTGCCAAAGTCCGAATACCGGTCGAACCGGGCCGCCACGGTCATGTCGAGCGATTTGATGATCGGGAAGTTCATCTCCACGAACGCCGCCGTGACATCGCGATCGCCCGAAACATCGCTGTCCGGATCCACCCCCAAGCTGGGCAGTTGGGCCGTGATGTCGGTGGCAACGTAGCTGTATTTTTCCTTGCGATACTCGGCACCGAAGGCAGCCGCCACGACGCCTGCGGGGAGACTGAACAGGTCGCGGTTCAGGCGAAAATCGAGGAAGTCCACCCTGCCTTCGCCGATCGAGGTGTCGCCGTTGACCTTGGCGGCGTTGATCGCGGCCAGACCGGCGGCCGACTGCGGCCCGAATGGGTTAATGGTGCCGTTACGAACACCCGCCGCGATCAAGGAATTATTGGTGTAGCCGTCGCGCGTGCCCTCATTGACCTTGTTCTTGCTTTGGCCGATCGCGGCCTTGTAGTCGAACCCCGCCAGGGAACCCGTCATCTCCGCAAGAAGTCGCTCCGTGGTGGTGTCGCTCTCACTGGTGCGCTTGCCGGCGGGCACCTGGCGCCAGTTGGCGATGTAGCCCAGGCCCAGGCCCGGGAAATTGATCGGGGCGGGCGCACCCGCCGGAATGGTCGAAGTGCCGGCCGGCAGGAAGTGGCTCACGGGTGCCGGCGCGACGCGGGTCGTGACGGAGTTTTGCGCCCGCAGATACTCGGCCGACAAGGTGTGGTCGCCGGGCAAGGCCATGGCGCCACGCAGCAACACCATCAGCTGGTCATTCTTCGGCACGATGTCGATATCGCGCGTGAAGTCGTAACGGCAAGCGGTGCGCGCCTCGTTCGGGATCGAGCTCGGGGGCGCGCAATTCGGCAGCGACGGCTCAAAGCCGCTCAGGTCGCCGGGGAAGCTGGAGCCGCTGGTTCCGGAGGCGATCGAAGTGCCGGGCAGGATGCCTGAGTCCGCGAAACCGCGCTGCGCCGCCTCGACAACCGTCTGCTTGCGGTAGTCGAGGGCGCCGTAGACGTTGAACCCGTTCTTGGCCAGCGAACCAAATCCTGCCAGCACCGTGGCGCGATCGATATCGCCGCCGGCCTTCTGCGGCGACTGCCGCTCGTAGCTGACCTGAACACCCTGATAGTCGCGCCGCAGGATGAAGTTGATGACGCCACCGATCGCATCCGTGCCATAAATGGCCGAGGCACCGTCACGCAGGATCTCGATGCGATCGATCGCGGCCAGCGGGATCGAATTCAGGTCCACCGAGCCGCTGTCGAAGGCGTGGTTGGCGACGCGGCGCCCGTTGAGCAGGACCAGCGTCTTGTTGCCGTTCCCGCCGAGACCGCGCAGATCGGCGGTTGACTGGCCGCCGGTCGTGCCGCCGATCGCCTGGCTCACCCCCTGCAGGGACTGATTCGATGCGATCCTGGCGACAGCCTGCTCGGCAGTGGTCACACCCTGCCTGACCAGGTCCTCAATTCGAATGACGGTCACCGGAAGCGAAGTCTCCGCATCGACGCGACGCAACGACGACCCCGTGATTTCTACCCGCTCAAGCTGCTGTTGCTGCTGCGCAGCCACCGGCACCGTCACCGACATTGCGGCAAGGGCGGCGCTGACGGCGAGACTCATCCTCGCGTGTGCCTCGTACATGAAGGTTCTCCTCGGAATTGTTGAGCGCGAAGTAAGGGTAAGCCCTACCCGCAGCAGGCGAAGTGTTGACGAATCGGTGACATTGCGCACGCGCGGGCTGCCACTGGACGGGGCCAGCGTAGCGACCGAACAACACGCGCTGCACGGTCGGCCCGCCGCATAGCGGCTGTTTTGTGCCGAACGACCTAGCGGCCGAGCCCGGCACGCAGCAGTTCGGCCACCAGATCGTCGAGCCGCACGCCCCGCGCCTGGGCCTGCTGGCGCAGCGCCGCGCTCAGTTCGGCCGGCAGCTTGACCGCAAACGGCACCCGCCCCGCCGCCCGATCGGCCTCGCGCTGGGCCTTGCGGTCGGGCGGCGCGGTGCGGCTCGGACCGTAGGCGTTGCCGGCCCGGCGCTGGGCGTTGGCGATGGTCAGCCCCTGCCGCTTTTCGAGTTCGGTGCGCTTCATCGTCATGCGGCCGCTCCGGGGGTCAGTGTGGCGCGGTGCGTGCGCACGATGTCCAGGATATCGGCGTCGCCCGCGTAGCCCAGCGCCTCGGCGCGCGCCGTGGCAAAGCGCGCCGGCCAGCTCTGCACGATGGCCTTGATGCGCTCGTCCGGCTGCACGCTCACCCGGGCGCGCGCCGCCGCACCCGCCACCGACTCCAGCGCATCGAGCATCTGCGCCACGGTCACCGTGAGCCCGGGCAGGTTGAGCGCGCGGCCACCGCCGCTGGCGCGCCAGCGCTCGGCGGGCAGTTCGTGCGTGTGCAGCAAGGCCGCGATCGCCGCCGCCGGCGACAGCACCCACAGCGCGGTGTCCGGCTCCACCGGGCAGACCGCAGGTTCGCCGGCCAGCGGCTCGCGGATGATGCCGCTGGCAAAGCTGGAGGCGGCCGCGTTGGGCTTGCCCGGCCGCACCACGATGGTGGGCAGCCGCACCGCGCGCCCGTCGATGCAGCCCTTGCGCGAGAAGTCGCCGACCAGCAGTTCGCCGATGAGCTTCTGCACGCCGTAGCTGGACACCGGCGTGGGCGCGGTGGCGTCGTCGACCACCGCCGGCAGCGCGCCGCCGAACACGGCCACGCTGCTGGCAAACACCAACTTGGGCGGGCGCGGCTGACGCCGGCAGGCTTCCAGCAGCGCACGCGTGCCGTCGAGGTTGACGCGCAGCCCGAGGTCGAAGTCGGCCTCGGCTGCGCCGCTGACCACCGCCGCCAGATGGAACACGCAGTCCGTATCGGCCGCCAGCACATGCTGCAGGAAGTGCGGCGTGCTGATGTCGCCGTTGACGTAGCCAACGCGCTCGTCGACGACGAGCGATCCGCTTTGCATCGAGTCGATGGCGACGATCTGCTCGATCGGGCGCTCCTGCCCGGCCGCGTCGGTCAGCCGGCCGCGGGCGACGAGCGCGCGGATCAGCCGCTGTCCCAGAAATCCGGCGCCGCCGGTCACCACCACCTTCATCGCGTCATCCTCCTGCGGTTGCCAGCCGGCGCGGCGGCCGGAATACCTGCGGGTCATCGTAGAACGAAGCGGCGGCGTTGGCCGGCCACCAGCCGGGAATGCCCAACACCGGCAGCCGAGGCAAGCGCCGCGCTTGCAGCGGCGCCGTGTGCAGCCAGGCCGCGGCGGCGGCATCGACCGCGGCCGCGGCGGCCGGCGCATCGGTACGCAGCAGCAGCACCGTGGCCGTGATGGCCTTGTAGGGCTGCGCCAGCTTCTCCAGCAGCGCGTGGCCGAGCAGCCACGGCACCAGGGTGCGCCGCCACGCCGGGCGGTGTTCCACCAGCAGGCGCTGCCAGTCGTGCCCGGCCAGCGCCGCGGCGGCCATCTGGAGCACGGCGTCGTCGTCGCAGGCGAGCAACAGCCCGCTCTCGTCGAGCAGGGTGGCCGCATCGCGCACCGCCCCGCGCGGGGCGGTCACGCCGGCGCGTGCCAGTTCCGCCGCCTGGCGCGCATTGAGCGCCGCCTTGGACTGCGGCAGGGTCAGCCACATCAGCGCGTTGCCGGCATCGTGCAGCGCGCCCGCGCCGCGGGCACGTGTGGGGACGCGCCCGGTGGCGGCGATGTGGGCCTCGTAGGCGGTCGCGCCGGCGTCCTGCGGCGGCACAAAGCGCACCGGCAGCCCGGCAGCCGTGCGCACGTCGCGCCGCGCCGCCTCCAGCGACAGGGCGGCCGGCCAGTCGGCCTGCGCCAGCAGCGGCAGCAGCGGCCGCAGCGGCGCCAGCCAGGGTGCGGTCGGATCGAGCGCCGCCGCCACCGATGCGTCTTGCATGATCGCCTGCCCGCTGCCCGCCGCCGCTTGCTGCCTGCGCCTGCCCCTGGCCCGGCCCGTCAGGCGACGAGCTTCCAGGGCAGCGGTTCGCCGGCCGCCAGCGGCACCAAGCTGGCGCTTCCGAACTTGATTTCCGCGGGCAGGTGCCACTGCTCGCGCCGCAGCGTGACCTGCGCGGCGTTGCGCGGCAGGCCGTAGAAGTCCGGGCCGTGGTGGGAGGCAAAGCCCTCGAACCGATCGAGCGCGCCGGCTTCCTCGAAGGCCATGGCATACATCTCCAGTGCACTGGCCGCGGTGAAGCAGCCGGCGCAGCCGCAGGCGCTTTCCTTCTCGCCCTTGGGATGCGGCGCGCTGTCGGTGCCGAGAAAGAAGCGCGGGTTGCCGCCGGTGGCGGCCGCCAGCAGCGCCTGCCGGTGCGTCTCGCGCTTGAGGACCGGCAGGCAGTAATAGTGCGGGCGCATGCCGGTACGGCCTTCGGCGTCGGCAAACAGGCGCGTGCGGTTGTACAGCAGGTGGTGCGCGGTGATGGTGGCGCCGATGCGCCCGGCGGCCGCCACCACGTAGTCGGCCGCCTCGCGCGTGGTGATGTGCTCGAACACCACACGCAGCGCCGGGAAGTCGCGCCGCAGCGGGATGAGCTGCTCGTCGATGAAGAACCTTTCGCGGTCGAACACGTCCACGTGCCGGTGCGTGACCTCGCCGTGGATCAGCAGCGGCAGATCCACCTTCTCCATCTCGGCCAGCGCCGCCGAGCAGCGGGCGAGGCTGGTGACGCCGGAGTCGGAGTGAGTGGTCGCGCCGGCCGGATACAGCTTGACACCGTGCACGATGCCGCTCGCCTTGGCGCGCCGAATTTCCTCGGCCGGGGTGTTGTCGGTCAGGTACAGCGTCATCAGCGGCGCGAAGCGCAACCCGGCCGGCAGCGCCGCCACGATCCGCTCGCGATACGCCTGCGCCGCCGCGGTGGTGGTGACCGGCGGCTTCAGGTTGGGCATGACGATCGCCCGTGCGAACTGCCGCGCGGTGTAGGGCAGCACGTCGGCCATGGCCGCGCCGTCGCGCAGGTGCAGGTGCCAGTCGTCGGGGCGGGTGATCGTGAGCGCGTCCATGGGCCCCGATTATTTCACCCGCCGCCGCGGCGGCACGCGTCGGCCGGCCGCGCGCCGCCACCCCAGGCGGCGCGGCCCGACGGCGCTCTGGTCTAATCGACCGCCGGGCGCGCATGCGCCGTTCGTTCGTCATCGGCGAGGAGCCATGAAACCGGATGACCTGAACCCCCAGCCGCAGCCGCCGTCGCCGTCGCCGGCAGCCGCCGCAGCCGCCGCAGCCGCCGCGACCGCCTTCTACGCGGCCTGGCGCCTGCCCGAGACCGATGCCGACCCGCAGGAGACCGCCGAGTGGCTCGAGTCGCTCGAGCAGGTGATCGCGCAGGTCGGCCCCGAGCGCGCCACCTTCCTGCTCAAGAAGCTGCTGCAGCACGCGCGCGCGCGGCGGGTGCCGCTGCCGCAGGTGCTGGCCACGCCGTATATCAACACCATCACGCTGGCCGACCAGCCGCCCTATCCGGGCAACCTGGAGATCGAAGCGCGCCTGAGCGCGCTGGTGCGCTGGAACGCGCTGGCGATGGTGGTGCGCGCCAACCGCGCCAGCGCCGAGCTCGGCGGCCACATTGCCAGCTACGCCTCGGCGGCCGACCTGTTCGAGGTCGGCTTCAACCACTTCTTCCGCGGTGCCGCCGACGGCGGCGGCGACCTGGTGTACTTCCAGCCGCACTCCGCGCCCGGCGTGTACGCGCGCGCCTTCCTCGAAGGCCGCCTGACCGAAGAGCAACTGGCGCACTACCGGCGCGAGGCCGACGGCCGCGGCCTGTCGTCCTACCCGCATCCCTGGCTGATGAAGGACTTCTGGCAGTACCCGACCGGCTCGATGGGGCTGGGGCCGCTGTTTGCCATCTACCAGGCGCGCTTCATGAAGTACCTGGCGCAGCGCGGCCTGGCCGCCACCGAAGGCCGCAAGGTGTGGGCCTTCGTCGGCGACGGCGAGATGGACGAGCCGGAGTCGCTGGCGGGCCTGAGCATTGCGGCGCGCGAGGGACTCGACAACCTGGTGTTCGTCGTCAACTGCAACCTGCAGCGGCTCGACGGCCCGGTGCGCGGCAACGGCTCGATCGTCCAGGAGCTGGAGGGCCTGTTTGCCGGCGCCGGCTGGAACGTCATCAAGGTGCTGTGGGGCTCGGACTGGGACCCGCTGTTTGCGCGCGAC
Organism: Burkholderiales bacterium; assembly: GCA_020248865.1. GTDB lineage: Bacteria > Pseudomonadota > Gammaproteobacteria > Burkholderiales > Burkholderiaceae_F > JALHMQ01. The sequence continues at coordinate 94,745 of JADCGS010000034.1, read as the reverse complement.
ACGCACCAGTTGCTGCTGCGCGCGCTGCACGAGACGGTCGATGGCGAATTCCAGACCCTGGCGGCCACCGACGGCCGCTTCAACCGCGAGCACTTCTTCGCCAAGAATCCGCAGCTGCAGCAGCTCGTGTCGCACCTGTCCGACGACGACATCGACCGGCTGCGCCGCGGCGGCCACGACCCGGTGAAGATCTTCTCGGCCTACTGGCACGCCTGCCGCCACCGCGGCCAGCCGACCGTGATCCTGGCCAAGACCAAGAAGGGCTACGGCATGGGCACGGCCGGCCAGGGCCGCATGACCACGCATCAGCAGAAGAAGCTCGACACGCAGCAGTTGATGCAGTTTCGCGACCGCTTTGCGCTGCCCCTGTCGGACGCACAGGTGGAAGCCTGCGAGTTCGTGCGACCCGGGGCCGACAGCCCCGAGATGAAGTACCTGCACGCGCGGCGCGCCAAGCTCGGCGGCTATCTGCCGGCCCGCGCCAGCACCGCCGCCGCGCTGGCGCCGCCGCCGCTGGCCGACTACGCGCGCTTTGCGCTGCAGGCCGACGGCAAGGAGATGAGCACCACGATGGCGCTGGTGCGCATGGTCTCCGGCCTGCTGAAGGACAAGGTGGTCGGGCCGCGCGTCGTGCCCATCATTGCCGATGAGGCGCGCACCTTCGGCATGGCCGACCTGTTTCGCCAGATCGGCATCTACTCGCCGGTGGGTCAGTTGTACCAGCCGGAGGACGCCGACCAGGTCAGCTACTACCGGGAGGCGGCCAACGGCCAGATCCTCGAGGAGGGCATCAACGAGGCCGGCGCGCTGGCGAGCTGGGCCGCCGCCGCCACCAGCCACGCCGCGCACGGCATCGCCCTGCTGCCGATGTACATCTACTACTCGATCTTCGGCTTCCAGCGCGTGGGCGATGCGATCTGGGCGGCGGCCGACTCGCGCGCGCGCGGCTTTCTCTTCGGCGCCACCGCCGGCCGCACCACGCTGTCGGGCGAAGGGCTGCAGCACCAGGACGGCTCGAGCCATCTGGTGGCCGGCACCTACCCCAACTGCCGCGCCTACGACCCCTGCTTTGCCTACGAGCTGGCGGCCATCGTGCACGACGGCATGCAGCGCATGCTGGGCGCGCAGGAGGATGTTTTCTATTACGTCACGGTGATGAACGAGAGCTACGCGCAGCCGTCGGCGCCGTGGATGCGGGCGGGGGGGCGTGGCGCCGCGGGCGCTGCGGTTGCTCGGGGTGCGGCGGTTGCTCCGGCGGCTGCGGCCGATCCGGCCAATCCAGGCGATCCAGCCGATCCGGCCGCGGCCGGCTCCCCTGCGGCGCAGACCGGTGACGCGGGTGTCGTGTCCGGCCCCGAGCTGACCGAGGGCATCCTGCGCGGCCTGTACTGCCTGCGGCCGTCGGCCCGCGGGGCCGCCCGCGTGCGGCTGCTCGGCAGCGGCACCATCGTGCGCGAGGCGCTGGCCGCGGCCGAGCTGCTGGAGGCGGAGTTCGGCATCCCCGCCGACGTGTACTCGGCCACCAGCTACACCGAGCTGCGACGCGAGGCGATGGCGCTGGAGCGGCAGCGCCGCCTGGGCCAGCCGCGCGGCAGCGCCTGGGTCGAGCAGCAGCTCGGCGCCAACGGCGTGCCGGTGGTGGCAGCGAGCGATTACGTCAGTGCGCTGGCGGACCTGATCCGCCCGTGGGTGCGCGACCGCTTCATCGCGCTGGGCACCGACGGCTTCGGCCGCAGCGATCTGCGGGTAGCCCTGCGGCGGCACTTCGAGGTCGACCGGCACGCGATCGCGGTAGCGGCGCTGTCGGCCATCGACGCTGCGCTGGCGCGCCGCGCGGCGGCGCTGTACGGCCTCGATGCGCAGGCTGCGCCGCCGTGGGAGCGCTGAGCCACAGGCGGCAGTCTCAGCGGACCATGATCACGCGATAGTCGTTGACATTGGTCCGCGTCGGGCCGGTCACGACCAGCCGCTCACGGGCCGCAAACCAGCCGTAAGCGTCGTGCCGGGCCAGATGCGCCGCCTTGGCGGCTGCATCGGCGCCGGTCTGCGCGTCGTCGTCGCTGCTCCACCAGGCTCCGGCGTTGTCCTCGGAGCCGTCGATGCCGTCGGTGTCGGCGGCCAGCGCCGCCACCCCCGGCGCGCCGTGCAGCTCCAGCGCGAGCGACAGCAGGAACTCACTGCAGCGGCCGCCGCGACCTTGCGCCCCGGGCGGCAGCGTGACCGTGCACTCGCCGCCGCTGATGAGGGCCACTGGCGGCGCGAGGGACGTGCCGGGCGCACCATGCTGGCGCACCTGTCGCACCAACGCCGCATAGACCTTGGCGACCTCGCGCGCCTCGCCGGTCACGGTATCGCCCAGCACCACCGCGCGCACGCCGGCCGCCTCGAACACGGCAGCTGCCGCCTGCAGACTTCGCTGAGCGGTGGCGATAACGACGTTGCGCACGCCGCCCAGGCGCGCATCGCCGGGCTTGGGCGTCTCCTCGGCTGCGCCGGCAGCGCCGCGCGCCAGGTGCTGTGCCACCGAAGGCGGCACGGCACAGCCATGGCGCGCCAGGATCGCCTGCGCGTCGGCGTAGGTGGACGGATCGGGGGCGCAGGGACCCGAAGCGATGTCGGCCGGGTCATCGCCGGTCACGTCGGACACCACCAGCGCGAGCACCGTGGCGCCGCGGGCCGTCGCCTCCAGAGCCAGCCGCCCGCCCTGGATACACGACAGGTGCTTGCGCACCACGTTGATCTCCTGGATCGGCGCGCCGCAGCGCAGCAGCTCGCGCGTCACCGCTTTCAGCTCCGGCATGCCGACACCGTCAGCGGGCAGCGACAGCAGGCTTGAGCCGCCACCGGAAACCAGTGCCAGCAGCAGGTCGCCGGTCGCCAGCGAGCGCGTGCGCGCGAGGATTTCCTGTGCAGCCTGTGCACCGGCTGCATCGGGCACCGGATGGCCGGCCTCCACGACGCGGATGCGCGCCGTTGGCAGGCCGTGCCCATAGCGGGTGATGACCAGCCCATCCAGCGCGACCTGCGGCCAGGCCGCTTCCACCGCTGCCGCCATGCTGGCCGCAGCTTTGCCGGCACCGACGACGAGCACGCGACCCGCCGGCCGCGGGGGCATGTGCGCGCCGACGATGCGCAAAGGATCCGCCGCAGCCACCGCGGCGCGGAAGCTGTCGAGCAGCCGCTGGGGTGGCGATGCAGACATGGGGTGAGGATAGCGGGTGTGGGCCGTCGCCGACCGCCGCCAATCGCTGCGCCGACGGCGCGCTTTCTCCCGTGCGCCGCGGGCGCGCTGCGGGGTACCTCGACTCCGCTCTCATCGGCGGCGGGCGCACGGGGTCCGCAGGCGCTCCTCGCGGGCCAGCGGTTGCGACAAGCGCTGTTCAAGTGGGTCGAGCACGGCTTCGATCGCGGTCGGACCGGCCCGCCGACACTCGAATCGGCACGCCCGCCGCCTGACGTCGCTGCGCGAGGCACCCCACAGCACGACCGCGGCGCCGAGCGCTGCATCAGCAGGCTCGAAGAGACTTGGATGCCCACTTCCGCGGGGATGACGCCCAGACAAGCGAGCAACGAAGCTCGGCGGTGCCAAGCCGTTGCGAGGCTGATCCAAGCGATGCGCAGCATCGCGGGTTCGGCCGGGCCATCGCCGCGGAGCAGAGCGGCAGCGGCGATCTTCAGGGATGAGCGGGCTTCGCCCGCCCGCAGCCTCACTTCCCGGCTTTCCGGCGCTTCGCGTGCACGTGCGACCGCGCAGCGGTCGCACACAGGCGAAGCGAACTACTTCAAGATTCGGAACAGGTTGTGGTGCGAATCCGTGAAGGTGGGTAGGTCCGGCCGGTCGCGGACCTCGCTGGCGGCCTCCCTGATGCGCGGATGCTCGAGCAGCGCCTTGTCGCGCGTGACCAGCACCTGGTCGGTGGAGCTCAGCCAGTAGTCGGCGCCGATCGAGGAGGGGGGATAGTCCGACACCACCACCGCATGCAGGCCGAGGTCGCGCGCGTGCCGGGCGATCACCGGCAGGAGGTCGATGTAGCGGTTGGTGGCCTGGAACACGATCACGCCGTCGGGCTTGATGTGCTTTAGATAAAGCTGCATCGCCTCGCGCGTGACCAGGTGCATCGGGATCGAATCGCCCGAGAAGGCGTCGATGCCCAGCACGTCGTAGTTGCGGGGCGCCTCGCGCTCCAGCGACAGGCGACCGTCGCCGAGGATGACCGGCGGCACCTTGGCCGGCGTGTCGCGCAGGAAGCTGAACTCCGTCTTCTCGATGTCGACGACCTTGGGGCTGATCTCGTAGAACACGACCTCGTCGCCGGCGCGCCCGTAGGCCGCCACCACGCCGGCGCCCAGGCCGATGATGCCCACCGAGCGCGGCTGCGGCCGCCGCTCGTTCAGCGCCGTGAACAGACGGCCGTAGCCCGAGCCGGGGCCGAAGTAGTCGCTCGGCACGTTCTTGAACTGCGCGCCCTGCAACTGGCCGCCGTGGATGATGCCGCCGTGGTACATCGCGCGGTAGGTGACGCCGTTGACCGTGCGGTCGCGCGTGCGCACCACGCCGTAGAAGTCGCGCTCCATGGTGCGCATGCCCGCCGCGTACTCCTTGGCCCCGGTGTAGGAGAAGTAGACGGTGGGCACCAGCGCCACGAGGGCTGCCACCGCCCACAGGCCGCTGGTTCGCATCACCAGCAGCAGCGCCAGCAGGCCGAGCGTGATGTTCAACTCGAAGTAGCCCTCGAGCGTGTTGGGCGCAACGATGGCCACCAGCACCGCGCCGAGCGCGCCGCCGACCGACATCATCAGGTAGAAGCGCGTGAGGTGACGCGGGTCGGGCTTCAGCCGCGCCAGTTCGCCGTGACAGAACATGCAGGCGACGAACAGGCCGCCCAGATAGGTCGCCAGCGACAGCTTCAGCTCCAGCGACGGGATCTTGAACGCCATCCAAGGCAGCAGCGCCAGCAGCAGCGCCACGAACAGCGGGCGCACGTACCAGCGCGGATGATCGAAGCACAGGATGAAGGTGATCAGATACAGCGACAGCGGCACCACCCACATGAACGGCACGCTCGCGATGTTCTGGGTGACGTGGTTGCTGACGGCCAGCAACATCACCGAACCCATGCCCGACAACGCCAGCCACAGCAGCTGGGTGCCGAGCGTCGGCGGCGGCGCCTCCGTGGTGCTGCCGCCGTTGGCCCGCTCGTCCTCGGCGCGCGCCGCCAGCCGTACCGAGGCCAGGCCGGTGGCCGCGCACAGCACGACGAACAGCGTGTAGACCGCCGACCAGCCCCAGCCCAGCTCCTTCAGGTCGAGCACCGGCTCGAACAGCACCGGGAAGCCGAGCAGCGCCAGCAGCGAGGCAAAGTTGGACAGCGCAAACAGGCGATACGGCACCGCGGCGTGGAAGCGCCGCACGAACCAGGCCTGCAGCAGCGGCGTGGTGGTCGACAGCAGGAAGTACGGCAGGCCGATGGTGACCGTGAGCAGCAGCAATATGCGCGCGATCGGCTCCTCGTCGCCCTGCGGCTTCCACGCCTCGCTGGCCAGGATCGGCAGGGTCAGCAGCGACAGCGTGAGCAGGCCGATGTGCACGTAGGTCTGCCGCTTCAGGCCGAGCCGCTGCGTGAGGTCCGCATAGGCGTAGCCGGCCAGCAGCGTGCTCTGGAAAAACACCAGGCAGGTGGTCCACACCGCCGCCGAGCCGCCGAACCACGGCAGGATCTGCTTGGCGATGATCGGCTGCACCAGAAACAGCAGAAAGGCCGACAGGAAGATCGTGCCGGCATAGGGCAGGATCGCGGAGCGGCCGAGCGCGGCCGGTGCAGCAGAAGCAGACGACATGGAAGACGCGCCGGGCGGCGGCGCAAACGGCAAAGCCGCGGATTATGGGGGAAACGACCCTGCGGCGTACGCAGTGATGCGAGGGCGTTGCGTTGGTGTCAGTCGCGGGTGACGCGAGAAACAGCGGCGCGAAGGTCTCTTGCTGCGCGGGCGCTGCGGATCGCGGAGTCCCTTGCGCCACGGGCGTGCTGCGGGTCGGCGGCTTCCGGCCGGCGGGCAGTCCCTTGCGCCACGGGCGCGCTGCGGGGACCCTCGGTTCCGCTCCCATCGGCGGCGGGCGCACCGGGTCCGCGGGAGCGCCTTGCGGGCCAGCGGCTTCGATCGACCGTAATGCGCACTGTTCGAGCGCAGCTTTGCAGTGCTTTCGGCGCAGGCCCGCCGACACTCGAATCGGCACGCCCGCCGCCTGACGTCGCTGCGCGAGGCACCCCGCAGCGCGCCCGCGGCGCCGAGCGCTGATCAGGCGGTGGGAAGGACACTGGATCCCCGCTTTCTTGGGGATGACACCCCTCCACGAAGGCGGCTGCTGGCGGCAATTGAGAGGCCGCCCCAAGCGACGCGTAGCGTCGCGGGGTCGGCCGGGCCGTCGCTGCGGAGCATCGCGGCAGCGGCGACCTTCAGGCGAGGACCCGGCTCTGCCGGGCCGCAGCCTCACTTCCTGGCGCTTCGCGTGCACGTGCGACCGCGCAGCGGTCGCGCACACGCGAAGCGAACCACCCTAATGCCCAAGAATCTTGGACAGGAAGTCCTTGGTCCGCTCGCTCTTCGGGTTGTTGAAGAACTCGGCGGGCGTGTTTTCTTCGACGATCTGGCCCTGGTCCATGAAGATCACGCGGTCGGCCACCGCCTTGGCAAAGCCCATCTCGTGCGTCACGCACAGCATGGTGATGCCGCCGCGGGCCAGCTCGATCATCACGTCGAGCACCTCCTTGATCATCTCCGGGTCGAGCGCGGAGGTGGGCTCGTCGAACAGCATGATCTTGGGCGTCAGGCACAGCGCGCGGGCGATGGCCACGCGCTGCTGCTGGCCGCCGGACAACTGCAGCGGGTACTTGCCCGCCTGCTCGGCAATGCGCACGCGCTTGAGTTGCTGCATCGCGCGCTCTTCGGCGTCGCGCTTGGGCATCTTGCCGACCCACATCGGCGACAGCGTCAGATTCTCCAGCACCGTCAGGTGCGGAAACAGGTTGAACTGCTGGAACACCATGCCCACTTCGCGGCGCACCTGCTCGACGGCCTTGATGTCGTCGGTCAGCTCGGTGCCGTCGACCACGATGTGGCCCTCCTGGTGTTCCTCCAGCCGGTTGACGCAGCGGATCAGCGTCGACTTGCCGGAGCCCGACGGCCCGCAGATGACGATGCGCTCACCGCGGGCGACGTTCAGGTTGATGTCGCGCAGGACGTGGAAGTTGTTGCCGTACCACTTGTTGACCTTCTCGAAGCGGATGATGGGGTCGTTCGCAATCTGGGCGGCAGCACTCATACAGGCCTCGCATGTTCAAACGGTACCGCTGCGCAATCGTGGCTCAGCAGCCCAGATTGCAAACGCCCCCACGGGTCATGGAGAACGAGGGGGCTGGGCCGGCCCCCTCGTGCTCCCCCAGCCAGGCGGGAAGGATTCGGCGCCACGCTCATCGCGTGCGGCTGCGGTTGAGCTGCTGCTCGACCCACAGCGAGTAGCGCGACATCGCGAAGCAGAAAACGAAATAGACGGCGGTGATGAAGAGGTAGGCCTCGATGATGTACGGCCGCCAGTCGGCGTCCGAGTTGAAGGCCAGCCCGGTGGCGCCGGTCAGCTCGTACAGCGACACGATGGTCACGAGCGAGGTGTCCTTGAAGATCGAGATGAAGTTGTTCATCACGCCCGGCACCACCATGGCCAGCGCCTGCGGCAAGACGATCTTGCGCTGGGTCTGCCAGTAGGTCAGGCCGAGCGACTGCGCCGCCTCCACCTGGCCCTTGGGGATGGCCTGCAGGCCGCCGCGGATCACCTCGGCCATGTAGGCCGCCGCAAACAGGGTGATGCCCACCAGCACCCGCAGCAGCACGTCGATGGTCACGCCGTGCGGCATGAACAGCGGAAACATGAAGCTCGCCATGAACAGCACCGAGATCAGCGGCACGCCGCGGATCAGCTCCACGTACACGGTGCAGATGGTACGGATGCCCGGCAGGTCGGAGCGCCGCCCCAGCGCCACCAGGATCGCCAGCGGAAAGGCCAGCGCGATCGACAGGGTGGACAGCATGATCGTCAGCGGCAGGCCGCCCCACAGGTCGGTGCCGACTTCGGTCAGGCCGAACCAGCCGCCGCCCATGAGCACGAAGAACACCGCCAGCACCATGGCCCAGGCAACGATCAGCCACTTGCTCCACAACGGCCGCATGCAACTGGCCACCAGCATCGCCACCATGATCGCGGTGGCCACGAGCGGCCGCCACTGCTCGTCGAACGGGTAGCGGCCGAAGATCACCAGCCGGTACTTCTCGGCGATGGCGCCCCAGCAGGCGCCGACGCCGCGCGCCGCCGAGCAGGTCTCGGCGTTGGGCTGCAGCACGGCCGAGAACACCGCCCAGTTCAGGAAGCCCGGCAAGTACCACAGCGCCAGGCCCAGCAGCACCACGGTAGTGACGCTGCTTTGCCAGTTGCCGAACAGATTGGACCGCAGCCAGGGCAGCAGGCCCTCGGTCTTGATCGGCGCCGGGCGCGGCGCGATGGGGTCGAAGGTGGCAGCCACGGCTTACCTTTCTTTAATGGCTGCCCGCTTGTTGTACCAGTTCATGAACCCGCTGGTGGACAGCGAGGTCGTCAGGTACACGAGCATGATGATGGCGATGCACTCGACCGCGCGGCCGGTCTGGTTGATTGCGGTGTTGGTGATGGAGACCACGTCGGGGTAGCCGATGGCCACCGCCAGCGACGAGTTCTTGGTCAGGTTCAGGTACTGGTTGGTCATCGGCGGGATGATCACGCGCAGCGCCTGCGGCAGGATCACCAGCCGCATCGCCTGGCCCTTGGACAGGCCCAGGCTGCCGGCCGCCTCGGTCTGGCCGTGCGGCACGGCGGCAATGCCGGCACGCACCACCTCGGCCACGAAGGCGGCCGTGTAGAACACCAGACCGAAGAGCACGGCGAGAAACTCGGGCGTGGCGGCCATGCCGCCCTCGACCATGATGTCGCCCTGCCGGGGCAGGTTCCACGCCGTGGGCGCGCCGCCGAGGACCCAACCCAGCAGCGCCATGCCCAGCACGATGCCCACGCTCGGCCAGAAGGTCGGCAGCGGCTGCCCGGTGGCCTCGAAGCGGCGGGTGGCCCACTGGCGGTACAGCGCAGCCGCCCCGAGGCCGATCACCGCGCCGACGGCGGCCAGCCCCTGCCCCAGTCCCCACACCGGCGCCGGGATCGCCACCCCGCCCTTGCTCAGGAAAAACAGGTTCAGGACGTTCCACGCCTCGTAGGTGGCCGGCAGCACCTGGGTCAGGAACAGGTACCACATCAGCAGTTGCAGCAGCACCGGCACGTTGCGGAACAGCTCCACGTAGCCGTAGCACAGGCCGCGCACCAGCGCGTTGTGGGAAAACCGGCCGATGCCCACCAGCGTGCCGATGAGCGTGGTCAGCACGATGCCGACGATGGCCACCCGCAGCGTGTTGAGCACGCCCACCAGGAAGGCTTTCCAGTACGGGTCGATCGACTCGTAGCGGATCAGCATCTCGCCGATGTCGAAGCCGGCCGGCTGGGCGAGGAAGCCGAAGCCCGACTGAATGCCGCGCGCGCGCATGTTCTCGAGCGTGTTGTGCGCGAGGAACCACACCAGCAGGCCGATCGCCGCGAAGGCGAGCACCTGGTAGACCAGTCCGCGGAAGGCCTGGCTGCGCCACGACCAGTCGCGCTTGCGCGGCGGCTGGCGGGGCGGGGCGGTAGACGGGGCAGCGGCCATCGGGGGCGATCCCTCGGTGATGCGGGGAGGTTCTCGTTCTGACGGCAGCGCCCTGGACGCGCGGCTGGCGCCAGGACGCTGCGGTCAGACGCCTCGGCCGGGGGGCCAAGGCGGCACGGCCCGCGGCAAGGCCGCGGGCCGTGGGTCACACCTCAGATGCCTAGCGGAACGGCGGCGCGTACATCAGCCCGCCCTGATTCCACAGGTTGTTGCTGCCGCGCGGCAGGCCAATGGCAGTCTTGGTGCCGACGTTGCGCTCGAAGATCTCGCCGTAGTTGCCGACCGCCTTGATGGCGCTGAGCATGAACGTGCGCTCCAGGCCCAGCAGCTTGCCCATGTCCTCGGCCTTGTCGGCGCCCAGCAGACGCTGCACCACCGGGTCCTGGCTCTCGGCACGCAGCTTGTCGGCATTGGCCTGGGTCACGCCGTACTCCTCGGCCTCCAGCAGGCCGAAGAACACCCAGCGGGCGATCTGGAACAGCTCGTCGTCGCCACGGCGCACGAACAGGCCCAGCGGCTCCTTGGAGATGAGCTCCGGCAGGATGATGTGGTCGGCGGGGTTCTTGGCCTCGCGGTTGCGCACCGAGGCCAGACCCGAGGCGTCGGTCGTGTAGGCCTGGCAGCGTCCGGCGAAGTAGGCGCCGGTGGCAGCCTCGACCTTCTCGAACACGACCGGCTTGATGCCAAGGTTGTTGGCGCGCGCGTAGTCGGTCAGGTTCTTCTCGGTGGTGGTGCCCGACTGCACGCAGACGGTCGCACCCTTCAACTGCTTGGCGCTGCGGATCTTGCTCTTGGCCGGCACCATGAAGCCCTGGCCGTCGTAGTAGGTGATGGCCGCAAACGACAGGCCGAGCGAGGCATCGCGGGTCAGTGTCCAGGTGGAGTTGCGCGACAGCACGTCGATCTCGCCCGCGGCCAGCGCCGTGAAGCGCTGCTGCGCGTTCAGCGGCACCCAGCGCACCTTGGTCGCGTCACCCAGGATGGCCGCGGCAATGGCACGGCAGACGTCAACGTCCAGACCGCTCCAGTTGCCCTGGCTGTCGGCCGCGGAAAAGCCGGCCAGACCGGTATTGACGCCGCAGACGAGCTGGCCGCGCTGCTTGATGGCGTCCAGCACCTTGCCGGCGTGCGCCGGCAGGGCGGTCATGGCGCCGGCGGCAATGGCCCCGCCGACGAGCAGTTTGCTAACGAACTTATTCATGCAGGTTCTCCTGAAAGATCCAGTACGGCAATTCGCCGGCCCCTCGTTGTTGTCATGTGGCCGGAGTGTCCGGTCCCTGAGGCTGGGACACTCTATCACCGCCCTGCACGCACGGACCATGCCACGACGTTGCACCGACACAACCGCGGCCGCCCGATCGCGGGCCGAATAAGGAAAAACCCTCGCCTTGCAACGCCGCGCTTCAGCGAACGCTGTCGTCGGCAATCGGGAAACGCGCCTGGTCGCGCATCAGTGCGCTCATCGGCACACCCAGCGTGCGGTTGCCGGGCGGGATCGGCGACTCGAACCAGCGCCGCCACAGGGACTGGATCCGGCCGTCGACCATGTAGCGCCCGATCGTCGTGTCGACTAGGCGCTTGAACTCCGGGTCATCACGCCGCAGCATGATCGCCAGGGGTTCGACCGAGGTCGTTTCCGCCGCCAGCCGCCAGTCCTCGGGCCGCTCGCTGTTGGCACGCAGCGCCGCCAGCACGATGTCGTCGTGCAGGTAAGCCTGCACCTTGCCTTGCTGCAGCAGCGCAAATGCCTCCGCGGCGTCCTGCGCCTCGACCACCCGCGCCACGAAGCCGGTGCGCTCGATCCGCGCGGCCAGCTCGCGCGCATGGGTCGAGCCGCGGTTGACCACGATGGCCTGCCCCCACAGGTCGATCAGCCGCTGCACCCGGGAGTCGCTGCGCACCAGCAGGCGGCCGAAGGCGAAGAAGTGCGTCATCGTGAAAGCCACCTGCTTGCGGCGCTCGGCGGTGTTGGTGGTGTTGCCGCACTCCAGGTCGGCGCGCCCGGAAAGCAGGCTCGGGATGCGCTCGGCCGCGCTCACCCGCAGGTACTCGGTGCGCAGATTGGGCAGTTTCAGCTCGCGCCGCACCGCATCGACCACCTGCTCGCACAATTCCAGTGCATAGCCGATCGGCCGCTGGTTGGCATCCAGGTAGGAAAACGGCACCGAGGCCTCGCGGTGCGCCAGCACGATCACGCCGCTCGCGCGGATCTTCTGCAGGGTGGGCGGCACCGGTGCGGCCGCGGCGGCCGGTTGCGCGGCGGGTGCCTGCGCCAGCACGGGCGAATGCATCAGCACAACCGCAACCAGCGGAGCGAGCAACGGGCGCACGTAACGGATCATGGCTGGCGCAGACGGACGGTGAGATGCGCCAGGATAGCCGCACTCCGGCAGTGCGTCGCCCGAGGCCGAGTGCGCGAGGACCGGCCCGCCGCCTCGACACAGAGCCCGTGAAAAGGACCACTGCGCGGGCCGACCTCGCGCCTGCGCTGCTCGCCGCACCACTCTGTACGGGTCCGCTGCTCGGCGCGGCCGCAGGCCGCGCGCGACGACCTTTTTCACAGGCTCACAGGCCAGGCCGCTCCGGTCGCGGCCGGTTCACGCTCCCGCTGCTGCACCGCCCACAGGCGGGCGTAGTGCCCATCGGGCCGGGCCAGCAGCTCGTCGTGGCTGCCGCGCTCGACGATGCGACCGTGATCCAGCACCAGGATCTGGTCGGCGTTGACGATGGTCGACAGGCGGTGCGCAATCACCAGCGTGGTGCGCTGCGCGGCGATCACCTCCAGTTCGTGCTGAATATCGCGCTCGGTGCGCGAATCCAGCGCGCTGGTGGCCTCGTCGAAGATCAGGATCGCGGGGTTCTTCAGCAGCGTGCGGGCAATGGCCACGCGCTGCTTCTCGCCGCCCGACAGCTTCAGTCCGCGCTCGCCGACCTGGGTGGCGTAGCCATCGGGCAGCCGCGCGATGAAGTCGTGGATGTGCGCGCTGCGCGCGGCCGCCTCCACCTCGGCGCGGCTGGCGCCCGGCCGACCGTAGGCGATGTTGTACTCGATGCTGTCGTTGAACAGCACCGTGTCCTGCGGCACGATGCCGATGGCCGCGCGCAGGCTCGCCTGCGTGACGTTGCGCACGTCCTGGCCGTCGATCAGCACGCGCCCGCCCTGCACGTCGTAGAAGCGGAAGATGAGCCGCGCCAGCGTGCTCTTGCCCGAACCGGTGGCCCCCACCACGGCGGTGGTGGTGCCGGCCGGCACCGTGAAGCTCACCTCGTGCAGCACCCGGCGCCGCGGGTCGTAGCCGAAGTCCACCGACTCGAAGCGAATTTCGCCGCCGGACAGCCGCAGCGGCGGCGCGCCCGGCGCGTCGTCCACCTCGCGATGCTCCTGCATGAGCCGGAACATCCGGTCCATGTCGGTCAGCGCCTGCTTGATCTCGCGATAAATCACGCCGAGGAAATTGAGCGGCACGTAAAGCTGCAGCATGAAGGCGTTGACCAGCACCAGGTCGCCCACCGTCATGCGGCCCTCGGCCACGCCGAGCGCGGCGCGCCACAGCATCAGCGTCAGCGCCACCGCGATGATGGCCTGCTGGCCGGCATTGAGCAGGTTGAGCGACTGCTGGCTGCGGATCGCGGCGTGTTCCTGCTGCGCCAGCGTGCCGTCGTAGCGCTCGGCCTCGAAGCGCTCGTTGTTGAAGTACTTGACCGTCTCGAAGTTCAGCAGGCTGTCGACCGCACGGCTGCTGGCCTTGGCGTCGAGCTCGTTCATCTCGCGCCGAAAGCGCGTGCGCCAGTTGGTCACGGCGAAGGTGAAGCCGACGTAGACCACGAGGCTGACGGCCACGATCGCCGCGAACCAGATCTCGTAGTTGAGCAGCAGATAGCCCAGCACCAGGGTGAGCTCCACCAGCGTCGGCAGGATCGAGTACAGCGTGAAGCTGATCAGCGAAGAGATGCCGCGGATGCCGTGGTCGATCTCGCGCGTCACCGCGCCGGTGCGCCGCTCCAGGTGGAAGCGCAGCGACAGAGAGTGCAGGTGGCGGAAGGTGCGCAGCGCGATCTTGCGCACCGACGCCTGCGTCACCTTGGCGAAGAAGAACTCGCGCAGCTCGGTGAACACCGAGTTGGACAGCCGCAGCACCCCGTAGGCCGCGATCAGCAGCACCGGCACCGCCACCAGGGTGCGCGCCTCCAGGGTCGGCGCGGCGGCAAAGGCGTCGACGATGTGCTTGAGCAGCACCGGCACCGCCACCACCGCCAGCTTGGCCGCCACCAGGCAGGCGATCGCGAACAGGACCCGGCCCTTGTACTCCCACAGGTAGGGCAGCAGCGTGGCCAGCACGCTCCAGTCGGCGCCCGCCGCGCCGGCGACCGGCGGCGGCGACGGACTGTGGCCGACGGCTCTCATGCCTCGCATCGCGTTAGCTTATCGTGGCGCATGTTTGTCCGCCGCGTGCCAGGAGACCCGCGATGAATCCCGTGACCCTGCCGCAAGACAAGCCGGTGCTGCGCGTGATGCCGATGCCGGCCGACGCCAACATCCACGGCGACGTGTTCGGCGGCTGGATCATGGCGCAGGTGGACATCGCCGGCGCGATCCCGGCGGCGCGCCGCGCCAACGGCCGCGTGGCCACTATCGCGGTGACCAGCTTCCTGTTCAAGAACCCGGTGTTCGTCGGCGACCTGCTGAGCTTCCACGCGCGCGTGATCAAGACCGGCACCACCAGCGTGACGGTCGAGGTCGAGGTCTACGCCGAGCGCATGCGCCTGGAGACCGAGGTGGTGAAGGTCACCGAGGCGACCCTCGTCTACGTAGCCACCGGCAGCGACCGCAAGCCGCGCCCGCTGCCGCCGCTGGCCCCCGCCGCCTGAGCAGGTCGGCCGGGCCGGGCCGCCGGGTCAGCCGTCTGCCCCCAGCCGCGCCTCGATCCACCCCGCCGCTGCCCACAGCCGCGTCTCGTCGCCCGGCCGCGCCACCAGGGTCAGCCCCAGGGGCAGGCCGCGGTCGCCCTGGGCCAGCGCGCGCGGCACCGGCAGGTTGATCATCGGGCAGCCGAGCAATTGCCACGGGCGGTTGAACACCGGGTCGCCGGTGGACGCCAGGCCGGCCGGGGCCTGGCCCGGCGCGCTCAGCGTGAGCAGCACCTCGGCCGCGCCGAACAGACCGTCGATCGCCGCCACGCAGCCGCGGCCCAGTTGCAGGGCCGCCGCGTACTGCTCCACCGGCGTGCTGCGCCCCTGCTCGATGATCTCCACCAGCCGCGGCGACAGTTGCGGGCGCCGGTACGCGTATTCCGGAGCGAGCGCGCGGGCGGTCTCGAACGACTGCACCACGCGCTGCGCCTCGAACAGCCCGTCGAACACGCGCGGCCAGGTGATCTCGGCCACACGCGCGCCCTGCTGCGCCAGGCGCTGCACGGCGCGCTCGAGTGCCGCCAGCGCCGCCGCGCTCGCCAGGTGCTGCTGCGGTGTCGTCACGCTGCCCAGCGCCGGTGCGGCACCGCCTGCGCCCTGCTCGGGCAGCTCGCGCCAGGCCGGCCGGACCGCCAGCACCGCAGCGGCAAAGGCGGCGTCCTCGACGCTGCGCGTGAACAGACCCACCTCGTCGAGCGTGTCCGAGTTGGGCTTCACGCCGGCACGCGGAATCTGGCGCGGCGACGGCTTGTAGCCGACCACGCCGCAGAAGGCCGCCGGACGGATCACCGAGCCGGCGGTCTGCGTGCCCAGCGCCAGCGGCGCCATGTGCGCCGCCACCGCCGCCGCGCTGCCGCTGGAGGAGCCGCCCGGCGTGTGCGCCGACGCATGCGGGTTGCGGGTCGGCCCCGGCGTGAAGTTGGCGAATTCCGCCAGCACGGTCTTGCCGAGCACGAAGGCGCCCGCGTCCTTCAGCAGCGCCACGCAGGCCGCGTCGGTCTGCGGCCGGTGGCCGCTGTAGATGACCGACCCGTAGGCGCTCGGCGCATCGGCCGTGTCGATGTTGTCCTTGACCGCCACCGGCAGCCCGTGCAGCGGCCCGCGCCGCGCCGAAAGGTGCAGCGCGCGCGCGGTGGCCAGCGCGCCGTCGGCGTCGAACCACGCATAAGCCTGCACCGTCGGCTCGTGCTCGGCGATCGCGTCGAGAAACGAGCGCGTCACGCTCTCCGGCGAGCACTCGCCGGCGGCGATCATGCGGACCAGGGTCACGGCACTGAGCCGGTTCAGGGGCAGCTTCATCCGGATCTCCTCAGCGCAGCCCGCGCCCCGGCAGCACGCAGTGAAAGAACAGCCCTGCACGGAACTCGGGCGGCGCGACCGTGGTGCCGTAGACGCTGGCCGCCAGCCGGGCCAGGCGCGTTTCGGCCTCGGGGCCGAAGCCCTGCGCGGCCGCCAGTTCGCGCAGGCTGGCCACTGTCTTCTCCAGCGGCACCTGCTGGGCGCGCGCGGCAAAAAAGTCGTTGGCAAAGCGCGTGAGCTGGTAGCAGCCGTCGGCCGCCGCCGCGTTCACGCGCACCGCGGCTTTGCTCGCGCACTGCTGCAGGCGCTCGGCCACGTACGGCCGCGGCGCCGGCGGACGGGCACGATAAACCTCGTCGACGCGCCGCTCGGCCTGCGCGCGGTACACAGGGTCGGGCATCTGCGCGCCGATCGCCTCGATGGCCGCCTCGCGGGCCGCACCGCGCGCCAGTTGCGCCAGCGCGGCCAGGCGCAGGTCGGCATCGATCACGCACACCGTCAGCGCGATCACGTCCGCGGTGGTGCTGCGCTCCTGCGCCGGCGCGGCGGCCGGCAGCCCGGCCAGCGGCAGCGGCAGCGACAACGACAGCGCGAGGGTCAGCCACCACGGCCGCATCGGCGCCACCTCGCTCAGGGGTGTGAACGCGCGCCGCCGTGCGCGCGGCCGCTCAGGGCGCGGCCCGATGCGCGCCGCACCCGGCGCCGGCCGCCGCCGCGGCCCGGGCCACCGCACGCGCCGGCTATGCAGCCAGGGGCGTCCCGCGCGATCAAGGCAGACACGCCGGCTCGCCCCCGGCCCGGTCAGGCGGCCACGACGATCAGGGTTTGCAGCCCGCGCCGGGCCGCCAGTTCGGCGGGCGTCAGCCGCTGCGCGCCGTGGGCCGGCAGCAGGCCCGGCAGCGCCTCCGGCAGCACGCCCGCCAGCGGCCGCTCCTGCGCCTGCCGCAGCGCCAGCGCCGCCACCCGCACCGCCGCATAGCTCGACAGCACGGCCGGGCGCTGCTCCGGCGCGGTGCGCCCGGCCAGGCCGTGCAGCGTGTCGTCGGCCGGCGCCGCCGCGAGCGCCGCCGGCGTCAGCACCCAGGCCGATACGGCGGGCGGCAACTGCTCCAGCGCCTGCGCGCAGACCGCCGCCGGTGCCTGCAGCACGAGCACACCGATGCCGCGGGCCTGCATGGCAGCCGCTTGCCGCACGCCATCGCCGAGCACCGGCTCGATCGCGGCACCGCTGCGGCTGGCCGCGCGCAGCGCGAGCAGGGCCGCCGCACGCCCGTTGCGGCCAAGCGCCGCATCGCCCAGCGCGCCGCCGACGTCGTGCAGCAGGCCGATCTGCAGGCCCGTCTGCAGACCCGTCTGCTGGCCCGGGCCCACCTGGGCCAGCACGGCCGCCGGCGCCGCCAGCGAGGCGGAGGCCGACAGGGCCGCCGACTGCTTGAGAAAGCGCCGGCGCGCGGGAAAGCGGTTGCGCTGGTTCATGGGAGCAAGCCTAACCGATGCCCGCGCACCCGCCGGCCGGCCCGGCGGACGCAGCGGCGCCGGGGCCGGGCCGGGCTGCCGGCGCTACCGGAACAGGTCGCTGTGCAGACCGTGGCGCTCGATCAGCCGGTAGAACTCGGTGCGGTTGCGCCGGGCGATGCGCGCCGCCTGCGACACGTTGCCGCCGGTGAGCTTGAGCAGTTGCACCAGGTACTCGCGCTCGAACTGCGCGCGCGCCTCGGCCAGCGACAGGATGCCGCTGGCGCCGTGCTGCCCCGCCGGCGAGGCGAGCAGCGCGCGGTCGATCAGGTGGGCGGCGATGATCGGCCCGTCGGCGATCACCACGCACTGCTCGACCACGTTGTACAGCTGCCGCACGTTGCCCGGCCAGCGGGCGTGATTGAGCCGCTCCAGCGCATCGGGCGCAAAGGCGCGCGCCGGGCTCTTGTAGCGGGCGGCGATCTGCGCCAGAAAGTGCTGCGCCAGCAGCGGAATGTCCTCACGCCGGCTGTCCAGCGGCGGCACCGACAGCCGCACCACGTTGAGCCGATAGAACAGGTCCTCGCGGAACAGGCCATCCTTGAGCTGCTGCGTCAGGTCGCGGTGGGTGGCCGCGACCACGCGCACGTCCACCTCCAGCTCGCGCGTGCCGCCCACCGGCCGCACGCGGCGCTCCTGCAGCACGCGCAGCATCTTGGCCTGCAGCGGCAGCGGCATGTCGCCGATCTCGTCGAGCAGCACCGTGCCGCCCTGCGCAGTGCGAAACAGGCCCGGGTTCTCGCTGACGGCGCCGCTGAAGGCGCCGCGCACGTGGCCAAACAGCTCGCTTTCGAGCAACTGCTCGGGCAGCGCCGCGCAGTTGATCGCCACGAAGGGACGGCCGGCGCGCGGGCTGGCTTCGTGGATGGCGCGCGCGATCAGTTCCTTGCCGCTGCCCGACGGGCCCACCACCAGCACGGTGGCGTCGTGGCGGGCGATGCGCGCCAGCTCGTCGATCAGCGCCAGCATGGCGCGGTTGCGCGTGATGATCCGGGCGCGCCAGTCGTCGGCCGCCGGCCGCGGCGCCGGCCGCTCGGCCAGCAGCCGCTTGACCTCCTCCACCAGCGCGCGGCCGTCGAACGGCTTGGTGAGGAAAGCGGCAATGCCCTCGCGCGTGGCCGCCACCGCGTCGGGGATCGAACCATGCGCGGTCAGGATCACGACCGGCAGCAGCGGCTCGAGCTGGCGCATGCGCCGTGCCAGCGCCAGGCCGCTCACGTGCTCGTCGCTGTGCTCGCCGGGGTGCTCGTTCGCCGCGGGCTGGCCCGCCGGCGGGCTGGCGTCGGCTGCGGGCTCCGCGGCCTCGGGCTGCAGCCGCAGGTCGACGATCGCCAGTTGCGGCCGCGTGGCCTGCAGGCGCCCCAGCGCCTCGGCCGAGTTGCGCGCGGTCACGGTGGCAAAGCCCGAGGCGTCGAGCCGCATCGCGATCAGCGTCAGCAGCGATTCGTCGTCGTCGACCACCAGTACGCAGGGGCGGCCGTCGGTCAGGGATGCAGGGCGGGCGGTCATGGCGGCCTGTTGGGCGGGCTATTGGGCGGGCTATTGGGCAAGCTACCGGGCGAGCTGCTGGGCGAACGACTGGGCGCGCGAATCGACGGGCGAATCGACGGGCTAATCGACGGGCTAGTCGACGGGCTAGTCGACGGGCTACTGGGCCAACTACGGGGCGCGCGAGCTGCGGCCGGACAGCTCGCGCTCGATGGCGCGCAGCGCCTCGAGCTTCTTCTCGGCGTCGAGGGCGCGCCGTTCCAGCTCGCGCAGCCGCGTCTCCAGCGTCGTGATGCGCAGCTCGTCCTCGCGCGCGCGCGACTGCGCGCGGCGCCGCTCCTCGCTGCCGCGGCGCTGCTCGTCCAGCCACAGCAGCGCCAGCGCGGCGCCGTCGCGCACGCCGGCCGGCGTCGAGTCGAGCTGCGCCAGGTCTTCGAGCTGCTGCCGGGCGCGCAACTCGTCGCGCAGCGGGTTGTTGGGGGCGGTGAGCAGCAGCGCCTGCTGCAGCCGCGCCTGCGGGCTGCCGTCGCGCAGCAGCCGGTTGGTTTCGGCGGCCAGTTCGTCGGCGGTCAGCGTGGGCAGGCGCGCCAGCAGCGGCGCCATGGGCAGCGCCGGCGGCAACGCCAGCGGTGGCGCCGCCGGCACCGGTGCGGCCACCGTCGGCGCGCTGATGCGGGGCGGCTCCCACGGCGGCAGCGGCCGCGCGGCGCAGCCGGCCAGCAGCACGGCCGCGGCGATGCCGCCGGCGCACGGCACGCCGCGCCACCCGGCCGGCGCGCGCCGCCCGCCGAGCGGGTCAGGCTGCATGGCCCGCCTCCGGCAGCCGCGGCAGGCTGAGCTCGAAGTGCGCTCCGCCGTGCCGGCCCGCCTCGACCACCCGCAGCCGGCCGCCGTGCGCCTGCACCAGCTCGCGCGCAATCGCCAGTCCGTGGCCGCTGCCGGGGGCGCCGCTCGACTGCGCGGCGGTGCCGCGCACCGCGGGGTCGAAGATGCGCTCCTCCTCGCCGGGTGCGATGCCGGGGCCGCTGTCGATCACGCTCAAGTGCACTTCCTCGGGTTGCACATCCATCCGCAACTGGAGCCGGCCGCCGGGCGGCGAGAACTTGATGGCGTTGGACACCAGGTTGTCGATCACCACGCGCAGCCCCTCGGCGTCGCCGGCCACGGCCGCCGGCGCAGCGTCCACCGCAAGCACCATCCGCCGGTGCGCCAGCGCCAGCGCGTGGTCTTCCAGCACGTTGCGCACCACCGCCGCCAGGTCCACGCGGCCCACCGACTCGGCCTGCGCGGCGGCGGCCGGGTGCGGGCGGTCGCTGGCGAGCAGGCCCTCGATACGCGCGAGCAGTCGCTGCGTATTGTGGCGGATCACGTCCACCACCGAGCGCTGCGGCGGCGTCAGCGGCCCGTACAGCTCCTCCTCCAGCGAGGCCGCCCCCTCGGCGATCGAGGCGATCGGCGTCTTCAGGTCGTGCGACATGCTGCGCAGGAAGCGTGCTCGCGTCTGCTCCAGCCGCGCCAGACGCTGGCGCAGCCACTCCAGCCGCAGCCCCAGCCGCACCAGGTCGGCCGGCCCGCGCACCACCACGCGGGTCGCCAGGTCGCCGTCGCCCAGCCGGCGCATCGACTGGCCCAGCTCGCGCACCGGACGGCCGAGGTACCACGAGAACAGCAGCGCCAGGCCGACGGCCAGCGGCACCGCCAGCGCCGCCAGCCCCAGCAGGCGGCGCGCCGCCTGCTGGGGCCCCGAGGCCAGCCGCGCCTGCTCGGCCGCCAACTGGCGGTCGGCCGCCGCGGCGGCCACCTGCACGGCGCGCTGCAGTTCATCGAAGGCGGCCAGCGCCTGCGCCGGCTGGCCCTCGGCAAACGGGCGCCGCACGCGCTCGTCGGCGGCGAACACCGCGCCGAGCAGGGCCGGCGCGTCATCCAGCCCCGTGCCCAGGGAGCGCATGGCCTCCAGCAACTGCACCCGCTGCCCCTGGTAGGCCTCGCGCAGGGCCGGCACGCCGAGCACCTGCGCCTGGCGCAAGGCGCGCTCCACGCCCACCAGCGCCTCGTTGGCGGCGCGCGCCTGCGCGCCATGCTCCTGCGCGCGCACGCTGCTGTCGCGGCCGGCAGCCGCCAGGTCCTGCAGTTGCAGCACCGCCAGGACCAGCGCCAGCGCGAGCGGGGCCAGCACCAGCGCAAAGGCGCCCAGCACCACGGCAGCAAAGTTGGAGGGCAGCAGCGGCAGGCGCATGGTCGGCAGTCCGGGCCGGCATTGTGCATGGCGCGTTGCGCCGGCCGGCCGGGAAAACCCTGCTGCAACCGGGTGCCCTGCCCGTCGTCTGACTGCCGGTTTCTTCCTAAGATGCGTTGTTTCAACGTCCGACTGCCCGCCGTGCCGACTCCCGCCCGCCGCCCTGCCTGCGCCCGCGCCCGTCGCGTGCGATCGAGGCTGTCGAGGCTGCTCGGTCTGTGGGCGCTGCTGGCGCTGCCGGGCCTGCTGGCGGCGTCGGCGGCACGCGCCATGCCGGTGGCCTTCACCGACAGCTTCATGGCGATGGCCGACGTGTCCGAGCACGCCCGCGAGTTCTCCGTCAGCCACAGCTTCCGCCGTGCCTGGGCGGTGCAGGCGGGCCATCTCACCTGGACCCGCGACCACCTGGGCCGCCACCCGCAGCGGCGCGAGATCACCGACCTGCACCTGAACCATCGCCTGGTTCGCCGCAACACCCCCGGCTCTCAGTTCAACGTCTACCTGCAGGCCGGCCTCGGCCACGGCCGCGCTTCCGAACGGGGCCAGTGGGACACGGTGGCGCAATGGGGCGGGCAGATCGACTGGGAGACCACCCGCCTGTACGCGGCCTACAAGGGCCATCGCTACCTGGCCGATTCATTCAACCACAGCTCGCATGCCGTGCTCGGCGGCGTGTCGCTGTACGAAGTGGACTACGACCAGGTGCAGCCCTGGGTCGTGCTGGAGGCCAAGCGCATCAGCAAGTGGTCCGAGAGAACCGAGCTCACGCTGCTGGCCCGCTTCATTTACCGTTCGGCTTTCGTCGAGTTGGGCGTCAACGACCACGGCCAGCCGCGCGCCACCCTCATGTACATCTGGATGTAGTTCACAACCCCCAACCGGGAGACCGCCATGAAACGCACCCTGCTCACCCTGGCGCTGGCCGCCGCCCCGCTGCTGGCGCTGGCGCAGCCGCAATCGCTCAGAGCCGAAGTCAACGGCATGGTCTGCTCGTTCTGCGCGCAGGGCATCGAGAAGCGCATGAAAACGCTGCCCGCCACCCAGGCCGTGTGGGTGGACCTCAAGAACAAGACCGTCGCGGTCGAGATGAAGCCCGGCCAGCGCATCGACGAGGCCACCTTCCGCCACGAGATGAAGGAAGCCGGCTACGACGTGGTGCGCGTGGAGCAGGTGGCACTGAGCGCCGCCCAGATCCGCGCCCAGCGCCCGTAAGCGGCCATGGACGCCGCGCGCGGCACCGCGCTGCTGTCGATCTTCACCAGCACCGGCACGCTGATCTGCTGCGCGCTGCCGGCGGCGCTGGTGGCGCTGGGCGCCGGCGCGGCACTGACCGCGCTGGTGGGCGCGGTGCCGCAACTGGTCTGGCTGTCGGAACACAAGGACGCTCTGTTCGCCGTGGCCGCCGCCATGCTGGCGCTGGCCGGCCTCATGCAGTGGCGCGCGCGCACCGCGCCCTGCCCCATCGACCCCTCGCAGCGCGCCGCCTGCCTGTCGGCGCGGCGCCTGTCGCGCGGCGTGTACCTGGGTTCGGTCGCCGTCTTTCTCGTCGGCGGCTTCTTCGCCTACCTGGCGCCGCTGCTGCTGGGCTGAGGCGCGCAGGCGGCGCGGCTGCGGCGCTGCTGCCGCCCGGTGCATCGCGCAGCAATCTTCAAGATGGGGCTGCTACGGCGACTTGCGCCAAAGGCGTCGTGCCGCGGACCCGGGCGCGGGCGGCGCGGTCCGATCGGCTCAACCGGGCGCAGGCCGTCGCCGGGAAGATCAGCACCAGGAACGGCGAGCGTTACAAGGCACGGCTGACACGGCGCGACGCCTCGCGTCGCGAAGAGTGCCACCGGCTCGAGCGCGAGCACTTCCGCCAGCCGCTCATTGAGGCCGTTCAGCACGACCTGGCCAACCATGCCGCCAGTCGCACCAAGCAGGCCAACCCCGCGCTGGGCCGGTTGCGGCAGCCGCGCAGGCGTCCTGCTGCGAGGGGCGGCAAGCCGCGCGATTGACCGATGCCAAGCGACCGGTGCCGACCAGCCCATCGAGCTGGCAGCGGGATTGCTCACGCGGCTCGACCCGAGCGAGGCCCTTCTCGTACCGGCCAACGCCGCACCCGCGTTCGATCAACTACGCGCCCAACTGCGCTCGACGTTGGTGCCCAGCCTGGCCGGTCTGGATCAGCCATCCCGATTCTTCGCCACCCGCAGCGCAACATCGAAACATCGATGTGATTGATTGATTTATTTGAAATCCAAGAACATCATGCTCACCCGATGTCATTCGCATCGATGCGCACCCCTGTGACCATCGCCCAGATTGCCGAGGCCGCCGGCGTGAGCACCGCGACGGTCGACCGCGTGCTCAATAGACGCTCCGGCGTCAATGCCGACACGGTCGACCGCGTGAACCAGGCCGTGCGTCAACTCGGGGGCGGCGGGATCGTGCGCGGCCGGCCGCGCGTGCGTACCTACCGCTTCGCCTACGTGCTGCCGGCCTCGCCCCTGCCCTTCTTCGACACGGTGGACCGCTTGATCGCGCAGGGCGCCGGCGACTTCCGGCACAGCCACATCACCGAGGTGACCCATCGGATCGACGGCGCCGATCCGGCCGAATTCGCCGCACAGCTGGCGCGGCTGAGCGATTGCGATGGCATCGCGCTGCTCGCGCCCGACGTGCCCGCGGTCAAGCTGGCGATCGCCGATCTGGTGCAGGCGGGCGTGCACGTCGTCACGCTGTTTTCCGACGTCGCCGGGGCCAAGCGCGAGGCGTTCATCGGCGCCGACAACCTCGCCGCCGGGCGCGTTGCGGGGCTGCTGCTGTCGCGCATGCTCGGGCCGGCCAGTCGCAAGCGGCCGCTGCGGGTCGGCCTGCTGTCGCCGGCCACACGATTTGCCGCCCAGATCGAGCGGCGGATCGGTTTCGCGCAGGCCATGGAAGAACGCGCGCCGCACGTCGACATCGCGCGCCTGACCGACCTGCCGGAGTCCGACGAGGCGGCCCAGGCCGCGCTGCGCAACTGGCTTGGCGCGCTCGATGTTTCCGCACGCCTGGCCGGCATCTACACCGTCGGCGCGGGCACCGGCGGCCTGGTGCGTGCGCTCACCGAGGCGGGCCACACCGACCCCGCGTTTGGCCTGATGGCCCACGACCTGACGGATGCTCACCGCGCCCTGCTGCTCGACGGCGCGCTCGCCTACGTGCTGCAACAAGACCTGCACTACGGCGTGATGACCGCGGCCAAAGTCTTGCGTGCGCTTTGCGAAGGGGTACGCGGCGCACTGTCGGTGGTTCAGCCCAAGGTGGAGATCCTGACCGCCGAGAATCTGGCGTGACCGCAAGAGCGTTCGACCCCGCTGCCACTTGGCTTACTTCACGACAAGGAGATGCACGATGAAGTTGAACCTGAAACACACCGTCGCCGCAGCCGTTGCCGGCGCCGCCCTGGCGCTGCTGGCGCCGGGCACGGCTCTGGCGCAGGCCAAAGGCGCGGGCAAGACGCTCACGCTGTGCTGGGCCGCCTGGGACCCGGCCAATGCGCTGGTCGAGCTGTCGAAGGACTTCACCAAGAAGACCGGCGTGGCCATGAAGTTCGAGTTCGTGCCCTGGCCCAATTTTGCCGACCGCATGCTCAACGAGCTCAACTCCAAGGGCCGGCTGTGCGACCTGATGATCGGCGACAGCCAGTGGATCGGCGGTGCGGCCGAAAGCGGCCATTACGTGAAGCTCAACGATTTCTTCGCCAAGGAAGGGATCAAGATGAGCGACTTCATGCCGGCCACCGTCACCGGCTACTCGGAGTGGCCGAAGAGGACGCCGAATTACTACGCGCTGCCGGCGATGGGCGACGCGGTCGGCTGGGCCTATCGCAAGGACTGGTTCAACCTGCCCGAGGTCAGGGCGGAGTTCAAGCAGCGTTACAAGCGCGACATTGCCCCGCCCAAGACCTGGGACGAGTTCAAGCAGGTGGCCGAGTTCTTCCAGGGCCGCAATATCGGCGGCAGGAAGGTGTTTGGTGCCTACATCTTCACCGAGCGCGGCTCCGAGGGCATCACGATGGGCGTGACCAACGTGCTGTATCCGTTCGGCTTCCAGTACCAGGACCCGAAGCGGCCGTATGCGATGGACGGCTTCGTCAACTCGCCTGACGCGATCAGGGGACTGGAGTTCTACAAGTCCCTGTACAAGTGCTGCACGCCACCGGGGCTGACCAACGCCTACATGCAGGAGGGCCTGGACGCGTTCAAGTCGGGGCAGGTGGCGATGATGATGAACTGGTTCGCCTTCTTCCCCGGCCTGCACAAGGACCCGAACGTCGGCGGCGACCGCATCGGCTTCTTCGTCAATCCCTCGGCCAAGGGCAAGGGCGTGCAACTGGGCGGCCAGGGCATCTCGGTCGTGTCGTACTCGCCCAATCGCGCCGAGGCGCTGCAGTACATCAAGTGGTTCGCCTCGCCCGAGGTGCAGAAGCAGTGGTGGGCGCTGGGCGGCTATTCGTGCCACAAGGCCGTGCTGGAAGACCCGGGCTTCGTCAAGAGCACGCCGTTTGCCCGCGAATTCCTTGAGTCGATGGGCATGGTGCAGGACTTCTGGGCCGAGCCCTCGTACGCGCAACTGATGCTGGCAATGCAGAAGCGCGTACACGACTTCGTGGTGGCCGACAGGGGCACCGCAAAGGAGGCGCTCGACGGAATGATCGCCGACTGGCGCAAGGTGTTCCGGGAAGACGGCAAGATCAAGTAGGCGCAAGCCGCCGGCGTCGTTCCCGCGCCGGCGCGCTGCCCGCACGTCTGCACCGAACGTGCCGGCGCCGCGCCCGCGCAGGAACGACGCTGCGGTTCCCAAGCACTCGCCTGCCTGATGCCCTCGCCTGCCTGATGTCATCGCCTGCCGACCGCCTCGCCCGCGCCACGCCGCCCACACTCGCGCGGCGGGTACGCGGGCTGTCGGACCGGGCCATCGCCTGGCTGTTCATCGCGCCGACGATGGTGCTGCTTCTGGCCATCAACATCTTTCCGCTGATCTGGACGATCGGACTGTCGTTCACCAACTACCGCGCCAATCGCCCCAACGCGCCGATCGTGGGCGTCGGCATCGATCACTATGTATCGATCCTGACCGACCCGGATGTCTGGCACGCGATGCAGGCGACCGCGCACTTCTTGTTCTGGACCATCCTGCTGCAGACGCTGATCGGCTTCGCGCTGGCCTGGCTGATCGACCGCAAGTTCCGCGGCCACGGCTTCTGGACGACGGTGATCCTGATTCCCATGATGCTGTCGCCGGCAGTGGTCGGCAACTTCTGGGCGTTTCTGTACCAGCCGCAGATCGGCCTGTGGAACTACGCGGTGAGCTTCTTCACGGGCGTGCCGCCCTCGAGTTTCTCGATGATCGGCGAGGTGCGGCTGGCGCCGTGGGCGATCGTCATCGTCGATACCTGGATGTGGACGCCGTACGTCATGCTGATCTGCCTGGCGGGCCTGCGTTCGATTCCGGACTACATCTACGAGGCGGCCGAGGTCGATCGCGCCTCGAACTGGCGCCAGTTCTGGTCGATCACGCTGCCGATGGTGCTGCCCTTCATCATGCTGGCCGTGCTGTTTCGCGGCATCGAGAACTTCAAGATGTTCGACATGGTCAACCTGCTGACCTCGGGCGGGCCGGGGTCGACCACCGAAGTGGCGTCGATCACCCTCAAGCGCGAAGCGTTCGAGAAGTGGCGCACCGGCTACTCGTCGGCCTTCGCGGTCATCCTGTTCGTGACCGTTTTCGGGCTGGCGAACATCTACGTGAAAGCGCTGAACCGGGTGAAGAGCCGATGAGCGCCTGCCGGCCACAGCCCTACCGCTGCCCCGCTGCGGCTCGGCCGCGGCACGCCTCGGCGCCAGCAGCCTGCAGGTTGCCGCCGGGCCGGCCCACGGGCGAATGTTCGAGCGCGCGGCGCGCGGTGGTCCGGTGACCACGCAGGCGCACTCGGTCGTCGAGCCGTCGGCGCGCGCGCAATGGATCGCCGGCGCGATCGTCGCGCTGTATGCGGTGCTGACGATGGTGCCGCTGGCCTGGATCTTTCTTACCGCGTTCAAGAGCGGGCCCGACTCGATCTCGTACCCGCCGAAGCTGGTGTTCACCCCCTCGGCCGAAGGCTTCTGCAACCTGTTCCACACCCGCTCGCGCCAGACCGAGGAGTACATCGCCAGCCTGCCGCCCGCCGCCACGGTCTGCGACCGCCAGGCGCGCGCCGGCAACATGGTGCTGGTCGGCCCCTCGAACTACATGCCGCGCTTCATCAACTCGCTGGTGATCGCCTTCGGTTCGACTGCGCTGTCGGTCGCACTGGGCGTGACCGCGGCCTATGCGTTCTCGCGCTTTCGTGTGCCGCTGAAGGACGACCTGCTGTTCTTCATCCTGTCCACCCGCATGATGCCGCCGATCGCGGTGGCGATCCCGATCTACCTGATGTACCGCGAGCTCGGCCTGTCGGACACCCGGCTCGGCATGATCCTGCTCTACACCGCGGTCAACGTCTCGCTCGCCGTCTGGCTGCTCAAGGGGTTCATCGACGAGATCCCGCGCGAGTACGAGGAGGCCGCGCTGATCGACGGCTACACGCGCCTGCAGGCTTTCTTCAAGGTGGTGCTGCCGCAGGCCACCACCGGCATCGTCGCCACCGCGATCTTCTGCCTGATCTTCGCCTGGAACGAGTACGCCTTTGCCGTGCTGCTCACCAGCGGCGAAGCCCAGACCGCGCCGCCGTTCATTCCCATCATCATCGGCGAAGGCGGCCAGGACTGGCCGGCGGTCGCGGTGGGCACGACCCTGTTTCTGCTGCCGATCCTGGTTTTCACCGTGGTGCTGCGCCGTCACCTGCTGCGCGGCATCACCTTCGGGGCGGTGCGCAAGTGAAGCGCTGGCTGCGTCGCGGGCCGTGGGAACTGGCCGCCAGCGTGGTGATCGGCACCGGCGTGCTGATGCTGCTGCAGCCGTTTTCGCTGACGCTGTACGCCTACTCCTTCGTCACCACGCTGTTCGGCGTGGTCATGTTCACGGTCGTGTCCAAGTTTCCGGACTGAGGGCGCGTGAAGAATTCGTCGCCAGCGGCCCGGGGGCGCGCGATCGGGGCGCGCACCGGTCTTGCCTACCGGACCTGATTCCGATGGCCGAGATCCGTGTCGAGCACCTGGCCAAGCGATTCGGCGACTTCGTCGCCGTGCGCGACTCCAGCTTCACCGTGCGCGACGGCGAGTTCTTCTGCCTGCTGGGCCCCTCGGGCTGCGGCAAGACGACGACGATGCGCATGATCGCGGGGCTGGAGCTGCCCTCGGCCGGCCGCATCCTGCTCGGCGGCGAGGACGTGACCATGCGCAGGGCAGCCGAACGCGACATCGCCTTCGTGTTCCAGTTGTTTGCGCTCTACCCGCACATGAACGTGCGGGCCAACATCGCCTTCCCGCTGCGCGCGCAAGGGGTGGCACGCGCCGAGATCGCGCAACGGGTCGCCGAGGCGGCGCGCGTGCTGCGCATCGACCACCTGCTGGACCTGCCGGTCGCGGGCCTGTCTTCCGGCGACCGGCAGCGTGTGGCGCTGGGTCGGGCGATCGTGCGGCGCCCCAAGGCGTTCATGATGGACGAGCCGCTCGGCGCGCTCGACGCCGAGTTCCGCCACACGATGTGCGGCGAGCTGCGCGCGCTGCACGACCGGCTGCACGCCACCACCGTCTACGTGACCCACGACCAGTCCGAGGCGATGGCGATGGCCGACACGATCGCGGTGATGAACCACGGCGTGATCGAGCAGCTTGCCCCCCCGCAGGAGATCTACGACCGCCCGGCGTCGATGTACGTTGCCGAGTTCATCGGTTCGCCGTCCATGAACTTCCTGCCCTGCGTACGCGACGCGGCAGGGCGCCTGCTCGTCGGCGGTGCGGCTCTGGACCTGCCGCCGGCGCCGACCGATCGCGGCGAGCTGATCCTGGGCGTGCGACCCGAGCACGTCCGCCTTGGCGCAGCCGAGGGGCCGGTTCCGCGGGCGCGGGTGTATGGCGTCGAGTACCTCGGCACCACGCAGATCGTCGCGCTGACCCTGCCCGACGGAACCCCGATCAAGGCGCGTACGCCCGCCAGCCTGGCGGCGCACGTCGGCGATGCTTTCGGGCTGCACTTGGCGGCCGACCGGCTCACGCTGTTTGCCGGCAGCGACGGCCGCGCGCTGCGCTGGGGGACCGGGCTTGGCTGACTTTCGCCTCGACGGGGTGACCCGGCGCTACGGCACGACGGTGGCCGTGGACGAGCTGCGCCTCGCCGCCGCCGACGGCGAATTCATCGTCCTGCTCGGCCCGACCGGCGCCGGCAAGACCACCACCCTGCGTTTGCTGGCGGGCCTGGAGCGCGCCGACGCGGGGCGCATCCACATTGGCGGTCATGACGTCACCCTGGAGCCGCCGGCCGCGCGCGACGTGACCTTCGTGTTTCAGCAGTACTCGCTGTATCCACACCTGTCCGTGTACGACAACCTCGCGTTCCCGCTGCGCTCGCCGGCGCGCCGCTGGCCGCAGCCGCGGATCGACGCACGGGTACGCGAAATCGCCGCCATGCTGCACATCGAGGACAAGCTCGCCAACCGCGCCACCCAGCTCTCCGGCGGGCAGATGCAGCGCGTGTCGATCGGCCGCGCGCTGGTGCGCCAACCGGCCGTCGCCCTCATGGACGAACCGCTGTCCTCGCTCGATGCAAAGCTGCGCGCCGAGCTGCGGACCGAGCTGAAGCGCATCCAGAGCGAACTCGGATCGACCCTGCTGTACGTCACGCACGACCAGACCGAAGCCATGACGCTGGCCACCCGCATCGGCGTGCTGCAACAGGGCCGCCTCGTGCAGCTCGGTTCGCCGCGCGAGGTCTACGAGAATCCGGCCAGCGTCTACGTTGCCACCCGGCTCGGCAGCCCGCGGATCAACGTACTGCCGCGCTCGGCTCTTCCGGCCTGTCCGGCCCCGGCGGAGGCAGCCCACATCGGCGCGCGCACCGAGCACATCCGCCTGCACCGCAACGGCACCGGCGGCCAGGCACGTGGCCGGGTGCGCTGGATCGAGCATCTGGGCGACCAGAACCACCTGCACGTGCGCCTGGACGGCAGCGAACTCGAGCTCGTGACACTGACCGACCCGGCAGCGCCGCTGGCGGTCGACGACGCGGTGGCGATCGAGGTGCTGCGGCCGCTGTACTTCGCCGCCGACGGCACGCGGGTGCCCGGTTGAAGCGCAGGAGCGATATGAACAGTCGTCGCGAGCGCGCTGGGATCGTGTCGAGCGGCGGACCCGTGCCCCGCGATAGGGCGAGCGACGCCGGCGCGCGATCCGGTTGCGCAGCACCTTGTCCACAGCCCCGGAGGAGACCGCGATGAACAGTGCCTTGATCGTCGACTGCATCGCCGCCGTGCGCCAGGCGCTGCTGGCCAGCGAAAGCGATATCGAGTCGCTCGACCGCGCAATCGGCGACGGCGATCACTTCATCAACGTCAAGCGCGGCTGCGACGTGCTGCTCGCTCTTTCGCCCGAATTGCTGCCCCTGACGCCCGATGCCGCCTGCCGGCAGATCGGCATGAAGCTGATGTCCACGATCGGCGGGGCATCGGGGCCGCTGCTGGCGAGCTTCTTCCTCGCGCTGGGCAAATCGATCGCCGGCGCGGCCACCGTCGACGCCGAGAGCTTCGCGCGCGCCTTTGCCGCCGGGGTCGAGGCAATCGCCCAGCGCGGCAAGGCGGGCCTCGGCGAAAAGACCATGCTCGACGTGCTGATCCCGGTGGCCGTCCTGCTGCAGCGGCTGACCCGCGAGCACGTGGCGCTCGAGTCGCTGTGCCGACAAGTCAAGGCCGAGGCCGAGCGCGGCATGCTGGTCACGCGCGACATGATCGCCACCAAGGGCCGCGCCCACTTCCTGGGCGAGCGGGCCATCGGTCACATCGATCCGGGTTCCAAGACCTGCCAGGTCGCCATTCACGCCGTGTGCGACCTGCTCACTTCACGTTGACCTTGCCGGAGAGCCGCGATGAAAAAGTTCTTCAACCACACCGACAGCCTGCTGCGCGAGGCCCTGACCGGCCTGGTGCAGGCGCATGAGCAACTGCTGCGCGTCGAGTTCGAGCCAACCTTCGTGGCACGCCGGCAGACCCGGCCCGGCAAGGTGGCCCTGATCTCCGGCGGCGGCTCGGGCCACGAACCGCTGCACGCGGGCTTTGTCGGCCAGGGCATGCTGGATGCCGCCTGTCCGGGTCAGGTCTTCACCTCACCGACCCCGGACCAGATGCTCGCCGCCGCGCAGGCGGTCGACGGCGGCCAGGGCGTGCTGTTCATCGTCAAGAACTACAGCGGCGACCGGATGAACTTCGAACTGGCGGCCGAGATGCTCGAACTCGAAAGCGAAACCGTGCTGGTCAACGACGACGTGGCGGTGGAAAACTCCACCTACACCACCGGCCGCCGCGGCGTGGCGGGCACGCTGATCGTCGAGAAGGCCGTCGGTGCGGCCGCCGAGCAGGGTGCCAGCCTCGCGCAATGCAAGGCACTGGGCGACCGCGTGAACCAGAACACGGCATCGATGGGCGTGGCCTTCACCAGTTGCACCGTGCCGGCCGCCGGGCGGCCGACCTTCGACATCGGACCCGACGACATCGAAATGGGCGTGGGCATCCATGGCGAGCCGGGCCGTCGCCGGGAAAAGTTCAAGCCCGCCGACGCCATCGTCAAGGACCTGATGGACCCGATCCTCACCGACCTGAAGCCGGCGCGCGGCCGCCAGGTGCTGCTGCACGTGAACGGCTTCGGCGGCACGCCGCTGATGGAGCTGTACCTGCTGTATCAGCGCGCCGCCGAGCGGCTGCAGACCGACGGCCTGACGATCGCGCGCTCGCTGGTGGGCAACTACACCACCTCGCTCGAAATGGCCGGTGCGTCGCTGACCGTGACGCTGCTGGACGACGAACTGAAGTCGCTGTGGGACGCGCCCGTCCATACGCCGGCGCTGCGCTGGGCGGCGTAGGCGCCCGCAGGGGCGCCGCCTTGCGCAGCGGCGGTCGCTGGACCTCGGCCGTCACCCCCGCCAGACGAGGCGCTCGCCCACCCGCTCGGCCTTCACGCGGCCCAGCGCGGCGAGCGAATCGACGATGTCGGGCAGGCGCTTCTTCCACGGGCCGCGGCCGGTGAAGTGGGCGGCGAGCTGCTCCAGGTCGAGCGGACCGGGCGCGGCGGTGATCGTCTCGGCCACCACGCGAATCTGCTCGGGCAGCGTGGCCGGCCACGGCGCGCGCTTCGGCATTGCCGGCCCGGCGCCGTGCGTGCCGCCCGCGTTGCCCGCTTCGCCTTGCGCGGCGGTGTCCGCACGGGTCTCGACGTCGATTTCCGTCTGCTCGGCCGGCTGCGGCGTGGCCGCCTGAAACTCGGGCCGCAGCCAGCGGATCAGGCCGCGCGCCTCCTCGGCCGCGCGCTCGGCGTTCAGCGCCACCAGCCGCGACAGCAGTTCCTCCTCGGCGGCGGCCTGCTCGGCCGACTTCTCCGGATACGGCGTGGTCGCGCCCGGCTTGCCGACCAGCACGGCCGCCAGATCGTTCCAGCCGTAGGCGGCGAACACTGCGTGGTCGAGCTCGTCGTGCAGCTCGCGCAGCACCGAGACGAGACCGTGGTCGTGGATGACCTTCTCCTTGGCGTTCAGCGGCTCGTTGCGGCGCAGCTTCTCCAGCACGTTGTAGATGCCGGTCAGCGTCAGGTCGGAATGCGCGGACTGCTGGCGCTTGCGGTGGGTGTCGATCCCTTCGGCCAGCGTGGTGACGCGCGCCGACGTGGCCGTATCAAGGACCGGGAATGGGAAGGTTTCGAAGCAGCGCGATTTGTTGTACCGGGGCCGGTCCTCAAGTGTGCCGCCTGCATGTAAGGCCCAAGTGATGTGTACGCGACTCATCAGTACACCGAGGAGCGCCACTTGCCCGAGTGCAAACATGACGGTTGTACTGTCGCAGATAGTCTTTGCCGCAACCGGCAGGAACAGGCGGTGCTGCGCTGTAAGAGATGTGACCGCACACCAGTCAAGATCTACAAGCGCTGGTCTAAACGTACTGCGCGCCTCTCCAAAGACCCACCACCGGTCCCGAAGCGAGCGCCTGGGATTGACATTTCGCTCCGGCTTCACCCGATCAATGATTCTTTGGAGAAGCGCGGGATACTGATTGCGCAGTGACTCCGGCGTTTCTCCGAACGCATCGATGGCAAAGAGCCATCGGCTCGATTGAGTTAAGTCGCGGCCGGTCAGCAGGGGGCGCACTAAGGGGCTGTCGACGCCATCTACGCCTAAATCGGCGACCTCGGCAGCGGTCAAGGTAAATCCTTGACCCGTTAGTTGATATCCAACGGATGAGACACCCGCGTTCGACTTCAGTGGTTCAGCGGCGGCGACGTCGACGCCTACGGCTAGCGAAGACGACAATTTGCCCGATCTCAAGCTTAATGAGATCTGTGCCTCACCATCCGCTGATGGAATTTCGTCGATAACATGCGCCAGGATGCCTACAGCAGGTCCACGACCGCCAACTGTCATCGCGACCCTAACCGCTGCGCCGGTAGTGCTGTCCACCCAGGGGTGATTAGGAATGGCGAAAAGCATGCTTACCGGCCGATCTTCCTCCATGTGGTGTGCAAGAACTCGCTGACAGAACGGCTGCTTCAAGCTGTTCGTTGTGATGAGTCCAAACCGCTGAACCTTTCCCGTCCTGGTCAACCAAGCTGCCTTGTCCCACCAATACATGACGAAATCGGCGTTGTTTGGCACTGAAGGAAAAGCCGAGCGCAGTGCATCCAAGTAGCCGTAGCCTAACGCTTCGCGGATAACGCGTGCGCCAAGGTATGGCGGATTCCCGATCACGAACTCCGCCGCCGGCCACTCGGCAGCGCGCGGGTTCACGTACTTCTCGACGGGCACTTGCGCCGACTCATCGGGCACGTCGAGCCCCGTCACCGGGTGCTTCTTCATGGTCTTGCCGTCCCAGCGCGTGACGGGCTTGCCGCTGGCATCGGTTTCGTACTCCACCCGGTCATAGGCCAGCACGGCGTCGCGGCACTCGATGTTGTGGAAGTCCTTGAGCACCGGCAGCGGCGGGTTGACGTTGCCGCGCGTGCGGTAGTGCCACTGCAGGTAGCCGATCCACAGCACCATCTCGGCCACTTCGGCGGCGCGCGGGTTGAGTTCGATGCCCAGCAACTGGTGCGGGTCCACGCTGACGCCGGCCAGGTCGAGCCGGCCCTGCGTGTCGCCCAGTTCGTCGAGGAAGTTGAGCACCTCGCCTTCGAGGCGCTTCATCTGCTCCAGCGCCACGTAGAGAAAGTTGCCGCTGCCGCAGGCCGGGTCGAGCACGCGCACCTCGCACAGGCGCATCAGGTACTCGCGCACCACGCGGCGCGCGTCCTCGGCCGCTTTTGCGCCGCCTTCGTTGAGCAGCACGAGGGCCGCGGCCTGCACGTGCTGCCAGTCTTCGCGCAGCGGCTCCATGAGCGTGGGCAGCACCAGCCGCTCGACGTAGGCGCGCGGCGTGTAGTGCGCGCCGAGGGCGTGGCGCTCGGCGGGGTCGAGCGCGCGTTCGAGCAGCGTGCCGAAGATGGCGGGCTCGACCTGCTTCCAGTCGGCGCGGGCGGCGGCGGCCAGCAGCTCGATCTGCGCGCGTTCCAGCGGCAGCGCCTCGGGCTGCTTGAAGAGCTTGCCGTTGAACTTCAGCAGCGTGGTTTCGAGCAGCGGCGAGAACTCGCCGCGGTCCATGTTCTGCCAGAGGATTTCCAGCTGGCGCGTGAGCACCTCGGGGCGCGTGAGGTAGCGCTCCAGCAGGTCGGCAAAGGCGCGCCTGGGCAGCAGGCCGATGTCTTCGGCGAACATCGTGAACAGGCAGCGGCTGAGGAAGGCCGAGACGCGCGTGGGCGCGTGGCCGGCGGCTTCCAGCGCCTTGGCCACCTGCGCAAGCTGCGCGGCAATCTCGCGCGTGACGCGGGCGGCGCGTTGGGCGGGGTCGAGCGACAGCGGGTCGGTCCAGACGGCGCGCAGGGTCTCTCGCACCTCGGGCCGTTCCAGGTCGGCCAGCCGGATGCGGTGCGAGCGCGGGTCGGGAAACGGGGTGTAGGTGGCGCCGCTGCGGGTGAACTCGGAATACAGCTCGATCACGTGGCCCACGTCCACCACGAGCAGGAAGGGCGGGCGTCCCTCGTCGGCCGGAAGGGCGCGGGCGTAGGCCTCGGCCTGGGCGCGGGCGCGCAGCAGCGCGTCGTCAAAGCCCTTGGTCTGCACACCGGCGCGCAGCTTCTTGGCCTCCAGCACGAAGGCGCCGCGCTTGTAGCAGTCGATGCGGCCCTCGCTGCTGGAGCCGTCGCCGCGCGCCAGCGTGACGCGCCGCTCGAACACGTAGGCGTTGTCGCGCGTGTCCTCGCGCGACGGCTGCGGCGGTTGCACCCCGAGCAGCATGGCCAGCTCGTGGATGAAAAGCTGGTAGTTGGCCAGCTCGGTGCCGTCGGCCACGCACCAGCGCGCAATGAAGGCGCTGGCGGCGGCCGGGGTGGGGGCCGGGGTGGCGGCCGATGCGTCGCCGGACGGGGACGAGGGAAGCGCCGTGGTCACGGCCCGCAGGATACGTCGTCACCGCGCCGACACGCGTCCTCACCAGGGCAGCTGCCGCAGCGGCAACCCGCGTCGTGGCGGCGGGCAAGCCGATGCCGCGGTCAGGCCGCAGTCGTTCCGGTCGCGCCGCCTCCCGAGCGGCTGCGGCCACCGGCTCTGCGCAGTCAGGGGAAAAAGAACGGCCGCCCGCAGGCGGCCGTTGCCGGACTCGTCAACCAACCGAATCAGGCCGGGGGCAGTCCCATCACCGAGCGGGCGATGCGACGCGCCGCGGTGAGGCAGCGGTCGATGTCGGCCGGGTCGTGCCACACGTGGGTGGACATCCGCAGCGGGAAGCGGTTGCCGCCGGAGGTGGGCACGGTGGTGTTGCGCACCACGATGTTGTCCTCCGACAGCAGGCGCGAGACCACCTGGCCGCTGAGCGTGCTGCTGGCGATCGCCGCGTCGGCCGTGGTGCCGCCGGAGCTGGTGGGCAGACCAAAGAACGGGTCGAACGAGGTCAGCGCCGACAGCAGCTCGGGATCGTCCTTGGGGGCATACAGCGCGCCCACACCCCAGTCCTGGGCGATCTTCTCCTTGGCGTAGCGGCCCATGGTGAGGGTGTAGGTCTCGATGTTCTTGCGGCCGATCTCGTCCCACACCCGGCAGGCCTCGCCGACCGCGGCAATCAGCGGCACGTGCTTGGAGCCGGTGCTCTGCACCACGCTGCCGATGTCGAACAGCGCAGTGGCCGAGGTGGAGCCGGCGCGGTTGGCCCAGGGCGTGGTACCGACCAGGATCTTCTGCGCGGCGCTGTCGCGGCCGTCGACGATCGCGGTGGCGTTGGCGGTACCGGCGAGGCTGCTGGTGGTGATCGGGAACCAGGCCGGCAGCGGCAGCGGGTTGGACTGCGTGCGCACCTTGTTGCGGATGATCAGGATGCCGGTCGAGCCGGGCGCGCACTGCCACTTGTGGGCAGCGCCGGCCATGAAGTCGACGCCGAGCGCAGCGTAGTCGTAGGCCATCATGCCCGGCAGGTGCGCGCCGTCGCAGATGGTGACGATGGGCGGGAAGCCGTTGCTCTTGGCGATGGCCACATCGACGATGCGGCGGATCGGCAGCATGGTGCCGGTCAGGAAGTCCGGGCTCGACCACATGAGCGCGCGCACGCGCTGGCCGGCGGCGCGCGCCGCATCGATCTCGGCGGCAAACTGATTGGCAATGCCGGCGGCGGTCTGGTTGTTGCCCACCGGCAGCGTGATGCGGCGGACGATCAGGCCGTAGCGGTCGCGCGCAATGGCCAGCGGCACGTCGCCGCCGGGGTGCTCGCGGTTGGTGGTGATGACCACGTCGCCCGACTGCCACTGCAGGCCGAGCAGCGCCTGGCACATGCCGTCGGAGGTGTTGTAGGAGACGACCAGCTCATCGGCATCGACGCCGAAGCCGTTGCCGGCCGGCGGCGTGGTGCCGGTGGGGCCGCCGCGCGCCATGACCTGACGCTGCGTCAGGAAGTTGCTGTAGCCGTTCAGCGAATCGGTCGCGTAGGCGGTGTTGTCGGCGTTGAACTTGTCGACCACCACCTTGGGCATCGAGCCGGCGGTGCCGATGTTCATGAACAGCCGCGCCGGGTTCAGGATGAAGCGCTTCTGAACGTCCTCCCAGAATGCGGCGTTGGACAGCAGCGACGAGCGCAGCAGGTCCACCACCGAGGTCGGGCCAGCCTGGGCAAAGGCGTTGCCGCCCGAACTGCCTCCACAACCGCTCAGGCCACCGACGGCCGCAAGACCGCCAATCGCCGTGGCGGCGCGCAGAAAGTCGCGCCGCTTAGGCGACCAGGTGGCGATTTCCTCCTCCGACCAGGGCAGCTCTGTGCCCTGTACCTTCTTCACTTCGTTGGCACCCATGTCAGTCCTTTCGCCGCACAGCGATGCGCGGCATGAAAATGCCCGCACGGCGCGCCAGGCTGGCACGTCGTGCGAGATCCTGCAAGAAACGCAACGGCACGCCGCCTACTTGGTGGCGATGACGGCGATCTCGACCAGCACGTCGCGCGGCAGACGCGACGCCTCGATGGTGGCGCGCGCCGGCGGGGCCGACTTGAAGTACTCGGCATAGATCTTGTTCATCGTGCCGAAATCGTTCAGGTTCTTCAGGTAGACGTTGGACATCACCACGTTGTCGAACGTCATGCCCTGCGAGCGCAGCTTGGCGCCGATGTAGTCGAGCACCAGGCGGGTCTGCTCCTCGATGGTCGTGCCCTGCACCGCATTGCCGGCCTTGTTCAGCGGGATGACGCCGGCCAGGAAGTACAGGTTGCCGGCCTGGACGATCTGCGAGTACGGGCCGATGGCCGGGTACACCTCGTTGGTCGAGTGAATGATCTTGGCGGGGCCGCTGGCGCAGCCGGAAAGGACGGCCACGGCCAGCGCGGCAACGCCGGCGCGGATCAGGTTTCGCATGCTTCGGTTCCTCTTGAGTTATTGGTAGACAGCGGTGAATTGCGCCGCGGGCCACGCCCGTCGTGGCCACATGAGACGCCTTCTCAGTGTCGAAGCGGTTCGCCATCCCTAACAAGAAGCCAGGGCCTGGGGTTTACCCTGATTGATTTCGCAGGTGTGAAGACTCGGCGCTCCGCCAGAGGATGCCGCAGCGCAACCAGGGGCGCAGGCCCCGGCACGAGCCCGCGCCGTTTCCACGTGGTTACAACAACGCAAAGGCGCCGGTGCCGGGGGGGGGCCGACCGGCCGCCCCCGCGGGTCAGCGCGTGACGGGGTTTTCCAGCACCCCGATCCCGTCGATCTCGACCTTCACGACATCGCCGGCCTTGAGCCACGGCGGCGGCGAGAAGCCCATGGCCACGCCGGCCGGCGTGCCGGTGGCGATCACGTCGCCGGGCTGCAGCGTCAGCGCCGCGGAAATGCTCTCGATGATGGCGGGGATGCCGAACACCAGGTCGTTGCTGTTGCCGTCCTGGCGCAGCTCGCCGTTGACCCAAAGGCGGATGCGCGCATTGGCGCCGTCGAGCGCGTCGGCAGTGACGATGCACGGCCCCATGGGGCAGAAGGTGTCGCAGCCCTTGCCGAGCAGCCACTGTTGGTGGCGCTTCTGCAGGTCGCGCGCAGTGACGTCGTTGACGATGGTGTAGCCGAACACGTGCGCCAGGGCGTCGGCGGCGGCAATGTTGCGGCCGCCCTTGCCGATGACCACGGCGAGCTCGGCCTCGTAGTCGATGGCGCTGGAGACCGCGGGGATCTCGATCGCCGCGCCGGGCCCCACCACGCTCTCCGGCACCTTGCTGAACACGACCGGCGCCGGCGGAATCAGGTCGTCGGCGCTGCGGGCGCCGTTGAAACCGCGCGCCGCCAGTTCGGCCGCATGCGACCGGTAGTTCAGGCCGACGCAGAACACGTTGCGGCGCGGCCGCGGCAGCGGCGCCAGCAGTTGCACCGCCGCCGCCAGCGGCGGCTCGGTGGCTGGCCAGTCGGCGCCGCCGGCGCGCGCCTCGATCAACTGCTGCATGTCGCAACCGGCAAAGGGCAGGATCTCGCCGGCCGCGCCGATACGACCGGCGCGCAGCCGCGCACCATCCCTGAACGACACCAGTTTCACCGCGTCCTCGCTTTCGATTCAACCAAGAGAGCGGTCAAGCCTAGCCGAAGCACCGGCCGCGCGCGGTTTCAGGCCGCCGCGTCCTGCGCGAGCGTGGCGATGTCCTGCTCCAGGCGCAGCACGCCCACCAGCGTGGCGGCGCGTGCGCACAGCACCGACCAGTCGTGCGCGCCCATGACGGCATCGACCCGCAGCAGCGCCTCGCCGCGGCGCGGATCGACGCGCCACTCGACCGCCAGCGGCAGCACGTCGCGCGCCGCAAACAGGCCGAGCAGGCGGCACGGCAGGCCGGCGTCATGGTCGAGGGTGGCGCGCAGCCGGCCGTAGACCTCGGGATTGTCGAACTGGGACAGCATGGGAACTCCATCACTTCGAGGGCGGCGGGCGTCAGGTGCCCGCGATCACCGCGCGTCCGCCACGGCGGACTGACTGACCCGGCCCGCGCAGGAACGCCGGGTCAGCGGTGAATTCGAATGATGGACGCGACCCCGCCGCCGGAGAAAACCGGCACTGCGAACGCAAGGCGGGGCGCGAAGGTCATGGATGAACGCTCAGAGGCTGGGCGGACTATAGCGCCGCGCGCCACCGGCCGCCCGGCGCTTGCGGGGGCTTGGCGTGCCCGCGGGACCGGGCGCGCGCGATGCGGTCTACAGGAACAGGTCCGGCATCAGCGACCGCGAGCCCGGCACCACGGCGTAGCGGTCGAAGTCGGTGACGCCGCGCTCGCGCAGCACGGTCTCGTCGATGAAGAAGTTGCCGGTGGTGGTGCGCGCGTCGGCCGTGAGGATGGCGTGGGCCGCATCGGCCATGATCTCGACGCTGCGGCAGTGCTCGGGCCGCACGCCGGGGATCATCTGCAGCGCGGCGGTCTGGATCACGGTGCGCGGCCACAGCGCATTGACCGCGATGCCCAGCGGCCTGAACTCCTCGGCATGGCCGAGCACGCACATGCTCATGCCGTACTTGGCCATGGTGTAGGCCACATGCGGGGCAAACCAGCGCGCCTGCATGTTCAGCGGCGGGGCCAGCGTCAGCACGTGCGGGTTGCGGCCCGCCTGCGCCG
Organism: Burkholderiales bacterium; assembly: GCA_020248865.1. Taxonomy (GTDB): domain Bacteria; phylum Pseudomonadota; class Gammaproteobacteria; order Burkholderiales; family Burkholderiaceae_F; genus JALHMQ01. The sequence continues at coordinate 54,250 of JADCGS010000034.1, read as the reverse complement.
ACTGCTGCAGGTGCGGCAGGCAGGCCTGCGTGACCAGGAAGGTGCCGCGCACGTTGACGCCGAACATCAGGTCGAAGCGCTTCATCGACGTCTCGCCGGTCGGCGTGAGGTTGATGGCGCTGGCGTTGTTGATGACGATGTCGATGCCGCCGAAGGTCTCCACCGTGCGCCGTGCCGCCTCGACCACCTGCGCCTCGTCGCGGATGTCGACCTGCAGCGGCAGCGCCTTGCCGCCGGCTGCCTCGATCTCATCGGCCGCGCTGTAGATGGTGCCGGGCAGCTTGGGATTCGGTTCGGCCGTCTTGGCGACGATGGCGACGTTGGCGCCATCGGCCGCGCAGCGCCGCACGATCGCCAGTCCGATGCCGCGCGAGGCGCCCGAGATGAAGATGGTCTTGCCCTTCAGGCTGGTTGCGCTCATGACTGCGGTCCCGTTGCGTGTGGCTTCATGTCGTCTCCTCTGGGTGTGTGGCGGACTGCCGCGCGGCAACGGCGATGATGGCCTCGGCCAGCCGCTCGGCCACCCGCGCGTACAGCGGCGGCGCGGGATGAAAGCCGTCGGGGCAGAACAGGCCGGGATGGGCGACGCCGTCCATCGGCACGTGCGTGATCGCGCTCTGCGGGGCCGCCCAGCGCGCCTGCGCGCGGTTGTTGCGCCGCGCCGCATGGCCGGCGTAGAACGCGAGCGGCTGCGGCAGCGCCGGGAACAACTCCATCTCCGGCAGCGCCGGAAACAGGATGTCCCGCACCCCGGCATGCGCGCGCAGCCAGTCGGCGATGAGCTGGCGCTTGCGCAGGGCAAAGGGCAGGCCCTGCTCCTTGGTGATGTCGTTGACGCCGCAAATCACGACCGCCACGTCGGCCGCCTGAACAGGGCCGCGCATCAGCTTGTGCAGCACGCCTTCCGAGGTCAGGCCGGCCTCGGCCACCAGTTGCCAGCGCACCCGGCCGCCCAGCCGCGCCGCGAGCCGCCGCGCCAGCGGCAGCGCCAGCGCCTCGTCCTGCGTGCGCGCGCCGACCCCGGCGGCACTGGAGTCGCCGGCGACCAGCAGCCGCAACGCGAGGGCACCGCGCCCGACCACGCCCCGGCGCGGCCCGCCCGGCTCGGGCAAGGCAGGTGCCGTGCGCTTGAGCCGGCGCGCCTGGACGTACAGCAGCGGCGCCAGCGCGATGCGGGCCGCCAGATCGATCATGCCCGGCCTCCCGGCGCGCGCTCGTGCGCAGCGGTGAGTTGCGTGCGCGCGGCCGCCACCTGCAGGGCGACCTCGCACACCTGCACGCCGGGCTCGGACTGGGAGCGCAGGACCACGAAGCGGCCGCCGGCCGCGGCGGCCACGTGCCGGTCGAAGGCCATCATGCGATGACAGGCGTGCGTGTCGCCGCTGCCGCGCAGCGGGCAGGGCGTCCGGATCTCGGCGAAGGCCGTGTCGCCGTCGATTCGCACGATCGGCACCTGCCGGGGCGACAGGAAGGCGCGCTGCCAGGCCGCCGCCAGCGTCGCGGTGTCGGCGGCCGCGCCGATGCGAGCGCGCCGGACCGCCGCCCGAGCGAGCCAGCGCGACCATCGTTCGGACCACGCGCGGCGGACGGGGTCGCGCGCCAGCCACGCCGAAACGTGCAGCAGCACGCGCGTGGCCGAGCGCTTCAGGCCTTTGCCGATGCCGCCGCCCTGGGCCATAGGATCATCTGCGTGCAGCGGAACAGCGCCAGGGTCTTGCCGGTGGCCGCCTCGGTCACGGTGGCGTCCCAGACCTGCGTGTTGCGGCCGAGGTGGACGCCGCGCGCCACCGCATCGACCGCACCCTCGCGCGCCGTGCCGAGGAAGTTGCACTTCAGCTCGATGGTGGTGAAGCTCTCGGCGCCGGCGGGCAGGTGCGCGATCACCGCAAAGCCGCAGGCCGTATCGGCCAGGGCGATCACGCTGGCCGCATGCAGGAAGCCGTTGGGCGCCAGCAACTGCGGCCGGACCTGCATGCGCATCAGCAGCTCGCGCTCGTCGATGTGCAGAACCGTCAGGCCGAACAGCTCCGGCAGACTGCCCCGGGCGCGGGCGTTCAGGGCATCGAGCGTGATGTCGGCGCGCAGGTTCATCGGCGGCGTTCCGGGCTCTGAATCGATCGCGGCCGGCGGTTCATCCGGTGCCGGCATCCGGTCACTGGAACCGGGAAAAATCCGGCTTGCGCCGCTCGAAGAAGGCGTTGAACGCCTCCTTGGCCTCGGCGCTCTTGAGCAGGTGCGCAAAGGTCTGCGCCTCGTCGGCGATGATCTTCTCGGTGAGGCTGCGCCAGCCGGCCTTCATCAGGCGCTTGGTCTCGCGCACGCTGGCCGGCGGCAGCGCGTTGAAGCGGCGCGCCTGCCGCAGCGTGTGCTCGAGCACCTCGCCCGGCGGCAGGATGCGGTTGACGAGCTTCATCTCGAGCGCCTCCTCGGCGCTCATCGGCTCGCCCAGCAGCAGCTTCTCGGCGGCCTTGTGATAGCCGGCCGCCAGCGGCACCAGCAGGCTTGAGCCAAACTCGGCGCACAGGCCAAGACTCACGAACGGCATGCTGAACATGGCGTTGTCGGCGCAGTAGGCAAAGTCCGCGTGCGCCAGCAGGGTGGTGCCGATGCCGACCGCCGCGCCGTTGACCGCCACCAGCACCGGCTTCTCCGCCAGCCCGAGGGCCATCATGAACTGGAACACCGGCGCGTCCATGCCCGCCGGCGGGTTCTTCATGAAGTCCTCGAGGTCGTTGCCGGCGGTGAAGATGTCGGGCTGGCCGTGCAGCACGATGGCGCGCACGCTGCCGTCTTCGTGGGCGGCGGCGATCGCCTCGGCCATCTGCTGGTACATCGCCACCGTGAGCGCGTTCTTCTTCTCCGGTCGCGCGATCTCGATGCGGCATACACCCTCGGCGTTGTCGGTCTTGATGGTCATGCGGTCTCCTCGATACCGGACGATCGTCGCGCCCGTAGCCCCGGGCGGCACGCTCAGCGGGCCGCCGGCATGCCTTGGCGCCCGAACTTGCGATCGGCAAACTTGATCAGCTGCGCCTGTGCCTCATGCTGCACCTTCTTCCTGACAATCGGCGTCCAGCCAAGCAGAAGCCCCGGCGCGCCGAGCGCCTGGCGCGACCAGTTCCAGAAACTGAAGTGGTCGACCTGCTTGACGATGCGGCCGGCCTGGCAGGTCATCTCGGTGCGCACCCGGTTCTCGACGTGGCGGCCGGTAGCTCCATAGAGGTAGCGTGCCACCCACACGGCGCGCGCGTGGCCGCCGCCTTGCGACTCCTCTTCCTCCACATTGACCGAGACGCAGAAATCCTGGGCGCGCGTCAGCAGCATCTCCCACATGAGCGCAGTCTCGGGTCCGGAAAGCAGCGGAAAGATCGGGTCGCTGAAGGTGGCCGTGGGCGCGTACATCAGCCCCATCGAGTGATAGTCACCGATGGCAAATGCATCGAAGAAGCGCTGTGCAATGCCCATGCCCCCCCCCGTGCCGAAGCCTAAGGCGCCGGCTGCGCCTGCGCCGCCAGCCACGCGCCGGCTTGCGGCCAGAGCGACTCGGCGAAGCGCTTGCGGAAGAACCCGAAGTGCCCGATCGATCGGGCGCCGATCTCGCGCGGGCTGATGCGCCGTGTTTCGCGCGGCGCAGCGCAGTAGAAGCCGTGCAGCGACTCGACATTGGCGCGCGACATGTAGTGGTCGTCGGTGAAGCTCAGCGACAGGATCGGCGCAGTGACCTCAGCATAGCGGCGCCGTACCGCATCACCCTCGCACCCCACCAGGTAGTCGCGGTGCAGGCACCACTGCCGCCACTGCTGCATCACTCCGGCGGGCAGATCGCCCACCTTGCGCAGGCGGCGACCCGGGAAGTAGCCGTACAGCCGCAGCGTGACCGGCACCAGCAGGTACCACAGCCACCAGACGATGGACCTCAGCCGGATCGAGTTCTCTCGCCAGTAGCCGCTGCCGGACGCTACCGTCAGCATGGCGGCGACCCGCCGGTGGTTGGGTACCAGCGCCAGAAGGTGCCCGCCAAGACTGTGGCCGATCCACAGCAACGGCTTGCCGGCCGCACGCCCGGCCACGGAGTCGATCATCGCCGCGCAATCGCGCCGGGCCCAGGTCATCACGTCGGCCTCGAAGCCGCGCAAGGATCGCCGGTACTGGGGCGGACGCGAGTGCCCGATGCCGCGGTAGTCGAACGTCACGACCAGAAAGCCCTGCTCGGCGAGCCATTGCGCGAACGCGGCGTAGAAGTGCTGCTCGATGCCCATCCCGGGGGCAATCAGCACCGCCGCACGACAGCGATGCGCGTCGCCGAAGGTGGTGGCGTGCAGTTCGAAGCCGTCGCCGGTCACCACCGTGGATTTCTCCATAGAACCCCTTTCCGACCAAGACCTGCGGTACGAGCCAAGCCACAAGCGCGCTCAAAGCGAGCAAAGCCCGCGGGAGCGCACGTTCATGGCGGCAAAGCGACGCGAGAGCCGCCATCCGCTTCAACTTCGTCTGGCTGCACCAGCGAGGTTGAACAAGCTCTGGCAGTGTGAGGTGCACGTGCGATGGCGGAGCCATCGTGTACACCTCACACCGATTCAAATACTCCCGCCGCGCCCATGCCGGTGCCCACGCACATCGTGACCATGCCGTACTTGAGCTTGCGGCGGCGCAGGGCGTGCACCACGGTGGCCGCACGGATCGCGCCGGTGGCGCCGAGCGGGTGGCCGAGCGCAATGGCGCCGCCCATCGGGTTGACCTTGGCCGGGTCGAGGCCCAGGTCCTTGATCACCGCCAGCGACTGCGCGGCAAACGCCTCGTTGAGCTCGATCCAGTCGAGGTCGTCCTGGCGGATGCCGGCCAGCCGCAGCGCCAGCGGGATCGCCTCCTTGGGGCCGATGCCCATGATCTCCGGCGGCACGCCCTTGACCGCAAAGCTGAGGAATCGCGCCAGCGGCTCGAGGCTGAACTGCTTGAGCGCCTGCTCGCTGCACAGGAGCAGCGCGCCGGCGCCGTCGGAGGTCTGCGAGCTGTTGCCCGCCGTGACCGAGCCCCTGGCCGCGAACACGGGCTTGAGCCGGGCGAGCGCCTCCAGCGTGGTGTCGGCGCGCGGGCCCTCGTCGAGCTTCATGCTGCGGGTCTTGACCTCGACCTCGCCGCTGGACAGGTTGGCGACCTTGCTCACGACATCGATCGGCACGATCTCGTCGTTGAACTCGCCGGCCTGCTGCGCGGCAATCGCCTTCTGGTGCGAGCGCAGCGCAAACTGGTCCTGCTCCTCGCGCGACACCTTCCACTGCGCGGCGACCTTCTCGGCGGTCATGCCCATGCCATAGGCAATGCCGACGTTCTCGTCGCGGTCGAAAATGTGCGGGTTGAACGAGGGCTTGACGCCGCCCATCGGCACCAGGCTCATCGACTCGGTGCCGCCGGCCAGCATCACCTCGGCCTGGCCGCAGCGGATGCGGTCGGCCGCCATCTGCACGGCGGTGATGCCGCTGGCGCAGAAGCGGTTGACCGTCACGCCGCCGGTGGTGCAGGGCAGGCCCGCCAGCAGGACCGCGATGCGCGCCACGTTCAGTCCCTGCTCGGCCTCTGGCATGGCGCAGCCGATGATCGCGTCCTCGACTGCGGCCGGGTCGAGGCTGGGCACCTGCTTCATGGCATGCGCGATCGCATGGACCAGCAGGTCGTCCGGCCGCATCTGGCGCAGCGCGCCCTTGGGCGCCTTGCCGATCGGGGTGCGGGTAGCGGCGACGACGTAGACGTCTTGCAGTTGCTTCATCTTTCCTGACTCCAACGATGAGGCTGCCAGTTTCGGAGCACCCCCTGCTGGCTGGGGGAGCACGACGGGGCCAGCGCGGCGCGCTGGCCTCTGGGCCTGATCGGTCTGCCCAGCTTGCGCTGGGGCCCGGTCAGCCCCTCATTCAGCGGTTGATCGGCGATCACTCAGTTACGAACCGGCTTGCCGGTCTGCATCATCCCCATCATGCGCTCCTGCGACTTGGGATGCGCCACGAGCTGGACGAAAAACTTGCGCTCGAGGTCCAGCAGCCACTGCTCATCCACCAGCGTGCCGGGCTCGACGTCGCCGCCGCACATCACCTCGGCGATGAAGCCGGCAATGAGAAAGTCGTGCGCGCTGATGAAGCCGCCGTCGCGCAGGTTGACGAGCTGGGCCTTGATGGTGGCAATGCCATCGTCGCCGGCCACCGGAAAGCCGCGCGGCCGCAGCGGCGGGCGGTAGCCCGAGGCGTGCATGGCAAAGGCCTGACCGATGGCCGTCCACAGCAGTTCGTGGCTGTTGAAGACGATCACGTCGTCGGGCCTGAGATACCCCATCTGCTGCGCCTCCAGCGCGCTCTTGCCGACGTTGGCCATCGCCGCGTTCTGGAACCAGCCCTTGAGGTAAGGGAACACGTCGGTCTGGCCGGCCTGCTGGGCCAGTTGCGCGGCGCGCAGCGCGCCCTCCTTGAGGCCGCCGGCGCCCGGTATCAGGCCCACACCCACTTCGACCAGGCCGATGTAGCTCTCCAGGCTGGCCACGCGCCGGGCGCAGTGCAGCAGCAGCTCGCAGCCGCCGCCCAGCGCCATGCCGCTGACGGCGGCAACCACCGGCACCTGCGCGTACTTCAGGCGCATGAAGGCGTCCTGCAGCTTCTTCTCCTCGGGGCCGATCGCCTTGGCACCGCCGGCCATGAAGACCGGCAGCATGGCGTTCAGGTCCGCCCCGACCGAGAACGGCTCGTCGGGCGACCAGATCACCAGCCCGCGGTAGCCGGCCTCGGCCATCTCCACCGCCTTCAGCAGGCCGGCCGTCACGCCGGGGCCGATCGCGTGCATCTTGCTCTTGATCGAGAACACGAGCACCTCGGCGCCGAGCCCCTGATCGAGCGTCCAGATGCGGCCGTCGCCGTCCTCGTGCAGCGTGGTGCCGACAGCGTGGCCGGTCGGCGCGCCTTCGCCCAGCAGCGGCGCGCGCACGATCTGGCGCGCGTAGACGGGCAGCTCGGAGCGCGGCACGAAGGCCTGGCGTGCCGGGCTCCACGAGCCGGCGGCCGAGTGCACGCCGTTGTTGCGCGCCACTTCGCCCTCGAACACCCAGCGGGGCAGCGGCGCCCTGGACAGCGCCTCGCCGGCGTCGATGTCGGCCTGCACCCACTCGGCCACCTGCTTCCAGCCGGCGGCCTGCCAGGTCTCGAACGGACCGGTTGTCCAACCGAAGCCCCAGCGCAGGGCAAAGTCGACGTCGCGCGCCGTCTGGGCAATCGACTCCAGGTGCACCGCGATGTAGTGGAAGGCGTCGCGGAAAATGGCCCACAAGAACTTCGCCTGCGGGTGATCGGTCTGGCGCAGCAGCCTCAGCCGTTCGGCCGCGTCCTTCTTCTTCAGGATGCGCACCACCAGGTCGTCCGCCTTGCCGGTGCTGTCCACGTAGTCGGCGCGCTTCGGGTCGAGCACCTTGATGGTCCGGCCTTCCTTGCGATAGAAGCCGGCGCCGGACTTCTGGCCGAGCGCGCCCTTGTCCACCAGCGCCTTGAGCACCGGCGGCGTGGCAAAGTGGGCGGCAAACGGGTCGATGCCGGCCGGCAGCGTGTCCTGCATGGTCTTGATGACGTGCGCCATCGTGTCCAGCCCCACCACGTCGGCGGTGCGGAACGTGGCGCTCTTGGCGCGGCCGAGCTTGGCGCCGGTCAGGTCGTCGACCACGTCGTACGGGATGCCGTACTTCTCGGCCTCCTTGATGGTGGCCAGCATGCCGAAGATGCCGACACGGTTGGCGATGAAATTGGGCGTGTCCTTGGCGCGCACCACGCCCTTGCCGAGGGTACTGGTGAGGAAAGTCTCCAGATCGTCGAGGATCTGCGGGCGGGTGGCCGGCGTCGGGATCAGCTCCACCAGGTGCATGTAGCGCGGCGGGTTGAAGAAGTGCACGCCGCAGAAACGGGCCTTCAGGTCCGCGTCCATCACCTGCGCCAGGGCCTCGATCGGCAGGCCCGAGGTGTTGGACGCGAAGATCGCGTCGGCGCGCACGTACGGCGCGACCTTGCGGTACAGGTCGTGCTTCCAGTCCATCCGCTCGGCGATCGCCTCGACGATGAGGTCGCAGCCGCGCAAGAGCTCCAGGTGCTCCTCGTAGTTGGCCGCCTCGATGAACTGCGCGTCGTCCTTGCTGCCGAGCGGCGCCGGATTGAGCTTCTTCAGGTTTTCGATCGCCTTCAGGACCACGCCATTCCTGGGGCCGTCCTTGGCGGGCAGGTCGAACAGCAGCACCGGCACCTTGGCGTTGACGCAGTGCGCGGCGATCTGCGCGCCCATCACGCCAGCGCCCAGCACGGCGACCTTGCGGACGATGAAGTTGGACATCGGGGTCTCCTCGAATGGCGGCGTGTCGCGTTCGGTCAGAACGCCTCGGCCGGCAGTTCCATCAGGTTGCGCGCGCCCGAGCGGGCCGAGCGGATGTGGTAGGCGGTCTCCGGCAGCAGCCGCTGGAAGTAGAAGCGCGCCACCATGAGCTTGTTCGGGTAGAACGGATCGACGCGGTCGCCGTCGGCCTTGATGCGGTCGAGCGCCAGCCGCGCCATGCGGGCCCAGAAGTAGGCGTAGACGAGATGGCCCACCACCCGCAGGTAGTCCACCGCCGCGGCACCCGCCTCGTCCTGGTTGGCGAAGGCCTTCATGCCGAGTTCCATGGTGAGCTTGGTGACCTTGTCGCCGAGGTCGGCCAGCGGCGTGACGAACTCGTTCATCTCGACCACGGTGCCATTTTCCTCGATGAACTCGGCAACCAGCTTGCCGAACTTCTTCAGCTTGGCACCGTTGTCCATCAGCACCTTGCGGCCCAGCAGATCGAGCGACTGGATGGTGTTGGTGCCCTCGTAGATCATGTTGATGCGGGCGTCGCGCACGAACTGCTCCATGCCCCACTCGCGCACGTAGCCGTGGCCGCCGAACACCTGCAGGCACTGCGAGGCGCACAGGAAGCCGTTGTCGGTCATGAACGCCTTCACGATCGGCGTCATCATCGCCATCATGTCGGCGCCGAACTTGCGGTCTTCTTCGTCGGCCGCGTGGAACTGCTGGTCGGCCATCAGCGCGACCCAGTAGGCAAAAGCGCGGCCGGCTTCCGCGTAGGCGCGCGCCGTGAGCAGCATCTTGCGCACGTCGGCGTGGTGGATGATCGGGTCGGCCGGCGTGCCCGGCGACTTCACACCCGACAGCGAGCGGCCCTGCAGGCGGTCCTTCGCATAGGCCGCGGCGTTCTGGTAGGCGACCTCGTTGATGCCCAGCCCCTGCACGCCCACGCCCAGGCGCGCACCGTTCATCATCACGAACATGGCATTGAGGCCCTTGTTGGCCTCGCCCACCAGCCAGCCGGTGGCGTTGTCCAGCACCATCTGGCAGGTGGCGTTGCCATGGATGCCCATCTTGTGCTCGAGGCCGCCGCACCAGATGCCGTTGCGCGCACCCACCGTGGCGTCCGCGCCAGAACCCTGCGGCACGAACTTCGGTACGACGAACAGCGAGATCCCCTTGGTGCCGGCCGGCGCGTCGGGCAGGCGCGCCAGCACCAGGTGTACGATGTTCCCGGCCAGGTCGTGCTCGCCGCTGGAGATGAAGATCTTGTTGCCGGTGATGCGGTAGCTGCCGTCGGCCTGCGGCTCGGCCTTGGTGCGCAGCATGCCCAGGTCGGTGCCGCAGTGCGGCTCGGTCAGGCACATGGTGCCGGTCCACTGGCCGCTGACCAGCTTGGGCAGGTACAGCGCCTTCTGCTCGGCCGAGCCATGCGCGTGCAGGCACTCGCTGGCGCCGATGGTCAGGCCCGGGTACATCGACCAGGCCTGGTTGGTCGAGTACTGCATCTCATAGAAGGCGATTTGCAGCACGTGCGGCAGCGCCTGCCCGCCATACTCCTCGTCGGCGGCCAGCCCCTGCCAGCCGGCCTCGCGATACTGGTCGTAGGCCTCCTTGAAGCCGCGCGGCGCCTGCACGCTGCGGGTGGCGGCGTCGTAGCTGCAGCCTTCCTCGTCGCCGCTGCGATTCAGCGGCAACAGCACCTCGGCGCAGAACTGGCCGGCGGCCTCGACGACCTGGTCGATGGTGTTGGCGTCGATGTCCTTGTAGCGCGGCATGCGCTGGAGCAGATCGACGGCGCCCAGCAGCTCGTGGATCACGAAGCGCTGGTCTTTCAGGGGGGGCGTGTAGACGGGCATGTCAGTCTCCCGAAGCGCGTGTACGCGACCCTTCGGGTCGCAGGTGCACGCGCTTGGCTGAAGTTGGAGGGTCGGTCTTCGGGCGGCCGGGCGACCGACCCTTCTTCAAGAGCAACGGCCGGGCGCCTGCGGCGCCCTTGGCACGACCCGGCCTCGGCTGGGCCTGCGCCTTCGGCGCGGCAGGCGGCCGCGCAACTTGCAGCGATTTCTTCCCTGCGGCAGTGCCAAAACTGTCCAGCAGCCGGGCCAGTCCGGCGCGGGCGCGCTTGAGGCTGTCGCGGCTGCGCAGCAGTCGTGCGTCGTGGTGGGCCACCAGCATCAGGCCGTAGATCTCAAAGACCAGTTGCTCGGCGTCGAGGTCGGACGCCAGATGGCCCTCGTCGCGCGCCTGCTCGATGGCCCGCAGCAGCTCGTTCTTCCAGCCGGTGACGATGTGCACCATCGCGTCGTGCAGGCTGCCGGCGCGGTCGTCGTACTCGCTGGCGCCGGCGATCATCAGGCAGCCCTCTTCGAGCTCGCGGCCGAGCACGCGCAGCCAGTTCTCCAGCAGCGCCCGCAGCCGCGGCAGGCCGCGCGGCTCGCGCACCGCCGGGGCCAGCACGTCGGCCAGGAACAGCCGCGCGTACTCGCCGAGCACCGCCAGCTGCAGGTCCTGGCGCGAACCGAAGTGCGCAAACACCCCGCTCTTGCTCATCCTGAGCTGGTCGGCCAGCGCGCCGATGGTCAGGCCCTCGAGGCCGTCGCGCCGGGCGATGTGCAGCGCTGCCTCGAGGATGGCCGCGCGCGTGACGTCGCCCTTGCGCAGGCGCAGGGCGGCGGGCAGCAGCGACAGGGATGGCAGCAGGGACATCGGGCTTTGCGCTTGCCGACCGCCAGCGGCAGAAAGGCTGCCGGCGGCGGACGGGAAAATATGACGAACGTTCGAACAAAATCGAACGACCGTACTATTTCCGAGGACACGCGCAATGTCAAACCGCGCGCCTAGAGCGGAGCGCCTATTGCTGCAACACAGCAACGGCGGTCGCTTGCCCCGGCAGCTTCGCCGGCGCCATTGGCGTCGCGTTCCCCGCCAGGTTGTTGGTCGTGTTGCCGGCGCCCACGCGACCGGCGCGGGCCAGCGGCGCAGCCGCCGAACGCGCGGGCCATGGCGCCGCCGGAGCACTTGCTGCCGCCGCGCCGGGCCGCTGGTGCAACCGACGCGGCAAGAGCGCCGCGCCGGCCCGTTCAGGCGGCGCGGGCCGGCAGCGGCGGCAGCTCGTAGAGCCGGTCTTCGGCCACTGCGACGACACGGTCGCCTTCGCTACGCCCGATGCTGGCCCCGCCGGTGAACTCGCCGAACGAAGGCAGAATGGCAAGCCCCGGCTGCAGCCAGAAACAGGGCAGTCGCAGGCGATCGTTGGCCCGGCCGGTCAGCCGCACGCAGGGGTGCAGATGGCCGGCCAGCACGTGCGCCCCGGCCACCCGCTGCGGGTGGTGACACAGCGCCAGGCCATCCCAGGCGAACGGCTCGTGGACGACGCGGATGCCGGCCGCCGCGGCCGGCGCGCCGGCGTGGCGGTCGTGGTTGCCTTCGACCAGCAGCATCTCGACGCCGGCGTGCTGCCCGCGCCAGTGCGCCAGTTGCCTCTGCAGGGCGGCCTGTTGCGCCTCGCGCGCGTGCAGCAGGTCGCCGAGAAACACGAGCGTGCGCGCGGCCGTGGCCGCCAGCAGCGCCGACAGCCGCGCCAGGTCGCCGGCGGCGCTGCCCTGCGGCACCGGAATGCCGCGGGCGCGGAAGGTGGCGTCCTTGCCGAAGTGCACGTCGGCCACCACCAGCGCCGGGCCGGCGGCGTGCGGCAGCAGCAGCGCGCGCTGCGCCAGCAGCGTGGCGGGCGTGCCGGCCAGATCGACCGCGAGTTGCCCGTGCATTCAGAGCGGGCGCACGGCAAAGCCGCGCTGGCGCAACAGCTCGACCAGCCCGTTGGGCCCGAAGAAGTGCAGCGCGCCCACCGCCACCACGTGCAGCCGGCCGCTGGCGGCCATGCGCTCGATGCCCGCCACCATCGCCGGATGGCGGCCGTCGATGACCTGCTCCATGACAAAACGGTCGGCCGGCGCCGAGCCCGCGCGCATCTTGGCCAGCAGCGCCTCCATGGCAGCCGCGTCGCCGCGCGACCAGGCGTCCACCAAGCGCGTCACCTCGCGCGCGGATTCGCCGCTTTCCATCGACTGGAGCACCTGCTCCAGGTAGACGATCTGTAACTCGGCCGGGGCGCGCTCGAAGATGCGCAACTGGGCCTCGAGCGACTCGATCTCGGCGATCGGCTTGCCGGTCTGCTGCGTGAACTCGAACAGGAACGACTCGGTGGCAAAGGCCGGCGTGAAGCCGCTGCGGACCGCTTCCAGCAGCACCAGCGTGTTGGCCAGCATCCACGGCTTCATGCGCCACAGGCGGCTGGCCTCCAGCCCGGCGCGGCGGGCAGCCGCTTCGACCCGCCGCCGCAGCTCGGCCGGCAGCCGTGCGTCCAGGCCCGGCTCGCCGTCGGCATAGAACGCCATGCGCTGCACGATCGGCCCGGTCTTGGCGACGTTGAAGACGTCGGCCTCCACCGCGATCACCGCCGCCTCGCGCAGCCGCCGCATGGCATCGGGCGGCAGCGGATAGAAGTCGGCGCGGCCGACGTGCAGCGTGCCCATCAGCAGCACGCGCTGGTTGCCCTTGGTGGCCTCCCACCAGAAGCCCCGCTGGGCGGCGGCGGGCGTGGTCTGCGCCATTGCCGCAGCAGCGAAGACGAGGGCGGACAGGACAGCGAGGACGAAGCGCATGCGCGGTTCGAAGGCAGGAAAGCCGCGCATTCTATGGGCCTGGGACGTCGCGCCCGGAGCAGCGCGGGGCCACTCGCCGGTCTGCTCCTCTCGCAGCTTGCCGGCGACGGCGGTCGGAGACGGTTTCCAGTGACGAATGCTCGCCGGCCTGCGCTTGCCCACCGTCGGTATTGCCACCACAATGCCGAAGGTCGGAAGTCAGAGTGTGCTGTCATGATCGTCTGCCGCGGAAGCCATTCGGGTCACCTCCAAGCGCGCCACGCGCGTCGACGGCTGCTGCTGGGCGGCACCGGTTCACTGGTCCTAGCCGCCTGCGGTGGCGGATCCACCGCGTCGACGCCGACGCCCGCAACGCCCGGCACCGGGCCGACGCCCGTCTGGACCACCGGACCGGTGCAAGCCCCAGGGGTGCAGTACCGGCAGTTCGACAGCGCGGTCGCGCGGGCGACGGTCGACTACCACGTCTACCTGCCGCCCGCCTACGAGCTCGATCCGGCGCAGCGCTTTCCCGTGCTTTACTGGTTGCACGGCAGTGGCGGCGGCGCGACGGGCATCGCGCCGCTGGCACAGCGCTTCGATACCGCGATCCGGCGCAGCCTGTTGCCGGCCTGCATCGTCGTCTTTCCCAACGGCATGGCCGACAGCATGTGGGTCGACTCGCGCGACGGCCGGGTACCGATGGAGTCGGTGCTGATGGGCGAACTGCTGCCGCACGTCGACGCCGGGCTGCGCACGCTCGCGCGGCGGGAGGCGCGGCTGGTCGAAGGATTCAGCATGGGCGGCTACGGCGCCGCGCGCCTCGGCTTCCGGTACGCCGACCGCTTTGCTGCAGCCTCGTTGCTGGGAGCCGGCCCGCTGCAGCAGACCTTGCAGGCCGAGGTCGGGCCGCCCGCCAAGGCCGCCGAGCGCGAGCGGATCCTGGCCACCGTGTACGGTGGCGAGCAGCCGTACTTCATTGCCAACAGTCCGTGGACGCTGGCGCAGGCCCATGCGGCCAGCCCGCGCGGTGCGCTGCTGCTGCGGCAACTGATCGGCGGCGCCGACGACACCTTGCCCGCCAACCGCGACTTCCAGCGGCACCTGCAAGCCCTGGCGATCCCGCACGAGTACCTTGAGTTGCCGGGCGTGGGCCACAGCACCCTCGCCCTGATGGACGCGCTGGGCGACGAGTTCTGGCGCTTCCACCGCACCGCCTTCGCGGCACTGGCGCGCGCCTGACGCGCCGCCAGCGCAGTCGGGATCGCCGCGGTTGCGCGTCGGTGGCGTGCCAGACCGCAGCGGCCCGGCCCGACCCTGATCGTCTCCGTCAGCCGGCTGCACCGGGACCCGGAGCCACCGGCCGGCGGCGGCGCAGGGACAGGCAGCACGGCCGCCGCACTTGGGCTCGCACGATGGCGACCGGTTGCAGGGCACGTGACCTGTCATAGGGGGCCAATCTTGCCCCCGGCAGCGACCGACCCGCTACACCTTGTCCGTCAGCGCCTGATTGCGCGGCGGATCGCCGTCGGGCGGCCCGGCGGCAGTCTGCAGCGGTTTGGCAAAGCGCAAGACGGTGCCGTCATCCTCGTCCCGGCGGACGTCGTACATGCGGTTGCGCATCAGCGTGCCCATGTCGTCGTTCTCGGCCAGCACGTAGCCGATGATTTCCTTGAGGCCACGCTCGCGGGCACAGCTCTCCAGCGCGTTCATCAGCGCGCGCCCCAGGCCGCGGCCCTGCCAGGCGTCCTCGACGGCGATGCCGAACTCGCAGGTGGCGCCGTCGGGATTGCGCGTGTAGCGGCCGATGCCGCGGATCTCGCCTCCGCCGTTCTCGTCGCTAGAGTCCACGGCCACGAAAGCCATCTCGCGGTCGTAATCGATCTGCGTGTAGCGCACCAGCCGCTCCATGGTCAGTTCGCGCAGCGGCGCGTGGAAGCGCAGGTACATGGTCTTGGGCGACAGCCGAGCGATGAAACGGCGCTCGGCTTCCAGGTCCTCGGGGCGGATCGGCCGCAGCAGCACGGTTTCGCCGCTCTTCAGGCGGGTGGCGCGCGCCAGGTGCCGGGGGTAGGGGTGGATCGCCAGGTGCGAGTAGGTGGCATCCGGCGCCAGCGGTCCGTCGCCGATCAGCACGCGGGCATCGAGCGCGATCACGCCGCCCTCGTCGGCCAGCAGCGGGTTGATGTCGAGTTCATGCACGCAGGGGATCTCGCAGGCAAGATCCGACACCTTCAGCAGCACGCCGATCAGCGCGTCCAGGTCCACCGCCGGCAAGCCGCGGAAACTGTCGAGCATCTTGGCTACCCGCGTGCGTCCGATCAGGTCGCGCGCCAGGAAGCGGTTCAGCGGCGGCAGCGCCACCGCGGAGTCGCGCAGCACCTCGACCGCGATGCCGCCCATGCCAAAGCTGATCACCGGCCCGAAGCTGGCGTCGCGCGCGATGCCGACGATCAGCTCGCGCCCGTGCGGACGCTGGATCATCTGCTGCACATGCACGCCGATGAACCGGGCCAGCGGCGCGTGCTGGGCCACCCGGGCGCGGATCGTGTCGAAGCCGTGACGCACGTCCTGCGCGCCCTGCAGGCTCAGGAGCACGCCGCCCACCTCGCTCTTGTGCGTGACTCCCTGCGCCACGACCTTCAGCACCACCGGGTAGCCGATGTCCTCGGCCAGCGCGACCGCCTCGTCGGCGCTGCGGGCCAGCTCGGTGCGTGCCACCTCGATGCCAAAGGCGCGCAGCAGACCCTTGCTCTCGCGCTCGTCGAGCACGGCACGGCCGGCCATCAGCGCACGCTCGACGATGCGGCGCGCGCCGCTGACATCCTGCTCGAAATCCTCCACGTGCGACGGCGGGTTCTGCAGGCGCAACTGACGGTTGCGCACGAAGCGCGACAGGTAGGAAAACGACTCGACGCCGCGCTCGGGGCTGGTCAGCGCCGGAATGCCTGCGGACTTCATCACCGCGCGGCCCTTGCCGGCGTCGGCATCGCCCAGCCAGGCGGTGACCACCGGCTTGTCGCTCGCCTTGATCAGCGGCAGCAGCGCGTGCGCGGTTTCCTCGGCGCCGAGCGCGATGGTGGGGCAGAACAGCAGCAGAACGCCGTCGTTGGCCACATCGTCGAGCAGCGTCTTCATGGCCGCGGCAAAGCGGCCGGCCGAGGCATCGCCGATGATGTCGACCGGGTTGGCGTGCGACCAGGTCGCCGGCAGCGCGCCGTTGAGCGCATCCAGCGCCGCGGGCGAGAGCTTGGCGAGCGCCACGTCGTTGTCGGCGGCCGCGTCGGCCGCCAGCACCCCGGGGCCGCCGCCGTTGGTGAGGATCGCCAGCCGGTTGCCCGGCACGCCCGAGGGCAGTCGTCCGGTGGCCAGCGCCTCGGCGGCGGCGAAGGTCTGGTTGAAGGCCTGCACGCGGATCGCGCCGGCGCGGCGCAGCGCCACGTCGAACACGCCGTCGTCGCCCACCATCGCGCCGGTGTGGCTCATGGCCGCCTTCTGTCCGGCCATGTGGCGGCCGACCTTCAGCACCACCACCGGCTTGACCGATGCGGCTGCGCGCACGCTGCTCATGAAGGCGCGCGCGTCGTGCACGCCCTCCACGTACAGCACGATGCTGCGGGTGGCTGCGTCGAGCGCGAGGAAGTCGAGGATCTCGGAGAACTCGATGTCCGAGCCGCCGCCGGTGGACACCACCGACGAGAAGCCGAACCCCGAGGTCCAGGCGTAGTCCAGCAGCGCGGCCACCACCGCGCCCGACTGCGACACCAGCGCCACCGAGCCCGGCCGCGCCGGGGTGCGCGCAAAGGTGGCGTTCAGGCCGATTTCCGGCCGCATCACGCCCAGGCAGTTGGGCCCGAGCATGCGGATGCCCAGCGCGCGCGCCCGTGCCAGCGCCTGCTCCTGCAGCCGCCGTCCTTCGGCGCCGACTTCCGCAAAACCGGCCGACAGCACCAGCACCGCCTTGATTCCACGCCGTCCGGCGTCATCGATCAGCCGGGGCACGGTCTGCGCCGGCGTCACGATCACCGCGAGGTCGGGCGTGGCCGGCAGCGCGGCCAGCGAGGGATAGCACTGGACGCCCCTGACCTCGGCGTACTTCGGGTTGACCGCGTAGACCACGCCCTTGAAGCCGCCGGCCAGCACGTTGCCAAACACATGATTGCCCAGGGCATCGGCGCGCTCGGTGGCGCCCACCACCGCGATGGACTTGGGCGCCAGCGCGCCGCGCAGATAGTGCAGTGTGAACATGTGATCGGGATGCAGGCCCGCCGCCGCGCGGCGGCAAGACGGCCAGGCGCGAATGAAGACAGCTCTATTGTGCACTGCACCAGCGAGCCTTGCATGAAAAACCGAGCCCATCCTCGACCGCTTGACTCCTGTCAACGGCGGCGGCGGCCTGCCGCCTACCGTATCCGGGCCAGCGTGGAGAGATGTCATGTCACCCAACCGCCCGCGAGTCCGCACCGAACTGGCGCAGGCCATTGCACGCCTGCATGCCCAACGCCAGGAACTGGCCGCACTGATCGAGAGCCGGCTGCACCAGGATGGCCTCGACCATCACGCAGAAGCAGCCCTGCCGCGCCGTGGCGACGAAACCGACGACGAGGCCGCGGCGGAGACGCAACGCAGCGCCGACGTGGTGAGCCTGATCCGCGTGAGCGCCGAGCTGGCGCAGGTCGATGCCGCACTGACGCACGTGGCCGACGGCAGCTACGGCCGCTGCGTGGACTGCGACGAGCCGATCGCGCCGGCCCGCCTGGCAGCGCATCCGTCTGCGCTGCGCTGCGCCGACTGCCAGGGCTACGCCGAGCGCAGCGAGCAGCTGGCCGCACGCACGCACGGCTAGCCCGGAGCCCGCATGGACGCGCTGAAGGAACTGTTCACCACGCCGGTCGGCCTGATGTCGCTGGGCGTCATCATCGGCGCCATCGTGATGGGCGTCGGGATGACCCGCTGGATCAGCCGCCAGATCGAGAAGGACGAGCAACGGACACGGCAGTGAACGGCGGCCGCGATCACGCACGGCAGACCGGGCCGCACTCTCTCCGGGGCCGCCGTCGATGCCCACCCCCGACGCCCGCCGCTTGCGCGGCCGTTCCGCCGCCGCACCACGGTGCCGTTGCGCTGCCCCGCCCATGGACCCCTGCGCCGCAGGGGCTTCGGCGCGGCTGCCACAATGCGGCCGATGCCCTGCTCCCAACGTGCGAAGACCACGCCTGACCTGCCGCTGCCCGCGGTCCTGTCGCGGGCTTTCTTGCCGTGAGTCCCGCCGCTCTGTTCTTCTCCTGCGTGGCGATCTGGGGCACCACCTGGATTGCCGTGACCTTCCAGGTCGCAGCCACCGCGCCGGAGTTCGGCGTGGCGCTGCGCTTTTCGCTGGCTGCACTGGCGCTGCTGCTGTTCTGCCACTGGCGCGGCATCGCGCTGGCGCTCGACGCCGGCACGCAGTTGCGGCTGGCTCTGCTCGGGGCGCTCGGCTTCTGCCTGTCGTACCTGTTCGTCTATCACGCCCAGCACTACATCGTCTCCGGGCTGATCGCGGTGGGCTACTCGGCCATTCCGCTGGTCAACATGGTGCTGGCACGGCTGTTTTTCGGCACGCCGATGTCGCGCCGCGTGGCGCTCGGCGGCTCGCTCGGGCTGGCGGGCATCGCGCTGATCTTCTGGCCCGAGTTCGCGCGGCTGGCGGCCGACCGCCCGCTGGTGCTGGGCGCGCTGCTGACGGCGGCCGGCGTGCTGGCCAGCGCCCTGTCCAACATGGTGATGGCCGGCGTGCAGAAGCGCGGCGTGAGCGGCTGGGGGCCGCTGGCGCTCGGCATGGCCTATGGCGCGGCGGCCTCGTGGATCGTGGTGGCGGCCGCCGGCGTGCCTCTGACGATCCGCTGGTCGTGGGCCTTCGGCCTGTCGCTGGCGTACCTTGTGCTGGCCGGCTCGGTGCTCGCCTTCGGCGCCTACTACGCGCTGCTGGCCAAGGTGGGTGCGGCGCGCGCCGGCTACGTGGGCGTCATGTCCACCGTGGTGGCGCTCATCGTGTCGGCCCTGTTCGAGGGCTACGACTGGCGCGCCGCCACGGTGGTCGGCATTGCGCTGGCGGTGGCCGGCAACGTGCTGGCGCTGCAGCCGGCCCGCCGCCCCACCGGCGCGCCGCCGACGGCCGGCCGGCCGGCCGCCTGAGCCGTCGGCCGCGGGGATTGCGGTCGCATAATCGGCGCATGAAGATCCACGGCGAGCCGACGCGCTCGATCTGGCCGCTGCCGGACGGCAGCGGCGTGGGCACGATCGACCAGGCACGCCTGCCGCATCGGCTGGCCACGCTCGAGCTGCGCGATGCGGCAGCGGTCGAGCAGGCGATCCGCAGCATGCAGGTGCGCGGCGCGCCGCTGATCGGCGTGGCCGGCGCCTACGGGCTGGCGATGGCACTGCGGGCGCACGCCGACGATGCCGGGCTCGCCTCGGCGCACCAGCGGCTCGCCGAGACGCGTCCCACCGCGGTCAACCTGCGCTGGGCACTCGATCGCGTGCGCAGGCGCGTCGCACCGCTGGCGCCGGGCGAGCGGGCGGCGGCAGCCTGGGACGAAGCCGGCCGCATCGCCGACGAGGACGTCGCGATCAACCACGCGCTCGGCGCGCACGGTGCGCGGCTGCTGGCCGAGCGCCAGCGCGGGCTGGGGCGGCCGGAGCGACCGCTGAACGTCCTCACGCACTGCAATGCGGGCTGGATTGCGACGGTCGACTACGGCACTGCGCTGTCGGCCGTCTACCAGGCGCACGACGCCGGCGTGCCGCTGCATGTCTGGGTCGACGAGACGCGGCCGCGCAACCAGGGCCTGCTCACCGCCTGGGAACTGGCCGCCCACGGCGTGCCGTACACGCTGATTGCCGACAACGCCGGCGGCCACCTGATGCAGCGGGGGCAGGTGGACATGGTGATCGTCGGCGCCGACCGGGTGACGCGCCACGGCGATGTGTGCAACAAGATCGGCACCTATCTGAAGGCGCTGGCGGCGCACGACAACGGCGTGCCGTTCTATGCGGCGGTACCGTCGCCGACCATCGACTGGCAGGTACGCGACGCACTGGCCGAAATCCCGATCGAGGACCGCGGCGGCGACGAGCTGCGGCGCGTCGGCGGGCTCGACGCGCAGGGGCAGCCGGCGCAGGTGGCGATCGCCCCGCCCGACACGCCCGCGGCCAATCCGGCGTTCGACGTCACGCCGGCGCGGCTGGTCACCGGCATCATCACCGAGCGCGGCATCGCCGCGCCCTCTGCACTGGCGGCCCTGTTCACGCAGCCGGCGGCGGCCGAGTGAAGCCGGCGCAGGGGCCGATCGCCGAGAGCGCGGCCGCGCCCGAGGACTCGGCCACGCTGCGCACGCAGCTGATCGAGACGGCGCGCGCCATGAACGCCGCCGGCATCAACGTCAACAAGTCCGGCAACGTGTCGGCGCGCTGCCGGCGCGGCGCGGCCCTGGGTCTGCTGGTGACGCCCACCGGCCTGCCGTATGCGCAGTTGCAGCCCGATGATCTCGTGTTCCAGCGCCTGGCCGACGGCCGCTGCAGCGGACGGCGTGCGCCGTCGTCGGAGTGGCGCTTCCATCGCGACATCTACGTCGCGCGCCCGGAGTTCGGCGCCATCGTGCATACGCACTCGGCGCAGGCGACCGCGCTCGCCTGCCATGGACGCGGGCTGCCGCCGTTTCACTACATGGTGGCGGCCGCCGGCGGCGCCGACGTCCGCTGCGCGCCGTATGCCACCTTCGGCACGCAGGCGCTGTCGGACCACGCCCTGGCTGCACTGGCCGACCGGCGCGCCTGCCTGCTCGCGCATCACGGCGTGATTGCCTGCGGGGCAACTCTGGGGGCCGCGCTGGCCCTGGCCGTCGAGATCGAGCATCTGGCCGGCATGTACTTGGCCGCGCTGCGGCTCGGCGAGCCGCCATGGCTGCCGGCCGACGAAATGGCGCGCGTGGTGCAGCAGTTCTGCACTTACGGGCAGCCGCCCGCGGCCTGACCGCAGCCAGCGCCCCCGGGGGCGGTCCGTCGACCGGCCTCGCGCAAACCCGGTCAGCCCCGCTTATTCACGTTGCGGCGCACACGGCGGATGCCCAGACTCTTTGTCCGGCCGCTGCGCTTCATCGGTTCGGCCGCCAAAGATGCCCGTCTATCCGCAATCCAAGCCCAACCTCACCCTCGCGGGCCTGCTGCGCTCGAGCGAAGGGACCGTTGGCGCCACCATGTGGCCGACGCGGGCGCTTGCAACCCGTGAGCGGCTGTTCGACGAGCTCTACGTCTGGACCGAGGGCTACCAGCCCACCACGATGCGGCGCGCACGCCTGCAGATCCTAGCTCTGCGCAAGGCATTCGCGCTGCTCGAATTCCAGCGGGTCGACCGCATCTGCGTCACGCTTTCGTTCGGCACCGTCGAGCGGGCGCTCGATCCGGCCACCGACATCTTCGAGACCAACCGCCTCCTGGCGCATCGCATCAGCGTGATGCTGCGCGGCCAGGTCGAACGGCTGCGCTCGCCCTACAGGGTCCAGAGCTTCGTCGAGTGGCTGCGCACGCAGGCGGTACCGGTCGGCTACCGCCTGAGCGCCTCACGCATCGGTGCGGAGAGGAAGGCGATCGAGTTGCTGCAGCCCGGCTTTGCCAAGCTGGCCGCACCGTCGTCCGCCAGGATCGACTACTGGGAGGATGCGCTGCTGGAAGCACGCGCGGTCGGGCTGGACGCCGACTGGCTCATCGTCTCCGACCTGGAGACCGATGCGCAGCGCAGGCTGGCGCAAAAGGTCGGCTTCCGGTTCGGCCAGGGCAGCGCGGTACGCCCGGCGTATGACTTGCCTTCCACCCGGCAGCCGCGCCGATCCGGCGCTCCAGGGCCGGGCGAACCCGCGGGCAATCCGGCGGCGGCGGCTTGAACCCCCGTCGACCCGCAACCCGCGGGCGGCACCGGTCAGACCCGTCAGGCCAGCCGCGCCAGCACGCGGGTGATGCGCTGCGCCCGCTGCGCCGCGGGCTCGCCCGGTACCGGCGACAAGTGCGGGTGCTCGATGGCGCAGGCCATCAGCTCGTAGAACGTGCGATCGAGCGCCTTGCGCGCGGCCGCCAGTTGCTGCGCGACCGCCTCGCAGTCCGCACCGCGCGCGATCATCGCCTGCACGCCGCGCACCTGGCCTTCCACGCGCTTCAGTCGCAGCACCAGGCTGCGGCGCGCGGCCGCCGCATCATCCACCGCATCGGCCGCCGCTTTGGCCACCGCACCGGGCCGCTTGCGCGGCGCCGGCTTCATGCCGCCTGCCCATTGGTTCGGGTGGGCTCCGTGGCCGGCACGCCGAGTCTCCTGAGCACCCAGGCCAGCGGGCAGACGTTGGTGAAGCCGAACTGCAGGAGGTTGGCACCGACGAATGCGGTGAAGGCAAGCCACCACGTCGACTGGTACAGCGGACTGGCCGGCACGCCGAGCGCGAGGCTCGCCAGGATGAAGCTGCCGGCGAAGATGCGGATCAGGCGTTCGATGGTCATGTAGAAGCTCCTTGCGGTGACGGTGGTTCGGTGGGGCTGGCGGGCTGCGCCGCGGGCGCAGCCTGGCGCCGCTGGTGGGCGGCGTAGTAGAGAACCGGGATCACGACCAGCGTCAGCGCGGTCGACACCAGGATGCCGAACAGCAGGCTGACCGCCAGGCCGTTGAAGATCGGGTCGTCGAGGATGAACACCGCACCCAGCATGGCGGCGGCCGCGGTCAGCACGATCGGCTTGGCGCGCGCGGCGGCCGCATCGATGGTGGCCTGCTGAAGGTCCGCACCTTCGGCCAGGCGCTGGTGAATGAAGTCGACCAGCAGGATCGAGTTGCGCACGATGATCCCGGCCAGCGCGATCATGCCGATCATCGAGGTCGCGGTGAACTGCGCGCCGAGCAGCGCATGGCCGGGCAGCACGCCGATCACGGTGAGCGGGATCGGCGCCATGATGACGAGCGGCGTCAGATACGAGCGGAACTGCGCCACCACCAGCAGGTAGATCAGCAGCAGCCCGACGGCGTAGGCCGCACCCATGTCGCGGAACGTCTCGTAGGTGATCTGCCACTCGCCGTCCCACTTCAGGCCGAAGGCGCCGTAGCGGTCCTGCGGCTGCGCGATCCAGTGCTCCGTGAGCGGCAGCCCGTCGGGGGCGGCGAGCGCGCCGATGCGCTCGCGCAGCGCGAACATGCCGTACAGCGGCGAGTCGGTGCGGCCGGCACCGCCGGCGACATCGCCGACCACGTAGACGACCGGCTGCAGGTTCTTGCGGTGGATCACGCTCTCGACCGGCAGTTGCACCGGGGTCAGCAGCTCGGCCAGCGGCACCTCGTAGGGCGCGCCGCGCACGTCGGTGCCGCGCAGGCGCAGTTTGAGCAGCTCGTCGAGCGAGCCCGTCTGTTCGGGCGCCAGGCCGACGCGTACCGGCACGGCGTACTTGCTCTGGCCGTCGTGCAGGGGCGTGACGTCGGCACCGGCGAGGGCCAGTTGCGCCGCGCGTGCCACCTCGGCGGTGCCGATGCCGTACAGCGCCGCCTTGGCGGCATCGACCCGCAGCACCAGGCGCGGCGCCGCGTCGAGCGTGCTGTCGTCGATGGCCACGATGTCGGGCGTGGCGGCAAAGGCGCGGCGCACCTCGCGCGCCAGCCGCAGCTGCGCCTCGTGATCCGGACCGTAGATCTCGGCCACGATCGGACTGAGCACCGGCGGTCCCGGCGGCACCTCGACCAGCTTGAGGTCGGCGCCATGGCGGTCGGCAATCGCCTGCAGCCGCGGCAGCACCGCCTGCGCGATCTCGTGGCTCTGGCGCCGGCGCGCGTGGCGGTCGAGCAGGTTGACCTGCAGGTCGCCCACTTCGCCGCCGCTGCGCAGGTCGTACTGGCGCACCAGCCCGTTGAAGTTGATCGGCGCCGACAGCCCGGCGTAGCCCTGCACCGAGACGACCTCGGGCACCTGCGCCAGTTCGGCGGCCAGCTCGCGCAGCACGGCGGCGGTGCGCTCCAGCGCGCTGCCGGTGGGCAGGTCGACCATGACCTGGAACTCGCTCTTGTTGTCGAACGGCAGCATCTTGAGCACCACCGCCCGGATGGGCACCAGCAGCACCGACAGCGCGATCGCCGCGGCGATGCCGAGCCACAGCAGGCGGCGCGCGCCGCGGCCCGCGCGGCCGCGCAGGAACGGGGTCATCGTGCGCGAGAAGAACGCGCCCAGCCGCTGCGTGAGCCGGTCGGCCGCGGCCGGCGCCGCGTGCCCCGAGCGGCCGTGGATCAGGCGCAGCGCCAGCCACGGCGTGAACACGAAGGCGATCACCAGCGACAGCAGCATGCCCATCGAACTGTTGATCGGGATCGGCGCCATGTACGGGCCCATCAGCCCGCTGACGAAGGCCATCGGCAGCAGCGCCGCGATCACGGTCAGGGTGGCGAGGATGGTGGGGCCGCCCACCTCGTCGACCGCACGCGGGATCATGGCGGTCGGATCGTCGCGGTCGAACTGCGCGCGGCGGTGGATGTTCTCGACCACGACGATGGCGTCGTCGACCAGGATGCCGATCGAGAAGATCAACGCAAACAGCGACACGCGGTTCAGTGTGAAGCCCCAGGCCCACGAAGCGGCCAGCGTGGTGGCCAGCGTCAGCACCACGGCGGCGCCGACCACCACCGCCTCGCGCCGGCCGAGCGTGGCCCACACCAGCGCCACCACCGACAGCGTGGCGAAGATGAGCTTGCCGATCAGCTGGTTGGCCTTGTCGCGCGCCGTGGCGCCGTAGTTGCGGGTGACCGCCACGTCGACGTCGGCCGGGATCAGCGCGCCCTGCAACTGCTGCACCCGCGCCAGCACGGCATCGGCCACCGCCGAGGCGTTCTCGCCGGCCTTCTTCGAGACCGCGATCGTCACCGCCGGCCGCTCGAGGTAGCCGGCATCGGTCTTGACCCCGTGCCAGACGAAGCGGCTCGGCTGGTCCGGCCCGGCCCGCACCTGCGCCACGTCGGCCAGCAGCACCGGCCGGCGTTCGTGCACGCCGACCACCAGTTGCGCGACTTCGCCCGCGGTGCGCAGAAACTCGCCGGTGCGCACCTCGACGCTGCGATTGCCCGCCAGCAGGCGGCCCGAGGGCTGGCTGGTGTTGGCGGCCGCGAGCGCGCGCTCGATGTCGGTCACGGTCACGCGGTGGGCCGCCATGCGGGCAGCGTCGAGCGTCACGCGCACCACCTCTTCCGGCGCGCCGAGCGTGCCGACCTCGCGGGTACCGGCCACCCGCTTCAACTCGATCTCCAGCGCGTGCGCCACGCGTGCCAGGCTGGCGCCGGTGGCCTCGGCGCGCGCGCTCGACAGCGTCAGCGTGACGATCGGCACGTCGTCGATTCCCTTGGGCTTGACGATCGGCTCGCCCACGCCCAGGTGCGCCGGCAGCCAGTCGCGGTGCGACATCAGCACGTCGTGCAGGCGCACCAGGGCGGCGATCCGCTCCTGGCCCACCTTGAACTGCACCGTGA
This sequence comes from Burkholderiales bacterium, assembly GCA_020248865.1. Taxonomy (GTDB): domain Bacteria; phylum Pseudomonadota; class Gammaproteobacteria; order Burkholderiales; family Burkholderiaceae_F; genus JALHMQ01. Next base: position 28,765 of record JADCGS010000034.1, on the reverse strand, counting down.
TCACCGCCAGGCCCGGTCGCGTCACCGAAAACACGTGCTCGATGCCGGTGATCTGCGAGACCACCTGCTCGGCCGGCACGGTGACGAGGTTGTGCACGTCGGCCACGGCGGCCCCGGGAAAGGGGATCAGCACGTTGGCCATGGTCACGTTGATCTGCGGTTCCTCCTCCCTGGGCGTCACCAGCACCGCGAAGACGCCGAGCAGCAGCCCGAGCAGGGCCAGCAGCGGCGTGAGCTGCGAGGTCAGGAAGGCGCGGGCGATGCGGCCCGAGGCGCCCAGCGGCGGCGCGGTCTTCATCGTGCCGCCGCCGTGCCGGCGCCGCGCGCGCCGGACGTGCCGCGCTGCGGATCGAGGGCCACGGTCTCGCCGGGATCGAGGCCGGTCAGGATCTCGATCCAGTCGGCGCCGTGCTCGCCGGTGCGCACCTGACGCAGCACGCGGCGGCCGTCGGCCGCCACGACGATCACCGCCGTCAACTCGCTGCGAAGCAGGATGGCCGCCGGCGGCACCACCAGCCGGTCGGTCTGCCCGATGGGCAGCCACAGCTTGGCGGTGGTGCCCGGCATGACGCCTGCCGGCATTGGCGCGGGCAGCTCGGCCCGCACCGCGGTGGCGAGCTGGCGCGCGTCCGTGGCCGGCATCACGGTCACGCGTCGCGCCGCCACTTGCAGCCCGAGCGCCGGCAGCTCGACGCGGGTGCCGGCCAGCGCGCCGGCCTGCGCCGCCCGTAGCACCGCGGCCAGGACATGCTGCGGCACGCTGCCCACCGCGCGCAGCGCGAGGGGGTCGTGCAGTTCGAGCACCGGGCGGCCGGGCTGCGCCAGCTCGCCGGGCTCGAGCAGCCGCCGCGTCACCACGCCATCGATCGGCGCCCGCACCTCGGCATGGTCGCGCGCCCTGCCCGCCACCGTCCGGCCGGCACGGGCCACCTCGAGCGCGGCCGCGGCGGTCTTCAGGTCCGCCTCGGCCCGGTCGAGCGCCGCCTGCGACACGAAGTCCTGCTGCACCAGGCGGGCGGTGCGCTCGTGGTTCAGGCGCGCCTGGGCCAACTGCGCCTCGGCCTGCGTCACCTGCGCCGCACCGGCGGCCAACTGCGCGTCGGCCTCGCGGGCATCGATGCGCGCCAGCAACTGGCCGCGCCGCACACGGTCGCCGGCATCGACGAAGTACTGGGTGACCTGCCCGGGCAACTGGGCCGAAACGGTGGCCTGCCGCACGGCCTCGATCACGGCATCGGCCACGTAGTGGCTGGCCACGCTGCGGCGTTCCGCGGTCGCGGTCGCCCCGGCCGCCGTCCCCGCCGCCGTTCCCGCCGACACCTCCCCCTGCGCCGCGCCGACGGCCCATAGCAGGCCGAGCAGGGCGACGGCATGGCGCGCCGCCGCGCGGCCGGATGCTAACGAGAAGGGGTTCATGCCGAGGCCGCTCATCCAGGGTGACCGCCACTATAGGATGGGTACCCCCGGGGGTATAGCTGCCGTCGGCGCCCATGTGACGCCGGTCACGCTGCGCACCACCGCCTTGCGCTGGCGCAAGGCGGCGCGCCCGCGGGACGCTAAGCGGCCTTCCAGGGCGGCCGCGTCTGCGCCAGCGCGCGCAGGCCGGCTTCGACGGCCACCACGCGCTCCAGTTGCTGCAGGCGGCCGCCGGCCAGCGCGGAACGCGCTGCCGCCAGCAGTGCCGCGTCGCCGCTGAGCTCGGGCAGCGTGGCCGCGGCCACGGCCGCGTCGTTCAGCGCGCCCAGCTCCTCCTGCAATTGCGCGAGCACGGCGCCGTAGTTGGCAGCGGCGGCCGCTGCTGGCGCCGGCAGCGCCGGTGCGAACAAGTCGAGCGCGTAGCGCAACCGCTTGCCCAGAATCCGCACGGCGTGCTGCTCGGCCGGCGGCAGCGCGGCAAAGAAGCGGCCGGCCCGCAGCAGCCGCCGGTGCGCGCTGGCGAGCCGCCGCGGCGCAAGTTGGCGCAGCGTGCGCTCGCGCTCGTCGTGCGGCGACCGGGTCCAGGCCAGCAGGTCGAGCGCGAGCAGCGCAAAGCGCCCGCTGCCGACGGCGGCGCGCGCCAGGCGCCGACCGCGCACCTGGCGCCGGCGGGCGGCGGCCAGCAACGACCGGACCGCGCCGGCTTTCTCGGCCGACGGTGGGGCCGACGGTGGGGCCGACCATGCAGCCGACGCTGCGGCGGACTGCGCTGCCGACGGTGGGGCAGTCAGCGCGGCCAGCACGGCGGGCAAGGTGGAGGTGACGAGCACGTCGGCGTCGCGCGCGGGGCCGAGCGCCGATGCGAGCCAGCGCAGCTCACTGATCAGGGCTGCGGGCACCGTGGTGTCGCGCGCCAGCAGCCGCAGCGCCGAACGCATGCGCCGCAGGGCGACGCGGGCCTGGTGAACGAACTCCGGTTCGTCGCGCCTGCGCAGCCCGTGCGCATTGGCCAGCAGCACCTCGAGCCCGTTGGCCAGTACGCAGCGCAGCGCGGCCCCGGCCGGCAGCTTCGGGCGCAGGCCCTCGCCCAGGCGAGCGCCGCTCGCCTTGGCTGCCCGCAGCGGCAACGGGTCGGCCAGCCGCTGGCCGCGCGCAGCTTTCGATGCGCCCAGCGGCAGCAGCGGCAGCACGGCGCGCCGCGGCGGCGCCATGATCGCGCGCGCCAGCGCCGGCAGGGCCGCGGCGGGGCCGGCCTTCAGTTCGAGCTCCAGTTCGAGGATCGGCTCGCGCTGCGCGCCGGCGACGATCTGGCCGTCGTCCAGCGCCAGCTCCACCGTGGCGCCGTCGCGCTCGACCGTCCAGGCGCTGCGGCGAAAGCGCGTGCGATACACCGGCCGCAGCGGCCGCGCGCTCGCCACCCCGGCGGCACGCAACTGCGCGCGTGCCGCCGCCGGCAGCGCCGCGAATTGCAGGCGGCCCGCCGCGACCGGCACCTCCCACTCGTCGCGGGTGGCGAGCGCGGCCTCACCGCCGCCGGTCTTGAGCGTCTGCAGCCAGCGCCGGCCCTGGCGGCGCAGCCGCAGCGCCAGTCCGGCCCGCGCCAGCGCCCGCGCAGCCGTGTCGAAGTAGACGCTGTCGACCATCTGCACCCGGGGCACGCCGAAAGCGCGCAGTCGCGACTGCAATCGCGCGTGCTGCGCCGGCGGGACCAGCAGCTTCAGTTCGACTTCGGCCATGGGCGCAGCACGGGCAGGTCAGGCACGTCGGGCACGTCGGGCAGCGCGTGCGGCATGGGCAGCATGGGCAGCATGAGCGACAGGGGTAGCACAGGATGACGCGGGGGGCGGCCGACGGCTGGCCCCAGGCGACCATTGTGCCCACGGCAGCCGGCTGGCGCACGTTGGGGGCGTTCCGTCGACCTCCTTGCGCTGGCGCAAGGCAACGGGCGCGCAGCTTGGCTAGCCTGCCCCCAGTTTGGTTACACCCGGTTCGCATCGCTCCGGCCCCATGACCCACCGCCAACGTTCCCGCGCCCGCATTGCGCTGCTCGCCTTCTGCGCCCTGTTGCTGGCGCAGTGGACGCTGGTGACGCATGCCTGCCCGGTGATCGCCGCGGTGGGCCAGGCGCTCGAGTGGCAGGCAATCGCTGCCGAAGAAGGGGTGTCCGACTGTCACGGCCAGCCGCCCGCCGACGGGACGTGCATCAAGCACTGCTCGGGCGACGACCAGGCCAACGGCACGGCGGCCACGCCGGCGGCCGCTGCACCGCCGGCCAGCGCGGGGCTGCGCGTGACCGCCGCACCGGCCCGCGGCGCGGTGACGGCGCTCAGCGCCGCGACCCACGCCGACGCCACCGCGCCGCCCTTGATCATCCTGTACTGCGTTCTCCTCGCCTGAGCACGGCGGCGAGCGGCCCCGTGCGCCGGGGCCGCGCCCAGCGCCTGCCCCGCCGTGCCCCCGCGCGGCCTACTGCCGAGGAAAACGCCATGCCCGCTTCAGATCCTGCCGCTGTACGTCCTGCCTTACGTCCCGCTTCACATCCTGCCGCTGCAAGGTCCGCCGCCGCGCGGCGCCGTCTGCTGCGCGCGCTGGCCCTGGCCCCGCTGGCGGCGGCGCTGGGTCGCATCGAACCCGCGGCGGCCCAGCGAGCCCTGCCCGAGATCCACGTCTACAAGAGCCCGACCTGCGGTTGCTGCAACGACTGGATCAAGCACCTTCAGGCCGCCGGCTTCCGGGTCGGCTTCACCAACGTGCCCGATTCGCGCTTCTATCGCGCCAAGCTCGGCATGCCGGCCCGCTTCGGCTCCTGCCACACGGCGCTGGTCAACGGCTACGTGATCGAAGGCCACGTGCCGGCAGCCGACATCCGGAAACTGCTGCGCGACCAGCCCGAGGCCATCGGCCTGGCTGCGCCCGGCATGCCGGTCGGCTCGCCCGGCATGGACGGCCCGCAGTACCGGGGGCTGGCGGATCCGTACGACGTGCTGCTGGTGCAGGGCGACGGCCGCTGGCGCGTCTTCACTTCGTACGCAGGCCGGTGATGAGTGCCGCCCGCAAGGCCGGCCGGCCGGGTGCGCTGGCCGTCGCGCTCGCCTGCGCCCTCTGGCTCGGCGCCACACCGGCGCGCGCGCAGCCGACGTCGCCGACGGATCTGGGCCGCTCGCTGGCGGGCGTGCTGGAGCATGCGCGCCAGCGCCACCCCGAACTGCGTGCGCTGCGCCACGAAGCCGATGCAGCGCGCGAGCGCATCGCGCCGGCCGGTGCGCTGCCCGACCCGATGTTGCAGGTCGAGCTGCGCGACGTCACCAACGAGACGAGCGGCGGCAGCTTCAACCTGTTGCCGGGGCGGGTGGGCTCGACGCGCTACCAGTTGCGGCAGAGCTTTCCGGCCTGGGGCCGGCGCGACGCGCGCCGCGCCGTGGCGCAGGCCGACGCCGACGGGGCCGGGTTCCGTGCCGATGCCGGCTGGGCCGAGCTGGCCCTGCGCATCAAGACCACCTATGCGCGCTACCAGCAGGTGGCGGCGCTGCTCGTGCAGAACCGCGAGATCCTGGCCCTGCTGGAGCGGCTGGCCGCGGTGGCCGAGCTGCGCTACGCGCAGGGGCTTGCCCCCCAGCAGGATGCGATCCGCGCGCAGGTCGAGCGCACCGGCATGAATGGCGAGCTGCTGATGCTCGAGGCCGAGCAGCGCGCGCTGCGTGCGCGCCTGAACGCGCTGCTGACCCGCCCCACCGATGCGCCGCTGGCCCCGCCCGCAGGCGAGGCCACACTGCCGGCGCTGGCACAGCTCGACGCCGCCCAACTGCGCGAGCGCGTGCTGGCGCGCAACCCGCAACTGCTGGCGGAGGATGCGCGCATCCGCGGCGCCGAGCGCACGCGCGAGGCGGTATGGGCCAACCGCTACCCGGAGTTCACGCTCGGCGTGGCGCCGATCCAGTCGGGCCGCCGCCTGGCCGAGTGGGAGCTGATGTTCGAGATCAACCTGCCGCTGCAGCAGGGCGTGCGCCGCGCCGAGGAGCGCGAGGCGCTGTCGATGCTGGCGGCGGCGCAGGCGCGCAAGGAGGCGGCCGCCAGCGAATCGCTGGCGGTGCTCGGCGAGAACCTGGCGCAGTTGCAGGCCGCGCACCAGATCGAGGTGCTCACCCTGCACAGCCTGCTGCCGCAGGCCGAACTGACGCTGCAGGCCGCGCTGGCCGGCTACGAGACGGGCCGGGTCGGCTTCGCCACCCTGCTCGAAGCGCAGCGCCAGATCCGCCAGGCGCGCGTGAACCTCATCAAGACCCGCGCCGAGGCGCGCATGCGGCTGGCCGAGATCGAGCGGCTGCTCGGGGAGGAACTGTGATGCGACCGGAGCCGGCAGCGGGATCGGGGATTCGAGGCGGGCGGGCGGCGGGCAGCGCAGTCCTGCTGATCGCGGCCATTGCGCTGGCGCTGGCCGGCGGTTACTGGCTGGGCACACGCCACGCGCAGGCGCCGGGCGGGCCTGCCGCGGAGCGCGCCGCCGCCCCCGCCGCCGACGACAAGGGCGGACGCAAGATCCTGTACTACCGCAACCCGATGGGGCTGCCGGACACCTCGCCCACGCCGAAGAAGGACTCGATGGGGATGGACTACATCCCGGTCTACGCGGGCGAGGAAGCCGACGGCGGCAGCGGCATCCAGGTCAGCACCGAGAAGATCCAGAAGCTGGGCGTGCGCGTCGAGCGCGCCCAGCGCCGCCGTCTCGACGCGGTGGTGCGGGCCGGCGGTCGCGTCGAGATCGACGAGCGCCGCCTGCACACGGTGACCGCCAAGGTCGAGGGCTACATCGAGCGGCTGCTGGTCAACGCCACCGGTCAGCAGGTCGCGCGCGGCGCGGTGCTGTTCGAGGCCTACAGCCCGGACCTGCTGGCGGCGCAACGCGAGTACGCGCTGGCCGCCGCCGGCGTGCAGCAGACGGCGCAGGGCGAGGCGGGCAGCCGCGCAGCCATGCAGCGGCTGGCCGAGGCGGCGCTGGCGCGGCTGCGCAACTTCGACGTGACCGAGGAGGACCTGCGGCGTCTGGCGGCCGGCGGCGAGCCGCGCCGTACGCTGAGCTTGCGCGCGCCCGCCGACGGCGTCGTGCTCGAGAAGAAGGCCGTGCAGGGTATGCGCTTCCTGCCCGGCGAGGTGCTGTACTTGATCGCCGACCTGTCGCAGGTGTGGCTGATCGCCGAGGTGTTCGAGCAGGACATCGGCCGCCTGCGGCCGGGGCAGCGTGCCCGCATCGGTTTCGACGCCTACCCGGGCCAGGTGTTCGAGGGCCGCGTCGCCGCCATCCTGCCGGTCCTGCAGGCCGACACACGCTCGGTGCAGGTACGCATCGAACTGGCCAACCCCGGCGGGCGCCTGAAGCCGGCGATGTTCGCCCAGGTGGAACTGCCGGTGGAAGGCACCGCGGCCGAAATCGTGGTGCCGGCCTCGGCGGTGATCGACAGCGGCCGGCGCCAGGTGGTGATCGTCGACAAGGGCGCGGGCCGATTCGAGCCGCGCGAGGTCCGGCTGGGTGCGCGCGGCAGCGACTGGGTGGCGATACGCGAAGGCCTGGCCGAGGGCGAGGCGGTGGTGGTGGCGGCCAACTTCCTGCTCGACGCCGAGAGCAACCTGAAGGCCGCGCTCGGGGCCATGACCGGCGGCAGCAATGCCGGCAAGGCCAGCCACAGCGCGGTCGGCACGCTCGATGAGCTCGACGCCCGGACCGGCCGGATGGTCATCTCGCACGAGCCCGTGCCGAGCCTGAACTGGCCCAGGATGACGATGGAGTTCGCGGCCGCCAACGAGGCGGTGGCCCGGGCGGTCAAACCGGGCGAGCCGATCCGCTTCGAGTTCGTCGAGCGCAAGCCCGGCGAGTGGGTGGTCACCAAGATGGAGCGGCGGCGGTGATCGCGCGGCTGATCGAGTGGTGCGCGCGCAATCCGTTCCTGATTGCGCTGGCCACCGTCGCGCTGGTCTGCGCCGGCACGCTGGCCGTGCTGCGCACGCCGCTGGATGCGCTGCCCGACCTGTCGGACGTGCAGGTGATCGTCTACACCGACGCACCCGGCCAGGCGCCGCAGGTCGTGGAGGACCAGATCACCTACCCGCTGTCGACGGCCCTGCTGAGCGTGCCGCACGCCCGGGTGGTGCGCGGCTTTTCCTTCTTTGGCGTGTCGTTCGTCTACGTCATCTTCGACGACGGCACCGACCTGTACTGGGCGCGCTCGCGCGTGCTGGAGTACCTGAACGCGGCGCGCGAACGGCTGCCGGCCAACGTGTCGCCCCAACTGGGCCCCGACGCCACCGGCGTCGGCTGGGTCTACCAGTACGTGCTGCAGGCAAAGGACATGAGCCTGGCCGAGCTGCGCACGCTGCAGGACTGGTTCATCCGCTACCAGCTGACCAAGGCGCAGGGCGTGAGCGAGGTCGCCAGCGTGGGCGGCTTCGTGCAGCAGTATCAGGTGATCGTCGACCCGACGCGGCTGCGCGCCTACGGTATCCCGCTGGCTGCGGTAGGCGAGGCGATCCGCAGCTCCAACCGCGACGTCGGCGGCCGCGTGGTGGAAATGGCCGAGACCGAGTTCATGGTGCGCGGCCGCGGCTACCTGCGCGGCCGGCAGGACATCGAGGACCTGGTCCTGCGCGCCGAGCGCGGCACGCCGGTGCGCGTGCGCGACGTGGCGCGCGTGGAGCTGGGCCCCGACGAGCGGCGCGGCGTCGCCGAGCTCAACGGCGAGGGCGAGGTGGTCTCGGGCATCGCGGTGGCGCGCTTCAGCGCCAACGCGCTGGAGACGATCGACAACGTGAAGGCGCGCCTGGCCGAGATCAAGCCGGGCCTGCCGGAAGGCGTGGAGGTCGTCGAGGTCTACGACCGCTCCAAGCTGATTCACGACGCCATTGCCACGCTGACCGACACGCTCTGGCAGGAGTCGCTGATCGTGGCGCTGGTGTGCGTGCTGTTCCTGCTGCACGCGCGCAGCGCGGCGGTGGTGGTGATCGTGCTGCCGCTGTCGGTGCTGTTTTCCTTCATCTGCATGCGCTGGCTCGGCATCAACTCGAACATCATGAGCCTGGGCGGAATCGCCATCGCCATCGGCGAGCTGATCGATGCGGCGGTCGTGATGGTGGAGAACGCGCACAAGAAGCTGGAGCGGCGCGCCGACCACGAAAGCGAGGCGGCGCGCGTGCGCGCCATCATCGACGGCTGCAAGGAAGTGGGGCCGGCGCTGTTTTTCTCGCTGCTGATCATCGCCGTCAGCTTCCTGCCGGTGTTCACGCTGCAGGCGCAGGAGGGGCGCCTGTTCGCGCCGCTGGCCTACACCAAGACTTTCGCGATGCTGGGCGGCGCGCTGCTGAGCGTGACGCTGCTGCCGATGCTGATGGTGTACTTCATCCGCGGCCGCATCCTGCCGGAGCGCCGCAACCCGGTCAGCCGGGTGCTGATCGCGGCCTACCGCCCGGTGATCGCGCTGGTGCTGCGGCACCGCCTGTCGACGGTGCTGCTGGCGACGGCGGTCGGCGTCGCCTCGATCTGGCCGGCCACGCGCCTGGGCACCGAGTTCATGCCCACGCTCAACGAGGGCACCCTGTTCTACATGCCCACCTCGCTGCCCGGCATGTCGGTCACCAAGGCCGCCGAGCTGCTGCAGGTGCAGAACCGCATCATCAAGAGCTTCCCCGAGGTCGAATCGGTGATCGGCAAGGCCGGTCGCGCCGCCACCGCCACCGATCCGGCGCCGCTCGAGATGTTCGAGACGGTGATCAACCTGAAGCCCCAGTCGCAGTGGCGGCCGGGCATGAACATCGACAAGCTGATTGCCGAGCTGGACCGCGCGCTGCAGTTTCCCGGCGTGGCCAACAGTTGGACCATGCCGATCCGCGCGCGCATCGACATGCTGTCCACCGGAATCCGCACGCCGGTGGGCATCAAGGTGTTCGGCTCGGACCTCGGGCAGATGGAGCAGGTGGCGCGCCAGATCGAGGCCGTGGTGCGCAACGTGCCGGGCGCCTCGAGCGCCTATGCCGAGCGCATCACCGGCGGCTTCTACCTCGATATCGAGCCGGACCGCACGCAACTGGCGCGCTACGGCGTGCCGGTGGGCACTTTGATGGACGTGGTGGCGGGCGCGCTCGGCGGCGAGGTGGTCACCACCACGGTGGAAGGCCGCGCCCGCTTCGGCGTGTCGGTGCGCTACCCGCGCGAGCTGCGCTCCAGTCCCGAGCGCATCGAGCGCGAGGTGCTGGTGCCCGTCATGGGCGGAATGAACCAGCCGACCGCGATGATCCCGCTGGGCCAGTTGGCGCGCGCCCGCATCGTGCAGGGTGCGCCGGTGATCCGCACCGAAAACAGCCTGCTGTCGGCCTACATCTACGTCGACATCCGCAGCCGCGACATCGGCGGCTTCGTGCGCGAGGCCCAGCAGGCGGTGCGCGCCGAGGTCCGGTTCCCGCCCGGCATGTACGTCACCTGGAGCGGCCAGTTCGAGTACATGGAGCGGGCGGTGGACCAGCTCAAGCTGGTGGTGCCGCTGACGCTGGGCATCATCTTCGTGCTCCTGTATCTGAGCCTGGGCCGCGCCGCAGAGACGCTGCTGGTCATGCTGGCGGTGCCCTTCTCCCTGGTGGGCGGCATCTGGACGCTCTGGTGGCTCGACTACAACCTGAGCGTGGCGGTGGCGGTGGGCTTCATCGCGCTGGCCGGCGTGGCGGCCGAGACCGGCGTGGTGATGCTGGTGTACATCCAGAACGCCTGGGCCGACACGGTGGCGCGCTGCCGCGCCGCCGGCCGCGCGCCCGGCTACGCCGACGTCTGCGAGGCCACCCTGCACGGCGCCGTGGAGCGGGTCCGGCCGAAGATCATGACCGTGGTCACCACCATCGCCGCACTGGCGCCGGTGATGTGGGCCACCGGCACCGGCTCGGAGATCATGCGCCGCATCGCCGCGCCGATGGTCGGCGGCATGCTGTCCTCCACCCTGCTGACGCTGGTGGTCATCCCCGCGCTCTATGCGCTCGTCCTGCAGTGGCGCCTGCGGCGCAGCGACCCGCCGTTCGCTACGCTGGCGGCCGCCGATTGATCTTCCCACCACGCGTGATTCGTGCTCAAGTCGAAAGGATTCCGATGAAGTCCCTGCTCCCTGCCCTGACCGCCGCCGGCCTCACCCTGCTCGCCGGCGCAACGCTGGCCCAGCACAGCCACGGCAGCCCGACGCCGCCGCCGGTGGCCAGCCAGGCGCGCGCCGAGATGGCCGACGGCGAAGTGCGCCGCGTCGACAAGGCCAAGGGCACGGTCCTGATCCGCCACGGCGAGATCAAGTCGCTCAACATGGGGCCGATGACGATGGCCTTCAGGCTGCAGGATCCGAAGATGGCCGAGGGGCTCAACCCGGGCGACAAGATCCGCTTCACCGCGATCCAGAAGGGGGACGACCTGATCGTGACCAACCTGCTCAAGGTGCAATAGCGTGGCGGCAACGGCCGGTCGGCTGCCGCGCCGCTGGCGCCTTGGCGCGCTGGCCGCCTTTGCGCTGAGTGGCTGCGCCGGCATGCCCGCGCCCCCTTGCGCGGCCGGTGTCGATGCCACCCACGTCGCCGCGGTCGAGGCGGCGGCGCGGCGCGGGGTCGCGCCGACGGCGGTGGTGTGGGTCAACCCGCCGCAGCGGCGCCCGTCGGCGCCGCCCGGACTTTGCCCCGGCGGATGGCGCGCTGGTTCACGGAGCTGCCACTTTCGAGCCGTGCGGCGGTCCAACCTTGGCGCGACCCGGCGAACGAGCCGGGAGCACGCGTGAGGGAGTGCCTCATGAAGCCGTTTGCCCTGCTGTTGTGCGCCTTGTCGGCCGTGCTGCTCGCCGGCTGCGCCTCGCCCACGGGCATCCTGCCGGGCACGCCCGACAGCGTCGTGCGGTCGCGTCTGGGCGCCCCGGACGCGGTCCACGCGCTGCCCGACGGCCGGCGCCTGGAGTACGTCCTCGGGCCTTACCAGCAGGAGGTGTTCATGGTCGACCTGGACGCTGCCGGTGCGGTGCGCCAGGTGCGCCAGGTTCGTACGGCCGAGAACTTCGCGCGACTGCAGCCCGGCCGCGACCGCGTGGCCGACGTGCAGCGCGAGTTCGGCACGCCGTGGAAGGTCGAGCGCTATCGCGCCAGCGGCCTGACGGCCTGGCTGTATCCGTACCTGGAGGGATCGTTCTACTCGATGATGGCCGTCCACGTAGACGATCGCGGCGTGGTCCAGTCCGTGCAAAACGGTCCCGATCCGCGTTTTCTCGGGGGCGGCAACCGGCCCGATTGACCGGGCGTCGCGAAACGGCCTCCGGCCGGTGATCTGCCGGCATCCCGCAAGCGGGGGAACCCGCCTCGGGAATAACCGCATTGCCGCCGCCCGAACAGGGTCCCGACAATCCGTTCAGAGGAAGGTCGGCCGATCCCGTAGAGCCGCCAAGGACCGTGAAGCAGGAATCTCCCCCCTATTCGCCCGCGCTGTCGCTGCAGAACAAGCTCGATCAGATCTCGCATGACCGGGACGTTCTGCACCTGATGCGCGATCTGGCTCGCGCCGGCCTGCGCGAAGGCGACCGGGTGCGCCACGTGGCCACTGGCAGTGTCGGGCGCCTGTCCATCGCGCGGCAGGACGACCCGCCGCGTGTGCTGGTGGCGCTGGATGATGGCGGCCATGAGGCCTTCGCCAGCGACATCTGGCGGCGCGGTTAGGCGCCGCGGCCCCTTCGGAGCCAGGCGCGCCAGCCTTTCCGGCCGCTGTCGAGTATCCGGCCATGCAATCGGGCGCGCTGCGTGGCACACTGTGCGCCGCCATGCAGCTGGAGTCTGCGCCAAGGATCCTGATCGTCGACTCTCACGGCCAGCCGGTCCGATGGGCCGTGCTGCCGCGGGCGGCGCGCTACTACGCCTCCGGCAAGGTGGTCACCGACCTCGGCGACAACCTGTTCTCCATGGCTGGCGGGCTGCAGGAAATCTCGGGGCGGCGCTCGGAGTTCGTCACCAGCTCGATCGTGATGATCCGGGGGCGGCACCGCATCCCCAGCGGGCACGCGCACGTGGGCCTCACCAAGCACCGCCTGTTCCAGCGCGACCGCCAGATCTGCGCCTACTGCGGCGGGCACTTTGCCGAGAGCGAACTGACGGTCGAGCACATCAAGCCGGTGTCGCGCGGCGGCCAGCACCTCTGGACCAACGTGGTGACCGCCTGCCGCTCCTGCAACACGCGCAAGGGCAATCGCACGCCCGAGGAAGCGCGCATGCCGCTGCTCTACGTGCCCTATGGAGTGTGCCGCAACGAAGGCTTCATCCTGTCCAACCGGCGCATCCTCGCCGATCAGATGGTGTTCCTGCAGGCGTCGCTGCCCAAGTACTCGCGCTGGGCGACTTGAGCGGTTTGCGTGTACGCGACGGCTGCGCCGTCGCACGTGCACGCAAACCGGCCCGATCGGATCGGCTTTGGTGGCAAAGCCCCGCAAAGCCTCGCAAGGTCCCCGCTCTCGCGTTGCTTCGCTCGGACGTCACGATGTGCGTCGCGGGTGCCCCATCGCAACCGTGAAGCGAACCAAGCCGACGAGCCCGTCGTCCTCGACAGCGACCAGCGCAAGCTGCGAGCGCGCGATGAGCTCGGCCAGTTGCGAAGGGCTGCCGACCCGATGCGCCCGGCCGTTGTCCAGCCGCAGTTGTCGGACCGCATCGATCTCGCCGGATGCGACCGGCCCGACCTGTACGCTCACAAGAGCCGGTTGAACCAAAGAACCGAGAGCCCGGCTGCGATCGCCGCCAGCAGCGCCGCCAGCGCGGTAAACAGCGAGGTCACCTCGGTCTGGCGGGTGGCAAACACCAGCTTGGCGCCGAGCGTGGAGTAGATCTTCTTCAGTTCCTCGGCGTTGCCGGCGTAGAAGTACTCGGCCTGCGTGATGCGCGCGACCTCCTTCAGGGTCTCTTCGTCGAGCCGGGCGCGGAAGCTCCAGCCCTCGAAGCCCACCACCTCGCCTTCGACCGTGCCGATGCCCACGGTATAGATGCGCACGCCGCGATCGGCGGCCAGCCGGGCGGCGGCGATCGGGTCGGGACCGGTGGTGCGCTGGCCGTCGGTCAGCATGATGATGGCCGCCGACTCGTACGAGCCGGGCGGCACGGGCTTGAACTCGGGCCTGTCCTTCCTGGCGTCGTTGTCCAGCGGCATGCCGCGTTTGTCGGCCTCGCTGCGGCTGAGCGTCGAGGTGCTGACGTCGAAGCCGGCATCGGGAAACAGCGTGGCCAGCGAGACGATGATGCCGCTGCCGGTGGCGGTGCCGCGCTGCAACTGGAAGCGGTCGATCGCGGCGACGATGTCTTCGCGGTTGATGGTGGGCGGCATCACCAGCGCGGCCGTGCCGGCGAAGGACACGACGCCGATCTTGGTGAACAACGGCTGCTCGGCAACGAACTGCTTGGCCGCATTCTGCGAGGCGACCAGGCGGTTCGGCTCGACGTCCTTGGCGCGCATGCTGCCCGACACGTCCATCGCCAGGACGACCGTCTTCTCTTGCGAGGGCAGCGTGATCACGGCGGTCGGCCGCGCCACCGCAACGAGCATCAGCGCCAGCGCGCCCAGGAACAGCAGCGGCGGCACGTGGCGGCGCCAGCCGGCGCCGCGGCCCATCGCTTCCTTGACGATCGACAGGCTGGCGTAGCGCAGCGCCAGCTTCTTGCGCCGCCGCCCGAGCCAGACGTACAGCGCCACCAGCAACGGAAGCAGCAGCAGCAGCACGAGCGCCTCGGGCCACTGGAAGCTGAACGGGATCTTCGTCATGACCGTGCCTCCGCGCGGCGCAGCGGCGCGCTGCCGCTGGAGCGGCCGCGCCGCTTGCGCGCATCGGCAAAGCGCAGCACGGTGTCGAGCAGCGGCTCGGCGGTGGACAGCTCCAGCGCATCGACGCCGGCCTGCGCAAACGCGGCGCCGAGCGCCTCGTCGCGCCGCGCCGCGGCCGCCGCGAAGCGGGCCCGCAAGCGCGCATCGCCGGTGTCGACGTACAGCTGCTCGCCGCTCTCGGCATCCTGCATCAGCAGCAGGCCGAGGTCGGGCAGTTGGCGCTCCAGCGGATCGTGCAGGCGCACCGCCACCACCTCGTGCCGCTGCGCCAGTTGCGCCAGCGGCCGCTCCCAGCCCGGCTCGCTGATGAAGTCGCTGACCACGAAGACGAGCGAGCGGCGCCGCAGCACGCCCTGCGCGGCGCGCAGCAGCACGCCGAGTTCGGTCTGGCGCGGGCGTTCGGCCTTGCCGACGCCCTCGCCCGCTTCCTTGCCAACCAGCCGCAGCGGCGGCCGCCGCGTCATGCTGCGCAACAGATGCAGGACATGGCGCCGGCCCGAACGCGCCGGCAGCACCGTGTCTACCTGTGTGCCGTAGAGCATGGCGCCGACGCGGTTGCCGCGGGCGGTGAGCACGCGCGCCATGAGCGCGGTGAACTCGCTGGCCACCTCGAGTTTGCGCTGCGCACCGGAGCCGAAGTCCACCGAGCCCGACAGGTCGCACAGGAACCAGGCGGTGAGCTCGCGGTCCTCGTGGTACTCGCGCACGTGCGGCACCTGCAGCCGCGCGGTGACGTTCCAGTCGATGCGCCGCACGTCGTCGGCGAACTGGTACTCGCGCAGATCCGCCAGATCGAGCCCGGCGCCGCGGAACAGCGAGCGGTAGTCGCCGTGCAACTGGCCGTCGAGCCGGCGCAGGACCGTCAACTCGATCCGCCGCAGAAGCTGCTCCGGGCCGGCGCCGCCAGCCGGGACCGCTCCGGCCGCCGGCTCAGGCGACGGCGCGCTGGAAGTTGGCATGGCTGTGCAGCGGCTTGTCCGGCGCCGCCGTGTTCTGCATGATTTTCATGATCAGCGCATCGGGGCTCACGCCCTCGGCCAGCGCCTCGTACGACAGCACCAGGCGATGGCGCAGCACGTCGGGCGCCAGATCGGTTACGTCCTCCGGCAGCACGTAGTCGCGCCCGCGCAGGAAGGCCAGCGCACGCGCGCCCTCGATCAGGTGGATGCTGGCGCGCGGGCTGGCGCCGTAGGTGATGTACCTGGCCAGCTCCTGCAGCGGTTTGGGCTGGCGGCTGCGGATGTCGGGCTCCGACAGGCGCGTGGCAGTGGCCAGGCGCACGGCGTAGTCGACCAGCGCCGGATCGACGTAGCCCTGGCGGCACACCGCCTGCAGCGCGTGCAGCTCGTCGGTGGTGGTGACGCTGGTCACGTGCACGGCCGGCCCGGTGACCCGCTCGACGATCACGCGCTCCTCGTCGGCGGTCGGGTAGCCCACCAGCACCTTCATCATGAAGCGGTCGACCTGCGCCTCGGGCAGCGGATAGGTGCCCTCGGTCTCGATCGGGTTCTGCGTGGCCATCACCACGAACGGCACCGGCACGCGGTGGCTTTCGCCGGCGATGGTGACCTGCCGCTCCTGCATGACCTCCAGCAGCGCGCTTTGCACCTTGGCCGGCGCACGGTTGATCTCGTCGGCCAGCAGCAGGTTGGCGAACACCGGCCCCAGCGTGGTGGCGAAGTCGCCGTTTTTCTGGTTGTAGATGCGCGTGCCCACCAGGTCCGCGGGCACCAGGTCGGGCGTGAACTGGATGCGCCGGAAGCTGCCGTGGATGGCCTGCGCCAGCGTCTTGACGGTCAGCGTCTTGGCCAGTCCCGGCACGCCCTCCACCAGCAGGTGCCCCTGCGCCAGTGTTGCCACCAGCACGCGCTCGAGAAAGTGGTCCTGGCCGACCACGACCTTCTTCACCTCGTAGAGGATGCGCTCCATCGTCGCGGCAACATGGTGGGCTTCGGCCATCGGAGTCCTTTGAGCAGGTGGGTGATCGCGCGCGCTAGAACGGATGCAGGCCGACGCCGGAGGCGGCGTTCTCGATCGGCACCGCGAAACCGATGCCGATGAACACGCGCTGGTCGGTCGGGTTGAGGATGGCGGTGACGATGCCGACCACCGCGCCGTCCAGGGTCACCAGCGGCCCGCCCGAGGAGCCGGGGTTGGCCATGGCGTCGAACTGGATGAGGTTGGTCAGAACGCGCTCACCCCTAGGCGAGCGGAACTCGCGCTTCAGGCCCGACACCACGCCGGCCGAGGTGGTGGGCCCGATGCCGAACGGAAAGCCCATCGCCACCACCGCATCGCCGGGACGCAGGTCTTCGGTGGAGCGCAGCGTGGCGGCCACGGTGTCGTCGGGCACCACGCGCGCCCGGATCACCGCCAGGTCGTGCTCGGGCTGGACGTTGACGATGCTCGCCTCGGACTCCGAGCCGTCGTAGAACACCACCTTCAACTGCTGGGCGTGCGCCACCACGTGCAGGTTGGTGAGGATCAGGCCGCTCTCGGTGATGACCACGCCGGTGCCGACGCCGTTTTCGGTCTCCTTGCTGCCGGCGCCGGAAACATCGCGCACCATGACCACCGACGGGCGGATCGCCTCGGCCGCCCTGGCTGCCTGCGAGGGGAGCGTCTTGGTGCTGAGGGTGTGCAGCACCGCCTTGTCGATGTCCCGCTGCGTCAGCTTGCGCTGCGCGCCGCTGCCGTGCAGCCCGTTGGCCACCAGGATCAGCAGCACCAGCACGCCGCCGGTCAAAAGCCACAGCGGCGCGCTGTAGCGCTGGCTCAGCCGGCGCAGTCCGCCGCGCCGGCGCGCTGGCGCGGCGGCTGTGGCCGTGGCTGTGGGCATGGCCGCTGCGGGCGCGGCGGCGCCAGCCCGCTGCGCCGCTGCGGGCGCGGCGGAGCCCGACGGGGCGCCGGTGCTGCGGCTGTAGACGGGCGTTCGGCGCTTCATCGATGGTCTTTCATCGGCAGTCCTTCATCGGCATACCCTTTCCACCAGGCTGCGCGCCTGCGCGAGCGCCTCGGCCCGCGCGTAGGCATCGTGCTTGAAGGCGCACTGCACGGCCGCCGGCCGCAGCAGCAGCCCGCCGCCGCTGCCGTCGTCGCCACCGGCCGGCAGCACCTGCCAGACGGTGGCGCCCGAGACGCCATCGAGCGCCGGCGCGTGCACGTCGACGCCGTCGCTGCGGCGCGCAACCCGCGCGTAGGACAGGCGCAGGTCCGCCGCCGCCGGTCCGGGACGCCGCGCCGCGAACACGACCACCGGTCGGGCGAATACCGTCTCATCGACCCGCCGCATCTGTTCGTAGGGCCAGCCGGCCAGCACGTACATGGGCACCGCCGCGTCGTCGTCGTCGTCGAGCGCACTGGCATCGATCGGCACCGGCGGCCACTCGCGCAGCAAGGCTTCGCAGGCCGGGTCCCGTGCCATTTCGATCAGCGCCAGGTCGCGCTCGGGGTGCACCACCACACGGCGCGCAAGAGATTGCAACGGCAGCAGTCGCCGTGCCCCGGGCAGGGGCGCGAGCAGGTCGCCGAGGCCGACCGCGGCGTCGAACAGGTGCCGGCAGGTCACCAGCAGCGTGCGCCCGGCGATGCGATACAGCGTGCCGGTGGCCAGGGGCTCGGCCCGACCGTCGCGCCGCACCAGCAGCGGCAAGGTCCGCCGCAGCACCGCGGCGGCAATGGCGCGCGCCGACGCGGGCGCCACGCCCGTATCGATGTCCAGCGGTTCGGTGTCGACGCGCTGCCACGGCATGGCCTCACAGTAGCCAAAGCCATGCCACTGCGGCAAGCCGCTTGTGGTGCCGCTGGTCGCACCGCTGGTCGCACCGCTTTTTCCCGCTAGTCGTCTCGCTCGTCGCCCCGCTGGTCGCCCGCCGATCGTGCCGGCCGTCTACGCGAGAGGCGCGGCGGGTACGCGCTGATGGCGACGCTGCCGCGGCAAACCCGCGCGCTCAGCGGGGTCGGCGGCGGCACGCACCCCTTTGGCCAGGAAAGGCAGCCGGCCACGGGCCCCCGCTGCTGCATAGTCGGCGGCCAGCAGCGCCGCCGCCTGCGCCGCCGGCACCCCGAGCGCGACGAGGTGCGCATGGACGCTGCCGGCCAGCTCTTCCAGGCTCACGGCGTGCAACCGGCCCAGCCGCGCGTGCAGCGCATCGGTCAGGGCAAGCAGCCCTGCGAAGGGACTGGGCGCCAGCAACAGCGGCAGGCTGCTGCCAAAGCGGCCCGAATTGGCGACCCGATCCCACACCCGCGCCGCGCGCATCAGCCGCTGCATCTGCCCCGCATCGATGCGGTCGGTGGCGCGCACCGCGTAAGGCGGCTCGGGGTCGAACTGCAGCCCATAGGCAGCGGTGTGGCGCGCGATCGGCGCACCGCGCAGGCGCTTGAGGATGCCGAACTGAATCTCGTGCGGGCGCAGCGCCACCAGGCGGTCGAAACCGGCGGCAAAGCTCGCCATGTCCTCGCCGGGCAGGCCGGCGATCAGGTCCACGTGCAGGTGGGCCCGGCTCTCGGCGCGCAGCCAGCGCAGGTTGTCCTCGGCGCGCGCGTTGTCCTGCCGCCGCGCGATCAGCTTCTGGACAGCCGGATTGAAGGTCTGGATGCCGATCTCGAACTGCAGCGTGCCGGCCGGAAACTGCGCGATCGGCGCACGCAGCCGCGCCGGCAGGTGGTCGGGAATCAGCTCGAAGTGCAGGAACGGCGGATCGTCCGGACGCGCCTGCAGCCGATCGAGAAAGAACTGCAGGATGCGCACCGAGGTCTCGACCTTGAGGTTGAAGGTGCGGTCGACGAACTTGAAGCGGCGCGCGCCGCGCCGCCACAGCGCATCGAGCGACTGCAGGAACGGCTCCAGCGGAAACGGCCAGGCGGTCGCGTCCAGGGCCGACAGGCAGAACTCGCACTTGAACGGGCAGCCGCGCGAGGCCTCCACGTAGAGGTGGCGCTGCGCCAGGTCGGCCGCGCTGAACTCGCCGTAGGGCAGCGCCAGGTCGGCCAGCGGCGGCTGCACGCCGGCATGCACCTTCATCAGCGGCCGCGGCCCGTGCAGGATCTGCCGCGCCAAGGCCGCGAAGCTCACCTCGCCCCAGCCGGTGATCGTGTAGTCGGCGGCGCGGCAGATGGGCTGCTGCTCGACCTCGTGGCTGACTTCCGGGCCGCCGAGCACCACCGCCACCTGCGGCGCGCGCTGCTTGAGCAGCCGCACCACCGACTCGGTCTGGCGCACATTCCAGATGTACACCCCGAAGCCGACGATGCGCGGCGCCAGCGCGAGCAGCCGCTCCACCACCTGCGCCGGCGGCGTGCGCAGAGTGAACTCGGCAATCTCGCTGGATTCGCGCAGCTCGCCCAGGTTGGCGCGCAGGCAGCGCAGGCCAAGCGAGGCGTGCGAGTAGCGGGCGTTGAGGGTGGACAGGACGATGGCGGGCATGGCCTTGCGCAGGTTGACCGCAATGGTGGGCGGCGCGGCCGAGGACCCGTATTCTGCCGCTCATGTTGACGCCGGTCGCACACAGCACCCGGGATCCCGACGGCACCCTGCGCCACCACGACCTGGGCGAGCATCTGCGCGCCGTCGCGGCTCTCGCGGCCGGCTACGCCGCGCCATTCGGCGGCAGCGAGTGGGCGCGGCTGGCCGGCTTGTGGCACGACCTCGGAAAGTACCGCGAGGGGTTTCAGCACTACGTCCGAGCGGACGAGGGTCCGCAGGCCCATGTACGGGGCGAAGTCAGCGGGCACGACAAGTCGCACTCGGCCGCCGGCGCGCTGCATGCGATCGAAGAGTTCGAGCGGCGACATGGAGCACACGGGCGCATCGCCGCGCGCGTGTTCGCCTACCTGATCGCCAGTCACCATGCCGGCCTGTACGACTGGAGCCGGCCGCAGGGCGAGCGATCGGATCTGCAGGACCGGCTTTCAGGGGCGCCGGCAAAGCGCGAACACCGTGAGGCGAAGGCTGCCGCCGCGCGCGACATTCTTCAGCCGCGGATCGCGCTGGACCCGACCCTGGCGCTGCGCCACGCCCCCGGCATTGCCGAACGCAGCGGCGACCGTCAACTGCGCAACCCCCTGGCTTTCTCTCTCTGGGTGCGCATGCTGTTTTCCTGTCTCGTGGATGCGGACTTCCTCGACACCGAAGCCTTCATGAGCCCGGCGCGCAGCGCCGCGCGCACGGCGGTGCCCACAGTCGATGCCATGAGCCGGGCGTTTGACGAATGGATCGCCGAGCGGGATCGACGGCTCGCCGCCAGCGGAGCGCTGGCGCACACGATCAATCGCGTGCGCGCCGACGTACTCGCACAGTGCCGCGCCAGGGCCGTGGCCGATCCCGGGTTGTTCTCGCTGACGGTGCCCACCGGCGGCGGCAAGACGCTGTCGTCGCTCGCTTTCGCGCTGGACCATGCGCGCCGGCACGGCAAGCGGCGGATCGTCTACGCCATTCCCTACACCAGCATCATCGAACAGACCGCCGACGTGTTTCGCGACGTCTTCAAGAATCTGGGGCCGGAGGCGTTGGTGGAGCACCACAGCCAGGCGGAGTCGGACCCGAAGGACGAAACCGCGGCCAGCCGGCTCGCCTGCGAAAACTGGGATGCACCGCTGGTCGTCACTACCAACGTGCAGCTGTTCGAGTCGTTGTTTGCCGCGCGCACCTCGCGCTGCCGCAAGCTGCACAACCTCGTCGACAGCGTGATCGTGCTGGACGAAGCGCAGCAACTGCCGCCCGCGTTCATGCAGCCGATCCTCGATACCCTGCAGCTGCTCGCACGGCACTACGGCGCGACCATCGTGCTGTGCACCGCCACCCAGCCCGCGCTGTCCTCGAGGCGCTGTTTCGACCCCGCCGCGAACCTCCGTGGCCTGGACGGCGTGGTCGAGATCATCGACGATCCCGATGCGCTGTACGCTCAACTGGAGCGCGTGGCGGTGCGTTGCCCCGCCGATCTTTCGGTGGCGACCCCATGGGCAACCCTGGCGGACGAAGTCGCGCGACAGGACGCCGCGCTCGTCGTGGTCAACCGCCGGCGCGATGCGCGCGACCTGCACGCGCTGCTGCCTGCCGGCGCGTTTCACCTTTCCGCGCTCATGTGCGGCGCCCATCGAAAGTCCGTTCTCGACGAAGTCAAGCGGCGCCTTGCCGCGCAGCGCGACGGCACCGACCTGCGGCCGGTTCACCTTGTCAGCACGCAGTTGATCGAGGCCGGCGTCGATATCGACTTCCCCGTGGTCTACCGCGCGCTCGCGGGTCTGGACTCGATCGCGCAAGCCGCCGGCCGCTGCAACCGCGAGGGCCGTTTGCGGGACAACGGAAGGCCAAGCCTGGGCACCGTGCACGTCTTCGTGCCGCCGACGGAGCCGCCCAAGGGCCTGCTGCGCAAGGGAGCGCAGGCAACCCGGTCGGTACTGCACGGCCACCAGGGCAGTCTTCTCGATCGCGCCTTGTTCGAGCGCTACTTCCAGCAGCTGTACTACCAGTGCGATCTGGATGAGCGCCGCATCGTCGCGGACCTCACCGCGCCGCTGGACTTCAGCGAAGCGGGGCTTGGCGTTTCGTTCCGCAGTGCGGCTGAACGATTCAAGCTGATCGACGATGAGGACCAGACCCAGGTCATTGTGCGCTGGCGTGGAACCGGAGAAGACGGTAGTGGCTGCGACGCGCTGATCGGTAAGCTGTTGGCTGAAGGCCCGCAGCGCTGGCTGGCGCGTGCGCTGCAGCGCTACAGCGTCAGCGTGCCGACACGGACGGCGATGAGCTTGGTTGCCGACGGCAGCCTGCGTGAGGTGTTTCCCGGATGGTTTGTGCAGCAGAGCGAGCGTAAATACGACTCCGTGCTTGGGCTGGCGGTTGAAGAACGCCCCTTTTCGCCTGAACGACATGTGATCTGAGGAGGTTGTCTTGACCACCTACTGCCTTGCCGTCAGCGGCGACTTCGCGTGCTTTACCCGGCCTGAAATGAAGGTCGAGCGGGTTAGTTACGACGTCATCACGCCTTCGGCTGCACGCGCGGTTTTCGAGGCGATCCTGTGGAAACCGGAGATCCGCTGGCGCGTGACCAAGATCGAAGTGCTCAAGCCGATCCGCTGGATCAGCCTGCGCCGCAACGAAGTCGGCGCCGTCGTCTCCACGCGCAACGTGCAGACAGCGATGGTCCACGGCGGCGCGCTCGCTTTGTTCGTCGAGGACGAGCGCCAACAGCGCGCGGGACTTTTTCTGCGGGACGTGAGTTACCGGTTGCACGCCTCCTTGGAGGTCGCAACGCGAACTCATCGCGACCACTATCCGCATCTGCACGGCCAGCCCGTCGCCCGCGCCGAAGCAGAAGAAGAGCGCTTGCCGCCCGCGGCCGCCAAGTACCACGCAATGTTCGTGCGCCGTGCAAGTAAGGGCCAATGCGTCAATCAACCCTACCTCGGTTGCCGCGAGTTCAGCGCCGACGTGCGGCTGGTCGCCGACGCAGCCGCCGAACCGGCGCCGATCGGAGACGACCGCGACCTCGGCTACATGCTGCACGACCTGGATTTCTCCAACCCGGACGACCCGCAGCCGCGCTTCTTCCGCGCGCGGATGACGGCAGGAGTGATTGAAGTTCCGGTTCTGGAGAGCAACGAGGTGCGCGCATGATCTTGCAGGCACTCGCCGGCTACTACGCGCGCCGGCAAGCCGACCCCGACCCGGCGCGCCGGCTACCGCGGTACGGCTTCGCGATCAAGGCCGTGCCCGTCGTGGTCGAGATCGACGGCCACGGCGGCCTGGTGCAGTTGCACGACACGCGCGAGGTGCGCGACAAGAAGCGGCTCGCCCGCGAGTTTCTGCTGCCGGCTCCGGTAAAGAAGACCTCCGGCATCGCGTCCAACCTGCTGTGGGACACCGCCGAGTACGCATTCGGCCAAGGCGAAAAGGGCGCCGCCTTCGCTGCGCGCATCGAGCAACTGGCCGCGTTGGCGCCGCAAGACGAAGGCTTGCGCGCATGCCTGCGCTTCCTGCGGGCGCTGCCCCTGGCGAGCCTGCAAGCGCATCCCCTTTGGCCGCAAGTGATCGCGGACAAGCTGGTGGTCACCTACCAATTGCACGGCGACACCGAACTGATCGCGCAGCGACCGCAGGTCGTCGATGCGGTCGTACGCGCCGCCGACAGAGACTCGTCGGAAACGGGACAGTGCCTGGTGACCGGTGAAGCGGCGCCCATTGCCCGCCTGCACGACGCGATCAAGGGCGTCTGGGGTGCGCAGACCTCCGGCGCCAACATCGTGTCGTTCAATCTGGATGCGTTCCGCTCCTACGGCAAGGCACAGGGCCGCAACGCCCCGGTCGGTGAGGCTGCGGCCTTCGCCTACACGACCGCGCTGAACCACCTGCTGGCGCGCGACTCGCGCAACCGCCTTCAGGTCGGCGACTCCTCAACGGTCATCTGGGCCGCCGAGCCGAACGAACTCGAAGCCGCGATCGTCGACATTTTCGGTGAGCCGCCCAAGGACGACCCTGACCGCAACCTCGAGGCCGCCCGCAAACTGCTGGCGGCGATCGAAACCGGGCGCGCGGGCGCTGCGGAGGGGGTCACCCCGTTCTACGTCCTGGGCCTGGCGCCCAACGCCAGCCGCATCAGCGTCCGTTTCTGGATCGCAGCACCGCTGCGTGCGCTGGCGCCGCGCATCGCCCGCTGGCTGAGCGACATCGCGGTCGTTCACGGCGACTTTGGCCCGCCGCAGCTTTCGCTGTTCCGCCTGCTGCTGTCGATTGCCCTGCAAGGCAAGGCCGACAACATCCCACCCAACCTCGGCGGCGACATCGTGCGTGCGGTGCTCAGCGGCGAGAACGCGCCGCTGCCGGCGTTGCTGCTCAACGCCGCGGTGGAGCGCACCCGCGCCGAGCGCGACCTGCCTCATCCGCGCGCCGCGGTCATCAAGGCTGCGCTCAATCGAGCGATCCGCTTTCGCAACCTGTCTTCGCCGCACCCCGAACCGGAGTTCACCGTGAGCCTCGACCCCGATCGAACCGACCCTGCCTACCGCCTCGGCCGGCTGTTCGCCGCGCTGGAGAAGATCCAGGAAGAGGCGCAGCCGGGCATCAACGCCACCATCCGCGACCGCTACTACGGCGCGGCGAGCAGCACGCCGGTGACGGTGTTCACCACGCTGCTGCGGCTGAAGAACCACCACCTCGGCAAGCTGGCTCCACCGCGCCGCACGTACTTCGGGAAGCTGGTTGGGCAGATCGCCGACGATCTGCACGACTTCCCGCAGCAGCTCACGCTGCCGGACCAGGGACGCTTCGCGCTCGGCTATTACCACCAGCGCCAATCGTTCTTCACCAAGAACACCGACTCCCCGACCAAGGAATGACCATGGCCCTCGCCCACCGCTACGACTTCGTGCTGCTGTTCGACGTGAAGGACGGCAACCCCAACGGCGATCCCGATGCCGGCAACCTGCCGCGCATCGACGCCGAGACCGGCAACGGACTGGTGACCGATGTCGCCATCAAGCGCAAGGTGCGCAACTACGTGGGTCTGACCCGCAGCGAGCAACCGCCTTACGAGATCTACGTGAAGGAGAAGGCGGTCCTGAACCGTGCTCACGAGCGAGCCTATCTCGCGATCGGCGCCGAAGATGCGCTCAAGGGCGACGACAAGAAGCGCAAGGGCGGGGGCGACACCGTCGACAAGGCAAGGCAATGGATGTGCGCCAACTTCTACGATGTGCGCGCGTTCGGCGCCGTCATGTCGCTTGGCGTCAACTGCGGCCAGGTGCGCGGGCCGATCCAGTTGACCTTTGCCCGGTCAGTCGACCCGGTCGTTGCTCAGGAGCACTCCATCACTCGGATGGCGGTAGCCACCGAAAAGGAAGCGCAGGCGCAGGAAGGCGACAACCGCACCATGGGCCGCAAGCACACCGTCCCATACGGGCTGTACCGCGCGCACGGTTTCGTGTCGGCCTTCCTCGCCAAGCAGACCGGCTTCTCCGACGATGACCTCGAACTGTTCTTCACCGCGCTTGAGCAGATGTTCGAGCACGACCGTTCTGCCGCGCGAGGCGAGATGACCACGCGCGGGTTGTACGTCTTCAAGCACGACTCGGAGCTGGGCTGCGCCCATGCGCACGCGCTGTTCGACCGCGTGCAGGTCGCGCGCAAGAAGGAGGTACAGGCCGCTCGCGGCTTCTCGGACTACGACGTGACTGTGAACGGTGCCGATCTGCCGGCCGGTGTGACGTTGATTCGGCGCGTGTAGCGCGGGGCCTCAACCCCGCCCGACCCAGTAGCGCGGACGCCGACGTTGGTGCGCGATGGCAAGGATTCGGATCGCTTCTCCGTCCAGACGGTAGACGATGCTGTACGGAAAGCGGCGGACGATGACGCGGCGCGTGTTCCGCACTCCCGGGGTCCCGATCAAAGGCCGCTCGACAATGCGGTCGAAGGAACGCCAGACCTCGGCAGCGAAGTCGGCTGCGGCGCTCGGACCGGCCTTCTCGGCCAGCCATCGGATCGCCGAGGTGATTTCCGTTCGTGCCAGCTCGTTGAAGCTGACGATCACTTGCGGTGGCTGTCGATGATTGCCCTGGTCTCTTCGCGCACCTGCTCAGCCGGGAACCATACGGTTCGGCCCGCTTCCATCTGTTCGACTCGGCGAGCGACTTCCGCGTCCCAGGTCGCGGCAATCTCTTCCGGCGCACCCTCTGGCTCGCCCTCGAGACTGGCGATGAGGCGAGAGATCAACTCGCCGCGGTCCCTGGACGAAAGTTCGCGTGCCTTGCTTTCGAGTTCTTCCACGGTAACTGACATATCGTCTCCTGCGATGTCGCGCCGAGCGGCAGCCATGCTATCAGCGCGCCGATGAGCGAACCAGAGCCGCTGCCGCTATCGGCCCTGCAGCACTGGAGCTTTTGCCCGCGCCAGTGCGGGCTGATTCACCTGGAGCAGGCATTCGAGGACAACGTGCACACGCTGCGCGGGCAGGCGGTGCATGCGCGCGTAGATGCGCCGGGCTTTGAGTCGCGCGCCGGCGTGCGCACACAGCGCGCGCTGCCGCTGGCGTGCGAGCGCCTGGGGCTGGTCGGCAAGGCCGACGTCGTGGAATTCCTGTCCGACGGCACACCCTATCCGGTCGAATACAAGCACGGCCGCGCGACCAAGGCCAAACACGGCCACGACGCGCTGCAATTGGCGGCGCAGGCGTTATGCCTGGAAGAGATGACCGGCCGCGCCGTGGCCGAGGGAGCGCTGTTCTACGCCAGCTCCAAGCGGCGCGTGCCGGTGCGGGTGGACACCGCGCTGCGAGCCGCCGTCGAAGCGGCCGTGACCGCGATCCGCACGATGCTGGCCGACGGGCGACTACCGCCGCCAGCGAACGACAGCCGTTGCCGCGCCTGTTCGCTGGCCGACAGCTGCCAACCGCAGGCGCTGGCCGCGCGCGACAAGCAAGCTGCCTTGCGCGCTGCGTTGTTCGAACCTGACGCCTGAGCAGGCCTACATGCAACTGCTGAACACCCTGTACGTGACCTTGCCCGACGCATTTCTGCGGCTGGACAACGACACACTGCGCGTGGAAGTGGAGCGTGAGAGCCGTCTGCAAGTGCCGCTGCATCACCTGACGAGCGTTGTTTGCCTTGGCAACGTCGGCTTCACCACGCCGCTGGCGCACCGGCTGGCCGAAGACGGCATTGCCCTCGTGCTGCTGGACGCCAACGGCCGCTTCAAGGCGCGGCTCGAAGGGCCAGTGGCGGGCAACATTCTGCTGCGGCAGGCGCAGCACGCGAAAGCAGCCGACGCCGCCTTTGCGCTCGATACGGCGCGCGCCTGCGTGGCCGGCAAGATCAAGAACGCGCGCCAGGTACTGCTGCGCGGCGCCCGCGAAAGCAAGCAGGCGGACGAAGCGGCGCAGCTTGCACGCGGTGCCGCCGACCTGGCCGCCGCGCTGCGCGGTCTGCCGCAGGCGGCCACGCTGGATGAGGTGCGCGGCATCGAGGGCGATGCCGCCCGCCGCTACTTTGGGCGCATGCCGCTGCTGGTGCGCCCCGACGCGCGCGCAGACTTTCGCATGGACGGCCGCAATCGGCGCCCGCCGCGCGACCGCTTCAACGCGCTGCTGAGCTTTCTCTACTCGATGTGGATGAACGACTGCCGTTCCGCGTGCGAGGCCGCCGGGCTCGATCCGCAGCTCGGCTTTCTGCATGCCGTGCGGCCCGGGCGCGCAGCGCTGGCGCTGGACTTGATGGAGGAGTTCCGCGCGCAGGCGGACCGGCTGGCGCTGACCTTGATCAACCGCGGCCAGTTGTCCGCCCGCGACTTCGTGGAGCGGGAGGGCGGCGCCGTACTTCTGGACGGCGACGCGCGCAAGTCGGTGGTCGTCGCTTATCAAGAGCGAAAGAAGGACGAACTGGCCCACCCCTTGCTGTCACAGGCGCTGCCCCTGGGCCTGGTGCCGCTGGTGCAGGCGCGCCTGCTGGCGCGCGCCATCCGGGGTGACACCGAAGGCTACTTGCCGTTTGTTCCGAGGTAGGGCCGTGCTGGTGATCGTGTGCTATGACGTCAACACCGAAACCCGCGCCGGCCGCCGCCGCCTGCGGCGCGTGGCACGAGTTTGCGAGAGCACGGGCCAACGGGTGCAGAAGTCGGTGTTCGAGTGCAGGCTGAATCTGATGCAGATGGAGCAACTCGAGCGTCGGCTATTGGCCGAAGTCGACTTGGCTCAAGACAATCTGCGGCTGTACCGCCTGACCGAAGGATCCGGCTGCGAAGTGCGCGAGCACGGTGTCTTTCGCGCGACCGACTTTGAAGATCCGCTTGTGCTGTGACGGCGCGCTAACCGGCAGCGGGCGGACTTTGCGCCAGAGGTTCGCGAAGACCGGCAAGTACTTGAACGATTGGGAAATTTTCGGCCGTGGCGAACGCGGCGCGGCCAAGCGCAATATGATCGCAGGCACGTTCGCGGAGGGCAGGTGTTTTTCTCAAGCCCGACGCGAACTTGCGAGCGCACCGCAACGCGCGCGCCTCGGCGCGCGCGAGGATTGAAACAGATAGGCATTGTCCATCCAGCTCGGCGTGGAGACCGCAACGCGCGCGCCTCGGCGCGCGCGAGGATTGAAACTGCGGAGCCAGACGCTTGACCTTGCGCTGCTGGTGCAACGCGCGCGCCTCGGCGCGCGCGAGGATTGAAACCTGAGAGGCGCCCCACGGCCCGTGACAGTGGGATGGCAACGCGCGCGCCTCGGCGCGCGCGAGGATTGAAACTTTCACTTCGGCGTGATCGTCGGGGTGCGCATAGGCAACGCGCGCGCCTCGGCGCGCGCGAGGATTGAAACACTCATTTTCGACCTCCATCGATTGCCGCCCACAGGCAACGCGCGCGCCTCGGCGCGCGCGAGGATTGAAACTCTAGTGTCGCCTGCCCGGCGAGCGTGCCAAACGTGGCAACGCGCGCGCCTCGGCGCGCGCGAGGATTGAAACACGGCAGAAGAGCTGGCTGGGTTCGACGTGTCCAGCAACGCGCGCGCCTCGGCGCGCGCGAG
>JADCGS010000033.1 GCA_020248865.1 Burkholderiales bacterium | reverse complement strand
CGACTACGATGGCGCCGTCGCTTCCGCCCGCCGCCTGCCAATGAGCCTGCCTCCACCCACCCACGACAGCGGCGTGGTGCCCAATGCCGGCGAGTTCGGTGTCGCCTGGATCGTCTACGCGCTGTTCGGCTTCGGCATCTTTCTCTGGTGGCCGGCCCTGTTTGCCGTGCTGGTGTGCCACCTGCGCGCCGGCTCGCCGGCGGTAGGCTTTCTCGCCAGCCATTACCGCTGGCTGGCGCGCACCTTCTGGCTGTCACTGGCGGGCTACGTGCTGGCCGTCGGCATCATCCTGGGCGGCGCCTGGCCGCTCGTGCGCGACATCCTCGCGCAGGTGAAGGAGCGCGGCGACTGGTCGGTCTCGACCTCGCTCGGCCTGGCCTGGAGTTCGCTGTTTGCCACCGTGGGCGCGGCCACCCTGGGCGGTTTGCTGCTGCTGGGCGCGTGGTGCTGGTTCATCTACCGCGTGGTGCGCGGCGCCGTCCGGCTGGCCGACTCGCAGGCGGTCTGACTTCCCGTCATGGCCACCGCCAGCGGCACCGCGCGCAGCACCGCGGGCAGTCGGCGGTCGGTCGGGCGGCCGGGCGGGGTGGCGGGAGACTGCGGGTTGACGCTCACGTCGACTCGCCGGGACAATCGGCTCGCCCCTGCGACGCTGGCGCAGCGCACGCCCCGCTCCCATGACTGCCCCTCTCAACCCCCGCTTTGCCGAGCGCGTGCGCGACTCGTTTGCCCGCCAGGCGGCCATGCGGCTGATCGGCGCCACGCTGACCGAGGTGGGGCCGGGCGCGGTCACGATCGACCTGCCGGTGCGCGAGGACCTCACGCAGCAGCACCGCTACGTGCATGGCGGCATCGTCGGCATGATCGCCGACAGCGCGGGGGGCTATGCCGCCTTCACGCTGATGCCGGCCGAGGCCTCGGTGCTGACGGTCGAGTACAAGATCAACCTGCTGGCGCCCGCCGCGGGCGAGCGGCTGGTGGCGCGCGGGACGGTTGTCAAGTCCGGCCGCACGCTGGCGGTGGCCCGCGCCGAGGTCTTCGGCATCACCGCCGGCCGGCAGACGCTGGTGGCCAGCATGCAGCAGACGCTGATGGTCATGCACGGCATGGCCGATCAGGCCGATGATGCCGACGCGACGCGCCTGTAGCGCCCGACCCGACACCCGCAACCTGCTCCCCGAACACGGACCCGCCCCATGAACCTGCCCGGCCTGAACTTCGACCTCGGCGAGGACATCGACGCGCTGCGCGACGCGGTGCGCGCGTTTGCCGAGGCCGAGATCGCCCCGCGCGCCGCCGCGATCGACCGCAGCGACCAGTTTCCGATGGACCTGTGGCGCAAGATGGGCGAGCTCGGCGTGCTCGGCATCACCGCCGCCGAGGACTACGGCGGCACCGGTCTGGGCTACACCGCGCACATGATCGCGATGGAGGAGATCAGCCGTGCCAGCGCCTCGGTGGGCCTGTCCTACGGCGCGCACTCCAACCTGTGCGTCAACCAGATCAACCGCAACGGCAGCGAGGCGCAGAAAGCGAAGTACCTGCCGCGCCTGATCCGCGGCGAGCACGTCGGCGCGCTGGCGATGAGCGAGCCGGGCGCCGGGTCCGACGTGGTCAGCATGAAGCTGCGCGCGCAGGACAAGGGCGGCGTCTACCTGCTCAACGGCAGCAAGATGTGGATCACCAACGGCCCCGATGCCGACACGCTGGTGGTCTACGCCAAGACCGAGCCCGAACTGGGCGCCAGCGGCATCACCGCGTTCCTGATCGAGAAGGGCATGAAGGGCTTCTCGATCGCGCAGAAGCTCGACAAGCTGGGCATGCGCGGCAGCCACACCGGCGAGCTGGTGTTCCAGAACGTCGAGGTGCCGGCCGAGAACATCCTGGGCGGGATCAACAAGGGCGTGAAGGTGCTGATGAGCGGGCTCGACTACGAGCGTGCGGTGCTGGCGGCCGGCCCGGTGGGCATCATGCAGGCCTGCATGGACGTGGTCACGCCCTACATCCACGATCGCAAGCAGTTCGGCCAGAGCATCGGCGAGTTCCAGCTCATTCAGGGCAAGGTCGCGGACCTGTACACCACCCTGGCGGCCTGCCGTGCGTACTGCTATGCGGTCGGCAAGCACCTCGACCGCCTCGGCGCCGGCCACGTGCGCGCGGTGCGCAAGGACTGCGCCGGCGTGATCCTGTACTGCGCCGAGAAGGCCACCTGGATGGCCGGCGAGGCGATCCAGATCCTCGGCGGCAACGGCTACATCAACGACTACCCGACCGGCCGGCTGTGGCGCGACGCCAAGCTGTACGAGATCGGCGCCGGCACCAGCGAGATCCGGCGCATGCTGATCGGCCGCGAGTACTTCGCGGAGACGATGTAGCGTGACCGGCTTGGCCGCGCCGACGCCGCTGCCCACGCTTGCGCTCGCCCTGCCCGGCTGGTGCCTGCGCGCCTGGCGCCTTGCTGATGCGCCGTCGCTGGCACGCCATGCGAACAACGAGCGCGTGTGGCGCAACATGAGCGAATCGTTTCCGCACCCTTACACCGAGGCGATCGCGCGCCACTGGGTCGAGCGTGGCCATGTGGACTTCGGCGGCGACAACTGGGCGATCGCGTTCGACGACCAAGCGGTCGGCGGCTGCGGCCTGCATCCGGGCCAGGGGCACGAGCGCTGCAACTGCGAGATCGGCTACTGGCTCGGCGAGCCGTTCTGGGGCCGTGATGTCGCCACCGAGGTGGTGCGCGTGCTGACCGAGCAGGCGCTGGTGCTGCCGCAGATCACGCGCGTGTTTGCGCCCGTACACGCGGGCAATCAGGCGTCGATGCGAGTGCTCGAAAAGAACGGCTTCCACCGCGAAGGCGAGTTGCGGCAGAGCGCGATCAAGGCCGGTCGCGTCATCGACCGCGTGCTGTGGGCGCGGCTGCGGTCGCTCGACGCAGAATGAGCGCAGCCGGCCCCGCCCGCCGGCGCCACGCCCACACCCTGGAGTCCTGCCCATGCGCATCCTGATGACCGGCGCCACCGGCCTGATCGGACGGCCACTGGGCCAGCGGCTGGCCGCCCGCGGCGACACGCTGATCTGCCTGGTACGCGACCTGGACGCGGCGCGCCGGCGCCTGCCGTTTCCCGCCGAGTGCCATGCCTGGGACCACCGCCGCCCGGTACCCGCGGCGGCGCTGCGCGGGGTCGATGCGGTGATCAACCTGGCGGGCGAGCCGGTGGCCGACACGCGCTGGACCGCCGCCAAGAAGGCGCTGATCCGCGACTCGCGGGTGCAGGGAACGCGACAACTGGTGCGGGCGGTGCTGCAGGACGGCGCCGCGGTTGCGGTCTTGGTGCACGGCTCGGCCATCGGCTACTACGGCGACCGCGGCGACCAGCGCCTGGCTGCGGCCAGCCGCAAGGGCAGCGGGTTCCTGGCCGACGTGGTGCAGGACTGGGAGGCCGAGCTGCGCCCGCTGGCCGAGCTGCGGCCGGCGCTGCGCCTGCCGGTGGTGCGCACCGGCATCGTGCTGGCGCGCGAGGGCGGCGCGCTGGCGCAGATGCTGCCGCTGTTCAGGGTCGGTGCCGCCGGCCGGCTCGGCAGCGGCCGGCAGTGGATGAGCTGGATCCACCTGGACGACATCGTCGGCCTGTTCCTGCACGCGCTCGATGGCGCGCCCTCCGGCATCCTGGAGGGCGTGGCGCCACAGCCGGCGACCAACCGGCAGTTCACCACGGCGCTGTGCCGCGCGCTCGGCGTGCTCGAGAACCTGCCGGCGCCGGCTCCGGCGGTCCGGGCGCTGTTCGGCGAGCGCGCCGACGTGGTGCTCGCCAGCCAGCGCGTCGAGCCGCAGACTGCGCTCGCCTCGGGCTACCGGTTCGCCTTCGAGACCGTGGAGCCGGCGCTCGACGCGCTGCTCGCACCCCTGCGCGGCGGCCAGCGCCTGCAGGTCTGGGAGCAGTGGCTGCCGCACACCGCCGAAGAACTCTGGCCGTTCTTCTGCAACGCCAACAACCTGGAGGAGATCACGCCGCCGTTCCTGGCGTTTCGCGTGCTCGGCATGTCCTCGCCGGGCATCGGCGCCGGCACGCGCATCGACTACCGGCTCCGGCTCAACGGCATTCCCATCGCCTGGCGCAGCCGCATCGAGGACTGGGAGCCGCCCGCGCCGCTTCGTCGACCTGCAGGAGCGCGGGCCGTACGCGCTGTGGCACCACACGCACGAGTTCGTGCCGCTGGCGGGCGGCACCTTAATGCGCGACACCGTCCGCTATCGCCTGCCGGCGGGCTGGCTCGGCGCGCTGGCCGGCGGCCCCAGGGTGGACGCCGACGTCGGCCGTATCTTCGACTACCGCGCGCGCATGATCGATGCGCGGTTCGGCACTCGAAGTGCCGGTGCCGGTGCGGGTGCCGGTGCCGGTGCGGGTGCCGGATAAGCGGCTGCAGGGCCGCCGCCACCCTCCGGCGCCGCGTGTGTCGGCGCCGCGTATGTCGGCGCCGCGCGTGTCGGCGCCACGTATGTCGGCGCCGCGCGTGCCGAAGCGCGCGTGCCGAACCGCGCTCACATCTGCTTGAACAGGTGCAGGTAACTGCGGCTGACCGGCAGCACCTCGCGCCGGCCCTTCAGGTGAATGTCCGCAGTCTCGTTGTCGCTGCGCGTGACGTGGCTGATCGAGCGCAGGTTGACCACCACCGACCGATGCACCTGTGCGAACTGGTGCGCGTCCAGTTGCGTGACCAGCTCCTTGAGCGGCGTGCGGATCAGCGCCTCCGCAGGGGCCCCGCGGTCGTCGCGCCAGGCAATCAGCGTGTACTTCTCGTCCGAACGCAGGAAGTCGACATCGTCGACCGCGATCAAGCGCAGCGTCGGCCCGACCGAGGCGCGCAGCCAGCGCAGCGGCGCCGGGTCCGGCGCGGCGCGCCGCTGCAACTGCTCGGCCAGCTCGCGCAGCAGCGCCTCGCTGGCCGCGGCCGGCTGCGCGCTGCGCAGCCGCTCCTGCACGCGGGCCACCGCGTCGGCCAGACGCGCCGGCTCGACCGGCTTGACCAGGTAGTCGAGCGCGCCGGTCTCGAAAGCCTTGAGCGCGTACTGATCGAACGCCGTGACGAACACCAGATGCGCGCGGCGGCCGATCGCCTGCGCGGCGTCCACACCCGACAGGCCCGGCATCTGCACGTCGAGAAAGCACACGTCGGGCCGCAGTTGCTCGAACTGCTCGACCGCCTCGCGGCCGTTGCGCGCCTGGGCGACGACCTGCAGTTGCGGCCAGACCTGCGCCAGCAACTGCGCCAGTTCGGCGCGCAGGAGCGGCTCGTCTTCGGCGATCAGGGCGGTCGGTGCGCTGCGCATCATGGTTTGTCCGGCACGGCGGGAAACTCGATCTCGGCCAGCACCCCGTGCGGCGCCACTTCAGTCAGCCGCAATTGGGCCGCCTCACCCCAGGCAAGCCGCAGCCGCTCGCGCAGGTTGACGAGCCCGGTGCCCACGCTGCCGCTGCCGGCCGCCAGGCCCACCCCGGTGTCGGCCACCCGCAGCAGGCAGCGGCCGTCGCGAACCTGCGCGCCGACCTCGATGCGCCCGCCCTGCTCGGCCGGATCGATGCCGTGGCGTACCGCATTTTCCACCAGCGTCAGCAGCGTCAGCGGCAGGCAGCGCACGCGCAGCGCCGCCTCGTCGGCCTCGATGGTGGTGTGCAGGCGATCGGGCATGCGCAATTGCATCAGCTCCAGGTAGGCGCGCACCAGTTTCAGCTCGTCGCCGACGGTGGCCGCCGGCTCGTCCAGCCGGGGTACCGCGGCGCGCAGGTAGGCAATCAGGCTGTCGAGCACCGCCGGCGCCTGCGGGGCGCCGGCGCCGACCAGCGCGCGCACATTGGCCAGGGTGTTGAACAGGAAGTGCGGCTGCACCTGCGCCTGCAGCAGCCGCAGCCGCGCGTCGAGCGCCTGGCGCTCGAGCTGGCCGCGTTCGAGCGCGAACGCGAGTGCCTGCTCGTGCGCCAGCGCATCGCGCGCGCGCACCATCGCCGCCAGCGCGATCGACGGGGCAAACAGCACGCCGGCGACGGTCAAGCTGATGAGGCCGCCCAGCCGGCGTGGCTCGTCGGCAACAAAGAGGAAGTGCCCGGTGGTGACCCAGTAGGCCGTGTAGGCGGCCAGCGGCACCACGACGACGATGCCCAGCAGTTGGTAGACCCAGCGCGCCAGCCACGGCGGGAGGCTGCGCGGCCAGCGCTCGCAGACCGTGTAGGCGATCGCGGCGGCAAACGCGACCCCCCACGCGCGGACCAGCCAGACGCTGAACGGGATCTCGGAATCGACACTGAAGATCAGTCCGAAGGGCAAGGCCGCCAGCAGCGGCAGGGCGATCCGCCACGCCAGCCGGCCGGCAAAGCGCGCGTGCGGCGCGGCCGCCGGCGGCGCAGCGGCAACGGCCGGCGCGTTGGCCGCCGGCGCGTTGGCCGCGGGCGCACGCGCCGCCAGCAACCACACGCCGGTCAGGATCTCGGCCAGCAGGATCGGCAGCCAGCCGATCTCGACGTAGCTCGCATCCGGCCACAGCAGTAAAGCGGCCGCGACGAACGCGGCGACGACCGAAGCCACTACGCCAAGCCCGGACAACCCGCGCGGCAGCAGGTCGGTCCGGGCGAACAGGCCGTAGACCAGAGCCGACCCGACGCTGGCCAGGAGCGCGCTGCCCTGCAGCCCGCTGTCGCTCATCGCGCGCACCATCGCACTCACGGCCGCACCCTGCCCGGCGGTGAGCGTGCCGGCTTCGGCCGCCGCCACGTACAGCGCCGGCCGCCCGAAGGCGATCACGATGGCCGCCGCGCCAACCGCGGCCGCGACGAGCTGCCAGATCAGTGCCTGCTGCGCGACCCACCGATCGACCGGCCGCAGCAGCCCGTACAGCGCACCGGCCAGCATCACGCTCAGGACCGCGTACAGCAATTGCAACAGCAACCCCGCCCGATAGACGGCCGGCTGCGCCGCCACGGCACTTGCGGCCTCGGCAAAGCCGCCATCGCCGATTGCGCGGTCGGCCAGTGCGAGACCTGCAATGAACAAGGCGGGCAGCAGCAGATACAGGCCACCGGCCCAACGCGCATGGCGCAGGCGGGTCGCGTCGTCGGGGGCAAACAAGTCATTGCCTGCTTGCGGATGCAGTTGCGCGCTCACATCGGTGCCCGGATGACTCGGGGTCCAGTCGGGGAGCAAGGATGCCGCGACCCGCGCGTTCAAGAAAGCCCCGTGCGACCGGCTACGACCGGGACAGCACCGGCCGCGAACCGGCGCGATCAGCAGCGGACTCTGCACGCAGCGCGGCGCCCGTCAGAACCCAGCGTCCCGGCATGCACCGAGCCGGCGCAGGGGCCGGGGCCGCGTGAGCGCGAGCGCCGCCGCACACCAGACCAGGCCCGCAACCGGCGCTGGGCGATACTGCGCGCATGCAAGCCGCCGCCCTGTCTTCCCTGCTGCTCGGCCACCGCTCGATCCGCCAGTACAAGCCCGATCCCGTCGACCCCGCACTGGTCGAGGCCGTGCTCGGCGAGGCGATCGCCGGCGGCTCCTCCAGCGGCAACCTCAACAGCGTCTCGGTGGTGCTGACGCGCGAGCCTGCCCGCCGCGAAGCCTTGTATGAGCTGCACTCGCGGCAGGACATGGTGCGGCAGGCGCCGCTGGTCGTCACCTTCTGCGCCGACTTCTTCCGCACCCGGCAGTGGCTGGCGCTGCGCGGCGCGCGCGACAACTTCGACAATCTGATCGGCTGGCACACGGCGGCGTTCGACGCGATGATCGTCGCGCAAAACGCCTGCCTCGGCTTCGAGGCGCGCGGGCTGGGCATCTGCTACATGGGCACGACGCTGTTTCGCATCGCCGAGATCGCGGACCTGCTGCAGTTGCCCGAGACGGTGGCGCCGGTGACCACCATCGTCGTCGGCTGGCCGGCCGAAGACCCGCCCAAGCGCGACCGACTGCCGCTGGCGGCCTTCGTGCACGAGGAGCGCTACCGCGTGCGCAGCGACGCCGAGCTGCTGGACGAGTATCGCGAGCGCGAAGTGCGCGGCTGGCAGCGCTACATGGACGTTCCGGAACTGAAGGCCCGCGCAGAGGAGCTGGGCATCACCTCGCTCGCGCAGTTCTACACCAGCAAGGCCAAGTACGACCCGGAGCGGTTTGCGCAGTTCTCCGCGGCGATGCAGGCACTGCTGCGGCGGCAGCGCTTTCTGCCGCGCGGAGACGGCGCGTGACGCTGTTCGGCCTGCCGGTCGAACGGCTGGGTCTGTTCGCGGTGGCGGTGCTGCTGCTGGTGCTCACGCCCGGGCCGGTGTGGATCTATCTCATCAGCCGCACGCTGGCGCAGGGTCGGCGCGCCGGCTACTTCTCGCTGCTCGGCGTGATCGCCGGGGTGGTCCTGCACGTGCTGCTGGCCGCGCTGGGCCTGTCGGTGCTGCTGCTGGCAGTGCCGTTCGCGTTCGACGCGATCAAGCTGGCCGGCGCAGCCTACCTGCTGTGGCTGGCCTTCGGCACACTGCGCGGCGGCGGCATGAACTTCGAGGCGCAGGCGCTGCCGGCGGTGCCGGACCGGGTGCTGCTGCGGCAGGGCTTCATCGCCTCCACGCTCAACCCGAAGGTGGCGGTGTTCTACCTGTCGCTGTTTCCGCAGTTCATCGAGCCGGGCGCCGGCAACGTGCTCTTGCAGAGCCTGGTGCTGGGCATCGTCCACATCGCGATCAGCGCGACCTTCGATGCGCTGCTGGTGACGATCGCCGGCGCGCTGGCGGCCTGGTTCGCCACCCGGCCGCTGTGGCTGCGCCTGCAGCGCTGGGTCCTGGGCGGCGCCTTCGGCGTGCTGGCGGTCTGGCTGGCGCTGACGCCGCGGCACGCCGCTTAGCAACGCGCTGCGGACGTGGACTGATGAAGTCCGTCAGGTCGGGGTTGCGTGCGCCATCGCGGCATCGTGACCGTGCCGCGGCAAAGTCCGCCGGTACCTCGTTGCTGCGCAGTCGCTCGTTGTCCGTGCTGCCGAACCCCTCGGGTCCAGCAAATCCGCACGTTGGAGCGTTCGGCGAGCTGCCACGCTGCCTCACCCACCATGAATTACCCGTGCGAGCGGCGCTCTATGACACGAGTCTCGCCGCGCGGCGTCGTCGAGCGGCCGGGCACGTAGTCCAGGGAGATACATGTACGAAATAGCAGTATGCGGTGCTAGTATGCGTCGGTTACGCGACAACCGTCCCGCTCCCATGTCCGCTGTCGAAGACCTGTTTGACACCGACCAGCCGATCGAGGCGCCCCGGCGTCGCTCGGCGGCCCTTCGATACCCTGGCAGCAAGTGGTCGTTGGCCCAGGACATCGTCAACCAGTTCGGGCAGCACTACCACTACGTCGAGCCGTACTTTGGCTCCGGTGCGGTCTTCTTCTCAAAACCCGTCAGTCCGCACGAGCTGATCAACGACATGAACAGCCTCGTGGTCAACTTCTTCAAGATCCTTCGGGACCGGACGGACGACTTGCTGTTTGCCCTGGAAGCCACCCCTTGGAGCCGTGACGAGTACGACGCGAGCCACGTCGTGACCGGCAATGCCCTGGAGGATGCCCGGCGCTTTGTCACGCGGATCTGGCAGGCGCACGCATCCGATCTTGCCAAGAAAACCGGCTGGAAAAACCGCGGTTGCCGGCAACCGGCACGCGGCATGTCGGTCCGCTGGCAACGCGTTCCGTCCGAGCTGGCCGAGCTGGCGCTGCGCCTGAAGGACGCCGAGATCGAGAACCGTCCGGCGATAGAGGTCATGCGTCGCTTCGCCACGAAGGACACGTTGATCTACGCGGATCCGCCGTACCTCATGGAGACGCGCACGCAAAAAATGTATGCGAACGAGATGAGCGTCAACGAGCATCTGGAGATGCTCGACGTCCTGTCCCATCATCCAGGGCCTGCCGTGATTTCAGGCTACGACAACTCGATCTACCACAAGCACCTGCGCTGTGGCTGGAAGACCATCAGGGTCAAGCCGCCGAAAGTGGAAAAGCAGGCGGCACGTATGGAAGTGCTCTGGGTCAAGCGCTGAAACGTTCGGAAAATCTCAGTCGCCGAACAAGCGCGCGGCCTTGGCCCGCAGCGTCTCGACGGTCGGTTTGGGCCCCGCAAACAGCTCGGTACCGTTGAGCCGCGAGCTCAGTTTCGGGTAGTACTTGAACTGGCTGCCCGAGAGCGCGTACCACTCGTACAGGTGCGCCCCATCGGCGTCCTTGCCCACGAGCGCCTTGCCCGCGAAGATCCAAGTCGTCGGCTTGGGCAGCTGAACCGGGAACGTCGATACCAACCAACTGCGCTCGCCCTTCGCCGCCGGGGAATACAGCACCGAAATGAAGACGCAGTCCTTCGGTACGAAAGTCTTGTTGGCCTGCCCGGCGATGTATGCGTGTTCGCTGGCCTCCCGCTCCTGTCGTTGCCGCGTCAGGATGACTTCGCCGAACTTGTCCGGGTACCTGTGTGCCGCGAAATCCGCCTCGCTTAGCGCGTAGTCCCGGCAAAGCGCCCAGTCTTTCGCGCTGGCGTTGGACAGTTCCAGGTATGAGCGCAAGATCGACTTCGGCTTACCGTAATCGCGCAGCCTTGCCATCTGCTTCGACTTGATCGACGCGCCACGGACCGCGATCCCGCCGCTCTCGTTGGACTCCACGACAAAGTCGTAGAACGACTTGCTCTCGGTCGTTCGACCGTGCAGCAGCTCCGCGAAACACCGCTCGATCTGCCGGGAGTCGGCGCGCGAGCTCCCGTCCGTCTCGCGGTTGCCTCCCGTTCCATCGCGGTACGTTCCGAGGAACTTCGCCAGCAGCGCCAGTTCCGCTGCCGTCGGCGAGCGGGTCAGGAAAGCTCTCTCCATGCAATTGATTCTGACATGTCGGGCAGCCAGACATGATCTTCTTGCGGCCCGGGAACCCGGTCGCTTGGGGCGCCGCGCCCCACCGGAGGGTGAGGCGAGGAATCGGGATCGACGTAACGGTTGGCAGATCGGCCATGCAAACAGGAGGCCGGCGCGCGGGGCCGCCTCGCCCCGTCGCCCCGCCTTGTCTACGCCTCGTCGTCGGCGACGTAGTCGCCGCACAAGCGAACAAACTGACCGCTGTGGCTGCGCCTGCAGCGCTGGGTCCTGGGCGGCGCCTTCGGCGTGCTGGCGGTCTGGCTGGCGCTGACGCCGCGGCACGCGCCGTAGCGCATCTGCCTCGGGAGGACCGGCGGCCCCCGGGGCGCGGCGCGACGCTCCCCAACGCCATGCGAAGGCGTATCCGGGCCACCCGGGCCGGGCTTGCGCTGCGCCAAGACGGCCTTCGCCGCGTCGCTCAGACTGGTCGGGTCGACGTTGCGGGCGGCGCCCGGCGGCCGACACGCGCCTGCTGCCATGAAACTGCGTCACGCCGTTCTCAACTCCATCCGCGCCGCCTTCGGGCTGCGGCGCGCCCCTGCGCCCGCCGCGCCCGCCAGCCCGGCACTCGCGCTGCTGCACGAGGTGGCGGCGCTGTCGCCCGCGGCCGCGCTGGCGCGGATGGACTCATCGGCCGCCGGCCTGCCCGCGCCCGAAGCGCTGGCACGGCTCGCGCGCGTCGGCCCCAACGAGGTCGCCACCGACATCACGGTCGCCCCGCTCAAGCGGCTGGCCGAGCTCGTCTTGTCGCCACTGACCCTCCTGCTGCTCGGTCTGGCGGTCCTTACCGACCTCACGGGCGAGCCGGGTGGGGCGGTCGTGATCGGCATCATGGTGCTGCTGTCGGTGCTGCTGTCGTTCGCGCAGGAAGTGCGCTCGGGCAAGGCCGCCGAGAAGCTGCGCGCGATGGTGCACACCACCGCCACCGTGCTGCGCCAGGAGGCAAGCCCGGCTGCGTCGGCGGCCGTCGGCACCGACGCCCGGCGCAACGCGCAGACCCGCGCGCCTGCGCAGGTGGAGATCCCGCTGGCGCAGGTGGTGCCCGGCGACGTGGTGACGCTGTCCGCCGGCGACATGATCCCCGCCGACCTGCGCCTGCTCGACGCCAAGGACCTGTTCGTCAACGAGGCGGCGCTCACCGGCGAGTCGCTGCCGGTGGAAAAGTTTGCGCATGCCACTGCGCCCGGCACCCAGGCGCCGGCCGCCGCCGCGCTCGATTTGCCCAACGTCTGCTTCATGGGCAGCAACGTGGTCAGCGGCAGCGCCCGCGGCGTGGTGCTGGCCACCGGTCGCGCGACCTACTTCGGCGCCATCGCCGGCACGCTCTTGCGCGCGCGCGTGCCCACGGCCTTCGACCAGGGCATCAACCGCTTCATCTGGCTGGTGCTGCGCTTCATGCTGGTGATGGTGCCGCTGGTCTTCATGGTCAACGGTCTCACCAAGGGCGACTGGCTGGTGGCCTTCCTGTTCGCGGTCTCGGTGGCCGTTGGCCTGGCGCCCGAGATGCTGCCGATGATCGTGACGATCAACCTCGCCAAGGGCGCGCTGGCAATGGCGCGCGCCCGGCTGATCGTCAAGCGCCTGAACTCGATCCAGAACTTCGGCGCGATGGACGTGCTGTGCACCGACAAGACCGGCACGCTCACCCAGGACCGCGTGATCCTGCAGAAGCACGTCGACATCGACGGCCGCGACAGCGACCGCGTGCTGCAGTACGGGTATCTCAACAGCCACCACCAGTCGGGCCTGAAGAACCTGCTCGATGTGGCAGTGCTGGAGCACGTGCCGGAGCCCGCGGCGCGGCAACTGCGCAGCCGCTACGCCAAGGTGGACGAAGTCCCGTTCGATTTCCAGCGTCGCCGCATGTCGGTGGTGGTGGCCTGCGAGCCGGAGCACCACATTCTGATCTGCAAGGGCGCCGTGGAGGAGGTGTTCAGCGTGTGCACGGCAGTCGAGCGCGGCGGCGTGCCGGTGCCGCTCGACCCCGCCGAGATCGTCGGCCTGCAGCGCGGGGTACGCGCGCTCAACGAGGACGGCTTTCGCGTGCTCGCGGTGGCCGCGAGCACGCGCCCGGCGCAGCACGCGCCCTACGGCCGGGCCGACGAGCGCGACCTCACGCTGCTCGGTTACGTCGCCTTTCTGGACCCGCCCAAGGAGTCGGCCGCCGCCGCGCTGCGCGCCCTGCATGCGCGCGGCGTGCAGGTGAAGGTGCTCACCGGCGACAACGAGGTGGTGGCACGCAAGGTGTGCCGCGATGTCGGGCTTGACCTGGGGCCGGAGCCGGCGCGGGATGCGCGGCGGGAGACGGCGCCGGATGCGGGGCCGAGTGCGGCAGGAAGTGCGGAACCGGCTGCGGCGCGCGACCGCGGCCGCGTCATGCTCGGCGCCGAAGTGGATGCGCTGGACGACGCAGCGCTCGCCGCCCGTGTGGCGGACACGGTGCTGTTTGCCAAGCTCGCCCCAGAGCAGAAAGCACGCGTGATTGCCGCCCTGCACGCGCGCGGGCACGTGGTGGGCTTTCTCGGCGACGGCATCAACGACGGGCCGGCGCTGCGCGCCGCCGACGTCGGCATCTCGGTCGACACCGCGGTGGACATCGCCAAGGAGTCGGCCGACATCATCCTGCTGGAAAAGGACCTGCGCGTGCTGGAGGCCGGCGTGGCCGAGGGGCGGCGCGTGTTCGGCAACATCCTCAAGTACATCCGGATGGGTGCCAGCTCCAACTTCGGCAACATGTTGAGCGTCCTGGGCGCCAGCGCCTTCCTGCCCTTTCTGCCGATGGCGCCGGTGCAGGTGCTGCTGAACAACCTGCTGTACGACCTGTCGCAGACGGCGGCGGCCACCGACCGCGTGGATGCGAGCTTCGTGCGCGCGCCGCGCCGCTGGGACATCGGCTCGATCGGCCGCTTCATGCTGTTTCTCGGACCGGTGAGCTCGCTGTTCGACTACCTGACCTTCTTCATCCTGATCCGCTTCTTTGGCGGCTGGACCGACGAGCGGCTGTTTCAGACCGGCTGGTTCGTCGAGAGCCTGCTGTCGCAGACGCTGGTCGTGCACGTGCTGCGCACCGCCGGCCTGCCGTTCGTCGATAGCGCGCCAAGCTGGCCGCTGGCCTTTGCCACCGTGGCCATCTGCGCGACCGGACTGTGGCTGCCCTACTCGCCGTTTGCCGCCGAGCTCGGCTTCGTGCCGCTGCCCGGCGCGTTCCTCGCGGCGCTGGCGGGCCTGCTCATCGTCTACCTGGGCCTGGTGCAGGGGGTCAAGACCTATGTGATCCGGCGGTATGGGCAGAGCTGAGGCAAAGGCGCCGCCGCACGACGCGCGCACGCCTTGAAGCGTCGCTTCGAGGCGCACCGTGCCGATGAGCCCACGCAACTCTTCGATGAAGTGGTCCAGAAGCTTGGCGACATGCAGCTTGATGCAGAGGCGGAAGTGCCGTCCGACAATTCAGTCTTCACTTCGACCATGTCGTTGTCTTCCCACACCCGCTCCCTGTTGATGCCAGGACTTCTCCCTTGCAAGTCCGCTGCTCCGATCTTCCCGGGGACTCCGAGTATCCCCACCTGAACTGTCACGGCGACGCGGGAGCACATGATCCCCAGCTTCCGGCAAACTGCCGCGCAATGAACACCCGCGACGCCGCTGCCCCTGCCCCCGCCACCCACGTGCTGGCCGAGGCGGTCAGCGCGCGCTTCGACCGCTCGATGCCGCAGCCGGCGGCGATCGCGCGCGCGATCCTCGACGGCTTCGATCACCACTACCGGCTGTTCCGCTACGTAGCGCAGCAGGCCAAGAGCCGGTTCGAGCATGGCGACTGGCAGGCCATGCGCGAGTCGGCGCGCCAGCGGATCGACTTCTACGACACCCGCGTCAGCGAGGCGGTGGCGCGGGTGGAGCGCGACTTCGATCTTGCCTCGCTGACCGACGACGAGCACGAGGCGCTGTGGCAGGCGGTCAAGCAGATCTACGTGGCGCTGCTGGCCGACCACCGCCAGCCTGAGTGCGCCGAGACGTTCTTCAACTCGGTGTGCACCAAGCTCCTGCACCGCGAGTACTTTCGTAACCGCTTCCTGTTCGTGCGGCCGGGCGTGTCCACCGACCACATGGATGCGGACCCGCCCAGCTACCGCAGCTACTACCCGGTCGGCGAGGGGATGCGGCGCGCGCTGCGGCGGCTGCTGGTGGACTTCGGTCTCGCCTGCCCCTGGCAGGACGTCGAGCGCGACCTGCGCAGCGTAGTCAAGGCGGTGTGCCACGCGCATCGCACCGGCACCGGCGGGTCGGCGCTGGCGCGGCCGTTCGACGTGGAGCCGGACTGCCAGATCCAGGTGCTGTCGAGCCTGTTCTTCCGCAACAAGGGCGCCTACATCATCGGCCGCTTCATCAACGGCGGGCGGCTGACGCCGTTCGCGGTGCCGGTGCTGCGCGATGCGCGCGGCCAGATCTACCTGGACACGGTGCTGTTTTCGGCCGATCACATCGGCACGCTGTTTTCCTTCACGCGCGCCTACTTCCTGGTGGACATGGAGGCGCCGGCGGCCTATGTGGACTTTCTGCGCACGCTGCTGCCGCACAAGCCGGCCAGCGAGCTGTACACCATGGTGGGGCTGCAGAAGCAGGGCAAGACGCTGTTCTTCCGCGACTTCCTGCACCACCTGAAGCACTCGCACGACCAGTTCGTGATCGCGCCGGGCATCAAGGGGCTGGTGATGACGGTGTTCACGCTGCCGTCGTACCCCTACGTGTTCAAGATGATCAAGGACGTGATCCCGCACCCCAAGGACACGGACCGCGAGCAGATCAAGGGCAAGTACCAGCTCGTGAAGCTGCACGACCGCGTGGGCCGCATGGCCGACACCTGGGAGTACTCGTACGTGACGCTGCCGCGCGGCCGCTGCTCGCCGGAGCTGATCCAGGAGCTGCT
This sequence comes from Burkholderiales bacterium, assembly GCA_020248865.1. GTDB lineage: Bacteria > Pseudomonadota > Gammaproteobacteria > Burkholderiales > Burkholderiaceae_F > JALHMQ01. The sequence continues at coordinate 52,326 of JADCGS010000033.1, read as the reverse complement.
GACCTTCTGCCGCAGCGCGGTGGACGTGGATGGCGAGCGCGTGGTGCTCAAGCACGTGTACATCGAGCGGCGCATGACGCCGCTGAACATCTTTCTGCAGCACGCCACCGACGCCGAGGTCGAGCACGCCATCGTCGAGTACGGCAACGCGATCAAGGAGCTGGCGGCAGCCAACATCTTCCCGGGCGACATGCTGTACAAGAACTTCGGCGTCACGCGCCTGGACCGGGTGGTCTTCTACGACTACGACGAGATCGAGTACATGACCGACTGCAACTTCCGCAAGATGCCGCAGCCGGGCAGCATGGACGACGACTACGGCGGCGAGGTGGTGAGCTTTGTCGACAAGCGCGACATGTTCCCCGAGCAGTGGCGGCCGTTTCTCACCGGCGATCCGCGCATCCGCGCGGCGCTGCTGAAGCACCACGCGGACCTTTTCGAGCCCGGCTTCTGGCAGCAGCGCAAGGAGCGCATCCAGCGCGGCATCATGGAGGACGTGTTTCCGTACCCGGCGGCGCTGCGCTTTGCCGTGCAGCGCGCCGCGCCGGCGCCCACGCCGGCGTGAAGCGCCGCACCCTGCTTGCCCTGCCTGCGTTCTCCGCCCTTGCCATGACCACGCCCCGCGCTGCCGACCGCGCCAAGTTTGCGCACCTGGACGACGGCGTGGCGCAGATCCAGTGCAAGCTGGCCGGCGGGCGCCTCACCTCGCGGGCGCTGGTGCTCGACTACCTGTCGCGCATCGACGCGCATGACCGCCACGGACCGCGCCTGGACTCGATCATCGCCACCAACCCCGACGCGGTGGCCATCGCGGCGGACCTGGACCGCGAGCGCAAGGCCGGGCGCGTGCGCGGGCCGCTGCACGGCGTGCCGGTGCTGGTGAAGGACAACCTCGCCACCCCGACAAGATGCCCACCACCGCCGGCTCGCTGGCGCTGGAGCGGGCCATCGCCGCGCGCGACAGCACGGTGGTGGCGCGGCTGCGCACCGCGGGCGCGATCGTGCTCGGCAAGACCAACCTATCGGAGTGGGCCAACATCCGCTCGCCGCGCTCCACCAGCGGCTGGAGCGCCGTGGGCGGCCTGACCCGCAACCCGCACGCGCTCGACCGCAATCCGAGCGGCTCCAGCTCCGGCGCCGCGGCGGCGATCGCCGCCAACTTCGCCACCGCGGGCATCGGCACCGAGACCGACGGCTCGATCGCCTCGCCCGCGGCCGCCTGCGGTCTGGTGGGCCTGACGCCCACGGTCGGGCTGGTGAGCCGCGACGGCATCATCCCCATCAGCCACACGCAGGACACCGCCGGCCCGATGACGCGCACGGTGGCCGACTGCGCGGCGCGCGTCTGGGCGTGGTGCGCTCGTTCAGCGTTGGCGAGCCGCGCACGCAGGCGCTGTTCGAGGCCGCGCTCGACGTGCTGCGCGCGCGGCGCGCAGATCGTCGACGGCCTGCGCCTGCCGCCCATGGAGGCGGTGTTCGAGCACGAGCTCATCGTGCTGCTGACCGAGCTGAAGGTCGAGCTGGCGCGCTACCTGGCCGAGCTCGCGCCCGGCGCGCCGGTGCAGACGCTGGCCGACATCATCGCCTTCAACCGCCGCCACGCCGCCCGCGAGATGCCCTACTTCGGCCAGGAGTTCTTCAAGCACGCCGAGGCCACCGAAGGGCTGCAATGGCCGACCTACCGCAGCGCGCTGGCGACGGCCCGCCGCCTGATGCGTGATGAAGGCCTGGACGTGCTGCTGCGCGAGCATGGCGTCGAGGCGCTGGTGGCGCCAATGCAGGCTCCGGTCTGGCTCACCGACCTGGTGCACGGCGACTGGCCGGTGCCGAGCTTCACCACGCCCGCCGCGGTGGCCGGCTACCCGCACCTCACGGTGCCGATGGGCGCCGTGGCCGGCCTGCCGGTGGGCCTGTCTTTCGTCGGCCCGGCATGGAGCGAGGCGCGGCTGCTGGCGCTGGGCTACGCCTACGAGCAGGCAAGCCGTGCGCGGCCGACACCCGCCTTCGCGCGGACGGCCGGAACGCCGTCCTCCTGAGCCGGCTCAAGGAGGCAAGTCGATTAGCGGAATCAAGTCCGCGTGGATCCGCTGCACCATGCGAAGCAATTGACGTGGGTCGACCGGCCAGTCCCAGTGCTCTACGTCGAGCCCGGCAGCTCCAAGGCGCTTGAGCTCGCCAGCCTTAAGCGGACGCGGCGCCACCGCGACAAGTCGCGTGTACATGCTTCCCGGCTTTCGCCACGAGGGCGGCGGCATCGGTTCGCTCAGCACTTTGTCCGCCGGCACGCGGTACTCGACCACCATCGATCCCTGCGTCACGGAGTACGTGAACCCTTCGCTGCGTGCGCGGGCGATGTCCCATAGATGCTGACCGGCGGCTGCTTGCGCCTTCCCGCCGCCCGGAATGAGCCCATCGATGGTGTCGTGCGACTTGCTCTCGATGAATGAAATCACCCAGACCCGGCCATCGGCGTGGCGCGAGATGATGAGCCAGTCACCGAGCTCTCGCTGCTTATCGAGCGTGCGGCAGCCGCTGACGAGCACCGGCTCGCCCCAGCCCTTGCCGGCCGCCCGCACGGCCGCCCTCGCCTGCTGCATCAGGGCCTGCATCTGCGGCATATCGGGGATGAAGCGCTCGACCACTCGCCCCATGATCACCGACAGGCGGTCGCGCGCGTGGCCGACGAAGCGCTTCGCCGCGGGCGTCGGCCCTGCGCGCGGGCCGGAGCTCACCATGACCTCAGCGACCGCTTCGGCAAAGCGTTGCGCTGGAACACGCGCAAGAAACGGAAACTCTTGCGCGTAGGCGGGATACAGATTCATCGCGCGATCGACCATCGCGCCAACCATCCAGGCTTCCGAAACTGCGGCAGCCAGTCGATTGACCACGCGCTGGCGTGCCATGCGCTGCAGCCGAAGGAACAGCAGCTTGCCACCACGGCGCAGCGCAATCGCCTTGAGCGGACGGCCGATCGAGGTCCGCAGGACGAAACTGACCAGCTCGATGCGCGTCGACACGATCAGCGCCGGTCGGCCAGGCCAAGGGCGGCCTGCTCGTCCGGCCCCAGGTCGAGCAGGGTGATCAGTTGCGCCACGTCCAGCAGTGGCGGCTCGGCCAGCGCCCGGATCAGCTCGACCGCCCCGGCGCCCACCGGATGGCCGATGCGCCAGCCCTGACTCTCGAACGACGGGTCTTCGATCAGGTCGCGGAACCAGGCGGCACCCGCGCTGGCAACAGCGCCGGCCAGCGCCTCCGGTGCCAGCTCGATCATGCGGGCGAAACCGATGGCGGTTGCCGCAGAGTCCACCGTCCGCAGCAGCTCGATGTGCGGGCCCAGCCCATGCAGGTCGATGAGCGACTGCATCAGCTCGCTGCTGGTAGGCGACAGGCCCGTCGGCGCAGCCTCCAGCATCGGGCGTCGCAAGAACTCCTCGACCGAGAGCTTGGGCAGCGCGGCGGCGCCGTCGGCAGCGCGCGCCAGCTGCTTGAGCAAGGTCTGCAGCATCCTTGCAATGTCTTCGAGCCAGGCGGCCAGGCGCTCCTGAATGCCACTGACGAAGCCGCCGCCAAAGCCCGCCAGCCACAGAGCGCCCTGCTCGCTCGACTCGATCAGGTCGAGGATGCGATCGACCTGCGGCCCGGACTGGTCATGGGCGACCGCCAGTCGCGCGTACAGCAAGCGCACTCGCCGCAGCTCGTAGGCATAGCCCGGTTCGCCCCACTCGCGCAGGACCAGCGGCGGTCGCGGCGTGCGTTCGGGTAGCAGCAGCGCTGGCCCGGTCACGGCGCAGGTCGATCAGCGCGGCGGGTCATCGGACAGGTCGAGCCGCAGCGTCGGCGGCGCCACCGTCCCGCTCGCCACGGCGGCCTTCAACTCCGCGCTCTTCTGCGCGTTCAGCATGGAGGCGGCCTGGCCGGCCGCGCGGCGCGACTCCTCTGCCACGCCCCAGTCATCGGTCGCGGTCGACTTCGCCTGCAGCACCTCGAGATGGGTGCCGTCGGTCGGCAGCAGTTCCTCCCAGGTACCGAGGCACAGGTAAGGCGCAGTGATCTGCGGACACGGCGCTGGCGCAGTCGGTGGGGTGACGCGGACCTCGGTCGCTCCGCCAAAGTTCGTGGTCCGATAGGCCGCGATGTTGCTGGCCAGCTCGGCGATGGTGCGCTCACGCGCGCTGTTCGCCGGGCCAGGCAGCAAAGTGCCGGTCAGTAGCCAGCGCAGGCCCTGCACTTCGCGCCCGGCACGGATGGGCAAGAACAGGCGCGCCCAGCTGGCGTTGATGAAGGCGTCCGGCCCGGCCAGCGGGTCGCGCAGCGTGTCGTCCGACCACCACGACGGGTACAGCAGCATGCCGGCGTTCTCGAAGTCGAACAGCTGGTTCCACAGCTCCACCTCGGGGCCCGAGTCGCGCTGCGCGGTCGTCGCGATGCCCTTGACCAGTAGTTGCATGGCGGCCGCGACGGGGCTGAAGTTCTTCATGTAGGCGGCGGTCCACTTGGCCAGCTCGACGCGCAGCGCCTGCTCCCAGTCGTCACGTGCCTTGGCGTTGGCAGTGTCGGCCTCGGCGCGCTCCTGATGCCACTTGGCGAGGTCGGCCAGGTAGGCCGGATCAGGCGCCTGCGGCGAGGCGCGGAACCTCGCCTGCACGTCGACCGAAAGCGTGGCACCGGCGCCACCACCGTCGGCGCCAGCGTGGATGATCAGGCGCACACCGTTTGCGCCATTTGAACTGGCGGCGACGACGTAGACGTTGGGCTCGCGCCGGGCGCCCCAGGTCGCGGTGACCACGGACAAGCTGCCGCGCACGAAGTCGGCATCGAAGTCCCACTCGTAGCCCTGCGGCGCAACGATGTCAAAGGTGTAGTTGTGGCGCATGTCGCCCCACACGCCCCAGCGCGTGAGTGCGGTCAGGCCCAGCGGCATCAGTCGCGGCGGCGCCGGATTGGGCGGCAGCGGCATCGGCCGGACGGTGCGCAAGCCCGGGACCGGCAGCTGCCGCAGCTGCTGGTCCTTGGCACTGATGGCCTCCTGCAGAACCGTGCCCGGCGACTTGACGAACGGCGCCCAGCAGTAGCGCACGCCATAGCGTTCCTGCGCCAACTGCAGCTTCTGCAAGACCTTGAAGTACACCAGGTCGATCGGCGTGGCGGCGTTCGGATTGCGCAGCACCCGCTTCTGCGACGCCTCGAAGCGACTGACCTGCGAGACCTTGAACGAGGTCTTGTGCTGGGTGCGGAATTTGGCGCTGAGCTTCTCACTGACCGAGCGCGTAGCCTTGACCGACTCGTTGCGGGTGTTGCTGTCGGCCGTGTTGAGCGAGTTCTGCTGAGAGGCCGACGCCGACACGCTGACGCCCTTGTACGAGGCCCCCAGCGTGCCGCCCAGGCTGGAGGACTCGGAGCGGTTCTCGTTGAGCGCGCGCTGCATCGAACTGGACAGCTCGGTCGCGAGACTCGCCGTCATCTCGCTGTCCTGCTGCTGGTCGCGCTCGCTCGCCTCTTCGTAGGTCTCGACCCGCTCGGAGTAGCTGCGCTGCTCGAGCGTCACCTCCTCGCCCGGCGCCAGACTGAGCGAAAACAGGTGCTCGCCCAGCGCGAACCCCGCCGGGCGCACGCGCGTGCGCTCGAGAAACATCAAGCCGATGTCGCCATCGCCGAACAGCGATGGCAGCAGTCCGCCGACGTCGCCGCCAGACCGTTGAGGGGCCTTACCGGGCGTCTTTCTCGGCCGCTTGATTGGTCGCTTGATCGGCCGCGCGCCCGGCCCCTTGACCGGCCGCTTCGCCGTCGCCCGTGCGGCCGACTTGGACGCCAGCGCCATGGACGACCGAACGTACTCGATACCCCCGGGCAACTCGTACTGCCGGTTACGCCAATCGTCGTAGTGATCGAGGAAAACCGTTGAGTACAGGCTCAGCGACGGCAAGCCGAGCGCCTGAGCATCGAGCGCAACAAAGCGATTGTTAAAGCTGAAGCGGTCACTCACCACACCGGTGTCAATCAGGGCACCGGAGGGCAGTGCGAAGGCATAACGTGTTTGGAGCTGGCTCATGCAGACCTCGACCAGTCGGACAAAACCGGTCGAACGCTAGTCGCGATGCCGTTACGGAAGCGTCGTTTGTTCGTCCTCGGGCGTTGTGAAAATTCGACCGAAGCAGCGCCGTCACACCGACCGCGTGATCCCGCCGTCCACCCGCAGGATTTGCGCGAAGCAACTGCAGCGCACGCTCTACGGTCACACCGACCGCGTGATCCCGCCGTCCACCCGCAGGTTCTGCCCGGTGATGTACGAGGCGGCGTCCGACAGCAGGAACGCCGCCGCGTTGGCAATCTCCTCGACGCGCGCATAGCGCCCCATCGGGATGCGCTGCCGGCGCGCCTCTTTCTCCGGCAGGCTGTCGACGAAGCCCGGCAGCAGGCCGTTCATGCGGATGCCCTGCGCGGCGTGCTCGTCGGCGTAGAGCTTGGTGAAGGCGCCGAGCGCGGCGCGCAGAGTGGACAGCGGAAAGTCGTGCTCGGGCTCGAAGGCGGCGTACGACGAGAGGTTGACGATGCTGCCTCCGCCCTGCGCGTGCATGATCGGCGTGACCAGCCGCGCCATGCGGATCACGTTGAGCAGCACCATGTCCACGCCCAGGTGCCAGTCGGCATCACGGATGGACAGCAGCGCGCCCTTGGGCGGATGGCCGGTGCCGTTGAACACGGCGTCGATGCGGCCGCTGCGCTGCATGGCGAGCGCGACCAGTTGCTCCAGGTCGCCGGGTGCCGCCACGCTGCCCGCCATCGCGACCGCGCCCAGCTCCAGCGCCAGCGCGCCGCAGCCGCTGGGCGACATCAACACCAGAAAGTAGCCGTCGGCAGCCAGCCGGCGTGCGACGGCGGCGCCGATGCCGCGGCCGGCGGCGGTCACGATGGCGGTCTTGCGGGGCGGGGGCATGGCGGGGCTCCGGGGGTCGGCACTGAAGCCCTGGAATCTAGCAATGCCGTGGCGGACGATCGTGTGGAGTGGCTCGCGCCACGGTGCGGCGTGCGGCTCGAGGCGCTGCCGCAGCCCGGCCTGCCGGCGCTTCTGGGCGGGATGCGCGAGGGGCGCTTGAACGGGGTGTTCATGGGAATCCATGCCGGGCGCGCCGCGTCGATCGACACTTCCGCACCGTACATGGAGGTCGAGCAGGGCGTGCTGGTGCGTAGCGGTGTGCCCCTCGGTTCGCTCGACGCCATCGACTGGCCCGGGCTGCGCATCGGTGTGCTCGACAAGGCAGGGGCCGATTTCGCCCCGACACGCCAGCTCAAGCAGGCGCGACTGGTGCGGCTGGTGCGGCTGCCCACGCTCGATGCGCTGTTCCTGCCGCTGGCCGCCGGCGAGCTCGACGTGGTCGCCGCCACGAAGTCGCGCCTGCTCGACGAGGCGAGCAAGCTCGCCGGCAGCCGGGTGCTCGACGGTCGCCTGCTGGTCGAGTGGATCGGCATGAGAGCCCCAAGGGACGCCCGGCCGAGGCCGCACAGTTCGTCGACCGCTTCGTGAGCGAGGCCAAGCAACGCGGCGAGGTGGCCGCCGCCATCGAGCGCGCGCGGCTGCGCGGGGTCACCGTACCGCGGTCGTGAGCCCGCGCACCGGCGCGCCCGCTCCTCGGGGCGCCGCGCGCCGCGCTGCGCGCGCGGCCCCAGCCTGATGCTGCTCGTGCCCGGCGCCTGTCGCCGGCAGTCATCCCGCGCAAAGCCTGTAGCGTTACGCCCGTGGCAACGGGCCGGGGCAGGTGAATCCGGCCTGCGCCGTTTCCGTCGCGCCGTCCACCCCCCCTCCCGACTGCATGTCCTCCCGAAACACCTCGTCTGGCACGCCCCGGCGCCGCAGCCGGCTCCCGTTCATCTTCCTCTTGCTGGCCACCGTCGCCGGCGCGCTCGGCGCCGCGGGCTGGTTTGTCGGGCCGCGCCTCGAGTCGGTTGCGCCGCAGGTGGTCATCACGCCCGAGGGCGAGGCGGTGGGCCAGGCACCCTTGCAGGTGCAGGTGAGCGATGGCGGCACCGGCCTGCGGAGCGTGACGGTGACGCTGTCGCAGGGCGACACCGAGCACAAGATCGCGGCCGACGAACTGGTCCAGCCACTGCGCGCGAAGACCTATACCGTGGCGCTGGCCAAGGTGCCCGGTATCAAGGAAGGGCCGGCCGTGCTGAAGGTCGCGGCACGCGATGCCGCTCTGTGGCGCGGCAACCAGACCGTGGTGGAGCGCAGGCTCACGCTCGACCTCACCCCGCCCACGCTGCAACTGGTGGCCGATGACCGCTACGTCAACTTCGGCGGCGTCGGCGTGCTGGTCTACAAGACCTCGGCCGACACGGTCAGAACCGGGGTGCAGTTCGGAACACGCTTCTTTCCGGGCTTTGCCGGGCAGGTACGGGGGCATCCGGACCACTGGCTCGTGCTGTTTGCGCACGCCTACGACGTGCCGGCCGACGCCCGCCCGAAGCTGGTGGCCGCCGATGCAGCCGGCAACTCGCGCGAGCTGGCGGTGCGCTACGAACTCAAGAACGTGAATTACCGCAAGAGCACCCTTCCGCTGTCGGAGCGCTTTGTGCGGGACAAGGTGGCGCCGCTGCTGGCCGATGCCACGCTGCGCCAGGGCGCGCCCAGGGACGTGTTCGTCGCCGTCAACCGGGGCCTGCGCAAGGACAACGAAGAGAAGATCGCCGCGCTCACGCGCCAGGCCGCGCCGCCGATGCTGTGGCGGAGCGCGTTCGTGCAATTGTCCAACTCCAAAGTCGAGGCCAACTTCGCCGACGAGCGCACCTACACCTGGAACGGCGAGCCGATCGATACCGCCTATCACCTGGGCTACGACCTGTCGGTGACCAAGGCCTACCCGTTGGAGGCCGCCAATGCCGGCACGGTGGTTTTTGCCGGCGACCTCGGCATCTACGGCGGCACGGTGATCATCGACCACGGGCTCGGTCTGTTCACGCTGTATTCGCACCTGAGCGCGATCGAAGTCCAGGTCGGCGCCACGCTGGCGAAGAAGCAGATCCTCGGCAAGACCGGCCAGACGGGGCTGGCGGCCGGCGACCACCTGCATTACGGCGTGTACCTGTCGGGCGTGGCAGTGCTGCCGGTGGAGTGGTGGGATGCCCAGTGGCTGGAGGACAACCTGGCGCCCAAGCTGGAAGGCCGCGCCGGCGAGGAAGTCGGCGCGGCGCCCGCGAAGTCGAAGGCACAACGCAAGGTGGGCGGCAAGAAGCGCCGCTGAGGACATCCTGGCCGCCGCGGCGTGCGGCCGGCCGCGCTTGGACGACGGGGGCCGCATCAGCCGGTGTGAGCCAGGATCACCGTGGCGGTGGTCGCGCACATCACCGCGTTGAGGATGTTGATGACGATCGGTAGCGAGATGCGGCGGCCGCCCTGCTCATAGAGCCACAGCGCCATGGTGCAGTTGGCACCGGTCCAGGCGAACCAAGTGACCAGGGAATGCGCCGAGACGTCACCGCTTTGCACGACCGCCCACAGCGTCGGCAGGTAGGCAAGCACGCGTGCCGCGTTGAACAGCGCGAAGGCCCAGGTCAGGACGCGCAAGTAAGGCGTCGGGGTCGGGGGCAGGTGGACAGCGGGGGCATTCATCGCGGGTCTCGCAGGTGGCACGTCGATGAACGCACTGTGATGCCACGCCGGCGCCTGCGGAATTGCCGGGCGGCACAGGCCCGCCTATACCGCCCGTTAACGCACCGCTACTTGCAGGGCACAATGGTCGTCTCTCATCTGCGCCGCAGAGGACGCATGGACAAGCTGCGAGCCCTGCAGTACTTCGTTGCCGCCGCCGAGGAAGGCAGCTTGTCGGCTGCCGGGCGCAGGCTCGGCGTCACCGTGCCTGCGGTGCAGAAGCTGGTGAACTCGCTGGAGGCGTCGCTGGGCGTGCGGCTGTTCGAGCGCAACGCGCAGGGCCTGCAACTGACCGCCGGCGGCGAGCAGTATCTCGAAGCGTGCCGGCCGCTGCTGCTGGAGCTCGAAGCGGTCGACGAGGTGGTCACGCGCAGCGAACGCCGTATGGCCGGTACCCTGGTCGTCGGCACCCACGCGCAGATTGCGCAGCACCTGCTGCTGCCGGCCTTGCCCCATTGGCATGCGCGCCACCCCGATCTGCAGGTAGACCTGCGGATCGTGGGGCGGGCGAGTGACCCGGAGGCGGCGGCCGTCGAGGTGTTCGTCGTGCTCGGCTGGCCCGAGGCCGACAATCTGGTGCACAAGCAACTGGGACAGCCGCGCAGCTTCATTGCCGCCTCGCCCATGCACTGGCGGCGTCATGGCGTCCCGCAGCACCCTGACGAGCTGGCGCGCCATAACTGCCTGATCCTGCGCAACCCCAACGGTACGCTGATCGATCTATGGGAGTTCAGGCGCGGCACCGAGAAGGCCGCGGTCGCGGTCAATGGCTGGCTGTCGAGCAATGCCCGCGACGTGCTGCTCGACGCCGTGCTGGCCGGCGAAGGCGTGGGCCGCTTCACTGCGATCACGACCCGCCAGTACCTGCAGTCGGGCCGGCTGGTCCCGGCGCTGCTCGACTGGGAGGTGCTCGGTGCGCCGCCGTTGAACCTGATGTTCCGGCCCGGCGTGCGACGCACGCCGCGGGTGCGCCAGTTCGTCGAGTTCGTCGGCGCGCTGGTGGAGCAGACGAGCAGCGACGGGCCCGGTGCGCCGACCTCCACCCCAGAGCGGCCGCACTGGTACCGGCGCGGCACCGGCCGTGCTTCGGCGGCGCGCTCGCTGGCCGACGGCTAGCCCGCGCGCAGGTCGAGCGCGGTCAATCCGTGCGCGAGCGCCATCGCACCGACCTGGCGCAACCCGGCCGCCGCGAAGAGCCGTTCGAGCGCCGCAGCGCTTCGCTCGCGGCCGCCCGGGCCAATGAGCATGTTCAGGTCGTTGCGCGCCAGCGCTCGAGCCGAGGCGCCGGTGGCCGGCTGCGCGCGCCGCACGCGCTCGATCACCACGAGCCGCGCCGGCGGCCCCATCGCGGCCCGGCACCGGGCCAGCAGCCGGATGCAGTGCTCGTCGTCCCAGTTGTGCAGGACGCTCTTGAGCAGATAGACGTCGGCGGCGGGCACCGATTCGAAGAAATCGCCGCTCTGCACGGCGATGCGCGCCTGCATGCCGGCCGCCGCGATACGGGCTTGTGCGTCGGCCAGCGCGTGCGGCATCTCGAACAGCAGCCCGCGCAACGAAGCGTCGGCGGCGAGGATACCCACCAGCAACTCGCCATTGCCGCCGCCAAGGTCCGCCAGCAACGCACCGGAGGCAAAGCGCATGCGCTCGGCCAGCACCGCAGCCACGAATGAAGTGAGCTCGCCCATGGCCGCATGGAACGTGCATGCTGCCATCGGGTCGTGCTGCAGGTGCTCGTACCCCGCCTGTCCGCTGAGGCGGGCGCGCGCACTGTGCCCCGAGCGCACGCTGCCCGCCAGGTCGCCCCAGAGCGGCCACAGGTGACGACTCCACCACAGCGCCCAATGGCGCAAGGAGCCCGCCACGCCCTCGCCCAGCAGCGCTCCCAGCGGCGTCAGCGTGTAGCAACCGTCACCGCGGGTCGTACACAGCTCCAGGCTGACCAGCGCCTGCAGCAGCCGCTCGAGCGCGTCGGCGTCGCAGCCGAGCTCGGCCGCCAGCACCGCGGCATCGCGGGGCGCCGCAGCCAGCGCATCGGCGAGCCGCAGTTCGGCCATCGCACCGACGGCCTGGGTGATCCAGGCCGAGCCGATGAGGTCGAGCAGTCGATCGGCTGCGCCACGATCCGGTGGCATGGTCACTCCTGCGGCACCTCGTTTTCGCGCACGAAGCTGCGCCAGGTCTCGGTGTCGCGCTCGATGGCCGCGGCCAGAGCAGCCGGCCCCTGGCCGCGAAGTTGCATACCGATCTGCTCCAGTTGCCCGCGCACGCCAGGATCCCGCAACGCCGCCTCGACATCGCGGGCCAGCCGCTCGGCCACTGCCGGCGGTGTTCCCGCCAGCGCAAGCAGCGCTTGCCAGGTGGGCACAGAGATCTGCGCGAAGCCGGACTCGGCCAGAGTGGGCACCTCGGGCGCCAGCGGCGTTCGCTCCGAGGCCAGCACCGCCAGCATCCTCAGCTTGCCGTCCCTGGCATGCGGCAGTCCGAGGCCGATCGGCGCGATGTGAAACTGGACCCGTCCAGCGAGCAGGTCCTGCAGCGCCTGCGGCGCGGCGCGATAGGGCACGCGCACGGCCTTGGCGCCGCCCGCCCGCAGCAGGCTCAAGCCGGCCAGGTACTCACCCAGCGAGGCCGAGGCGTAGCTGAGCTTGTCCGGATTTGCCTTCAGGTGCGCCACCAGCTCGGCCACGCTGCGCGCCGGCACGCTCGGGTGGACGAACAGCGCGAAGGTCGAGACCGCAACCAGCGACACCGGCGCGTACTCGGCGAGCGAGGCAAACGGCGGCGACTTCTGCAGCATGGGTATCGCGGCCATCGAGGCAATTCCCCAGAGCAGGACCGAGCCATCGGCGGGCACACCCGCCAGGGCCTGCGCAGCCAGCGTTCCGCTGGCGCCGGGCCGGTTGTCGATGACGACCGTCCGACCGGTGCTGCGACTGAGCGCCTGGCCCAAGGCCCGTGCGGCGGTGTCCGAGGGACCACCCGCCCCGGTAGGCAGGACGATGCGGATCGGCTGACTGGTCTGTGCGCCGGCCGGGGCGATCGCCGCGAAGGGGATCAGGCAGGTCAACAACAGCATCCCGAGCTTGTTCATCTGGGCCTCCGTGGGCTGTGGTGTGGAGACACTTTAGGGTCGGCAGGGCAGGCAGCGGAATACCGGCGCGGCAAATGACGGCATAAACCAAAAGTTGAGGCCGGTGCCGACCCGGTTGCCGCCGGTGTGCCGGGCGCACGGCCGAATCCCACTCCACCCTGCCGCTGGACCGACTTGAACGCGGGCGCCCGAAGGCACAAGGTCCAATACCCGGACCCCGGCCTGGCGCAAGCAGCCTCGCATCGGCCTGGCCATGCAAATCCTGCATTGGCAATACGGCAGCGGCGGGCTCTAACCTTTCCGGCATGAAGTCGAGCCTCGTTCCGGCCATCGCCGTGCCGCCCGCGTCACCCGCGCCGCCTGGCGAACCGGCCGCCCGAAAACCCACGCTGGGCGTGCTGGGCGGCATGGGCGCCATGGCTACCGTGGACTTCCTGCGCAAGCTGGTGGAAGCCACGCCAGCCGAGCGCGACCAGGAGCACATTCCGCTGATCGTGCGGTTCTGCCCCGAGGTGCCCGACCGCGCCGCCGCGCTGGCCGGTGCCGGGCCCTCCCCGCAGCCAGCGCTGGTTGCGGCGGCCGTCGAGCTGGCCGCCGCCGGCGCGCAGGCGCTCGCGATCCCCTGCAACACCGCGCACTACTGGTACGACGCCCTGTGTGCTGCCGTGCCCATACCGATCTTGCATATCGTGGACGCCGCGGTGGCCGAGCTGCAGCGGCGGGGCATGAGCCCGCCGGGCCGCCCCAAGGGCGAATCCCCGAGCGCGCCGCGCGAGGGTAGTCCCATGTTCCCGCCGGGCCGCCCCAAGGGCGAATCCCCGAGCGCGCCGCGCGAGGGCGGTCCAGTGAGCGGGCCGGTGGGCCTGCTGGCCACCAGCGGCACGGTGCATGCCGCGGTGTATCCGCAGCGCGCGCCGCAACTGCGCTGGGTCGTGCCCAGCGCGGCCGAGCTGGACAAACTAGTGATGCCCGGCATCCGTGCAGTCAAGGCGCAGCGGCTGGCCGAGGGCCGGGCGCTGCTGGGCGCCGCGGCCGAGGCGCTGGTGGCGCGCGGCGCCCGCGTCATCGTGCTGGGCTGCACCGAGGTTCCGGTGGCGCTCGATCCGACCGCTGATGCCGAACGGCTCCTGGGCGTGCCGCTGCTGGATGCCACCGCCGCGCTGGCGGCCCGCTGTGTTGCCTGGGCACGGCACGGCCAGACGCCGGTTCCGCAGGGATCGGCCTGACACACCGAAACGCGACTAGGCTTGCCCTCCTGATGGATACCAAGTGGCTCGAGGATTTCGTGGTGCTGGCCGAGACGGCGAGCTTCTCGCGCGCCGCCCGGCTGCGCCACATCACGCAGCCGGCGTTCTCGCGGCGCATCCAGGCGCTGGAGGCCTGGCTGGGGCTCGATCTGATCGATCGCACCTCGTACCCGCCCGCGCTCACGGCCGCCGGCCAGTCGTTCTACACCCACGCGCAAGATCTGCTGAACCGCATCGGCACCCTGCGCGCCGATGCCGCCGAGCAGCCGTCGGCCGACCGTGAGGTGGTGGGCTTTGCTTTGCCGCACACGTTGTCGCTGACCTTCTTTCCGGGCTGGCTGGCCGAGGTGGAGGCGAGCCTGTCCGCTGGCAGCCGCCCGGTGCGGCTGGCGACCCGGGCGCGGGTCGGCAATGTGCTGGACGTGGTGCTGTGGCTGGTGGAGGGCGGCTGCGATCTGTTGATCTGCTACCACCATCCGCAGCAGCCGGTGCAGCTCGACCCGGAGCGCTACGACATGCTGACGCTCGACGTCGAACGGCTGGCGCCCTACTCGGCGCGCGGCGCCGACGGGCGGGCGCTGTTCGAGCTGCCCGGCAAGAGCCAGCGGCCGGTGCCGTACCTCGCATACACCGCGAGTGCCTACCTGGGTCGGATGGCCGAGCTGGCGCTGGCGGCCGGCCGCAGCCGGCCGCACCTGCAGCGCGTGTTCGACACGGACATGGCCGAGGGCCTCAAGCAGATGGCGCTGGCCGGCCACGGCGTGGCTTTCCTGCCGGACAGCACCGCGGCGGCCGAGCGGGCCGCCGGCCGCCTGCTGCGGCTGGATGGCGGCTGGGAGGTCGAGATGCAGATCCGCGCGTACCGCGAGCGGCCCACGCTGGGTCGCCCGGCGCCGCGGCGGGTGGAGCAGCTGTGGCATTTGCTGGAGCAGCGCGCGCCGCGCGAAGCTCCAGGGCTCAGCTCCACCCGGCAGGTTTCAGGCACTGCGCGCAAGGTCCGGGCGCGCGCAGGCTCTTTCCAACCCGCCCGGCGCAACAACTCACGCCCGCGCAGCAGCGCGGCGCTTCGAAGGGAACGACGATGAAATTCAAGGCTTTCGGCCTGGCGGCGCTGCTCCTGGCCGCCGGTGCCACCGGCAGCGCGCTGGCGCAGCAAGGCACGCTGGACAAGATCCGAGGCAGCGGCACCATCACCATCGGCCACCGCGACGCCTCCATCCCGTTTTCTTACCTGGACGACAAGCAGCAGCCGGTCGGCTTCGCGATGGACCTGTGCGCGCGGGTGGTCGATGCCGTGCGCGCCCACCTGAAGATGCCCAACCTGAAGGTGGCCATGCAGCCGGTGACCTCGGCCACCCGGATCCCGCTGCTGGCCAACGGCACCATCGATCTGGAGTGTGGCTCGACCACCAACAACACCGAGCGGCAAAAGCAGATCGCCTACACGATGACGCACTTCCTGACGGCCAGCCGCTTCATCTCCAAGAAGTCGGACAACCTGACGCGCATCGCCGACCTGAAGGGCAAGACGGTCGTTTCGACCTCCGGCACCACCAACATCCGCCAGGTGGTCGAGGCCAACGCAGCGCAGAACCTGGGTATGAACGTGGTGCCGGCCAAGGATCACGCCGAAGCGTTTCTGATGGTGGACACGGGCCGCGCGGTGGCCTTCGTCATGGATGACGTGCTGCTGGCGGGCCTGGCTGCCAACCATGCCAATCCCGGCCTGTGGCAGATCTCGAGCGAGGCATTCTCGCTGCCCGAGCCCTACGGCATCATGCTTCGGCGCGACGATCCGGCCTTCAAGAAGGTGGTCGACGATGCGATGACGGCCATCTACAAGAGCGGCGAGGCCGCCAAGCTGTATGCCAAGTGGTTCCAGAGCCCGATCCCGCCCCGGGGCATCAACCTGAACTTGCCCATGACCCCGGCGCTGCGCAACCAGTTTGCCAACCCGAGCGACTCTCCGGACCCGGCGGCGTACAAGTAGTCCTCGCCCAGCAAGGAGGCGCGCCGGCCCTCGCATCGGCGGGCGCGCCGCACCGCCGATGCCGGTCCGCCGCATGGCCGGCAGCGGCGGGCAGCAATGGTGTGCGTGACCGGGGTCGGCATCCGCCCCGCCGGTCGTCAATGCAACCCGCGTTGGTGCGCCCGGCCACGGCCGGGCGCACCGATGCTCATGGCCGAAGAAGATGAACTACAACTGGAACTGGGGCATCTTCTGGGACATGTCGCCCGACGCGAGCGGCACGTACCTGCAGACGCTGCTGGCGGGGCTGCAGTGGACGCTGGCCACCGCACTGACGGCCTGGGTGCTGGCGCTGCTGCTGGGCGCCATCGTCGGCACGCTGCGCACGGTACCCGTCCGGTGGCTGGCGCGGCTGGCGGGCGCCTATGTGGAGCTGTTCCGCAACATTCCGCTGCTGGTGCAGATGTTCCTGTGGTTCTTCGTGGTGCCGGAGCTGCTGCCGGCCGCGGCGGGCACGTGGGTCAAGACGCTGCCCAACGCATCCTTCTGGACCGCGGTGGTGTCGTTGGCGTTCTTCACTTCGGCGCGCGTGGCCGAGCAGGTACGCGCCGGCATCCAGGCGCTGCCGCGCGGGCAGGGCCAGGCGGCCACCGCGCTGGGCCTCACGCTGCCGCAGACCTACCGCTACGTGCTGTTGCCGATGGCGTTCCGGATCATCCTGCCGCCGCTGACTTCTGAGTTTCTCAACGTCATCAAGAACAGTGCCGTGGCGCTGACCATCGGCCTGATGGAGCTGACGGCGCGCACGCGCGCCATGCAGGAGTTCAGCTTTCAGGTGTTCGAGGCGTTCACCGCGGCCACGGTCATCTACCTTGCCATCAACGCGGTGGTGGTGCTGGCAATGCGCGGCGTGGAGCGCTGGGTCGCGGTGCCGGGCTACATCGGCGGCCGGACGAGGTAGGCGGCCATGTTCGGCAGCTTCGACTTCGACGTCATCGCGCGCACCTGGCAGGTGCTCGTCTTCCAAGGTCTGGCGTTCACGCTCCAGATCACCGTTCTGGCAATGATCGGCGGCATCCTGCTCGGCACGCTGCTGGCAATGATGCGGCTGTCGTCCTTCGCGCCGCTGGCGTGGGCGGCCGGCGCCTACGTCAACCTGCTGCGCTCGATCCCGCTGGTGCTGGTGATCTTCTGGTTCTTCTTCCTGGTGCCGTACATCGGCGCCTGGATCATCGGCTCGCCCACGCCGATCAAGGTGGGCGCCTTCGCCTCGGCGCTGATCACCTTCATCCTGTTCGAGGCCTGCTACTACTGCGAGATCATGCGGGCCGGCATCCAGAGCATCCCCAAGGGCCAGGTCAACGCCGGCTACGCGCTCGGGATGAACTACTGGCAGGTGATGGGCTACATCGTGCTGCCGCAGGCCTTTCGCAACATGACGCCGGTGCTGCTGACGCAGACCATCATCCTGTTCCAGGACGTCTCGCTGGTCTACATCATCTCGCTGCCCGACTTCGTCACGCTGGCCAGCAAGATCGCGCAACGCGACGGGCGCCTGATCGAGATGTACGTGTTCGTCGCCGTCGTGTACTTCGTGCTGTGCCTCGGCCTGTCCTATCTGGTCAAGCGGCTGCAGCAGCGCATCGCCATCGTGCGGTAACCGGCCCTGAGAGAGAAGACCATGCCGATGATCGAGATCCAGGACGTGAGCAAGTGGTACGGCGACTTCCAGGTGCTCAAGGACTGCAGCGCCACGGTCGACAAGGGCGAGGTGGTGGTCGTCTGCGGGCCGTCGGGCTCGGGCAAGAGCACGCTGATCAAGACGGTCAACGCGCTGGAACCGTTCCAGAAGGGCCGCATCAGTGTCGACGGCACCCGGGTCGACGACCCGCAGACGGACCTGCCCAAGCTGCGCGCGCGCATCGGCATGGTGTTCCAGAATTTCGAGCTGTTTCCGCACCTGTCGATCACGCGCAACCTGGCGCTGGCGCAGGTCAAGGTGCTGGGCCGCAGCCAGGACGAGGCGATTGCCCGCGGCTTGACGCTGCTGGACCGCGTGGGCCTGTCGGCCCACAAGGACAAGTACCCCGGACAGCTGTCGGGCGGACAGCAGCAGCGCGTAGCCATTGCGCGGGCGCTCAGCATGGACCCGATCGCCATGCTGTTCGACGAGCCCACCTCCGCGCTCGACCCCGAGATGATCAACGAGGTGCTCGACGTGATGGTGGGCCTGGCGCAGGAAGGCATGACCATGATGGTGGTCACGCACGAGATGGGCTTTGCCCGCAAGGTGGCCGATCGGGTGATCTTCATGGACGCCGGCGAGATCGTCGAGGACGCGACCAAGGCGGACTTTTTCGGCAAGCCGCGCTCCGAACGCGCGCAGCAGTTCCTGTCGAAAATCCTGTCCCACTGAGCCGGCGTCAACGTCGCAGCCAGCGGCCCGAGGCGGCGCCGAGCCGTGGTCCCGTGCAGCGTGGTACGACAAGCAGCGCAGGCGCAAGACGCGGTCGCGCAGCAGAGTTTTCGCAGGCTCTGCGCCTTGCGCGGTTCTTTGCCCCCGCGCCAGCCGGGCCGGCCGCTGCACCGCCCCGCAGGGCGACGGCAGCCCCGAGCGCTCGCGCGTCCCAAGCGCGGCGGCGCTGACCAAACAGCACCCTGACGGCACCCGACCCGAGCCTGCCCGTGGCGTCGCGTCGCGTCGCATCCCGCTGGCGCAGGGCAGTGGCGGCCGACCCGCGCGTGGTGAGCCGACGCGGGCCGCGCCGGTGGCAAACTTGCCGCTGTTGGCGCGCCGCGCCCGTTCGCACCAGGAGCCTTCATGTCCGATCCAATCGTCATCGTCTCCGCCGCCCGCACGCCCATCGGCGGCATGCTCGGCGACTTTGCCTCGCTGCAGGCGCCGCAACTGGGCGCGGTAGCCATTCGCGCCGCCATGGAGCGCGCCGGCATCGCGGGCGCGGCGGTCGACGAGGTGCTGTTCGGCTGCTGCCTGATGGCCGGCCAGGGGCAGGCGCCGGCCCGGCAGGCGGCGCTGGCCGCCGGGCTGCCGCAGTCGGCCGGCGCCGTCACGCTGTCGAAGATGTGCGGCTCGGGCATGCGCGCCATGATGTTCGGCCACGACATGCTGCTGGCCGGCAGTGCCAACGTGATCGTGGCCGGCGGCATGGAGAGCATGACCAACGCGCCGCACCTGCTGCTGGGCTCGCGCAAGGGCTACCGTTATGGCGCGGTCACCACCTTCGATCACATGGCGCTCGACGGCCTGGAAGACGCCTACGAGCGCGGCAAGGCGATGGGCGTGTTCGCCGAGCAGTGCGTCGGTAAGTACGGCTTCACACGCGAGGCGCAGGACAAGTTCGCCATCGCCTCGCTGGAGCGGTCGGTGCGCGCCAACACCGACGGCAGCTTCGCCTGGGAGATCGCGCCGGTGACCATCGCCGGCAAGACCGGCGAGACAAGAATCGACAAGGACGAGCAGCCGTTCAAGGGCAAGCCCGACAAGATCCCCGGCCTGAAGCCCGCCTTCAAGAAGGACGGCACGATCACCGCAGCCAATGCCTCGTCGATCAGCGACGGCGCCGCCGCACTGGTGATGATGCGCGCCTCCACTGCCGAGCAGCTCGGCGCCCAGCCGATCGCGCGCGTGCTGGCGCACAGCGTGCACGCGCAGGCGCCCGACTGGTTCACCACCGCGCCGGTGGGCGCCATCGGCAAGGTGCTGGAGAAGACCGGCTGGAAGGCAAGCGACGTGGATCTGTGGGAAATCAACGAGGCCTTTGCCGCGGTGACGATGGCGGCGATGGTCGAGCACAAGCTGCCGCACGAGAAGGTCAACATCCACGGCGGCGCCTGCGCGCTGGGCCATCCGATCGGCGCCTCGGGCGCGCGCATCGTGGTCACGCTGCTCGGTGCGCTGAAGAAGACCGGCGGCCGGCGCGGCGTGGCGGCGCTGTGCATCGGCGGCGGCGAGGCGACCGCGCTGGCGGTCGAGCTCATCTAGCCTGGATGTTTCACCAGGTCGCCCCCGTGCAGCCACGATCTGCTTCTGTAAGCCGCGGCGGTACCCAGCACGTGGCCCAAGCCAATTTGGACGGCCGGGGCTACGCGGGTTCGCGCGGGCATCCGCGAAAACCCGCGTCCCTGATGAAACATCCGGGCTAGCCGGATCGCACTGCGCGTGTTCGGCACCCAAGACCTGCCCCTGTTCATCGCCACCGCGCTGGTGCTCAACGCCACGCCGGGGGTGGACCTGCTGTTCACGCTGTCGCGCACGCTGCAGCAGGGCTGGCGAGCGGGCGTGGCTGCCGCGCTGGGCATCGGCGCCGGCTGCGTCGTGCACGCACTGGCCGCGGCGGCGGGACTGGCGGCCCTGCTGGCGGCGTCGGCCTGGGCCTTCAGCGCAATCAAGTGGGCCGGCGCCGCCTACCTGTTCTACCTGGCGCTCGGCCTGGCGCGCTCGGCGCTGGCCGGCGGTGGCGCGGGGTGGGCCGGCCCGGCGGTGGCCGCGGCGTCCCTGCGACAGCTGTTCCTGCAGGGGTTCCTGATCAACGCGCTTAATCCCAAGGTGGCGCTGTTCTTCCTGGCGCTGCTGCCCCAGTTCATCGCGCCGCAGGCGCCGCACAAGGCGCTGGCCTTCCTGTTCCTGGGCGCGGTGTTCGTGGTCAATGGCACGCTGTTCCTGCTCGCCGTGGTGGCCCTGGCCGAGCGCCTGCGGCGGCTGCCGCTGGATGGCGTGCCGGCCGGCTGGCTGGCGCGCGGGCTGCACGCCGGCGGCGCGGCCCTGTTCGCCGGCCTGGCCGTCCGTCTGGCGCTGGCCGACCATCCGTAGACGCGAAGGACCTGCTGCATGAAGAAGCTGCTCATCATCGGCGCCTCGCGCGGCATTGGCCTGGAGTTTGCGCGCCAGTATGCCGCCGACGGCGTGAGCGTCAGCGCCACCTATCGCAAGCCGCAGGACGCGCAGCGGATCGGCGCGGTGGGCGCGCAGCCGCTGGCGCTCGACGTGACCGACGCCGCCGCGATCGCGGGGCTGGGCCGGCACCTGGACGGCGCGGCCCTCGACGCGGTGGTGATCAACGCCGGCATCTTTGGGCCGCGCACGCAGGGCATCGAGACGGTGACGCAGGCGGACTTCGACGCGGTGATGCGCACCAACGTCCTGGCGACGATGCAGTTGCTGCCGGTGCTGGCGCCGGCGCTCACGCAGGCACGCGGCAAGCTGGCGGTGATCTCGAGCGCGATGGGGCTCAAGAGCCGGATCACGCAGCCGTCCGGCTGGCTGTACCGCGCCAGCAAGGCGGCGCTGAACATGGTGGTGAAGGTGGCAAGCCTGGAACTCGGAGGGCAGGGCGTGGTGTGCATGGCGTTTCACCCCGGCTGGGTGCGCACCGACATGGGCGGGGCCGAGGCCGACATCGACGCGGCGACCAGCGTCACCGGCATGCGGCGCGTGATCGAGCAGGCCAACCTTTCGTACAACGGCAAGTTCCTCAACTACACGGGCGAGCAGTTCGACTGGTAGCGCAAGACGCCAGCCGCGCGCAGCAACCCCACGGGCAACGAGGTGACCGCGTGATGAACCGGCGGATGATCAGTTCCGGCTCCAGTTTCGAGGCGGTGGCGGGCTACAGCCGCGCCGTGGTCGACGGCCAGTACGTACACGTGGCGGGCACCACGGGCTTCGACTATGCGGCGATGACCATCTCGGACGACCCGGTGGCGCAGTGCCACCAGTGCTTTGCCAACATCGAGGCGGCGCTGCGCGAAGCGGGCTGTTCGCTGCATGACATCGTAAGAACACGGTACTACCTCACTGACGTGTGGCTTTTTCACCTTCTGGCGCCAGTCTTCGGAGAGTACTTTCGAGACATCCGTCCCGCGGCGACCGCCATCGTCTGTGCGCTGGTGGACTCCCGCATGAAGATCGAGATCGAAGTGACCGCGCGCCTTCCTCATCAATGAGCGAGATCGCCAAATCCTTGCCAACGCCGGCGAACCAGCGCCAGCTCATCAACCCGAACTTGCCGCACCACGGCGTCGATGCGCGGCTCGTGAGCGACGCGCCGCAGCCATCACGCTTCCTGCAGGTGATGACGGTGCCGCTGTTTGCCGCGATGATCTTCGCCGTCTGCAGCCTGCTGGCTGCCGGCTCGATCGAATTCACGCTGCGCACGTTTGCCCAGGAGGGCGGCGTCAGCAGCATCATCTTTGTGGTCGTGCCGGGTCTGTTTGCGATGTTGTTCGCGCTGTTTCTCTACCAGGACGCACAGCAGAAGGTGAGGCGGATCGCCGATTCGCTGTCGCGCGGTCTGCTGGTGGGGCTGCTGACCTGGGCTTCGTTGTCTGCCCTGGCTACCTGGGTCTGGTGCCTGCCCGAGAACTATTTGTCCTGCTACGGCAATTTCCTGCTGGTGAGCGGGATCATCGGCGGCGGCCCGATGCTGGCGGCTGCACTGACGGCTGGCGCGCTGGTCGGATGGATCATCCGGCAGAAAAACCTGGCGTCGCTGTTCGACTGAGGCGGCTGCGCAGGCAGTAGCATCGACGGCGTTCACCGGATGCCTGCCATGCTCAACGAAGAACATCTGCTCCTGCAGTCGGCGCTGCGCGATTTTGCCGCCACGCGCCTGACGCCCCA
The DNA here is from genome assembly GCA_020248865.1 of Burkholderiales bacterium. Classification (GTDB taxonomy): domain Bacteria; phylum Pseudomonadota; class Gammaproteobacteria; order Burkholderiales; family Burkholderiaceae_F; genus JALHMQ01. The sequence goes on along the minus strand of JADCGS010000033.1, from coordinate 29,733 downwards.
CGCGGCCCAATGGGACCGCGAGCACAGCTTTCCCAGACAGGCGCTGCGCGAGCTGGCGGACCTGGGCACCTTCGGCATCGCCGTGCCGCAGGACTATGGCGGCGCTGGGATGGACTACACGGCGGTAGCGGTAGCGCTCGAGGAGATCGCGGCCGGCGATGGCGGCGTCTCCACCATCATCAGCGTCAACAACTGCCCGGTGTGCGCGATCCTGCTCGGCTTCGGCACCGAGGCGCAGAAGCGCGAGTTCCTGGTGCCGCTGGCCAGCGGCCAGGCCCTGGGCGCGTTCTGCCTGACCGAGCCGCACGTGGGCAGCAACGCCGCGGCGCTGAAGACGACGGCCTTCAGGGACGGCGACCACTACGCAATCAACGGCGTCAAGCAGTTCATCACCAGCGGCAAGCACGCCGACTACGCGATCGTGATCGCCGTCACCGACAAGGCGGCCGGCAAGCGCGGGATGAGCGCCTTCGTGGTGCCGACCTCCACGCCCGGCTACATCGTCGCGCGGCTGGAGGACAAGACCGGCCAGCACAGCTCCGACACGGCGCAGATCCTGTTCGACAACTGCCGCGTGCCGGCGACCCACCGCATCGGCGACGAGGGCGAGGGCTACCGGATCGCCCTGTCCTCGCTCGAGGGCGGCCGGATCGGCATCGCAGCGCAGAGCGTGGGCATGGCGCGCGCGGCCTTCGAGGCGGCGCTGAAGTACGCCAAGGAGCGCGAGAGTTTCGGCGCGCCGATCTTCGAGCACCAGGCGGTCAACTTCCGACTGGCCGACATGGCCACACAGATCGAGGCCGCGCGCCAGCTCGTGCTGCATGCGGCGGCCCTGCGCGATGCCGGCCGGCCCTGCCTGAAGGAAGCCGCGATGGCCAAGCTGTTTGCCAGCGAGATGGCCGAGCGGGTGTGCTCGGATGCCATCCAGGTGCATGGCGGCTACGGCTACGTGGCGGACTTTCCGGTCGAGCGCATCTGGCGCGACGTGCGGGTCTGCCAGATTTACGAGGGCACCAGCGACATCCAGCGGATGCTGATCGGGCGGGCGCTGGGCTCGCCATGACCCACCCCGTGTGTGCGCTGCTGCTCTACCCGGATTTTGCGGAGTATCAGATCGCACCAGCCCTCGAAGCGCTGCGCGGTCGCGTGACGCTGACCGTGCTGGCGGCTGCCGCGTCGGCGGTGCGCGGCGAGGCCGGGCTGCGCGTGCTGCCGGACCTGGCCTGGGGCGAGGCCGTCGCGGCGCCGGCGCTGGCGCTGCTTCCCGGCGCGCTCGACCTGCGCGCCCCCGCGACCGACGAACCCCTGCTGGCCTGCCTGCGCCGCTGGGCCGTGCAGGGCACCCGGCTGGCGGCCATCTGCGGCGGACCGGTTGTGCTGCACGCGGCAGGACTGCTCGACGGCCGGCGCTACGTCGTGGGCATGTCGCAAGAGCAGCGACGCCAACTGGGCATGGCAGAGTCCGGGTATACCGACGAGCCTGTCGTGCGCGACGGCAACATCGTCACGGCCCGCGGTGCGGCCGTCGACGACTTTGCACGCGCCTGCGTCGGCGCCGTGTCGGGCTGATGCAAGGCGATCGGACGCTGGCCTAACATCACGCCGATCATGCCCCGGCACGCGTTCTCATGACCCTCGCCGTCGTTCGCTCGCGCGGCCTGTCGGGCATGTTCGCGCCCGAGGTCACGGTCGAGGTGCACCTGGCCAACGGGCTGCCGTCCTTCACGCTGGTGGGGCTGCCGGACACCGAGGTCAAGGAGTCGCGCGAGCGGGTGCGGGCGGCGCTGCAGAACTCCAAGTTCGAGTTTCCGATGCGGCGGATCACCGTCAACCTCGCGCCGGCGGAACTGCCCAAGGAGTCCGGTCGCTTCGACCTGCCCATCGCGCTCGGCATCCTGGCCGCCAGCGGGCAGATTCCGGCGCGCACGCTCGACAAGTACGAATTCGCCGGCGAGCTGTCGCTGTCGGGCGAGTTGCGCCCGATCCGCGGCACGCTGGCGATGACCTTTGCCGTCAGCAAGTCGGCCGGCGACAAGAGCCCGCCGCGCGGCTTCGTACTGCCGGCGGAAAACGGCGACGAGGCCGCCCTGGTGGCGGGCATATCGATCTACCCGGCGCGCAGCCTGCTGCAGGTGGTCGAGCATCTGGCACACGATGCCGGCGACCCGCAGGCCCGGCGCATTGGTTTCCAGCACGCCACGGTGCGGCTGACCGCGCCGACCTACCCCGACTACTTCGACGTCAAGGGCCAGCGCGCCGCGCGCCGCGCCCTGGAGATTGCCGCGGCCGGCGGCCACAGCGTGCTGATGGTGGGGCCCCCCGGGACCGGCAAGACGATGCTGGCGCAGCGCTTTCCTGGCATCCTGCCGCCGATGACCACTGACGAGGCGCTGGAGAGCGCGGCGGTACTGTCGTTGGTCGGGCAGTTCGCGCCGCAGCGCTGGGCCACGCGCATGTTTCGCGCCCCGCACCACACCGCCAGCGCGGTGGCGCTGGTGGGCGGCGGCAGCAATCCGATGCCCGGCGAGATCTCGCTCGCGCACCAAGGGGTGCTGTTTCTGGATGAGCTGCCCGAGTTCGACCGGCGCGTGCTGGAGGTCATGCGCGAGCCGCTGGAAAGCGGCCGCATCACCGTGTCGCGCGCCGCGCGGCAGGTCGAGTTTCCGGCCAGCTTCCAGCTGATTGCGGCGATGAACCCCTGCCCCTGCGGCTACTTCGGCCACAGGACCATCGCCTGCCGCTGCACGCCGGACATCGTGTCGCGCTACCAGGACCGCATCAGCGGGCCGCTGCTCGACCGCATCGACATGCGGGTCGAAGTCGGCTCGCTCACCGAGGACGAACTGCTCGAGATGCCCGACGGCGAGCCGTCGCACCCCATGGCTGCACGGGTAGCTGCCGCCCGGGAGCGGGCGATGGCACGACAGGGCAAGTGCAACGACGAGCTGCAACCGGGCGAGGTCGAGCGTATCTGCCGGCCCGACGGACCGGTCAAGCAGCTGCTGCATGCGGCGAGCGTGCGGCTGCGCTGGTCGGCGCGCGCGTACCACCGGGTGCTGAAGGTGTCGCGCACGGTGGCCGACCTCGCGGGCGAGGACGAACTGCAGACTCAGCACGTGGCCGAGGCGATCCAGTACCGCCGCTCGCTGCGCGAGACCTGAAGGGATGGAACCGGGCGGCTGCGGCCGCGATTGGCGGCGGTGCCGCTGACGCTAACGCCGGCGGGGTGCGGCGGCCGGGCGCGGTGCGCCGCTGCGCTGCTCGAGGTGACGGAAGGTAATGCGACCCTTGGTGAGGTCGTAGGGCGACATTTCGAGCGACACCTTGTCGCCCGCCAGGATGCGGATGTGGTGCTTGCGCATCTTGCCGGCCGAGTAGGCGATCAGCTCATGGCCATTGTCCAGCGTGACGCGATAACGGCTGTCGGGCAGCACCTCGATCACGGTGCCGTTCATCTCGAGATGCTCTTCCTTGGCCAATCCGCATGCTCCTTTTCAGGTGGCCGGGCGCGGTAAACGGCGCCCGGCAGGGTTGGCGGGCGCCGCGCCCCGGGCCCGGCACCGCCTGCACTTCAGGCGCCAGCCCACAGGCTGGCGCATTGCGACTACAGAACGCGGATCTCGGCGGCCTGCGGGCCCTTGGCCCCTTGCTTGACCACGAATTCGACGCGCTGCTGCTCGGCAAGCGACTTGAAGCCGCCGGCCTGAATTTCAGAGAAGTGCGCGAACAGATCCTTGCCGCCATCGTCCGGCGTGATGAAGCCGAAGCCTTTGGCGTCGTTGAACCACTTGACGGTACCTTGTGCCATTTTAGTTCCTTGCAGGTAAAGAGAAATGATCGTCGCAGGCAAGTGCCCGGACGAGCCAACGATCAAGCGACGCTAAACCTGGGGAACTTCGACGAGGCCTGGCAGGCCGCAGGGGCCGGGCAGACCGGGGGAGGACCGGAGGAAAGACGGACTTAAAGCGCAAGCCTTGGTAGGTTACGCGTTTTCGGGCCGGGTGTCCAACGGCGCGCTGCCCATGCAGTGGCCACGCGCGCCGACCGGCCGCGCCATGGGCCGGCTTCAGCACGCGGCGCGCAGGTCGGGCTGGCGGGCGGTGTCGGCCTTCAGCCAGGCCGATACGCGATCGGCGCCGCTCATGCCGGAGTCGATGCAGTCGGCGATCGACACGCCGCCGCGCCAGTTGCAGCAGAAGCGCAGCCCCGGCAGCGTGGCTTCGAGCCGCTCCACGCGCGCCAGCCGCTCGGCGTGGCCCAGGGTGTACTGCGGAATGGCGCGCGGCCACTTGCGGACCACGGCGAACAACGGCTCGCCCGCGCCGAGAAAGCGCTGGTTGGAGCGCAGGACGTTGGCGGTGATCAGTTGCTCGCTGCCCTGCGCGAGTTCCGGATTGCGGCGACCGCCGACGAAGCTCGTCAGCGTCACGAAGCCGACCGGCGCACGGTGCGCGAACATCGAGCTGCAGAACAGCGTGCCCAGCACCGGCGGGTGCTCCACGCGCGGCGCAAGGAAGCCGAAGCCGTCGAGCGGGTGCCGCACGTCGCCGCGGCGGTAGACGGTGGTCACGGTGGCCAGCGGCGGATAGACGATGCCCTCCAGCGCATGGGCCACGTCCACCGCCAGCGGCAGCACGAGCTTGGCCGCCTCGTAGGCCGGTACCGCCAGCACCACCGCGCGCGCGCGGCGCTCGAAACGCTCGCCGCGCCGCTGCACCCCGACCACCCAGGTGCCGTCGCCGTCGCGCCACAGCGACTCCACGCGGGCCGCGCAAATCAGGCGGCCCACGCGCAGCGCCAGCGCGTCGGTGAGGGTCTGCATGCCGCGCCGGAAGCTGAAGCTCACCGCGCGCTGCCGGGCCACGCGGCCTTCGCTGCGGGCAGCGCGGCGACCCGCTCGCGCGCCGCGCAGCGCGCCGCCCAGCAGGCTGCCATGGTCCCGCTCGAGCGCGTGCAGCCGGGGAAAGGCCGCGGCCAGCGAGATCTCCCGCGGATTGCCGGCATAGATGCCGCCGAGCAGCGGCTCGACGGCGTAGTCGAGCCATTCGCGGCCGAGCCGCCGCTCGACGAAGTGGGCAACGTCTTCGTCGACGCCGGCCGGGCCCCGCGGCACGAAGGGCTCGCGCAGCAGCGCCCACTTGCTGCGCGCCGACAGTAGCGGCGTGGTCAGGAACGACAGCGGGCCCGACGGCGCAGCCACCAGGCGGCCGTCGCGCAGCACATAGCGCTTGCGGGCGGCCAGCTGTGCATCGATGCGCTCGTCATGCACGCCCAGCGCATGCAGCATCTCGTTGACCCTGGGGGAGGTGTCCATCGCGGAATTGGGGCCGTACTCGTACAGCGCCTCCCCGCCGCCCGCGCCGACCTCGCGCCGGTGCGAACCGATCACCCCGCCCGGATGCAGGGCGGCTTCGAGCACCTCGACCTCGTGGCCGTGCTCGGCCAGTTCGAAGGCGAGCGTCAGCCCCGAAAGGCCGGCGCCGACGACGATGACATCGGCAGCACGGGACGCAGACTGGGTCATGGCACGCTCTCCGGCAGCAGCACGAGGCCGATTGCACGCGCGCCGGGCGGTGCGCGCCATGCGCAGGGTCAAAGGCCGGCGCAGCGGCCGCCGCCGCGCGGGACGACGTTGCGGCCGTCCCGCGCCCCCGCGGTTCCATCCTACTCGCGGCGCGCGCCCGGCGGGACCGCAGAACCCCGCAGCGCGGCTGCCGCCGCCGCATGAGGCGCCGCGTGGATGGAAAGACGCATCCTCCGGCAGATCCGAAGGTCTACCGGGGCTGCTACGGCAGCACGCGGTCGATGCGGACGTTGACGTCCCGGGCACCGACCTTGACCGGCCTGGACAGGCCCTCCAGGTCGCCCGGGTTGGGCATCGGCGAGCCGCTCTTGGACACCCGTGCGCCGATCACGACCTCGGTGGTCGCGTTGGCCAGCGTCAGGTTGGGCGACATGGCCATGGTCTCGTCGAGCGTGAAGCGGGCCGGCAGGTCCTTGACCTGCACCGAGGTCAGGGCCAGCGGCATGCGCGAGCCATCGGCCGGCCGCGCGAAGATGAACACGCGGTCGTTCGGGCCCGCCTTGCCCTTGAGGTCGCCGCCGATCTCGATGGTGCCGCCGACGCTCGCCTTGCCGGCGGCGGCTGCCGGCGCGGGCGCGCCGCCCTTGCCGGCCTCGCTGGCGGCGGCGCCGGGCGCCCTGGAGACCCGCGGCGGATGGTCGGGCGGCAAGCCGGCGGAGCCGGGCGCCGTGTTCTGCGCCACCGGCGCCGGCGGCATCTTGCCGGCCACGCGGGCGTCGGCAATGCTGCGGGCAATCTGCTGCGCGATCGGCGCGTCGGGCGGCAGCGTGGTCTGCAGGCGCTCCCAGTAATCGACCGCCGCCTGGAAGTCGCGGCGCTCGAACGCCTCGGTGCCGGCCATCGCCAGCGCCTTCCACTGGGTGGGGTCGAGCTTGAGCGCCTTGGCGATCAGCGCCATCGGCTCGCCGGCCAGCTGGCGGCCGCGCGCCATGGCGAGCGAGTCGGCGTAGTCGGCCAGGATGTCGGCGTTGTCGGGGACGAGCTTGACCAGCTTGCCGTAGGCGTCCGCGGCCTCGCCGAACCGGCCCATCGAGTAGTAGGTGCGGGCCAGCGTGGCCCAGCCGTTGGCGTTGTCGGGCTCCCGGGCCAGCCGCTCCTTGAGCGAGCCGAGCATCTTCTCGATCTGCTCGGGTGCCATCGCATGGCCGTCGTCGGCGGCCTGCACCCGCGCCGAGCCGAACGCCTGCGGATCGCCCAGACGCGCGTAGATCAGCGCCGAGCCGATCGGCAGCACCAGCGCCAGCGTGACGGCGGCTGCCTGCACCGCGCCCTTGTGGCGCACGCCGGCGGCCGGCTGGCCGGCCTGCACTTCCTCGAGCACGCGCCGCTCGAGCTCGGCCTTGGCCTCGGCATAGTGCGCGTCGGACACGGAGCCGCGCCGATGATCGTTCTCGAGTTCGGCGAGCTGGTCCTTGAGGATGCCCAGGTTGGCGCTGGCACGGTCGATGTCGCTGCCCGCGCGGTTGCGCAGCAGCGGCAGCAGGACGAAGGCCATGGCGAGCGCGACCAGCGCGATCGCCAGGGCGATGAAGGTGATCATGAATTGCGCTCCCCGGCGAGCATCGCGGCAGCGCGCGCCCGCTCCTCATCCGACAGCGGTGCCGGCGCGACGACCGCCTTGCGCGCGGCCACCACGCGCCACGCCACCAGGGCGCCGACCAGCAGCAGCGCAAAGGGCCCGAACCACAGCAGCAGGGTGGTGCCCTTGAGCGGCGGACTGTAGAGCACGAAGTCGCCGTAGCGCTGGGTCATGAAGTCGATGATCTGCGAATCGCTCCGGCCGGCGGCGATCTGCTCGCGCACCTGGCGCCGCAGGTCCACGGCCAGGTCGGCGCGCGATTCGGCAATCGTCTCGTTCTGGCACACCAGGCAGCGCAGCTGCCTGGCGAGCTCGTGCTCGCGCCGCGCCGACACCGGGTCGTTCTCGGTGGGCTTGGCGGTGGTGGTGAAGCCCTGCGGCGGCGCCTTGGCCGGCGCGCCGCCCTGCGCGTAAGCCGCCGCCGCCAGCAGCAGCGCTGCGAGCACGCAAACGAGTCGGGTGAGCCGCTTCATGGTTGCTTCTGCAGTTCACGCACCAGCGGAATGATCTTCTTCTGCATCGCCTCGGCGGTGACCGGACCGATGTGCTTGTGCCGGATCACGCCCTGCTTGTCGATGACGAAGGTCTCGGGCACGCCATACACGCCGAAGTCGATGCCCAGGCGGCCGTCGGCGTCGACCACCGTCAGCTTGTAGGGGTCGCCCAGCTCGTTGAGCCACTTCAGGGCATTGCCCGGCTGGTCCTTGTAGTTCATGCCGACGATCGGCACCAGCTTCTGCGCGGCCAGGTCGTTGAACAGCGGATGCTCCTGGCGGCACGGGCCGCACCACGACGCCCAGACGTTGAAGATCCACACCTGCCCCAGCAGGTCCTTGCTGGAAAACTGCACGTCGCCCCGATGCAGCAGGGGCCGCTCGAACACCGGCGCCGGCTTGCCGATCAGCGGGCTGGGCACCTCGCGCGGATTTAGCCACAGCCCCTTGAACAGGAACACCGACAGGCCGATGAACGCGGCCAGCGGCAGCAGGAACAGTACGACGCGCTTCATCGTCGACGACTTGGCGGCCTCGGCGGCAACGGCACTCATCGCACCCGCCTGCCGGTTCAGGCCGCCGCCGGACGCGCGCCGTCGGCGGCCGTGGGAACCATCTCGTCCTTGCGGGCCAGCACGCGGTAGCGGCGGTCGAAGGCGGCCAGGAAACCGCCGAACGCCATCAGCGCGCAGCCGCCCCAGATCCAGGTCACGAAGGGCTTGTAGTACACGCGCAGGGTCCAGCCGCCCTTGTCGTCGACCTGCTCGCCGAGCGACACATAGACGTCGCCGATCGGGCTGGTGCGGATCGACGCCTCGGTCATCGGCATCTGGCTTTGCGCGAAGTAGACGCGCTTCTCGGGCTTGAGGTCGTCGATCTTGCGCTCACCCTTGAACAGCGTCACGTCGCCCTGCGCGGCCACGTAGTTGGGTCCGCGCACTTCGCGCACGCCGTTGAACTTGAAGGTGTACTCGTCGACCTTGACGGTGTCGCCAATGGCCATCTTGACGTCGCGCTCGACTTCGTAGCCGCGCACCGAGGTCACGCCGACGATGAACACCGCCACCCCCAGGTGCGCCACCACCATGCCCCACCAGGCGCGCGGCTGGCTGCCCAGGCGCGCCAGCAGGCTGCCCGGCGCATGGCGAATCTGGTGGCGGATGATCTCGAACGTGGCCACCACGATCCATGCGGCCATCCAGTAGCCGAAGGCGGCCATCGGCGACCACGGCATCTGGCGGTCGGCGCTCGGCAGGAAGGGCAGCGTCAGCCCCAGCACCAGCGAGATCATCAGCGCCCACTTGAGCCGGGTGACGAGGTCCGGCAGGCTGGCGCCCTTCCAGCGGGCCAGCGGACCGATGCCCATCAGGAACACCAGCGGCGCCATGATCGGAACGAACACCGTGTCGAAGTACGGCGGACCGACCGAGATCTTGCCGAGGTTGAGCGCGTCGAGGAACAGCGGATACAGCGTGCCCAGCATCACCGCGCCGCAGGCCACCGCCAGCAGGATGTTGTTGCCCAGGAGCAGCGACTCGCGCGACACCGCGTCGAAGCGGCCGCCGATGCCCACCTTGGGCGCGCGGTAGGCAAACAGCGCCAGCGACGAGCCGATCACCACCACCAGGAAGGCGAGGATGAACACGCCGCGCTGCGGGTCGGTGGCAAATGCATGGACGCTGGTCAGCACGCCCGAGCGCACGAGGAAGGTGCCCAGCAGCGACAGCGAGAAGGCAAAGATCGCCAGCAGCACGGTCCAGGCCTTGAAGGTGCCGCGCTTCTCGGTGACCGCCAGCGAGTGGATCAGCGCGGTGCCGACCAGCCAGGGCATGAAGGAGGCGTTCTCGACCGGGTCCCAGAACCACCAGCCGCCCCAGCCCAGCTCGTAATAGGCCCACCAGGAGCCCAGTGCGATGCCCAGCGTGAGGAAGCACCAGGCCACCGTGACCCAGGGCCGCGACCAGCGCGCCCAAGCCGCGTCGAGCCGGCCGCCGAGCAGCGCGGCGATCGCGAAGGCGAAGGCCACCGAGAAGCCGACATAGCCCATGTAAAGCAGCGGCGGGTGGAACACCATGCCCGGATCCTGCAGCAGCGGGTTCAGGTCGCGCCCCTCGGCCGCCGGCGGGAACAGGCGGTCGAACGGGTCGGAGGTGGCGATCATGAAGAGGATGAAGCCCACGGCCACCAGGCCCATCACGCCGAGCACGCGCGCCACCATCTCCTGGGGCAGATGGCGACTGAACACCGCCACCGCGAAGCCCCAGCCCGCCAGCATCAGCACCCACAGCAGCAGCGAGCCCTCGTGCGAGCCCCAGGAGGCCGCAACCTTGTACCAGAAGGGCAGCAGCGTGTTGGAGTTCTGCGCGACGTTCACCACCGTGAAGTCGTCGTGCACGAACGACCACACCAGGCAGAACCAGGCAAAGGCCACGAACACGAACTGGCCGATGGCCACCGGTCGCGCCACCGCCATCCACTCGCGCACGCCCTTGTGGGCGCCGGCGATGCCGAGCGCGCCCTGCGCGAGCGCCAGCAGCAGGGCGAGGACCATCGCAAAGTGGCCAAGTTCAGGAATCATGGGAGTCGGTCCGGGGAGATGGCGTGGTCAGTGCGTAGCGGGTGCCCGTGGCGCGCCGCTCGGTTCAGTGGTTTACTTCACTTGTAGGCGGCGGGCTTGCCGCCGTAGGTGTCGCCGCCCTTCATGCTCTGGGCGGCCTTGTGGGCCTGCTCGACCGCATGGGCCGCCTCGGGCGGCATGTAGTTCTCGTCGTGCTTGGCCAGCACCTCGCTGGCGCGGAACACCCCGTCGGTGCCCAGCTTGCCATTGGCCACCACGCCCTGGCCCTCGCGGAACAGGTCGGGCAGGATGCCCTGGTAGCTGACGTTGACGGTGTGCGCGGTGTCGGTGACGCGGAAGCTCACCATGATGCCGTCGCGCTTGACGCTGCCCTGCTCGACCACGCCGCCGATGCGGAAAGTGCGGTCCTTCGGCGCCTTGGCCGCCGCCACGTCCGACGGCGAGAAGAAGAACACCAGGTTGTCGTTGAAGGCGTTCAGCAGCAGCGTGGTGCACACACCCAGCACCGCGACCCCGCCGGCGATCAGCGCCATGCGCTTGTGACGTGGCTTCATCAGGACCTCCCCTGCGCGGCGACCGCCCGCTGGGCCGCCAGTTGCGACTCGCGCGCCACCTCGGCGAGCGCGCGCCGGCGCCGGGCGCGGCCCATGACGAGCTCCGCCACCACGATCGCCACACACATGCCGTACGAACTCCAGACGAAGAAGCCGTAGCCCCCCATCTCGAGAAAATTCTCCAGCGATCCCCACTGCATGACCGACTCCCCTAGGCCTTGCCCGCGGCCACCATCTCGGCGACCCACTGCGCGCGCTTCTCGCGCTCCAGGATCAGCACGCGGGCACGGTACAGCGCGATCGCGATGCAGTACATCCAGAACGCAAACACCATGATCATCATCGCGGTCAGCATGACGGTGGCCATGGTCGAGCCGCCGGGCTTGACGCTGGCGCCCTGGTGCAGCGTGTTCCACCACTGGACCGAGAAATAGATGATCGGCACGTTGACCACGCCCACCAGCGCCAGCACGGCGCTGGCCTTGTCGGCGCGGCGCGTGTCGTCGATGGCCGCCTGCAGGCCGATGTAACCGAGGTACAGGAACAGCAGGATCAGCGTCGAGGTCAGGCGCGCGTCCCACACCCAATAGGTGCCCCAGGTCGGGCGGCCCCAGAAGGCGCCGGTCCACAATGCGATGAAGGCCATCAGCGCGCCGGTGGGCGCCAGGCTGTGCGCCATGATCATCGACAGGCGGGTGTTGAACGCCAGGCCGATGGCCGCCCAGAACGCCATCACCAGGTACAGGAACATCGCCATCCAGGCCGTCGGTACGTGGATGAAGATGATCCGGTACGAGTCGCCCTGCTGAAAGTCGGTCGGCGCAACGAAGAAGCCCATGTACAGACCGATGGCGGCCAGCACCGTGGCCAGCACGGCAAACAGCGGCACCAGCTTGCCCGCGAGCGGGTAAAACACGTGCGGCGCCGCATAGCGGAACAGGCTGAAGCCGCCCCCCTCGGGGGCCGGACGCGTGGCAACGGTGTTCATTGGCGCTTCTTGTGATCGGGCCCTGGGGGTCCCGGAACCGGTGGCGCTCCCCGCGCCCGGCCGGCGATTGATCTGGTCTGACCGCGACTGTAACCAGTCACGTAACGCGACCTTTGACCGCGATCATTCCATAGAAATCCGCAGCGCCGCGGCGATTGCCCATGGGGCCAGTACGGTCGCGCCCAGGCTCAGGGCGCCCAGGACCAGCAGATGGCCCTGCGCCGACAGGCCGCCGGCCACCGCCTCGACGCCGCCGGCACCAAAAATGAGCACCGGCACGTACAAGGGCAGCACGAGCAGCGTGATGAGCACGCCGCCGCCGCGCAGACCCAGGGTCAGGGCGGCGCCGACCGCGCCGATCAGCGACAGCGCGGGGGTACCGAGCAGCAGCGAGACCATCAGGATGGCAATGGCATCGGGCGGCAGGCTGAACATGACGCCCAGCAACCACGCCATGAGCGTGATCGGCAGCCCGGTCACGAGCCAGTGCGCCAGGCACTTGGCCATCACGATCAGCGGCAGCGGCTCGCCGGTCAGCAGCATCTGCTCGAGCGTGCCGTCGGCATAGTCGTTGGCGAACAGCCGGTTCAGCGACAGGATGGCCGCCAGCAGCGCCGCCACCCAGATCACCCCGGGGGCGATGCGCCGCAGCGTCTCCAGCTCCGGGCCCACGCCCAGCGGCACCATGGTCACCACCACCAGGAAGAACAGCAGGGTGTTGAACACATCGGCGCGCTGGCGCAGCGCCAGCAGCAGGTCGCGCCGCAGGACGGTGGCGAGCGTCATGCCCCGTGCTCGCCGGCGTCGGCCGCGCCATCGTCCGGCAGCGGCGCCAGGCCGCGCGGCGGCGCGCCGAGGTCGAGCTTGCGCACGCGGCCGGGCACCGGCACGTCCTGATGGGTGGTCAGCACCACCACGCCGCCGCGCTCCAGATGGTCGCCGATGCGCTGCGCCAGGTTGGCCACGCCGCGTACGTCGAGCGCGGTGAACGGCTCATCGAGGATCCACAGCGGCGCATCCTGCGCCAGGTACAGGCGCGCCAGCGCCACGCGGCGCTTCTGCCCCTGCGACAGCTTGCGGGCCGCCAGGTCCTCGAACCCAGCCAGGCCCACCTGCGCCAGCGCCGCGCGCGCCTGATCGCGCGTGCGGGCGCGGCCCGCCAGCCCGGCGGCAAAGTACACGTTCTCCTCGGCCGACAGGTCGTCCTTCACGCCGTTGAGGTGGCCGACGTAGGCGAGCTCGTGCCAGTAGTCCTCGCGCAGCTTGCGGATCGGCGCGCCGCGCCAGCGCACTTCGCCCGCGGCCGGCAGCAGCAGGCCGCACAGGATGCGTTGCAGGCTGGTCTTGCCGGCGCCGTTGGCCCCGGCCACGTGCAGGCAGGTACCCGCCTCGGCGCGGAAGCTCAGGCCGCTGAACAGCAATCGGTCCCCGCGCTGGCACTCGAGGTCGATGGCTTCAAGCATCAGCGGGGGCGCAGGGGCAGGCAGGTGGGGCAGTGCGGCGGCCGGCGCGGGTCCGGCGGCGGCGAGCAAGGGTAAGCGAGGCGGCAGGGGATCACAAGCTGACGCGCCCGGCCCGCGCCGCGCCGGCGACGGGCGGTGCAGGGGCGGTGTGCGGGGCGGGGCCGGCGCGCCGGCGTCCCGCCACCGGCTCAGCGGAAGGCGTAGCTGTAGCTGATGCCGACGAAGGTCACGTTCTGGCTCGGCTGCAGCACGACCGTGGTGTTGTCGCCGAACACGAACGGCACGCCGTTGTAGCCCCAGGTCCAGTCGTTGAACGTGGCGCGGTAGAACAGGCCGTCCAGGCGCAGGCTCGACTTGGCGCTCAGCGCGTAGCGGCCGAACAGGCGCAGCTCGGTGCGGCGGAACACGATGTCGGGCAGGCCGCCGGTGGCCGCCAGCAGCAGCGCCGACTGGTTGCTGGCGCCGGCGTCGAGGGTCTGCGCGTACACGCTGCGATCGTCGATGTAAGCCAGTCCGCCGCCGAGGTCGAACTTCTCGGACAGCTTGCCGTTGACGTTGAGGCCCGCGGTGGCGTTCTTGTTGTCGTAGGCCAGCGCGTAGCCCTCGGGCCGCACCTGGTTGAGCTTCTGCACCGCCTGCGTGTAGTACGCGCTCAGCGACCAGTCGTCGTTGATCGCGTAGGTGGCATCGATGCTGTACAGCTCCAGCCGCGCGCTGCGCAGCGAGTAGCCGCTCGGCGTGTCGAAGCGGTCCTTGCCGGTCTCCACGGCCAGTTGCACGCCGAGCGCATCGGTCGCCTGCCAGCTGCCGAACAGCTTGACCTTGTCGCGACGGCGGTCCGCCAGGTGCGGTGAGAACACCGCAGCGGCCGGCAACTGGGTCACCGGATCGGCCACGCCGGTGGCGCCGCTGAACGGGTTGGGCCGCAGCCAGGCCGAGCCGTCACGCTCGCTCGTGTGAAAGCCGATGGCGCCGGCAAAGGTCTCGCTGAGCTGGCGGCGCAGCTCCACGCGCATGCCGATCTCCTCGGTCTCCTCGCGCAGTGCGCTGACGCCGCTGACCTGGCCGTTGGCGGCCAGACGGCTGCGGTCGATGAAGTCGTAGTCGGCGCCCAGCGTGCCGAGCAGTTGCTGCGGCAACTGGTAGGTGGCGCTGGCCTTGCCGCGCACCCGGGTCTGCGAGTAGTTGCGGTTGGTGTAGGCCGTGCCGCCCTCGACGTTGTAGCGCGCCAGCGGCGTCTTGTCGTCGCGCTCCTCCAGCCGCCAGTCGGCCGCCAGCGACAGCTTGGGCAACGGCCGCGAACTCAGGCCGAGCGCGACGATCGAGGTGTCGACGCGGCCGTTGAGCGAGGTCACGCCGGCCGGCGCGGCCGCCAGGCCGGCCTCCGCAAACGGCTGGTCCTGGCGCGCGCTCTGCCACGCCAGGCGGAAGTTGGCGCGCGTGCTGGCCGAGACGGCGTAGTTGCCGGTGACGTCGAACTGGTGCGCCTGGTTGTCCGGCGGCAGCGCGATCGGGCTGGCGAGGATCGACCGCAAGCCGGCGGCCAGCGGCAGGCTCGCGCCGAGCGGGTTGCCGAGCGCCCCCGGGATCACCGGATTCAGCGTGCCGATGTTGTTGGTGTAGAGCGAGCCGAAGTAGCCGCCGCTCACGAACAGGCGCTGGCCCGCGTAGCTGACCCGCGCCTCGGCGCGCGTGTGGTTGGAGTCGATCGGCTCGGGCAGCAGAAGCACCGCCGAGCCGGTGGCCGTCGCGGTGGTGGCCCCGCAGGCAAACGCCACCGCCGACGGGCAGGCGAAGCCGGTGCCGAACAGGCGTGAGCCTTCCTTGTTTTCGCTGTGCGCGCTGAAGTCCACCGTCCAGGCCGGACCGAAGGCCTTGCTCAGGCCGGCCCCGAGGCCGCGCCGCTGGGTCTCGAGATCGAAGTTCAGGCCGCTGCCGGGACCGCCCGGCAGGTAGTTGACCACCGGCGCCGCGCTGCCGAAGCCCGCCATGCCGCTGTTGACGGTGAGCGGGTCGCGCCGCACCAGCTCGCCATAGTCCAGCCGCAGGCCCCAGTTGCCCTGCCGCACCCACGCCAGGCTCAGCTCGCGCGTGCCCAGCAGCAGGTTGCTGCCGCTGACCTCGGCGCGCAGTGCGCTGGCCGCATTGATGCGCGAGTAGCCAAAGCCGAGCAGGCCGTAGAAGTCGTCGTCGCGCAGCCCGTTGTACTGGCCGAACAGGGCGCGGTCGGCCGGATCGCCGGTGACGGCGGCCGCGCCGGCCGTCACGGTCAGGTCGACGTCGTCGCCCTCGGCGGCGTAGGCATTGCAGGCGGCCAGCACGGCGAGCGCCAGCGCGCCGTGGCGGAACATCGTGGGCAGCGGTTTCATTCTTCTCGCTCCGATCATCAGCACGGCATCAGCGGAACATGTACTGCGGCGTCGGCCCCGTGGTGGCCGGGTTGTTGGACCCGTGCACCTGCGTATGGCAGTTCATGCAGCTGCGCCCCTGCCACATGTTGACCACGTTCTTGCCGTTGCTGGTGCCGGTGATGGCCGGCAGGCCCTGCCCCGGCGCGGCCGGCGGGAAGACGCCGCGCTGGCCGCCCACCGCGCCGACTGCGCCGGCCACGTGCGGCGTGTGGCACTGCTGGCACAGGATCGGGGCGCGCGCCTTGAGCATCCCGGCCACCGTGCTGCCGTGCGGGTTGTGGCAGATGGAGCAGTCCTCGGTCGCCGGCTGGTGCTGATGCACGAAAGGACCGCGCTTTTCGGCGTGGCAGGTGAAGCAGGTGTCGTTGGTGCTGTCGCGCTTGACCAGCTTGGGACCGGCCGAGCCGTGCGCGCTGTGGCAGTCCGAGCAGGTCATCTTGCCCTCGGCGATCGGGTGCCGCGACGGCAGGTTGACGCGGTTGCGCTGCGCCTTGTGGCAGGTGTAGCAGACCTCGGCCTGGCTGGCCTTGGCCAGCACCGGGTCCTTGTTGACGTGCGACTGGTGGCAGCCGCTGCAGGAGACGTTGGCCTCGGGGTGGCGGCTGCCGGCCCACAGCGCCTGCTTGAAGTGCTTCTCGTGGCAGGACAGGCAGATCGCGCTCTGCTGGTCAGCGCTCATGCGGCCCGGCTTGAAGCTGTAGGTGACCGGCTCGCTGCCCATCTTCTCGGCGTGCGCGGTGCTCGGCCCGTGGCAACTGACGCAGTTCGGCGTGCGCGGATCGCCTGTCATGGCGTGCGGCGAGCGGGCGTACTTGTCGGCCGCCTCCTTGTGGCACGTCAGGCAGGAGGCCGAGGCCGCCGCGTCCTTGGCCGCCCACGCCTGGCCGGCGAGCCCGAACAGGCCCACCGCCAGACCGAGCAGCGCCGTCTTCCAACCCCGCGCACCAGCGATCCGCATTCGCATCCCCCTCATGCCCTTCTTGCCCCGGCCCGCCGGCCCGCCGACCCGCGCGGCGGCGGGCCGTGGCCGGCGTGGCCTGTTCTTGGTGTTTGCCCGTTGTCCGTCCGGCTACTTGTGCACGACGTCCACGCCCAGGCGCGAGCCCTGCGCATGGCAGTCCTCGCAGGTCTCGCGCGGCGCGGCGACCAGCAGCCCCTGCGTGATGCCGCCGAACGACGAGCCGCCGGCGCTCATCACGTGGTCGATCGAGCGCGCCGAGTCGTGGCAGGCGGTGCAGGTGGCAGCCATCGGCGACAGCACACGCCAGTTGCGCCAGTTGGGATCGGCCGCCAGCGGGGTGGTGGCCCCGACCAGCGGCTTGGACACCACCGAGCCGATCACGCCGCGGTCGCGCTTCCACGAGTCGTTGACGTGGCAGCCATTGCAGTTCAGACCGACCGCCGGGTAGGCCACCTCGGCCGCGTAGTTCTCGACCCCGCTGCCGAACGGCGTGCCGGCCGGCACTGCGGTGGTTGCATAGGGCAGCAACGGCGTGCCGAGCGGCGCGTTGGCGGCGCTGCCGCTGTTGGCGCCCGTGGCGAGCAGCTTGCCGTCCTTGCCGAAGGCGCCGATCACGGTGTTGCCGTGCGTGAACGGGAACTGCCGCTTGGAGTTGCCGTGGATGCCGTGGATCATGCGCTTGAAGCCGTAGTTCTCCGACAGCGCCATGCCGCTGGTCATGACGGTCGAGGAAAAACGGTTCTCGTCGTGGCACAGGTTGCACGACTCCACCGTGTTGCGCGCGCCGCCGTGGAACGCCTCGGCCAGCGTGTTGGAGCCCGAGGTGGTGCCGAGGGCGCCGTGGCAGACGTTGCACTTCTCGTTGGAGACCACCTGGCGCCGCGGCTGCAGGCTGCCCGACAGCAGCACGTCGCGGTAGCCGTGCTGCACCACCACGTTGACCAGCGTGCGCGGTGTCGCTTCCGGCCGCGGGTCGGTCGGCCAGTCGATGCGCAGCTTGGGCTCCTTGATCTGGCCGACGCCCACCACCCGCGCGGTGCCCTGCGCGACCGCGTTGGGCCCGTCGGCCGGCAGCGGGATGTCGATGGTGTAGCTGTTGCTGCCGTCGTTGGTGCCGCGGTACAGGAACACGTTGGCGCCGCTGCCACCGTTGTTGTAGGCGGTGAACTCGGTCACGTTGGCCGGCTGCCCGGCCATGTTGGCGTAGGCGAGATAGAAACGCAGGTTGCCGAAGCGCGTCTGGTTCGAGCAGTTGGCGGTGGCGCCGCTGCCGGTGCAGTCGGACGTCAGCAGGTTGTAGCGGGCATTGTTGTTGGTGGGGTCGACCACGCTGTAGCGCACCGTCACGCGGCGCGTGGTGGCGTCGTAGGTGGCGTTGTCGATCACCACCTTGTACCTGGCCGCGTGGTCCTCGTTCTGGTTGAAGTGGACGCGGCCCGGCTCCAGGCCGGTGCCGACGCGGTGGCAGGTCTGGCAGGCCGCGTTGCTGATCACGCCCGGGTCCGGCACCTGCGCCAGCGCCGCATGCAGGGTGTAGTAGCGCGAGGTCGGCCCGCTGGCGTGGCAGGTCAGGCAGGCCTCCTTGCTGATGCGGGTCTTCCAGAGGTCGCCCTGCGGCGTGGTCGGCGAGGCCTGGTGGCAGACGTGGCAGTTGCGCAGGTCCTGCGGGAAGCCCACCTCCGAATAGTCGTTCTTGCTGGCGCCGAAGCCCCAGATCACGTACTGCTCGCCGCCGCGGCCTGCATCCAACTCGCGCTTGAGCAGGCGGCCGGCGTGCAGCTTGTGCGTCATGGTCGACATGGTCAGCACATTGCCGCTGTTGGCGTCCACCGTGCGCGGGTTGTGGCACATCACGCAGTACTGCATGTCCACACGGCCGCCGCCGTGCAGCGCCAGCCGCTCGTGGCAGCCGTTGCAGGAGGCCACGTCGGCCATCACGCGAGTCTGCGCCGGGTCGGTGACGATCACCGAGTTGCCGTTGGCGTCGAAGCGCACGTCGATGTAGGGGTTGACCAGCACCGTCGCGCCGGCCGCGTTGGTGTAGCTGAGCTGGATCGCGATCCGGTGGGTGGCGTTGGGGTCGAACACCACCCCATCGGTGCGCGTGGGGTCGGTGATGTTGGTGGTGAAGGTGTAGGTGTAGTAGCCGTCCGGGTTGTAGACCAGGCTGGCCGCGGTGTTGGGGTCGGTGGTCGCCTGCTTGGCGCTCGCCAGCACCGGCAGCCCGCCGGGCGCCGAGCCGACGTTGTTGGCGCCGGTGGTCGTCTCGGTGCGGAAGACGTAGCTCTGCCACTGGTCGATTTCGCCGTTGCTGCCGGGCACCAGCTTGGCGATGGCAAAGCGGACGTTGGTGTTGGTCAGGCCGCGCCGGACGCCGAGGTCGGAGAAGACGGTGAAGTTCACGCGCGGCGGCCCGCCGCGCACGACCACTGCCGGCACGCCCGCCGCCTGCACGACGGTGAAGGCCGAGGCGGTGTTGACCGCGCTGTCGTTGCGCGGGTCGGCCGCCGCGGCGGCCAGCGCCTGCCCGATCGGGGTCGAGGAAGGCGGTGGTGGCGGTACCGGTGTCTCGATGCCGCTCCCGGAGCCGCCGCCGCAGCCGCTCAGGACGGCAGCCGCCACGGTCCATGCCCCTACCCACGCATGCAATCGCTTCATTGCCCTCTCCCTCGGTCTTCCGGCCGCCAGGCGAAGTGCGCCGACGCCACGCTGAACGGCGCCCGCGCCACGTCAACGCTTCTGTCCCACCGGCTGCCGCCCCTCGGAGTGTCCCTGCCCTGAACGGCACGCCCTTGACTGAGCGCAAAAGAAACGGGGGAGCGAAGCTCCCCCGCCGCACTGGACCGTGCCGACGCTATTTCTTGTGCGACTCGAAAGCCGCGCCCGGGCCATGGCAACTGGCGCAGGCCTCACCCAGGCCGACCGCCGTGTTCGACACCATGTGCGCCTGGGCCGAGACGCTGTTGTGGCACGAGCTGCACGCCGCCGACACCGCGCCCTCGCGCTTGGACAGCGCCGGGTTGAACAGCGTTGCGCTGGCGCCGAGGGCGGGCTGGGCGTCGATCACCGACCAGGCAAGCCGCGGATTGGACGGCACCTTGTACGTGCCGGCCAGGTGGCAGGTCTTGCAGTCGGCGACCTGCGCCGGATACACCACGTTCTCGAACACCATCGGGCCACTGCCGCCGCTGGCCAGCGGGTTGCCGCGGATGAAGTTGAACGGGTCCGCGGGATTCTGCGCCTTGCGCTGGGCACCGGCGTGGATCGAGTGGATCAGGTCCTTGAAGTTGTTGGACTTCTGCGAGTAGAAGAACGTGCCGCCTCCCGGCGCGAGCGGGAAGGTCGCCGTCCCCGAGAACACGTTGCTGCTCGAGACCTCGGGGTTGTGGCAGGTCGCGCAGTACTCGGGGCTATTCATCCGGCCCGCGTTGCTGTGGAAGCCGATGCGCTCGTGGCAGGTGTTGCAGGCGTCGATGTCCACGATGGCGCGCCGCAGCGTGCTGGCGCCGTCTTCGCCCTTCATGGCGGCGTTGCCGGCGACGTTCATGCTGGTGGTCACGCCATTGACCGTGGTGCTGAAGGTCAGGTAGCTCTCGATCGCCACTGCCCGCAGCGTCGTGCTGGCCGGGAAGGCCACCGGCGCGCTCGAACTCAGACCCGCGACCGTCGTGAAGTAGCCGTCGGCATCCGGACCGGTCAGCGTGGTCACGATCGAGGCCAGCGTCGGGCCGACCGGCTGGTCGAACGCGCGGAAGTTCGTGCCCAGGCTGGTCGTGTTGTTCCAGTACTGGCGGGCACCGCCTCCGAGGTTGTTCCAGTCGAGCGGCTGCGCGATCGCCGTGCCGTGGCTCGGGTTGGCCGGCGCCGGCAGCGGCGCACTCCAGGCGAGCTTGAAGTTCACCCCGCCCAGCGAGGTGCCGGCCGGCAGCGACTTCAGGTTCAGCGCAGTACCGTCGACCAGCACGCGGAAGCGCACGGTCGGCAGGCGCGTGGTCGAATCGATCGTCATCGAGGCGATCTGGTACTCGACCTTCTTGGCACCCTGCTTGATCTCGGGATTGTTGAAGGTCGGATAGGGCGTTGCGTGGGTAACGTTGACCTTCGAGAGCGAGTTGGTGTCCTGGCCGTGGCAGTCGGCGCAGCGGGCGTTGCCGGGTTGCGAGATACCGGGCAGCGGGTGGTTGTTGTAGTCGACGCTCGAGGCGATCGTGCCGTTGTGGCAGGAGCCGCAGGCCTGGACGCTGATGTTCGTCATCCACGCGTTCTTGTCGGCGGCCGCCCGGTTGGCGGGCTGCTGCGGCAGGATCTTCGGGTTCTGGTTGTCGTGGCAGGTGCGGCAGTTGATGACGCCCTTGACCTCCGGGAAGCCCGTGCCGATGTTGCTCACGCCACCGAACGGCGCGTTCTGCGGATAGTCATGCGTGCCGTGGTACTCGTGCATCATCTTCTGCAGGTCGATCGTTTCCCACTTGGCTGCCGTTGATGCCGCCGAGGCGAAGCTGTTCGGGTTGTGGCACGCCGAGCAGACCTCGACCCTGTAGCGGCGGCCCAGGTGGCCGCTGCCTTTGGTCCCGAACAGCAGCTTGCCGCGCTTGGCGGAATCTTCCGCGTGGCAGGCGCCGCAGGACTCGTTGGTCACGACCTGCTGCGAGCGGGCCTCCGGCAGGGTCGGCAGCGACGCCGGCACGAAGTCCTGCACCACGTTCACGAGGGCGCCGTCGCGGCCGATGATCGCCAGCCGCGTGCTGGCCGAGGCGCTGTAGGTCAGGTCGAGCGTGGGCCGGATCGCATCCCAGGCCGCGCTGCCGCTGATGACACCGGAGTTGGCCACCGCGGTGGCCGAGCAACTGCCTTGCGGCTCGGTGCCGCTGCCGTAGTAGATGAACGAGGCCACCGAGGCGAGCGGCGTGCAGAACGTGTAGCGATACACGCCCGGCTGGCCGTCCACTGCCGCGGGCTTGCCGCGCTCGGCGCCGCCGGCAAGCACCTTGGCGCCGGCGCCTTCCTGGTCGGAGCGGTTGATGTAGCTCTGCCAGAAGGCTGGCCGCTGCGTGTTGGCCGGCATGAGCTTGGCGAGCTGGAACTCGAAGTTCTTGTCCTGCGCGCCAGCGACCGGCAGGCCGTTGGCGTCGGCCAGCGAGAAGGTCACCGTGACCCGCTGGCCGGCCGCGCTGTCGATCGTGATGGCCGTGACGCGGCCGGTCAGGTCGCCGGTGGCGGAACCCACCGGACCCGGCGCCGGCGGACCCGAGGGTCCGGTCGGTCCCGGCGGACCGGACGGCCCCTGCGGGCCGGTTGCCCCGTCGTTGCCTCCGCATGCTGCGATCGCGAGCACGGCCGCGACGCAAGCCAACAGCCTGTTTAGCTTTCTCACGATGAACTCCCTCCCGTTGCGTCGAGCCGGCCGCGCTGTGTGACAACGTGCCGGTCCCGTCAAATTCCGAACTGCGCTCGGCCGTGCAGCCCGCACCTGGGCTCTTGATCTGATGGCACGAACGGATGGTCAGGATGGTGTCCGCTATCCCCTGCGAGGTATTGATCGAGGGCAAGAAAGGGCCGGCGAGCGCCAGCGTGGGCGGAACCTATTGCGCTGGCGCACCCCGCGGCGCGGCGGCGTTACCGCACGCGCAACGGGGCACCGATCCCGTTGACCCGCCTGCGGAGGCTGCGTCGCGGATCCCGAGGTCCGGCCGCCGGGCCTTGACCGCCGCAGTCGTCGCGCGAGGGCGCGGCACTCCCGCGCCGTCAGCCAACCACACCCAGCGCAGTCAGCGCCAGACCCGCCAGGGCGCACAGCAGGATCACGGCGATCACCCCGCGCCGGGCAACCAACAGCGCGACCGTGGCCGCCGCCGCAAGCGCGAGCGCCGTCCAGTCGATGCCGGCTGCGAGGCCCTGCGGCCAGAACACATGGCCCGCAAAGAACAGCGCGAGGTTGACGATCACGCCGACCACCGCGGCGGTGATCGCGGTCAGCGGCGCGGTGAAGCGCAGGTTGCCGTGGGTCGACTCGATCAGTGGCGCACCCGCGAAGATGAAGACGAAGCTCGGCAGGAAGGTGAAGCAGGTCGCCACCACCGCCCCGGCGACACCGGACCAGAACAGCGACTCCATCACCGGGGCCTGCCAGGCGCCCACGTAGCCGACGAAGGCCACCACCATGATCAGCGGCCCGGGCGTGGTCTCGCCCAGCGCCAGGCCGGCGATCATCTGCGGGCCGGTCAGCCAGCCGTAGTGCTCGACCGCGGCCTGGTACACGTAGGGCAGCACCGCGTAGGCGCCGCCGAAGGTGAGCAGCGCCGCCTTGGTGAAGAACCAGCCCATCTGCGTGAGCAGGCCCTGCCAGCCGAACACGAGGGCCAGCACGCCCAGGCCCGCGGCCCACAGCGCCACACCGAGGGCGACCACGCGCAGCAGCCGCGCGCGCGAGAAGCGGGCGTGCGGCGGCGGGGGCGTGTCGTCGTCGATCAGGGCCGCGCCGCCCGCGGCCTTGGCCGCGGCATGGCCGGCGGGGGTGCCGAACCGGTGCGGCGCCCAGCGCCCGCCCGCGATGCCCGCGAGCGCGGCGGCCAGCACGATCAGCGGAAACGGCAGGTTGACGGCAAACAGCGCAACGAAGGCGGCCAGCGCGACGGCCCACAGCCAGGCGTTGTGCAGCGTGCGGGCGCCGATGCGCCAGGCCGCGTGCAGCACGATGGCCACCACCGCCGGCTTGATGCCGTAGAACAGCCCCGCCACCAGCGGCCGGTCGCCGAAGGCGATGTAGACCCACGACAGCGCGATCAGGATCACCAGCGACGGCAACACGAACAGCAGCCCCGCCGCTAGGCCGCCGACGGTGCGATGCATGAGCCAGCCGAGGTAGGTGGCCAGTTGCTGCGCCTCGGGCCCCGGCAGCAGCATGCAGTAGTTCAGCGCGTGCAGGAAGCGCTGCTCGGAGATCCAGCGCCGCCGCTCCACCAGCTCGCTGTGCATGATCGCGATCTGCCCGGCCGGCCCGCCGAAGCTGATGAAGCCGAGCTTGAGCCAGAACGCCAGCGCGGCGGCAAAGGGGATCGCCAGCGCACGGGTCGGGCCGGCAGTCGGTGGGGCTTCCGGGGTCGACACGGTGGAACATCCGGGCAAGAGTTCCGGACAGTGTACGAAGTGCGGACGACGCGCTCCAGCCAGCGGGGCCGCGTCACAAGAACAAAGGCCGGCGCGCGCCGGCCTTCCTCGTAGCGGCGCATCGCCCGCGCCGCTGGGCAGGGGACCGTCTACCGGCGCGGCGCGAACACCGGCTCCTTCAGGTCGCTGGAGGTGGCGCCGAGCGGCTTGCGCGGGTTCGGGTTGAAGGTGTGGGCGCGCATGTACAGATCGCCCGCCGTGCGCGCCAGCCCCGGCATCATCGCCCGCGCATCGAACTGGTTGCCGTGGCAGCCCTGGCAACTGGCCAGCGCGTCCACGGTCTTGCCCTTGACGCTGTGCGGCGAATGACAGTCGCTGCAGCCCGCAACACCGGATTTCGCATGCTTGCTCATCAGGTGTTCCTGGTACTGCTGGTGATGCTTGCGCGCCTCGAAAAGGCCGCTCTTCTGCGCCGCCTCGTCGATGAAGAACGCGTCGGCCAGGTCGGTCTTCGGATGGTTCTTGTTGACCGGGTCCTCGGGCTGGATGCCGACCAGCAGCACCTGGTCCGGGTACCACCGGGTCCAGTCGTCACGGCCCGCACGATAGGTCTGGCCCACCACCGGGTGCGGCAACTGCTCGGAGGCGCTGCCCTGGCCGGTCTTGAACCGGTAGTTCTCGACCCGGATGTGGCAGTAGCCGCAGACCTTGTCGGCCTCGGCCTTGGGCGCATTGCGCGGGTTGAAGATGTCGGTCTTCTTGCCGCTGGCCGCGTGCGCGCCGCCCGGACCATGGCAGGCCTCGCAGCCGATGTTCTTCTCGGCGAAGCTCGCCTTTCTGATCGAACTGGTCTTCTCGTCGAACTCCGTCACCCGGTAGCCGGTGACGTGGCAGGTGGTGCACTGGGTTTCCCAGTCGTTCTTCTGGCCGTAGCCCTCCCACAGCTTGGTGTAGCTGTTCCACTGTTTGTCGAGGAACTGGTGATAGCCGGTCGCCGGATTCTTGACGAGGTAGCGCTGCTTCCACTTGCTGCCCACGACCATCTGCACATCGGCCAGCGCGTAGGCCTTGCCGTCGATGTTGCCCTTGGCCGGGCCGGCGTTGCCCTTGCCGTCCTTGGCCCAGGCGTCGACCGCATCCTTGAGCAGGCCCTGCGCGGCCGGCTGCACCATCTTGCTGTGATAGGTCGCCTGCCAGGACTTGAACTCGGCCTGGTGGCAGGTGCTGCACTTGTCGGAGCCGACGAACTGATCCGCCGCCGCGTTCCCCGGGTTGGTGGTGCAGCCGGAAAGGCCAAGAGCCGCAGCCGCCAGCAGGATCGCGGTCCACCGATGAACTGACATGAGATCCTCCCTTCGTGAAGCCCGCTGCCGCCGGGCACGGCCCGGACAACCAGCGACAGGCTAGGCCGAGAGGGCGGAACCTTGTTGTGCTGGGTCAACGGCGCCGGCCGGCCAGGTGAAAGTCCGAGGCTGTGCAGGACGCCGCAAAAAAAGGCCGGCAGTGCCGGCCCTTGGGTTTGCGGCAATCCGGATTACTTGAGCATCCAGCCGACGATCGCCTTGAGGTCGGCGTCGCTGCCCTTGACGGCCGGATGGCCCTTGCCGGCCTTCAGACTGGCCACGATGGCGTCGACATCGGCCTTGCCCTTGTGCTTGGCGGCCAGATCCTTGTTGGACGGCGCCATCTTTTTCTTGTTGGCGTCATGGCAGGTCTGGCAGCCATTGGCCTTGGCCAGGTCCTCCGAGGCCAGCGCAGGGCCGGCCAGGACGAGCCCGGCCGACGCCAGCGCCAGGGTGATCAGCGACTTCTTCATGCTTGGTACTCCTCGAGAAACAATGCCATCGACAGGTGGGAGCCGCACGCGCCGCTGACGGCATCACGGCGCGGGGCAAGGGGGACTGGGCGACTTGCCTGCTTGAAACCGGAGCATGACCTCACGTCTTGGTGCACCGTCGGGTTGACTTGCAGCCCCATGCGGCCGTGGCCGGCACGGCTGACGCGGCCGTTCCCGTCCGACCGGCGGCAGGTCGCGGCGCGCACCCGGTCCCGGGTCATGGCTCCTGCGGTCGCCGGTCCGGCGAGAGAAGAAAGTGCCGCCGTACGCGACGGCGGCGGTCTGGACGATGGCAGCAGTCGCCGCGTCAATCGAACAGGTGCGAAGCCAGGCCCGCGAAGATCAGCACCATGGTCAGGATGCCGAGCGCCAGGCCAAGGCCGCCCACCACGGTGCTCACGGTGTTGGTCGTCGGTGTCGGCGCCTCGGTCTCGAGCGCCTGCAGCCGGCCCTCGCGCACCAGCCGCGCGTACTCCAGCGGCCGCTCTTCTTTCAGTTCGTGCTCGGGCAGGGAACCGGTGAACACCACCTTGTCCATCGGGAATTTTTCCGGCCGCAGGTGGCCGTTGAAGAAGTGGATGGTGAAGATGAAGCCGATCGCCAGCAGCGCCTCGTGACCGTGCACCAGCGTGGCGATGTTGAAGGCCCAGCCGGGCAGTCCCCACGACGACCAGTACTCCGGGAACCACAGCAGCAGGCCCGAGCCGCCGATGATGAACATGCCCCAGAACACCGCCATGTAGTCGAACTTCTCCCAGTACGTGTAGCGGTCGAACTGGGGCCGCTCGCCCTTGCCCACGAACCACTTGACATGCCGGAACATCTGCACGATGTCCACCGGCTGCGGCACCATCGAGTTCGGGCCCCACAGGACGTTGAGCAGGCCGTCGCGGGCGATGCGGATCACCACTTCGAGCACATGCAGGGCGAACACCACGCACATCAGCGTGGCGCACACGCGGTGCACCAGCGCCGCGCCCTCGAAGCCGCCGAACAGCCGCACCAGGCCTTCGGCCCAGCCGGTGTACGGGAACAGCAGGGGCAGGCCCGACAGCGAGCAGCCGATGAACGTGAACATCAGGATCGCGTGCATCAGCCGCTGGTACGGCTTGAAGCGGCGGTAGAAGCGGCCGCTCTCGACGGTCGAGTGGGCGGTGCTGCCGATCGGTACGGACGTGCTGGCCATGTGGTGCTCTCCTTGATCCCTTGCCTCAGCCGTGGCCGCCGCCCTTGCGCCGGCGCTCCTGCACCACCCGGAACGAGCGGTAGGCCCACAGGAGGGTATGCAGGCCGAAGAAGGCGAACACGCCGGCCAGCAGGACGTTCATGAAGATGCTGGTGTAGTACAGCGTGATGCTGCGCTCGCGGTTGGCCGGCTGCGGATGCGGGTCCCAGGAGGCGAACTGCACGCTCGAGTTCTGGTGGCAGTTGCCGCACATGGCGACGATGTTGTCCTTGTGCGTCGGCGACAGCGGGTCGCTCGCCGGGCGTACGTCGTGCGCGCCGTGGCAGGAGGCGCAGGTGGCCATCTGGCTGAAGCCGAGGTTGGTCACCTTGCCGTGGTAGGTCAGGTGATAGCTCTTGAGCAGGTCGGAGTGGCAGCCGCCGCACTGGTTGATCGTCGCCACCTGCCAGTCGGACTGCGTGCTGGCCGGGATGGCATGCGAGCCGTGGCAGTCGGCGCAGTTGGGACCGGCAGTGATGCCGGCCTGGCGCAGCTTGCCGTGCGCGCCCTTGTCGAACACGATCTTCTCGCGCTGGTGGCAGCCGCCGCAGGTGTCGACGATGTTGGCGCGCGCCACCCGGCTCTTCTCGTCGCCCTTGGGCAGGATGCCGTGGGCGCCGTGGCAGGACACGCAGTTGGGCGCCTGCTCGGAGTAGCCGCCCTGGCCCTTGAGCAACTGGCCGTGGATGCTGTCGTGGTACTTGGCCTGCACGTTGCCGCCCGGCATGGCCGCCTGCTGCGCCACCGGCTGGCTGCCGTGGCAACTGCCGCAGGTGGTTTGGATGTTCAGGCGGTGCGTCAGCGAGGCGGTCTGGGTCGACTTCAGCACTTCGTGCGCGGCGCCGTGGCAGCTCGCGCAGTCGGCCACGGCCGCCTTGCCGCCGGCCCCCGGCTTGGCGTGCGGGGTGCCCTGGTACTCGGCCACGGCCTGCGCATGACAGCTCTGGCAGGCAACCGGCTCGAGCTGGGGCGCATGCGGCAGCTTGTCCACCGCCGTGTCGGTGTGGCAGTCGACGCACTTGACGAAGCCGCCGTGCGCCGAGGCGCCGAACTTGGCCTTGTCGACACCGATGACCTTGCCGGTGCTGCCCTTGGCGCTCAGGTCGCTGTGGCACATCAGGCACGCATCGTTCGGTCCGGCCTGGGCTGCTGCCGGATCGGCCGTGCCGAGCGCTGCCGCAAGAATCAGCGCGAGGATCAACAGGGGCCGCATGACGATTCCGCGATTGGCTGGTGCCGCGCGGCCGGTCGGGCGGCGCGCGGTCGGTTGGCGGGCGCGTCCCAGGTTCCCTCCCGTCGCGCTCACGAAAGGGATGCTCCCATGGAGGTATGCGCGTCCGATTGACCTAGATCACCGGCGCCAACGCGCCGGGGCGGGGCCCGCGGCACCTTGTACGGTCTTGCTCTGAACGCAGGCTGGACAAGGCCACCAGAAGCCCCGCCGCGGCAAGGGCCGAATCCGGCGGCCCGTCCTGTTCAGCCGCTCGCCTCGACGGGCTCCGGCAGCCGGGTGGCGAGCACCTTGTCGATGCGCTTGCGATCCATATCGACGATCTCGAAGCGCCAGCCCTCCCAGTCGGCCGCATCGGAGGTGTGCGGCACGCGACCCAGCAGCAGCATCATCATCCCGGACAGGGTGTTGTAGCGGCCCAGCTCCTCTTCGGGCACGCTGTCCAGGTTCAGGCGGTCCTTGAGTTCGGGGATCGGGATCAGGCCGTCGAGCAGCCAACTGCCGTCCTTGCGCTGCACCGCCCAGGCGTCGTCGGGCGTGGTGGTCTTGAACTCGCCGGCGATGGCCTCGAACAGGTCCTGCGGCGTCACCAGCCCCTGCACCTCGCCGTACTCGTCCACCACCAGCGCGGTGTGCGAGGGCGCCGAACGGAAGTTCTCGAGCAGCTCCATGCCGGTCAGCGACTCGGGCACGAACACCGCCGGCTGCAGCGCGGCGGTCAGGTCGACCTTGCGGTCCTGCACGGACTGCCGCAGAAGCTGGCGCGCACTCACCACGCCCACCACGTCGCGCAGGCTGCCGCGGCAGACCGGAAAGCGGGCGTGCTCGGAGGCGACCACCTTGGCGAGGTTGTCGTCGATCGGGTCTTCGAGGTCGAGGTAGACGATGTCCGAGCGCGGCGTCATCAGGCCGGCAATCTGGCGGTCGTCCAGACGGAACACGTTGCGCACCATGGCGCGCTCCTGCTCGTCGATCACGCCGGACTCCGAGCCCTCCTCGATCAGGGCCTGGATCTCCTCCTCGGTCACCGCATTGGCGCTGGTGTCGCGCACCCGCAGCAGCCTGAGCAGCACCTCGGTGGAGAACGACAGCAGGCGCACGAACGGCGAGGCGAACGCCGCCAGTCCGCGGATCGGCCGCGCCACCAGCCGGGCGATGCGCTCGGGCCCCATCTGGGCAACGCGCTTGGGCACGAGCTCGCCCAGCACGATCGAGGCATAGGTCACCAGCACCACCACCAGCGCGGTGGCCACCCAGCGGGTGGTCTCGGGATCGAGGGCGAAAGTCGCCACCAGCCAGCGGCCCAGCGGCTCGGCCAGCGTGGCCTCGCCGACGATGCCCGACAGCACGCCGATCGAGGTGATGCCCACCTGGATGGTCGAGAGAAACCGGGTCGGGTGCTCGTTGAGCGCGAGCGCCGCGGCGGCCCCCAGATCGCCGTCCTCGACCAGCGCCTGCAGCCGCGCCTTGCGCGCGGTCACCAGCGCGATCTCGGACATCGCGAACAGACCATTGATGAAGATGAGCAACAGCAGAAGCGCAGCGTCCATGGCGGGCGGCCGGCAACACAGGGACGCGTAGCTTAGCCGCCGCGCTGTCGCCTCCCGACGACAGTGCGGCCCGGGCGGCGGAGGCCCGGGCCCGGGCCGGGGCCGGGGTCTGGGGTCTGGGGTCTGGGGTCTGGGGTCCGGGGTCTGGGGTCTGGGGTCTGGGGTCTGGGG